>NZ_JBIRHH010000011.1:223697-235012 GCF_044328425.1 Streptomyces sp. NPDC017943 | reverse complement strand
CCGACCAGCTGGACCAGGCCGTCGAGCAGCACGGCAAGGGCGATCTGGCGGCGCTGCTGGCGGGCGGCGACACCTGGACCGTCGTCGGCTGACCCCGGCGGCCGACGCGAAGCGGCCCGGTGCGACCTGGTCGAGGTCGCGCCGGGCCGCTGCCACGGGAGCGAGGTGGGTCAGTGCACGAGGTCCGGCTCGCCGTCCGGGCTGCTCCGAGGTGCGGGCGGTGTGGCGGACTTCAGGCGCTGCTGCAGCTTCTCGCCCTCCACGTCGACGTCGGGTAGCAGCCGGTCGAGCCAGCGCGGCAGCCACCAGGCGGCGTTCCCGAGCAGGGAGTGCACGGCGGGCACGATGACCATGCGGACCACGAAGGCGTCGAACAGGACGGCCGCGGCGAGGCCGAAGCCCATCATGGCGACCAGGTCCTCGGCCTCGAAGATGAAGCCGGAGAAGACGCTGATCATGATGATCGCGGCGGCCACGACCACCCGTCCGCTGTGCCGGAAGCCCGTGACGACGGCGGTCTCGGCCGAGGCGCCGTGCACGTAGGCCTCTCGCATCCGGGTGACCAGGAAGACCTCGTAGTCCATGGCGAGGCCGAACACCACGCCGATCATGAAGATCGGCAATGTGGTCAGGATCGGGCCGGTCTGCTCGACGCCGAAGAACCCGGAGGCCCAGCCGAGCTGGAACACCGCGACCAGGGCGCCGAGCGCCGCGCTCACGGAGAGCAGGAAGCCGAGCGCCGCCTTCAGCGGGACCAGCACCGAGCGGAACACCAGCAGCAGCAGGAGGAAGGCCAGACCGACCACCAGGCCCAGGTAGGGCAGCAGCGCGTCGGACAGGGTCCGCGAGAAGTCGATGACCAGCGCGGTCTGACCGGTCACGAGGATCTCCGTGGCACCCGAGGACGCCTCGAGCTCCGCCGCCCGCGCGCGGATGTCCTTGACGAGGTCCTCGGTGGCGCTGTCGGTCGGGCCGGTCTTCGGAACGATGCTGAAGATGGCGGTGTCACCGGCCTTGTTGGCGGTGGCCGGGGACACCGAGGCGATGCCGCCGTCCTTCTTCAGTTCCGCGCCGACCTTGTCGCCGGCGGCGGCCGCGTCCTCGCCCTCGACCGTGACCGTCAGCGGTCCGTTGAACCCGGGACCGAACGAGTCGGACAGCAGGTCGTAGGCCTTGCGCTGGGTGGTGTCGGTCGCCATCGTGCCCTCGCCGGGCAGGCCCAGTTCCAGCTTGGTGGCGGGCAGGGCGAGCGCGCCGAGGCCGACCACCGCGAGGAGCAGCACCCCGAGCGGGCGGCGCACCACGAAGGAGGCCCAGCGGGTGGACAGGGCGGGCTTGGTCCGTGCGGCCAGCTTGGCGGCCTTCTCCTCGGACTTGCGCAGCTTGCGCGCCGACAGCGGCTTCTTGACCCGCACGAGGCGCCGGTCGGCGACCCGCAGGACCCGGCGCGGCGCGAAGCCGAGCAGGGCCGGTACGAAGGTGACCGCGATCAGTACGGCGACGGCGACGGTGCCCGCCGCGGCGAGTGCCATCTTGGTGAGGATCGGGATGCCGACGACCGCGAGGCCGCCCAGCGCGATGATGACGGTGAGTCCGGCGAAGACGACGGCCGAACCGGCGGTGCCGGTGGCGATGCCCGCGGCCTCCTGCGGCGTGCGGCCCTCGGCGACCTCGGAGCGGTAGCGGGAGACGATGAAGAGGGCGTAGTCGATGCCGACCGCGAGGCCGATCATCATCGCCAGGGTGGAGGTCGTGGCGGACAGGCCCAGCGTGGAGCCCAGGGCGGTGATGGCGGAGACGCCGACGCCCACGCCGATCAGGGCGGTCAGCAGCGGCATGCCGGCGGCGATCACCGAACCGAAGGTGAGGAACAGCACGAGGGCGGAGACGAGGACGCCGGCCTGTTCGCCGGTGCCGGACACGCTCTGCTCGATCGGGACGGCGTCACCGCCGGCCTCCACGGTCAGTCCGCCGTCGCGTGCCCGGTCGGTGGCCTCGGTGAGCGCGTCGTGCGCCTGGTCGGTGAGTTCGGGCGCGGCGACCTCGTAGGAGACCACCGCGTACGCGGTGCGACCATCGCGGCTGATGGTTCCGGCGGCGAACGGGTCAGCGACGCGCGCCACTTGGGGAGCCTCGCGGAGTTCACCGAGGAGCTTGCCGATCGCCGGCTTCTCGTCGGCGATCGCCGTGCCCTCGGGTGCCCGGATCACCACACGGGCGGTGGCGCCGTCGGCGCCCGCGTCGGGGAACTTCTCCTCGAGCAGGTCGAACGCCTTCTGCGACTCGGTGCCCGGCATCGAGAACTGTTCGGTCGGCGGGGTGGGTGCCGAGGACGCCGCGGCACCGACGCCGACGACGATCAGCACCCACAGCAGGGTCATGAGGCCGCGTCGCCGGAAGGCTGAACGACCGAGTCTGTACAGGAAGGTAGCCACGGGTAACCGCACTTCCGTCGAGTGGAGGGAGGAGGATCCGGATGGGCCGACCGCCCTGGGTCCGGGGCGGCGGCTCCGACACGTACCCACGGTGTCCTCGCGCGCGGGCGAGGGGCCGTGTTCTGTGGCGGTACGGGAGTGGTGCTCGAGCGATCGTCGAGCGGGCGAGCCGGTCCCGGCCGACGGCCGTGCCCGGTGCGCCCGTTCGGCTAGGCCGCCGTGGCCAGGGCGGGCACGCCCGCCGTGGCCTTGGGCGTCAGGGGACGTACGGCCGGGCCGCGGCGGACGGCGAAGACGCAGCAGCGCAGGACGAGGAAGCGGCCGGTACCGGCGAGCCCGGAGGCTCCCAGGTAGACGAGCTGCTCGGTCAGCAGGCCGGGGGAGGGGTGCAGCAGGTGCAGAAGCCCCACGGCGACGGTGGTGGCCAGGTAGGCCGCCGTCGCCGAACCCGCGGACTGCCAGTGCTCACGCCATGCGGCGCGGCGGCCCTGGGCGAAGGTGAAGCGGGCGTGCAGTTCGGTGCACACGAGAGTGGACGCGACGGTGACCGCCGCGTTCGCGGCCACCCAGGGCACGACCGCCGCCAGCAGCGGCACGGCGAGCCCGGCGAGGACCCCGGCGCCGCCGCCGAGGAGGACGAAGCGGAGGAAGGAGGCGAAGGGGCCCGGGCGGGCCCCGGCCGCCCCGGCGGGCGGTGGTCCGAGCGGCTGCTTCATGGCGGCGTCCTTCCTCTGCGCGCGGCTGCCGGAGGCGCGGTTACAGGCTGTGGGCGGTGATGTCGCCGTAGGAGGTGGTGGCGTGGACGGCCAGCTCGGCGGTGGAACCGGCCGTGTTGACCAGGGAGTTGTCGACCCGGCCGTAGCCGGTGCCGGCGTCGAGGGTGGCGGAGGTGCCGCGGGCGGCGCCGACGGTGATGGCCCCCTGCTCGGTGCGCAGGGTGAGCGTGCCGCGCACGGCCTCCCTGACGGTCAGCCCGCCCTTGCGGGTGGTGAGTTCGGCGGTGCCGTCCAGCCGGCCGACCGTGATGTCGCCGGCCTGGAGCGCCAGTCGCGCGGCCGCCGTCTCGTCGAGGTCGACGGTGCCCTGCGCGCCCTCGAAGACGACGTCACCGAGGCGTCCGGTACTGCGGAGTTCACCGTCGGCCACCTTCGCCTCGAGGCGCGAGCCGGCCGGCAGTTCGACGGTCACCTCCAGGGAGCCGGATGCGCCGGTGAGCGGGTGCGTCTCGGTGCGCGTCTCGATGCGCAGCACGCCGTCGGCGAAGGTCACCTCGGTCTGCTCCGCCGCCTTGGCGTCCCGGCTCCTGCCGGGGTCCGAGGGGCGGACCTCGACGGTGGTGTCGACCCGGTCGGCGGCCGTGAGCCTGACGCGTCCGGCGGGGACGTCCAGGACGACGGTCACGGGGGAGGGAGTCTTGAACGTCTGCATCTCGGGCTCCTTGCTTGCTGTTTCCGACGATAGAAACGCTACGTTGCATTCAGAGAATCGACAACTGGATTGTTGCGTGAAAGCGCCGTATTGCCTGCTCACCGACGTGAAATCGTTGCAACTGTCCTGAAGATAACGCAACAGGTCGCACCTTGTTGCGTTGCAATGAATGCAAGTGAACGGTCCGTGGTGGCGTGCTGCCGCCGACTGCCGTTGTAGCGCGCCCGGGCGGCTGCGCGGTGCGCGCCGGGCGATCCTCGACCCGCTCTCGAGCAGGGCTGAACCGGTCCTCCGCCGGCTCCGGTGAGGGTGGACGGCGACCGCCACACGTCCGCTCCGAGGAGGCCGCTCATGACCGTGCAGGTGCCGGAACCGGCGGTGGCGCCCGAGGCGCCCGCCCCGCGGGGGCGCGGCCGGGCCCGTGGTGCCGCCGCCCTCGGCGTGATCGCCGGCTGCAACGCGATGATCCAGCTCGACGACCCGATCGTGAACATCGCGCTGCCCGGCCTGCGCGAGGCGCTCGGGCTGTCCGCCGTGAGCGCCGCATGGGTGATCAACGCCTATCTGCTCACCTTCGGCGGCCTGTTGCTGCTGGGCGGCCGGGCGGGCGACATCCTGGGCCGCCGCAAGGTCTTCATGGCGGGCGTCGCCCTGTTCACGGCGGCCGCGGCGCTGCGCGGCTTCGCCCAGTCCGCGGAGTTCCTGATCGCCGTACGGGCGGTGCAGGGCGTGGGCGCCGCGCTCGCCGCACCCAGCGGACTCGCCCTGCTGCTCAGCACGTTCACCGAGGGACGCGCCCGCAAGCGGGCGATCGCGGTGTGCACCACGGTGGGCGCCGCGAGCACCGCCGGCGGGCTGCTCCTCGCCGGCATGCTCACCTCGCTCAGCTCCTGGCGCTGGGTGCTCTACCTCGACGTCCCCCTGGGCCTGGCGATCGTGCTGCTCGCGCCGTTCGTGCTCGACGAGACACCCCGCCATCGCGGCCGTTTCGACCTGACCGGCGCTCTGCTGTCCGCGCTCGGCGCCGCCCTGCTGGTCCACGGGCTGGCCCAGGCCGCCGAGCGGGACTGGAGCGACCCGGTGGTCGCCGGGTGCGTCCTCGGTGGCGTCCTGACGCTGGCGGTCTTCGCGGGCGTCGAGCGGCGGGCGCAGCAACCCGTCGTGGCGCCGCGGCTGTTCGCCGACCGTGACCGGCTGCTCGCCTACCTCGGTACGCTCGCCGTGCCCGGCGCCCTGATCGGCACGTACTTCTTCCTCAACCAGTACTTCCAGCAGCAGCACGGCTGGTCGGCCCTGGCCACCGCCGGGGCGCTGCTGCCCATGCCGGTGACCATGGCCGTGACCGCGGTGACCGCCGTCCGCCTCGAACGGCGCATCGGCATCCGCCGGTTGTGGGCTGCGGGCGCCGTGCTGCTGATGGCCGGGAACCTGTGGCTCTCCGCGCTCTCGGCCGGCGACGGCTACGCCCGGGTGGTGCTGCCGGCTCTGGTACTGCTCGGTGCGGGCATGGCGTGCTGCGTCCTGCCGCCGACCGTCCTGGCCACGTCGGGGCTGCGCGGGGACGAGGCGGGCACGGCCGCCGGCGTCCTGAACTCCCTTCAGTCCGTGGGTGGCTCGATCGGCCTGGCCACGCTCGTCATGGTCTCCTCGCGCACCGGCGGCATGCCGGGCGGCTTCGCCACCGGGGCGGCCTTCGCGGGCTGCGCCCTGCTGGCGGCACTGCTCCTGAGGCGCCGCTGAGCACGAGCCCGGCCGACCCTTTCGGACGGCGCGAACGCTACGTTGCGTTCAGCACATCGGCAAGAGGTGCAGGCCGAACGAGCAGGTGAAAACGCCAGGTGGCGACGGCGACGCTCGCCTGGCGCAACAAGAGGGCCCTCCTTTCATTGCAATGAATGCGGGCTGAAAGCTATGCTTCCCCTTCACGCACGGCGAAGGAGAACGCGATGCCGGGAGGCAGGCTCACCCAGCAGGAACGCCAGCAGATCGCGCTGGGACTGGCCGACGGCCTTCCCTACGCGGAGATCGCCCGGCGCCTGGACCGGCCCACCTCGACGATCACGCGCGAGGTGATGCGCAACGGCGGCCCCACCGCCTACCGCGCCGACCTCGCCCACCTCGCCACCGAACGCCGTGCCCACCGCCGCAGGCAGGCCGCGCCCCGGAGCGGGCAGCGCACACCCGAGCCCCACGGGCGCGACGCCGAGGCGGTGCGCGCGTACGAGGAGACCCTCACCACCGTCTTCATGGCGTCGGGCATGCCCAAGATGATGTCCAGGGTGCTGGTCTGCCTCTACACCACCGACGAGGGCAGCCTCACCGCCGCCGAACTCGTCCAGCGCCTCCAGGTCAGCCCGGCCTCCATCTCCAAGGCCATCACGTTCCTCGAGAGCCAGGGCCTGGTCCGGCGGGAGCGCGACGAACGCCGCCGCGAGCGCTACGTCGTGGGCGACGACGTCTGGTACCAGTCGATGATCGCCAGCGCCCGCTCGCTCACCCAGGTCGTCGAGGTCTCCCGGCAGGGCATCGGCGTCCTCGGTCCCGGCACCCCGGCCGCCAAACGCCTGGAGAACGTCGCCCGTTTCCTCGACTTCGTCCAGGAGAGCACCATCCGCGCCGCCGAACAGGCGCGCGAGGTCCTGCACACCCGCTCGGAAGCGGCGCGGGACGACACCCCGGCGCGGCCCTGACCGCCCCCGCGGCGACGGCTCGCACGGTGGGGTGAGCCGGCCCCTCTGATGGCTTGTTCAAGCCATTCTCCAGGTCCATCGGCGACGCTCGGACGGTAGCCGAGGTGGTCGTGACACCTGGAGGACAACTGTGAGGGACAGCCGATGAAACGGGTCGTGATCACCGGTATCGGAGTGGTCGCCCCGGGCGGGGTGGGTACCAAGGAGTTCTGGTCGCTGCTCACCGCGGGCCGCACGGCGACCCGGGGCATCACCCTGTTCGACCCGGCCCAGTTCCGCTCCCGCATCGCCGCCGAGGTGGACTTCGTCCCCGAGGCGCACGGACTGGGCGCGGCCGAGACCGCGAGACTCGACCGGGCCGCCCAGTTCGCGGTGGTGAGCGCCCGGGAGGCGCTGGCGGACAGCGGGCTGGCCGGAGGGCTCGACCCGCTACGGACCGGCGTCACCCTCGGCAGCGCCGTCGGCTGCACCACCGGGCTGGACGTCGAGTACGCGGCGGTCAGCGAGAACGGCGCGCACTGGCTCGTCGACCACACACGGGCCGTCAGCCACCTCTTCGACTACTTCGTGCCCAGCTCCCTGGCCGCCGAGGTCGCCCACACGGTCGGCGCCCAGGGCCCGGTGTCACTGGTCTCGACGGGCTGCACCTCCGGCCTGGACTCGATCGGCCACGCGGTGGAGCTCATCCGCGAGGGCAGCGCCGACGTCATGGTCACCGGTGCCACCGAGGCGCCGATCTCGCCCATCAGCGTCGCCTGCTTCGACGCCATCAAGGCCACCAGCCCCCGCAACGACGACCCTTCCACGGCGTCCCGGCCCTTCGACCGCACGCGCAACGGGTTCGTGCTCGGCGAGGGTTCGGCGGTGCTGGTCGTCGAGGAGCTGGAGCACGCCCGACGGCGCGGTGCGCACGTGTACGCCGAGATCGCCGGCTTCGCCAGCCGCAGCAACGCCTACCACATGACCGGTCTGCGCGCGGACGGGAAGGAGATGGCCGAGGCCATCACCGCCGCCCTGGACGAGGCCCGGCTCACTCCCGGCGACATCGACTACATCAACGCCCACGGATCGGGCACCAAGCAGAACGACCGGCACGAGACGGCCGCGTTCAAACGCAGCCTCGGGACGCGCGCCCACGAGGTGCCCGTCAGCTCCATCAAGTCGATGATCGGGCACTCGCTCGGCGCCATCGGCTCCCTGGAGGTGGCGGCCAGCGCCCTGGCCGTCGAGCACGACACCGTGCCGCCCACGGCCAACCTCCACGAACCCGACCCCGCCTGCGACCTGGACTACACCCCGCTCGTCGCCCGTGAACAGGTGACCGACGCGGTCCTCACGGTGGGCAGCGGCTTCGGCGGTTTCCAGAGCGCCATGGTCCTCACCCGCCCACACCTGGGAGCGAGCGCATGACGACCGGTATCTCCCCCACGACGGTCCGCACCGGCGTCGCCGTGGTCACCGGGGTCGGCGTCGCCGCCCCCAACGGGCTCGGCGCCGAGGCCTGGTGGGCCGCGGTGCTGCGCGGTGAGAGCGGCATCCGGCGCCTCACCCGGTTCGACGCCTCCGGATACCCGGCGCGTCTGGCGGGCGAGGTGCCCGGGTTCGTCGCCGAGGACCGGGTACCGAGCCGTCTGCTGGCCCAGACCGACCAGGTGACCCGGCTGTCGCTGGTGGCCGCGGAAGAGGCCCTGCGCGACGCCGGCGTCGACCCGGCCGAGCTGCCCGAGTACGCCGCCGGCGTGGTCACCGCCAGTTCGGCGGGCGGCTTCGAGTTCGGCCAGCGCGAACTGCAGGCGCTGTGGAGCAAGGGCGGCCAGTACGTCAGCGCGTACCAGTCCTTCGCCTGGTTCTACGCGGTCAACACCGGCCAGATCTCCATCCGGCACGGACTGCGCGGCGCCAGCGGCGTCCTGGTGACCGAGCAGGCCGGCGGGCTCGACGCCGTCGGGCAGGCCCGCCGCCAGCTCCGCAAGGGCTCCTCCCTCGTGGTCACCGGCGCGGTCGACTCCGCCCTGTGCCCGTGGGGCTGGACCGCACACCTCGCCGAGGGACGCGTCAGCCGGAGCGACGACCCCGGCCGGGCCTTCCTGCCGTTCTCCGCCGACGCCGGCGGATACGTCCCCGGTGAAGGGGGCGCCCTGCTGGTGCTGGAGGACGCCGAGGCCGCGCGGGCCCGCGACGCCCGGGGCTACGGGAAGGTCGCCGGGTACGCGTCCACCTTCGACCCGGCCCCGGCGGCCGGAGGAGGGACACGGCTCGGCGCCGCCGCCGAACTCGCCCTGGCGGACGCCGGGGTGCGGCCCGATCAGGTCGACGTGGTCTTCGCCGACGCCGCCGGTGAACGGGCGGCCGACCGCGCCGAGGCGGAGGTGCTCGCCGAACTGTTCGGGGAGCGCGGCGTGCCGGTGACCGCGCCGAAGAGCATGACGGGCCGCCTCGCCGCCGGGGGGTCCTCGCTGGACCTGGCCGCGGCCCTGTTCTCGGTGCGGGACCAGGTGATCCCCGCCACCGTCGGCACCGTGCGCCCCGCGGACGACTGCCCCCTGGACCTGGTGACCGGTGCGCCGCGCCGGGACGTCGCGGTCCGCACGGCGCTGGTGCTGGCGCGCGGGCGGGGCGGCTTCAACTCCGCCGCCGTGGTCCGCGCCTGAGCACACACCCGGGCCGTCACACCGTGACGACGCCCGGCCCCCGCAGAGAAGTCCGTACCGAAGGAAGAGGTTGACCGTGAAGCAGCTGCAACTCACCGACCTGACCACCCTGTTGCGCGAGTGCGCCGGCCAGGACGAGGGCGTGGACCTGGACGGGGACATCCTGGACGTCCCGTTCGTCGAACTCGGCTACGACTCCCTGGCGGTCCTCCAGACCACCGGGCGCATCGAGCGGGACTTCGATCTGATCCTGGACGAGGACGCCATCGACGAGGCCGAGACGCCCCGTGCCTACCTGGACCTGATCAACCGGGCGCTGTCCGAGCGCGCCGCCGTCTGAGCGGGGGAGTGATGACTGCTCCGAACCGCCGGCTCTTCGTCACCGGCACCATCGCCGCCGCGGCGACCGCCGGTGCCGCCGGCACCGCCGCCGTCGCGAACGCGGCGGCGCCCGAGGCCGCGGCGACCGGACCGAACGCCGTCGTGGTCGACCCGTCGGACCCGCGCTACGAGGACCTCGCCGTGCGCGGCAGCAACAAACGGTTCTCCGCCCGCCCGGAAGCCTTCCACCTGGCGACCACCACGGACCAGGTGGTGCGGGCCGTGCAGCGGGCCGTCCGGGACGGCAAGCACGTCGCCGTGCGCAGCGGCGGGCACTGCTACGAGAACTTCGTGGGCGACCCGTCCGTCCGGCAGGTCATCGACCTGGCCGGGATGGACACCGTGCGCTGGGACGCGGCACGTTCGGCGTTCGAGGTGGGGGCCGGTGCCCGGCTCGCGGACGTGTACCGGACCCTGTACTACGGCTGGGGCGTGACGATCCCGGGCGGCGCCAGCGCGACCGTCGCCGCCGGCGGCCATGTGCAGGGCGGCGGCTACGGCGCCCTGTCCCGGCGCCACGGCATCTCGAGCGACCACCTCCAGGCGGTCGAGGTCGTGGTCGTGGACGCCTCCGGGCGAGCCCGTGCGGTCATCGCCACGCGCGACGCCCGCGACCCCCACCGGGAGCTGTGGTGGGCGCACACCGGTGCGGGGGGCGGCAACTTCGGTGTCGTCACCCGCTACTGGTTCCGCTCCCCGTCCGCCCGGGGCGGCGACCCGGCCGCGGCACTCCCGCGCCCCCCGGGCAGCGTGCTGGCCGCCAGCGTGATGTTCCCGCGCGAGGGCATGACCAAGAGCGCTTTCCGCGCCCTGGTCGGCAACCACGGGCGCTGGCACGAGCGCAACAGCGGCCCGCGCTCGCCGTACACCGGGCTGTTCAGCGGGCTGGTGCTGCTGGGCCGCCAGGCGCAGGACGACCAGGGGCTGAGCGCCATCGCGTTCACCCACCTGGACGCGACCCTGCCCCACGCGGAGAAGCTGCTGAAGGACCACGTCGACGCCCTCGGCGCCGGGGTGGGCGTCGAGGCGTACACCCCGCCGACGGAGACCCTCCCGTGGCTGTCGTCCGTCGAGGCGCTGGCCACGGCCCAGGACGCGGAGACCGGCCGCCAGAAGATCAAGTCGTCCTATCTGCGGCGGTCGTTCACCGACGCGCAGATCGACGTCCTGTACGACGTCCTGGGCAGCACCGAGCACACCAACGACACCAGCTCGGTGTCGATCCAGTCGTACGGCGGGAAGGTCAACACCGTCAACCCGGCGGCGACGGCGTCCGCGCAGCGCGACTCGGTGATGAAGGCGCTGTTCATGAACACCTGGCAGAACCCGGAGCACGACGCGGCGAACGTGGACTGGCTGCGCCGCCTCTACGCGGGTGTCTACCGGGACACCGGCGGTGTGCCGGCGCCGGGGGAGCGCAGCGACGGCTGCTTCATCAACTTCCCCGACGTCGACATGGCCGACCCGAAGTGGAACACCTCCGGGGTGCCCTGGCACACGCTGTACTACGGCGCCAACTACCGGCGGTTGCAGGCGGTCAAGGCCGCGTGGGACCCGAGGAACGTCTTCCACCACCCGCTGTCGGTGAAGGCGGCGCGCTGAGGCCGCGCACAGGCGAGCGGGGGGGCCCCCGGGGCGGGGGGCGGCCGCCCGCCGGGGGGCGGGGCGGGGGCCGCGGGGGGGGGGGGGGCGCCGGGGGGTGCAACCCCGGGGCGTGCCGGGGCGGGACG
>NZ_JBIRHH010000011.1:105217-223687 GCF_044328425.1 Streptomyces sp. NPDC017943 | reverse complement strand
TTCTCATCTCCCCACCCCCCAGCCGGGTCTTTTGGCGCGGGTGCGCTCGGCTCCCCCCCGGGGGGCGGGGCGCGCCTCCCCGGCCCCCCCCCCCCCGCTCGCCTGTGCGCGGGGCGCTCAACTCGTCGGGGCGGTGGCCGCGGTGCGTTCCATCACCGGCGCGTACAGGTTCGGCTCGCTGGTGCTCAGGGTGCGCAGGGCGGCGGCGTGCGGGACGAAGTCCGGGTGCGTGACGGCCGCCCGGAAGGACTCGGCGTCCGCCCACTCCGCGATGTTGACGTAGCTGCCCGGCTGCTCGCTGTGGCGCAGCAGCCGGTGGCTGAGGAATCCGGGGCGGTCCCGGAAGAAGGCCGAGGTGTCGTCGAAGAGCCGCTCGAACTCCTCGGCCGGGCCGGTGACCGTGAAGCGGTTGATGAAGGTGACCACGTGCTCCTCCGTGCCGGTGGGCGTGCGCTGACGTCCCGACGCTTCCGTCTGCCGCTCGAGCGGGACTCGAAGGCGGGCCGAGCGGCCGCCCCCACACTGCACAGCACGTCATCCATCTCTGCGGAAGGACATCCATGGGATCCGAATACGCGATCCTCGCCGAGAACCTGTGCAAGCGGTACGGCGAGGCGCCGGCCCTGAACGGGTTCCACCTGCGGGTGCGGGAGGGGACCGTCCACGGGCTGCTCGGGCCCAACGGCGCGGGCAAGACCACCGCGGTGCGCATCCTGTCCACGCTGGCCCGGCTGGACGAGGGCCGCGCCGAGGTCGCCGGGTTCGACGTGGTCCGACGCAGCGCGCAGGTGCGGGCCAGGATCGGGTTGCTCGGACAGTACGCGGCGGTCGACGAGGTGCTCAGCGGCCGGCAGAACCTGGTGATGTTCGGCCGGCTCCACCACCTGGGCAAGCGGGCGGCGGGGGAGCGCGCGGACGCGCTGCTGGAGCAGTTCGGGCTCGCCGGTACGGGTGCCAAGCAGGTGAAGGACTACTCGGGCGGGATGCGGCGGCGGCTGGACCTGGCGGCCAGCCTGATCCTCGCCCCCCGGGTGCTGTTCCTCGACGAGCCGACGACCGGGCTGGACCCGCGCAGCCGCAACGAGGTGTGGGCGGCGGTGCGTTCACTGGTCGACGACGGCACGACGGTGCTGCTCACCACGCAGTACCTGGACGAGGCCGACCAGCTCGCCGACCGGATCTCGGTCATCGCGTCGCCGGGCGGCGCCGGCGGGCGGGTGATCGCCGAGGGCACGCCCGACGAACTGAAGTCGGCGATCGGCGGCGACCGGATCGACGTCACGGTCCGCAACTCCGCCGACCTCAGCACCGCGGCCGAGGTGCTGGCGCGGATCACCGGCCGGGACACCGACACCGACCCCGAGAGCCGGCGCGTGGGCGTGCCGGTCCAGGACCGGGTCGTCGCACTGACCGAGACCGTGCGCGCGCTGGGCGACGCGGGCGTGGCGGCCGAGGACATCGCGCTGCGCCGCCCGACCCTCGACGAGGTGTTCCTCCACCTCACGGGCGCGCGGCAGGACACCGACGACCCGGGGACCGAAGCGGTCCCCACCGACCGCGACGAGAACAAGGAAGAGGTGACGGTGTGACCACCGCAGCCCCGCAGCCCACGACCGGGACGGGCGGTGCCCGCTGGGCCCTGTCGGACTCCTGGGTCCTGACGGGCCGCTCCCTGGCCCACTGGGCCCGCAACCCCGCGCCGGTCGTCATCGGGCTGCTCTTCCCGATCATGATGGTGCTGATGTTCGGCTACCTGTTCGGCGGCGCGATGCAGGTGCCCGGAGGCGGCAGCTACCGCGAGTTCCTGGTGCCGGGCATGTTCGCCATGACGATGGTCTTCGGCATCGAGGTGACGATGCTCGCCGTGATCAGCGACGCGGCCAAGGGCGTCACCGACCGCTTCCGCGCCATGCCCACGTCCTCCGGCGCGGTGGTCACCGGCCGCAGCATCGCCGACATGCTCAACTCGGTCCTCGGGCTGACCGTGATGATCCTGTGCGGCCTGGCCGTCGGCTGGCGGGCGGACAACGGCACGGGCCGCGCCCTCGCGGCCGTCGGACTGCTCCTGCTGCTGCGCTTCGCCCTGCTGTGGGTGGGCATCTACCTCGGACTCGTCTTCACGGACACGGCCGCCGTGACCGCCGTGCAGACCCTGGTGTGGCCGCTGGGATTCCTGTCCAACGCGTTCGTCTCGCCGGACACCATGCCGGGCTGGCTCGCCGCGGTCTCCGAGTGGAATCCGCTGTCGGCGACGGTGACGGCGGCCCGGCGGCTGTTCGGCAACCCCGGCTGGGACACCGGCACCTGGGCGTCGGATCAGGCCATGCTCATGGCCGTGATCTGGCCACTGATCATTATCGCGGTCTTCTTCCCGCTGTCCGTGCGACGCTACCAGCGGCTCGGCCGCTGAAACCGGTCACGCCGGGCAGACGAAAGGACTCCAGAAGGACATGGCAGTGACGACAGGTGCGCGCACCGGCGACCTCACGCGGTGCGCCGTGCTGTTCGAGGCGGCCGACCCGCCCCGCGCCGGCAGAGTGGTGTTCTGGGACGCGCGGGGCGGCTTACCACCGGCCGGCGAGGATCCACAGGGGGACACCGGCGAGGCCGACGTCGTCGGCGTCGAGGACGGGGTGCCCGTCACCCGCACCGTCCCGGTCGTGCGCCTGCCGATCGCCGACGCCCTGCCCGTCCTCGCCCGCGCGGCCCGGCCCGGAGCCGGGCAGGTACACCCGGCCGCCGCCTTCTGGGGCCGGGCGGCCGCGATCGCCCTGCACCTGGCGGCCCGCGAGCGACTGCTGCCGGGCGTCAGCACAGCCGGGTACGACGCCTGGCGCACCGGGCCCCTGGACCTGGACGACGTCGGACGCGTACGCGACCTGGCGGCCGCCGCGCCGCCCGAGGCGTATGCCACCGCCCTGCCGGGCACGGCCGGTGCGGGTGCCCGGATGCCCGAACCCGAAGGCCTCGTACGGGCGTTCCTCGACGCCGTCGCCGACGTGCTGCCGCGCACCCCCGCCGCGCACGCGGCGACCGGCCGGGCGGCCTTCGCCGCCGTCGAACCCCAGCACGTGCCGCAACTGCGGGCCTGGGCCGAGGAGATCTCCGCGGGACTCGACTCCGGGGTGCGGGTCTCGCTGCGGGTCGAGCTCACCGAAGGCTCGGGCGGTGACGGCCCCGGAGCGGAGCCGCCCGGCCTGCGGCTCGTCCCGCGCGCCCACAGCCTCGCCGACCCGACCCTCGCGCTCGACGCGGGCGAGCTGTTCGAGAGCGCCGACCACGCGCTGGGCCCGCGCGCCCAGGCCGACACCGTGCTCGCCGTCCGCCGCGCCTCGGGCGTGTGGCCACCGCTGGAGCGTCTGCTGCCCGTGCCGCGCGCCCTGGACCTGTCCGACCGGGACGTCACCGACCTGCTGGGTGAGGGGGCCGGCCGGCTGCGGGCCCACGGCATCGACGTGGTGTGGCCCGAGGACGCCCACCGCGCGCCGACCGCCCGCGCCGTCGTCGGCGCCGATCTTCCGCCGCCCACCGACCTGCGTTCCTTCTTCGGCGGCGACGGCACGGTCGACCTGCGCTGGCAGCTCGACCTCGACGGCGATCCGCTGACCGAGGAGGAGACGGCGGCGATCGCCGCGGGCCGGCCCCTGGTACGGCTGCGGGGCGGATGGATCCTCGTCGGCGCCGACCTCGCCCGCAAGGCACGCGACCGGCAGGTGGGCTCCCTCACCGCGATCGAGGCCCTCGCCGCCGCCCTGAGCGGACACACACGGATCGGCACCGAGCAGGTTCCGGTCGCCCCCACCGCCTGGTTGCAGGCGCTGCGCGCCCGGCTGTCCGACCCGGACGGCGGCGACGAACCCGTCCGGCAGCCGGCCGCACTCACCGCCACACTGCGCGACTACCAGCTGCGCGGCCTGCGGTGGCTGGACCGGATGACCTCACTGGGTCTCGGCGGCTGCCTCGCCGACGACATGGGCCTGGGCAAGACCCTCCAGCTCATCGCGCTGCACCTGCTGCGCCGGGAAGCGGGCAGCCGCGGCCCCACGCTGGTCGTCTGCCCGGCCTCCCTGCTGGGCAACTGGCAGCGGGAGGTGGGCAGGTTCGCCCCCGGCACCGCCGTGCGCCGCTACCACGGCGCCGGGCGCACCCTGGACGGCGCCGACGACGGGTTCGTGCTGACGACGTACGGCACCATGCGCCTCGACGCTGGCCGACTGGCGGAGCACGCCTGGGACATGGTCGTCGCCGACGAGGCCCAGCACGTCAAGAACCCGCACTCGGGCACCGCGAAGGCGCTGCGCCTCATCCCCGCCGACGCCAAGGTCGCGCTCACCGGCACACCCGTGGAGAACAGCCTGTCCGAGCTGTGGGCGGTGCTGGACTGGACGACACCCGGACTGCTGGGCGGGTACGGGGAGTTCCGCCGGCGCTGGATGGCGCCGATCGAGGCGGAGCGCGCCGAGGGGGAGCGGACCACGGCCACGCGCCTGGCGGGTCTCGTCCGCCCCTTCCTGCTGCGCCGCCGCAAGTCCGACCCGGGCATCGCACCGGAACTGCCCCCCAAGACCGAGACGGACCGGCCGGTCGCGCTCACCGCAGAGCAGTCCTCCCTGTACCGCACGCAGGTGCGGGAGGTGATGGCGCAGATCCGCGGCAGCGAGGGCATCGCCCGCAACGGACTCGTCCTGAAGCTGCTCACCGGCCTGAAGCAGATCTGCAACCACCCCGCCCAGTTCCTCAAGGAGGAGGGCACGGCGCTCACCGGGCGCTCCGGAAAGCTGGAGCTGCTCGACGAACTCCTCGGCACGATCACCGCCGAGGACGGCGCCGCGCTGGTGTTCACGCAGTACGTCGCCATGGCGCGGCTGCTCGAGCGGCACCTGCGGGAGCGGGGCGTGCCCGTGCAGCTCCTGCACGGCGGCACGCCCGTGCCCAAGCGCGAGGAACTGGTACAGCGCTTCCAGGACGGGGAAGTGCCCGTCTTCCTGCTGTCGTTGAAGGCGGCGGGCACCGGGCTCAACCTCACCCGCGCCGATCACGTCGTGCACTACGACCGCTGGTGGAACCCCGCGGTGGAGGCCCAGGCGACGGACCGTGCGTACCGCATCGGCCAGACCCGGCCGGTCCAGGTCCACCGGCTGATCGCCGAGGGCACCGTCGAGGACCGGATCGCCGCGCTGCTGGAGTCCAAGAAGGAACTGGCCGACGCGGTGCTGGGCACGGGCGAGCAGGCACTGACGGAGCTGACGAACGACGAGCTGGCCAACCTGGTCGAGCTGAGGAGCGAGTGATGGGCGAGGCACAGGGGAGCGGTGCACGGGGCTTTCCCGCCTTCGCGGCACGCAGGGGCGGGCGCGCCCGCGGTCAGTCCTTCTGGGGCAAGGCGTGGACCGAGGCCGTGGAGGACACCTGGCCCGAGGAGGAGTCGCTGAAGGGCGGGCGGGCCTTCGCACGCACCGGGCGGATCGGTCCCGTCACCGTCAGCCCGGGGCGCATCGCCGCGGAGGTGTACGGAGGCGAGAGCGCGTACACCACCGTGGTCACACTCACGGAGCTGGACGCGGGGGAGTGGGAGCTGCTCTGGGAGAAGGCCGCCGACCGGACCGGCGTCGCGGAGGGACTGCTCGCCGGTGAGCTGCCGGAGGACTTCCTGGAGGCCGTCGAGGACGCCCGGGTGCGGATGCTCCCCGGATACGGCGACCTGGACGCGGACTGCGACTGCGACGCGCTGGAGCACCCGTGCGCGCATGCCACGGCACTGTGCTATCAGATGGCGTGGCTGCTGGACGCGGAGCCGTGGCTGCTGCCGCTCGTCAGGGGCAGGGACCTCGACGAAGCCCTGGAGGAACTGAAGTCGGAGCTGCTGCTGCGGGCGATGGCGGGCACGGACGACGACGGACCGGACCACGAGGACGGCGACGACGAGCGCGCCGCCGGGGGCAGCGGGCCGGCGGAAGCGGCCGCGGCCGGTCCGCCGCCCGGCGTCGACCCCGTCGCGGCATGGGCCCGGGGCGACGTGCCGCTGCCCGCTCCGCCACCGCTGCCCGCCGCCCCGGCCGGCACCGACGAGCCCGTCACCGGCATCGAGGCCGACCCGCTGGAGCACCTGGTCGCCGACGCGGCGGTGCGGGCCCGGGGCCTGCTCGCCTACGCCCTCGGGCTGACCGCGCAGCCCCCGCCGCCGCTCGACCAGTGGCAGGACACCGTGCGGATCGCCGCCACGCACCCCGATCCGAGGGTGCCGGAGCGGCTGCGCGTCAGCTGCGGCCGGCCACCCCGGGAGCTGGACCGTGCGGTCGAGGCCTGGCGCACCGGCGGAGCGGCCGGGCTGGAGGTGCTGGAGCACACCTGGTCACCGTCCGCCCAGGAGACCGCCCGGGCCCGGGCGGCGCTCTCGGCGGGCTGGGAGGCGGACGAGCTGCCCGGGCCGGACATCCGGGACAACCACTGGACCCTGGCCGGACAGGGCGTCCAGCTGCGCCTGGGGCGCGACGGACGGTGGTACCCCTACCGCGACGAGTCGGGCACCTGGTGGCCCGCCGGTGAGCCGCACGGCGACCCGGCGGACGCGCTGGTGGAACTGACCGGCGGCTGAGCGCCGCACGGCCCGAGGGGCCGCGTCACCTGCCCGGTGACGCGGCCCCTCGGCGTTCGGCGGGCCGGTCGCAGGCGGCGAAGTGCAGCGGGGCTCCATCCATCCTCCAGACGGCGCAACCACCATCAGAACCCGCAGGAGTGCAAGGGCGAACCGGGGGAGGGGCCGTGAGCGCAGGCGCGGGTGGGACGCAGGGCCGGCACGGGCTGCTCGACGGCATCGTCGGGCAGGCACGCCGGACGCCGCGGGCGCCCGCCCTGGTGTGGCGGGACGAGGAGATCAGCTACGGCACGCTGCTGCGCCTCGCGGCGCGGGAGCGCGGCCGCATCGCGCACCTGCCGGGCGACGAACCGGTCGCGGTACCCGCCGTGAAGTCGCCCGCCACGATCGCGCTGGTCCTGGCCTGCCTGCTGGAGCGGCGGCCGGTGCTGCTGCCCGCCGCGACGCTCGGCCCGCAGGCACTGGACCGGCTGCACCGGCAGGCCGGCGTCCAGGAGGTGCTGCGGCCGTGCGCCACCGATGCGTCCGGGCCGCGGGCCGACCCGCCCGCACACCCCGCGCCGCCCACCGGCCGGCCCGCCCTGCTGCTGACCACCTCCGGCTCCACCGGCCTGCCGAAGATCGTCCCGCTGCACCCGGACGCCCTCGACGCCTTCGCCGGCTGGGCCGGCGCCGCCTTCGGCATCGCACCGGGCACCACCGTCCTCAACTACGCGCCGCTCAACTTCGACCTCTGCCTGCTCGACGTGTGGACCACCCTCGCCCACGGCGGCCGTGTCGTCCTCGTCGACCCCGACCACGCGCTGGACGGCGCGCGGCTGCTCGGCCTGCTCCGGCGGCACGAGGTGCACGTCGTGCAGGCCGTGCCCATGCTCTTCCGGCTGCTGGCCGACGCGGCGGACGCCACCGGGACATGCCTGCCCGCCGTGCGCCACGCCATGTTCACCGGCGACGCCATCCCCGGGCCGCTGCTCGGCCGGCTGCCCGGCCTGCTGCCCGGAGCCCGGCTGCACAACGTCTACGGCTGCACCGAGACCAACGACAGCTTCCTCCACGAGGTCGACGCTGGTGCCCCCGTGACGACGCCCCTCCCTCTCGGCGCCCCGCTGCCCGGAGTCCAGGCGCTCGTCGTCTCGGCCGAAGGCGCGGTGCTCGCGGGTCCCGGCACGGGCGAACTGCTCGTCTCCACACCGTTCCAGACGCGCGGCTACCTCGGTGTCGCCGCCGCCCGGCAGGTGCTCGTACCGCACCCCGAACGCGACGACGGGCGGTGCTACTTCCGCAGCGGCGACCTGGTGCGCAGGCACCCGGACGGCTCCCTGACCCTGGAGGGCCGCACCGACCACCAGGTCAAGGTGCGGGGCGTGCGGGTCAACACCCAGGAGGTGGAGCACCTCCTGCTCGGCCACCGCGAGGTGACCGAGGCGGCCGTCCTCGCCCTGCCCGACCCCGTCGCCGGCCGCCTGCTGCACGCCGTCGTCCGCCGTGCCCCGGGCTCGGGCCTCAACAGCCTGACGCTGCGCGGGCACCTCGCCCGCCGGCTGCCCCGGGCAGCGGTCCCCAGCGTGCTGCGGATCACCGACGACGCGCTGTCCCGCACCTCCACCGGCAAGGTCGACCGAGACCGGGTCGCTTCGGCCCACTTCACCAAGGAGAACTGACATGCAGTACGTTCAGGCCGTCCGGGCGTTCGTCGTCGAGGAGTTCCTGCCCGACGTGGCCGCCCACGAACTGGCCGACGACTACGACCTCATGGCGGGCGGCGTCATCGACAGCCTCGGGCTGCTCAAGGTGATCGCCTGGCTGGAGGACCGCTACGGCGTCGACACCGACGCCGTCGACCTCGACCCGGAGTCCTTCACCTCCGTCGCGGCGATCGCCGCGTTCCTCGCGGACGCGCCGCGCGAGCACGCGGGGGCCGCGTAGCCATGCACGAGGCGGTCGTCTCCCTCATCGGCCGGGACCGTCCGGTGGAACTGCGGGTGTGGCGGTCCTTCTGGGACCGGCTCCACACGGGAGGACTGCGCCGGGGGGAGGCCACGGCTCTGCTGGCCTCCCTGTCCACCCGGATGCCCGACCGGGTCACCCTGGGCGCGTTCCTCGACTCGCTGGCCGAGCGCCGGCCCGCCCGCCCCGCGGACGGATTCGGGCCGGCGGTCAACATCGTCGGCACCGGGGGCGGGCCGCGCACCTTCAACATCTCCACGGCCGCCGCGTTCGTCGCGGCGGCGATGGGGGTGCGGGTCGTCAAGACCGGCTCGCGGGCCTACACCGGCAGCTGCGGTTCCCTGGACCTGCTGGAGGAGCTCGGGATCACACCGGCGACGTCGTACGAGCAGACCCGGGACGTGCTGGAGCGCTGCGGCATCGCCTTCGCCGGGCACTTCGTGTACCCGCGCGAGATCGCCCTGCTCGCCCGGGCCGTCGCACCGCTCGACCTGCGGCAGCTGGGCTCCTTCGTCAACACCCTCGGCCCCTTCCTCGCCGACGTGCCGGTGACCGCCCAGGTGACCGGGGTGTCCCGGCCCGCGGTGCTGGACGCCCTGCGGCACGCCGCCGGCCACACCTCCCGCGCCACCGGCCGGACGGTGTGGCTGACCGACAACGACGCCGGCGCCGACGAGTTCCTCGCCTTCACCACCAACCGGGTGCGGGCCTACGAGAGCGGCGGCGAGGACGAGTTCACGCTCGTGCCCGGCGCGCTCGGCCTGGGGGCCGGCCACCTGGCCGACCTGGCTCCGGCCGAGGACGGAGTGCGGGGCGCCACCTCGCTGTTCCAGGACGTGCTGGCCGGACGCGGCGGCCCGGCGGCGACGCAGACCGTCTGCCTCAACGCCGCCGCGCTGGCGGTCGCGGGCCGGCTGACCGGTGACTGGCACCAGGCGCTGGGCGCCGCGCGCGCCGCCCTGCACAACGGCTCGGCGCTGCGGCTGGTCGAACGGCTGCGGACGAGGGAGGCGGCCCATGCCTGACGGCTTCCCCGCCGCCCGGATGCCGGGCCGCGCCCGTGGCCTGCCCCGCCCGCCCGGCGCCCCGGACACCGCCGTACGAGCCGACCCCGCGGCCGACGCCGCCGCGCGGGACGGCGGGAGCGGGCCCGGGTTCTTCGCGCGACGGCGACCCGGACGGCCCGGGCTGGCCGTGTTCGTCAACGCGGGCGACCCGCCGCTCGACGCGCTGCCGGACCTGGCGGCGATGCTCGACGACGGCGACGTCGACTGCCTCGAACTGGCCGTCCCCTTCCCGGACTCGGTGACCGACGGCCCCGTGATCCGCCGGTCCGCCGACCGGGCGCTGGCCGCCGGCGTCACGCTCGACGGGGTCCTGGACGCGGTGTCCGCCCTGCGGCCCCGGCTGCGCCGGCTGCGGATCGCGCTGCTCGCCGACTGGAGCCACACCGTCAAAGGCCGGGACCTGGACGACTTCACCCGGTCCGTCGCCGACGCCGGCTGTGACGGACTGCTGCTGCACGGACTGCCGCCCCGGCTGCGCGACGCCCACTACGACGCCGCCGAGCGCGCCGGGCTGCCCCTGGTCACCACCTGCTACGCGGTCTCCGACCCGGCGACCGCCGCGGAGGCCGCCCGGCACGCCTCCGCCTACCTGTACCTGGTCGCCCACTACGGCCGCAGCGGCACCACCGCCGCACCCGACCACGAGCGGCTCGCCGCCGCCCTCGGCACCCTGCGCGCCGCGACGCGCGCCCCGGTCGCCGTCGGCTTCGGCGTGCGCACCCGCGCCGACATCGCCGTCCTGGAGAAGCTCGGCGCGGACGCCGCGGTCGTCGGCAGCGCCGGCGTGTCCGCGATCGAACAGGCCCTGGACACCGGGCGCGACCCGGTGGAGGCGTTCGCCTCCTTCGTCGCGCAGCTGCGCCACCCCACCCTCCCCACCACATGACCGAAGGGAAGAACCCATGATCGTCCGTGCTCTCGACAGCGTCCACTGCGTCGACTGGGGCAACGGCCTCAGCCGCCGGTTCCTCACCGAGTCCGACGGGCTCGGGTACACCGTCACCGACACGATCGTGCGGGCCGGCACCAAGTCGCGGCTGGAGTACCGGCGTCACCTGGAGGCCTGCTACTGCATCAGCGGCAGCGGCGAGGTCGTCGACATGGCCGGCACCTCCCACCCCATCACTCCCGGCACCCTCTACGCACTCGACCAGCACGACGCGCACTGGCTGATCGCCGGCCCGCACGAGGACCTGCGCCTGGTGTGCATGTTCACCCCGGCGCTGCGCGGCGACGAACGCCACAACCTGGACTCGTCCGAGTTCTCCCAGTACTGATGATCACGTGGACGGACGAACAGCAGCGGCTGCGCGACGGCCTGGCGCCGCTGCTGGACAAGATCGGCGCCGGGCACGTCGAGCGTGACGCCGAGGCCGCCTTCCCCCGCGAGCAGTGGGACCTGCTGCGTGCCTCCGGCATCCTGGGCCTGCCCTTCGACACACGGTGGGGCGGGCTCGGCCAGGACCTGCTGACCACGATGTACGTCCTGGAGGGCCTCGGCCGGGGCTGCCGCGACGCGGGACTGAACTTCTCCGTCTGCAGCCACCTGGTCAGCACCGGCGTACCCCTCCAGCGGTTCGGCTCCCCGGAGCTCCAGGACCGCTACCTGCCGGGACTGTGCTCCGGCGACCTGATCGGCGCCCACGCCATCAGCGAGCCCGACAGCGGGTCGGACGCGCTGGCCATGCGCACCCGCGCCGTGCGGGACGGCGACGACTTCGTCCTCAACGGCAGCAAGGCCTTCGTCAGCAACGGGCCGGTCGCCGACGTGGTCACCGTGTACGCACGCACCAGCGACCGCCCCGGCCCGCTCAGCATCACCGCCTTCCTCGTCGACCGCGACACGCCCGGCCTGACCACCGGCCGGCCGGTCGCCAAGATGGGACTGCGCACCTCGCCGCTGTGCGAGCTGTTCCTCGACGACTGCCGCGTCCCCGCCTCACAGGTCGTGGGCCGCCCCGGCGGCGGCTTCCTCGTCCTGGACCACGTGATGCGCTGGGAGATCCTCTGCTCCTTCGTCATCAACGCGGGGGAGATGCGCGACCGGGTGGAGCGCTGCACCGAATACGCCCGCGCCCGCACCCAGTTCGGCCGGCCGATCGGCTCCTACCAGGCCGTGTCCCACAAGATCGTGGACATGGACGTCGGGACCGAGACGGCCCGCCACTGGCTGTACTCCACCGCGCGCAAACTGATGGCCGGGGAGAACGTCACCCGCGACATCGCCATCGCCAAACTCGTCACCAGCGAGGCCAACGTCGCCTCCGCGCTCGCCGCCGTCCAGATCTTCGGGGGCAACGGCTACATGGCCGAGTACGGCGTCGAGAAGGAACTGCGCAACTCGGTCGCCGGGACGATCTACTCCGGCACCTCCGAGATCCAGCGCAACCGCATCGCCTCGATGCTCGGCCTCTGAGCACACGTCGACACCCAACGGAAGCGGAACCACGCCACCATGACCCCCGAACCAGCCCTGGCAGCGACCGAGTTCATCGACCACCACAGCCCCGAGGTGCGCGCCTTCGTCCGCGACACACTGCCGGCGGGTGCCACCACCCCCACCGAACGGGCCGTGGCCCTGTACTACGCCGTGCGCGACGGCATCCACTACGAGGTGTACGGCGCGGACCTGTCCCGTGCGGGTCTGCGCGCCAGTCAGGTGGTGCGCACCGGCTCCGGCATGTGCCTGCACAAGTCGGTCCTGTACACGGCCGGGCTGCGCTCGCTCGGCATCCCGGCACGCCTGGTCCTGACCGACGTCCGCAACCATCTCGCCTCCGAGCGGCTGAAACGGCTGCTGGGCGGCGACGTGTTCCACCAGCACGCGCTCACCTCGGTGCGGCTGGAGGGCCGTTGGGTGAAGGCGACGCCGGTGTTCAACAAGACGCTGTGCCGGCTGTACCGCATGGCGCCGCTGGACTTCGACGGCACCGCCGACAGCCTGCACCACCCCTTCGACCTCAAGGGACGGCGGCAGATGGAGTTCCTGCGCGAGCACGGCGCGTTCGACGACCTGCCCTACGAGTGGCTGATCGCCGACCTGCGCGCCGCGCACCCGGGACTGTTCCAGGACGGGCCGGACGGCTCGCGCGACCGGCTCGCGCGGGGCTCACTCGTCGGCGAGGCCGTGTAGTGCTCGTCAAGATCTGCGGTGCGACCAGCGCCGCCGAGGTGCGGGGCGTCGCCGACGCCGGGGCCGACCTGATCGGGCTGTGGCACGGGGTACCCGGCGGCCGGGCGGACCTGAGCGCGCACCGCCTGACCGAGCTCGCCGCCGAGGCACGGGCGACCGGGCGCCTGGAGGCGGTACTGGTCACCTTCGCCGCCGACGCCGAGGCACTGGCCCGGCTCACGGGCCCCGGCGGCCCCGCGTGGATCCAGCTGCACGGCTACCAGCCGCCCGGCACGGTCCGCGCCCTGCGGGCCCGGGTCCCCGACGGCGTACGCATCGTCAAGGTGCTGCACGTCGACGGCGGTTCCTGCGTCGAGGCACGGCTGATCGGCGCGTACGAACGGGCCGGCACCGACTGCTTCCTGCTCGACGCGGTCGGCGCGGGCGGCCGGGTCGGCAGTACCGCCGTGAGCCTGGACGACGGCACGGTGACCGGGCTGGCCGACCGCATGCACCGGCCCTTCCTGCTCGCGGGCGGGCTGGACGCGGGCAACCGCGACCGCTTCCCCGGGACCCTCGCCCACCCCCGGTTCCTCGGCATCGACGTCGACTCGGCCGCCCGGGGCGGGGACGGCCTCCTCGCCGCGGGGAACGCGGCGGCCGTGACCCGTGCGTGGAGGGCGCCATGACGTTCACCGACGCGCTGCTGGCGGCCCCCCGCCCCGTGGTCATGGAGGTCAAGCGGCGAGACGCCGACGGCACCGACCTGCTGGGCGCCCGCTCGGTCAGCGAACTCGTCGCCGCCTACGAGAAGGCCGGGGCGCCGTGCGTCTCGGTGGTCACCGGCCGCTGGTTCGGCGGCAGCGAGGCGCTGCTGGAAGAGGTCGCCGCCGCCACGCGCCTGCCCCTGCTCCGCAAGGACTTCCTGACCAGCCGGCGCCAGCTCGAACGCAGCCGGGAACTGGGCGCCTCCGCCGTGCTGCTGACCGTGCGGCTGCTGCCCCGCGGTGTCCTGGCGCGGCTGGTGGACCACGCCCTGGACCTCGCGCTGACCCCGTTCGTGGAGGTCGCCGACGCTGCGGAGGCGGCGGCGGTGCCGAGGGCCGACCGATGCGTGGTCGCCGTCAACAACAAGGACATCACCACCCGCGAACGCCTGCCCGGTGACCTCGACCGCAGCTCCACGCTGCTGCCGGCCGTGCGGGCGACCGGCACGCGCTGCGCGGTCAGCGCCAGCGGCATCACCGACCCCACCGACGCGGCCCGGCTGCTCGACGCGGGCTTCCAGGGCCTGCTCGTCGGCACGGGGCTGCTGCGCGCCCCCCACCCGGCGCACTGGTGCGCCGCCCTGGACGCCGCACGCGACCGGCCGGCGGCGTCCGGGCACGGCCCCGGGCAGACGCGTCCGGCCCGCCGGTGAGGGCGGGCCGGAGACCGGTGACGGGCCGGTGCGTCAGGTGCGGCGGGGACGGGCCGTGGTGCGGCGGCCGCGGGCCGTGCGGCCCCACGGCTTGTAGACGGAGATGACCGCCGCCGCCGTGAGCAGCACGAACAGGGCGGGCACGCTCCACACCAGGAAGTCCGCCGGCCAGCCCGGGTTGGGGGGCGCCCCGCCGGCCTCGGCCGTGTTCTCGGTGGCCTGCATGACGATCGGGTGGATGACGAACCACGCGAAGATCGTCATGAACAGGGTGATGACCCACTTGGCGACGATCCACCAGTGCAGCAGCAGACCCCAGGCCGTGCCGCAGGACAGCAGGATGCCGGAGATCGACGCGGCCACGCTGAACACCGTGACGCTGGTGTCGTCGAACACGTACATGGCGTAGTACACGCCCTTGGCGACCGCCGCGTCGTCCGTGGTGAATCCCATGAGGGCCAGGACGGCCATGGACAGCGACAGGCCGACCCAGCCGACGGACGTGACGACGTGGACGGCCAGGGTCAGCTTGCGGCCCCGGCGGCTCAGTTGGAATCTCTTCTTCTTCCGGGCGTCCTGCTGCCCGGTCGTGCCGGGCGTGGTCGTGGGAGCGGACAAAACGCTGCCTCGCCTTCATGTCCTGTGGGAAGTGGTGGCCGTTGCCATGGTTCTCCCCTCCGCTCGAGGCGGGGTCGAGGCGGTCGACCGCCTCTCCGGGCATCCTCCAGCGGCGTTCCCGACGCTGGGCAGCACTTACTGGCCAACGAACTCGTGGAGCAGGCGTGACAATTCTGGTGACAGGAGCAACAGGATCGGTCGGCCGTCATGTGGTCGCGCGGCTCGTGGCCGCGGGTGCCACGGTGCGGGCGCTGACCAGGAATCCGGCCACCGCCGGACTCCCGGAGGGCGTGGACGTCGTCGAGGGCGACCTCACCCGCCCCGGCACGCTGCGCGCGGCGCTGCACGGGGTGGAGCGCCTCTACCTCTTCCCGGTCCCGGAGACGAGCCGCGAGGTCGTCGCGGCCGCCAAGGAGGCCGGAGTGCGCCGCATCGTCGTGCTGTCCTCGTCCTCCGTGCTGGACGAGTCGGGCGACAACCACAGCGGTGAGCACCACCGCACCGTGGAACGGGCCGTGGAGGAGTCCGGCATCGACTGGACGTTCGTGCGTCCCGACGAGTTCGCCACCAACGTCCTGTGGAAGTGGGGCCACTCCATCCGCACCGAGGGCGTGGTGCGCGCCCCGTACGGCAACGCCCCGCGCGTCCTCGTCCACGAGGCGGACGTCGCCGCCGTCGCGGTGACCGCGCTGCTGGAGGACGGGCACGCCGGCCGGGCGTACGTGCTCACCGGGCCGGAGGCGATCACCCAGGCCGACCAGGTGCGGGCCATCTCCGGCGCGCTGGGGCGCGAGGTCCGCTTCGAGGAGATCACGCCCGACCAGGCACGCGAGCAGATGGGCCGGGTCATGCCGGTGCCGGTCGTGGAGATGGTGCTGGGCTACCTGGCCGGCGCCGTGACCGACCCGCCCGCGGTCCTGGACACCGTCGAGCAGGTCACCGGTGTGCCGGCGCGGACCTTCGCCCAGTGGGCGGCCGACCACGCCGCCGACTTCGCCCCCGTGACCGAGGAGGTGGCCGCATGACCGCCGACGCCGGCCTCGGGACCGCGCTCAGCGGCGCGAAGGTCACCATGACGGGCAGCGGCAGGCCCGAGGAGCGGCTCGTCAC
The DNA here is from genome assembly GCF_044328425.1 of Streptomyces sp. NPDC017943. Classification (NCBI taxonomy): domain Bacteria; kingdom Bacillati; phylum Actinomycetota; class Actinomycetes; order Kitasatosporales; family Streptomycetaceae; genus Streptomyces; species Streptomyces sp. NPDC017943. Next base: position 207,818 of record NZ_JBIRHH010000011.1, on the reverse strand, counting down.
CGCCCGCGAAGCGGCCCCCTCGGCGGGGCGCGGCAAGGTCGTGGTGCGCGTCGAGGCGGCGGGCGTGTCCTTCGCCGAGGTGCAGATGCTCCAGCACCTGCACCCCTTCCCGCCGACATTCCCCTTCGTGCCCGGCTACGACCTGGTCGGTCGCATCACCGAGGTGGGGGAGGGCGTCACCGGGTGGCGCCCCGGCGACCGGGTCGCCGCCATGCCCCGCTACGGCGCCTGGCAGGAGTACGTCGAGACGGCCGCGAAGGACCTGGCCCCGGTGCCCGGGAACCTGGACGCGGCCGAGGCGGTGGCACTGGTCACCAACGGGGTGACCGCCTACCAGATGCTGGACCGGCTGACCGGCCTGGCCCCCGGCGACACCGTGCTGGTGCACGGGGCGAGCGGCGGCGTGGGCTCCCTGCTCACCCAGCTCGCCGTCCACCGCGGCCTGCGCGTCATCGGCACCGCCTCGCCCGCGAAGCACGACGCCGTGCGCGCGCTGGGCGCCGAGCCGCTGGACTACCGCACCCCCGACCTCACGGCCGCGGTGCGCGAGCTGGCGCCGCACGGGGTGGCCGCCGTCTTCGACCACATCGGCGGCCGGGGCCTGGACGCCGGCTGGGCCATGCTGGCCGAGGGCGGCACGCTGGTGTCGTTCGACTCCTCCGTCGCCGGATACCGGCCGGGACAGTGGTTCCGCCCGCACGTCCCGGCGCTGGTGCGCACCGGCCGGCGCTTCCTGGCGCGCCTGCTCGGCCTGACGCGCGGCCGGCGGATGACCATGTACTACGTCAAGCCGGGCCGGGCCTTCAACAGCGCTCTGGACGCCCTGTACGGCCTGCTCGCCGAGGGCGTGCTGAAGCCGGAGATCGCCGGCCGCCACCCGCTCGACGGGGCCGCCACCGCGCTGCGCGACCTGCTGGACGGGCGCTCCGTCGGCAAGCACGTCCTGTTTCCCTGACACCCCACCCCACCCCACGACGACCGTGAAGGATCGATGATGTCCACGACGCTGACCGAGCCGTCCGTCCAGGAACGCAACAAGCAGATCGCGCTCGACTGTGCCGCCGCCTGGAACCGCTGGGACCTGGACGGCATCACCGAGCACTGGGCCCCCGGCATCCGGCACTTCTCCGAGGACCGTCCCGTCGACACCGAGCAGATGATCGGGGCGATGCGGGGCGGCCTCGCCGCTTTCCCCGACCTGCACCTGGACGTCAAGAGCGCCGTCTCGGAGGGCGACCGGGTGATCCTCCGGATCACCGTGACGGCGACCCACCTGGGCGAGTTCATGGGCAAGGCCCCGACCGGCAAGAAGGTCACCTGGTTCATGCTGGAGGAGCTGCGCTTCGACGACGACGGCCGGATCATCGAGCACTACGACGTGTTCAACTACCTGCCGATGCTCAAGGAGCTGGGCTTCGTCCCCGCGGACGCGCTGTGAGCACCGCCGTCGCCCTCGCGGGGGAGCTCACCGAGGTCGCCGACGGGGTGCACGCCTTCGTGCAGCCCGACGGCGGCTGGTGCCTGAACAACGCGGGCCTGGTCGCCGGCGACGACGGCCGGGCCGTGCTCGTCGACACCGCGGCGACGCAGACGCGCGCGCGGCGGCTGCGCGAGGAGGTGCTGCGCGTGACGGGCACGCCGCCGCGCACCCTGGTCAACACGCACTTCCACGGCGACCACACCTTCGGCAACCACCTCTTCCCGGAGGCCGTGGTCGTCGCCCACGAGCGGACACGCTCGGACATGGCGGCCGCCGGTCTCCACCTGACGTCGCTGTGGCCGGACGTGTGCTGGGGCGACATCGAACTCGCCCTGCCCGAGGTCACCTTCCGCGACGCCCTCACCCTGCACGCGGGGAGCGTGCGGGTGGAGCTGCTGCACCTCGGCCCGGCCGCGCACACCACCAACGACACCGCGGTGTGGCTGCCCGAACGGCGCGTGCTGTTCACCGGGGACCTGGTGATGTCCGGGGTGACGCCGTTCTGCCTGATGGGGTCCGTCAGCGGCTCCCTGGACGCCCTGGAGCGGATGCGCCGGCTGGACCCGCTCGTGGTCGTGCCGGGGCACGGACCGGTCGGCGGCCCCGAGGTCCTCGACGCCAACGAGGCCTACTTCCTCCGGCTGCGCGACCTTGCCCGGCAGGGGATCGCCGACGGGGTGACGCCCCTGGAGCTGGCCCGCGCCGCCGGACCCGGCCCCTTCGCCCGGTTGCTGGACGCCGAACGGCTGGTGCCGAACCTGCACCGCGCCTACGCGGAGGAGCGTGGTGCGGCGCCCGGCGATCCGCTGGACGTCCCGGCCCTGTTCCGGGAGATGACCGCGTACCACGGCGGGCTGCCCACCTGCCGCGCGTGAACCGCGGGTGCGAAACGCCGGTGGCCCTCCCGCAGCGGGAGGGCCACCGGCGTTTCGCGTGCGGCGGATGCGTCAGACGTCGATGCCCTTGAGGTACGTGGCGAACGTCTGGAGCGCCGGGTGCGCGGTGCGCAGCGCGGGGATGTCGGCGCGGTAGCCGTGCTCCTGGAACCACTCGAACATCAGGGCGATCTCCGGGCCGTTCGGGATGTACGGGTTGGCGGCCACCGCGTCCAGGGGCAGCTCCTCGAAGCGGGCCGGCAGGCCGCTGCGGGCGGAGAACGCCTCGGCGATCCCGGTGGCCGTCAACTCGTCGCCCGCCAGCTCCACGGCCCGCCCCAGGTACTCCTGCGGCCGGTCGAAGGCCTCCGCGGCGAAGTACCCGATGTCGTCCACGGCGATGAACTGCACCCGGGTGCCCGGCTTCAGCGCCAGCCGGACCACCAGCGTGCCGTCCACGTTCTGCGGCCCGTGCGCGGCGAAGTTGTCCATGAAGAACGTCGGGCGCAGCACCGTCGTCGGCACGCCCAGCTCCTCCAGGTACCGCTCGATGTGCCGCTTGGAGTCGAAGTGCGGCACGCCGCTGTGCCGTTCGGCACCGCCCACCGAGCTGTACACCACGTGCGCGACCCCGGTGGCCTCGGCCGCCCGTGCCACCGCCCGCCCCTGGCGGACCTCACCGCCCAGCCCCTTGGGCGTCATGAAGTTCTGCACGGAGAACACCCCGTGCACGCCCTCCATGGCCGCACGCAGCGACGCCTCGTCGTCCAGGTCACCGGTGACCAGCCGCACGCCCGACGCGGCGAGCGCCCGGGCGCCGTCGGACCCGGGGTCGCGCACCAGCGCGGCCGTGTCCCGGCCGCGCCGCACCAGCTCGCGTGCGGTGGCGCCGCCCTGCAGACCGGTGGCCCCGATCACCAGGACCGGGCCGTTCGCCTCGGTCTTCGTCATGTCGTTCGCCTCTCCTCAGCCGAACAGCGGCGCGGCGTTGGCGGCCGCCCAGGCACGGTACGGACGGGGGTCGCGGCCGGTGAGGTCCTTCACGGCCGTCGTGGGCGTCGCCCACGGCACGTCGGGGCTGTGCAGCGCGGCCACGTTGGTCACGGCCGCCGCGCGGTCGCCGGTGATGCCGGCGAAGACCTCGACGACCTCCTCCTGCGGCGCCACGGAGAAGTCAAGGCGGCGGCCCAGGACTTCGCCGAGGATGCCGGCCTGCTCCTGCGAGGTGAGGACCTCGCCACCGGTCAGGACGTACGCCCTGCCCCGGTGGCCGTCCCGGGTGAGCGCGGCGACGGCCGCGGAGGCGATGTCGTACTCGTCGATCGGCGCACCGGGGTTGTTGCCGATCCAGCAGCGCACCGAGTCGCTCTCGCGGACGGTCCTGACCCACCACGCGGTGTTCGCGTGGAACGGGCCGGGACGCAGGAACGTGGTCGCGACGCCGGAGTCCGTGATCGCCTCCTCGGCGGCCCGGTGCTCCTCGGCGATGCCGTGCGGCAGCGGATGCAGCACGCTCGCCGAGGACAGGAACACGATGTGCTCGACGCCCGCCGCCGCGGCGGCCTTGGCGATGTTGCGTGCTTCACCGGCCACGTCGCCGGAGAGCACCACCAGCGCCGCGGTGACGCCGGCGAACGCCGCGGTCAGCGACGCGGGGTCGGCCGGGCTGCCGGCCACGACCTCGACGCCCTCGGGCAGACCCGCCTCCTCGGGCTTCCTGCTGAGCGCCCTGACCCGGCGGCCCTGCGCGGTGAGCTGCTCGACGGCCTCGCGGCCGACCTTGCCCGTCGCTCCGGTGACCAGAATCATGATCAGGCCCTCCAGCCCTGCGGCTCCGGCCACGGCGAGCCGAGCTGACGGTACGTGCCCTGGTAGTCGGGCCAGTCGCGGTGGTCGCGGATCTTGCCGTCGACGAGGCGGATGAGGTGGATCTGCTCACCGGAGAAGCGGCGCCCGGTCGGCGCCATGCCGACCAGCTCCCCGACGTGCCGGCCGTACAGGACGAGGTTCGCGCGCACCCAGTCGCCGCGCTCCTCCAGCAGCACCTCCTCCAGGTGCGCCTCCTCGGAGAAGGTCATCTTCAGCCACTTGACGGCCATCGCGAAGGAGTCCGGACCACGCAGGTCCATGTGCTCCATCGTCGCCGGGTTGAGGTACTCCGGGTGGATGTACTCCGCGACGTCCTCGGTGTCACCGGTGTTGTACGCCTCGATCATGCGGCGTACCGCAGTTATCTGGTCGCTCATCGAATGTCCTCCACGGCTGGCGCCAAGGGCGTCGGTCAATGGCCCTATTCTGTGCGGGAAATGCACGGCCCGGCAAGGGAGGAAATGTCGACTCCCTTTGTTCTCCAGGCATATGCGGGGCAGCTTTCCACCGCGCCTCGAACAATGCTCCAGCTGCACACGTGAGAAGGGCCCCAGCATGTGGCACATGGACACGGACACAGCCACCTACAAGACAAAAGTCACCGCCGCCTTCAATGGGGCCGCCGCGACCTATGACCGGCTCGGAGTGGAATTCTTCACGCCGATGGGAAAGCGGTTGGTGGAATTCGCCGGCCCACGCCCCGGCCAGCGACTGCTGGACGTCGGCTGCGGCCTGGGCGCCACCCTGCTCCCGGCGGCCCGGCTGGTCGGCCCCGGCGGCAGCGCGCTCGGCATCGACATCGCCGAGGCCATGGTCGAGGAGGCCGGACGGGAGGCGGCACGGCAGGGCATCGGCAACGTCGACCTGCGGGTGATGGACGGCGAGCACCCCGACCTGCCCGCCCGCTCCTTCGACCTGGTGCTCGGCAGCTACAGCGTGATCTTCCTGCCGGACGCCCGGGCCGCGCTCGCCCGGTACGCCGGACTGCTGCGCGACGGCGGCCGGATCGCCTTCACCAGCCCGGTGTTCGCACGGGACACCTTCCCGTTCCTGCCGCCGCTGTTCACCGACCTGATCCCGATGTCGCTGCTGAACCACCTGCCGGCCGCCTGGCACCCCGAGCAGCTGCGGCGACAGCTCCACTCCTGGCTGGAGGACCCGGCCGACCTGACGGCCGCGCTGCGCACGGCGGGCTTCGACGACGTCCGGATCGTCGACGAGTCGGTCGACATGACGGCCCGCTCCGGCGAGGCGTGGGTGGACTGGTCCCACACCCAGGGGATGCGCCTGCTGTGGCAGCACCTGCCGGCCGACGAGGCGGCCGCCCTGCGGGCCCGGCTCGTCACGGCCCTCGACGCCCTGCGCGGCGAGGACGGCCTCATCCACATCGACGTCCCCGTCCGCTACGTCACGGCCACGGTCGCCCGCTGATCCGCGCACGGCGCCACGACGGACGGGGCACGGCGCACACCTCACCCCGGCACGCACAGGGCGGCACCACCGGTCATCGCGGTGGTGCCGCCCTGTGCGTGCCGGCGCGACGCCGGGCCCGGCCACGGGGGAAGGCCGCGTCGGCCGGCCCGCACGCCACCGGCCGCCCACGCCGAACGCCCGGCTGGGCGACCCAGCCGGGCGTTCCGCGGTACTCCGGGCCGCACGGGCGCCGCCCCGTCAGGTGACCGACAGCGCGCCGTCCACCGCCAGGACCGTGCCGTTGGCGTAGGCGGCCTCCGGGCGGGTCAGCTGGACGATCCACCAGGCGATGTCCTCGGGCCGGCCGACCCTGCCCGAGGGGATCCGCGTCGCCATCCCCTCGAGGAACGCCTCGTACGCCTCCGGGGGCATCCCGGCCCGTACCCCGACACCCGTGTCCACGACACCCGGCGCGATGCCGACCGAGCGGATGCCGCGCGGGGCGAGCTCCACGGCCCAGGTGCGGGTGAGGAAGTCCAGGGCGACCTTGGCCATCCCGTAGACGGAGTTCTCCGGCCACGCCCGGCGGCCCAGCGAACCCGCCGAACTGACGTTGACGACGACGCCGCCGGTCGCCTCCAGCGCGTCCAGCGCCCGCTGGGTCAGGAACACCGGAGCGATCAGATTGGTGCCGAGCTGCGCACGGACGGAATCACGGTCCAGACCGTCGAGGGAGGCGAATCCCGTGACGGCCGCATTGTTCACCAGGACGTCGAGCCGCCCGAATGCGCTCAGCGCGGTGGAAATGATGAGTTCCGGCGCCTCGTGGTCATGGACGTCCGCCGCCAGCACTCGAATACGGTCCTGGCCGTCCGCGGTCTCCTTGAGGGTGGCTTCATTGCGGCCGACAACGAGCACGTGGGCGCCGCTCTCCGCGAATGCGCGGGCCGTCGCCGCTCCGATTCCCGTGCCGCCGCCCGTGATGACGACGGCCTTCTCCACCGAATGCGTCACCGCGACCTCACGAGCACAGCGCGATGTTGACACCGCGGATGACGGCCTGCTCGGCGTCCGGCCCGAAGTCCTTGTCGCCGATGGTGAACGACAGCTGCACGCGGGCGCTCAGGTCGCGGGTGGTCGCCGCGAACGTGGCGTAGCCGGGAATGCCGGCGCCGTGGCCCCACAGGTCGAGGTCGTCGTCGTTCTCGAGCTTCATGATGCCCAGGCCGTAGCCGATGCCCATCGGCAGGTTCTCGATCATCTCGGGCGGCAGCGGGGTGGTCATCTCGGTGAACTCCGCTTCCTTCAGGAGTTCGCCGCTGAACAGCGCGGAGAAGAAGCGGTCCAGGTCCGCGGTGGTGGAGATGATCTCGCCCGCGCAGCCGGCCTCCGAGGGGTTCATCAGCGTGACGTCCACCGGCTCGCCGCCGATCTGCATGTAGCCGCGCGCGTGCGGCTCCGGGATGTTCGGGTCGTCGCCGGGCAGCACGGTCTCGTCCAGCGCGAGCGGCTCGAGGACCCGCTCGCGGATCTCGTCGCGGTACGAGCGGCCGGTCACCTTCTTGATGAGCAGGCCGACGATGAAGTAGTTCGTGTTGCAGTAGGCGAACTTGGTGCCCGGCTCGAACTCCAGCGGCTTGGCGGCCGCGATGGCGATCAGGTCCTCGGGCTCGTAGTGCTTGTAGCGGTCGCGCAGGAAGCGGTCACCGGGCTTCTGGAACGAGTCCATGTAGTTGTACAGGCCGCTGGTGTGCTGCATCAGGTTGCGCACGGTGATCTTCTCGCCGTACGGCAGCAGACCCGGTAGGTAGCTCTCGACGCTGCGGTCGAGGTCGATCTTGCCCTCGGCGACGAGCTGGAGCACCACCACGGCCACGAAGGGCTTGGTGATGCAGGAGATGCGGAAGCGGCCGTCGGCGGGAACGGGACGGTCGGTGCCCAGCTCCGCGATGCCGGACGTCACCACGAAGGACTCGTCCCCCCGGGCGACCCGGAACTGCACGCCTCCGGCTCCGGCTTCGACGAGCCGGTCGGCGGCGCCCTGGACGGCCTGCTGAAGGGCCGAGACCTCCGGCCGGGCGATCGTCGTCTGCGTCATGTCGGGAAACCCCCATGGTGGCTGTCGGTTCTTTCGGCCGAGGCTGACCGGCCGGGGTGGAGAGGCGGCCGGGCGCCGGTGGAGCGCGGCTCAGGCAAGGTCGTCGCGGGTCACCGTGCGGGCGAGGACCCGCAGTTCACCGTCCTGACGCACCAGGACGTCCTGGCACACGCACACGCGGTGCACCCGCGACGCGCCGCCGATCTCCGAGGCGTACACGATCGCGTAGGAGCGGACGTCCACCGCGCCGTCGGGCCGGGGACGGACGTCGAACATGCCGATGAAGTGGCGGTGGCGCTGGCCGGCGGCGGCGAGTTCGGCCGCGGCCCGGCTCGTCGCCGCGACCAGCCCGGCCCGGCCGCGCACCGGCTCTGGCAGGGTCGGCACGGCGAACGTGGCGTCCTCGGTGAAGGTCCCCGCCCACTGCTCGGCCTCACCGAGGTCCAGCAGCTGCATCTGGTGCGCGTAGAACTGCTGGACCTCCGCGTGCAGGGAAGCGGCCCAGGCGGAACTCCGGGTGGGCTCGGGTGCGAGCGTCATGCTGTCTCCTTGGTCGGTCGGAACGCCCGCCAGCCTGGGTGCGCCCGGTCGCATGCCGTTGGAAGCTCCCTCAAGCGCCTGGCCGGCAGCACGGCCCGGCCCCGGTCGAGCGCCCTTCCGCCGCACCTCGAGCGGCGCGGGACACGGTCGACGTCACCAAGGCGCTCATGGGAGGAAACCGATGACGACAACGACGAGGCCCGTCGCACTGATCACCGGCGCGACGAGTGGCATCGGCCTGGCCGTGGCCCGCGAGCTGGGGCGACGGGGCCACCAGGTCTTCCTGTGCGCCCGGACGGGACAGCAGGTCAAGCAGACCGTCGAGGACCTGCGCGCCGAGGGCATCGACGCCGACGGCATCGCGGCCGACGTCCGCTCCCCGGAGTCGGTGACCCAGCTCGTCGCCGCCGCCGTCGAGACGTACGGCCCGATCGGCATCCTGGTGAACAACGCCGGGCGCAGCGGCGGCGGTCCCACGGCCGACCTCTCGGACGAGCTCTGGGACGACGTCATCGACACCAACCTCACCAGCGTCTTCCGGCTCACCCGGGAGGTGCTGAAGAAGGGCCGCATGAGCGAGGCGCCCTACGGCCGTGTCATCAACATCGCCTCGACCGCGGGCAAGCAGGGCGTCGTGCTGGGCGCCCCCTACAGCGCCTCCAAGCACGGCGTCGTCGGCTTCACCAAGGCACTCGGCAAGGAACTGGCCCCCTCCGGCATCACCGTCAACGCCGTCTGCCCCGGCTACGTCGAGACGCCCATGGCCGAGCGGGTGCGCCAGGGCTACGCCGCCGCCTGGGACACCACGCAGGAGTACGTGCAGGAACAGTTCGAGGCGAAGATCCCGCTGGGCCGGTACTCGACCCCCGAGGAGGTCGCCGGGCTCGTCGGCTACCTCGCCACCGAGACCGCCGCCTCCATCACCGCGCAGGCCCTCAACGTCTGCGGCGGACTGGGCAACTTCTGAGCGTCCCGACCAAGAGAGAAGGTAGTGAAGGTGTCTGCCGAACAGGTTCACCGCACATCGCACGACGTGGAGATCGCCGCACCGGCGGCCGTCGTCTACGGGGTCATCGCAGACACGGAGCGGTGGCCGCTGTTCTTCCCCCCGAACGTGCACGTGCAGCGGCTGGAGTTCGACGGGACCAGCGAGCGGCTGCGCATGTGGGCGACCGCCAACGGAGCGGTCAAGTCCTGGACTTCACGCCGCACACTGGACCCGGCCGCCCGCCGTATCGACTTCCGCCAGGAGATACCCGCGGCCCCCCTCACCGGGATGGGCGGCACCTGGGCCGTCGAGGAACTGGGCCCCGACTCCTCGCGGCTGACCCTGCTGCACGACTTCACCGTGGCGGACGACCGGCCCGAGGACGCCGAATGGGTCGACCGGGCCACGGACACCAACAGCCGGGCCGAGCTCGGCCGTGTCAAGGCCCTCGCCGAGCGGTGGGGCCGCCTGGACGACCTGGTGCTGTCCTTCCAGGACTCGGTGCGGGTCGACGGGCCGGCCGAGCCGGTCTACGACTTCCTCCACCGGGTCGGCGACTGGCCCGAACTGGTCCCCCACGTCACCCGGCTGGACCTGACGGAACCCGCGCCCGGCGTCCAGATCATGGCCATGGACACCCGGACGGCCGACGGCTCCACGCACACCACCGAGTCCATCCGCATCTGCTTCCCCGACGCCGGCCGCATCGTCTACAAGCAGACCGCGACGCCCGCGCTCATGGACGCCCACACCGGCGAGTGGACCGTGGTCCCCGACGCCACCGGCGTCACCGTCACCTCCCACCACCACGTCGTCATCCGCGAGGAGGCCATCGCCCGCGTCCTCGGCCCGAACAGCACCCTCGAGGACACCCGCCGCTACATCCGCCAGGCGCTCGGCCGCAACTCCACCGCGACCCTGAACCTCGCCAAGCAGCACGCGGAGACGGCCGCCGCCGTCTGACCCGACGACCTCCACGGTTCACCGCCCGGGGCTCCAGGACGCGCGCGTGTCCCCTGGAGCCCTCGGTGTGCGCCCGGCCGGGTCCTCAGCGCAGCCGGCGCACCCGCAGCACCAGGTCGTCGGTGTGATGCGCGCCGGCGCCACCGGGGGGAGCGACGCGTGGCCGTTGCTCGTCCACCTCCACCACCCAGTCGTCGTCGAGCAGGGCGGCGACCGTCGAGGGCCAGAGGTAGTCGGCCGGGTCGAAACCGCTCTCGTGCGCCTCCCGGGTGTCCATCCCCGCGTGGTGCACGAGCAGCAGCACCCCTCCGGGTGCCACGGCGGCGAGCAGGGCCCGCTCCGCGGCGGCCTCCAGCGTGCGCAGCAGCGCCGGGTACTGGGCGGAGACCAGGTCGAAGGAACCGGGCGGGAGCGCGGCCTCGGTGAGCTCCGCGTGGACCCACCGAACGGTGAGGCCGGCCTCCCGCGCGTGTCCGGCCGCGCGTTCCAGGGCCACGCCCGAGACGTCGAGCGCGGTCACGTCCCAGCCGCCGCGCGCGAGCCAGAGGGCGTCCGCGCCCTCGCCGCAGCCGACGTCGAGGACTCGTCCGGGGGTCAGCCCGGCGACCTCCGCGACGAGCGCGCCGTTGGGCCGGCCGCTCCACAGTTGCTGCCGGTCGGCGTAGCGGCCGTCCCACTCCGCCCGCACGGCGGGGTCACCGGCGTACCCCTCGGATCGCGGGGGGAGGCCGGACGCGGGCGTGCTTGCTGCGATGTCGTCGGTCACGGACCCACCGTCGCCCACCGCTCCGCGGATCCGCCAGCTCTGTTGCCGCTCCGGCAAACGGCCGCGCCGGGCCGGGGCGCCGACGGCCCCTAGGCCGCCGGTGCGCGGCGGACGGGGAGCATCGTCTCGACCGGTTCGACGGTGAGGTGCTCGATGACGAGACGGTTGACCTCGGCGGGCTTCTCCAGCGGCACCACGTGTGAGGTCCCGGGCACGACGGCGAGCTCCGCATGCGGGAGAGCGCGGTAGAGGGCGACGGTGTGCTCCAGCGTCACCAGGTCGTCGTCGCCGACCATCACCCGGGTCGGGGCAGCGATGCGCGCCAGATCGTCGGTGGAGAGAGCCGGCTCGGTCCGCCACATGCCGACCACCTTGCGTGCGACCACCGGCCAGTGCCCCGGCCCTTCCGGCGCCACCGCTTCGTACAGCTCGCGGAAGAACTCCAGCTCGGCGCTGCCGGGTGTCATGCGGTCCAGCATGGCGGGCGCCGCCCAGCACTCCTCGGCGGGGCGGAAGTTCGCTCCGATGACCACGAGTTTGCGGACGAGATCGGGGCGGGCGAGGGCGACGAGCAGGGCGACGATGCCGCCGTCGCTCCAGCCGACGAGGTGGGCCGGACCACCGACGACCGCGTCGAGGAAGGCCACGGTGTCGTCCGCCATGTCCTGGTAGGTGAGCGGTCCCTCCACGTCGGGTGTGTGCCCGTGCCCGCGCCGCTCGGGGAGGAAGAGGCGGAACCTCGCCGCGAGGTCGGCCCGCTGTGCTCCCCACGTCTCGTTCGTGCAGAAGCCGCCGTGCAGCAGGAGCAGCGGATCACCGTCGCCCTCGGTCTCGTACCAGGTCCTGACGCCGGGGAGGTCCACGTAGTCGCCCATAGCCGAGGCTTTCTGCCGCCGTGCCCTTGTCCCTCGTCAGTCTCCGCCGGGGCGCCGGGGCCCGCAACGGGAGCGGGACGCCGGCGCCCGCGCCCGGGCCCGGGCCCGGGCCCCGCGCCCGGGCTGGCCGGTGGGCGCGGTTCGAGTGCAGCTGTGGTCCGGTTCGAGGGGGCCTTTCCCGCTCCCGGGGAGACTGACTGGGGTGGGATGCCGCCCGTGACGAGGTGGGGGTGCGGCTCGTGTTGGTGGGACGGCGTGGCGAGTCGGGGGTGCTGGACGAGCTGCTCGCGGGTGCGGGGCGGGCGGAGGGGGCCGTCGCCCTGGTGTCGGGCAGCCCGGGATGCGGGAAGAGCGCGCTGCTCGCGGAGTTCGCCGCACGGGCTGCCGACGCGGGTGCGCTGGTGCTGTCCGCGGGTGGCTCTCCGGCGGAGGCGGGTTTGCCGCTCGGCGTGGTGGGACGGCTCCTCGGCGGCACCGGCACCGGCACCGGCACCGGCACCGGCGCCCCGGCCGGTGGGCGGCCGCAGGTGCTGTACGAGGCGTTGAGCGGTGTGCGGTCCGGGCGGCCGGTGGTCGTCGTGGTCGACGATGCGCACCACCTCGATGAGGAGTCCGGACGTGCCCTGTTGTACGTCTGTGCGCGGCTGACCGGCACCGACGTGCTGGTGGTGCTGGCCGGGCAGCCGCCCGAGCCGTCGTCGCCGACGCTCACGGAGCTCTGGGGACAGCCACGAGTGGTGCGGGTGCCGCTCCAGCCGCTGACCGAGCACGAGGTCGCCGATCTCCTGCGCGAGCCGGCCGGGGGCGGCATGGACGCGGGGACGGCCGGACGGCTCGCTCCGCACTGGCACGGATTCACCGGCGGGAACCCGCGCCTGCTGCGGGGTCTGCTGGACGATCTCCGGGAGTGCGGCCCGCTGAGGTCGGTCCGGCCGGTGGCCGGGACTGCCTTCCGGGCTGCGGTCGCCGCATGCCTGCAGGGCGCGGGGACTGCGGTGACGGCCACGGCCGGGGCTCTCGCGGTCCTGGGCGAGGACGCCACGTTGACGCGGCTGGCGCGGCTGCTTGCCGTGCCCGAGCTGACCGTGTCGCGGCGGATGGAACAACTCGAGGCCGTCGGATTGCTGGACGGCGGCCGGTTGCGTCACCGCGCGGTGCCGGCCGCGGTGCTCCGGCACCTGGGCGCCGGGGACAGGGGGCGGCTGCACGCGCGGGCTGCCCGGATGCTCTACGACGACGGTGCGGAGCCGTCCCGGATCGCCGTCCACCTGGCGGAAGCCGGGGATGCCGCTGCCGACGAGGGGGGAGCGCATGGTCCTGGGCTTCCCCTGTGGGCGCCGGCGGTGCTGACGGAAGCGGCCCGATGCGCGCTGCGGGCGGGCGCGGCGCACCAGGCGGTGCGGTTCCTGCAGGTCGCGCACCGGGCCCGCGGAGGCGGCGCGCTGGCGGGTGGCATGCTCACCGCGGTGGCCGGGGCGGAGTGGGAGAGCGATCCGGCCTTGGTGACGCGCCACCTGCCGTCGCTGGAGGGTGAGGTGCGCGGTGTTCCGGGCGGTGACCGGGGTGCTGTTCCGCCCGACGCTCCTGCGGGTTGCGTGCCGGCTGACGTCGCACACCGGGCCGAGGCCGCGGGGTTGCTGTTGTGGCATGGCCGGCGCGTCCGCCGCGAGCAGCGGGCTCCAGCTACGGGGGAGCGGGAGTGGGGGCGGGGCACGGGGGCGCGGCAGGTGCAGGACGCGTCGGGCTTCGTGTGGCCGGTCGCGGGCGAACCTGTCGTGGAACCGGATGCGGACGACGTGGAGGCCGTGCTGGACGCCTTGGTGCGGGGGTACGTGCCCGCGCCGGCGGTCCCGGAACTGCTGGTGGCGTTGGTGTACGCCGGTGAGACACGGCGGGCTGCGCAGTGGTGTGCGTTGACGCGCGGGGTGGAGAAGATGAGGGGGACGGCGGCGCGGCGGGCCGTGGCGCTGGCGGTGGCCGCCGTGGTGCATGTGCGTACGGGCGCGCACGACAGGGGTGCCGACTACGCCCGGCAGGCGTTGGGATTGCTGTCGCCGGCGGCCTGGGGGGTGGCGGCGGGTATGCCGTTGTCGGCCGGGGTGTGTGCGGCGACGGCGCTGGGCGCACACGAGGAGGCGGAGCGATTGCTGCGGGTGCCGGCCCCGGAGGCGATGTTCGACTCGCGGGTGGGTGTGCACTACCTGCTGGCCCGTGGACGTCATCGGCTGGAGGTGGGGCGGGCGCGGGCCGCGCAGGCGGACTTCCGTGCCTGCCGTGATCTGACGGCGCGTTGGGGCCCGCTGGTGGGGGAGGTGGCCGACTGGCGCGGGCCGGCGGCGCAGGCGCTGCGGGTTCTGGGCGAGGCGTCCGATCCGGCGGCCGAGAGCGGCGCCCCCGGAGGAAGTCCGCTGGGGATGCTGACACGTTCGGAGCGTCGCGTGGCCGTTCTGGCGGCGGGCGGCTGCACCAACCGGGCCATCGCTGCGCGGCTGCATGTGACGCCCAGCACGGTGGAGCAGCACTTGACCAATGTGTACCGCAAGGTGCGGGTGAAGTCGCGGGCCGGACTCGCGGAGCTGGTGGGCGGACGGGTGCCGACCGCGGTGGGCGGCGGATCCTGAGCACCGGCCGGCTGGTCGAAGTGGTCGACGCGCAACGCCCGCTGACCCCGAGCTAAGCGGTGGACGCGGGCCGCTGGCCGGTGAGGGCGTTGAGACGTTGCTGCATGTGTTCCTGGCTGCGCATCAGTTCGTCGATGCGCCGCTTGAGGTGATCGATCTCGTGGTGCAGGTCCTGGGCGCCGGCCGGAGGCGGGGCGGTGGGGCGGGGAGCGTGGTGGAGGATCGCCTGGAGGCGAGCCCGTAGCGCGGGGCCGGGTTCGACACCGAGGGTGGTGGTGAGGTGGTGCCGGGCGCGTTCGTAGACGCCGAGGGCTTCCGCCTGGCGGCCGCTGTGGTAGAGGGCGGTCATCAGCTGGTCGTAGAAGCGTTCGTGCAGCGGATGGTCGGCGGTGAGCTTCTCCAGTTCGCCCGTGATGTCGTGGTGGCGCGCGCAGCGCAGGTGTGCCTCGTAGAGGGACTCCAGTGCGGTGAGGCGGTTCTCCTCGAGGCGGTCGGCCTCGCCGGTCGTGAGGGGGCCGTGGCGGCTGTCGGCCAGGGCGGGGCCGCGCCACAGGGACAGCGCGTGGTGGAGCAGCCGGGCGGCGTGCGCGGGGTCGCCGGTGAGTGCGGCGCGGCCCTGGGCGGACAGGTGGGCGAAACGCTGCACGTCGGTGGTGGCGCCGCCCAACTGGAGGACGTAACCGGTGGGCTGGGTGTGGATCCAGTCGTGCCCCGACTCCGGCTCCTGACCGGGCCGGGGCCGCTCCCCGGGGCGGGGGAGGAGGCGCCGCAGGCGGGCGATGTGGGCGTGCAGGGCGTTCGCGGGGTTGGCGGGTGGTTGCCTGCCCCACAGTTCCTCGGTGAGCTGGTCGACGGTCAGGAGCCGGCCGGCGTGCAGGACGAGCGCGGCCAGCAGCGCGCGCTGCTTGGAGCCGGGCGGGACGACGGGGGTGCCGGTGGCGCCGACGAGCACGTCCACTGGTCCCAGCAGCCTGAACTCGTATGATCCGGCCGCCTGTTGGCCGAGGGCTGGGACCGGAGCCGGAGCCGGAGCCGGAGCCAGGGCCGCGGCTGAGGCCGGGGCGGTCATGACCGCGGAGCCGGGGTGGGCAGGGTGAGCGCGGTGCGGATGTCGCTGGCGATGTGCGTGGTCAGTTCGGTGGCGTCGGGCCTGAAGTAGAAATGGCCGCCGCGGAACAGGCGCACCCCGAGGTGGCGTGTGCTGTAGGTGGCCCACTCCCGCAGGTGTCGCGGGGGTGCGAGGGCGTCGTGGGTGCCGCCGTACACCGACAGGGGCACGGGCAGCGGCGCGGCCTGGGGACGGGGGCGCCAGGTGTCGACCAGGCGCAGGTCGCCGCGGATGACGGGGGAGAAGATCTCCCACAGCTCGGGGTCGTCGAGGACGTCGGCGGGCGTGCCGCCCATCGCGGCGAGTTCGTCGCGCAGCGCCTGGTCGGACAGCAGGTGCCGACCCGTGCCGCTCCGGCGGGGTGCGGAGTGGGGAGCGCTGCGGGCGGACAGGCCCAGCCAGCACGGCGGGCGGCCCTCGGCGTGCAGCAGGCGGGTGAGCTCGTAGGCGATCAGCGCACCCATGCTGTGCCCGAACAGGGCGAAGGGAGCGTCGAGTTGGCCCTCCAGCTCGGTGTGGAACCAGGTGACCAGGTCCGGTGCGTCGCCGATGGCGGGGAGATCGGCGAGCATGCCGCGACCGGGGGCGTCGAGCAGACGCACCTGCCAGTGGGCGGGGAAGCGGCTCGGCCAGTCGCGGTAGGTCAGGTGGGAACCACCGGCGTGGTGGAACACGAACAAGCGCAGTTCCATGACGAGGGCTCCCTGATGCCGGCACGGGCCGGGCGTTGGCGTCGGACGAGGCGGTGGTGCCGGAGGTTGCCCGGGTGGGTGTTCCCCGCAGGTGACCATAACCGGCGTCGGCCGGTGGCGGGGCCGGTGCGCGACCCGGCTTCGAGCGGCCGTGCAAGCGTTCTCCAGAGGTGGGGCGCCGGGCGCGAGTGCCGCTCGAGCCTGCCCAGCAAGGCTTGACCGCACGCCTGAATCGCCTCCCGGCCGCCCGGTGGGGAGGCCGGCCGCCGCAGACGTGTCCGAAGGGACGAGCCATGCCTGATGCACCGCCGGTGGTACTGCACTGCTTCGCGCACGCCGGGGCCGGGATCTCGGCGTTCCACGGCTGGCAGACCCGGCTGGGCCCGGGCGCGGTGCCGGCGGCGCACCTGCTGCCCGGGCGCGACCGCCGGCGCCGCGAGCCCCGCGTGACCACACGGCGGGAGCTGCTGGCCGACTTGCTCGACGACTTCAGGGCGCCGAACGGCCCCTTCGTGCTCTACGGGCACAGCCTCGGCGCGATGGTCGCCTACACCCTGGCGCGTGCGCTGCACGAGGCGGGCCTGCCCACACCCGCCCTGCTCGCCGTGGGTGCCTGCCCCCCGCCGGATGCGCCGTCCGAGCTGGCCGATGCCTGCCGTCGCTCCCCCGACGGCCTGCTCGACCTCCTCGACCGCCTGGAGGTGGTGCCCGAGGGGGCGCGTCCCGGAGGGCTGTGGCACCGCGCCGTACTGCCGGTGCTGCGCGATGACCTGACGCTCGCCGACAGCCTGCGCCGGGCGGCCCTTACGCCGGTCGCGGGCGGCCCGTTCACCGTGCCGCTGCTGGTCGTCGCGGGCGAGGCCGACCCGCTGGCGCCGCCCGGCACGATGGCGGGCTGGGAGCGCTTCAGCGCGGGGCCGGTGGTACGGCGCACCGTGGCCGGCGGTGACCACTTCTTCGTGCGCGGGCCCGCACTGCCCAGGTTGCTGGGCCGGGCCTGCCGGGTCGTCGGGCGCACGGCGGGCGCACCCCTCGCCGGGGCGGCCACTGCGCGGTGAGGCGCTTGCACCGCCTCCCTGCCGAACTCCGTCTGCACTTGCGTCACTTGTCATCGGCTCGCCCTCGTCACCAGGAGAAGAGGCACATCATGGACCGGTTGGACGTGGAGCGACTCGACGACAGGGCGGGCGTGTACGCGGGCCGCCGGGCCCGCGCGGTCGGCGTGGCCGGCTCGCCGGCCGCCGTGCACGGGCGCGGCTCGAGAGGCGGTGGCCGGTCATGACGTCGCTGCGGGTGCCCGCGATGCACCGGGCTGATGACGTGCGTGCCGACGTGTGTGTGGTGGGCGCGGGCCCTGCCGGACTGGCACTCGCGCTGCTGCTGTTGCGTTCGGGCGTCGAGGTCGCCCTGGTGGAGCGGTCCACCGCGTTGCGCCGGGACTTCCACGGGGAGATCCTGCAACCCGGCGGTCAGCAGATCCTGGACGAACTGGGAGTGCTGGAAGCCGCTCGTGCCCGCGGCGCGCGGGAGCTGAGTGCCTTCCAGGTGGTGCAGGACCGGCGGGTGCTGCTCGACATCGACTACCGGCGCCTGCCCGCTCCTTACGACCGTCTGCTGGCGCTGCCTCAACAGCACCTGCTCGGTGAACTCCTCGAAGCCTGCCGGGCGATGCCCGGTTTCACGCTGCTCCAGGGGTACCGGGCCGGGGCTCTGGTCCGGGAGGGCGGGCATGTCGCGGGGGTGGTGGCCCATCGACGCGGTGCCGCCTCCGCTGCGGTGCGGGCACGGGTCGTGGTCGGTGCCGACGGCCGCTACTCGCAGATCCGGATGCTCGCCGGGATAGGCGCCGGCCGCCGGGAGTCCTTCGACCAGGACATCGCCTGGTTCTCGCTGCCCGCGCCGGGCCGCGCGCTCGGTGCCGTACGGATCCACCGCACGGAGGCCGGGGCCGTGCTCGTGCACGACACCCACCCCGACCGGCTGCGGGTGGGCCTGACGCTGCCGCACCGCAGCTGGAACCGGGTCGCGGCCCGCGGCATCGAGGAGGTGCGGGGCGAACTCGCCACCGCGCTGCCTCCCTTCGCCGACCTCATCCACGATCACCTGCGTTCGCTGAGGGACGTGCACCTGCTGGACGTGTTCGCCGCGCAGGCCGGTGAGTGGGTGCGCCACGGGCTGATGCTGATCGGTGACAGCGCCCACACCCACGGCCCGATCGGCGCCCAGGGCATCAACCTCGCGTTGCAGGACGCGGCGGCCGCCCACCCGGTGCTGGTGGAGGCGGTACGCGCGGGAGATGCGAGCCGGGAACGGCTGCTGCCCTATGAGCTGCGGCGGAGGCCGGTGGCGGCGGCGGTGCACCGTATGCAGCGCGTCCAGGCCAAGGCGCTGCTGGGACGCAGCGGCCCGCTCACCGCGCGGCTGCGGGCGCGAGCGGCCTCCTGGGTGAGCGGCTCCGCGGCCGGAGCCCGCATCACCCGCCGCATCGCCTACGGCCCGGACGCGGTGCGGGTACGCGAGGAACTGTTCGTCGCGCCTGCGGCCACCCCGGCGACCTCGACACCCGGGCCGGGCCCGGGGCACCCGGCAGGCTGATCCACCGGATTTCGGGATCCGGCCACGGTGAAATAAGTCACTGGCGCGAGCATCGGAGCGCCAGTGACTCACGTGTCACCGGCCGGCAGTGGGAAATGCGCCGTTTCTCGGGTATGTATTCCGGACATCGACGGCAAGGAAATTGTTTCGCCACCGCAGTACGCCGGGGCGCGCAACTGGTGTCCCGTCAAAGCGCTTTGCTCCCATGTCTCGTCCGGTCATCCGTGTGAGGGACGCTAGAGGAGCTGCGGGTGGGAATCACGTAGTCGAGTAGGAAATTCGTCAAGAATTCCGGCGTGTTCGATCGTGCCCGGCGGACGCGTATCCGGCGCCGACAATCCAGGGCTGATCGCTTTCCTTGCGCCCGGCGAATTTCCTGCATCGGTGCGCCCTTTTGTGTGCCGGTCCTTTCCCGTGAGCTTCAGGAGAAAGAGCACGCATGCCCAAGCCGAAGTACGACGTCATCATCATCGGTTCCGGCCCGGTGGGCTGTTCGTTCGCACGAGATCTCGTCGACAGGGGTCAACGGGTCCTCATGCTCGACGCCGGTCCCCAGCATTCCGCCCGCTACGGCGAGCACCTGAAGAACGCGTTCCTCTACCAGAGGAACATCGACCAGTTCGTGTCCGTCATCCGCGGCAACCTGACCCCGCTGTCAGTGGCCACGCGCAACGACCCCACCGTGACGCTGGACCCGTCGTCCTACCGCTACGACACATCGGAGTACGCCGGCTTCCAGCTGAACAACCAGAACCCGCTCCAGCGCGAGAGCGAGAACCTGGGGGCCTGCGCCGCCACGTACGTGGTGGGCGGTATGGCCACGCACTGGACGTGCGCCGTGCCCCGTTTCGACCGGGACCTGGAGCGCAGGTGGAAGCCGGCGGGCTCGGCCCCCGAGCAGACGTACCCCATCAACGACACCGACATGGACGCGGCATACGAGGAGGCGGAGCGCCGGCTCAAGCGCTCCACCACGGCGTTCAAGGACTCCGCCCGTCACCAACTGGTCAAGAAGGTGCTGCGCGATGCGGGCTTCGACGTCCGGGACCTGCCGCTGGCGGTGGAGCGGCGCAGCGACGAGGCCAGCGAATTCGTCACCTGGAGCGCCGCCGACACGGTGCTGCGGGGCGATCCGGACCTGGCCCGGCCGGGGGCGTCCCCCTTGTTCACGCTGAAACCCGAGCACCAGTGCCTGCGGCTGGAGCACGACGGCCGCAGGATCACCGGCGTCGAGGTCCGCGACCTGCAGACGATGGAGGTCGCCATCTACCGGGCGAAGGCGTACGTCGTGGCCTGCGGAGCCATCCCCACCCCCCAACTGCTGTACGCCTCCGGCCTGCACGAGAAGCTGCCGGCGCTGGGGCGCTACCTCACCGAACAGCCGATGGCCTTCTGCCAGGTGGTCCTGCGCCAGCCGTTGGTCGACGGTGCCGCGGAACTCCTCGGCGCCGTCGACGATCCGGAGGACCGACACCACGCCTGTCGGGCGGCCCGACGCGTGGCCGACTACCGCGCCTCCCAGCAGGAGATCGTGCGCCGGAACCAGTCCCAGTACCTCCAGATGGCGGCGGACCCCCTGCCCTTCCGCAAGGACGACCCCGACCCCAATCTCTACATCCCCGCCAGCGTCGAGCGGCCCTGGCACTGCCAGATCCACCGGGACGCCTTCAGCTACGGCGCCGTGCCACCGAGCATCGACACCCGGCTGATCGTCGACCTGCGCTGGTTCGGCATCTCCCGCCCTCGACGCAGCAACTGGGTGGAGTTCGACGCCACCATGAAGGACACCTTCGACATGCCGCAGGCCACCTTCCACTTCAAGCTGACCGACGCCGAACGCGACCAGGCAGGCCGGATGATGGCGGACATGCAGAAGGTGGCCACCCAACTGGGTGGCTACATGCCCGGTTCCGAGCCGCAGTTCCTCACCCCCGGCCTTCCCCTGCACATCGCCGGCACGACCCGCATGGGCAGCGGCGAGGAGAAGACCGCCGTGCGCACCAGCGTCGTCGACCCCGACTCCAAGGTCTGGGGCTTCGACAACCTGTGGCTCGGTGGCAACGGCCTCCACCCCTTCGGCAACGCCGGCAACCCCACCCTCACCAGCGTCGCCATGGCAGTCCGCGCCGCCAAGAACGTCCTCAACACCCTGCCCGACCTCGGCTAGACCCCTCGGCAGCGCCCGGACCCACCACAGGAGGAGCACGTCCATCATGGAACCCGAAGCCATCGACCGCACGGAATGCGGCAGCGACACCAGCGCGTGCCACACCCCCGACTCGGACCCGCCGGCGGCACCCATCGAGCGCGCCAAACTCGGCATCACCCCGACCTGCTGGCGCAACGCCGACTTCCCCGACATCGGCGAGCGCATCGCACCGGCCGACATCATCGGCGGCATCAGGGCGTGCACCGCCACCGTCTCCGGAGCCGAGGTCCGCTACCGCGGCACCAGCCTGGCCCCCTACTTCCACGAGCCGGAGCTGAACCTGCTGCGGAAGCCGCCCCGCCCCATCGAGCTCACCGAACCGTGGGTGAGCACCTTCTACACCGAGCACGGGGGCGCGGAAAGGACGCTTCGCGACTTCGAGAAGCTGCGCACCTACTTCGGTGACCGCCGGCTGCCCCTGCGGCGGCTGGGCGTCGCGGAGTTCGGCAACGCGGTCCACCTGGAACCCGACACCCCACTGAGCGAACGTCCCCGCTTCAGCCAACGGCAGTGGGAGAGCCTGGTCACCGGGCTCAACGACCTGGGCGAGCGCTGCCGCAAGGACGGCATCGAGCTGTGCTACCACCCCCACATGGGCACCGGGGTGCAGAGTCAGTCGGACATGGACCGGCTCATGGCCGCCACCGACACCAAGAGCGTCAAGCTCCTGCTGGACACCGGTCACCTCACGTGGGCCGGTGGAGACCCCGTCGCCGCCGTCCGCCGCCACGGCCGGCGCATCCGGCACGTTCACCTCAAGAACGTCAGCCCCGACATCGTCCGGGACGCCCGGCGCAGCGACTACAGCTTCAGGACGGCAGTCGAGAAGGGTGTCTTCACCGTTCCCGGTGAGCAGGGCGCAGTCGACTTCCCAGCCGTCATCGACGAACTGCGCCGCGTCGGATACGACGGTGAATGGCTGGTCGTGGAGGCCGAACGGAACCTGAGCAACGTCGACGAGGGCAACCGCTACGCCCAGACGGCACTCGCCTTCCTCGCGGGACTCGGACTGGGTGCGTGCCCGTGACGATGAAGGAACCCGCTTTCACCCGCGTCGAGATCGCCGACGACACCGGTGACGGCTACTGGATCCACGCGGCCGACCTCGACGACGACGGCCGCGTCGATCTGGCGGTCAGCGGCCTGACCCGCCAGGAGGTCGCCTGGTATCGCAACCCCGGCACCGCCGACGCTCCCTGGACTCGGCACCGCATCACCGAACCGCAATGTCCCAGGAAGCCGGTCGCGATGGACGTCGTCCGGCTGCACGGGGATCGTCACCCCTCGCTCGTCCTCTGCCACGACTACGGCAGATGCATGTTCGACTGCGGTTGCCACGACGGCAAGATCTCCCTGCTGCGCCGCCACGACAGCGCACACGAACCGGATCGGTGGCAGTGGCAGCAGACCTCCATCGCGACACTGGTCGCCACCCACCGCCTGCGCTGCGGCCACTTCACCCGTACCGACCGACTGCAGGTGGCAGCCTTTCCCGTGGTGGGACCGCAGGGCGGCGAAGCCGGCGTGACCGAGCCGGCCCGGCTCATGCTCTGGGACGTCCCCGACGACCCCGAGGGAGCCTGGGGCGAAGGCACGGTGATCGACGAAACACACTTCCGCATCGTCCACGCGGTCGTCACCCGCGCCTTCCCCGGCACTCCCGGAAGCAACCTGGAGTCCTTCCTGCTCGCGTCGGCCGAAGGCATCTCATGGCTCGGCTGGGACCCGCACAACCGGAGGTGGACGCACCAGCGCATCGGCCGGGGGGTGCCCGCCCGCCCCTCGGCCGAGCTCGGAGGCCGGACGTTCAGCGGAACCGGGAACCTCGCCATCGGCCGGGTCGGCGGTCAGGCCAACGCCTGCATCCTCGCCGCCGAACCCTTCCACGGCAACACCCTCGCCGTCTACACCCGGCCCTGGGGGAGGGGTTCCTTCGACCAGCCCTGGCAACGCCGCGTCCTGCGCGTCTTCCCCCAGCCGACCGTCGTCGACGGACGCGCCTACGACGCTGTCGTCCACCACATCGTCGCGGCCGACTTCGACGGTGACGGGGACGACGAATTCCTGGTCGCCCTGCGCGGCCCGACCGACAGCGAGGGAGAAGGAGAGGGCGTCTACTACTACAAGCTGGACGCCGACGGCCGGGTGCGGCAACAGCGGCGCCTGGACACCGAGTCGGCCGCTCACCTCGCCGTCGCGGACTTCACCGGCGACGGGCGACTCGACTTCGCCACCGCGTCCTACTACACCGAGGGCTACTACACGCCGAAGGGCATGAAGCCCAACGTCCGGGTCTTCCACAACACCTTCGGCACACCGCGCGACAACCCCTGGTGGCCGTCCAGCGCGGACGGCTAGCCGAGCTGACCGATGGCACCACCGCCCGCTTCGTGCGGGTGCAGGTCCATGCGCAACAAGGCGGCAAGAAGGAGGAGCTGCCGGGGATCGCGGAACTCCGCGTGACGCGGAAGCGGTAGCCCCGGCACCGCACAGACGGTTCACCGGCCGGCGAGCGCCGGCCGGTGCACCGGCCGTACTCCGTCAGGCCGTGACGAGGCCCTCGGCGAGGAACTTCTCCACGAACTCCTCTGCGCGCCGGTCGAAGTCCGCGTACTGCGCCGTCCGTTCGCTGCCCGCGACCGCCTCGCCGATCAGAAGGGTGCCCTCGGAGTCGAGGCGCTGCGGGCGCTCCTCCGCATCGGTGAGGAGGCCGACGGTGGAGTGGGCGAAGCCGCAGTAGGAGGCGATGCCCTCGCTGAGGTTGGTCTCGAGAAGGCTCCTCATCCCCTCGACGACGGGATCGCCGGCGGTGGCGCCGGCGAGACCCAGCCACAGGATGCGCTTGCCGGCGAGACGGGGCCTGCTGCGTCCGTAGGCGAACCCGTAGTTCCACACGCGGTCGATCCAGCCCTTGAGGAGAGCGGGCAGGTGCTGCCAGTAGACCGGGAAGACGGCGACGACGGCATCGGCGTCGAGGACGCGCCGCATGTGACGGTGCACTTCGTCGGAGTACTTCTTGTCCCTGTCGCCCCAGTCCGGCTGGTCGGCCTCGTTCATACGCGGGTCGAACCCCTCGGCGTGCAGGTCGAGCAGGTCGACGCGGTAACCGGCGGCTTCGAGGCGCGCGGCGGTACGGCGGGCCGTGTGCGCGGTGAGGGAATCGGTGCGGTGGTGTGCGACGACGACGAGGGCTGTCCCGGCATGGGTGTCCTGCTGCGGCACGGTGTCTCCCGGCTGGTCTCGATCAATGCGACGAGTCCAGTACATCCACCGCATCGTGGATGATCCATGGGAGAAGCGCTCCAGAACATAGGAGAGCGTCTACAGTGAGGGCGTGGATCCTCTGAGTTCACTGCTGAGCGGCATCCGGGCCGAGGGCTCGGTCGTCACCCGCGCCGTACTGGCCCGGCCCTGGACCATCCGCTTCGCCGACGCCGCGCCCCTCACCATGATCAACGTGCTGCGCGGCGGCGGCACACTGCTGCTGCCCGACGGAACGGAACGCGTCGTCGGTCCCGGTGACACCGCCCTCGTGCGCGGCCCCCAGCCGTTCCACCTCGCGGACGACCCCGCTACGGTGCACAGCCCACACGCCGCCTACGAGATCGCCTGCTTCACCCCACACACCGACTGCACCGCCGAGGAACTCGGCGGCATCCACTGGGGCGCCGACGCGCCGGAGGCCACCGCACTGATCGTAGGCGCCTACCGCGCCTCGGGCCACCGCCACGAGCGGCTCCTGCGTGCCCTGCCGCCCGTCCTGGTGGTCGAGGAGGACGCCGAGGTGTGCGCCTGGCTGGAGACGGCCGCCGCCGACGCGGCCCGGCGCACGGCCGGGTCACAGGCGTTGATGGACCGGCTCCTCGACTGGGCCCTGGTGTGCACGCTGCGCAGCTGGTTCGACACGGCGGGTGCCGACGCGCCCAGCTGGTACAGGGGCCTCGCCGACCCGGTCCTCGGCCCCGCCCTGCAGTCCTTCCACGACCGGCCGGCCCAGGCGTGGACAGTGGCCTCCCTGGCCGCCCGCTCGGGCGTCTCCCGCGCCCTGTTCGCCAAGCGCTTCACGCAGCTGATGGGCCGACCGCCCCTCGCCTACCTCACCGAATGCCGCCTGGACGAGGCCGCGACCCTCCTGACCGACACCGACCTCACCCTCGCCCAGGTCGCCAGATCCGTCGGCTACGCGGACGCGTTCGGCTTCAGCGCCGCGTTCAAACGCCACCAGGGGTTGAGCCCCAGCGTGTACCGCAGAGTGACGGCGGGGGCGGGCGCCGTGGCGGGCACAGCGACGCCCTGACATCTGTCAGGGACGCCCCGTCCCCGGCGTGACCTACGGTTCGAGGCGCCGGCTCGGGGGAGCTCTCGGCCGCTATGGCATCGGGAGCGGGGGATGTGAGCGCTCCGCCGGTCGACAGGTCGTGGCGACGACGTCTCGCGTCGCCAGGGCGGCATCGGCTCGATCACGGAGGAGATCAGATGAGGCTGACAGGCATGGGACGACGGGCGGCTGCCACGGTCGCGGCGCTGACCGCCGCGGTTCTTGTTCCGCTGGCGGCGCAGGCACCGGCACAAGCGGCATCGAACGTCGCGACCGGATCGTCCGCATGGACACCGCAGATCTACCCCCTGTTCTCGGGTGAGTGGGTACAGCGGGACGTGTCCAGCGCCGATCGGAACTACTGGCTGGCCGGCTGCGCCGCGGCGGAGGGCATCGCCTGCGTGTCGGTCGGCCAGGGCGACGGCAAGCACAGCGTCTTCCATCTGTTCAAGTGCGATACACGGTCGTTGTCGAACTTCATCGACGCGCTCGCCGTCCGCAATCACCAGACCGGCGGGGCGGAAGTCCACTTCTCGGGCCCCAGGTACGAGGTCAGGATCCCCGCGAACAACACGACCACCACGGTCCCCGACTACGCGACGTACGACTTCAACCGTCTCGACATCTGCTGACGGCGGCGTCGACCCGGGCACGCTCGTCCTCGTGCCCGGGTCGAAAGCCGTTGCCCGCGCCGCCGCGGCGCGACTGGCCGCGGCGGCGGTCCCGCTTTCCTCGCGACGAGCGCTCACCGGCGTCGCGGCGGAGGCTTGGTCCGGGACTTTCGGAGTCCCCTGTCCTTGGCCTTGACGGGCACGGTGACCCGCATGCTTGCGCCCTGAGACGGGAGGTAGGCGTCCGACACCGTCACCGTGAAGGTGACATCCGTGGCTCCGGTCGGTGGTGTGCCGAAGATCCGTCCTGTGACCTTGTCGCCAGCCAGCCAGTCCGGCAGGTCTTGGAAGGCGAAGGTCCTGGGGGTGCTGAACGCTCGCGTACCGATGGCTCCGCTCACCGTCGGCGTCCAATGGATGGCGGATTGTTTCGATTTCACGCTCATCCGAGTAATCCGCATCCTAGGAGCGGTGAATCGTCCGAGCAATACTTCCGAGTGCATTTATGCAAAAGACCGGAAAATCGCCGGAATGGATAGATTCTGTGTGTATCTATTTCGAGTCGGATCTCCGGATTTCACCGGATGTACTCGACGGCCCTTATTTTGATCGAGTGGATCGGGTGGGTTCCGCGAGGCGCAGCGCCCTGCGGCGCACTCGGGCCCCGGGCCCGGCGGCAGCTCCGCTCCAACGAGGCGGGCGGGCGATTCCCCCGCCCCCGCGCGTGGTCACGGCCCTGGATCCCGGGCCCGTCGAGCCCGCATCGCCGCCCCGCACGCTCGACCGGCCCAGCAGTAAGCCGGGGCCGATGATCGTCCTGGCGCGGACTTTTCGGTAGCGTGAGGGTATGAGCCATCCGCACCCCGAACTCAAAGCCGCTCCGCCACTGCCCAAGGGAGGGCTGAGGGTCACCGCTCTAGGCGGTTTGGGCGAGATCGGCCGGAACATGACCGTCTTCGAGCATGCGGGCAAGCTGCTGATCGTGGACTGCGGAGTGTTGTTCCCCGAGGAGAACCAGCCCGGCGTGGACGTGATCCTGCCGGACTTCACCTCCATCCGGGACCGGCTCGACGACATCGTCGCCGTCGTGCTCACCCACGGTCACGAGGACCACATCGGCGGCGTGCCCTACCTGCTGCGCGAGCGGAGGGACATTCCCCTCGTCGGCTCCAAGCTCACGCTCGCCTTCATCGAGGCCAAGCTCAAGGAGCACGGCATCAGGCCCCGCACGGTGCGCGTCCGTGAGGGCGACCGGCGCGGCTTCGGCCCCTTCGACTGCGAGTTCGTGGCCGTCAACCACTCCATCCCGGACAGCCTCGCGGTGGCGCTGCGCACCGCGGCGGGGATGGTGCTGCACACCGGCGACTTCAAGATGGACCAGTTCCCCCTGGACGACCGGATCACCGACCTGCGGGCCTTCGCCCGCCTCGGTGAAGAGGGTGTGGACCTGTTCCTGACGGACTCCACCAACGCCGAGGTCCCCGGCTTCACCACCTCCGAACGCGAACTGAACCCCGCGATCGAGCAGGTGATGCGCACCGCGCCGCGGCGGGTCATCGTCTCCAGCTTCGCCAGCCACGTGCACCGCATCCAGCAGATCCTGGACGCCGCACACCAGTACGGCCGCAAGGTGGCCTTCGTGGGCCGCTCCATGGTCCGCAACATGGGCATCGCCCGGGAACTGGGGTATCTGAAGGTCCCCTCCGGCCTGGTCGTGAGCACCAAGGAGCTGGAGAAGCTCCCCGACCACAAGATCACCCTGGTGTGCACCGGATCGCAGGGTGAACCGATGGCCGCCCTGTCCCGGATGGCCAACCGCGACCACCAGATCCGCATCGGCAAGGGCGACACCGTCCTGCTCGCCAGCTCCCTCATCCCCGGCAACGAGAACGCCATCTACCGGGTGATCAACGGCCTGACCCGGTGGGGCGCCAACGTCGTCCACAAGGGCAACGCCAAGGTGCACGTCTCCGGCCACGCCAGCGCCGGCGAACTCGTCTACTGCTACAACATCGTCCGCCCCCGCAACGTCATGCCCGTGCACGGCGAGTTCCGCCACCTGCGCGCCAACGCCGACCTCGCCATCCGCACCGGCGTCGACCCCGAGCGGGTCGTCATCGCCGAGGACGGCGTCGTCGTCGACCTGGTGGACGGCCGCGCCTCCATCACCGGCAAGGTGTCCGCGGGCAACGTCTACGTGGACGGCATGGAGGTCGGCGGCGCGACGGAGGCCTCCCTCAAGGACCGGGTGACCCTGGCTGAGGAGGGCGTCGTCACCGTCGTGGCCATCGTCGACGCCGACACCGGAGCACTGACCGAGCCGCCCGACTTCCTGGCCCGCGGGTTCGTCCACGACGAGACCACCTTCGAGCCGGTGATCCCCGTCATCGAGAAGACGCTGGCCAACGCCGCTCAGGAAGGCGTCGGCGACGCCCGCCAGCTGGAGCAGCTCCTCGCCCGCGCCGTGGGCAACTGGGCGTTCCGCACGCACCGCCGCAGGCCGCTGATCATCCCGGTGATCATCGACGCCTGACCGGGAGCACGTGTCCGGTGGCTCCTGCCACAGGCGTGGCTTCGATGCCGTGCCGGTCCGGGGTCCGCACACGTGCCGCCTCGGCGCTGGTGGTCGCGACCACCAGCGCCGACGCGGCTGCCGTCGGCCAGTATCCAATGCGCTGGACGGCCGGATCGCCGGACCGCACGGACCGCCGGACCGCACGGACCGCCGGACGGTCGGATCGCCGGGTCGCGGGACCGCCCGACCCGCCGCTCCCGTCCACGGACTACCAGTAATGCCGGCGGCCGCCGACGGCGTGTCCCATGGAGCCCATGATCCACAGCGCTGCGCCGATGACCGCGAGGATGATCCCGATCGTCCACAGGACCGAGATCCCGGTGATGAAACCGACGACCAGCAGGATGATGCCGAGGAGGAGCATGACGGCCTCCGGTGGGAAGTAGTGCTGCTTCCAATATGCACCTCCCCACGGTCTGTGCGCTCGTGCTGGTGAGAAGCACGTACAGCGCTGCCCGCGGCACCCCGGCGGTTGTCGATCTCCCCCGGCAAATGGTCCGCGACGGCCGCACACCGGCCCACCGCGGGGCTCGGAGCGAAAGCGGCTCGTGATGTCGGCTGTCGGCGGCACATGTGACGCCCGGCATGACAAGCTGTGGTCTCCAACCGCGCACCCAGGAGGTCCCCTTGACCGCAGAGTCTTCGACGCCGCAAGCGCCGGAACCGGCCGATGCCGAATCGGGCGACACCGGGAGCCCCGCTCTCTCGCCCGACGCCGACGGCCAGTACGACCTCAAGCGCAAGTTCCGCGAAGCCCTGGCGCGCAAGCGGAGTATGCAGGCGGATGCCGCCGACGTGGCGAGCAACCCGCACGCCGCCAAGGTCCGAGGCGCACACGGACCGGCTGCGCAGCAGCGGTCGTTCAGGCGCAAGAGCGGCTGACCCCGGACCGGCCACAGGGCCGGCGGCCCGCGGGGGAGCCGCTCCCCGTGTCCGTATCGCCCCGACCCGCGGTCTGAGGACCCTCAGGCCGCGGACAGCGCCGCCAGGGCGCGATCCATCGCGGCGGTGAACTCCTCCGGGGTCAACGGCAGACGCGACTTCACGTCCTTGCTCCACTGGTCGGCCAGAACCTCGGCGGAGCCCGCCTCCACACCGTCCAGGGCCGCGTCGGCCAGGTCGGACGGGGCGATCTTGGCCACGGGCCAGCCCGCCGCCATGTCCGTGTCGGCCAGACCGAGGTGTACCGCTGTCACGAGCGTGCCCTGCTCGGCGAGTTCCAGGCGGACGCCGTTGGTCATGGCCCAGGCGGCGGCCTTGGACAGGTGGTAGGCGTTCGCGCCCCTGCCCCCGAACCAGGACATGGCGGAGAGTACGTTGACGATCGCGCCCCCGCCGCTCCTGGCGAGAGTCGGGGCGAACTCCCGGATCATGCTCAGGTGACCGAACATGTTGGTCTCCAGCTCGTGCCGCACCGTCTGCAGCGAACCGGTCAGCAGATCGGTTCCCGTACTGACTCCGGCGTTGTTGACGAGCAGCGAGACGTCCGGGGCGGCCTCGGCGGCGGCCCTGACGGATGCGGGATCGGTGATGTCGAGGGGCAGCACCTCGACCCCGGGCAGATCCACGGTCTCCGGCCGGCGAGCCGTCGCGTAGACCTTGCGGGCGCCTCGTGCGACCAGGCGCTGGGCGAAAGCGCGGCCCAGACCGCGGTTGGCCCCTGTGACAAGGGCGACGGAGTTGTTGATGTCCATGTCCGTTACGCTAAAACCTGACGCCAACGTCAGAGGCAAGTGCTGATGTCCGGTGCCGGGGATTTCCCATCGGACTTCCCGGAGCCCGGGGGAGAGGAGGCACCGTGACCAGCGCAGTGGATGCGGGCGAGCGGTTGATCCGCATCGGCGAGGTGGCACGTGGTGCCGGGGTCTCGGTGCGCGCCGTGCGCTACTACGAGCAGCAGGGGCTGCTCACCGCGGAGCGCAGCCCGTCCGGCCAGCGCTTGTACCGCCAGGACGCCATCTCACGGGTCCGCTTCTTCCAGCAGATGTACGCCGCTGGTCTGACCAGCAGGAGGATCACCGAACTCCTTCCGTGCTGGGACTCGGGGCACACCGACGCCGAGCAACGCGCCATGCTGCGCGTCGAGCGCGAGCGCATCCAGGCCAAGATCGACGAACTGCTGGCCGCCCGGGACCGCCTCGACGAGGTCATCGCCGTCACCGACACACACCCCTAGGTGTCACGGCACCGTCCCACCGATCCAGCCGTCGTCGTCGCCGCCGTCGCGGCCGACCCGGCGTGGGCATCGGACGAGGTTCGCCTGGAACCCGGGCGCATGCTTCGCAGCGGCACTGCCCCTGATCTGCCCCTAGTGCTGATACTGCGTCAGATCGATGCCGTACAACGTCAGGTCGTGGCCATGGACCGGGTGCCGTGTGGCGCCTTCCGCCTGCATCCCGAGTTTCCCGAGTACGTTCGCCGAGCTTCGGTCCTCCGTCCGGCACGCCGCGACCACGCGGTCGAGGCCCCGGTCCTGCAAGGCGAACTCCAGGGTGGCCTGAGCCGCTTCCGAGGCGTATCCCTGGCCCCAGAACACGCGTCCCAGCCGCCAGCTGATCGCCACCTGGCCTGCGATCTCGGACGGTGTCTCCGCCACGGTCAGACCGACGGCACCGGCCAGTTCACCGGAGCCCAGGAGCTCGACGCCGAACATCCCGAAGCCTTCCTCGTCCCACTCCTCCTCCCATGCCTCGATGTCCTCGGCCGTCTGGTCGAGGGAGCGCGTCCTGCCGTCGCCGATGTTCCGCATCACCACCGGATCGGCGTGGATCTCGGACAGAGCGACGAGGTCGTCGTCGAACCATCGACGCAGGACGAGGCGGGGGGTGCGGATCTCGGTCATGGTCCCATCCTGCCGAGACGGCCGTGGCGAAGCGAATCGCGGCTCCCGCGGCCGGTCGGCCGCGCCGGAGGCCGGCGGCAGCCGAGTACGTGAGCGGAGCGGTTCGGCGAAGGCGAAATTCGGTCACCCGGACCACAACCGTTTCGGTCCCTCGCGGGTCCCAGATGAACGACAGACCTATCCGGACCCAACTTTCGGAGTCATTCGTGCCTCACCCCAAGAGCCGTCGCCACGTCGCACGGTGCGCGGCGCTGGCCGCGCTGCTCACCGCGCCGTTCGTTCTGTCCGCCGGTCCGGCCGCCGCCGCCGGGCCGAAGACCCCCGTGGTGGACTTCAACGGCGACGGCTTCGCCGACCTCGCGGTCAGCGCCCCCTTCGCCACCGTGTCGGGCCTCCAGCAGGCCGGCTACGTCTCGGTCCTGTACGGCTCCTCGGCCGGCACCGACACCGCCCACCCGCAGCTGATCACGCAGGCGACCGAGGGCGTGCCGGGCGACCCCATGGAGTACGGGACCTTCGGCACCAGCACCGCTGCCCGCGACCTGGACGGTGACGGGTACACCGACCTGATCGTCGGCAGCTACTACACCCCGATGGTGCTCTGGGGCTCCCCGCAGGGCCTGGGCGAGGGCGCCCCGCTCGGCGACGCCGCCTACCGGGTGGCCGCCGGTGACATCGACGGCGACGGCCACGCCGACGTCATCGCCAACGGCAACGGCAACCTGGAGGTCCGCTTCGGCCCCTTCACCCGGGCCGGTGCTCCCGCCCGGACGAACACGCTGGAGATAGCCGACGAGTCCGGCCCCCAGGACATGGCCGTCGGCGACATGAACGGAGACGGCAAGGACGACGTCATCACCACGAACGGCTTCGAGGAGATGCAGTTCCACTCCCGCTACTACAAGGGGACCTCCACGGGGCTCAGTTCGACCTTCAAGAGCACCGGCTACTACACCGTCGGCGGGGTCGTGGCCGACGTGAACAAGGACGGCTACGGGGACTTCGTGGCCCGCCAGGTCGACCACGTGTCGGAGATGATGGACTACGACGCGGGCGCGGTCCGCGTCGTCTACGGTTCGGCGAACGGGCCCTCCACGCGCACCGCCAGGATCACGCAGAACACGGCGGGCGTCCCCGGCACGGACGAGGCGGGCGACAACTACCGCAACTTCGGCGACCAGTTCGGCTACTCGCTGGCCGCCGGCGACGTGACCGGCGACGGCTACCCGGACATCGCGGTCGGCGTGCCCGGCGAGGACGTGGGCACGGTCCGCGAGGCGGGCGCGGTGGTCCTGCTCAAGGGCGGCCCGTCCGGCCTGACCGGCTCGGGCGCCCAGGCGTTCCACCAGTCCACCTCCGGTGTTCCCGGTGTGTCCGAGACGAGCGACAACTTCGGCCGTACGGTCCTGCTCGCCGACGTCAACGCCAACAACCGGGCCGACCTCATAGCGGCCGCCCCGCTGGAGGACGGCACGTACAAGGACTCGGGGGCGGTGTGGGTGCTGCGCGGCTCGAAGACGGGCGCGACGACCAACAACATCACCTCGTTCAGCCCGGGTTCGCTCGGTGCGCCGCAGAAGGAGGCGCTGTTCGGGCAGCGCATCGCCCGCTGATCGACCGACTCCGCGGGACCCGGGCGGCGCGCCGGCCTCTCCCGGGTCCTCGCGGAACCGGCGTCCCGCCCACCATCGTTGACCCGGGCCTCGCGCGACCGACGGCACCTTGAGCGGGACTCCTGCCCGGGTGCCGGCTCCTCCGCCGGCACCCGGGCCCTCACGCGGACTGGCCAGCGAAGATCCGACCACACCACCGCCGTCAGTCCATGCCCTCGACGATGCGGAAGTCGCGCTCGACACCGTCGGAGAGGGCGACCAGCGCCTCCTGGTAGGCCGCACTCTCGTAGGCCGCGACGGCCTGCTCGAAGCTGTCGAACTCGACCAGGACGGTGCGCTCGGCGATTCCGGCGCCGTGCGCCACGACCCGACCGCCTCGGACGAGGGTCCGACCACCCCCGGCCTCGACGGCGGGACGGGCCAGCGTGTTGTAGGCGGCCAGCTTCTCCGGGTCCGCGATGGTGCGGTAGACGCTGACCCAGTAGCCCTTGGGCATGAGACCTCCGATGTGGTGAGTGCATCCGACTCAGGGATGGGCCGGAGACGAGCGCCGGCGGGCGAGGCAGAGGCTCGTCAGCGTCGTGAGCGCCATGGCACCGAGGCCGGCCAGAGCGGCGGTGGTGTAGGCGCTGTCGTCGGGGAAGAGGTGGCCGGGGCCG
This sequence comes from Streptomyces sp. NPDC017943, assembly GCF_044328425.1. Lineage (NCBI taxonomy): Bacteria > Bacillati > Actinomycetota > Actinomycetes > Kitasatosporales > Streptomycetaceae > Streptomyces > Streptomyces sp. NPDC017943. The sequence continues at coordinate 174,108 of NZ_JBIRHH010000011.1, read as the reverse complement.
GTGCCCGCCGCGAGGATCAGGCCGCCCAGGGCGCTGCCCAGGGAGTAGCCGACGCTGCGGACGACGTAGTTGACGCTCATGGCGCTCGACGTCTCGCTCCTGGGGGTGACGGCCAGGATGACGCCGGGCATGGCGGCCGAGAAGCCGCCGACACCCAAGCCCAGCACGCCCATCGCCGCGAACAGTTCGGCCAGGTCCGACCGGGCCGCCGCGAACAGGGCGAACCCGCCGCCGACCACGACGGCGCTGCCGGCCAGCAGCAGCGGGTCGGCGACCCGCGTCCGGACCCGCGGCGTGAGCTTGCCGGCGACGAACCCCAGCACCGAGAACGGGACGAGGACCAGCCCGGCGACGAAGGTCGTCAGACCGAAGCCGTAGCCGGCGCCGTGCGGCGTCTGCGCGTACCGGGTGATGAGCGTGAGCAGGAGGTACATGCCGATCCCGCCGACGAACATGGCGAGGTTGGCCCCGGCGACCGCCGGGTGCCGCACGGCTCGCACATCGACCAGGGGCGTCCTGCTGCGCAGCTCGATCACGACCCAGAGGCAGAGCAGCACCACTCCGGCGACGGAGAGGCCCGCCGCCACGGTGAGGTGCCGGCTCCACAGACTCCGTTCACCGGCGAGGAACAGCACCAACAGCAGGGCGGCGGCCAGGACGACCGCGCCCACCAGGTCCACGCGCGCGGAGCGGCCTTCGGGTGCTTCGGGCATGGAGCGCCACGCGGTCAGGAGGGCGGCGGCGGTGACGGCCAGACCGAGGGCGTAGGCGGCCCGTACTCCGCCGAGCTCGGCGAGCAGTGCGGCCAGCGGGTAGCCGACGCCGGCCCCGACGATGGAGACCACCGAGATCAGGGCGATCACGCCCCCGCCTCGCTCCTCGGGGAGATGGTCCCGGGCCACGCCCATCATCAACGCCGTGAGCCCGAGACCGACGCCCTGGGCCGCCCTGCCCGCCAGCAGCCACGCGAACGGCAGCGGCAGCACGGTGAGCGCGCTGCCGGTGACGACGACCGCCAGGGTGACGAGGATCGTGGTCCGGCGGTGCGGGCCGGCTCCGAGCCGCCCCAGCACCGGCGTGGCGACGGCACCGCTGAGCAGCGCGACGGTCAGCGTCCACTGCGCGCTGCCGAGCGAGACGTGGAACGAGGTCGCCACGCTGGTGATGAGCGGCGCCCCGAGGCTGCCGACCACAGCCACGACCAGGGCGATGAACATGAGGGCGGGAACCAGCATCCGCGCCTCGGATCGCGGCACTGGGACCGTTTTCACCACGTCTCCGCCGACCGGCCGCCCGGTCACTGCCCGAACCCGTCGCGGTCCTGGCTCTCGAGCTCTGCCAGATGTTTCAGCGCCGGAAGGGCCGCCAGCAGCGCCTCGATCTCGTCACCGGTGAGTTCGCCGATCAGCCGCTCGAACGCGTCGACGCCCGCCTGGCGCCGGGTCCGGACGTAGGTGGCGCCCGCGTCGGTCAGACACACCAGCGTGACCCGCCTGTCGGACGCGTCGCCCCGCCGCTCGACCAGACCGGACTCCTCCAGCACCCGGACCAGGGCGGTCATCGCGGGCTGGGTGACGCCCTCGACCGCGGCCAGGTCGGTGATACGCCGGGGGCCCGTCCGGTCCAAGGTGGCGAGGGTGGCGGCGGACGTCAGGCTCATGTCCCGGGGGAGGCGTCTCGCGGCCCTGGTGGCCAGGCCGTAGAGGGCTGCCCCGATGGCGGCGGAAGCGTCAGGAGCGGTGTCGCGACGACTCATGCCGGAAGCATAGCATTTTTATATACAGCAGTTATGTATGTGGGAGGGGGGAGGTCCCTGTGCTGAGGGCGAAACACCGAGCATTGCCACAGGAGCTTGCTGATCACTAGGTTTGTGCCGTCGGGGATCGGGTGGCACGAGGTGCTGGTCGTCAGGGGTGGCGGTGCGGAAGTTCGCGGGTGCGTGTGAGGCTGCGGTTGCCCCTCGGTTCCTGCTCGCCCTGCTGGGCTGTGCGCTCCTCCTGCTCACCGGTTGCTCCGGCGGCAGCGGGCGCCAGGACGGGAGCGCCGGCCGTTCGGGGGAGAGCCGGCCGGCCCCTCGGGACCGTGACGGTCGCAGCGAGTCGGGCACCGGCGACTTCGACAAGGACGGTTACGACGACTTCGCCACCGTGGAAGTCGACCGCGCCTCCGGCGAGTCGGGAGGGCGTCTGGTCGTCGTCCCGGGCTCGAGACGCGGACTGGACGCGGCCCGGGCCACGCGTGACGACGGCGGGTACAGCGCCCCGCTGCTCCGCGGCGACCTCGACGGCGACGGATTCACGGACCTGGTCGCCACGCGCGCACCCACGCGACCGGGCCGCAAGACCGAGCCGGGTGCCGCCTATCAGGCGGTGGTCCTGTTCGGTGGGATGAACGGCCTCGGCAAGCCCGTGGCGGTGACCGCCCCGCGCCAGTTCCTCGCTGTGGCCGCTGCCGATGTCGACGGTGACGGGGCCCTCGACCTGATCGACCGCGGCATGGGAGCGCAGCAGAAGGACCCGGAGCGGATTCCGGGCCGGATCGCGTACGGCCCGTTCGGACGGAACGGCGCCCCGGCCCGGCTCGTGGAGCAGGACTGGGAGGCCGCCGGAGGCGGGGCCACCTCCGGTGACTTCGACGCCGACGGCTTCGACGACCTGCTGTTCACCGGCAGCCCGCCGTACGAGGAAGACGAGGAGCCGGGCTCGGACCCGGTCCCCGCAACTGCCTACTTCCGCGGCAGTCCTGACGGGCCCGTCCGGGCCGACCCGCCCCAGGGCCTGGACAACGCCACCGAGGACGGAGCCCTGACACCGCTGACCGGCGACGTGAACGGCGACGGCGTCACCGACCTCCTCGTCGGAGGGGGCGGCGTCGGGTCGCCGGCCGCAGGGCTCGACCCGGGACAGCTCACCCTCGTCCACGGGGCGCCGGGCGGCCCCGGCACGGGGCGCCGCAACACGGTGCTCAGCCAGGAGACCCCGGGCATCCCCGGCGACGGGCAGGGCAAGGACTTGTTCGGCGCGGTCTCCGGAACCGGTGATGTGAACGGCGACGGCCATCCGGACCTGGTGATCGACACTCCGGGCGAGGACAAGGCGGGCCGCTTCACCCTGCTGCCCGGTGCGGGCGACGGCTCCGGTCCCGACCCGTCCCGAGCCACCGCCTTCGACGCGGCGACCTACGGTGGGGCATCGATCAGCGCCACCGTGCCGCTGCTGGACGTCAACGGCGACAGGTTCACGGACGTGGTGGCCGAGACGCCGGACGGCTTCCTGCTCTTCCTGGGAGGCGCGGCGGAGTTCCCCGCCGAACAGCCGACGCTCACCGAAAGGGTCACCCGGTAGCCGGAGTTGCCGCCCAGAAGGTGCTCGCTGCGGCGGACGATCGAAGTGTTCTTGTCGCCGCTGCTGCGAGCGGCCCGGGGGAGGGAAAGGCTTGCCGAAGGCCGAAGGGGGACGCCGTGCTGGGGCTGCTGGGCTTCTACGACGAGTTGGACGACTGCTCCGGCCGACCGAACGGATCGATACGCGATGCCGTCCGGCCCGTCGGCGAGCCGGATGAGAAGGACCTGGTGGCCTACCTGGACGCAGGCCACGTCCTCCTCGACGTCATGGAAGGCGGAGACGACGTCATCACCGGGGAGGCCCACCGGCATTCTCTGGGATGCTCCTCCTTGTTGACGGACGGTACGTGGCTGTGGCGCCAGGACTTCCCGCACTACGTCGAAACGCACCATGTCGCGCTGCCCGACGCGTTCATCGCACATGTGCGCAGCCTGAACCACCGGATGCCCGCGATCGACGTCGCGCAGTTCGCTCCGCACTACGACGAGACCATGCCCCTTGTCGGCTGGGCCTCGGCCGTCCCGTTCCGATCGACCGCGACCACCCTCGTACCCGTACCGCGGCCCGTGACCAGTAAGGCCCAGTTCGACGCCGCGACATCGGGCCGGGACCGCAATCGACCACACGGCAGCTGGGGTCGGCCACGCAAACCGCGCAGAACATAGCCACCCCTCCGATTCCGCGAATTCCGCGAAAGAAGTGAGGGGGGCGGTCACACACCGACGCGTGACCCGCCCGGCCTGACGGGGCGTCAGGGGCCGGCCGGGGCGTGCGATCGAGTGCGGGCGACGGCCCGCTGAAGGGAGCGCTGCGGCCGGTGCACAGCAGGGGCACTTCCCCTGCCGACGTGCGTTCGTCGTCACACCCGGTGTCAGGGGCGGACTACCCGGCAGCGCGCCACGTACCGTCCGTCAGACCGACCGGGTTGGCGGGCGGCACGAGGCCGGAGTCCAGGACGCGGCGTGCGAGCGGTTCGAGCAGGTGGGCGAGGCGGGCGGTGGCTTCGGCACCCAGGGCGTGCCACGGCGCCGCCGCCGCGGCGTCCGTGTCCGCCTCCATCTGCGCGTGGGCGGCCGCGCCAGCCGTCGTGAGGCGCTCCTCCTCGTCGATCCAGCCGCGCCCGCGCAGCGCGTCCTGCGCCGCCTGCCATGCCTCGGTGTCCCACTGGCGGATGCGTTGCTGGAATTCGGCGTCGGTCTCGCCCGTCGCGCTCTTGAGCACCAGCGCCTCGACCGGTCCCAGGCCACGGCCGACCAGCACGGCGACATGGCCGTCTCCGCGGTGCTCGCGCAAGGTGGTCGCGGCCTGCCAGAGCCGGACGTGGGGTTGATCCGGCCGTGGCAGGGTCTGGTTGGCCGCGCCGAGCACCCGACCCGCCGTGTCCGCGGCGCCGGCGGCCTCCCATGCGAGGTCGGCGGCCTCGGCCAGCTCGGCGGAGCCGATGACGTCGGGACCGTAGAGGCTGGTCATCGCGGCGTCCACGGCCCGTTCGCGAGCCTCGATCACCTGCTGCGGCCCGGCCAGACTCCAGGCTTCCGGCAGGGCGCTCGCGGCCCGGTCGGGGTGGAACACGTAGAAGCAGCTCGTGACGACGGGGGCGGGGACAGGGCCCAGAGGCGCCGCGCGCAGAGCGAAGTAGCCCATCCAGTAGCCCCGCATCCCGAGTCCGTCCATGGCCTCGCGCACCTCGGGGGCGAAGTAGACCAGTTGGTGGACCGGCTCGTACCTCTCCCACATCGCCCGTGCGGCGTTGTCCCTCACCTTGTCCTCCCGGCTCGTCGGGTTCGGCCGTGCCGTGCGCCGAGAGGCAGCATCCATCATGACAGCGGTCATAACAACCCCCCGGCTGGGCGCCACCAGGCAGCGTCCAGCCCGGCCCGGCCGGTGAACGGTCAGTGGCTGCCGCCGGCCTTGACCGCCTTGGTGGCGAAGTAGCCGGGGAGCCAGCCGGCCGTGGCCTCCGAGTGGTGCGGGGCCTCGGTGAAGCCGGTGATGGCGAAGCCCGCCGCGATCTGCCCGCCGATCTGCTCGGTGAGTGTGTGGCTGTACTCCACGGGCGCGTCGAGGCCCCACAGCCGTTCACGCTCGGCGGGATCCAGGTGGGTGAGATCGCTGTAGGGGAGGCGGTGCCGCACCACCAGCTCGCCGCGCGCCTCCAAGGACTCGGCGTCGAAGAGGTAGACGTCCGGGTTGAGGAAGCCGGACAGCAGTGTCCCGCCGGGGCGCAGCACGCGGTGGCACTCGCGCCAGACCGGCGCCGGCTCCGGGATGAACAGGTTGGAGACCGGGTGGACGACGAGGTCGAACGAGGCGTCCGGGAACGGGCTCAGGTCGCGCGCGTCACCGAGCACCGTGCGCAGGTCGAGCCCTTCCCGCTCCGCGACCATCTCGTCCTGCGCGAGTTGACGGGGCGAGTTGTCGAAGACGGTCACCCGCGCGCCCGCTGCGGCCAGCACCGGACCCTGCTGCCCGCCGCCGGAGGCGAGGCAGAGCACGTCACGACCGGCGATCTCCTGCGGAAACCAGGCCGGGTCGACCGGCTCGTACCCGATCAGGACGATGGACCACCGACCGGCCCGCGCCTCCGCGATCACCTCGGGACCGACCGGGCGTGACCACTCGTTGCCCTCCTCCACCTCGCGGTCCCAGGCGAGGCGGTTGTGCGCGACGGGGTCGATGGGGTCGACGGGAGTCTGGCTCATACGCCGTATTTTAGTGATGGGTACGCGCACCCGTGATGAACAGAGCCTCGCTGCCGAAAGCGGGTGGGGCGGGTGTGGCGCCCGCGTGCGGCGCACCACGACAGCTCTGCGAGGATGGTCCACAGTCGTCCGTACCGGCGCGGGCGGTGGGACACGGCGGGGGAGTGGAGTGGTGCGGCACATGCCGGAGTATCCGGAGTACGTGGCCGCGGTGGTGTTCGCCATCGGCGGCGTCGTCAACGCCGTGCTGGCACCGCACCGGTTCTCCACCGCCGTCCTGTTCTGCCTGGCGGCGACTTCGGCCGGACTCGGTGTGGTCGGTCGCAGCGCGGCATCCCACCCGACCCTTGCGACCGTCCTCGCGGTGGCCGCCGTGTCCGTGGCGCTCACGCTCGGGTTGCTGCTGCTGGCCGATGGCGTGCTCCTGGTCCGGCGCTACGGACCACAACCGGCCCTGCTGGCCACGGCGGCCGCCGGCTGCGCGCTGCTCGCGGTGCCCGGCCTCGACGCGGTCCATCTCTCCGTCGGCGGTGAGGTGTTCGGTGCGTTCCTGGTCGCGGTGAACGCGGCAGCGGGATACCTCACTCTGCTCTTCCTCGTCTTCGCCGGCTACGTGGTCGTCCACGGCCGGAACACCGCCCAGCCGGGAACCACCCATGTCGTCGTCCTGGGCGCCGGGCTCGACGGCGACCGGCCCGGCCCGCTGCTGACCCGCAGGCTCGACCGCGCCCTTGCGATCGACGCCGCCCGCACCGCCGAGACACCGGGTGTGGTGTTCGTCGTCTCGGGCGGCCAGGGCGACGACGAGGTCCGCTCCGAGGCGGACGCGATGGCCGACTATCTGCACGGACACGGGGTGCCCGCCGATCGGATCGTGCGGGAGGACCGCTCCGTCAACACCGGGCAGAACCTCCGCTTCAGCGCGGCCCTCGTGGACGGCGCCCCCTCCGGACGCCGTGCCACGGTGGTCACGAGCGGCTTCCACGTGTACCGAACGACCCTGCTGGCTCGCCGCGTCGGGGTGCCCGCGCGCGTCGTGGGCGCGCCGACCTCACCCGCCTACTGGCTTGCCGCGACCCTGCGCGAATTCGCCGCCGTCCTGTGGCTGGACCGGCTGCCACTGGTCGGACTCAGCCTGCTGCTGACGGTGCCGGTGGCGACCGTGCTGCTCGAGCACTGATGCGCTGCCGTTCGCCATGGAGCGGCCGTCGGCTCCGCGCGTGCGGCACGCCCTGACTGTCACCTAGGCGTGGTCAGTGCTTCTTCGGGTCGGGTCGGGTAAGGGGCCGGAGGTCCCGAGGCGCTTCGCTGAGGAGGGGTGCGGTGGGTGCGAGCGGGGTGAGGGCTTGCTGGAGGCTGCGCCGGGTGAGGTGTGAGCCCCGGGCCGCGACGTAGGCGTCAGGGCGTATCAAGAGCCAGTTGCCGGGGGCGAGGCCGAGGGCGTGGTGGAGGTGGTGGTGAGGGTCGTGCAGTGGTTGGGGTCCGCTGGTGTGGGTGGTCGTGAGGGTCCTGACGGACAGCCATGGGCCGTACTGGAGCGCTGCGTTGAGCGCGACGGTCTCGGGTGTGTCGCCGGTGTGAGGGCCGCCTGCGGCGAGGAGCAGGGTCCAGCGAGGGTCCCGTAGCTGGCGGTGCAGGGCGCGGTGGGAGGGGGCGTGCGGGTGGTGCACGGGGGCGTGGGTGAGCCGTTCGCCGGGGCGTGGGCGGGTGTGCGGGGCGGGAAGGGTGCCGGCCGCCACGAAGGGGCCGATCGCGCAGATGTAGTGCTGGGTGTCGTACGTGGTCAGCGGGGAGTCGGTGTGACGGATGCCGAGTCCGGACAGGTCGTTGAGGAGGATGCGCTGCAGTGCCCTGCGCAGGGGGCGCACGAGATGTGCGGCGTGCAGGGCCGCTGTCAGCGCGGTGCGGACGAGGAGGCTTCTCACAGAGGTCAGTCGGGTGGCAGCGGGGTTGCCGATGGGCTGACGTTCATGCCGGTACGTGTCCAGCAGGGCGGGTGCGGCGTGGCCGTGGGTGACCTGGGCGAGCTTCCAGGCGAGGTTGTGTGCGTCCTGCACACCGGAGTCGATGCTGCCCGGCCCGTTGCACCGGGTTGGTTGCCGGGTGGCGGCTCCGACGGCGAACAGCCGGCCCTGTCGCAGGGGCGTGGGCGCAAGTCCGTCGCTGTGTCTGGCGGGCGTGAGGCCTTCCGGCAATGCCTGCTTGTCGCCCGGAAGGCTGTCGGACGGGTCGGCCGCCGGATGCTCGGGCGTGGTGCCGGACGAGGTGTCGCAGTGGATGAGCCAGGAGGTCTCCACCACCTGGGTGCGTCCCTGGTGGTGAAGGCGCAGCAGGACCCGATCGTGATCCTGCTCGATGCGGCCCGGACGGGTGTCCCACTCGACGGGCACGCCGAGGCGGGCCAGGGCCAGACGCAGCACCGACTCGATGTCGTGCCGTGCGGCAGCCAGGGTGTACGGGTAGGACGTCGGCAGCGAGGAGTAGTCGGCCACCAACGGCACCGGAGAGCGTGTGCCGGCCTGCACGGTGATGGACCTGCTGGTGCTGCCGCGAGCGAGGACTTCCTCGACCACTCCCATCTGCGCGAACGCCTCGAGCGTCCGGGGCTGCACGGCCACGGTGTGACTGGTGATGGCCGGTGCCTCGGCGGCATCCACCAGGCGCACGGAGACACCACGGCGGGCCAGTTCGTACGCGGCGGTCAGACCGGCGGGGCCGGCGCCCACGACGACGGCCTGGGGCCTGCTGGGGCCGAACATCACGCGCCCGCCTCGACCGTCTCGTACAGGCCCGGCTCCGGGGTGGCCAGCGGACGCAGACGGCGGACGAGGGACTGGAACTCCTTGCTGCGTACGGCCGTGCCGTGGGCAGTGGCGTCCTGCCAAACGGCCAGTTCCAGATACACGTTCGGCTGTCCGGCCTGGCGCAGCGTCTGGTGACTGACGTAGCCGGGCTGGGCCGACATGTAGGCCGTCAGCCGGTCCTTCACGGCGAGGAAGGCGTCCATGTCGCCGTGCACGGTCAGTTTGTTGACGAAGGTCACCATGGTCTGCTCCTGACGGCGGGGAGGTGGCGGAACGGGGGAGTCGGGCGAGAGGGCCGGGCGGGCGGCTCGGGCACGGCCGGGGGCCTCGTCGCCTGACTGGGCCTTCCACGCTCTGCCGGATCGCTTGAGGAAGGTTCGAAGAGTGCTCGATCGGCGGAGGGGACCGTGTGGGGAGTCGAAGAAACGGAGTGATGCCGCCATGACGACCGACACTCTGATCCGCCCCCAACACGCCCCGCCGCACGTCGGGTTCGGTGAGTTGTACGGGCAGGTGCTGCAGTTCTACGCACATCAGATGCAGCTGTTCGACGGGCATGAGGCCGAGCGTTGGGCGGCGACGTTCACCGAGGACGCCGTCTTCGACGTTCCGACCCTGGACGCCCCGCTGCGGGGCCGGGCGGGGCTGGCCGCGAACGTGCGGCGCAACCGGGCTGTGCAGGAGCGCAGCGGTGACCGGCTGCGGCATTTCGTCGGCATGCTCGACGTCCAGCCGGGCCGCGCGGACGAGTTGCGCACCCGCTGCTATGCGCTGGTGTACGGCACCGGGCGTGACGGCGGTTGCCGGGTGGTGCGGGTCTGCGTGATGCAGGACGTGCTGGTGCGGGTGCGCGGCAAGTGGCGCACACGCCATCGTGTGGTGACCCGGGACGATCTGGTCTGAGGCAGGAGGGCGAAGAGATGACGATCCATACCGACGAATCCGCCACCCTGCCCGTCACCGGGCCCCACATCGCCGCAGCTGTCGCGACACCCGCTACCACGGTCGTACCGGAGCCGGACGGAGCCGTGGAGGGCGGGGTGAGCGCGCTGTCGTACGCGCGAGTGCAGCAGTTCTACGCGCGCCAGGCCGTCTTGTTGCAGGAGTCGCGCCTGAGTGAAGTGGCGGCGTCGTTCACGGAGGACGGTGTGCTGGTGTGCGCGCCCCTCGTGCCGCGGGTCCGGGGCCGTGCCGCGATCGCCGCCGCGCTGGCCGGCGCGTACGGGCGGAGCTCGGAGGAGGGACCGGTGCGCTGCCGGTACTGGCTCGACGCGCTGTGGGTGGAGGAGTCGCCCGGTGGTGTGCTGCATGCCCGCTACAACACACTGGTGACCCGGGTGCGTCCTTGGCATCCGGTGGCATCTGTGGGACCCGGTGCGGGCATCGAGGACGTGCTGGTCGTGTGCGGGGGCCGGTTGCGGGTGCGTGAGCGTCGTATCACTCTCGACCACCTGTCCTTCTGAACCCCCTGACCCAGGGCCTCCGAGCACCCCGTGCGGGACGCGTGGCCACCCGGACCTCAGCTCTCCATGAAGTGCCGGCGCCAGTGCCCGCAGGCACCGAACGGCTCCGACAGGACGAGGTGAGCACCGAGTGGCCCGGCCCGGCCGTCGAACTCGGCGTCCAACCTGGCCACGAGCCTGCCGAGATCAGCCCGAGCACCCAGGGGAAGCCACAGCAGCACGTCCTCCAGACGGTCTCGGGCGACGAGCGGATCACAGCAGTCGCAGCCGATCATCGGGTCCGGGAGAACGCGCCCCGGCCGGTTCAGGTACCACTGGCACTCGGCCAGGGCAGCGGCCACGGCACCCGGCCGAAGGCGCTCGTCCTCCAGCTTCCGGATCGCCGCGCGAGTCGCCGCGGAGATCCCGCGGATCCGGGGCACGGGGACGCCCCCTCGAGGTCGCCAGCGCTCCGCGCGCAACCCTGCCGGACGCCTACGCGGCATCGACCTTTCGGATCAACATGCCTTCATCCTGCCACGGCCCGCGCGACCCCGGCCACGCTCCCTGCTCGCCGGACGCGGTGGCAGCATCGAGCCTGTCGGGGGGATCGCGGACCCGAGAATCGTCACCACCCGCATCACGCCCGGCACTCCCTCGCGACCGGACCGGACCGGAGCCCACTCGTTCGGAGGCAGCGGTGCACCGCACGCCGTGAGCGCCGAAGCCGCTTGCGCTGCGCTCCGGCTCGAGTCGGTGGGCCCGGCGGCGATCGCCTGCCACACACCAGGGCCCCTGCGACGCCTCACTCGACGGCCGGTGTCAACTTCCGCAGCGCCTTCTTGTCGACCTTCCCCATCGGTGTGCGCGGAAGCTGCGGCACCGGGATCAGCCGGTCGGGGATCTTGTACGTGGCCAGGCCGCGACCGCGCAGGAACTCCTTCATGGCGGACGGGCGGACGTCGGCCTGGTCGAGGACGACGAAGGCGTAGGTCCGTTCGCCGAGCACGGTGTCCGCCACGCCGATGACGGCCGCGTCCCGGACCGCGGGATGGGTGCGCAGCTGCCGCTCCACCTCCTCCGCGGAGACCTTCTCGCCGGCCCGGTTGATCACGTCCTTGATCCTGCCGACGATCTCGATGTTGCCGTCCGGGCGGCGTCGGACGAGGTCGCCGGTGCGGAAGAAGCCGTCCGGCGTGAACGAGCGGGCGTTCTCCTCGGGGGCGCGGTAGTACCCGCGGATCGTGTAGGGGCCCCGGACCTGCATTTCGCCGGCTTCCCCGTCGGGCAGGGGGTTCCCCGTCTCGTCGACGACGCGCACCTCGTCACCCGGTGACATGGGCCGGCCGTCCGTGCCGACGGCCACCTCCTCCGGGTCGTCGAGCCGGGTGTGGGTCAGCAGCCCTTCGCTGATGCCGTACCACCGCTGCACCCTGCATCCCAGTGTCTTCGCCGCACGGAGCGCCAGGGCCGGGTCGAGCGGTGCGCTGCCCACCTGGATCAGCAGGCGGGACAGTTCCCCGGGCGGTCGCCCGGCGTCGGTCCACAGCCGCAGCACCGAGGGCACGACCGTGGTCACCGTGACCCCCTCGCGGAGCATCAGCGCGAAGACGTCGTCGGGCCGCACACTCGACGTGAGGACCGCCTTGCCGCCCAGCAGGATGCTGCCGAGGACGCCCGGGCAGGCCAGGGCCGCCTGGTGCGCGACCGGGTTGACGGCGAGGTACACCACCTCCGCGCCCACCTGCATCGCCTCCGCGCTGGCCCGCATGACGTACGCGTAGTCGTCATGGGTCCGCGGGATCAGCTTCGGCAGCCCGGTGGTGCCTCCGGAGAGCAGGAACAGCGCGGGGGCGGACGCGTCCACGCGGGGCAGCGTGACGTCCTTCGCGTCCAGTGCCTCCAGCGACTCCAGCGAGGTGAACTCCTGGGCGTCGCCGCTGACGATCACGTGCGGGACCGGTGCGATCTCCCGGGCGATCGTGCGGAAGTCGAACCCGCCGAACTCGTCCTTCACCACATAGGCGACAGCTCCGGAGTGCGCGCACAGGTGCGCGATCTCGGCTCTGCGATGACCCGGCAGTGCGAGGACCGGGATCGCACCGGCCCGCATCAGGGCGAAGACCACGACGACGAACTCGGGGACGTTGGGCAGCTGCACCACCACCCGGTCCAGGGGCCTGATGCCCAGGCGGATCAGGCCACCCGCCAGCCGATCCGCCCGCCGGGTCAACTCCGCGTAGGTCATCCGGCGTTCGCCGCACACCACGGCCACCCGCTCGGCGTTCCGCTCGCACGACTCGTGCAGCAGGTCGCCGAGCGGTCGGCCGAGCCAGACTCCGGTCCGGCGCAGTTCTGTCACGAGGTGCTCGGGCCAGTGCACGAAACCGTCAAGCATGGTCACAGTCCCTTCCAGAGGTCGATCGAGGCGTGGAGCGGGGTGACGATCGGGGCGGCATGGCGGTCCTGTTTGCTCCAGGAGGACGCTCGACCCGGACCGAAACCGGACCGGACCGAAACCGGACCGGCCCTGCCGCGGGCCGTGGGCCGCCGGTCGCGGTCGCGCGTCGTGCCGCCTCGCCTCCCTTGGCATCGTCAGCGTCAAGGCGCCCCGCCCCCCGGTCTCTTGCCGACATCTGTCGTGGGCCGTGCGAATCCCCGGCGAGTGGCAAACATGGTGCGGACGGAACGACGGCCGCCGGGAGGGCGAACAGGATGAGCGGGAAACGGGAGCGCGGATGGGTGCGGTCGCTGGCCACCGGTGACCCGCTCGGCCTGCGGGTGGTGTGCTTCCCGCACTCGGGGGGCTCGGGGATCGCCTTCGGCGAGTGGGCCGCCGCGGTGCCGCCCGGGGTGTCCCTGATGGCCGTCCAGTACCCGGGCCGCGGCGACCGCTTCGGGGAGCCCCCGGTGGACGACGTGACCGCGATGGCCGCCTCCGTCGCGGCGGAGCTGCGGCGTCTGCCGCCGGGCGACCACATCCTCTTCGGGCACAGCCTGGGCGCCCTGGTCGCCTACGAGACCGCCCTGCTGCTGAGGGACGCCGGCGAGGGGCCCCGGGCACTCTGCGTCTCCGCGGCTCTGCCACCCGGCCGGATGACCGACAGGGACACCTACAAGGCACCCGACGACGAGTTCTGGACGACCCTGTGCGCACTGGGCGGCATCGAACCCGCCGTCGCCGGGAACGCCGAACTGCGCGACCTGCTCCTGCCCGTCATCCGCTCCGACCTGCGGGCCCACGCCACCTACCGCCCCCGCCCCGGCACCCGTCCGCTGTCCTGCCCCGTGCGCTGCTACCACGGCGAGGGCGACCCCTTGGTGGAGCAGGACCAGTTGGCGGGCTGGGCGGCCGTCACCACCGGCGGCTTCACCGAGACCGTGCGGCCGGGCGGGCACTTCCACGTGACGGCCGACGTCGCGGAACTCGTCAAGGACGTGCTCAGCCAGGGCCGGAAGTGAGACGGCCGTGACCACCATCGCGGTGATCCCCGGTGACGGCATCGGCCCGGAGGTGATCGAGCCGGCCCTGGACGTCCTCGACGCGCTCGGCCTCGGGACGCGCACCGACATCCTCGACCACGTCAACGCGGACACGTACCTGCGCACCGGGGAGGCCCTGACGGGCTCCGACCTCGACCGGATCAGGTCCAGCGAGGCGGCGCTCCTCGGCGCGGTCGGCGACCCCCGGCTCGGCGACACACCGTACGTGCGCGGCGTTCTCACCACCCTGCGTCTCGAACTGGACCTGTACGTCAACTACCGGCCCGCCAGGCTCTGGCACGACAGGCTCAGCCCGCTGCGCGACCCGACCCGCCGGGCGATCGACTGCGTGATCGTCAGGGAGAACACCGAGGGGCTCTACAGCGGCATCGGCGGCGGTGCGCGGACCGGGACACCCGAGGAGATCGCCGTGGATGTGGACCTCAGCACCCGCCACGGGGTGTCACGTGTGCTGGAGTTCGCCTTCTCCGTAGCACGCAGGTCGGTGTGCCTCGTCGACAAGGCCAACGCCGTCCGCAACGGCGGGCAGTTGTGGCAGCGGTGCTGGGGCGAGGCGGTGGCACGGCACCCGCACATCGCGACGTCCCACCTCTACGTGGACACCGCCGCGCTGCGCCTGGCCACCGACCCGACCGGCTTCGACGTCATCGTCACCAACAACTCCTACGGCGACATCCTGAGCGACCTCACGGCCGCGCTCGCCGGCGGCCTGGGCGTCGCGGCGTCCGCCAACCTCAATCCGGTGACGGGACGAGCCTTGTTCGAGCCCGTGCACGGCAGCGCCCCGGACATCGCGGGCAGCGGCACCGCCAACCCGTTCGGGGCGATCCTCTCCGTGGCGCTGCTCGCCGAGCACCTGGGCCGGAACGAGGAGGCGGACGCCGTACGCCGGGCGGTCGCCGCGGCTGTGGCGGCCGGCCGAGTCACCCCCGATCTCGGCGGGCCTCTCGGCACGAAGGAGGTGGGTGCCGCGGTCCTGGCGGAACTGCGGCGGCCATGACCGGGCGCGGACGCACGGACGCCCGTGCATCGACGGGCGGAGCCAACGGACGAGGGGCGGGAACAGCATGAACGGCACCGGCACGGGCCGCACGGACGGGAACGGCACCCCCTCCACGGCCGAGAACGCAACGACTCGCACGGACCGCAGCCCGGAGACCGTCATCGTGGGCGCCGGTCTGGTCGGCGCGGTCGCGGCGTGCTACCTCGCCCCCCGGTTCGGACCCGTCACCGTCCTGGAGAAGCGGCCGGACCCCAGGGCCGACCCCGGCCCGCAGCGCCGGTCCCTCGTCGTGATGCTGTCGGCACGCGGCTGGCGCGCCCTGTCGGACCTCGGTGTCGCGGACGCCGTACGCCGGATATGCGTTCCCCTGCACGGACGGTGCGGGCACCTGCCCGACGGCCGGACGCGGATGACTCCCTACAGCCGGGACGGCCGGCCCATCTGGGCCGTGGAGCGCCGCCGGCTGCACCGGATCCTGCTGGACGCGGCCGAGGCAACCCCCGGTGTGAGCATCCGCTTCGGGCAGCGCGTGCGTTCCGTGGACCTGGACCGGCCCGCGGTGCAGGTGGAGGACCGGCACGGCACCCACCGGCTGACGTGCCGCCGCATCCTCGGCTGCGACGGTGCGCACTCCGCCACCCGGGCAGCTCTCCAGGCACGCGGCGCCCGGATCGAGGTGCGCACACTGGACCTGGCGTACCAGGAGATCGACGTGCCGGCCGGCCGGCTGGAGCCGGACATCACGCACTACTGGCCCAGCGGGCAGGCCATGTTCGCCGCCCACCCCCTGCCGTCGGGGAAGCTGTCGGGCTCCCTGTTCATGCGCCGCGACGGCCCCGCCCCGTCCTACGCTGCGGCCCGCGGCGGCCAGGAGCTGTCCGCGCTGTTCGCCGCCCACTTCCCCGAACTGACCGGCATCATCCCCGACATCGAGGAACAACTCGCCACCAAGGCGGTCTCCACCCTGACGGCCGTCCACTGCGACCGGTGGGTGTGGCGCGACACCTTCGCGCTGCTCGGCGACTCCTGTCACGCGATGGCGCCCTTCATGGGACACGGCATGAACTGCGGCTTCGAGGACGCCCGTGTCCTCGTCGACTGCCTCGACGCCACCTCCGACCCGTCGGCGGGCCTGGCCGCCTACGAGACGTCGCGCACCGAGGACGCCCACGCCATCTCCGAACTCTCCTACCGGCACTACTTCACCATGGCCAACCCTCCGCGCGAGGAGAGTGCGGCGGATGTGCTGCGCGGGCGGCTGACGGCCCTCTTCCCCGACCGGTTCGTCCCGCTGTACGAGCGGTGCGCCTTCACCGAGGAGGGCTACGCCTCCGTACTGCGTGACGACCGGCGGCTGGACCGGCTCGTGGCGGAGTTGCTGGCCCGGCACGGCACCGGACTGGTGTCGGTGCCCGACGACCGGCTGCGCGCCTGCGTCCACGCCCCGACCACAGCAACCCTGGAGGACTCCGGATGTTCGTGATCCTGTTCAAGTCGCACCTGTCCGAGCAGGCCGGTGAGGAGTACGAGGCGACCGAGGAGCGGATGCAGGAGCGGGTCCGCGCGATCGCCGGGTCCGATCCGGTGGAGGTGAAGCACTACACCGGGGAGGACGGTGAACGTCTCGCCGTCATGATGTGGCGCGACGGGGAGACACTCGACAAGTGGCGGTGCGACCCCGAG
This sequence comes from Streptomyces sp. NPDC017943, assembly GCF_044328425.1. Taxonomy (NCBI): domain Bacteria; kingdom Bacillati; phylum Actinomycetota; class Actinomycetes; order Kitasatosporales; family Streptomycetaceae; genus Streptomyces; species Streptomyces sp. NPDC017943. The sequence goes on along the minus strand of NZ_JBIRHH010000011.1, from coordinate 157,626 downwards.
CACCGGGTGGCGCAGCGCATGGGCCGCGAACACTGGTACGACTCCTACGAGTTGACCGTCGCGCAGGTGATCCGTACCAGCGGCCACGACAACCGGAGCCGGGCCGGGACAGCCGAGGAGCCGCGCCACTAGGCCCGGGCGGACCGGCGTGCGGCCCTCCGGCTCCGCGGGCGGAGGGCGTGCTGCGGCAACACCCGGGGCGGGCGCCGAACAGGCCCCGACCGGCGTCGCATGGCGCGGAAGTTTCGGATGGTGGCCAATTCCTTCTGGATCTCTGGCCAACATCTTTCATCGCGGTTGTTCGACCACCTGGACCACGACAAGCATCGGGCACGGCAAGGGGCCGTTGACCGGGAAACCACTGTGTTGGGGGCATCTGGATGGGTTGTACCGGCGTCACATCCGCGCAGGAAGCCATGTGGCTCGCGCAGGAGTTCAGCCCTGAGGTACCGAACAACGTGGCGACCCTCTGGGACATCGACGGCGACCTGGACACCGCCCTGCTCGCCGACGCTCTGCGGGCGGCGGTGGCGGAGGCCGACGCGCTGAAGGTGAACTTCCGCCGGGACGACGACGTGCTGCGGCCGGTCGCCCGGGACCTCTCGGCATGGGAGCCGTTCCGCCTCGACGTCGGCGACGCCGCCGATCCGGCCGACGCGGCCCGCGCCGTCGTCGCCGACCTCGTGCGCCGGCCCTTCGACCTGGCCGAGGACGCGCTGCTGCGGACGGGCTCCATCCGGCTGGGCCCCGGACGCCACCTGCTCGTGCTCGTCTTCCACCACATCCTCACCGACGCGTTCGGCGTCCTCACCCTGCTGTCGGGGCGGATCGCCGAGATCTACCGGGCGCTGCGCGCCGGCTCGGCGGTGCCGGCCGGCGCACCGAACCCGCCGCAGGACGCGGCGGACAAGGATGCCGCCTACCGGACATCGAAGCGGTTCGCCGACGCCGAGCGGTTCTGGCCCGACTACCTCGCCGGTGACCTGCCCGCCGCCCGTCTGCCCGCCGGTGTCCGTCCGCCCGCGGGCGCCGCCGGCGGCGAGCCCGGGTACTGGGACGGCCTCACCGAGCCGCAGGGCATGTCCACCCGCACCACGACGGTCCCGGCCGCCGAACTCGCCGACTGGGAGCGCGCCTCCCGCGCGACCGGGACCTCGGTGCCGGATCTGATCGCCTCGGCAGCCACCGCGTTCCTGGGGCACATGTGCGGTCTGGCCGAGCCGCTGCTGACCATCACCGTCAACCACCGCGTCGGCGCGCTGCGCCGCTCCCTCGGCCTGCTCTCCAACCGGGTGCCGCTGAGCTCGCGGGTGGACCCCGAGGCCGACTTCGTGGAACTGGCCGAGGCGCTCGGCCGGGAGCGGCGCCGTGTCCTGCGGCACGCCCGGCACGACATCTCCCTGATCAAACGGGCGACCGGTCACCCCGCGGACGCGCGCAGCCCGTTCGGCGCCGTCGTCAACGTCCTCCCCGCCGTCGAGGCACTCGACCTGGCGGGCGCCACCGCCCGCTTCGCCGGAGGCACCTTCGGCGTGATCGACGAGGTGATGATCTGCGTCTACACCGACGGACGGGCCGGCAGCGACCTGTACGTCCGGTTCGACGCGCCGCGCACCGAGTACGACCAGCAGGACATCGCCGGGCTCGCGGACCGGTTCACCACCTTCCTGCGGAGGGCCCTGGCCGACCCACAGGCCCCGGTCGGGACCGTCACCGCGCTGCACCCCTGCGAGCAGCGCGCGCTGCTCACCGAGTACGCCGGTCCCACCGTGCCCACGCCGCCGGTGACCCTGACCGAACTGCTGGACCGGCAGGCCCGCGCCACCCCGGACGCCGTCGCGCTGCTGTGGGAAGGGTCCCCGACGACCTACCGGGAACTGGCCGAGAGGTCCGGCCGGCTCGCGCGCCTGCTCACCGAGCGCGGCGCCGGACCCGAGCGGTGCGTGGCCGTCGCGGTGCCCCGCTCCCCGGAACTGGTCGTCGCGCTGATCGCGGTCCTCAGGGCGGGCGCCGCCTACCTGCCGGTCGACCCGGACTACCCGGCCGCGCGGGTCGCCTTCATGCTCGCCGACGCCCGGCCCGCCCTGCTGCTGACGGCCAAGGACACGGCGGACCGGCTGCCCCCGACGGACCTCCCCGTGCTCCTGGTCGACGACGTCCCGCCCGCCGAAGGGCCCGTCGCCCCTGCCGCGCACGGTGTCGACCACCCCGCCTACATGATCTACACGTCGGGGTCGACCGGACGGCCCAAGGGCGTCGTCGTCACGCACGCCGCCATCGTCAACCGGCTGCTCTGGATGCAGGACCGCTTCCGCCTCGACGGCACCGACCGGGTCCTGCAGAAGACCTCCGCCTCGTTCGACGTGTCCGTCTGGGAGTTCTTCTGGCCGCTGATCACCGGCGCGACCCTGGTGATCGCCAGACCGGACGGGCACCGCGACCCGGACTACCTCGCCGAGCTGATCCGGCGGGCCGGCGTCACGACGGCGCACTTCGTCCCGTCGATGCTCGCGGAGTTCGTCACCGACGAAGCGGCCGCCGCCTGCACGGGGCTGCGCCGTGTCGTGTGCAGCGGAGAGGCGCTGCCGGCCGAACTGGCCGCGCGCTTCCACCGCACGTTCGGCGTACCGCTGCACAACCTGTACGGGCCCACCGAGGCGGCCGTGGACGTCACCGCCTGGGAGTACCGGCCCGGGGCGCGCACCGTCCCGATCGGGACCCCGATCTGGAACACCGCGCTCTACGTCCTCGACAGCCGGCTGCGACCGCTGCCGCCCGGCGTCCACGGCGACCTCTACATCGCGGGCGCCGGACTCGCCCGGGGCTATCACGACCGCCCCGGCCTCACCGCGGAGCGCTTCGTGGCCTGCCCCTTCGGTGAACCCGGGCGGCGCATGTACCGCACGGGCGACCTGGCGCGGTGGAACGCCCGGGGGGAGTTGGAGTTCGCCGGTCGCGCCGACCACCAGGTGAAGATCCGCGGCTTCCGGGTCGAGCCCCAGGAGATCGAGGACACGCTGACCGGCCATCCCGCGGTGCTGCGGGCGGCGGTCGTCGCCCGGCCCGGCCGGGGCGCGGACGCAGCCGCCCGACTCGTCGCCTACATCGTCCCGGTGACCGCCGGCGGCAGCCGCCCGGCCGGCGCCGACTGGGATCTCCACGCGGGTGTGGACCTCGCCGAACTGCGGGGCTTCGTGGCCGCGCGGCTGCCCGCCCACCTCGTGCCCGCGGCGTTCGTCGCACTCGACCGCCTGCCGATGACCGCGAACGGCAAACTCGACCGGGCCGGGCTGCCCGAGCCGGAGATCACCCGCCGGGCCCACCGTCCGCCCGCGACCCGGGAGGAGAGCCTCCTGGCGGCCGCCTTCGCCGAGGTGCTCGGTCTGAGCGACATCGGAGTGGACGACGACTTCTTCGCCCTGGGCGGCGACAGCATCCGGGCGATCCAGGTGGTGGCCCGCGCCCGCGCCGGCGGCCTCGCCCTCAGTCCGCGCACCGTCTTCGACTGCCGCACCGTCGCCGCGCTGGCACAGGCGGCGAGCCGTACCGACGCCCCGGCCGCCCTCGCCGAACCGGAGGGCGGAGGCGTCGGCCTGCTGCCGCTGCCCCCCATGGCCCGGCTCCACGCCGAGCGGGGCCCGGGCCTGGACCGCCTCGCCCAGTGGCTGGTGCTGGAGCTGCCCGAGGCCGTGGACCTCCACGACCTCACCGAGGCCCTGCGCTGCGTGCTGGACGGGCACGACGTCCTGCGCTCACGGTTGACGGACGACGGCCTCCTGGTGCAGCCGCCCGGCACGGTGGACGCCGGAGCCCTCATCGACCGGGTCGACTGCACGGGGGACTGGGGCGGCGAGGCGTGGCAGACCCTGCTGCGCGCCCGCGCCGCCGAAGCCGTGCGGCACATCGACGCCCGCGCCGGGCGGATGCTGCGGCTGGTGTGGTTCCGGGGGACCGCGGGCGGGCCCGGGCGCCTGCTGGTCGCGGCCCACCACCTGGTCGTCGACGGCATGTCCTGGCGGATACTGCTGCCCGACCTGGCCGCCGCCTGGCGGCAGGTCCGGGACGGCCGCACTCCCGTACTGCCGCGCGTGGGCACCTCTCTGCGGGGCTGGCTGCACGCCCTGGCCGAGGAAGCGGCCCGCCCCGAGCGGGTGGCGGAGGCGGCGTGGTGGCGCGAGCTGCTCGCGGCCCCCGTCGCACCCGTCGGCTCCCGGCCGCTCGACCCCGCCCGGGACGTCACCTCCACCACCCGCACCGTCCGGGTGGAACTCCCCGCCGACCTCACGGACGCGCTCCTGACCTCCGTCCCCGCGGCCTACGGCAGCGGCGCCGACGACGTCCTGCTCACCGCCCTCGTCCTCGCGCTGGCCCGGCGCCGCCGGGGCCTCACCGACGGCACGGCGGTCGTGCGGCTGGAGGGGCACGGCCGGCAGGAGGAGCTGGTGCCCGGCGCGGACCTGTCCCGCACGGTCGGGTGGTTCACCACGGTCACCCCCGTACGCCTCGACGTCTCCGGAATCGACGTGGACGCCGCGATCACCGGGGCGGCAGCCGCCGGAGACGCCCTGAAGCGGGTGAAGGAGCAGCGGCGGGCCCTGCCCGACGGCGGCATCGGCTACACCTTGCTGCGCTACGTCAACGACGACACCGGCGAATTGCTGCGTTCCCACCCGGCGGACGACATCGGCTTCAACTTCCTGGGGCGCTTCACCTTCGAACGCCCGGAGCCGGTACCCGGCCAGGACCCCACCGAAGGCTCCGGCTGGATCCCGGCGCCGGAATGCGCCGAGCTGGTCGCCGCACCGGCCGCGGACATGCCGGCCCCCAGCGCGCTGGAACTGAACGCCCTGGTGACCGGGACCGGCGACGACGCCCGCCTCACCGCCCTGTTCACCTACGCCACCGGGGTGCTGACGGCCGACGAGGTCCGCGCCCTGTCCCGGACCTGGTGCGCCGCCCTGCGCGGCCTGCGGGACCTGGTCGCAGCCGGGGGACGAGGCCTGACCCCGTCCGACGTCCCGCTGGTCACCGTCGGTCAGGAGGCACTGGACGACTGGCAAGGACGCTTCGGACGCGTCAGCGACGTGTGGCCGCTCACCCCGTTGCAGGACGGGCTGCTCTACCACACGATGCTCGCGAGCAGCGCGTCCGAGGCGTACCAGACGCAGTTCGTGTACCGGCTCGAGGGCGGTGTCGACCCCGGGCGCCTGCGGGCGGCGGGCCAGGCCCTGCTCGACCGGCACCCGAACCTGCGGGTCGCGTTCCAGCCGGGCGCCACCGGTGCACCCGTGCAGATCGTCGTGGACGACGTCCCGCTGCCCTGGCGGCACCTCGACCTCACCGGCGAGGACGACGCGGCCCAGCGGCTGGAGGAGATCCTCGCCGGGGAGCGCGACGCCCGGTTCCACCCGGACAGCCCGCCGCTGCTGCGCCTGACCCTCGTCACCCTCGGCCCCCGGCACGCCGAACTGGCCCTCACCGCCCATCACGTGCTGCTCGACGGCTGGTCCGTGCCGCTCATCGGACGTGAGCTGATGGACCTGTACGCGGCGGGCGACACCGGACGCGCCGTGCGCTCGCACGGGTACCGGGACTTCCTGAGCTGGCTCACACACCAGGACGCGGCACAGTCCGCCCGCGCCTGGGCCCGGGAACTGGCGGGTGTGACGCAGCCGACCCTGCTGGCGCCCACGACACCCGGTGCCCGGCCCGCCGACAGCGGCAGCAGGCAGATCGACGTGCCGCTGACCGGCGAGGACACCACCGCTCTGGCGCGCCGCGCCGCCGAGTGGGGCGTCACCACCAACACCCTGGTGCAAGGCGCCTGGGCCATGGTGCTGGCCCAGCTCACCGGCAGCGAGGACGTGCTGTTCGGTGCCACGGTCGCCGGCCGGCCCACCGGGCTGCCCGGTGCGGCCGGCACGATCGGCCTGTTCATCAACACGGTGCCGGTGCGGGTGCGGTGGGCGCCGGCCGACGCCGTGCCGGAGGTGCTGCGACGGCTCCAGGACGCCCAGGCCGGGCTGCTGGACCACCATCACGTGGGACTCGCCGACATCCAGCGGGCGACCGGGCTGAACGAACTGTTCGACACGCTGGTGGTGTTCGAGTCGTTCCCGGTCGACCGGACCGGTCACCCGGCGGCGGACGCATCGGCACGCCCGGGATCAGCGGCACCCGGATCAGCGGAACTCACATCAGCGGCACCCGGATCGGCGCGACCGGTGGTGGCGGGTATCCGCCCGTACGCCCCGCCCCACTATCCGCTCACCGTCATCGCGGCGGCCGACCCGCTGCTGCGGATCTCCTTCCAGTACCGCCGCAACGTCTTCGAGCGGACCGCCGTGGAGGCGCTCGCCGACCGGCTGGTGCGCATCCTGCGGCAGTTCGCCGCCGGCTCGCCGCCCACCGCAGGCGCGCTCGACGTGCTGTCCGGCGCCGAGCGCGAACAGGTGCTGCACGGCTGGAACGACACGGCGGTCACGCCCCCCGGGCGGACCGTTCCCGAACTGATCGCGGCACAGGCGGCCCGGACGCCCGAGACCGTCTGTGCCGAGTTCCGCGGGCACCGGCTGACCTACCGGGAACTGGAGGAGCGGTCGGGCCGGCTGGCGCATTGGCTGACCGGGCGGGGCGTGGGCCCGGAATCCCGGGTCGTGGTGCTGCTGCCGCGCTCGGCCGACCTGGTGGTCGCCCTGCTGGCCGTGTGGAAGGCCGGCGGCACGTACGTGCCGGTGGACCCGGAGTATCCGGCCGCCCGGGTGCGGGCCGTGGTCGAGGACAGCGCACCGGTCCTGGTCCTCGACGAGAAGCGGCTGGCTTCGGTGGACCTGACCGACCGGTCCCCGCACCCCGCCCGCGGCCCGCGCGTACCGCTCGGCGCCGACCACGCCGCCTACGTCATCTACACGTCCGGCTCCACCGGCACGCCCAAGGGCGTGGTGGTCCGGCACGGCGCGCTGGCGATCCTGCTGACCGGTATGCAGAAGCGTTTCGCCCTCACCCCGGACGACCGGCTGCTGGCCTGCGCCACCGTCGCGTTCGACATCGCCGCGCTGGAACTCTTCCTGCCGCTGCTCACCGGCGGACGGGTCGTCCTGGCCGGCAAGGACGACATCACCCAGCCGGCGGCGCTGCTGGACCTCGTCCGGCAGTCTCGTGTCACCGTCATGCAGGCCACCCCGGCGCTCTGGCAGAGCCTCGCCACCCACGCGCCCGACTGCCTGATGGGGCTGAGGGTGATCTCCACCGGCGAGGCCCTGCCGCTGGCACTCGCCGAGACCCTGTCCCGGCACGCCGCGGAGGTCACCAACCTCTACGGCCCGACCGAGACCACCGTCTACGCCACCGCCGCCCGTGTGCTCCCCGGCGGCCGCGGCATGCCTCCCTCCGTCGGCGGCCCCGTCGCCGGCACCCGGATCCTCGTCCTCGACCGGGCACTGCGCCCCGTACCGCCCGGCGCCACCGGCGACCTCTGGATCGCCGGCGAGGGCCTGGCCCGCGGGTACCACAACAGGCCGGGCATGACCGCGGAGCGGTTCGTGGCCTGCCCGTTCGGTCCACCGGGCACCCGGATGTACCGCAGCGGGGACCTCGCCCGCTGGACGGCCGCGGGCGAGGTCGAGTACCTCGGCCGCTCCGACCACCAGATCAAACTGCGCGGTCACCGGATCGAGCCTGCCGAGGTCGAGCACACCCTGACCCGCCATCCCGCGGTGCGCCGCGCCGCCGTCATCGCCCGGGAGGACCGCCCGGGGGACCGCCGGCTGGTGGCGTACGTGGTGCCGGAGGCGGGCGCCGAACCCACCACGGCGCTGCTGCGGGAGGTGGTGGGACAGCGGCTTCCGGCCTACATGATCCCGGCCGCGTTCGTGACCCTCACCGAACTGCCCCTGACCCCCAACGGAAAACTCGACCGTTCCGCCCTGCCCCGCCCGGAGTTCGCCGGGGACGAGTACCGGCCTCCCCGCACACCCAGGGAAGAGACGTTGTGCGCCTTGTTCGCCGAGGTTCTGGGCGCCGAACGCGTCGGCCTGGACGACGACTTCTTCCTTCTGGGCGGCCATTCCCTGATGGCCACCCGGCTGGTGGCCCGGGTGCGCGCGGAAATGGGCGTGGACATACCGATGAGCATCCTCTTCACCGCGCCGACCGTCGCCGAACTGACCGCCCGCTGGGACGAGATGGCGACCTCCACTCGAATGCCGCTGCGGAGAATGACCGAAAGGTAGGAGAAACCATGACCCCCCTGTCGTACGCGCAGCGGCGCATGTGGTTCATCAACCGCTTCGAAGGCCCTTCCTCCACCTACAACATCCCGCTGCTCCTGCGCTGCCACGGCCCGCTCGACACCGTCGCTCTGCGGGCGGCGTTCCGTGACGTGATGGTGCGCCACGAAGTCCTGCGCACGGTGTTCGCGGAGACCGACGGCCAGCCGTACCAGCGAGTCCTCGATCCCGCCGACATCGACCTCCCGTGGCAGGACTGGGGCCGGGTGGCCCCCGAACGGGTGCCCGGCGTGGTGGAGTCGGTGAGCGGCAGCTGGTTCGACCTGTCGACGGACGTGCCGCTGCGCGGCTGCGTCCTGCAGAGCGGCGACGAGGAGTACCTGGTCGTCCTGGTGCTCCACCACATCGCCGGCGACGGTGGTTCGCTGGCCCCGCTGGCGCGTGACGTGTCGACGGCGTACCGGGCCCGGGTCACCGGCACGGAACCGGATTGGCCCGAACTGCCCGTGCAGTACTCGGACTACGCGTTGTGGCAGCAGGAAATGCTGGGCGACGAAAAGGATCCGGACAGCATCGTCTCGGTGCAGAGCGCCTATTGGGGTGAGGAACTGGCCGGTGTGTCCAAGCCTCTTCCCCTGCCCTTGGACCGGCCCCGCCCCGAGGTGGCGACTTTTCGCGGCGATTCCGTCCCGGTGGGTTTACCGGCGGAACTGCGCTCTGCCGTGGAGAGGTTGGCGCAATCCAATGGTGTAACGACGGCGATCGTGCTCCAGGCCGCTTTGGTGGTATTGCTGCACCGGCTGGGGGGAGGCAAGGATGTGACCGTCGGCTCCCCGATCGCGGGCCGCACGGAGGAGGCGCTGAATGAACTGGTGGGCTTCTTTGTCAACACCTGGACCCTGCGCGTGCAGGTGAGCGCGGACCGGAGTTTCGCGTGGGTCCTCGAACAGGTCCGGAAGAAGGCGATCGCCGCCTACGACCACCAGGACGTGCCGTTCGAAAGGCTCGTGGAGATCCTGCGGCCGGAACGGTCGACCGCGCATCACCCCCTGTTCCAGGTCGTGCTGGCGTGGCAGAACAACACCCCGCCGCACCTGGACCTGCCGGGTCTCACCGTGACGATGGAACCGCTGCCCACGGGCAGCGCCAAGTTCGACCTGTTCTTCAACCTGGCGCCGGACGACGTGACCGTCTCGGTCGTCGGTGAGATCGAGTACGCCACCGACCTCTTCGACCGCTCCACGGTGGAGGACGTCGCGGCACGGTTCGTGGCCGTCGTCGAGGAGGTCGTGGCCGACCCGACGACCTCCGTCGGCACGGCGGTCGCGGCCGGAACCGGCAGGTCCGGCGACTCGCTCGACGCCGCCGAGCGCCACCGGATCCTCGTCGAATGGAACGACACCGCACGCCCCGTCCCCTGCCCCGGACCGGTCCATCTGCTCTTCGAGGAGCAGGCCGCACGGCGCCCGGACGCCGTCGCCCTGCGCTGGGCCGCCGGCACCATGAGCTACGGCGAGCTGAACCGGTGGGCCAACCGTGTCGCCTGGGACCTGAAAGAACGCGGGGTCGGCCCCGAGACGGTGGTCGGCGTCGGCGTGCCCCGCGGACCGGCCATGATCGCCGCCGTCCTCGGTGTGCTCAAGGCGGGCGGCGCCTACCTGCCGCTGGAACCCGCGCTGCCGGCCGACCGCGTGGCCGGCATGCTGGAGGACGCCGGGTGCGCCCTCGTGCTGTCCACGCCCGACACCGAACGCTGGGCCCTGCCGGACCACGTCGCCTTCGCCGAGCTCCCCGGGGCCCGGTCCACCGGCGCCGACCACGACCCGGAACCGGCCGCGGGGCCGGACAACACGGCGTACATCATCTTCACCTCCGGCAGCACCGGGAAGCCCAAGGGGGTGGCGGTCACCCACCGCCCGGTCCACAACCTGCTGAACTGGTGCTACCGCACCTTCGCGTTCGGCCCCGACGACGTCGTCCTGTGCGTGACGTCCCTCGGCTTCGACCTCTCCGTCTTCGACATCTTCGGTCTGCTCGGCTGCGGCGGCGGCGTCTACCTGGCGGACGCCGTGCAGCAGCGCGATCCGCACCTCCTGCTGGACGTGCTGCTGAGCGAGCCGATCACCTTCTGGGACTCGGTGCCCACCACCCTCAACCAGGTCGCGTCCCTGCTCACCGAGGACGGCGGGTACGAAGGCACCGACGATCTGCGCCTGGTGTTCCTCTCCGGCGACTACACCCCGCTGTCGCTGCCCGACGAGGTCCGCCGCGTGTTCACCGGCGCGGAGATCGTCAGCCTCGGCGGCGCCACCGAGGCGACGGTGTGGTCCAACTACTTCCGGGTCCGGGAGATCGACCCGTCGTGGAGCAGCATCCCCTACGGCCGCCCCATCGACAACGCCCGCTACTACGTGCTCGACGAGGACATGGAGCCCTGCCCCGTCGGCGTGGAGGGCGACCTGTACATCGGCGGCGACTGCCTCTGCGTCGGCTACGTCAACCGGCCCGAGCTGACGGCGGAACGTTTCGTCCGTGACCCGTTCAGCACCCGTGCGGGCGACAGGCTCTACCGCACCGGCGACCGGGCCGCCTTCTTCCCGGACGGGAACATCTGCTTCCTCGGCCGCGCCGACAACCAGGTCAAGCTGCGCGGGTTCCGCGTCGAGCCCGGGGAGATCGAGCACGCACTGGTCCGGCACCCGGCCGTCCGCCAGGCCATCGTCACCGCCCGCGAGGACCAGCCCGGCGATCTGCGCCTGGTCGCCTACGTCGTCCCCGACACCGCCGCCCTGCCGTCCGCCGGCGGGACGCAGGAGCAGGTGGGGGAGTGGCAGGAGGTCTACGACCAGGCCTACTCCGACGACGGCGGACACGTGTTCGGTGAGGACTTCACCGGCTGGAACGACTCCGCCACCGGTGAGCCGATCCCCGTGGAGGAGATGCGGGCCTGGCGTGACGCCGCCGTTGCGGGTGTCATGCGCTGGTCACCCGAGCGCGTCCTCGAACTCGGCGCCGGCACCGGCCTGCTGCTCGCGCACATCGCCGGCCAGGTCCGGGAGTACTGGGCCACGGACCTGTCCCGGGCCGTGATCGACCGGCTCCGCGACCAGGTGACCCGGGCCGGACTGGCCGACCGGGTCCGGCTGCGCCATCAGGCCGCCGACGACCTCACCGGACTGCCCGCCGGCGGATTCGACACCGTGGTGCTCAACTCGGTCGTGCAGTACTTCCCCGACGAGCACTATCTCGCCCGGGTGCTGGACGGAGCCTGGCGCCTGCTCGCGCCCGGCGGCCGGATCGTGCTCGGTGACATCAGGCGGGCGGCCTCGCTGCGCACCCTCCAGACGGGCGTCCAGCGCGCGAGGCACCCCGACGCGACGCCGGCCGTCCTGCGCACCATCGTCGAGCAGGCCGTGCTGCTGGAGAAGGAACTGGTGCTCGACCCGGAGTGGTTCCTGCGCTGGGCGCAGGACGCGGGGGCGGCAGGAGCCGACATCCGGGTCAAGGACGGCACCCACCACAACGAGCTGACCCGGCACCGCTACGAGGTCGTGCTGCACAAGCCGGGCACCGGACCGGCCGACGCCCCGCGCCGGCTCGACGATGCCCCGGCCCTGGTCTGGGAAGGCGACCTGGACCGCCTCGCCGACCGGTTGGGTGGACGGCCCGAAGCGGCGGTGCGCGTCACCGGCATTCCGAACGCCCGCCTCACCGACGAGGCCGCGGCGGCCCGCGCCCTCACCCCGGACGACTCCGCCGAACCCGGGCCGCCGCCGCTCGACCCCGCCGAGATCCGGGCCTGGGCCGCCCGGCACGGCTGGGACGCGGTACCCACCTGGTCGGCCGACGCGCCCGACCTGCTCGACGTCGTCGTACTGCTGGACGGCCCGGCCGCGCACACGCCCCTCACCGGCACCTACCTGCCGGCCACCGACGGACGGACCACCGCGAGCGATCCCGCGGTCGCCGCCGCCGTCACCGCTCTGCTGCCCGCACTGCGTGGCCACCTGCGGGAGACACTGCCCGAGTACATGATCCCGGCGGCCGTCGTCCCCATCGCCGCCGTGCCGCTGACCGACAACGGCAAACCCGACCGGCGCGCCCTGCCCGCGCCCGACTACACCGCCGGCGGCGGCCGGGCCCCCGGCACGCCGGAGGAGGAGTCGCTGTGCGCGCTGTTCGCCGCGGTCCTCGGCCTCGACCGGGTCGGCGTGGACGACAACTTCTTCACCATCGGCGGCCACTCGCTCCTGGCCACCCGGCTCGTCAGCCGCATCCGCGCGGAGCACGGCGTGGAGATCCCCATCCGGGTCGTCTTCCAGTCGCCCACCGTCGCCGAACTCGCGGCCCACCTGACCGCTGCGGACGACCTCCGCCCGTCCCTGCGGCTCCAACCCCGGCCCGAACGGCTGCCCCTGTCCTACGCCCAGCAGCGGCTGTGGTTCATCCACCGTTTCGAGGGCCCCTCGGCCACCTACAACATCGCGCTCGCCCTGCGGATGCGCGGCACCCTCGACGCGCCCGCCCTGCGCCGCGCCGTGCACGACGTCGTCGAGCGGCACGAGTCGCTGCGCACCGTCTTCGGCGAGGCGGACGGACAGCCGTACCAGCGGATCCTGCCGCCGGCCGCGGTCGAGGTCCCCTGGGAGGAACGCGAGGTCACCGAGGCCGAACTGCCCGGCCTCCTGCGCGAGGCGGCGCGCCGCCCGTTCGACCTGGCGACCGAGATCCCCCTGCGCACCTGGCTGCTGCGGACCGGTCCCCGCGAGGCGGTGTTCCTCATCGGCGCGCACCACATCGCCGCCGACGGCTGGTCCGCCCTCCCGCTCGCCGAGGACCTCACCACCGCGTACGAGACCCGCCAGGCGGGCCGGACGCCCACATGGGAACCGCTGTCCGTGCAGTACGCCGACTACACGCTGTGGCAGCGGGACCTGCTGGGCGACAGCGAGAACCCGGACAGCCTCTACCGGCGGCAGCTGGACTACTGGACGACCCGGCTGGCAGGCCTGCCCGAGACCGTCACGCCGCCCACCGACCGGCCCCGGCCCGCCGTCGCGTCCTACGCCGGAGACCTGGTCCCCCTCACCCTGGACGCAGAGCTGACCGACGGCGTGCGCCGCATGGCGCGGGAATCGGGCGCCACGGTGTCGATGGTGCTCCAGGCGGCCCTCGCCGCGCTGCTCACCAGGCTCGGCTCGGGCACCGACGTGCCCATCGGCTCACCCATCGCCGGCCGCACCGACGAGGCGCTCAACCGGCTGGTCGGCTTCTTCGTCAACACCTGGGTGCTGCGGGCCGACACCTCCGGTGACCCCTCCTTCGCCGAACTCGTCGGCCGGGTCCGCGAGGACAGCCTCGCGGCCTACGACCACCAGGACATCCCGTTCGAGCACCTCGTCGAGGTGCTCAACCCCGTCCGCTCACCCGCCCACCACCCGCTCTTCCAGGTGTGCCTGGCGCTGCAGAACAACACGCGGCCGGAGTTCCACCTGACCGGCCTGACGGTCACCGAGGAGCCGTTCTCCCTCGGCACCGCCCGCTTCGACCTGTTCATCAGCGTCACCGAACGGGACGAGGAAGGCGCACCGGCCCGGATCGAGGGGTTCGCGGAGTACGCCACCGAACTCTTCGACGAGGAGACCGTCAGGACGCTGCTCGACCGCTGGCAGCACTTCCTGCGCCAGGCGGTCGCCGCACCGGACACGCCCATCGGATCCGTCGGTGTCCTGACCGAGGCCGAGAGCGCGGCGCTGGACGCCTGGGGCGGCCCGTCCCGGGACGCCGGGTCCCGGACCGGGACCATTACGGAACGGTTCGCCGCCGCGGCCGCCGCGACACCGGACGCCACCGCACTGGTCGCCGCGGACTCCGCACACACCTGGACCTACGCGGAACTGGACCGCTGGGCCAACCGGCTCGCCCATCACTTCCGCGCCCGGGGCGTACGACCGGCCGACCGCGTCGCGCTCGTGATGGAACGCTCGCCGCTGCTGATCGCCGCCGTACTCGGTGTCCTCAAGACCGGCGCCGCCTACGCGCCGGTCGACCCCTCCTATCCGCCCGAGCGCATCGACTTCCTCCTCGCGGACCTCGATCCGGCCGTCACCGTGGACGAGGCACTCGCCGAGGTGGACCTCTCCGGGCTGCCCGACTCGCCGCCGGACACGGCGGGCCCCGGCGAGCACGCCGTCGCCTACGTGATGTACACCTCGGGCTCCACCGGCAGGCCCAAGGGCGTGGAGGTGACCCACCGCAATGTCGTCGACCTGGCGCTCGACGGCTGCTTCCGCGACGGCGCCCATCGCCGCGTCCTGGTCCACTCACCGCACACCTTCGACGCGTCGACGTACGAGATGTGGGTGCCGCTGCTCGGCGGTGGCACGGCCGTGGTCGCCCGCGCCGGCCGGCCGGACACCGCGGAACTCGCCCGGCTGATCGCCGAGCGGGAGGTGACGGCCCTGTGGCTGACCGCCGGACTGTTCGCCGTGATGGCCGAACAGCACGCCGAGTGCTTCGGCGGGGTCCGGGAAGTGTGGGCGGGCGGCGACGTCCTGTCGCCGAGCGCCGTCCGCACCGTCCTCGACGCGTGCCCCGGCCTCACGGTGGTCAACGGCTACGGCCCCACCGAGACCACCACGTTCGCCTCCCGGCACCGGATGACCTCCGCGGAGCCGGGCGCCGGCCCCCTGCCCATCGGCAGCCCGATGGACGGCAGCCGCCTCCTCGTCCTGGACGACCGGCTGCGGCCCGTACCGCCCGGCGTGGTGGGAGAGTTGTACATCGGTGGCGACGGGGTGGCCCGCGGCTACGCCGGCCGTCCCGGCCTGACCGCCACCCGGTTCGTGCCCGACCCTGCGTCGAAATCCGGAGGACGCGTCTACCGCACCGGCGACCTCGTGCGCTGGGACGGCGCCGGCCGCCTCCACTACGTCAGCCGCAGCGACGACCAGCTCAAGCTGCGCGGCTTCCGCGTCGAGCCGGGCGAGCTGGAGGCGGTGCTGCGCGAGCAGGAAGGCGTGGCGAACGCGGTGGTCGCCGTGCGCAGCGACCGGCTCGGCGAACGCCGCATGGTCGCCTACGTGGTGCCCGGCGACACCGCGTCCACCGGCCGTGACGCCGCCGAACAGGTCGACGAGTGGCGCGAGGTCTACGACACCATGTACGGCGGGACGGAGGTCGCCACCGACACCGTCGGCGAGGACTTCACCGGCTGGAACAGCTCCTACACCGGCCTCCCCATCCCGCTGGAGGAGATGCGGTCCTGGCGGGAAGCGGTACTGCGGCGGGTGCGGTCCCTGCGCCCGCGCCGGGTGCTGGAGATCGGCGTCGGCTCCGGCCTGCTGCTCGGCCCGCTGGCACCCGAGACCGAGGAGTACTGGGGCACCGACTTCTCGGCGCCCGTCATCGAACGGCTGCGCGCCCAGACCCGGGCCGACCGGCGGCTGGCGGACAAGGTGACCCTGCGGTGCGGGCCCGCCCACGACGCCGAGGGCCTGCCCGCCGGGTACTTCGACACGGTGATCCTCAACTCGGTCGTGCAGTACTTCCCGGACGCCGACTACCTCGGCCGCGTACTCGACCTCGCGATGGACCGCCTCGCACCCGGCGGACGCGTCGTCCTCGGCGACGTGCGCAACCACCGCACCCTGCGCACCTTCGCCGCCGCGGTGCACCGCTGCCGGCAGCCCGCCGACGGCCCCGCCGCCGTGCAGGCCGCCGTCGAACGCGCGGTGCTCGCCGAGAAGGAACTCGTCGTCGACCCCGGCTTCTTCACACGCTACGCCGAGACACACCCGGACACCGTCGCGGCCGACATCCGCCTCAAGCAGGGCACCCACCACAACGAGCTGACCCGCCACCGCTACGAGGTCGTGCTGCACAAGGCGCCGGCGAAACCGCTGGACCTCGGCGACCTGCCCGAGGCGGTGTGGGCGTCGGAGGTCCGCGAACTGGACGACCTGGACGCCGCGCTGGCCCGGCACGGCGGCCGACTCCGCCTGACCCGCGTCCCCAACGCCCGCCTGGCCGGCGAGGCCGCGGAGTGGGGCGCCCCCGCCGAACTGGGCGGCACCCTCGACCCCGCCGAACTGGAGGCGTGGGGTGCCGGGCGCGGGCTCGCGGTGTACTGCACGTGGTCGCCCCAGACCGGGGACTTCTTCGAGGCGGCCGTCGTGCCCGACGTCGACGCCGTCTGCTGCGACGGCCTGTACCGGTCCACAGGTGCCCCCTCGGCCCGGCTGGCCAACGTCCCCGCGGTCTCCCGCCGGGCCTCCCGGCTGCCCTCCGTGCTGCGCGGGCGGCTCGCCGGCCGGCTGCCGGAGTTCATGATGCCCGCCGAGATCGTCGTCCTGGACCGGCTGCCGCTCACGGAGAACGGCAAGGTGGACCGTGCGGCCCTGCCCGAACCGGACCCGGCCGACGGGGAACACCGCGCCCCGCGCACCCCGCGCGAGGAGCAACTCGCCGAGCTCTTCGCCGAAGTGCTCGGCCTGGACCGGATCGGCATCGACGACGACTTCTTCGCCTGCGGTGGACACTCCCTGCGGCTGACGCGTCTGGCCTGGCAGATCCGCGAGAAACTGGGCGTGGACGTGCCGATCCGCACGGTGTTCCAGTACCCGACGGTCGCGGAACTGGCGGCACAGCTGACCACCGACACCGACGCCCAGTTCGAGGACCCCTTCGCCGTCCTCCTGCCGATCCGCACCGAGGGGCAGCAGCCGCCCCTGTGGTGGCTGCACCCGGGCGGCGGGCTGAGCTGGCCCTACCTCGGCTTCGCCCGTCACCTGGACCCGGGCCGGCCGCTGTACGGCATCCAGGCACGCGGCTTCGACGGCACCACCGCGCCGGCCGGCTCGATCGAGGAGATGGTCGAGGACTACCTCGAGCAGGTGCTCCGCGTCCAGCCGAGCGGCCCCTACCACCTGCTGGGCTGGTCCTTCGGCGGCACCCTCGCCCACGCCATGGCGGCCGAACTCCAGCGCCGCGGACACGAGGTGGCCCTCCTGGCGCTCCTGGACGCCGCGCCCTCCAGCCACTTCGCCGACCTGGAGGCGCTGGACGAGTCCATGGTGCGCCGCTACCTCGCCAACTACATGGGACACCTGGCGGGGATGGAGGAATACCCGTCGCTCGTCACCACCGCCTCGTCGATCTTCATCGGGCAGATGGAGCAGATGCGGCGGTTCACCTCACCGCGGTACCGGGGCGACGTCGTCTTCTTCAACGCGCTCCTCGACCCGGAGACCCACGACAAGCGGGTCATGGACGAGGACCTCGACGTGCTCTGGCAGGACCACGTCGACGGTCGTGTGCAGCGCATCGACATCCCTTGCGCGCACAACGAGATGTACTGGCCACGGAACGCGGCCGAGATCAGCCGCACCATCAACCGCATGCTGCGGGCGTCGCAGTGACCCTGCCGAGCCCGCACCTGCCGAGACGAGTTCTGGAGGACACAAGGTGAGCACCAACCCGTTCGACGACGAGACCGGCCGGTTCCACGTGCTGGTCAACGGCGAGGACCAGCACTCACTGTGGCCCGCCTTCGCCGAGGTGCCCGCCGGATGGCGCAGCGTCTTCGGCCCCGCCGCGAGGACGGAGAGCCTCGCCTACGTCGAGGAGCACTGGACCGACATGCGGCCGCGCAGTCTCCGCGAGGCGACCGGCGGCTAGAGCTGCGCCGCCGCCGGCGGCGGCGGCCCGCGGCTTGTGGTGCCCGTCCGGCCGACGTGAGCATGCCGTCGGCCGGCGATGACCGTGACCACCTGTATGCGTCGACGGGGAGGCGCACGCTGTGCGATGTACGACCAGCGATGTCATGTTCGTCCGATGGCCGGCCCAGACAGACCTTCGCAACCGATGTAGGAGGGACGGTGTGCCCCGGCTCCTCGTAGTGGAGGCGGGGGCCCGTCCGCCCGTGTGCAACGACCCCTTCGAGGACTGGGTCCGGGCGCCCATCTCGCGGGACGATCTCGACGCCCGGGTCCGGGCTCTGCAGAACCGGCTCGACAGCCGGCAGATCCCCACCCTCGACTCCGCCGGAACACTCACCTTCGGCTCACACTCCATCACCGTCTCCAACGTGCAGACCGAGTTGATGGAGCTGCTCATCGAGCACTTCGGCGAGGTGGTGTACCGGCACGAGCTCGCGCAACGGCTCGCGGAACGCGTGCAGAGGCCGACGAGGAACTCGCTCGACCTCCACATCATGCGGCTGCGCCGCCGCCTGGCGTCGACCGACCTGGTGATACGCACCGCCTGGGGCCGCGGATACGCCCTGGAGGTCGAGGCCCGTTGACCCCTGCCGTCCGTCCCCCCCCCCCCGCTCACGCCCGAAGGGCCTCCCGGTCTCGCCTCTCGGGAGGCCCGCCCGCGGGGCCTAGCATCTGAGCAGTGATCCCGTCGGAGGAAGGTGCGCGGTGACGAAGCAGGCCGACCCGTCGGCAGGGACCAGCCTCTGGTCCAAGTCCGAGGTCCGGCGCGGAGGGCGCGGTGAGCGGCCCTCCGGCCTCGACCGGCAGCGGATCACGGCGGCGTCGGTGCGGCTTCTGGACGACGGGGGACTCGCCGGGTTCTCCATGCGCCGGCTGGCCGCCGCACTGGACGTCACCGCGATGTCCCTGTACTGGTACGTCGACACCAAGGACGACCTGCTCGAACTCGCCCTGGACGCCGTCTACGGCGAGTTGGAGCCGACCGAGGCGGACCGCGCCGGCGAGGACTGGCCCGAGCAACTGCGACGGCTGGCCACGGCGTACCGGGGACTGCTGGTGCGCCACCCGTGGTTGCCGGCGCTCGCCGGACGCTACCTCAACATCGGCCCCAACTCGCTGGCGTTCTCCCGCGCGATCCAGCAGCTCGTGCGCCGGGCGGGGCTGCCCCCGCACGGCGTGACCGGGGCGATCGCGGCCGTCCTGCAGTTCGTGCACGGCTACGGCACGATCGAGAGTCGCTTCCTCACCCGGATCGCGGACACCGGGCTGTCCCCGGAGGAGTACTTCCGGCGCACCATGTCCCTGGTGGACGAGGTCCCCGGAACGGCCGAGGTCATCGGCGAGTCGAAGGACATCATGGCGGCACGCGGCGGCGACACGGTCGCCGAGATGCTGGACCGCGACTTCACCTTCGCCCTGGACCTCCTGATCGCGGGCATCGAGGCCCTGGCCGTCCGCGGGTGACGGCCCGTGCCGCTACGCGTGGTGCACCTTCCCGCGCAGCCGGCGCAGCTCGGGGAAGGGCCGCGTGACCCGGCGGGCGAGGAAGTCGACGCCGCTCGAGCCGCCGGTTCCGCTCTGCTCACCGATCATCTTCGACACCAGTGCCAGATGAGCCACCTTCCAGTGCCAGTACCCGTTGCCCAGGTCCACCAGCCCCTCCGCGAGACGGTGCAGCACACCGGTCTCTACGCCGCGCCGGCAGACCTCGTCGACCGACCGCCCGTGGTACTCGGCCGCCGCCGCGAACGCCTCGTAGAGGCTGCCCTGGTCGTGACTGTTGCCGAAGAGCGCCGTCAGCCTGCGGAACTGCGCGGACTGCGCGCCGCTCGCCGTGTCCAGATAGGCCCGGAACTCGGCGAAGTAGCGCAGCGGCAGCCTCTCCAGCACCAGCAACTGCTGCTGGAGCACCCGCAGCACATCGACGGACCGCAGCAGGAACTCCAGTCCCAGCTCCAGATCGTGCGGGTCGCAGGGAGGCAGGAGCGCCTCCGCGGCGGCGTCCAGGTCGGCCCCGAGCTGCTTGAGCCACAACTCGCAGGCCTGGTGCGTGATGATGAAGAACTGCTCGGCCAGGACGGCCGCGCCGCCGGCGGTGTGAGGGACGCGCGGCTCTTGCAGCGAGAGCAGGGTCTCCATGTGGAGATAGTCCCCATACGTCAAAGTACTCAGGACGCCGCCTCCTCGTCATAGGTGGTCCGCCGGCCGCGGCCGGAGTGTCCGACGCGTCCGACGACCGAGGGACCTGATCGTGACACGGGAAGGAACCGGCTGATCAGCAATCTTTCCTCTTCCATTCACGAGGAAAGACGTGCGCAAGAGCTTCCCGCCGCGGACGCCGGCGATGTGACGATCGCGGCATGACCACCCCCACCGAGCTGGACCTGACCCGCGCGAGCACCTTCGTGGAGCACGACGCCCACGCGTTCTGGCGCGACGTGCGCACGCACCGGCCCGTCTACTGGCACGACGGGGACCCCGGGTTCTGGGTCGTCGCCCGCCACGCCGACGTGCTGGCCTGCTACACCGACGTACGCTCCCTGAGCTCCGCCCGCGGGACCGTACTGGACGTCCTCCTCAGCGGCGGCGACTCGGCCGGCGGCCAGATGCTCGCGGTCACCGACAGGCCCCGCCACCGCGAACTGCGCAACCTGATGCTGCGCGCCTTCTCCCCGCGCGTCCTCGGCGCGGTGGAGGAGAAGGTGGTGGAGCGGACCTCACGGCTCATCCGCACCGTCGCCCGGCGCGGCCGGTTCGACTTCGCGGCGGACGTCGCCGAGCACATCCCGATGAACACGATCTGCGATCTGCTGTCCGTTCCGGAGGCGGACCGCGAGAAGCTGCTGCGCTGGAACAAGCTGGCCCTCTCCTCGGACGACGCCGAGGCGGACCGGCTGGACTCCCTGGAGGCCCGCAACGAGATCATCGGCTACTTCATGGACGTCGCCCGGCACCGCCGCTCCGACCCCGGCGACGACGTGATCAGCATGATCGCCACGGCGGAGGCGGGAGGCCGCCCGCTGACCCTCGAGGAGGTCGCGCTCAACTGCTACAGCCTCGTGCTGGGCGGCGACGAGTCCTCCCGCGTGTCCGCGATCTGCGCGGTCAAGGCGTTCGCCGAGCACCCCGCCCAGTGGCAGGCGCTGCGGGAGGGGACGGCCGCGCTCGACACCGCGGTCGAGGAGGTGCTGCGCTGGGCCACACCCGCCATGCACTTCGCCCGCACCGCGACCCGGGACCTGCGGATAGGCGACCGGCAGGTGCGGGCGGGGGACATCGTCACGCTGTGGAACACCTCCGCCAACAACGACGAGGAGGTGTTCGACCGGCCCCGCCGGTTCGACCCGGCCCGCTCACCCAACAAACACCTCTCCTTCGGCCACGGCCCGCACTTCTGCGTCGGCGCGTTCCTCGGCCGGGCGGAGCTGCGCGCCCTGCTGAGCGCACTCGTCGAGTCCGTCGCCGAGATCGAGGTGTGCGGCAAGCCCGCCCCCATCTACTCGAACTTCCTGAACGGGCACGCCAGTCTGCCGGTCGCCTTCCACTGACGGTTCGTCAGGCGGGCAGGCGGCTCCCGACGATCGCGGCCAGCTCGCCGATCGAGGCCGCCTCCAGCACGGTCCGCATCGGCAGTGCGACCCCGAACCGCTCCCGGATCCGGGACACCAGCCTGGTCGCCTGCACGGAGTGGCCGCCGAGCTCGAAGAAGTTGTCGGCGGCCGTCGCCTCCGGGGCCCGCAGGACGTCGCGCACGATCGCGCAGACCACGGCCGCGCAGTCGTCCGCCTCGGGCTCCCGCGCGCCTGTCGCCGATTCCGCGCCCGCCGCCGGAATCCCGGCATGCGCCAGTACCCCGGCATCCGCGTCCGGCCGCGGCAGGGCTCCCCGGTCGATCTTCCCGTTGGCCAGGGTCGGGAACCGCTCCAGCACGGTGACCCGTGCGGGCACCATGTGCGCGGGCAGCGACGCGGCGACATGGGTGCGCAACTCGCCGGGGTCGACCGGCGCCGTGGTGGTGACGTAGCCGACGACGTGCGCGTCGGCCAGCTCACCGCGCACCACCGCGACGGCGACGTCCACCACCGGATGGGCGGCGAGCCGCGCCTCGATCTCGCCGAGTTCGACGCGGAAGCCGCGCACCTTCACCTGGCCGTCCGCGCGGCCCGCGAAGAACAGCTGACCGTCCGGTCCTCTGCGTCCCCGGTCGCCCGTGCGGTACATCCGGGTGCCCGGCGGCCCGAACGGGTCGGCCACGAACTTCCCCGCCGTCGCGGGCGACCGGTTGAGATAGCCGCGCGCCAGCCCGCTGCCCGCGATGTACAGCTCGCCCTCCGTGCCGGGCGGCACCGGGCGCAGGCGCTCGTCGAGCACATGCACCCGCTTGCCGACCCAGGGCGCGCCGATCGCGATGTCACCGGTGTCCCTCACCGGGCCGGCGATCGTCGCCCCGACGGTCACCTCGGTCGGGCCGTAGCCGTTGAACATCCGCCGCGTCCGGGACCATTTGCGCACCAGCGTCGGCGTACAGCTGTCGCCCGTGGACATGACCGTCCCGCCGGGCAGGACGTCGTCGGCGTCGGTCTCGCTGAGCGCGACGGGGGGAAGTACCGCGTGCGTGATGCCGTACTTGACCAGGGTGTTCCCCAGCGGGTGGCCCGGCAGCAGCTCCTCGGCGGGCGCCGTCACCAGAGCCGCCCCGGACAGCAGCGCCAGGGACACGTCCCAGAAGGCGGCGTCGAAACTGATCGACGCCCACTGGAGCACCCGGTCGCCCGGACCGGCCCGCAGGACGGCCCTCTGGGTGGCCACCATGTCGGGCACACCACTGTGCGGCACGGCGACACCCTTGGGCGTCCCGGTCGACCCCGAGGTGTAGATGACGTACATCAGGTGCTCGGGACGCAGGGGGGCACGGCGCTCGTGCTGCGCCACGTCGTGTTCCGGCAGTCGCGCGCACGCGGCGCGGAAGGCCGGGTCGTCGCAGACCACCTCCTGCGGCCCCTCGCCGAGCTTGCCGAGGGGCGCCACCGAGGAGGACCGCAGCAGCAGCACCGGCCGCGCGTCGGACAGCATGAACGACAGGCGTTCCGCCGGATACTCCGGGTCGAGCGGGAGATAGGCGCCGCCCGCCTTGAGGACCGCCATGATCGACACGATCAGCTCCCGCGACTTCGGCATCGCCACCGCGACGAGCGAGTCGGGACCGACACCATGCGCGATGAGCCGACGGGCGAGCCGGTTGATCCGGGTGTTCAGCTCCGCGTAGCGGAGGGTGCCCTCCGCGTCGATGAGCGCCGGCTCTCCGCCCCGTCGGGCGACGACCGACTCGAACAGTGCAGGAACCGTGTTCAAGTGCGCTCAGCTCCTTCGGGAGGCTCCCTGACCGACGGCGAATCTAATCTCCGGCGCCCGGGGAGCCCGGCGAATCCTTCCCGTCTCTGTCAGCGCCCGCTCACGGCACCGGCAAGGGCGCCTGTGAGACAGGCCGGACCGGTGACGGCGTCGCCGTCGCGGACGTGCAGGACGGCGTCCGCGGTGTCCAGCACGGCCTGCTCGAGCGGGAAGTAGCCCTGCTGCGGGCTGACGTCCGTCCGGCTCCGCGCTGCGGTGGCCGCGGCGGTCGGGGCCAGGGCCCAGTCGGTGACGGCGTCCTGCAGGACGCTCTCGTGGGTCCCCGGCTCCGGATCGCCCAGCCCGAGGGCTCCGCTGCGGCCCAGACTGCCGGCGACGAAGACGTACTCCTCGCCCAGCAGCGGTGCCACGACCGTGCCGGCCCCCGGCCAGTCGACGTGGAGGTCTCCGAGGCTCCAACTGCTCGGGGTCCGCTGGAGGTGCGTGTTGTGGGCGAAGACGAGTGTGGCGCCCCGGCGGCCCTCGATGCTGCGGATGTCCAGGAGGTTCTGCGCCATGAGCGCGTCCCGGGTGGCGAACAGCCTCGACAGCCGGGTGTTCTTCTCCAGGCGCAGGGCGGCCTGCCGGTGGTAGCGCAGCAGACCGAGGCCCGCGGTGAGGTGGGTCCGGGCGCGCAGCCACTCCGTGCGCGATGTCTGCGAGATCCGCTCGGCGGCACGGGAGTGGAGCAAGGTGAGCATGTCGTCGGCGAGGGAACGCAGCCGATCGGCCTCGGGAGTGGCGCCGACCGACATGGCCGGGTCCATCACCGCCTCCGTGCGGCTCCACTGCTCGTCCGATCCGGACAGTCCGGCCAGGTCGAGGTCGAGCCCCAGATAGTCGCGGGCGTGCTCGAGACACCGCCGCGGACTCGGGGCGCTGGTCGTCTCGGTCGGGACGTCGAAGCCGTGGAAGCTCAGTTGTTCCTGCGGGGGCAGGCCCGCGTTGTGGTCGCGCATCCAGGCGACGAGGCGCCGGTTGGTCTCCATGCCGCCGAAGCCGTGCGAGAAGCCCTCCCGCATCACCTCGTCGAGGTCCCCGGCACCGCCCTTGACGAAGTCGTCGACGCGCAGCGCGGCCACGCGGTCGGTCTCCAGCGCGATCGAGCGGAAACCGGCGTCGGTCAGCCCGGTGAACAGCTCGTTGCGCACCCACCCGAAGGCGGGTTCGCGGTGGGTGGGTTCGCCGAACGCCAGCAGGGAGCAGGAGGCCAGGGGAAGGTCGTGCAAGTCCTTTCTCATGTCTGTCCATCGAATCATTGAAAGACCTGTTGAGGCTTGGGGCGGCGCCGCCGGTGCCGCGGCCGGACCCGCGGAGCCGGGAGGTCTCAAACCGTCGGTGGGGACTCCGGCCCGGGAGCGGGCTCCCCGGCGGCCCCCGGCCTCGCCGGGGTGATGCCCAGCAGGGCCACGTACCCGCCGAGACGGGCTGCCGCGTCGAGCATGGAGACACCGCGGGCGGTGAGCCGTCGCCGCCAGTCGTCGAGCGCGTCCGACAGCGCCTCGGTGCCGCCGGCCGTGCGGATCTGCCGGATCACCGTGCGGATGTGCTCCAGCGGATAGCCGCCGCGGCGCAGCAGATGGGTCAGTTCGGCGTCGCGCACGTCGGTGGCGCCGAACGAGCGGTGGCCGGTGACCGGTTCCCGGGCGGGGGAGAGGATGCCCACCGCCTCCCAGTTCCGCAGGGTCGCCGCGGTGACCCCCAGGCGCCGCGCGAGTTCGCCGATGCTGAGCGGGTCGCCGTCGGCGGACGCGCGTGCGGCGACCTCCCGGTCGCGGGTCAGGTGCTCCACCGCCCGCCCCACCGCGTCCAGCGTGCCGCGGTCGCGCAGCAGTTGGGCGTGGCCCCGGTCGACGGCGGTCAGCGCGCCGTCGAGGTCACCGGTGTTGAGCGACCGCATGATCTCGCCGCCGGTGGCGTAGCCGTAGGCCTGGACGAGCGCCAGATAGGCGCGCAGCGCCGTCGCGTGGACCTCGGTGTAGCTGCGGTAGCCGGACGGTGTGCGCCGGGCGAGCGGGATGAACCCGTCCCGCTCGTAGTTGCGGACCGCCTGGGTGGAGATGCCGTGCTCACGGGCCAGGTCGTGGGGACGCAGGTGTTTCACGCTTTGAGACTTTATCCCAGATCCTCGCCGTCGAAAGCGGAAAAGTCTCAACCGAGTTTGCAGGTATACGCTTGAGCACATGAACCGGGACGCCCAGGAACGTCTCACCACGTCACATGACGAAGGCGTGCCGCGTCCGACCCAACGGGAGGGACACCATGACCGCCGGTACGGAGACGGACACCCAGCCCGCGCAGCTGTGCGCCGCCGACAGCCACGACATGATCCGGGTGCACGGAGCACGTGAGAACAACCTCAAGAACGTGCAGGTGGAGCTTCCCAAGCGGCGGCTGACCGTGTTCACCGGAGTCTCCGGCTCGGGCAAGAGCTCCCTGGTGTTCGACACGATCGCCGCGGAGTCGCAGCGGCTGATCAACGAGACCTACAGCGCCTTCATCCAGGGGTTCATGCCCACTCTGGCGCGGCCGGAGGTCGACGTCCTCGACGGGTTGACCACCGCGATCCTCGTCGACCAGCAGCCGATGGGCACCAGCCTCCGCTCCACGGTCGGCACCGCCACCGACGCGGGCACACTGCTGCGCATCCTCTTCAGCCGGCTGGCCAAGCCGTACATCGGCACCCAGAAGGCCTTCGCCTTCAACGTCGCCTCGGCGGACGCGTCCGGTGTCCTCGTGGTGAACGGCAAGAAGATCGAGAAGGGCTTCAGCGTCGTCGGCGGCATGTGTCTGGCGTGCGAAGGCATCGGCTCTGTCTCGGACATCGATCCCGCCCAGCTGTTCGACGCCTCCAAGTCCCTGGCGGACGGCGCGATCACCGTCCCCGGCTGGAAGCCCGACGGCTGGGTGGTGCAGTCGTTCACCGAGTCCGGCTTCTTCGACCCGCACAAGGCGATCCGCGACTACACGGAGCAGGAACGGCACGAGTTCCTGCACGGGGACCCGGTCAAGGTCAAGGTGAAGGGCGTCAACACCACCTACGAGGGCCTCCTCGCGCGGGTGCGCAAGTCCTTCCTGTCCAAGGACAAGGAGACGCTCCAGCCGCACATCCGCGCCTTCGTGGACCGCGCGGTGACCTTCTCCGCCTGCTCCGAGTGCCACGGCACCCGGCTCAGCGAGACCGCCCGGTCCGCGAAGATCGACGGACTGAGCATCGCCGACGCCAGCGCCATGCAGATCAGCGACCTCGCGGCGTGGATCCGCGGTCTGACCGACCCGTCGGTCACGACCCTGCTCACGGTGCTCGGCCAGACCCTCGAGTCCTTCGTGCAGATCGGCCTGGGCTACCTCTCGCTCGACCGGTCCTCCAGTACGCTCTCCGGTGGCGAGGCCCAACGCGTCAAGATGGTGCGCCACTTGGGCTCCGCGCTCACCGACGTCACCTACGTGTTCGACGAGCCGACGGTCGGACTGCACCCGCACGACATCCAGCGGATGAACGAACTGCTGCTGCGGCTGCGGGACAAGGGCAACACCGTCCTGGTCGTCGAGCACAAGCCGGAGACGATCGTGATCGCCGACCACGTCGTCGACCTGGGTCCGCTCGCCGGCACCAAGGGCGGCGAAGTGGTCTTCGAGGGCACCGTCGAGGGCCTGCGCGCCAGCGGCACCGTCACCGGACGCCACCTGGACGACCGGGCCGCGCTGAAGCCGTCCGTGCGCCAGCGGACCGGGGTCGTGGAGGTGCGCGGCGCCGACGCCCACAACCTGCGCGACGTCGACGTGGACATCCCGCTCGGCGTGCTCACCGTGGTCACCGGGGTCGCGGGCTCCGGAAAGAGCTCGCTGATCCACGGATCGGTGGCGGGCCGGGACGGCGTCGTCACCGTGGACCAGTCACCCATCAAGGGCTCGCGGCGCAGCAACCCGGCCACCTACACGGGCATGCTCGAACCGATCCGCAAGACGTTCGCCAAGGCCAACGGGGTCAAGCCCGCCCTGTTCAGCCCCAACTCCGAGGGAGCCTGCCCCACCTGCAAGGGTGCGGGCGTCATCTACACCGACCTGGCGATCATGGCAGGTGTCGCCACGACCTGCGAGGACTGCGGAGGCAAGCGGTTCCAGCCCTCGGTGCTGCAGTACCGGGTCGGCGGCCGGGACATCAGCGAGGTGTTCGCCATGCCGGTGGCCGAGGCCGCCGAGTTCTTCCGCACCGGTGAGGCACGGACGCCGGCCGCGTGCACCGTGCTCGACCGGCTCGCCGAGGTCGGCCTGGGATACCTCAGCCTCGGACAGCCGCTCACCACCCTCTCCGGGGGCGAGCGGCAGCGGCTGAAGCTCGCCGGACACATGGGCGGAGCGGGCAGCGTCTACATCCTCGACGAGCCGACCAGCGGCCTGCACCTGGCCGACGTCGAGCAACTGCTCCGCCTGCTCGACCGGTTGGTCGACTCCGGCAAGACGGTCATCGTCGTGGAACACCACCAGGCGGTCATGGCGCACGCCGACTGGATCATCGACCTCGGCCCCGGTGCCGGCCACGACGGCGGCCGGGTCGTCTTCGAAGGCACCCCCGCCGACCTGGTCGCCGCCCGCTCCACCCTCACGGGCGAACACCTCGCCCAGTACGTCGGCGCCTGACGCCGAGCCGTTCCCGCACCTGCCCCCGTCCGGCGACTCCGGCGGGGGCACGGTCCGGAATGCCTCCAGGAAGTCCATCTCTTCCGGCCGCCGTTGCACGCCCGCAGCCGCACGATGTCTGGCTCACCTCTTTCCCCGCGCCCTTCCGCCGTCCCGCCGGCGACCACAATGCGGGCTGACGGCTTCCACCCGCCGACAGCCCGTGCCGGTGGGCCCACCGCGCACCTGCCGGCCCACTTCAGCGGTGCGCGGGCCCCGCGCATGCCGCCCTACGGAAGGGATCAGAGCGATGTCCTCACCCGCCGACCACACCACCGTGATCGTGGGAGCCGGCCCCGCAGGACTCACCGCGGCCCTCGGCCTGGCGAGATACCGGCATCCCGTGATCGTCGTGGACAGCCCCCGCGCACCGCGCAACAGCGCGTCGGCGGGGGTCCACGGCCACATCGGCATGGACGGCGTCACCCCCGCCGAGTTCCGGGCCCGCGCCTGGCGGGAACTCTCCCGGTACAGGACCGTCGAACGGCTGGAGGACGAGGTCGACAGCGTGTCCACCGCGCCGGGCGGAGGCTTCCGCATCACCCTCGGCAGCGGGGGAAGCGTCGAGTCCGCAACCGTCCTGCTCGCCACCGGTGTCCTCGACGTCCATCCGTCCGATGTGGACGGCTTCGCGGAGTGCTGGGGCCGCAGCGTGATCCACTGCCCGTTCTGCCTCGGTGAGGAGAACGCGGGCGGGAGCTGGGCGACGCTCGTCGACAACGCACACCTCGCGGGGCTGTCCGCGGTGGTTTTCCGCGCCTGGAGCGAGGACACCATCGCGATCTGCCCGGAATCCATGCCCGGCCTGGACACCGCCCGCGCGACCGCACGCAGTGGGGGAGGGGACGTCGTCACGGGCGTCGTCCGCCGTCTCCACCACCGGCAAGGGGCCCTGTACGGGATCGAGTTGGCCGACGGGCGGATCCTGGAGCGGCAGACGCTCGTGTGGACGCCACCGCAACGCCAGCAACCCCTCGTGCAGCGGGCGGCCGACGAGCTGAAGCTGACCGTCGACGACGCCGGTTTCATCGGCGTCGACGACTCCCAGTGCACCAGCGTGCCGGGTCTGTACGCCGCCGGGGATCTGACCAGTCGCTGGAAGCAGTCGGTCACCGCGTCGACCGCGGCGGGCGCGGCAGCCGCCGACGCCATCCACATGTCGGCCCTGCTCGGCGCCGTGCACCAGTGAGCCGGGCCCCGGTCGTGCGCACGGTGCACCGCCCGCCCGGAGACCGTCCCTGTGGCGCAGTACCGGCAGCGCGGCCCAGTACCGGCCGGTGGACGGCACGTCGGTGACAGAAGTCCGCAAGAGACCCGGGAGGTGCCGGCAGGCATCGCAATCATGGCAGCCATGACTGAACCTGCCGGCGCACCCGACGCAGCCGCGGCGATGACCGAGGTGTTCGACGCCGTCTACCGCGGAGAGAGCCCCTTCGGCAAACGACCGCCATGGGACATCGGAGCCCCCCAACCCGCCTACGTGGCACTGGAGAAGGCGGGCCTCATCCACGGCGCCGTGCTCGACGCGGGCTGCGGCACCGGTGAGGACGCCCTCCACCTGGCCGGCCTGGGCTACGCCGTGACAGGGCTGGACCTGTCCCCGACGGCGATCTCCCTCGCCCGGGACAAGGCCGAGGCGCGCGGACTCGGCGCCGTCTTCGAAGTCGCCGACGCCCTCGACCTCACAGGCTGGGAGGAGCGCTTCGACACCGTCATCGACTCCGGCCTCGCTCACACCTTCGAGGGCGACAGGCTGCGCGCCTACGCCACCGCCCTGCACCGGGCCTGCCGTCCGGGTGCGGTGGCGCACATCCTCTCGATCAGCGACCGGGGATCCGCGGAGATGCAGGCGCGGCTCGCCGAGGCCATCGACGAGATACCGGCGCCGCTCCCGGACGACGACGAGTCGCCCACCCTCAAGCGTTCCGCCGACCACCTGCGCGACGGCTTCGCCGAAGGCTGGACGGTCGAGTCGATCGACGAGTCCCTCATGCGCGGCGTCATCCCGACCACGTCCGAACTGCTGGACGTGCACGCCTGGCTCGGACGCTTCCGCCGCGACTGACCGCACCCACCGAAGACGGCCCCGAGAAGGCGAGGAACGATGAAGGTGCGAGTAGGCAAGTGGCTGCGGACCGCCGCGTCCTCAGCGACGGGCCGGGCCGCCAGACGCGCGCTCGCGGCGACCGGTACCTCTGCGGCCCGGCCGAACCGGTCCGGGGCCGCGCGCGCCGCCTACCGGTTCGGCTGCGTCTACACCGGCTTGTACTGCCTGACCTCCCCACAGGTGTACCTGGCGCTGCGCGGGGGCGGCATGGGGCGTCTTCAGGAGGCGGCCGACGCCTGGGCGAAGCTCTGGGCGATCCGCCCGGTGCGGAACTGGATGTCCGTCCGGTTCCTCGGCAAGGAGCTGGGCGACCGCTTCGAAGGCGGCGACGACCCGCACACCTGGGCGGGACAGCTCTGCTGGCTCGCGGGCGCCGCCGTGGCCACTCCGGCCTTGTCCGTGCTGGAGCGCCACCGGACGGGTAGTGCGGCACCGCAGGAGTGGCTCCGCCTGGCCGCCCGCTTCTGTCTCGCGGGCCAGATGTTCTCCTACGGCGCGGCCAAGGCCGTCCCGCTCCAGTTCCAGCTGCCACCCTCCAAGCTCGTCGAGCCGCTCGGGGAGCTCAGCCCGATGAGCCTGCTGTGGGCGCAGACGGGATCCTCGAAGCCGTACCAGATGGTGCTCGGGTGCGCCGAGATCGCGGGCGGACTGCTGCTCGTCCTGCCGCGCACGGCGCCGCTGGGCGCCCTGCTGTCCGCGGCGGAGATGGCCCAGGTCCTCCTGCTCAACCTGACCTTCGACGTCCCGGTCAAGGTGCACTCCTACCAGCTGCTCCTGCTCAGCCTGCTGCTGCTGGCCCCGCACGCGCCCCGCCTGGCCGGGGCCGCGCTCACCGGGCATCCGCTGCCCGCCGCCTCGACCGGAGACCTCTTCCGTTCCCGCCGGGCGAACCGGATCGCCACCGCCCTCCAGGCCGGGGCCGGACTCTGGCTCCTCGGCGCCCAACTGCGCAACGACTTCACGTTCTGGAAGAACCACGGAGGCGGACGCGAGAAGCCCGAACTCCACGGCGTCTGGGACGTCACCGACTTCTCCGTCGACGGCGAGCAGCACCCGCCTGTGACCACCGACGACCGTCGCTGGCGCCGCGTCGTCGTGGACTCCGCCGACGTCGTGGCCATCCAGCACATGGACGACTCGCTCGATCCCTGCATGGCGGCGATCGACATGGACGCCCGCTCCCTCGCCCTGACCAAGATGACCGATCCCACCTGGCGGGTGACCTTCGCCTTCGAGCGTCCCGCCGACGACGCACTGATCCTGGAGGGCAAGGCCGACGGCTGCCACCTGCGCCTGCACCTGCGCCGCCGCGCCCCGCACACCTTCCCTCTGATCAGCCGCGGCTTCCACTGGGTGCAGGAGAACTCGTCGCTGCGGTGACGCGATGACGGGCCGCACGCGATGCGGTGGCCGGGGTGGGCCGAGGAAGGAGAGCAACGTATGAGCGGTATGAGCGGTGACGCCGACGCACTGGCCGCCGAGGTGAGGGGGCCCGTCCTCCTGCCCGGCAGCGGGGAGTACGACGAGGAACGGGCCGGATTCCAGGCCGGCTTCAGGCACCGCCCGGCTCTCGTCGTCGGCGCGACCCGCCCCGAGGACGTGCGCGCCGCGGTCCGCTTCGCCGCCGAACGGAGCATGCCCGTCGCCGTGCAGTCCACCGGGCACGGCATCGTCACCGCCCTGAACGGTGAGGGCCTGCTCATCACGACCCGTCGGTTGAAGGGCGTCTCGGTGGACGCCGATGCCGC
Organism: Streptomyces sp. NPDC017943; assembly: GCF_044328425.1. NCBI lineage: Bacteria > Bacillati > Actinomycetota > Actinomycetes > Kitasatosporales > Streptomycetaceae > Streptomyces > Streptomyces sp. NPDC017943. The sequence goes on along the minus strand of NZ_JBIRHH010000011.1, from coordinate 125,753 downwards.
CACGGTCACGGCCCAGGCCGGCGTGCTGTGGGGAGAGGTCGTCGAGCAGACCACCCCGCACGGCCTGGCCCCGGCCAACGGCTCAGCCCTGCACATCGGCGTCGTCGGCTACCTCCTCGGAGGCGGTGTCGGCCTGCTCGGCCGCCGCACCGGGTACGCCAGCGACCACGTACGCGCCCTCGACATCGTCACCGCGGACGGACAACTGCGCCACGTCACGGCCGGCGACGACCCCGACCTGTTCTGGGCGCTGCGCGGCGGCGGAGGCAACTTCGGCGTCGTCACCGCCGTCGAGACCGCCCTCATGCCGGTGACGCGGCTGTACGGCGGCGCCCTGCACTTCGCCGCCGACCGCCCCCTCGACCTGCTGCACGCCTACCGGGCATGGACGTCGACCCTCCCCGAGGAACTGACCTCCTCGATCTGCCTCATGACCTGCCCACCGTGGGCCGACGTCCCCGAGCCGCTGCACGGACGCTACGCCGCACACATCCGCATCGCTTTCACGGGACCCGCCGACGAGGGCGAACGGCTGGTGGCGCCGCTGCGGGCTCTCGGCCCGCGGCTCGTCGACACCGTCCGGGACATGCCGTACACACAGGTGGGCACCATCTACCAGGATCCGCAGACCCCCCACGCCTACTTCGGCAGCAACGTCCTGCTGCGCGAACTCGACCCCACGGCCCTGCGGACCGTCGTTGATGTGGCGGGGCCCGATGCGGCGGTGCCGTGCAGTGTCGAGATCCGTCACCTGGGCGGCGCCTTCTCCCGCCGGCATCCCGGCAGGGGGGCGGTCGGCGCCAGGCAGGCCGCGTACATGCTGCGCGTGACGACCGGCGGCACGGCCGCGCCGTCCGCGTCCGCCCGGCCGGTCCACCAGAAGGTGTACGACGCCCTGAAACCCTGGACCGTCGGCCGCAGTCTCAACTCCGTCTACAACGACGGCGCCCCGGTGCCGGAGGAGCAGGTACGCGAACTCTTCGCGGCCGAGGACTTCGAGCGGCTCCGCCGCGTGAAGACGCTGCACGACCCGCACAACCTGTTCCGGCTCACGCACAACGTCCGGCCGAAGGGCTGGAGTTGATGCACAGCGGCGGCGGACGCGCTTGATGACATATCAGGGCTGTTCGCGCAGCACGGCGAAGAGCGCCCGATCCGTCGGGAGCCCGGCGGCGTCGAAGGCGCGGTGCCGGCCGAGATACTCGACGCGGCCGCCGGAACAGGTCTCCCGCAGATACGTGCCCAGCCAGGCGTCCGGACTGGGCACCATCGCAGGAAGCCCGAACTCCGCAGGCATCTCGTCCTCACCGGTGTCGAAGAACATCACCTTGCCGGTGCGCGCCCACACGTCCCGCAGCAGCGCCGTGGCCGTCTCCAGCCCCTGCAAGCGCACCAGGTGGTGCCACACCGACAACACCAGCGTGCAATCGGCCGCCGGCAGCAGGCCGACCGTGTCGGGCCGCAGCTCCAGTTCCATGATCGCCACATTGGTCAGCCGGTTGCGCCGCACCGCGGTGGCCGCGGTACGCGCGTACTTGGGTTCCGCTTCCAGTGCCACGGCCGCCACCCCCCGGCGGCCGAGCATGATCGGGAAGTAGCCGGCATTCGCACCGACATCCAGCGCCGTCCGCACGCCCAGGCCCTCGACGACCGGCTCCATCGCCGCCCATCGCGACATGGTGCCGTCGGCCCGCTTCGCTCTGCGCACCGGCAGTCCCGGCACCGGCTGGTAGATGCCGTCGGGCAGCGCGTCCAGCTTCAGCCGGACCAGATCGAAGGCACCGTCGATCACCAGGCGCACCCGGTGCAGTGCCCGCCGGGCCGGGATCCGCTGATGCATGCGCACCACCCGCGTGGATGCCTGCCCCGTACGACCCCGACCCACACGCCACCTCCACCACCAGCGGACACGACACTGCTACTCGTCAGCATCGACCATGGCCCCCACCGGCATCCCCACCGACGCGCAGCGCAGCGCGGCCGGTCGGAACCGGGTGGTGCGGGTGCGGCACTGTGCGCCGCTGCGCGCCTGCGGAGGAGTCATGGCGAGTGAGCGAGCCGCTGCCGAAGCGGCTGTGCTCGAAGCCTGGGTGAGGTGAGTTCCAAGGCCCGGTTGTCCTGCCCGGCAGCCATGTGGTCGAGCCATCGTTCGTACCAGGCGAGGAAGTCCGGGGCCGAGGAGACGTTCGGACCCCAGAAGCCGTCTGCGTTGCCGACGAGCATGCGTCCGGTGAGAGGGCCGGTCATGCCGATGAGGACCAGATCGCTGCATCCGCGTTCGATGGCGTGCAGGAACAGGTCACCACGGCGCGTGGGCCGATGAGCCCGGCTGAACCCCCTCGAGCCCGTTCCGGCGACTCTGGCGTTCATCGTGAAGAGCGTGCAATCCTCCAACGGGATCAGTCCGTAGTACGGAGACGCTCCTGTACCGCCCATCTGGGTGAGGAAGTCCAGGTAGGGCTGGGGGAGATCCACCTCGTGCTCGGCTTGGAAGGCGTCTGCCCGACGTTCGGTGAGCCGGGGGCCGAGACGAAATCGGTGCCGCTCCTCGCCGAAGGAGTGGCTTCGGCCGGGCGTGTAGGGGACGCGTGCCAGCTTGCGTCGCAACCGCGCGATGCGGGAGTCCATGCGGGCTCTTCTCTCGTGTCGCCCGCAACCTATCGCACGGCAGCAGATCTGATCCTGCGAGCCCTGCCGGATCGGGCACCGCTGCGCCTGGACGGACTTGAGGACCGGGATTCTGGGCGAACTCGTCAGGTTTGGCATTTACGGTCGAGAAGCGGCGAGAGTGACGAGAGCGACGAGAAGGGGCAGTCCTTCGACGTTCGGCACAACGAGGATGAATAGCGCATACGGGCTGGCGGTGTCACGAGCGGAGAGAGGTTCGAAGTGAGCCACCAAGCCGACAGGCGGCCACAGCGCCGTCACCCAGCACGGGTGAGCGGGGTGCAGGATCCTTTCGATCTGGGGCCTGACCTGCCCGAATGCGCCATGGCCCGGTGTCCCGATCGCCAACTCCCGAACCCTCGGGGGCGGCGCACTGAACAAAGTCTCGAAGCAGTGCGTGAACCTCGCTTCGCCGGGCACAAGGACTATCGCACCGAGGTCCTGGCCCTCGGAGCTGGTAGGGATCCAAAAGCCAAGGGACGGAAATCGGACCCTTGCGAAGCTCAAACGCACACGCGCTTGAGCCGGAATTGACGATGGGGTTGAGATGATTATTCTTGGGCTTATTCTGCTGATTATCGGCCTGCTTGTCGGCATGGGCCTGCTGACGACGATCGGTGGAATCCTCATTCTGGTGGGCGCCATCCTGTGGATCCTGGGTGCGACCGGTCGCGCGGTCGGTGGACGAAAGCACTTCTTTTAAAGGATCGCCGGTCGTGCCAACCGGCGATCCCCTGTAATGCTCGTCAGGTGATGAGCTGTCTTGGCTGCTTTGAGGGCTGGGCAGGCGCTGTCCGCAGGTGATGCGGGCGCCGGTCCAGCCCTCAGCACGTTCCGCACAGCGTCGAGGATCGGGTCGAGGTCAGCCGTCCACGGTCAGGGCAGTCCCACCAGCCCCCAGCCTCGATGCGCAGCCTCCGTGGTCACAGTGCCCCATTCACGCAATAGGGCCGTGAAGTCCTCGAAGCTGTCAGGGCGCCCGGCCCAGGACTGACATTCGGCGGCGAAGGGTTTCCGCAATTCCTCGAGGCGGGATTCCGCCCGCGCCCAGGCGAGGGCCTTGCCTGGCATGACCTCGGGCGGGCATACGAGGAGAAGCGACGGGTGCCGGCGGTCCGCGGCCGACGGCAAGAAGCCTCCGCCGCCGGTCAGCGCAAGGTCGTCGGCCGGGTCCGCGTTCCAGATCAGACCGCCGAGGAAGCTGTCCATCGCTTCCCGCAGGGACGCGTCGACGAAGGGCCTCATATCGGCCCACGCATTCCCCGCATGAGCATGGTGTCGATAGGCGCCGGTGGTGGCGAAGAAGTCGTACTCCGCGCACCATGCCCCCTCGCGGTCCGGAAGCCATGTCCAGCCGCCGCGTGGCCGGCCGATGTAGTACTCGTCGTCGATCTCCGGCGGGAAGGCGGCAACCTGCAGCGCCTCAAGGCGTTTCTCGACTGGCGTGGCGCTCAAGTGCCTCCAGTCCGCCATGAACAGCATGAGATCGAGACCCATGGCGGCAGGATAGGCACGTACGGTGGAGGGTCCGAGATCCGGTACCCACGGTCAGCGGTGACCTCCCTCTGGGAGCAGGTCACCGCTGACCGTGGGTACCGACGCTCACGCCCCGATCCCTGCCCCTGCAGGCACGTACTTCGGACTCACTGTGGTCCGCCCTGTCCGGCCGGCGCGCCGGGTGGGGCGGTGGGGAGTGCCTGCGTCGGGCAGGTGGCGGCGACGACATGGTCGACGACGTCGTGAAGGCTGGAGCGATGGCGGTAGGCGGCACGCTGCCGCTCCGCTCCGCCTCCCCGGGTGCGCACGCGTTCCCAGTGGCTGCGCACGAGGTCGAGGTCACCGCTGCGGTGCAGGGCGGGGGACAGGGTGCGCAGCATGTGCTCCACCTGCTCGGTCGCGGGGACCAGGCGCCGGGTGAGGGGATCGAGGGCGTGTCCCGTGAGTCCGTCGCGTGCTGCCCGCCAGGAGGCGGCGCGCAGGATCTCGGGGGCCGGGCGGGGGGCCGGTTCGCCGGCGCGGATGGCCCTGAGCGCGGTGGCGACCAGGGCGCGGACCACTGCGGCGAGCAGGATGGTGTCCTCGGGGGTGAGGGCTGCGTCGGCGACGCGTACTTCGACGGTGGGCAGATGGTGGGAGGGCCGGACGTCCCAGTAGAGGCCGCCGTGGTCCAGGACGGTGCGGGTGAGGATGAGTTCCTCGACGAGTTCCTGGAAGTGGGCGGGGGACTCGAAGTAGGGAGGTGGGCCGGCCACCGGCCAGCGCCCCCAGGTGAGGGTGCGCCAGCTGGCGTAGCCGGTGTCACGGCCGTCCCAGTAGGGGGAGTTCGCCGCCAGCGCGGTCAGTGTCGCCAGCCAGGGGCGCAGGTGGTTGCTCACCTCGATCGCTTCACGCGGGTCGGCCACGCCGACGTGCACGTGGCAGGCGCACGCGCTCTGCTCGTCGTCCAGTGCGCGGAAGAGCGACAGGCTCTCCGCGTACCGCGGGCCCGGCGTGAGGGGCACTGGTGCGACCAGGCCGGTGATCGGGGAACCGCTGGAGGCGATGCGCAGCCCCCGCCCGGCCGCCGCGCGCGCCAACGCCGCGCGTACGGAACGCAGTTCGGTGAGTACCTCGCCCAGATGCGTATGGGGGTCGGTGCGGCCCTCGAGCTGGTAGCGAGTCAGTTCGGTGTCGACGAGGTGCTCGAGCTCACCGGCGGTCGCCGCGGCCGCCGCGGCCACCTGCGGGCCGCCGGGCCGCACCGTTCTGCTGACGGGATCGACGAGGAGGAACTCCTCCTCCACCCCCACCGACAACAGCGCCGGGGCCTGTCCGAGCGGAGTGGGGCAGGTGGCAGGGGCGTCGTTGGGGGGCAACTGCTGCTGCGGCTGACTGGTCACGATGCCCGACTCTGACAGAAGGCACCGTCGCCCGGACGGCACAACACTTCACTCGTCCGGTTTTGGGGCCCGGCCCACACGGCACCAGGCGCGCCGACACACCGATGCCCTCGAAGGGGAGGCCGGCCCGCACCGTACGGAGCATCACGATGTTGGCCGATCTGCGCAGGCGCGACGTGGCCGGGACTGTGCTGAACCCGGACCGTGCTGACCTGGACCGTGCCGGCAGGCCGCGTCGGTGTCAGAAGGCACCTGCATTTGTTGGGCACTTGAAGCCCCGCGATGTATTTCACCGGATGGTGTGGTGTGATCCCGGTTTGGCTCTTTGTGTGAGGTGACTCCGCGATGCTCGAAGAGCGCCCGGTCGCCGTCGCTGGAGAACGGCGTCGGCGGACGGGGCCGCTGCACCTGCACGACCAACAGAGAGACGGGCTCATCGTGCATTTGACTCCGCATGAGCAGGAGCGCCTGCTGATCCATGTCGCGGCCGATGTCGCTCGACGCCGCCGCGAGCGCGGGCTGCGTCTGAACTACCCGGAAGTGATGGCCCTGCTGACCGTGCACGTCTTCGAGCAGGCGCGGGAGGGCAGGACGGTCAGCGACATCATGGACTCGGGTCGGCACCTGCTCACGCGCGAGGAGGTGATGGACGGCGTCCCGGAGATGATCAAGGACGTGCAAGTGGAGGCCACGTTTCCCGACGGCACCAAACTGGTCACCATCCACGACCCTCTTCCCGAGGCCGCGGCGGAGCCCGAGGTGTACCCCGGCAAGGTGGAGCACCCCCAGTCGCCCCGCACGCCGGGCTCGCCCGTCGACTGCGAGGACGGCGGCACACCGTCCAGCGACTGGGACCCCGACGAGATCGTCCGCCGCTACGACCCGATCTGCTTCAACGTGCACCTCGACGGAGACCCGGAGGGCGTCAGCCTGCAGCAGGACGCCACGGTGCTGCCGGGACCGGGCAGGACGAGGATCAGAGTGAAGAACGAGTCCGACCGCCCGGTCCAGGTGGGCTCCCACTACCACTTCGCCGAGGTCAACCCGGGGCTGAGGGTCATCAGCGTCGAGGTCCCGGCCGGCCAGGCCCTGCCTGAGGATCGCAGTCTGGGGAAGTGCGAGGCAGCCAAGGGCAGGCGGCTCAACATCGCCGCGGGCACGTCGGTGCGGTTCGAACCGGGCGACGAGTGCTGCGTGGAACTGGTGCAGATCCGCGGTGATGTCACGGCCGGCGACGGCAGCACCAGCGACCTGAGCAAGATTCACGGACTGCGCGAAGGGATCGTTCCATGAGCACGCCGCAGGCGCACGGCCGCAACCAGGAACCCGGGGCCGGTCTCCGGCCGATGGCGAGCAACGAGCTGACGCGGGCGGAGTACACCGCCCTGTACGGTCCCACCACGCGCGACCGGGTCCGTCTCGCCGACACCGACCTCACGCTGCAGATCGAGGCCGACTGGAGCGGCGGCCCCTCCTACAGCGGCAACGAGATGATCTTCGGCGGCGGCAAGGTGATCCGCGAGTCGATGGGCATGTCGCACCTGGCCCGGGACGGCAGGAGCGTCACCGGCGACGCCACGGACCACAGGCCGGTCGACACCGTCATCACCGGCGCACTGGTCCTCGACTGGTGGGGCGTGGTCAAGGCCGACATCGGCATCCGGGACGGACGCATCGCCGCCCTGGGCAAGGCCTACAACCCCGAGACCATGGACCCCGTCCCGAGCGACCGCTTCGAGATGCCGGACCGCACCACCCGCGGCAACACGCTGCCGATCCCGGTGACACCGACGAGCTTCGTGATCGGGCCGAGCACGGAGGTGATCTCCGGCAACGGCAAGATCCTGACCGCCGGCGGCGTGGACACCCACGTCCACTTCATCTGCCCCGGCGAGATCCACGAGGCCCTGGCCTCGGGCGTGACGACCCTCATCGGCGGCGGCACGGGCCCGGCCGAGGGCAGCAAGGCCACCACCGTGACCCCGGGCGCCTGGCACATCCGCCGCGTCTTCGAGGCGCTGGACGAGTTCCCCGTGAACGTCGGTCTGCTTGGCAAGGGCAGCACCATGAACACGCACGAACTGAACGCGCAGGTGGACGCCGGTGTCTGCGGCTTCAAGATCCACGAGGACTGGGGTGCCACTCCCGCGGTGATCGACCGGGCCCTCGACGTGTGCGAGGAGCGCGGCATTCAACTCGCCCTGCACGCCGACTCCCTGAACGAGTCGGGCTTCCTGGAGAGCACACGGGCGGCCTTCACCGGCGGCGCCGGGACCACGGACGGCGAGCTCACCGAGGGCAAGGCACGCGCCATCCACATCTTCCACGTCGAGGGGGCCGGCGGCGGACACGCGCCGGACATGATCGAGCTGGTCAAGGACCCCAACGTGCTGCCGGCCTCGACCAACCCGACCCGGCCCCTGACGGTCAACACCGTCAAGGAGCACGTCGACATGATGATCGTGTGCCATCACCTCAACCCCGAGATCCCGGCGGACATGGCTTTCGCCGACTCCCGGATCCGGCCCTCCACCATGGCCGCGGAGGATCTCCTGCACGACATGGGCGCCATCTCGATGATGTCCTCCGACGCCCAGGCGATGGGCCGCATCGGCGAAATGATCATGCGTACATGGCAGACCGCGCATGTCATGAAGGCCCGCTACGGCCCGCTGAAGGAAGACCTCGCGGCCGCCCGCGTCCGCCCTGCCGACGAGGACGAGGACCACGCGTTCACCGAGCGGCGGCAGCCGAACGACAACTTCCGCGCACGCCGCTACGTCGCCAAGTACACGATCAACCCGGCGATCACCCACGGCATCGACGGACACGTCGGCGACGTGCAGACCGGCAAGCTCGCCGACCTGGTGCTGTGGGAGCCCAAGTTCTTCGGCGTCAAACCGCACATGCTCCTCAAGGCCGGTCAGCTGGCCTACGCGCAGGTCGGCGACGCGAACGCCTCCATCCCGACACCGCAGCCGTACCTGCCCCGACCGGTGTGGGGTTCCACCGGCCGTGCCCCGGGGCGCAACTCGGTCAACTTCGTCGCCCCGGGCGTGGCCGACACCCTCAACGGAGACGGCACCGGCGACAACCCCGGCCTCGGACTCGACAAGGACTTCGTGGACATCACCAGCACGCGGCAGGTCACAAAGGCCGACATGAAGCTGAACGACACCGTGCCCGACAGCCTCGAAGTCGACCACAACAGCTTCGAGGTCACCATCGGCGGCGCGACCACATCCGACGCCCGCACCGAGATCAACGGTGCAACCGTCCCACGCTCCTACGTCACCGAAGTACCCCTGGCGCAACGGTACTTCCTCTTCTGATCAGGTCCCCCGCCCGGCCGGTCACCCAACAGCCGGGTCCGCCGGGCCCGGCCGACGAACCCCACCCGGCACCACATCCCCCATGCGAAAGGCAGCCGCTCCTCCATGAGCCTTGCAGCCCTGCTCCTGCTGGCCGACGGGCGCTTCCCCGCCGGAGGACACGCCCACTCCGGCGGCGTGGAAGCAGCCGTCGCCCAACAGGCCGTACACGACACCGCCGACCTGGAATCCTTCTGCCGGGGCCGCCTGCACACCACCGGCCTGACCACGGCCGGCTTGGCAGCCGCAGCGGCCGCCGGACTGGACCCCCTGCTGCTGGACGAGGCCGCCGACGCACGCACGCCGGGCCCCGCCCTGCGAGCCGTCGCCCGCCGCCTCGGTCGGCAGATGATGCGTGCGGCCCGAGCCATCTTCCCCTCCGGGGCGCTGGAAGCGCTGGCCGCCGCACGTCCCCGGGGCGCGCACCAGCCGATCGTGCTGGGCCTCGCCGCCCGAGCCGCCGGCCTCACCCCCCTGGATGCCGCCTACGCCGCCGCCTACGAGAGCACCGGCGGTCCGGCGACCGCGGCCGTGCGCCTGCTCAGCCTCGATCCGCTCGACGCGTCAGGGCTGCTGGCCCGCCTCGGCCCCGACATCGACACCGTCGCCGCCGCTGCCGCCCGAGCCGCCGACCGCGCTCTCACCGAAGGCGTCGACGCACTGCCGTCGGCGTCCTCGCCGCTGCTGGACATCACCGCAGAACAGCACGCCGCCTGGACCGTACGCCTCTTCGCCTCCTGACCCCCACCCACATCCACCGGAGCCCCCCGTGCACCTCGACCACCACGTGACCATGCCGCAGCGCCACACCCACAGCGCCGAACCCGTCCGCCCCGACGGCACCCGCCGTGCCCTCCGCGTCGGCCTCGGTGGGCCCGTGGGCACCGGAAAGACCGCCAGCGTCGCAGCCCTGTGCCGCACCCTGCGCGATCGCTGGTCCATCGCCGTCGTCACCAACGACATCTACACCCGCGAAGACGCCGAATACCTCCTGCGCGAAGCCGTACTGCCCCCCGAACGGATCACCGCCGTCGAGACCGGCGCCTGCCCCCACACCGCCATCCGCGACGACATCTCCGCCAACCTCGAAGCCGTCGAACACCTGGAGGAAACCCTCCAGCCCCTCGACCTCGTCCTCGTCGAATCCGGCGGCGACAACCTCACCGCCACCTTCTCCAAAGGCCTCGTCGACGCACAGATCTTCGTCATCGACGTCTCCAGCGGCGACGACATCCCCCGCAAGGGCGGCCCCGGCATCACCACCGCCGACCTCCTCGTCGTCAACAAGACCGACCTCGCCCCCTACGTGGGCGCCGACCTCGCCACCATGGCCGCCGACGCCGAACGGCAACGCGGCGACCTGCCCGTCGTCTTCACCAGCCTCACCAGCGACGACGGAATCCGGGAAGTCGCCGACTGGGTCACCGCGCATCTCACCGCCTGGCACGCCGAGGCGACCGCATGACCGCTGCCACGTCCCGATCGGCCCCGGGCCCGACGCCCCGGAACGAACGGCCAGGCACTGCCCCGGTCCTGGGCTCCGGCGAGCCTGCCGTACACCCGGCCGGCGTGCGCGCCCACGCCCGCATCCACGCCACCCACAACGGACACGTCACCACCCTTCCGCGACTGCACAGCGACGGGCCCTTCCACCTCCGCCGCATGCGCCCCGACGGCAACACCGCCCGGGTGGGAATCATCGGTGCGATGAGCGGCCCGCTCGGCGGCGACCGGCTCACCATCGACGTCACCGCCTCCGAGCGGGCCGCACTGGACGTCACCACAGCAGCCGCCACCCTGGCCCTGCGCGGGCCCACCACAGCGCCGGCCACCTACGACGTACGGCTCACCGCCGGCGACCACGCCCACCTGCGCTGGCTGCCCCAACCACTGATCAGCGCCGCCGGAAGCAACCTCCGGCAGACCTACACCATCGAACTGGCCCCCACCGCCCGGCTGTTGCTGCGCGAGGAGCAACTCCTGGGCCGGGCCGACGAAGAGCCGGGCCACCTCGTCAGCCGGCTCCTGGTCCACCGCGCCGGAGGTGTCCTGCTCGACCAGCAGACCGCCTACGGAGACCCGGAACCCGGCTGGGACGGCCCCGCCGTCCTGCACCGGCACCGCGCCGTGGGCCAAGTCCTGCTCGTCGACCCGGCCGCCCGACTTCCCGCCACCTCCGTCCTTCTCGGCCGGGGATCCCCGAGCGGACAGGCCGTCCTCACCCCGCTGGCCGGCGGCCTGGCGCTGCTCGCAACCGCCGTCGCACCGACCTCCGCGGCCCTGCGGGACCTGCTCGACGAAGCCCTCACCCACGTCCGGCCGAGATAGCCAGGCCCCGAGCGCACAGCCCGAGCCCGCCCGCTCGCCCTCTCGGACGAGCGGGCGGGCTCGTCAGCCTTCTGCGGTCAGCAACCGCAGAAGATGGGCGCAGGCGTGCTCCTCATGCGCGTGCCAGGCGATTGCTTCCCAGGTGCCTCGCTCGTGGGCTCCGGTCTCCCACGTGCCCGGGACGGCCGTGGACCGGCGCAGATACAGGAAGTCGGTGGGCAGGGGAGAGGGCTGGTGGACACCTTCGATGTAGTAGTGGCCGTCCTGCACGCCCCGGGCGCGCAGGACGGTGCGCAGACTCTCGCGGTCCACCGGCCGACCGGGTTCAGCCTGCGGCGGGGGCGAGATAGCCGTGGTCCAGCAGCCACTTGACGTTCAGCCCGTCCCCCTCACCCGGGGCGAGGAGGGCTGGGTCGAGTTTGATCTGCTGGCCGCCACCGGGTTGTTCGAACCAGGGGGCGATGCGGCCCTGCCAGACGGCGAAGGGCTGTGTGACGGTGTAACGGTGGTAGTCGCACGGGTGTTGCGGGTCGCGGGTGTTGAGGTTCTGCGGGGGCAGGGCCCGCTTGGCGTAGGGGTCGCCGGCGGGGGCGAGGTAGGAGCCGTACTCGGAGCCGAAGCGGTCCAGCTTCTCACCGGGCTCCAGGACCTCGACGTGCTTGACGACCTCCCCGGTGTTGGTCTCGGCGAACCCGTCGTCGGGCGGGTACTTCCACCCACCCGGGCCCTGAGGGCTGTCGTCCTTCCAGTACTTGGCCAGGAAGTCCCGGGGGGACAGTCCACCGGTGCGGTGGTAGTTCTTCAGCAGCGGCCCGACCGGCTCCTGCCATGAGCGGGGCAGGATCTGCGGTCCCAGCCGCGCATCTCCCCGGTACTCGCCGGTGCAGGGGGCAGGCGGCGACTCGACCGGTGCGGGGCGGGGACCGGCGTCCTCGGCGGCGGTGGCGGTGGCGGCAGCCGGCGTCAGAGCGGCAGTCGCGGTCAGTGCCAGTGCGGACAGGGCGCTGCGCATGCGGTGGTTCACGTGTCGTACTCCGGTGACTCGGTCGAAGAGGAAGCCGACTCAGGCGTGCATACCTGGAGCAGGCTGGTTCCAGGTTGTCGTGATCCGATCCCAGGATGCAGAAGGGCCGGAACGGCCGAGACAGAGATCAACGATCGGATGACCGGCAGGACATGCGTTCCCTGGCACCGTTCGAGACCGGCGACAACCCCGGACGCGGCATCCGCCAGCCGCTCGTCCGGGACGAGGTGTATGAGGGTTCGTCCTGGAAGCTCACTGGACGAGTTCGATGTGCGGATGGTCGGGGGACACCGGGCAGACGTGGAGTTGCAGGTCGTAGGCGTCGGCGATGTTGAGCAGAGTGACGTTCGACGGCTGGGTGCCGAGGGGGAGCAGGGTCGGGTTCGTCCGCTCCTCCTCGGGCATCCAGCTCCGACTCCCGGAATTCCATTCCCTGCTGGCGATGGTGACGAGTGGGATCGTCTCCGTGCCGCAAGCGGGGCAGGGGCGGGGGACGGGGTCGGTGAGGCCCCAGCGGGTCCAGCCGCCCGTCTTCCACCCGGGGGCGTGGCACAGGTTGCGGAAGTAGAACTCCTGGGGGGTCTCCGCGCCGGTGCTGTCCCACGTGAGTCCGGCTGCCTGCCACCGGCTCACGTCTCCCAACTGCCGCTGGAGCTCCGTGCTCAGCTCCGGGGGGCTGGGGTACTCGGTGACCTGCTCGGGTGCCAGAAGGCATGGCTGCGGGAGGTACCACTCGAACTGGATCACGGGTGGCTCGGGCGGGTTGTCGAGGATGTCGGTGACGCTGGTCGACGAACGCCAGCGGAGGGCGGTTCGGGGGTGTGCGAACTCCGAGTGGTCGCAGGGGCACCACAGGACTTGGAGAAGATCGGCTCCGGGAGGGCTGCCCGGGAGAGGAACGTCACGGGCGTAGAGCTGGGCGACGGGAATCATGGGAATCGGGCCGTCGAACCACGGGTGGCCCTTCCGCAGCCGCTGTTCGATCTCCTGCTCCTCGGGCGTGACCGCGAGTGCTTCGGAGTCGCGGAGCCGGCGCTCGGCCGCTGCGGCACGGATGCGACGCAGGAGCCGTATGTCGTCCGGGGGGTGCAACTCGTCTGTGGCGTCACTGTCGTGCGGCTCTTCGCAGTGGGGCCACGGCTCGTCGGCGGGCCCGAGGAGCGGCCCGCCGACGGAGCTCTCGTGCGGGGTGGGCGACCCTGGGCGGGGATGCAGCCGGGTCGCCGTGCGGGCCAACGGGGCCAGACCTGGCAGGAGCGCGGTCACGTCGAACGGCCGCGGCGGCGTGGTGAAACTCATGCTGGCTCCCGTTGGCGCGAACTGACGGTGATCAGTTGCCGAGGTTGTACAACCCGGTGTTCTTCAACGTGTTGGTGACATAGACATTGTGGAACAGCCGCTCGATCGTCCCGTCCGCCCGCTCGATGTCAGCGGTCATCGTGACTCCCACCGGGATGGTGCTGGTGCCGTCGTTGTAGACGGGCGTCACCTGGTAGAAGATCGCGTCGTCCGGACCGAAGGCGGAGACATCGCTCTTGATGACCTTCTGCGCCATGGCCTCGTACGTTCGCATGCTGGGCGTACCCGTGTTCATCCCGGACTGCCAGCACGGGACGAGATTGACCTGTACACCCCGTCCGCCGGCGACGTTCGGGATCAGATGACACCGGGCCAGCCCGTTGGTGAGCGAGTTCGCGGTCCGGAAGAGCTGCGCGTCCTGCCAGCCGGGGATGTCTCCCTGTGCGTCGGTTCCTTCCGGGGCCGTCCTGTCCAGGCATGCCTGCGCCCGGGTCGGCCTGGCCCCGGCCTGCCCCAGCGGAGTGGTCGTCTTGTTGACGTGGGGGACCGGTTCGGTGGTGTTCAGGATCCACCCGGCGCCACTGGTGGGTGCCTCGTCCGGCTTGCTGTCCAGGCAGCGGGCACGCGGGCCGGTCTCCGGCAGCGAGAACGTCAGCTCGAACTGGTCGGCGTCGATCACCCGTTGGCTCTTGAAGCCGTCGGCGAGCTGCCTGTCGGCGAACTGCTTCTCGCCGGGTGTGACGTGGGCCTGGACGCAGGGTGCGGCGGGGTCCACGACACGGGCGTCGTTCAGGACGTAGGCGCCCCATTCGCCGCTGGCGAGATTGGGGATCACCTTGACGCATTCGGCGCCGGCGGCACCGCCTTGCTTCGCCTCGCCGAAGGGAAAGTCGCCGCAGGAGTCGTTGTCGACGAGTTCCGGTTCGGGTGTGAAGCCGCTGCACGTGCGGGCGGTGCGGTCGGCCACGCCGCTCGTCGACCGGGTCAGGGGGCTGCCCTTCTTGCCCCAGGCGCCGCTGAGCTTCTTCTGCGCCCAGGCGTAGGCGGCGACGGCGCCGCCGGCTTCGGAGGCCTGCGCGCTCATCGGGACGACGGGCATGATCGAGGGGATCACACAACCGGCCGCCGAACCGCCGCCGACCGCGTCGTCGCAGCGGATCTTGCGCGGGTTGTCCCAGGAGGCGCTCGGGTCGACGGGCGTGGCTCCCGGGGAGGTGACGTACAGCTTGTACGAGGTGAGGAACTCCGCGACCGAGCCCGTCGCGGGCGCCGAGGAGTACTTGACGTCGCCGGACAGGGTCTTGCCCAGGACGATGCCGCTCTCGTACCAGGGCGCGGTCGTCGTCGCCCTGCAGCCGGTCGTGCAGGAGGCGCGCAGCTTGGCGTCGAGGGCGGTGACGGCGTTGCTCGCGGAGGTCATCGTCACGGTGACGTGCTCGCTCCACGCCGTGCCCGCCGCAGGCAGTGACGCGCTGGTGGAGACCTCCAGGGTGCCGCGGCCGAGCTCCGCGCCCTTGGTGTCGCGCAGGATGTAGAGGACGTTCACCCCGGTCACGCAGTAACTGAAGCGTTCGTACGAGTAGTTGCCTGGGCTGGTGAGGGAGCAGCTGCCGAGGCCGGCCGAGGCGGCGGCGAGGCTCTGCTGTCGTGCCTTGGCTCGCGCGGCCGGGAGGGGCGTCGTGCTCACACACGCCTCGACGGCGCCCGCCCGGCGCTCCTTCGATCCCCTCTTCGTGGGCTCGCAGCGTTCCCCCGACTGCTTGGGGAAGGGGCTGGTGGCGGAGACCGGGGTGCCGGCCTGGATCGTCGGGTCCGCCGTGCCGGCGCTCCGCGGCTTCTCGCCGGCGGTCTGCTGTGCCGTGGCCGTACCCGCCGTGGTGAGTCCCAGCGTCACGGCGGCGAGTACGGCAAGTACGGTCGACCGCGCCCGTATTCGAAGTGATGCGCCTCGCTGGCGTCTGTCGTGCATGTTCGTCAGGTCTCTTTTCCTTGTTTCTTCGTCCGGGTGGCAGGGAGAGGGGGGCACGGGACGGGAAGTGCGTGCCCCCGGGTGCAGCGGTGGGCGGCCCGCGCTCTACCGCGGCAGGGCCGTACGGGAGGGGCTCACTCGTCAGCCGACGAGGTCGAACAGATCCTTGGTGATGGCGGAGACCCCGTCCTCGACGACGTCCGCGATCTTGCCCACGACGGGCTTGACGACCGTGCTGGCAGGCTTCACCGCGCCCAGCCACTTGGACTGGCCGTAGGTGACCAGGCTCAGGCCGGTGCCTGCGGCGGACCACCAGAAGTCACTGCTCGTGAAGCCGTGTTCGATGCCGGTGAAGACCGTGCTGATGGCGCTCGCACCGGTCGAGACACCGGCGAAGAAGCCGGCTGCCGCGAAGGCCGGTGGGAAGACGAACCCCGCGAGAGTGCAGCCCGCGGCCAGGAGGCCCGCACCGACGCTGACCACATTGGCCGCGTCCGCGTAGAACTGGGCGTCGTTCCACCACTCGTCCGAGTCGGCAGGATCCTTGGTGCCGTTGGGGTTGACCTGGTTGTTCCGGTCGTTGGCGGCGGGGTCACGCTTGGCCTCGCGGTCCTGCCGGGCCTTCTCGGCGGCCTCCTTGGCCCTGGCCGCCACCTCGGCCCGGTGCTTCTCGGCCGTGATCCGCTTGGCTTCGGAGTACGCGGCGGCGGCCTCTTTCGCGTCCGCCTGCGCGGCAAGCATGGAGGCACGTGCGGCGTTGGCCGAACTCTGCGCAGAAGCGGAGGACTTGAGGGCGGCGCGCGCCGAGTCGATCGCCTTGTTGGCCGAGTAGTTGGCCGATCGGGCCGCACCACGGGCGGTCGCCGCGGCCGCCTTCGCCGTGTTGGCGGAAGCCTGGGCAGCAGCAGCCGACTTGTCGGCGGCGTCCGCGTTCCGGCGCGCCTCGTCCGCGTAGCTGTCGGCCGCCTTGGACGAGGCGATCGCCTTGTCCGCCCACTCCTGGGCCTTGGCGGCGTTGTTGCGGGCCAGGTAGGCGGCCTGGGTCGCCCGCGCGGCGTTCTCCTGCGCCCGCTGAGCGATCTTCGCGGCGGCGGCGATGGCACCGCGGACCGCGGCGACATGGGTGGCGGTGTCGTGGTCGAGCTGCGCCGTCCGGAACTGGACCACGAGGATGAAGTTGCGGAGCATCCACGCCGGGCCCTCGAGGGCGACCTCGGCGTAGGCCTTGGTGAAGGCACCGCCGGTGCTGATGAGCTTCCCGGCGAGGACCCTGTCGTCCTCCTGCTGCGCCAGCGGGTAGTCGTGGTCGAAGAAGTGGTTGAGGGACTCGGTGGTGTTCTCGTCGAGTGCCTTGTTCGCGGCGTTGGTGACGGCCCTGCCCGCGCCGTCGTTGAGGATCTTGTTGATGGCGACGCGCAGTTCCTCGTCGGACGCCTTCTTGATGCCGATGGTGAGGAAGTCACCGATGGCCTTGGAGCTGGAACTCTCCAGAGCGAGCTGGGCGGCCTCCGCGATCTTCGGCGCGGCGATCGTCGCCACGTGGAGGGCGGTCTCGCGGTCGTCCTGGCCCTGGGCGAGGGCCCGATCGAGGTCGATCCAGGCGAAGACGTCGTCGTCGGAGCCCGCCAGGGCGTGCTGGGCGGCCTGTCGCGTCCAGGCGCCCCGGGACTCCATCAGGCCGATCGCAGCCTTGCGTCCCAGGGTCGCGGCGAGCGCCATGTCTCCCGAGTACAGGGCCTGTTCGGCTTTGGTGGTGAGGTCCTTGATCTCCTGTGCGGTGCGCTGCGCCAGAAGGCGCTTGTCGCGGACGTCGGACAGATCGCTCGCCTCGGCGGAGGCGAGCAACTGCGCCTCCTCGATCGCCTTCTGCTTGTCCTGCTCCAGCGTCTGGGCCTCGGCGGCACGGGCGTTCTTCTCCACCTCGATGGCGTCGGCGACGGCCTTGGTGGCGACGTTCGCGGCCTTCACGGCCTCGTCCGCGTGCGCGGTCGACTTGTTGGCGTAGTCGATCGCCTGGCCCGCGTACTTCACGGCCTCCTCGGCGGCGGCTGCCGCCTTGTCGGCGTGGGCGGCTGCGGACTTGGCGGCGTCTCGGGCGGTACGGGCTGCTGCTGCGGCGGCGCTGGCCAGTGCCTGGGCGGCGGAGGCCGCGTTGGTGGCGCGGTTGGCGGCACTGGTGGCGATCGCGGCCTGGCGCTTGGCCTCGGCCGCCTCCGCCTGAGCGACCCCGGCGGAGGCGGCGGCCTGCGCGGCGGCCGTGGCGGCGGCGGCCGAGTTCCGTGCGGCGGAGGCGGCGGCCGTGCCGGCGGATGCGGCCGCATCGCCGGCGATGGCCGCCTTGTCGGCGGCTGCCGCGGCGCTCCGGGCCTTGGCCGCGGCGTTCTTGGCGGCGACTGCCGCGTCCTTGGCCTCCTGCGTCTTGCTCGCGTCCTTGGAGGCGGCTATCGCAGCCCTGTAGGCACGGGACGCGGCGCTGCCCGCGTTCGAGGCGGCCTGAGCGGCGCCGGTGGCCGCCCACGAGGCCCGGCGGGATGCGTTCACCGCTGCGTTGGAGGCGTTGATGGCATTGCGTGCGGCATCCGCCGCGCCCTTCGCCGCGTTCGCCGCCTTCCGGGCCGCCGCCGCTGACTTCGTCACGTCGTTCTGGGCCGCGGACGCTTCGGCGGCGGCCTTCTGGGCGGCTTCCTTGGCCTTCCCGGCAGCGGTCTCGGCGCGGGCCGAGGCCTCCACAGCCAGGTTGGTCTCCTTCTGGGCACGCTTGCCCTCGCGCTCGACGAGCGCCACCAGCTCCTCGATGGTCGCCGACTCCTGGTCACGGGCGCGCGCGATGTGCTGACCGGTCTCCATGAACCACTCGACATCCGCCGCGGTCCCCTCGAGCGCGCGTCCCGCGTACTTCTGCACCTCCGGGCCACCGTTCATCAGCATGGCGCTGACCTGGACCCGGGTGTCCTCCAGACGCGCGTCGTACTGCTTGTCGGTGAGGAAGCCGGTGAGAGCCGGTGCGGTGGCGGTGTCGAGAGCGGCGTTGGCACTGCGCACCACCGCCTTGTCACCCGTGGCCGAGACGGTGGTGGTGGCGACCCGGAGATCCTCCAGGATGGCCGGTCTGAAGCCGTCCTCGAGGAACGCGGCGATCGCGGCGTCGCCGCTCTCGAGAGCGGCGACGGCCTCTCTTCGCAGACCCTTGCCGGCCCGGTCCAGGCTGCGGACGATCGCGACACGATTGTCCTCCACCGTCTGCCTCGGCAACGTCTCGGCTAGGAAGGTCTGGATGTCGGCGTCCGACCCGTACAGGGCCTCGGCGGCAGCGGCCTTGACGCTCCTGCCACCGGTCAGCCACGCCTTGACGACCTTGGCGCGTTCGGTGTCCGGCAGCGGCACCGGATCGGAGGTGGCGCCTGCGGCAGCGGCGGTCGTCGGGAGGAGAGTGAAGGGAGTGGACGCCATGGCGGCGGAGGCGGCGAGCGCGCCGAGCACGCGGCGCCGGCTCCAGAAGACTGTCTGCATCGGAGAGTTGTCTCCCGTGTGAGCTGGTGACAGGACATGAGCTGGTGACAGGGCGTGCCGGGTGGCACTGACAGCACGGTTTCCGGCGTGCCTGAGAGGCGGAATGCCGACGGACGCGAAGTGGCGTGCGTTCGCGGTGACGTGCAAGCCCGGACCATATCAACTGTCCATGCACCATAAGTCAATTGCGGCGTTGAAGGTTTCAACTCGCGTTTTCAAGGGCTGACTTGACGGTACGTCATTGGCTTCTTCACAGTTTCTTCACACTTCCTCGTGCAACCTTCATGAAGTGTGATGCAGGTCATGAATGAGGCTGGGGGATTGCGTCGGTATGCGCGATTTTCCCTGCTCGACCTGGGGGTGGCTTCGTGTTTGCATGATGAAGAGGATGGTGATCACGGAGATGGGTACTTCTCGCTTTCGATAATCAAGCGAGCCTCTTGCCGTGGGGATGGAGCGCACCCGGAAAGGCGATGCCGAAAGCGCATTCCGGTGCGCCCGAAAGCCTCTGTACAGGTCACGAACATCCGGTCGTCGGCGACACATTTGGGGATGCAGATGAAGCCATACAAGAGAATGTCTGTCACGTCGCAGCGGAAGCGGATTGCTCTGCGCGCACTGGGCGCGGCGGCGGTCGGCGCCCTGGCCTGGGTAGCGGCGGCCACGACCATCCCCGCCGGGGCCTCGCAGGAGTCGAAGCCCACGGCGCTGGTGGCGGGGGAGTCCCCCGGCTATGCGGTGGAGGACTTCAGCTACCCGCTGGCGGACAAGATCCTGGCCGAGAAGAACATCGTCCTCAAGCGCGGTGACGGGCACATCACCCTGGCCGACTGCGGGAGCGGCTCAGGCCTTTTGGAGATCATGGCTCGGAACAAGGCGGAGAAGATCTGCTTCAAGGTGGTGGGCGACTCGGGCTGGCTGACCCTGGAGATCCCGGCGGTCTACGCGATCAAGGGCAACGACTACACCACCGAGGTCGACATGACCGTCGGCGCCGAGGAGAAGTCGTTCGACCTCAACAAGAACGCCTGGACCCCGGTGGGTGAGGCCGCCGACGAAGAGGGCCGCGATCACCTGCTCGTCGAGATCAGGTCCTCCAAGTAGACGCGCCCGACTTTGTCATGCCCACCGCAGCGCACTCCGATGTCCTTCGGGCGCGCGGCCCTCGTGTCTAGGAATCCACGTTCATGCACCTCTCCAGACGTCGACGCATCTCCGCGTTGACCACCGCCTTGCTCGCGGCCCCCCTTGTTCTGGGCGCCCTCCCGGCAACCACCGCGTCGGCTTTCGCGCTGGGTGGAGTCGACGCGCCGGCGCAGATGACCTCTGTCGCGAAGGTCGAGGTCGGTGAGCAGGCTGCCTGCACCGGCACTTTTGTCGACCAGCAGTGGGTTTTGACCGCGGCCAGTTGTTTCGCCGCGGACGGCAAGTTGACGGCGGGCAAGCCCGCCGTGACCACCACCGTCACGGTGGGGCGGACGGACCTGAC
>NZ_JBIRHH010000011.1:104553-105118 GCF_044328425.1 Streptomyces sp. NPDC017943 | reverse complement strand
CTCCCGTTCCTGGCAGGGTGGATGCCTCGGCATCGATCCCACCGAGACCCGCACCGGCGCCGTCGACACCCGAGTCGACGACCTCGGCAACTGGGTGGCCTCAACCGTCGCCGGTCGCGTCACCGACCACACCGGGGACGGCAAGTCCGACCTGGCCTACCTGTACAACTCCGGGACCAACGCCGACGGCGCCAACCGGACGGCCCTGTGGCTGCAGACCTCCACCGGCAGCGGCTTCGACGGACCGGTGAAAGCGTGGGACTCCGGCACCGGTTCCTGGAACTGGAACCTCAGCAAGACGGTGTCCGGCGACTTCAACGGTGACGGCCTCGCCGACGTGGGAGTCCTCTACAAGTACCCCGACACCTCAGACGGGCGTGGGCACACGGCGCTGTGGACCTTCACCTCCACCGGTAGCGGATTCAACGCACCCGTGAAGGCCTGGGACTCCGGCACCGGCTCCTGGGACTGGGACAGTTCCGCGCCGGTGTCGGGTGACTTCAACGGTGACGGCAAGTCCGACGTGGGCGTGTTGTACAAGTACCCCAACACCTCTGACGGGCGG
>NZ_JBIRHH010000011.1:0-104455 GCF_044328425.1 Streptomyces sp. NPDC017943 | reverse complement strand
GACCTTCACCTCCACCGGTACGGGCATCGGTGCGCCGGTCAGGAAGTGGGACTCGGGCGACGGTTCGTGGACGTGGGACAGTTCCGCGCCGGTGTCGGGTGACTTCAACGGTGACGGCAAGTCCGACGTGGGCGTGTTGTACAAGTACCCCAACACCTCTGACGGGCGTGGGCACACGGCGCTGTGGACCTTCACCTCCACCGGTACGGGCATCGGTGCGCCGGTCAGGAAGTGGGACTCGGGCGACGGTTCGTGGACGTGGGACAGTTCCGCGCCGGTGTCCGGTGACTTCAACGGTGACGGCAAGTCCGACGTCGGCGTGCTGTACAAGTACCCCAACACCTCCGACGGACGTGGACACACCGCGCTGTGGACCTTCACCTCCACCGGTGCCGGCATCAGCGCCCCTGCCAAGGCCTGGGACTCCGGCACCGGCTCCTGGACCTGGGACCGGACCAAGGTCGCCTGAAACGGACCCTGGCCTGCCGCGCCGCGGGGTGTGCGGCCGCTCCCGAGCGCCGCACACCCCGTACGCCCCGCCCGGCTGCCGGATCCGGCTCGTCAGCGCCTCGACTCCACTCCCGCAGGCACCCGCCGAGCGCATCTCACGTCTCCCCAAGGAAGTGAAACAAAGGTCATGCGACACCTCAGAGGCCCTCGCCTCTCCTCCTTCGCCGGCGCATTCACCACACGTCTCGCCGCCGCACTCGTCGCCACGCTGCTGGCGCTGAGCGCCACCCCCGCGAACGCCGTCTCCGGCACCGCAGCGGCCGACGGTACGCTCGCGTTCACCACCCGCCTCCAGATCGGCGACGGCCAGAAGGCCTGCTCCGCTGCCCTGGTACACCCGTACTGGCTGCTCACCGCCACCAGCTGTTTCGCCGACGACCCGGCCACGGGCCTCACGATTCCCACCGGCGCCCCCAAACTGAAGACCACCGCGACCATCGGCCGCACCGACCTGACGACCTCCACCGGCGAGACCCGCACCGTCGTGGAGCTCGTGGCGCACCCCTCACGGGACGCCGTACTGGCGCGGCTCAGCCGCCCCGTCACCTCCGTCGCGCCCGTGGGCCTGGCCGCCACCCCGGCCGCGCCCGGTGATCAGCTGACGGTGGCCGGCTACGGCCGCACCGCGACCGAGTGGGCCCCGCTGCGCCTGCACAGCGGTACCTTCGCGGTCGACTCGGTCGACGCGGAAACCGTCGCCCTCACCGGCGAGAACGGCGCGAGCGTCTGCAAGGGAGACGCCGGCGGCCCGGCCGTGCGCCTGGCCGGCGGCAAGCCCGAGCTGGTCGCCGTCAGCAGCAGGTCCTGGCAGGGAGGCTGCTTCGGCACCGATCCGTCCGTGACCAGGACCGGCGCTGTCAGCACCCGTACGGACGACCTGCGCTCCTGGGTCAGCTCCACGGTCGCCGTACCTGCTCCGGCCGCGGCTGGTGCCTGGCGGGCCTATGGCAACACGAACCCGGTCACGTCCAGCTCCAGCACGTGGCGCTGCGCCGCCAGCAAGACGATCAGCACCGGTGTGATCGCACAGGTCTGTGCGATCAGGTCGTCGAACGGAAGCGGGGTCCAGGGGGCGGTGATCGTGCGGAACAACCAGTCCGGCCTCTACGGCGCGGAAGCGCGTATGGACCTCTACACCGCCTCCGGCACGCACTTGGGCGATTGGAAGTGCCCGTCGTCGGGGGTCGGGGCGAACTCCTGGTCCGTCTGCTTCGGCACCACCCTCAGCCAGAGCAGCCAGGTGAACTCGTTCGGGGCACTCAACGGTACGTATCTCGGCCTGTCGTCGAACGCCTGAGCCGGAACCGACCCGGCAGAGGGACTGAGGACTCGGCCCACGAGGAGGCAGGGGCCAGGTGACGAGGCCCCCGGTCGTCCGGTGGTGTCGGTTCCCATCGACACCGCCGACACCCCGGGGCCCTGCCGGTCCCACGCCTGCGTCGTTGCCGGAGCGGCGGTCCACCGGCCCCGGCCGAGTCGTCAGCGGGTGAGCACGTAGCAGGTCGCGTGGGCCGCACCGTGCTCGCCCCAGTCCCACTTGTCGGTGGGCCAGGTGAACCAGTGCGCGTCGCGCTTCGCGGACTCCGCTCGCCAGGCGGCGGGGGAGGTGGGAACGGCGCGGTCACAGGCGGCCTCGGCCTGCTGCTGGGCAGCCGCTGCCCCTGGGTAGGTGCTGTCGAGCTCCGGCTGAGCCAGGACGCGGGCGCCGTGACCGGTCTTGCAGGGACGGATCACGACCAGAAGGTCCGAACTGGTGCCGGTGTGCGGGTCGAAGCAGACTCCGGGTTCCAGTTCGTCGATGTCCCGGACGGTGTCACGCGCCGTGACCCGGAGGTCGGGGGACGGCAGCTTCGGGACGGGCGAACCGTACCGGCTGATGGTCATCTCGACCCGGATCCCCTTGAGGCCCCGCAGCGAACCGCGCTCCCGGCCCTTCAGGACGCCCAGGTCGGCCGCGGCGCGAACGATGCGTCCGCGTCCGTCGGTGCGCAGCGCGAGGTCGACGGGCAGGGGCTCGGCGGCGTCGTCGGTCCCACGCTGCAGCATGTCCCGCAGGTCCTTGGGGAACAGGGCGAGTGCCGCGGGAGCGGGCGTGCGTACCGTGTACGTCCGGCCCTTTCCGGCCGACGCGGACTTCGTCACCCGGCTCCCGGCCGCGACCAGTTCCAGCAGGGTGCCGCCGAACGGCACCTCGGTGCCGGCCAGGGCTTCGACGTTGCGGTTGCCGTCGAGGGTGAAGTCGCTCGGAGTGTGGCGGATCCAGTACGAGGCGGCACCGGGTCGCACCAGCACGTCCGCTCCGTCGACGGCCACGCCGAGCTTCGACGGCTGCGGGGTCGGGGCCGGTGACAGGCCCAGCAGCGCCTCCCGCTCCGGGGTGGGGAGGGGCCCGGTGAAGCTCCACGTCCGGGTGCCGACGGCACGCCCTGCCTTGCGGGCCATCCGGCCCTCGCTCGACAAGGTCGCCTGTCCCGTGCCGAGTTCGAAGGTCATGGTCTGACGGAAGGTGAACCCGCCCCGCGCCACCGTCGCTTCGAGGGCTTTGGCGGGCTGCTGGTCTCTGGGAGCCGAGAAGACGGGATGCGGCGGCACGTCCGGTTCTCCGACGGAGCACCCGGTGACGAGCAGGGTGACCGCCGCTGCGGCGATGCAGAGGCGTGCACGGGTGAGGTGGGGGTGGCGGAATATCACGCCGGTTCGACAACGACTGTCGCCCCACGGTTGCACGCCGGACGATAACGGAACCGCAACACCTTCGGCGCCCGGTGCGGGTGCGCAGCAACTGCCGCACTCCTGCCCGGCGGGGTCCCTCGGACGCTCGCGTCCGATGCGCCGCCCGCTCCAGCGCTGCAACGCACACACGAAGTCGGATGCGAGCGAGCCGATTCCACTTCGTATACTCGTGCGAGCTCGAAAAGGGGGAGGTGAAGACGGTGAAGCTTGCCGAGGCACTGGCGCAGCGCGCCGAGGCCACACGCCGTGTGGAACAACTGCGGGCACGCGTCGTCGACAGCGCGCGCTACCAGGAAGGGGACACACCGGCCGAGGACGCGGCTCAGCTGTTGGCCGAGACCGGCGAGGTCCTGGACGTCCTCGAGGATCTGATCCGGCGGATCAACCGGACCAACGCCACCGTGGAGATGGGCGCCGACGGCACGCTGACCGATGCCCTCGCACGCCGGGACGTCCTGAGGTTGCGTCACTCGGTCGTCACGGCGGCGGCGGACGCGGCAGCGGGCAAGGGTGAGCGCGGCTACGGAAGGCAGCTTCGCTCGGAACTCCTGATGCTCTCCGCGCTTCCGGTCGCGGAACTGCGCGCCCGGGCGGATGTACTCGCCCGGGAGCTCCGCGAGATCGACGTGCGGATCCAGCGTACGAACTGGGAAGTCGATCTGTTGGACTGAGGAGTTCGGCGCATCGCGACGATGTGGAGCAGGTAGCTGCTTCGGAGGCGTGCACAGACCGAGGGCCGGCGGTTTCCCGGCCCACTCCTGGCGCGTGAAGAGCAACGCGGGGGTTCGACTCCCCACGGACAGTGCAGCTCAGCACCGCGTACAGGTGAAGGTGCACCTCGCACAGTTCATCACCACGTGCAGATCCGAGGCGGCGAGGGCGGGTTCGGGGCTCTCCACATCGCGTGATCAGGCCTCGACCTCGGTGCACAGCGGCGTCGATGCGGCCGAGGTCAGGTCCGGCAGGTAGTGACGGGCGAACAGTGTGGCGACGAGATCCCGGCGGCTTCGGACGCCGGTCTTGTCGAACACCGCCTTCAGGTGGTCCTGAACCGTGTGCGGTGACAGGCCTGTGCCACGGCTGATCTCTGTGGTGGACTTCCCGCGCAGCACCAGGACCGTGACGTCCCTCTCGCGAGGGGTCAGTCCGTAGGCGGCGACGATCAGAGCCATGTGCTCGGCGGGGCCGGGCCGTTCGACGACGACGGCGGTGCGGGCCGAGGTTGCCGACGGTGCGTCCAGGCGCCAGGCGTGCAACCGTATGCGTCCGTGCCGGGAGCTGTGCATCCAGGAGGTGTGGGAAGTCGCCGACCCGGGGGACTGCACCGCCGCCGCCACCGCGTACACGGCGGGAGGCAGCCCTCGGTCGTCGGGTGACACACCCCCGGTCCGCGCCAGGTCGTCGAACCACAGGGCCACCGTGGGTGTCGCATGAACCACCTGGTGAGCGCGGTTCAGCAGCACCAGTCCGGGCGCCGGCGCGGTGGCGCCCTCCTCGGCGAGCCGCGTCAGGTGCAACCGCCGCAGAGCACTGCCCAGCGGCCGGACCAACGACGCCGCCATGGCCAGGTCCGGCGAACCGAACGGGGGCGCGTCGTCCGCGCGCCCCATGATCAGTGCGCCCCACGCTCCCTGCCGGTCCCGTAACAGCACACGTAACTCGTCGCGGAACCCCAGGGGACGCATGATGTCGCGGTACCGGGGGCTGAGATCCAGCTGCCCGCCGGTTTCCTGGCTGAGCAGCCCCACGGGCGTCGGTCTGTCCGCCAGATCCGACAGGTCGTTGGCATCGCCTTCGCCGTACTCGATGTCGAGCATGCGCGGCAGCATGGCGGACGGCAGGCCGTCCCGGTAGTCACCGCCGGTGTTCATCAACGTCTGCGGATCGACGGTCACACAGGCACACACGTCGAACCGCAGCGCGGGACGTACGACCCGTTTCACCGCCCCGAAGAACTCCTCGACACTCCGCGCGGCCTGCGCAGCCCGCGCCGCAGCGTCCCCGATCTCACCGACTCGCCTCGTCACCCCGTAGCGCCTCATGGTCCGAGGCTAAGCGCGCGCAGTGGTTCCCGCGTACGGCTTGCACAGGCGGCTGTGCCTCCGCTTGCCGTGCCCGCTTCCCGGGTGCGACCCGGGAAGCGGGACCGATGGCCTCCCGGCGGTCAGCGGTTGTTGTGCAGGACGAGGTTGAGCTTCGCCCAGTCCTTTCCGCCGTTCTCGCCGTTGCGGAGTGTGATCTCACCGACCGCCGACGTCTGTCCCGCCGGCACGTAGCGGTTGAAGTGGTACTCGGCATCGAGATCGGTGTTGGTGTCGTTCGTGCCCTCGTAGAACCGCAGCGTCACGTAGATCATGACTCCGCCGGCGGCGTCGGTCTCCGCGGACACGTGCTTCTCCACACGGATCTCGCCTCCGCATGTGGTCTCCCACCACAGCGACGGCGAGCGGACCTCGTTCACCCAGCCCTCGGAGGCGACGTTGCCGTTGCAGTAGGTGCCGGCCGAGAAGATCCCCTCGTCGTCGCGGATCGTGTAGGTGCCGGTCAGGGCGATGTTCCGCCATACGGAGGCCGTGGCCGAGTGGCTCGCGGTGGACGGGGCCGCGACACCGGCCGGAGCCCCCGCCACCGTCAGGCCGGCGGCGGCTGTGACCGCCGCGAGTATCCCGATGGTCCTTCTTCGAACGGACATGAGTTCCCCCTCGTTGTCGTCACGGACGCGCCGGAGACGACTCGCGCCGCCGTCGGCGAGGTACACAGTGCCGCGGCCGACCGGCGTATCCCATCCCAGGAAGGTGGGGGGGAGGGGGGGAGCTCGGTGCCGGGCCCGGAAGCGTCATGTGATTCAGCCGGGGCGACGCGCAGCGCTGACGTCGGCCGTGAGACATGAGCGGTGAGAGCGACGTGTGCCCCGAGACACCGTGGCGGCGCCGAAGTTGATGTCGCCGTCGACGTTGTCGGGGTGCGACTCCGGTAGCTCGCGGGGGCAGAATCAGCACATGGGACCGATGGAGAAATCAAGTGTGTCCAACGGTGAGCTTGGTCAGGGTGATGTCGTGGAGGCTTCCTGGCAGCAGCTGCTCCATCGCGCAGACATGGATGCCGGGCTGGTGCGAGCCGCCTATGCTGAGCCCCTTCTTCGGCAGCTCCATCCGTCGAGCAGCCACCAAGATCTGCACTT
Source organism: Streptomyces sp. NPDC017943 (assembly GCF_044328425.1). NCBI lineage: Bacteria > Bacillati > Actinomycetota > Actinomycetes > Kitasatosporales > Streptomycetaceae > Streptomyces > Streptomyces sp. NPDC017943. The sequence goes on along the minus strand of NZ_JBIRHH010000011.1, from coordinate 98,031 downwards.
CAGCAGGTGCACGGGGGAGTGGTCGTGGGACGTCCCGTTTATCATGCATCTTTCCGGCGGACGCTACCTCGCCGCCGGACCGTCCCGTGGCCAGATCGTCGGGGAGGCGGATACCGCCGAGGAAGCCGTCGCTCTGGTCGTCGATGCTCTGCCGCCGGGCTGCGGCCCTGCGGTCATCGGACGCCGGAAGGAACTCGTCGAACTCGTCACGGTCCAGCCGGACCGCATCGTCGGGGACGACGAACTGCGGTTCGGCAGCATGGAGTCGGCAGGCTGAGACTTGGACGTCCACCCACCTCAGTCGATCAGGCCGCCGCCGTAGTGGGGCTCCAAGTTGTTGTTGCCCCTGATGCCGGACACGGTTGACGACGGTCTTTGTGTAGTGCGGCTGACCACACCATGCCAGAGTTCCTGAGGCGCGGCAGGTGCCGCACGTTATCGGGCGGTGCGTCAGCGGCCGCTTGACGAGGTCCTGGCCCTCAAGCCGGGTCCTGTGTCCCTCGACTGGCTCATGCGCAGGAAGTGTCTTGGTCGTGGGGGCATCCGTCGGCACAACGAGCCGTCGGCGGTGCTCTCGCGGAGTGGCGCCCGTGCCGGAGCTCTTTGTGCGGCGGCCATGAGGGCCGCCGTTGTCAGAGGTGGCTGGCAGGATCGCGGCCATGAATGTCACTCCCGTCACTCCGCCCCGGCCGATCGATGTTCCTGCGGTCTTTCCTCAACTGGCTCCGCTGGCCCGCACAGCGACCCGCCTGCACCCCCGCCTTGGGGCGCCGACGCGGCGTGACAGCTCGATCGGCGGGCCGCTGCTGTGGCCCGCTGAGGAGCCTTGGCCGCACTGCGAGGAATCGCATGTGGTGGATGGCTTCAACCAAGCCCAGTCCCCGGCGGATCTGCGACTGGAACGACGGATCTTCGCCGCCTCGCACGGCCGGGACCTGACTCAGGAAGAACGGGAGACTCTCCAGCGGATCCGGCCCCCTCGCACGTATCCCGTGAGGCGGGCGGTCCAGTCGTACGACGGGCCCATGGCGATGCTCCCCGTCGCGCAACTGTATGCGCGGGATGTGCCCGACCTGAGCTCGCCGGAAGGCAAGGACCTGCTGCAGGTTCTGTGGTGTCCCTTCGATCATCCGATCATGCCCAGGACCTTGCTCGTCTGGCGTTCGGCAGCCGCCGTCACCGACATCCTCGACACACCTCCCGAGCCGCCCGCAGTGCAGTTCGACGGCTATCTACCGGAACCGTGCGTGCTCGAACCGGAGCAGATTACGGAGTACCCCGACCATCTGGAGCTGAGCGAGGAACTGCGAGAGCGGCTCAAGCAGCTGAGTGTGCCGCCGGCAGATGAGGAAGACATGGACCCGGAGACGTACTACGACTGTGTGCTGTCCAACGCACCGGGCTGGAAAGTCGGCGGCTGGCCCGCTTGGAACTCCACCGATCCCAGCCCACGGTTCTGCTCCGAGTGCGGCACCGGAATGGAAATCCTGATGACCATCGCCACGTTCGAGGAAGGGGACGACGCCGGGAACAGCTGGGCTCCGCACCCCCACCCAGGCGCCGGTCCGTACCCCAGCCATCGCGGCTACAACCCGACCGGGGTCCAGATAGGCAGTGGCTACCGGCAACACCTGTTCATCTGCCCGGCAGAGCCTGAGCATCCCCACATCGAGTTGATGACGTAGCCCGTCCGCAGTGTGCACAAGGGGCATCAGGGTGCGGGCGTAACGCGACGCCAGGCGGCCGCGAGCTCAGACGCAGCTGCCCGTAGGGCGGTCCGCGGCGACCGGTTCGGCACTGACCACCGTCCCGCTCCCGGAGGCGTCGGCGCCGGTCACTGGTCGAGGGTTGCGCCAGCTCGCTGACCTACACACGGACCTCCCATTCAACGCAGTTCCGGCCCGAGGAGTGCTCGAAGGTGGTGGGCCAGTAGTACCGAAACGGGCCACCGGTCTCCAACGCATCCGCAATGGCCCGGACGAAGTCGGTCAAACTTGTGCCCCATAGTGTGCCCTCGAGGTCACCGGAGCCGATGCCCATCTCATATACGTGTCCGTACATAGGCCCGGGGCGATGGTCGACGAACGCGAAACCACCGTCGTTCGGCACAGCGAAGGGCACACACTGGTGAAGGTGACCAGCGAGGTCCTCTTCATCCCAGAGCTCGGCTTCGACGTTGTCTTCGCCGACGTCCACGAGAATCGCATGCATCTCTGCGACCTCGGCGGTCGAGATGAGTCGATGGCCCAGAGGCAGGATGCCTCCGGCCGGAAAGACTCCACCACCGGACGCACTGCTCCGCTCCGGCTCGGAGACACCATTTCGCCGAGCCAAAAGTCTCCTGAGCTCCGGATGAAGGGCAAAGCCGAGGTGGTCCTCCAACGCGGCTATCTCACCCGTGGCTGCCGGCGGTCGAAGAGCAGCGTGATCCGCGGGCGAATGCGCCACGAGCCAGGCTTCCAAGCGATCCCATGCCAGGTCGAATGCATCAAGATCCATCGATGTCATGGGCAGACCATAGACGGCGGGTCTGACAGGCGAGGTCGCCCCTGACGCCGAGCCGAGCGAACCTCCAGAGGCCTCAACGCGCCAGGCGCTGTTGCAACTGCTCGAACGACAGCCGGCTCCCCTGCCACACCACCAGCTCCCATCCAGACCCGTGTTCGGGCGGCGACGGCACGAGGACTGCAGTACAGGCCCCCGGGAATGAGCCCGTCACATCTGCGGCCTGCCGGAAACGCAGCAGTACGCGCCCCCTCCTGTACACGGCGAGCTGCGCCCGGAAGCCGTCATTCTCCTGCCAACTCGGCAGCCAGGCGTCGCATGACCGTGCGGTTGGCGTTCCGCATCGTGGCCCGCACGACCGGGGCCAGCAGCCGGTCGGCGAGCGGGGCGCGGACCCACGTGTAAGTGAACGAGACGCGGGCCCCGCCGGTGGGCAGCGGTTCGATGGTGTAGGTGCCCCGGCCCTGCCGGCGGCCGGCCGCGCTGACGTTGCGCTCGACGATGCGCCGAGGGGCCTCGGCCTCGACGACGTCGATGGTGACGTCGGTCTTCGTGCCGCCCAACGCGGCCGTGACCGTGGCGCACGATCCGACGCCCCCGGCGGGGCCGGTGTAACGCCAGTTGGTCAGGTAGTGGTCGGTGAACCGCTCGTGGTTCGCCATGACGTCGAGGAAGCCGTAGACCTGCTCGGGAGTCTGGGATACGTCGATCGACACGGTGACAGACTTCATGTACCACACGGTACATGCGCCATGTACCGATTGGTACAGTCGTGACGTGGTGACCATGGACGACTCGCATCCCGAAGGCGGAGCCGAGCGAGACGCGCACAGGGCCCGGCGCGCGGAACTGCTGGACGCGGCTGTCGACCACGTCGCGGCACACGGCATCGCGGACCTGAGTCTGCGCAGGCTGGGCGCCGCGATCGGCGTCAGCCACCGCATGCTGATCCACTACTTCGGCTCCAAGGAACAGCTGCTCGTCGATATCGTCCGGACATCGGAGCGACGCCAGCGCGACGTGCTGTCCCGGCTCCGCCTGGAGCCCGGTCTGTCGCCCGCGGATGTCGCGCGGCTGCTGTGGCGGCAGCTCACGGACCCCCGGCTGGCCGGCCAGGAGCGGCTCTTCTTCGAGATCTACGGGCACGCGCTGCGCGGCCGCCCCGAGGCTGCCCCGGTCCTCGAAGGGCTGGTGACGGACTGGCTGGAGCCGCTCGTGGCCGCCGAGGTCGGGGCGGGGGCGGACCCTGCCCTGGCCCGGAGCCGGGCCAGGCTGGGACTCGCCACGGTGCGCGGCCTGTTGCTCGACCTGCTCGCCACGGGTGACCGCGCCGGCGTCGACGCGGCGATGGAGGAGTTCCTCCGGCTGTACTACGGCTCGGAGTCAAGCGTCACGGATCAGGTGTAGCGACTGGGCCAGACGCCGTACCACCGTTCCCACGACGGTTCTGTTCACTTCGATTGCAATGCCTGTCGCATCCAATGGAGGCGGTCCAGGGAGCGGCGGCGCGTCCATGAGAGCCACAAGCACAGCGCGAGCATGCCCGCCGCGAAGGCAATGGGGAAGACAAAGGAGTTGCTGAAGATCCCCAGGACGAGCATGGCGATCGCGATGAGGCACATGGCGCCGAACCAGTACGGCAGCCACTTGCCCGCGCGTTCCATCTGGTCGAGCTGCTCGGCGACCAGTCGCCGTACGGCTTCCCGCTCCTGAGGATCCTGCGGCACCTCACGGTGGCGGATCTTGCGTTGCAGATCGGCGAGCCCGCCCGCGTCGGCGCCCACGGCTCGGGCGGTCCGGCGGCGCTGGACGGCCAGGAACGCGATGGCGATCCCGGTGTACAGGGCGCTGTGGAGCACCCAGACAGCCGGGTGCTCGTCCCTGCGGATCAGGCCCGTGACGCCCAGTCCGAGGAGAAAGACCACCGTTGCCTGCGCAGTCAAACTGCGGTCGAGTAAGCGCTTGAGCGAAAGCACAGGGCAGACCTCCGTAAGAAGAAGTCGGGAAGCGTCGTCGCCCCTCGGATACCCCACATTCCCCGGCCTATCTGACCAGGCTCGGCGTCCGCGGCACGTGCGCGTTGTGATGAACTGGCTTCGGTTACCAGTGAAGCAGGAGAAGAGATGACGGCACACGCAGAGCAGCTCCGCCAGGACGGGCACCTGATCGAGAAGTGGGCGGTCGGGTGGATGCTGCTGTCCCTGGGACTGTGGGCGTGGTTCGGCTACCGGTTCCTGCTGGACGATGACCGGGGTCACTTCACACCCACGGGAAGTAGCCGCGCACTGGTGGGCATCCTCGCGCTGGCGGTCATCCCGACGATCATCACGGCGGCGACCCTCGTGTACGCCCGGGTCCTGTTCCGCCTGGCCGGCCGGACTGCGGGGCAGGAGGCGGGTCAGCGATCCTGATGGTGCCCCGCGCGGATCATGCCTTGTATGCCGATGCGGTCGCCCACCGCACGGCGGCAAGCATCTGTCGGGCGAGCACCGGCCGTTCGGCGCACGCCACGACCTCGAGGCCGGACCCGGCTGCACCAGGGCCAAGGCCGCTGCACTCGACCGCGTGCAGGGCGCGCCGCCGCGCTCACCCGTAGCCGGGGTAGGAAAGTGACGTGCTGCCAGTTGTGCAGTGAAGGCCGGTCGCGCCGGTGCTGGCGGCACTGACCCGACCCGATACAAGGCCGCTTGTCCAAGCGCATTCTGCGACGGCGAGACCCGCTGTTCAGGGACTCGACGGGTCATCAAAATCAGGCAGGGTCGGTCCCTTCATCGGGGCCGGCCTTTCTGCGTGCCGACGGCCTTTTGGCGGGCGCTGCTGCGCGCAGTTCTGTTCTTTCTCCTGCGATCTCGTTCTGCGCTGCGTCACCGGCCGGGTGTGTGCCGCCGGATCAATGGATCTGCCCCGCGCTCTTGGTGCGGGTTGGGGGGATGCGAGTGCGGCTGTGGTCGGGCTCGAGTGGGTGGTTTGAGGGTGGTGGACGGATGTTTGGAGTGCGGGCGCGGGCGGTGGTTGTCGGGTGCTCGGCGCTTATCTGGTGGCCTGATTTCCGTAGGAGTGGCATGAGTGCCGAGGTTGCTGTGGCTGGGGTAGCGGGTGGGTCGTCGTCGGGGTCGGTGTCGTGGCATCTGGCCTTGTTGGCTGGGCCAGATGGTTCGGTATTGGACGCGGGTTTGGCGGGTTTGCGGGCGCGTTGTGCGGGGGGTGAGGTGGTGGAGGACGTGCCGGTGCGGGTTCGTACGGTGGGCCAGGTTGGGGGTGGGTATCGGGGTGCTTTCCTGACGGGGCAGGGGGTGGGTACGGACCTGGGTGCGCAGCAGGCTGGTGGCGTTCGGCCGGTGGCGTTCATGTTTCCGGGTCTGGGTGATCACTATGTGGGTATGGGCCGCGATCTCTACCGTGATTTCCCGGTGTTTCGTGACGCGGTGGATGCGTGTGCCACCTTGTTGAGGGGCGAGCTGGAGCTGGATATCCGTTCCGTGCTCTTCCCCGACCCCGACCCGGATTCCGCCTCCGGCTCGGTCTCCGCGTCTGCGGGTGGTGGTGAATCGGTTGATCTGCGCTCGATGTTGGGCCGTGACGAGGGCGTGTGTGGCGGCAACGGGGGCTTGCTGGACGGTACGCGGTTGGCGCAGCCGGCGTTGTTCGTTGCGGAGTACGCGTTGGCGCGGTTGTGGGAGTCGTGGGGTGCGCGCCCTGCCGTGATGATCGGTTACAGCCTGGGTGAGTATGTCGCGGCGACGCTGGCGGGTGTGCTGAGCCTGCCGGATGCGTTGAGGCTGGTGGCGGCGCGGGCGGCGTTGATCGACGAGTTGCCGGCCGGGGCGATGCTCGCGGTGATGCTGAGTGAGCAGGAGCTGACGGAACTGCTGGGGGAGGGCTTGTCGCTGTCGGCGGTCAACGGCCCGGAGTTCTGTGTGGTGGCGGGTCCGGTGGCTGCTGTGGAGGGGTTGCAGGAACTGCTGGACGGGCGGGGGGTCGTGTGCCGGCGGGTGCGTAGTACGCATGCGTTTCATTCGGCGATGATGGAGCCGGTGGCCGGGCCGTTGACGGAGCTGGCGCGTACGCTCACCTTGAACGCGCCGCGCATCCCCTACATCTCGAACGTCACGGGTGAGCCGATCACCGATGAGCAGGCCACGGACCCGGGATACTGGGCCCGTCATCTCCTCAGCCCGGTGCGTTTTGCCACCGGTCTCCAGCACCTGGCGGACACGGCGTTGTTGGTGGAGGCCGGGCCGGGTCAGACGTTGAGCAGTATGGCCACGGTGGTCCGTGGCCGGCAGGCCGGCACGATCGTGGCGTCCATGCGCCACCCGCTGCAGCGCACTTCGGACTCGGCGGTGGCACTGAAGGCGCTGGGCCGGTTGTGGCTGGCGGGCGCGGACTTCGACTGGACCCAGTTCCCCGCCGGTGAGCTGGACCTCGTCGCCGACGGTGCCGCCGGACAGCTCGGCGTCGGCGCCGACGGTGCGGTGGGGGAGTCGGGCGTGATCGCCGACGCTGCGGCGGGACCGGTGCGCGATGCAGACGAGGGCGTGGCCGGCGGGGGCGCGGCGAGTGAGGATGCCGGCGCGCTGCGTGCCATCGAGCAGGAGTTGGCCGGAGTGTGGGCCAGAATCCTGGACAACGAGCAGTTGCCGCACGATGTGAGCTTCTTCGAGATCGGTGGAAACTCGCTGCTGGCGACCCGGCTGTGTCTGCGCGTCAAGCGTGCGTTCGGTGTGGAGCTGAGCCTGCGGCAGGTGTACGAGTGGTCCACGATCGCCCGGATGGCCGCCGCGGTGCACCGGCTCAAGACCGGTGGGGAGCTGCAGACGCAGGGCTCTTCGCACACCGGTACGTCGCTGGCCCGGTTCACCCTGGACAACGGGTTGACGGTGTGGCACCAGAACGAGGCGGAGACCCAGCACTTCTACGAGGACATCTTCGAGCACCGCACCTACGCCAAGCACGGCATCACGCTGGCGCCGGGTGCGACGGTGGTCGATGTCGGCGCCAACATCGGCCTGTTCACCCTGTTCGCGCACTACGAGGCTCCTGATGTGCGGGTTTTCGCCTTCGAGCCGGCTCCGCCGATGTTCGAGCTGCTCAGCCGTAATGTCGCCGAGCACGGCGTGAACGCCACCGTGGTCAACATCGGCGTGTCCGACAGCGACACCCAGGCCACGTTCACCTTCTATCCGCGCAGCTCGGGCATGTCCTCCTTCCACCCCGACGATGCGGAGGAGAGGCACAACCTGTCCACGATCATCGCCAACCAGCACCGCGCGCACGCCGATGCGGAGGTCGCCGACCTGGTGGCCGACGAAGGGCTGCTGGATGTGCGGTTCGAGGCGATCGAGTTCACCGCCCGGCTGCGTCCGTTGTCGGCCGTGATCCGCGAGCAGGGCATCGAGCGCATCGACCTGATCAAGATCGATGTGCAGAAGAGCGAGCGGCAGGTCATCGACGGCATCGACGAGCAGGACTGGCCGAAGATCCAGCAGATGGTGCTGGAGGTGCACGACGCGGACGGTGAGGTCGACCGCCTGCTTCAGCTGCTGCGGGGGCACGGCTTCGAGGTGCTGGCCGAGCAGGACGAGATGTATGTCGGCACGGACATCCACAACATCTACGCCGTCCGCGGCACACGCTGACGGTCACGTAAACGGAGTCGTAGACAATGGAATTCGCGACCGTAGGAGTCGTCGGTGCGGGCGTCATGGGCGTCGGCGTCGCGCACAGTCTGGCCCAGTACGGGCACCGGGTGGTCCTCGTCGATGTCAGTGAGGACGTCCTCGACCACGCCCGCCGTGAGCTGCGTACCAGCCTGCGCACCCAGGCCCTGCTGGACAAGGGTGCGGCCCTGGACATCGCGGCCGTTCTGGAGCGGGTCGAGTTCACCACCGACTACGAGCTGCTGGCGAAGGCCGACTTCATCGTGGAGAACGTCACCGAGGACTTCGCGGTGAAGCAGCAGGTGTACGAGCGCATCGACGCCATCGTGCGCCCGGACGTGGTGTTCGCGGTGAACACCTCCGCGATCTCCATCACACGTATCGGCTCGCTCACCTCACGGCCCGAGCGGGTGGTGGGCATGCACTTCATGAACCCGGTGCCGATGAAGCCGATGGTGGAGGTGATCCGCGGCCACCACACCACGCCGGCCACGATCGACACCGCCCGCCGTTTCCTGGCGGGGCTGGGCAAGGAGTGCGTCGTGGTCGAGGACGTGCCCGGTTTTGTGTCCAACCGGGTGCTGATGCTCACTATCAACGAGGCGGTCTTCCTGGTGCAGGACGGGGTCGCTCCGGCCGCCGACATCGACCGCATCTTCACCTCCTGCTTCGAGCACCGCATGGGTCCGCTGGCCACCGCCGACCTGATCGGCCTGGACACGATCCTGAAGTCGGTCGAGGTGCTCTACGAGAGCTTCAACGACGACAAGTACCGGCCGGCGCCGCTGCTGAAGAAGATGGTCGCCGCGGGCCTGCTGGGCCGAAAGAGCGGCCAGGGCTTCCACACCTACCGCTGATCCGGTCGCGCTCCGACCACCCGTCATAGGCCCGACCACCGGCGGCACCCAGGGGCCTGTGGCACCCAAGGGCCGGCTGCACCCAAGGGCCGGCTGCACCCGAGTACCGGCTGCACGCCGCACTCCGACCGCCGCCGATGTCCGCCGGCCGGTCAACGCCCCGCTCACGGTCACTTCGACAGGACGGATGACGATCACCATGACCACCCACCCCACCGCCCGTACCGATCAGGGCACCACCAAGGCGCGGATCGCCGCGTACCTCTCGCGCTTCTTCCCGGTCCAGGACCTGGCCGACGACGACGACATCTTCGAACTCGGCTTCGTCAGCTCGATGTTCGCGATGCAGCTGGTGTCCTTCGTGGAGCACGAGTTCGGCATCACGGTCGAGAACGAGGACCTGGAGCTGGAGCACTTCCGCTCCATCAGCGCGCTCGACGCGTTCGTCACCCGCAAGCTGTCCGTCCCCGTCCCGCAGTAGACGAGAGCGGACGGGCCGACGACGATGACCGGAGCGCTCACCGAGCGGCAGGAGCAGGCCCGCAAGGAGTTCGGGGCCTTCGCCGACCGCCACATCGCACCCCATGCCGACGCCTGGCACCGTGCCCAGCGCACCCCGCCGGAGGTGATCCGGCTCCTCGCCGACGAGGGCCTGCTCGGCATCCAGGTGCCGCAGGAGTTCGGCGGAGGCGGCTGCGACGCGGTCACCCTGGGGCTGCTCGCCGGTGAACTGGGCCGCGCCTGCTCCTCGGTGCGCAGCCTGCTCACCGTGCACTCGATGGTGGCGCACGCCGTCGCCCGCTGGGGAAGCCGCGAGCTGAAGCGGAACTGGCTGCCCCGGCTGGCGAGCGGTGAGCGGATCGCGGCGCTCGCCGTGTCCGAGCCGGACACGGGCAGCGACGCGGCCGGTGTCAGCACCCGCATCGAACGCGACGGTGACCACTACGTGGTGACCGGCCACAAGAAGTGGATCACCTACGGGGAGAGCGCCGACGTCTTCCTCCTGGTGGGGCGCTCCGCCGAGGGCCCCACGGCCCTATTGGTGGAGCGGGACACTCCGGGACTGTCCACCGAGCTCATCGAGGACATGATCGGCATCCGTGCCTCGATGACCGCCCATGTCCGCCTCGACGGCTGCCGGGTTCCCGGCGGCCATCTGCTCGCCCGGGCGGGCCTGGGTGTCTCCCACGTGGTGGGCGCCGCCCTGGACCTGGGCCGCTACACCGTCGGCTGGGGCTGCGTCGGCATCCTCGACGCGGCCCTGGACGCCGGCGTGGACTACGCGTCCCGGCGCGAGCAGTTCGGATCGCTCATCAAGGAGCACCAGCTGGTGCGCCGGCTGATCAGCGACATGTACACCAACGCCCGTGCGGCCCGGCTGTTGTGCCTGGAGGCCGGGCGGCTGCGCGACGCGCGTGACCCGGGCGCGCCGGCCGCCACGTCCACCGCGAAGTACTTCGCGGCCGCGGCCGCCGGGCGGGCCGCCGCCGACGCCGTGCAGCTGCACGGCGCCAACGGCTGCAGCGCCGACTACCCCGTCCAGCGCCTGCTCGGCGACTCCCGCGTGATGGAGATCATCGAGGGCAGTGCGCAGCTGCACCAGGTGGGCCTTGCCGAGTACGCGTTCCAGGAACACGCATCGAGGAGTGAGCGATGACCGCCACCGTCATTTCTGTCAAGACCGTCAAGTGCGTGGTCTGGGACCTGGACAACACCGTGTGGGACGGCGTGCTGCTGGAGGACGGCGACGTCACACTGCGGCCGGAGGTCGTCGAGGTGATCCGCACCCTCGACGAGCGCGGCATCCTGCACTCCATTGCCAGCCGCAACGACCACGACGCGGCCATGGCGAAGCTCCAGGAGCTCGGCATCGCCGAGTACTTCCTGCATCCGCAGATCAACTGGGGCAGCAAGGCGCAGTCGCTGACGGCCGTCGCCGAGGCGATCAACATCGGCGTCGACACCCTGGCCTTCGTCGACGACCAGCCCTTCGAACGGGACGAGGTGGGCTTCGTCCACGCCGATGTGCTGTGCGTCGACGCCGCCGACGCCGCCGGCATCCCCGACCTGCCGCGGATGCGGCCGCGGTTCGTCACCTCCGACTCGCGTGAGCGCCGCCACCTGTACCGGGCCGACGCCCGGCGCGCCCAGGCCCAGGCGGACCATCACGGCACCGACGAGCAGTTCCTCGCCTCCCTGGGGATGCGCATGACGATCACCCCCGCCCAGGAACGCGACTTGCAGCGCGCGGAGGAACTGACCGTGCGCACCAATCAGCTCAACGCCACCGGCTACACCTACTCCTACGAGGAACTCGACGCCTTCCGCCGCTCGCCCGGTCACGACCTGCTGGTCGCGGGTCTGGAGGACCGGTACGGCACCTACGGCAGGATCGGCCTGTCCCTCGTGGAGCGCGGCAGCGACGTGTGGACGGTGAAACTGCTGCTGATGTCGTGCCGGGTGATGTCACGCGGTGTCGGCTCGGTGCTGCTGGGCCACCTCATCCGCACCGCCCACGAGGCCGGGGTGCGCCTGCGTGCGGAGTTCGTGCCCACCTCCCGCAATCGCGCCATGTACGTCACCTACAAGTTCGCCGGGTTCCGCGAGGTGGGGCAGCGCGACGGCGTGAACGTGCTGGAGCACGACGGCGGCCGGCTGCCGGAGTTCCCGCCCTACATGGACGTGACGGTCGAGCGCTGAGCCTCCTCCCGCACCCCTGACCACGGCACCGCGACGCACTGCGGAAGAGACGGAAGGCAGAGATGAACGCTCAGGCCAACGAGGAGCGACTGCGGCGCGCCATGGCCGCGGTGCTGCAGCTTCAGCAGCGCAACGCGGAACTGGAGAACCAGCGCCACGAGCCGGTGGCCATCGTGGCGATGGCCTGCCGTCTGCCGGGGGGAGTGACCACCCCCGAGGCGTTCTGGGACCTGCTGGCCGAGGGCAGGGACGCGATCGGGCCGCTGCCCGACCGCTGGGACGCCTACGACCTGTACGACCCGGACCCCACCGCGCCCGGCAAGAGCTACGCCCGTGAGGGCGGGTTCATCGACGGCATCGACCGCTTCGACGCGGAGTTCTTCGGCATCGCACCGCGCGAGGCGCAGGCGATGGAACCGCAGCAGCGGCTCGTGCTGGAGACGGCCTGGGAGGCGCTGGAGCGGGCCGGACTGCGCGAGGACCAGTTCAAGGGCAGCCGCACCGGTGTCTACATCGGCGCGATGCGCCCCGACTACGAGACCATCCGCACCGACCTGGAACTGCTCGACGGCTACCAGGGCACGGGCGTGTCCGTCAGCGTCATCTCCGGCCGGATCTCCTACGCGCTCGGCCTGCAGGGGCCCGCGGTGACCGTGGACACGGCCTGCTCGTCCTCGCTGCTGGCCCTCCACCTGGCGGCCACCGCCCTGCGCAACCGCGAGTGCGACGCCGCGCTGGCCGGCGGCGTCACGGTGATGAGCTCGCCGGGCATGTTCGTGGAGTCCAGCCGGCTCGGGGCGATGTCCCCCGACGGGCGGTGCAAGAGCTTCTCGGCCGGCGCCGACGGCGGCGGCTGGTCCGAGGGCGCCGGTGTGCTGCTGCTCAAACGGCTCCCGGACGCCCGGCGCGACGGCGACCGGGTGCTCGCCGTGATCCGCGGTTCCGCCGTCAACCAGGACGGCCGCAGCCAGGGCCTGACAGCCCCCAACGGCCCTGCGCAGCAGCGGGTCATCCAGGAGGCACTGGCCGCGAGCCGGCTCACCCCCGCCGACATCGACGCCATCGAGGCCCACGGCACCGGCACCCCGCTGGGCGACCCGATCGAGGCCGGCGCCCTCGCGGAGGTCTTCGGGCCGGGCCGCGCCGCGGACACCCCCGTCCACCTCGGCTCGTCCAAGTCGAACATCGGGCACACCCAGGCGGCCGCCGGTGTCGTCGGCGTGATCAAGATGGTCCTGGCACTCCAGCACGAGCGCCTGCCGCGTACGATCCACGCCGAGCAGCCCAGCACCCACATCGCATGGGAGGGCAGCGGACTCCGGCTCCTGCAGCAGGAGCGCACCTGGCCGCGGGGCGAACGCCCGCGCCGCGCCGGTGTGTCGGCGTTCGGCATCAGCGGCACCAACGCACACGTGGTCCTGGAGGAGGCACCGTCGCCCGAGGTCGCCGCCGTGAGCGGGCAGCCCGCCGTGGGCGAACTGCCCGACCGGCTGCCGCTGCTGCTCTCCGCTCACGACGAACGGGCGTTGGCCGCCCAGGCCGAGCAGTGGGCGGCGTGGCTGGAGGCGGCCGACGGGCTCCCGTTCGCCGACGCGGTCCGCACGGCCGCCCTGCACCGCACGCACCTCCCGGCGCGCGCCGGCGTCCCGGCCTCGAACAGGGAGGAGGCCGTGGCGGCACTGCGGGCGCTCGCCGACGGGCTGCCGCACCCCGACACCGTGGTGGGCACGGCCCACGAGCGCACCAAGCCCGTGTTCGTCTTCCCCGGCCAGGGCAGCCAGTGGATCGGCATGGGCCGCGCTCTGATCGCCGAGTCCGAGGTGTTCCGGGAGGCGGTGCGCAGGTGCGACGCGGCCCTGTCGCCGTGGACCGGCTGGTCCGTGGCGGACCTGCTGAGCGAGACGCCGGACGCCGGCCTGCCGCCGTTCGACCGCATCGACGTCCTCCAGCCCGCCCTGTTCACCATGATGATCGGCCTGGCCGAGCTGTGGCGGTCCCTCGGGGTGGAGCCGTCCGCCGTGGTCGGCTTCAGCCAGGGCGAGGTGCCCGCGGCCGTGGTCGCGGGCGCGCTGTCCCTGGAGGACGGCGCCCGGCTGACGGCGCTGCGCTCCCAGGGCCAGCTGCGCGAGTGCAGCGGCCGCGGCGCGATGGCCCTGGTCGAGATGGCGCCGGCCGAGGTCGAGGAGCGGATCGCGCCGTACGGCGGTGCGCTGTCCGTCGCCGTCGTCAACAGCGCCACGTCCGTGGTCGTCTCCGGTGACGCCGACGCGGTCGAGTCCTTCCTGGAAGGGCTGTCCGGCACGGATGTCTTCAGCCGGCGCATCCAGTCCGACACCGCCGGCCACAGCTCGCACGTGGACCCCGTCCTGCCCTGGCTCGCCGAACAGCTGAGCGGGCTGGAGCCGGACGCGCCGGCTGTGCCGTTCTACTCCACGGTGACGGGCACCCGTGTGCAGGGCGCCGGACTCGACGCCGCCTACTGGTGCCGCAACGTCCGCGACACCGTCCGGATGGACCTGGCCCTCGCCGCACTGGTGGCGGACGGCCACGACGTGTTCGTCGAGATCAGCCCCCACCCGGTCCTCGGCATGACCCTGACCGAGGCCACCACCGGCGCCACCGGCGTCGCGGGTGCCGTCGTCGGCAGCCTGCACCGCGACCACGGCGGACTCTCCCAGCTGCTGCGCTCCCTGGCCGCCCTGCACGTCCAGGGCCACGCCGTGGACTGGCACCGCATCCTGGACGGCGGCTCGGCCGCCGACCCGGCGCAGGCACCGACGTACCCGTTCCAGCGCACGCGCTACTGGGCCGACGTGCCGCTGCCCGCCACGGCGCCGGCCGGGTCCGCCGCCCCGCGGCGGACGCAGGACGAGGACACCGGTGTGCGGGGTCCGGCCGGACTGCGCGCCCGGCTGGCCGCGATGCCGGACGAGGAGCGGGCGGACGCGCTCCTCGACCTCGTCCGCCGCGAGGCCGCGACCGTGCTGCGCGCGGCCGAGCCTGTTCCCGCCGACAAGAAGCTCCAGGAGCTCGGGCTCGACTCGATCATGGGCCTGCAGCTGCGCAACCGGCTGTGCGAACTGTCGGGCAGCGCCTTCCCCGCCAACCTCGCCTTCACCTATCCGACCGCGCGGGCTCTCGCCGGGCACCTGCTGCCGCACCTGCTCGCGGCGGCCGGCGACGACCCGGCGATGCCGCCGCTGGAAAGCGTTCCGGCCCGCGACGTGCACCCGGCCACCGAGGGCCAGCGGCGCCTGTGGTTCCTGGAGCAGATGAACCCCGGCTCCGCCCAGTACAAGGTGGCGATGCGGATCCGGACGGCCAGGCCGCTGGACCACACCGTGCTGACCCGCTCGCTCACCTGGATCACCGCCCGGCACGAGGCGCTGCGCACCGGCCTGGAGGTGCGCGAGGGCGAACTCGTCCAGGTCGTGCACAGCGGCGTCCCCGTCGACGTCGCGTTCGAGGACCTGCGGGGGCGGGGTGCCGAGGCGATCGAGGCGCGCATCCGGCACGAGGAGCTCGAACCGTTCGACCTGAGCGGCACGTCGCTGTTCCGCTGCCGGGTGCTGGACCTGGCCGACGACGAACAGGTGGTGTGCTTCAGCGTCCACCACGCCGTGACCGACGGCTGGTCGCTGTCGCTGTTCCTGATGGAACTGTTCCACGCCTGCCAGGAGTTCGAGGCCGGGCGCGAACCCGAGCCGGGCCCCGCGCAGTTCCACCTCGGCGACTTCGCCGCATGGGAGCGGCGCAGCCTGGCCGAGGGCCGCTTCGAGGACGCCCTCACCCACTTCGCAGCCGAACTCGACGGGGTGGAGCGGCTGGAGTTCCCGCCCGGGCCGGACGGCGTCGCACAGGAGGACCAGGGCGGCGACACCCTCTACTTCACCGTCCCGGCCGCCCTGAGGAGCGAACTGGAGGCGCTCGCCGCCCGCACCTCGGTCACCCCCTACACGGTGCTGGTGAGCACCTTCGCCACGCTGCTGGCCCGCTTCACCGGCCAGGACGACTTCGCGGTGGGCACCGTCTGGTCCAACCGGCAGCTGCCGGGTCTGACGGGAACCTTCGGCTTCCTCGCCAACACCCTGCCGCTGCGCTGCGACCTGACGGGCGACCCGACCTTCGAGGAACTGCTGGCCTCGATGGCGCCCAGGGTCCGGGGTGTGTTCGACCACCAGTACGTCCCCCTCACCGAGCTGGTCCGCAGGGTCGGCGGGCAGCGGACGGGCGAGGAGAACCCGCTGTTCCGCGCCGTCTTCAACTACGGTGGCGCGGCGATGCCCACCGTGGGCGACGGCGACGCGACGTGGAACCTGCCCGCCACCGGCAGCCTCGCGGGCAACGTCCGGGGCGCCTCCAAGTTCGAGCTCGGCGTCTCCCTCATCCCCTGCGGGGACGAACTGCGCGGCGAGTTCGAGTACCAGGCGCACGTGCTGAGCCGACCCGCGGCGCAGCGCATGCTGGACGGCTTCCGCACCCTGCTGGAATCGGTCGTGCGGGAGCCGGAGCGCGCGCTGAGCCGTCTGGAGCTGCTCGGCCCCGAGGAGCTCGACTGGCTGGTCGCACGCGGCGGCCTGGCCGGCCCGCACAGCCCCGGCGAACCGACGGCGCTGGAGCTGGTCTGGGACCAGGCGCGCCGTACCCCCGACGCGGTGGCGCTGGTCTCGGACGGGGCCGAGCTGACGTACCGGGAGACGGCCTGGCGGGCCGCCGCCCTGGCCGAGCGGCTGCGCGCGGCCGGGGTGGGCCCCGAGACCCCGGTGGGCGTGCACCTGCCGCGCTCCGCGGAGCTGGTGGTGTCCGCGCTCGCCATCTGGCTGGCCAGAGGCGCCTACCTGCCCATCGACCCTGGCTATCCGCAGGCCCGGGTGGCCTACGTCGTCGAGGACAGCGGCCTGGACGTGGTCATCACCCGCTCCACCACGGCCGGCGACCTGACCGGCACGGGCGCCCGGCTGGTGTTCGCCGACGAGCTGGGCGTCACCCCCGTGCCCGCCGGGGACGCGCTGCCCGAGGCGACCCCGCCGGCCCTGACGGACCTGGCCTACGTCATCTACACCTCGGGCTCCACCGGCCGGCCCAAGGGCGTCCTGATCGAGCACGGCCAGTTCGTCAACTTCTGCCACGCCGTCGACGAACGCATCGGCGGCGGCACCGGCGACACCTGGCTCGCCGTCACCAGCCCCTCCTTCGACATCTCCACCGTCGAACTGCTGTGGACGCTGACCCGCGGCTACCGCGTGGTGATCGCCCAGGGCAGCGTCGGCGAGTGGCCCGCCTACCGCTCCTACGCTCCGACACACCTGCAGTGCACGCCGTCGCTCGCCCGGCTGCTCCTCGCCGACGCCGCGGGCCGTGCCCTGCTGGGCGGCCTGGACCGGATGATCGTCGGCGGGGAGGCACTGGACCGGGGGCTCGCCGCCAGGCTGATGCGCACCGTGCGCGGCGGACTGACGAACATCTACGGCCCGTCGGAGACGACCGTCTGGTCCACCACCTGGCACGCCGAGGCGGGGGAGGTCTCCCTGGGAGACGCCGTCCGCAACACCAGCCTGTACATCCTCGACCGGCACGGGGCCCGGGTACCCCGGGGCAGCCGCGGCGAGCTCCACATCGGCGGTCTCGGCGTCACGCGCGGCTACCTGAACCGCCCGGAGCTGACCGCGCAGCGGTTCGTCGCGGACCCGTTCGCCGGCACGGACGACGCGCGCATGTACGCCACCGGCGACATCGTCCGCTACCGCGAGGACGGCAGCCTGGAGTACTGCGGCCGCAGCGACGCCCAGATCAAGCTGCACGGCCACCGCATCGAGCTGGGCGAGGTGGAGGCGGTGGCCGGTGAGCACCCGGCGGTCGCCGAGTGCGCGGCGGTGGTCCGCAGGGACGAGGGCAGCGACCCGCGGCTGTGCCTGTACTGGACGCCCGCCGAGGGCGGGCACGAGAGCGACGACGCCCTGCTGCGGTACTTCCTGGACCGCGTCCCGTCGTACATGGTGCCCTCCCAGCTGGTGCGCATGGAGGAGCTGCCCCACACGCCCAACCGGAAGGTGGACCGCCAGGCCATCCTGGCACTGCCCGCCCCGGCCCCCGCGGCCGTCGTGGCCGCGGCCGCCGGCGACGAGTCGCTGGAGGACCTGATCTGCCGCGCCTGGGCGCAGGTGCTCAACCTGAGCCGGGTGGACCTCGACCGAGGCTTCTTCGAGCTCGGCGCCGGCTCGATGACGGCGCTCGAGGCGCACCGCACGATCTGCGAGGGACTGGGGCGGGAGTTCCCCCTCTCGGCACTCTTCCGCTACCCGACCGTCCGGCAGCTGGCGGGCTTCCTGCGCGGCGCCTCACCCTCCCCGCGGACGCGCCCCACCGCGGCGGTCCGCCGGCCGGCCGGCGACGACGCGGTCGCCATCGTCGGGTTCGCCTGCCGCCTGCCCGGCGCCGCGGACGCCGACGCCTTCTGGGACAACCTCAAGGACGGCGTCGAGTCGATCCGGCGGTTCAGCCCTCAGGAGCTGCGCGAGGCGGGGGTCGCGGAGGACGCCCTCCAGGACCCGGCGTACGTCCCGGCCAAGGGGTTCGTCGAGGGCGCCGACCTGTTCGACGCGGAGTTCTTCGACTGCTCGCCCGCAGAGGCCGACACCATGGACCCGCAGCACCGCCTGTTCCTCGAGTGCGCCTGGCAGGCGCTGGAGCACGCGGGGCAGGTGCCCGGCCGGTTCGACGGCGCCGTCGGCGTGTTCGCGGGCGCCGGGCAGAGCGGCTACCTCCACAGCGAGGACGCCGCCGACCTGTCCGAGTTCTACCGCACGATGGTCGGCACGAAGAACGACTTCCTGGCGACCAGGGTCGCCCACAAGCTGAACCTGCGCGGGCCCGCGCTCACCGTCCAGACGGCCTGCTCGACCAGCCTGGTCGCCACGCACCTGGCCCGCGAGAGCCTGCTGCGCGGCGAGTCGGACATCGCCCTGGCGGGAGGTGCCTCCCTCAGCTACCCGCTGGAGCAGGGCTACTTCCACCAGGAGGGCCTGGTGTTCTCGCCCGACGGCACGTGCCGTGCGTTCGACGCGGACGGGGCGGGCACCGTGCTGGGCAACGGCGTCGGCGTCGTCGTCCTGCGCCGCCTGTCCGACGCCCTGGCGGCGGGCGACACCGTCTACGCGGTGATCCGCGGCAGCGCCGTCAACAACGACGGCTCCGACAAGGTCGGCTTCACCGCCCCCAGCGTCGAGGGCCAGGCACGCGTCATCGCCGCCGCCCACGCCGACGCCGACGTCACCGCCGACACCATCGGCTACATCGAGGCCCACGGCACCGGGACCAGGCTCGGCGATCCGATCGAGGTGCAGGCCCTCCAGCAGGTCCTCGCCACCGCCGCACGGTCCGAGCCGTGCGCGCTGGGATCGGTGAAGACGAACATCGGCCACACGGACAGCGCCGCGGGCGTCGCGGGCCTGATCAAGGCGGCCCTCCTGCTGCACCACCGGCAGCTCGTGCCCAGCCTGCACTTCGACAAGCCGAACCCCGAGATGGAGCTCGACCCCGAACTGCTCTACGTCAACACGGAACTGAAGCACTGGGAACCGGGAGCCGTCCCGCGCCGCGCGGGCGTCAGCGCCTTCGGGCTCGGCGGCACCAACGCGCACGTGGTGCTGGAGGAGGCACCCCTGGCGCGGGACGGCGGCGAGCCCGCGGGCGGCGAGGCGCCCCTGGTGCCCGTGGTGGTCTCGGGCCGCGACGAGGCGGCGCTGCGGGAGCAGGCGGGCCGCTGGGCGTCGTGGCTGGCCGGCCGGCCGGACGTGCGGCCGGCACAGGTGGCGGTCACCGCCGCACGCCACCGTACGCACTTCGCCTCGCGGGCGAGCGTGACCGCCACCGACCGGGCCGGTCTGGTGCGGGCACTCCAGGCCCTGGCCGACGGCCGGACCCACGACGCGGTGGTCACCGGGACCGCCGAGCGGCGCACGAAGGTCGCGTTCGTCTACCCCGGCGGCGGCTCCCAATGGGCCGGCATGGGCCGCGAACTGCTGTCCACCAGCGCCGCCTTCCGGGAAGCGGTCGCGGCGTGCGACACCGCGCTCAGGCCGTTCACCGGCTGGTCGGTACAGGAACTGCTGGCCGGCCGGGGTGGGGAACTGCCGCCTCTGGACCGGGCGGACGTGTCCCAGCCCGCGGTGTTCACCATGGCCATCGGCCTGACCGCCGTGTGGCGCTCCCTCGGCGTCGAACCCGCCGCCGTCGTTGGCCACTCGCAGGGCGAGATCGCGGCCGCGGTGATCAGCGGCGCCCTCACGCTGGAGCAGGGCGCCGAGATCGTGGCCACCCGCTCCCGGACCGTGCTGGAGTGCGCCGGCGAGGGCGGCATGGCGCTGATCGGGCGCCCGGTCGCCGAGGTGGAGGAGCTCCTCGCCCCCTACGGGCAGACGCTGTCGGTCGGAGCGGTCAACACCGCGCGCTCCACGGTCGTCTCGGGGCAGACGGACGCGATCGACCGGATCGTCGCCGAGCTCGGGGCGCGGAACGTGTACGCCCGCAAGATCAAGGTGGACTACGCGGGCCACAGCGCGCAGGTCGATTTGGTGCTGCCCGTGCTGGCCGAGCGGCTCGCGGACCTGACCCCGCGCCGGGCCGGCACCGCCCTCTACTCGACGGTGACCGGGGAGGTCGTGACCGGCCCCGAGCTGGACGGCGCCTACTGGTGCCGGAACCTGCGCGAGCCGGTCCGCTTCGACCGGGCGCTGAACCGGCTGCTGGACGACGGCCACACCGTCTTCGTGGAGATCTCCCCGCATCCGCTGCTGTCCCTGCCGCTCGCCGACGGATGCGCCGAGCGCGGTGGCATCGTCACCGGATCGCTGGCCCGCGAGCGCGGCGGCATGAGCCAGGTGCTGCGCGGACTGGGCGAGCTGCACGTGCAGGGCCACGAGCTGGACTGGGACCGGGTCCTCGGTGCCCTCGGGCTCCTCGGCACGCCGGAGGGCGCCCCTACCCCGGTGCCGCTGCCCACGTACGCCTTCCAGCGCCACCGGCACTGGCGGCAGGCGCCGCGGGCGCGGACCGCGCAGGCCCGTGCGGGCCAGGCGCTGTGGGACGCGGTGAACGCCGGTGGCGCCGCCGAGGTCGCGAAACTGCTGGACGCGCCCGAGCACCTCGAGGACAGCGTCGCGCGGATCGTCCCGCTGCTGGAGCAGTGGCTGCGCAAGCAGGGGCCGCGCCAGGGGCCCGCGGCCGAGCGCACACCCGCTCCCGCTTCCGGCGGGCCCCACGGCCTGACGGACCGGCTGGCCGCGCTGAGCGAGCACGAGCGGCTGCCCGCCGCCCTCGACCTGGTCGTGGGCGAGGCGGCGGACATCCTGGGCCTGCCGGGCGGCTCCCTCACCTCCGGCCGGCCGCTGTTCCAGCTCGGCATGGACTCCCTGGCGGCACTCGGTCTGCGCGGCCGGATCGCCCAGCTCACCGGAGTCACCGTGCCCGTGCAGACCGTCCTCGGCGACGAGGGCTGCCTGGGCGTGGCCCGTCACCTCCTGCGGGAACTGGACGGTGCCACGGCGGGAACGGCCACCGGCGGCGCGTCCCGCTGGCTACGGACCCTGAAGCCGTCGGCCGAGCCCCGGGCCCGGATCGTCTGCATCGCCGGCGGCGGCGGCACCACCGCAGGACACGTGCCGCTCATCCGGCACCTTCCCGACGACGTGGAACTGCTGGCCGTGCAGATGCCGGGCCGGGAGGCCCGCTCGGACGAGGCCCCCGCGACGGTGATGCGCGACGTGGTCGCCGCGACGGCCGCGGAACTGGTGGACCGCCCGCAGGTGGCCACCGTGGTCTACGGGCACAGCCAGGGCTCCTGGATGGCCTGGGAACTGACCCGGTTCCTGTCCTCCCTGCCGGACGCCCCGCCGCTGACGTTCGTACCGGCGTGCGCGCTGCCGCCGTTCGCCGAAGTGCCGCCGGCGATGCGCCGCATGGAGGAGCTGGCCGCCTCGCTCGACCAGGCGTCCGTCGCGGACCTGGCGGACGTCTTCCGGGGCATCCTGCCGGACGAGGTGCTGAAGAGCCCCGAGCTGCTCGCCTCGTACCGCACCGCCCTGGTCCACGACGCGGTTCTGTCGACCAACCACCGGGACGGCCTCGTCGACGACCGTCCCCCGCTCGACGTCCCCGTGGTCGCCGTCGCGGCGAAGGACGACCCGGTCCTTCCCGACGGGACCATGCGGGGCTGGCACCACCTGACACGCGGCGCGTTCGTGCTCCGCGTCATCGACGGAAGTCACGCAGCACCGATCGAGAACTCCGAAGCGATGGCCGCAGAGCTCCTGGCGGCGATCCGGAAGGACAGGGGAGAAGCACATGCCTGAGGTCATCCGCCAGGACGGCGCACGGATCCACTACGAGGTGCACGGGGACGGCTTCCCCGTGCTGCTGCTGGCCCCCGGCCACGTGAGCAGCGGAATCGACACCTGGAACGACAACTTCTACGACCCGGTGCGTGAACTGTCGCAGCACTTCACGGTGATCGCGATGGACCAGCGCCATGCCGGCCGCAGTGCCGCCCCGGCCGTTCCGTTCTCCTACGAACAGACCGTGGGCGACCAGCTGGCCGTGCTCGACGCCGTCGGAGCCGAGCAGGCCCACGTCGTGGCCGCCGAGTTCGGCTGTGTGCACGCCTGGCGGCTGACGCACGACGCGCCGGAGCGGGTGCGGTCGATCGTGGCGCAGGAGCCGGCCGGCCGGGACGCGGACACCTCGCTGGGCGACTTCTTCGGGCTCTTCGACGCGACGATGAGGCTGGTGCGGGCCGCCGGGTTCGACGACCCGGAGACCGAGGGCCTCGGCGCGGTCTTCGCGGCCGCGGCCCGCGACGGTGTCTTCGCCCGCAACCTCGAGGCCGGCCCGTTCGCGGCGCGGCTGCACGACGACGAGGAGTTCCGCAAGGAGATGCTCACCTTCCGGCGCGAGAAGTACATCACCCTGCTGGTGCGCTTCCGGGACGCGATGTTCCCCGACGACCGGGCCCACTTCTCCGTGCCGGACCAGTGGATCGGCACCCTCCCCGCCCCGCTGCTGGTGCTCCCGGGTGCCGGCGTGCGCCGGCCCCGCGCCCTGGCCGAGCGGCTCGCCGCCGAGGCGCCGCGGGCCACCGTGCTCGTTCCGGGCTTCGACGCGCCCGACCGGCGTGACGCGACGGTGGCGTCGATCGTCGAGTTCCTGCTCCAGAACACCCCGAACGGAAAGAGGTAACGGCCCATGCAATCGCTCGCAGAGATCGACATCACCAGTGAGCAGCTGTACGACGACAAGGGCTACCCGTGGCAGGAGTGGGACCGGCTCCGGCAGGAGTCCCCCGTCCACTGGTACCACCGCCCCGGTTACGAGCCGTTCTGGGCGCTGACCCGGCACGAGGACATCTCCTGGGTCGCGCGCAACCCGGAGCTGTTCTCCTGCCGCGAGCGCACCGCCGTCGAGACCCCGGACGAGATCGACCCGTGGGAGATGGAGCGGGAGCGCCGCGGCCAGGTCTACGGCCACGTCGCCGACTACCCCGCCGGCCTGGGCTTCATGGACGCGCCGCTGCACCGGCAGGTCCGGCAGGCGATGTACCCGTGCTTCACACCGAAGGCGACCGCGGCGATGGAGGAGCGCTTCTTCGAGCTGTCCACCTCCTACGTCGCCGACTTCCTGAAGAAGCTGGACGAGGAGGGCACCGCCGACGTCGCCCACGACCTCGCCGGCCGGCTGCCGCTCGCCGCCATCTTCGAACTCCTCGGGGTGCCGAACGAGGACTGGGACCACCTCTTCCGCGTCCACCAGGACACCGCGGCGGCCTTCCACAAGGGCTACAAGCAGGAGGAGGGCGAGGAGGCCATGGCTCGCTTCATGCGCGCCATGGTGGAGCTCGACCAGTACATGTCCGCGCTCGCCAGGAAGCGCATGGAGGAGGGCGGCGCCAACGGCACGGACGTGCTCAGCCGGCTCGCCCGCGCCGACGTCGGGGGCAACCCGCTCCAGTTCCACGACATGTCGTACCAGCTCTTCAACCTGGTGCAGGCCGGCAACGGCACCACCCGCAACGCCATCACCGGCGGCCTGAAGGCCCTGCTGGAGAACCCCGATGAGCTGCAACTCCTGATCGACGACCCCTCCCTGCTCGACGGGGCCGTTGAGGAGATCCTGCGGTGGACGTCGGTCGCCGTGGTCATGGCCCGCACCGCCCGGCAGGACACCGAGATCCGCGGACAGCGCATCCGCAAGGGCGAGACGGTGGCGATGTTCTTCCCGGCCGCCAACCGCGACCCCGAGGTCTTCCCCGACCCCTACCGCTTCGACATCACCCGCAAGCCCAACCGTCACATCGCCTTCGGCGGCAACGGCGAGCACCGCTGCATCGGCTCCGCCCTGGCCAAGACCGAGCTGCGCGCCATGTTCCGGGCCCTGCTGCCGGTCCTGCCGACGCTTGAGCTGCACGGCGAGTCGAAGATGCTCGTGCTGCGCCTGCTCATCTCCGAGTTCGTGCAGCTTCCGGTGCGCCGGAAGGCGGCCTGAGATGACCGTGGAGACCGGCGTCGGCCCGGCGGCCCGTCCCGTGCCGGCCACCGTCGAGGAGTTCGCCGCCTGCGACGAGGCGGACCTGGAGATCGTCGTCCCCTGGACCGGCCCGGCCATCGACCCCGCCACGGGCGCCCTGAAGTCGCCCCTTCCGGCCACCTATGTGGTGGCCACGTCCGGAGGCTGGCCCAAGCCCGGCGCGATCGAGGTGGCGACCGACCTCAACCGGGTGCTCCTGGAGGAACTGTGGCGCTGCGAGGGCCTGCTCGCCGCGACGTTCGCCATCTCCGAGAAGTGCTGGATGAGTTCGCGTGCGCTCGCGGTGTGGACGGACGAGGAGTCGCTGCAGGCGTTCCTGACGTCCGAGGGCCACATGAACGCGGTGCGCAAGACGAAGAACCTGGCCTATGCCTGGGAGGGCACGCGATGGGTGACCAACTCGCCCGTCCTGCCCACCTTCGACGAGGTACGGGCCAGGCTCGCCGAACAGAGGAAGAGGAAGAGGACATGACGATCGCCCCCGCGGAGCCCGGCACGGACGCCCTCGGCGCCCACCTGCTGCAGGAATTCGACCTGGCCTACGAGATGATCCTGCAACTCATCGACGGGTTCGACGAGGAAAGCGCCCGCACGGCGCCGCCCGGCCACATGCCCGCCCTGTGGTTCCTCGGCCACCTGATGTGTTCCAAGGACTATGTGTCGGGTCTCTATCAGGAAGGTGGAATATTTCTTTCTCTGGAATTCTACGAGAAGTGGGCAGGCGATTGCGACCAGGTCGACTGGGAGAACGCCCCGTCACTGGCGGAGATGCTCGGACTGTACAAGCAGATCCACCGGCGACTGCGTGAACTCGTCGGCACGCTGCGCGTCGAGGATCTGCACCGCGAGACCCCGGTCGAGATTCAAGCCCCGCTTGACGATTACTGGAAGACCCGTCTCGCCAAGCTCGGGTCCGCGCTGTCGCTGGTGCAGATGCACGACGCCTACCACGGCGGTCAGCTGGGAAGTCTGCGTGGAGCTTTGGGGATGACGGTCCCGTTCTGAACCGTCGCGCCCAGGAACGCGGGGCGCCGGCACCGCGCCGCTGGTACAGTGCCGGATCGCCGTGAGCGCAATCTCTGCGACCCCGAAGAAGGTGTTTTCTTGACCTCCCACATTGCATTCTTCAATTTCCCTGCATTCGGGCATCTGAACCCGACATTGGGGGTCGTGGCGGAACTCGTGCGGCGCGGCCACCGGGTCTCGTGCACGACCACGGACCGGTTCGCCCCGGCCATCGAGGCGGCGGGTGCCGAACCGGTCCGTTACACCTCGGTCTTCGGCGAGTACTACACCAACCCGTTCACCCCCGAGGCGATCTCGGGCGAGGGGCTGCGCACGCTGGAGGAGGCGACCTCCCTGGCCGCCCAGGTCGAGGGCTTCTACGGCGAGAACCGCCCCGACGTGATCCTCCACGACTTCATGGCGTGGGGCGCCCGCTTCTACGCCGCGCAGCACGACATCCCGCTGGTGCGGCTGTTCCCGTCGTACGGGTTCAACGAGCACTTCTCCATCCAGGCCAAGTTCCCCATGGCCGAGATGACCGACCCCAAGGTCATGGAGATGATCGCCAAGCTGGAGGGGATGCTGCCGGAGCTCGGTTTCCCCGGGAAGACGGCCATGGAGTTCCTCATGGAGCCGGCCGGCCTCGGCATCATCTTCCTGCCGAGGGAGTTCCACTACGACGGGGACACCTTCGACGAGCGCTTCGTCTTCGCGGGCCCCTGTCTGGGCGACCGGTCGGCGTTCCAGGGGACGTGGCGGCCGGCGTCCGAGGACCGCCCGGTCCTCTACCTGTCCCTCGGCACCGCCGCCACGGGCTGGCCGGAGTTCTTCCACACCAGCCTGGAGGCGCTCGGCGGCAGCGACTGGCAGGTGCTGCTGTCGGTGGGCGACACCGTCGACCCGGCCGAACTCGGCACCCTGCCGGGCAACTTCGACGTGCGTCGCAGCTTCCCGCAGCTCGACGTGCTGCAGCGTGCCTCGCTGTTCGTCACCCACGGCGGCATGAACAGTGTCATGGAGTCCCTCTACAACGGCGTGCCGATGATCGTCATCCCGCAGATGAGCGAACAGCGCGCCAACGGCATGCGGGTCGACGAGCTCGGCTTCGGCCGGCTCCTGCCGCGTGAGGACTTCACGGCCGAGTCGCTGCGCAAGAGCGTCGAGGAGGTCGCCGCGGACCAAGCCGTCGCCGCGCGCACCAAGGACATGGGCCGGCGCATGCGCGAGGTCGACGGCCCGGCCCTCGCCGCGGACGCCGTGGAGGAGTACCTGGCCCGCCGCACCGCCTGAGCTCCAGCGGACCTCGAGCGGACCCGGGGAGAGTGACGGGACAGCAACGCGCGTGCTGCTCCCGCCGCCGACCCGACAAGGGTGCGTCATCACCGGCGGCCGTGTCGGCCCGCGAGGGCGACACGGCCGCTGTCGCATGTGCCCGGTCGGGCCGGGAGGAACCGGCGGCAGGCCCCGACGACAACCGTCTCCGCAACGAGGAAGACACCGTGAAACGACTGACAGGCATGACCGTGGCGGCGGCTGCCGCGCTGGCCGTCGCCCTCACACCCGTGGGAGCGCAGGGCTCGCCCGCACCGGAGGACGGCGCCGCGGGCCGCGGGCGCATCGCCTTCCCCGGCATCGGTTCCCTCTCGCAGCCCTCGGGCAAGGGAAGCTTCCGCTTCGGGGTGTCGAGCTCGGCCACGCAGATCGAGGACCGCAACACGAACAACGACTGGTACCTGTGGACCAGGCCGGCCCCCGAGGGCCTGGGCAAGAGCCCGTTCGTGGGCGAGGGCGTCGGCGGCTACACGCGGGCCGTCCAGGACGTGAACCTGGTCGACGACCTGAACGTCGACTCCTACCGCTTCAGCATCGAGTGGTCCCGGGTCGAACCCGAACGGGACAAGATCGACGAAGCGGCCCTCGACCACTACGGCAAGCAGCTCGACGCACTCGCGGCCAAGGGCATCCGCCCCATGATCACGCTGCACCACTTCGCCAACCCGGTGTGGGTCGACGACCCGCGCGACGTGGCCTGTGCGCACGGCCCGAGCGACACCAACCTGTGCGGGCTGGACCACCCGCAGGGCGGCAGGCTCGTCGTCTCCGAGATGGCCGAGTTCGCCGCACTGCTCGCCCGGCGCTTCGGCGACCGCGTCGACGAGTGGGTGACGGTCAACGAACCGATGGTCTACATGACCTTCGCCCACGCGTTCGGCGCAGGCCCGCCCGGCAAGGCCAACCTGAACCCGGCCGGCCTGCCCCGCTTCACCGCGGCCCAGCGCGGCTACCTCCAGGCGCACGTGGCGATGTACCGGGCCGTGAAGAAGTACGACCGGGTCGACGCCGACCGCGACGGCGCCGCCTCCAGCGTGGGCCTGACCGTGGGCGCCCAGGAGTACGTGCCCATACGCGACGGCAGGACGAGCGACGACCCCCGCGACATCGAGGCCCGCGACCGCTACCGCCAGTACCTCGACTTCGGGTTCGTCGACGCCTTGCGCGACGGCACGTTCGACAGCGACCTGGACGGCAGGCCCGACGAACGCCACCCCGAGTGGAAGGGCACCCTCGACTGGCTGGGCCCGCAGCTCTACGCCCGTATCGGCGTCTCCGCCGAGGGCGGCACCGGCACCGGCCAGACGTACCCGGTGATCGGCGTCGACCTGTGCACCACCGCACCATGCCTCCCCTACCGCGACCCGTCGTACTTCGTGCCCGCCATGGGCTACGAAGGCTCGTTGCAGGGCATGACGGGCGTGCTGAAGGAGTACTCCAAGCGCTACCCCGGCATCCCGCTGCTGGTGAGCGAGTCCGGTATCGCCACCGAGAACCCCGTGCGCCGCACCGAGCACATCGTGCGCACACTGGAACAGATCGCCGCGGCCCGCGCCGCCGGGGCCGACGTACGCGGCTACTACCACTGGAGCCTGCTCGACAACTTCGAGTGGCTCTCGGGCTACACGGCCCGCTTCGGCCTCTACGAGGTCGACCGCACCACCATGGAGCGCATCCCCACGCCGTCCGTGAGCGTCTACTCGGCCATCGCCGGCTCCCGCACCCTGACGCCGCAGCAGCGCAAGGCGTACGGCGGCACCGGCCCGCTGAGCCCCGAGCAGGGCGGCACCACACCGGGCACCGCCCCCGCTCCCGCCGGCCGGGAGCCCCGGGGACGGCGGTGAACCCCGCCCCGGCCGGCTGACACCACGCACGGGCGCACCCCCCGGGACAGCTTCACCGAGGGGTGGGCCCGCGCCCGACACCGGCCCCGCCGCGGACCGCCGCAAGAGGAACCGCGCCGCTCCGCTGCCGGGCCCGCACGGATGGATCCCGTCTCGACCCGGGCCCGAGAAGTCCTGCCGAGGCTGGGACAGGCGCCGTGCGGCACCCCGCGCCCCCCCAAGCCCGCCTCGGGCAACGGTCGTTCGCTTCCCACGAGCTTCGAGGATGAGCAGATGAGCTATGCCCAGGTGAACAGCGGCGCCGGCCGGGACACGACCTCCGCCGAGGACGTCACCGCCTTCCTGCGGACATCGGTCGCGGCCCTGCTGGACGTCACGCCCGAGTCCGTCGACACCGGCCGGCCCCTGCGCGACCTCGGGCTGGACTCCATGCGGATCGTGTCCCTCGTCGCCGCCCTCGCACAGCACCTGGGCCGGCCCGTACCCGGCGGGGTGGTGTGGCAGTACCCGACCATCGCCGCCCTCGCCGCCCAGCTGGCCGGCACCGCCCCCCTCCCCGCCGCCCCCGGGACCCCGGTCCGCGCCGACGACGGCGAACCGATCGCCGTCGTCGGCCTCGGCTGCCGGCTGCCCGGCGGCGTCGACACCCCCGAACAGCTCTGGCAGGCCCTCACCGACGGCCTGGACGCGGTCCGCGAGGTGCCCGCCGACCGCTGGAACATCCAGGAGTGGCTGGACCCCGACCCCCGCGCGCCCGGCAGGATGAACACCCGCTGGGGCGGCTTCCTCGACGACGTCTCCCGCTTCGACGCCGAACTGTTCCGCATCTCCCCGGCCGAGGCCCGGCACATGGACCCCCAGCAGCGCATGGCGCTCGAGGTCGCCTGGGCCGCCCTGGAGGACGCCCGGATCGTGCCCGGCTCCCTGTCCGGCAGCCGCACCGGTGTGTTCCTCGGCGCGATGGCGCAGGAGTACCACCTGGCCACCGGCGCCGACCCCGACGCCATCGGCACCCACTCCGCCGTCGGCTGGGACAACTCCGTCATCCCCGCCCGCATCGCCTACACCCTCGGCCTCCAGGGCCCGGTGATGGCGGTCGCCACCGCGTGCAGCTCCTCCCTCACCGCCACCCACCTCGCCGTGCAGAGCCTGCGCCGCGGCGAGAGCGACCTCGCCCTCGCCGGCGGCGTCAACGTGATGCTGCACCCGCACACCACCGTCGCCATGACCAAGTTCGGCGGCATGAACCCCGACGGCCAGTGCCGCGCCTTCGACGCGGGCGCCGCCGGATACGTGCGCGGCGAGGGAGCCGGCGTCGTCGTCCTGCGCCGCCTGTCCGACGCCCTCGCCGCCGGCGACCGCGTCTACGCCGTCGTCCGCGGCACCGCCGTCAACAACGACGGCGCCTCCAACGGCCTGACCGCCCCCAACCCGCAGGCCCAGGCCGACGTCGTACGCGCCGCCTGGCAGGACGCCGGAGTGGACCCCCGCGACGTCTCCTACGTCGAGGCGCACGGCACCGGCACCCTCCTCGGCGATCCCGTCGAGGCGGAGGCGCTCGGCACCGTGTTCGCCGAAGGCCGCACCGAGGACCTGCGCCTGGGCTCCGCCAAGACCAACTTCGGGCACCTGGAGCCCGCCGCCGGAGTCGTCGGCCTGCTCAAGACCGCCCTCGCCCTCCACCACGGCGAACTCCCCGCAAGCCTCCACTTCGACGAACCGAACCCGCACATCGACTTCGCACGCAACCGCCTGAGCGTGGTCGCCGAGCACCAGCCCTGGCCCGCCACCTCCCGCCGCTACGCCGGCGTCAGCGGCTTCGGCTTCGGCGGCACCAACGCCCACATCGCCCTGGAGGAGGCCCCCGACCGGCGCCGTACCCTGCGGCCCCTCAGTGCCGGCAGCGAACAGGCCCTCCACGACAGCGTCACCGCCCTCACCGGCATCACCGTCCCCATGGGCGGCACCGCCGCGTCCGGCGGAACCCCCGCACCCGAGCCGGGCGAGCACCGGGCCGTCGCCGCCGTGTCCGACACCACCGCGGAACTCCTCGCGGGCCCCGTCCGCACCGGCGAACGCCCCCCGCTCGCCTTCCTCTTCTCCGGCCACGGCTCGCAGTGGCTCGGCATGGGCCGCGACCTCCTCACCGAACCCGCCTTCCGCGCCGCCCTGGACGCCTGCGACACCGCCGTGCGCCGGTACGCCGGCTGGTCCGTCACCGAGGAACTCCTCGCCGGCCGCACCCGTTCCCGGCTGCACCGCACCGACGTCGTCCAGCCCGTGCTGTTCTCCGTGCAGATCGCCCTGGCCCGCACCCTGACCGCCTGGGGCCTGGAACCCGACACCGTGCTCGGGCAGAGCGTCGGCGAGGTCGCCGCGGCCGTCGTCGCCGGCGCCCTCGACCTGGACGAGGGCGCCCGTCTCATCACCACCTGGTCCGCGCTGATCGCCGAACGCGCCTGCGGCCTCGGCGCCCTCACCGTCTGCGACCTCGGCGTCGACGAGGCCGCCGAACTCGCGGTCGACCCGACCCGCGGCATCAGTGTCGCCGGCCACCTCGCCCCCGGGCAGGTCTGCCTGTCCGGATCCCTGGACGCCGTCGCCGCACTCGAACGCGATCTCGCGGAGCGCGGCACCCGCACCCTGCGCGTCGACATCGACTACGCCTCCCACAGCGACAGCCTGCGCGACCTCGCCCCCGAACTCGTGCGCCGCCTCGGCACGGTACGCGCCCGCACCACCTCCGTCCCCTTCTTCTCCACCGTCTTCGCCGACCACGTCGACGGCACCGCCCTGGACGCCGCCTACTGGGCCCGCAACATGTGCGAACCGATGCTGCTGGCCGAGTCGGTGACCGCGCTCACCCTCGCCCGTCCCGCCGCCACCCGCGGACTGCGCGTCGTCGAGATCGCCCCGCACCCCGTCGCCCGCCGATCCGTCCAGCGGACCTTCGCCGACCTCGGCGACACCCGCTCGACGGCCCACGCCACCGGCCGCCGCGACCGCGGCGCCCGCCGCGGCCTCGAGGCACTCGCCGCCCGCCTGTGGTGCGACGGACACGACATCGACTGGGACGCCGTGCACGGCCGCCAGGAGCGCACCGCCCGCCGCTCACCCCTCCTCCTGACGGTGTCCGGCAAGACCGCACAGGCCCGCGCCGCGAACGCCGCCCTGCTCGCCGACCACCTCGAGGGCGCCACCAAGGGCGAACTCCTCGACGCCGCCTACACCGCCGCCCACCACCGCACCCACTTCGAGCACCGGGCCGGCATCACCGCCGGATCCGCCGCCGGGACCGTCGAGGCGCTGCGCGCACTGGCCGGCGACCGGGCCCACCCGGACGTCGTCGAGGGTGCCGCGGTCGGCGGCCGCCTGGCCGTGCTGTTCACCGGCCAGGGCAGTCAGCGTCTCGGCATGGGACGTGCCCTGTACGCGGCCTTCCCGGAGTTCCGGCAGGCGTTCGACGAGGTGGCCGCCGCGCTCGACCCCCATCTGCGGGTGCCGTTGACGGCCGTGCTGTTCGCGGCCGCCGACAGCGCGGACGCCGAGCTGGTGCACCAGACGGAGTTCGCCCAGCCGGGGCTGTTCGCGGTGGAGGT
This sequence comes from Streptomyces sp. NPDC017943, assembly GCF_044328425.1. Classification (NCBI taxonomy): domain Bacteria; kingdom Bacillati; phylum Actinomycetota; class Actinomycetes; order Kitasatosporales; family Streptomycetaceae; genus Streptomyces; species Streptomyces sp. NPDC017943. The sequence goes on along the minus strand of NZ_JBIRHH010000011.1, from coordinate 65,953 downwards.
GGCCCTGTTCCGGCTGTGGCAGGCGTGGGGGATCGCGCCCGCCGCGGTGGCCGGGCACTCGGTGGGCGAGCTGGCGGCCGCGCACGTGGCCGGGGTACTGGACCTGGCCGACGCGGCGCGGCTGGTGTCGGCGCGCGGCCGGCTGATGCAGGCGTGCGAGGCGGGCGGCGCGATGGCGTCCGTGGAGGCACCGGAACAGGAGGTGGCCGAGGTACTGGCCTCGGCCGAGGGCCGCGTCTCGGTCGCCGGACTCAACACCCCCACGCAGACCGTCGTCAGCGGCGACCGCGCGGCCGTGCGGACGGTGGTCGCGCATTTCGCCGCCGCCGGACGCCGCACACGAGAGCTGGTCGTCTCGCACGCCTTCCACTCCCCGCACATGGACCCGATGCTCGCCGCCTACGAGCAGGTCGCCGCCTCCTGCACGTTCCGCGAGCCCACGATCCCACTGGTGTCGACGGTGACCGGCGACCGGGCGACGGCCGCGGAACTGGCCGACCCGGCCTACTGGGTCCGCCAGGTCCGCGAACCGGTGCGGTTCCTGAACGCCGTGCGCACGCTGGAAGCGTCCGGCACGGCGCGCTACCTGGAGTGCGGCCCGGCGGCCGTGCTGTCCGCGATGGGCGCCGGATGCGTCGAGAGGGAAGCGGCGTTCGTCGCCTCCCAGCGCTCCCCGCGCGGCACCGAACCCACCGACGAGGTCCGCGCCCTGATCCACGCCCTCGCCGCCCTGCACGTCGCGGGCGAGGACCTCGCCTTCGACCGCGTCCTGGCCGGAGGCCGACCGGCGGCCCTGCCCACCTACGCCTTCCAGCGCGAGCACCACTGGCTCGAGAACGCCCGCGACGCGCGCTCCGGCACCCGGCAGCACTCCCGCGCCGAGGACGCCTTCTGGGACGCCGTCGGCAGCGGCGAGGCCGGCGCACTGTCCGAACTCCTCGGTGCGGCCGACGCCGACGCGATCGCCGCCGTCCTGCCCCACCTCGCCGCCTGGCGCGCACAGCAGACCCGCGCGGGCCGCATCGCCGACTGGATCTACGAGGAGAGGTGGGAGCCCTCCGCCGTCGCGCGCACCACGCCCACCCTGCACGGACACTGGCTGATCGCCGCCTCCGCGACCGCCTCCGCCCGCGCCGAACACCTCGCCGCCACCCTCGCGGCCGCCGGAGCCCACCCCCACGTCCTGACCACCGGCACCGACCGGCCCGCCTGCGCCGCGCTGATCGCCGCCCTGACCGCGGCCCTCGGCGAGGACACCCTCAGCGGCGTCCTCGCCGTCGCCGGCCCGGACACCGACGGGACCGAGGCCGCCGTGCACGGCCTCACCCTCGTGCAGGCCCTGGCGGACACCGCCGTACGGGCCCCGCTGTGGTTCCTCACCGAGGCCGCCGTCGCCGCGCACGCCACCGACCCGGCACCCGACCCCGCCCAGGCCCGGATCTGGGGCCTCGGCCATGTCGTCGCCCTCGAACACGCCGCCCGCTGGGGCGGACTGATCGACCTGCCCGCCGGCCCCGGAGACAGCGAGCTGCGCGAGCTGCTCGCGACCCTCGCCGCGCACGGCACACCCACCGCCGAGGAACACGTCGCCCTGCGCCCCTCCGGGCGCCTGGCGCGCAGGCTCCGCCGCGCCGGCCCCGGCACGCAGGCCCGCCCCTTCACCCCGCGCGGCACCGTCCTCGTCACCGGCGGCAGCGGAGCCCTCGCCGCACACCTCGCCCGCCGCCTCGCCGAACGAGGCGCCGAACACCTCGTCCTCGCCTCCCGGCGCGGCCCCGCCGCCGACGGCGCCGCCGAACTCACCGCCGGCCTCGAAGCCCTCGGCGCCCGCGTCACCCTCGCCACCTGCGACGTCACCGACCGGCAGCAGCTCGCCGCCCTCGTCGGCACGCTCAAGGCGGACGGCACCCCGCTGCGCGCCGTCTTCCACACGGCGGGCCTGCTCGACGACCGGCTGCTGGACAACCAGGACGCCGAGTCCCTCGCCGCGGCCGCCGCACCCAAGCTCACCGCGGCACTCCACCTGGACGAACTCACCCGCGACCTGGACCTCGACGCCTTCGTGCTGTACTCGTCCGTCGTCGGCGTCCTCGGCAACGTCGGCCAGGCCAACTACGCCGCCGCCAACGCCGCCCTCGACGCGCTCGCCGCCCGCCGCCGCGCGGTTGGCCTGCCCGCCGTCTCCGTCGCCTGGGGCCCCTGGGCCGACGGCGGCATGACCCACGGCGCCGCCGAGACCCAGCTGCGCCGCATCGGCCTCGAACCCATGCCCGCCGCGCACGCGCTGGACGCCCTGGACGCCGTACTCGACCGGGGCCCCGCCGTCCTCGTCGCCGGCATCGAGTGGACCCGCGCCACCACCGCCTACGGCCAGGGCCGCGACCGCCCCTTCCTGCGCACCGTCCCCGAGGCCGCCCGCGCGCTGGCGGACGCCGCACCCGCCGCCACCGGCACGACCCTGCGGGGGGCCCTCCTCGACCTGCCCGAGGAGGCGCGCGCCGACCACGTGCGACGCCTGCTGGCCGTCGAGGCCGCCGCCGTCCTCGGCGTGCAGGACCCCGCGAGCCTCGACCCCGAACGCGGCTTCAAGGATCTCGGGTTCGACTCGATGATGTCCGTCGACTTCAGTGTTCGCGTCCAGCAGCGCACCGGCGTACCCACCCCGAGGACCCTCGCCTTCGACCACCCCGACCTGGCCGCCGCCACCCGCTGGCTGCTCTCCGAGCTCACCCCCGCCCCGCAGGCCGCCCCGGCCGCGCCCGCCCGCGCCCGCCGCCCGGCCGACGAACCCGTGGCGATCGTCGGCGTCGGCCTGCGCATGCCCGGCGACGCCCACGACCTCGACAGCCTCTGGCAGGTCCTCGCGGAGGGCCGCGACACGGTCACCACCGTGCCCGCCGACCGCTTCGACGTCGACGCCCACTACGACCCCGACCCCGACGCCGACGGCCGCACCTACACCCGCCACGGCTCCTTCCTCGGCGACGTGGCCCACTTCGACGCCGCCTTCTTCGGCATCAGCCCCCGCGAGGCCGAACCGATGGACCCGCAGCACCGGCTGCTGCTGGAGAGCGCCTGGAACTGCCTGGAGAACGCCGGCATCCGCCCGCGCGACCTGCGCGACGGCACCACCGGCGTCTTCGTCGGCGCGGGCGTCGGCGAGTACGGCAAACACCGGCAGGGCGGCACCGCCGACACCTACACCCTGACCGGCACCCTGCCCAGCTTCAACGCCGGCCGGCTCTCCTACCACCTGGGCCTCCAGGGACCGGCGCTGTCCGTCGACACCGCCTGCTCCTCCTCCCTCGTCGCCCTCCACCTCGCCTGCGAGGCACTGCGTTCCGACACCTGCGAACTCGCCCTCGCGGGCGGGGTGCAGGTGCTCGCCGACCCGGACGCGTTCGTGGCGCTCAGCCGCTCCCACGCCCTCGCACCCGACGGCCGCAGCAAGACGTTCTCCGCCGAGGCCGACGGCTACGGACGCGGCGAGGGCGTCGGCATGATCGCGCTGATGCGGCTGTCCGACGCCGTCGCCCAGAACCGCACCGTGCTGGGCGTGATCCGGGCGACCGCCGTCAACCACGACGGGGCGAGCAGCGGGATCACCGCCCCCAACGGCTCCTCCCAGCAGAAGGTCATCCGCACCGCCCTCGCCTCGGCCGGACTCACCTCCGCCGACGTCGACTACGTCGAGTGCCACGGCACCGGCACGCCCCTCGGCGACCCCATCGAGGTGCAGGCGCTGGCCGCCGTCTACGGCGAAGGCCGCGAGCCGGGCCGCGAACTCGGTCTCGGCACGGCCAAGAGCGTCATCGGCCACCTGGAGTCGGCGGCCGGCATCGCGGGCGTCTGCAAGGTCCTCGCCTCCTTCCGCCACGACGCGCTGCCCGCGACGCTCCACAGCAGCCCGCGCAACCCGGCCATCGCCTGGGACGACCTCCCGGTTCGTGTCGTCGACACCCTCGAACCATGGCAGCGGGACGCGTCGCGTCCGCGGCGTGCCGGGGTCTCGTCGTTCGGTCTCAGCGGCACCAACGCGCATGTGATCGTGGAGGAGCCGCCGCTCGCCGAAGTCTCCGAGTCGTCCGGGGACGTGGCGGGACCGGTGCCGGTGGTGCTCTCCGGACGCGACGATGCCGCGCTGCGGGAGCAGGCGGGGCGCTGGGCGTCCTGGCTGACCGGTCGGGCGGACGCGGCCCTCACCGACGTCGCCGTCACGGCCGCCCGGCACCGCACGCACTTCGAGCAGCGGGCCGGTGTGGTCGCCGCCGGCATGCCCGAGCTGGTCGAGGCGCTGCGAGCACTGGCTGCCGGTGAGGCCCACGACGCGGTGGTGACCGGTACCGCGCAGCGGCACGGGAAAGTGGTCTTCGTCTATCCGGGCCAGGGTTCGCAGTGGGTCGGCATGGGCCGTGAACTGTTGGATTCCAGTGAGGTGTTCCGGGAGACGGTGGAAGCCTGTGATGCGGCGCTGCGCCCCTTCACCGGTTGGTCGGTGCGGGAGGTGCTGGCCGGTGAGGAGGGCGATCACCCGCCGTTTGACCGGGTCGACGTGGTCCAGCCGGCGCTGTTCGCGATGGGCATTGCCCTGTCGGCGTTGTGGCGTTCGCTGGGTGTGGAGCCTGCCGCGGTGGTGGGTCACTCGCAGGGCGAGGTCGTCGCCGCGGTGGTGAGCGGGGCGTTGTCGCTGGAGCAGGGTGCGCAGATCGTCGCCGCCCGCTCGAAGGCGGTCCTGGCCTGCGCGGGACAGGGGGGCATGGCGCTGATCGAGCGTCCGGTGGCGCAGGTGGAGGAGTTCCTCGCCCCCTACGGTGACACCCTGTCCGTCGCCGCGGTGAACACGGCTGGTTCGACGGTGATCTCCGGTGCGGCGGACGCCATCGCGCGGATCGTGTCGGAGCTTCAGGCGGAAGACGTCTACGCCCGCAGGATCAACGTGGACTACGCGTCCCACAACGCGCAGATGGACCCGCTCCTGCCGGACTTGGCCGCCCGGTTCCGGAACCTCACCCCGCAGGCCCCGGAGATCGCCTGCTACTCGACCGTGACCGGCGCAGCCGTCACGGGCACGGAGCTGGACGGCACGTACTGGTGCCGCAATCTGCGGGAGCCGGTCCGCTTCGACCGCGCTCTCACCGAACTCCTCGACGACGGCCACACCGTTTTCGTCGAGATCTCCGCCCACCCCGTCCTGTCGATGCCGCTCACCGACGGCAGCGCCGAGCGCGGCGGCATCGTCGTCGGCTCCCTCAGCCGGCGATCCGGTGGCTCCGCGCAACTGCTGCGCAATCTCGGACTGTTGCACGTCCAGGGGCACCTCGTGAACTGGGACCGGGTGCTGGGGGCCGGCACCGTCGTGCAGCTGCCGACCTACGCCTTCCAGGGGGAGCGGTACTGGTCCGACGTACCCGGGACGCACGGGGACGCCGGGTCGCTCGGCCTCGACGCCTCCGCACACCCGTGGATCGGCGCGGTGACACCACTCGCGGGCGGCGAGGGCCACCTGATCACCGGTCGGCTGTCGCTCGCCGAGCAGCCCTGGCTCGCCGACCACACGGTCTTCGGGTCGGTCATCGTGCCCGGCACCGGACTGCTGGAACTGGCCACCGCCGCGGCGCACGAGGCCGGGGCGGCCGGCGTCGCCCAGCTGACCCTGGCAGAACCGCTGGTGATCGACGACGCCGTCCGGATCCAGATCACCGTCGGCGCGCCCGACGCCACGGGCCGCCGGACGATCGCCGTCCACAGCAGCCCGGAGACCGCGCCCGCCACATGGACGCAGCACGCCTCCGGCGAACTGACCGAGACCACCGCCGAGCCGGACACCCCGGTGTTCGGTGAACTGGCGCAGTGGCCGGTGCCGGGAGCCGAACGGGTCGAACTCGACGGCTTCTACGACCGGTTCGCCGCCCAGGGCATCGACTACGGGCCCGAGTTCCGCGGCCTGAGCGAGCTGTGGCGCAAGGGCGACACCGCCTACGGCCTCGTGCGCCTGCCCGACCCGGACGCAGCCGCCGGGTTCCTGCTCCACCCGGCGCTGCTCGACACCGCCCTGCACGTCATGAAGGGCGTCGCCCGCGAAGAGGCCCCCGGCGCGCTCCTGCCGTTCGAGTGGAGCGACGTCACGCTGCACGCGGCGGGCAGCGGTGAACTGCGCGTACGGATCGACGTGTCCGACGGAGCCGACGGCGCCGCGAGCGGCCGGTGGATCCGGGTGTGGGCCTGCGACGTGGCCGGCGGGCCCGTCGCACGGATCGGTGCGCTCCATCTGCGCCGCGCGACGGCCGGGCAGCTGCGCTCCGCGCGCGGCGGCACCGACGCACTGCACCGCCTGGAGTTCCGGCCGGTCGCGGCCCCCGAGGTGCGGGGCCCGGTCGCGGACGCCGTGCTGACGGGCACGGGCCTGATCGCCCGACTGCTGGGCGTACCGGCCCTCGCGGACGGCGAGGCCCTGGCCGCGCGGCTCGCCGCGCACCAGGACGCGCCCGCCCGGATCGTCGTCGACGCCACCGGACGGCCGCCCTTCGACAGCGAGCCCGAAGCCGCCTACCGCGCCACCGAGTTCGCCCTGGCACAGCTCCAGGAACTGCTGTCCGACGACCGGCTCACGGACGCGGAGCTGGTATGGGTGACGCGCGGCAGCGTGGCCGCCGCGCCGGGCGACACGCTCGGCGGACTGCCCAACGCGCCCCTGTGGGGCCTGGTCAGGTCCGCGCGCACCGAGCACCCCGAGCGCACGCTGCGCCTGGTCGACCTCGGCCCGGACGACGCCGACCGCGACGCGCTCGCCCGCGCCCTCGCGGTCACCGGCGAGCCCGAACTGGCCGTCCGGAACGGCGAGGTGCGGGCCGCCCGCCTGGTCCGCGCCGCGCCCGGCGACGACACCGCCGCGGTACGGGCCCTCGACCCCGACGGCGTCGTACTGATCACCGGCGGCACCGGCGAGCTGGGCCGCGAGACCGCCCGGCACCTGGTGCGCCACCACGGTGTACGGCACTTGGTGCTGACCTCACGGCGCGGACCCGACGCGCCCGGCGCCACGGAACTCGTCCGGGAACTGGAAGAGGAAGGAGCGCGATACGTCCGAGTGGTGGCCTGTGACGTCTCCCGGCGGGACGATGTGGCGCACGTGCTCGGTGACGCCGCACAGCACCGCCCGTGGACCGCGGTCCTGCACCTCGCGGGAGTCCTGGACGACGGTGTCCTCCTCGGCCAGGACGCGCGGCGGCTCTCCCGCGTGATGGCCCCCAAGGTCACCGGCGTCCACCACCTGGACGAACTCACCCGCGACCTCGACCTCGCGGCGTTCGTGCTGTTCTCCTCCGCCGCCGGCACCCTCGGCACCGCGGGGCAGGGCGTCTACGGCTCCGCCAACGCCTACCTCGACGCGTTCGCCGCCCGGCGACGCGCGCAGGGCCGCCCCGCCACCAGCCTTGCCTGGGGTCTGTGGCACCAGGCCGGCGTCGGCATGACCTCCCACCTGGGCACGGTCGAGCTGGAACGGATGCGCCGCCAGGGCATCGCCCCGATGCCCTTCGACCAGGGCCTGGCCCTGCTCGACACGGTGCTCGCCCGCCCGGCCGGCGACTTCGTGCCCGTGCTGCTCGACCTGCGGGCCGTGCAGAAGGAAGCCGACAAGGGAGGCGAGGTGCCCGCCCTGTTCCGGACGCTCGTACGGGCCCGGCTGCGCCGCGCGGCCGGCGGCTCCGGTGACGGCCCGAGCGGCCCGAGCAGCCCGGGCGGTGCGCAGGGTCTGCGCGAGCGGTTGCTCGCGACGCCCGAGGAACAGCGCACGGAACTGGTCACGGACCTGGTGCTGCGCGAGGTCGCCACGGTGCTGGGCCTGTCCGGCACCGGGACACTCGTCCCGCAGCAGGTGCTCAAGGACCTGGGCCTCGACTCGCTCATGGCGGTCGAACTGCGCCGCCGCCTCTCCGCGGAGACCGGCCTGTCGCTGCCCGCGACCCTCGCCTTCGACCACCCGACCCCCGAGCACATCACCCGCCTGGTCCTCACCCGCATGGAGCTGCCGCCGGCCGACGCCCCCGCTCCCGCCTCCGGCACCGCGGCCGATCACGACCCGGCGGCCCTGCCGAGCTGGACCGGCCCGGCCGGGACCGAGGAGGAGCGGTCCGTCGACGAGATCAACGCCGAACTCGACGCGCTGCTGGAGGCGTCGGGACTCGACCTCGACTGACCCGCCGGCGCGGATCCGGAGGGCCAGTACCGCTCGACCGGCGCTCGACCGGGTGCCGGGCATCCTGCCGCCATGACGGATACGGACTTCGCGATTCAGCCCGCGTTCTTCACCGACCCTTTCCCCACCCTGCGAGCCCTCCAGCAGGAAGGGCCCGCCCGCCCCGTCCGGCTCCCGGACGGGGTGGAGTGGTGGTTCGTCACCCGGCACGAGGACGTCCGCAGCGGCCTGGCCGATCCACGGCTGAGCAGCGCGGCCAACGACCACATGGCCAACGACGAGAGCCTGCCCACCACGGACGCCATCACGAGCGCCAACGACGCCACACGGCGTTCCCTGGTGAACCTCGACCCGCCCGACCACACCCGCCTGCGCAAACTGGTCGTCCGGGCGTTCAGCGCCACACGTGTCGACGGACTGCGTCCGCGCGTGCAGCAGATCGCCGACGAACTCCTCGACGCCATGGCCGCGGGGGACGACGAGGCCGACCTCATCGGGACCTACGCGTCCGCCCTGCCCATCCGGGTGATCTGCGAACTGCTCGGCGTCCCCGAGGACCACGACGCACTCCGCGAGAAGACGGGCGCCGCCTTCCAGGTCGTCCAGGACGACACCTCCGCGGCCGACATGGCACAGGCCTTCGCCTGGCTCACCGCCTACACCCGGCGCCTGATCGCGCTGAAGCACGACACCCCCGGCGACGACCTGCTCAGCGACCTGATCGCGGTGCACGAAGAGGACGACGACCGACTCGACGACGAGGAACTGGCGGCCATGGCGCTGACCCTCCTCCTCGCCGGGCACGAGACGACGGTCCAGCTCATCGGCAACGGCATGAACGCCCTGTTCGACCATCCCGAGCAGTTGGCCACGCTGCGGGACCGGCCCGAGCTGCTCCGCACCGCCGTCGACGAACTGCTGCGCCACGACGGCCCCACCAACCCCGGCGTCGCCCGCTACGCGACCGAGGACGTGACCCTCGGCGGAGTCCGCATCCCCCGCGGCGCACTGGTCCTGCTGTCCGTCGCCGCGGCCAACCGGGACCCGGCCCGGTTCACGGACCCCGACCGGCTCGACCTCACCCGTGACGCCGGCGGACACCTCGGCTTCGGACACGGCATCCACTACTGCCTCGGCGCGCGGCTGGCCCGCATGGAGGGCGAGATCGCCATCGGCTCACTGCTGCGCCGCTTCCCGGGCATACGCCGTGCCGTGCCGGCCGAGGAGGTCCGCTGGCGGCTGGGCATGGTCCGAGGGCTCGTCTCCCTGCCCGTGATCCTGCGGTGACGACGTCCAGGGTGCGTCCACTCGTGCTCTAGCTCGCCCCGATTCGATGGTCGAGCACCACATCTGTCCCGGGTACAGCCGCTTTCCGGCCCCGTCGCACACGACGGCGTGACGCGCCGGGCAGCGAGGGTCGCGCTGATCGCGCAGAAAGGCTCGACGTGTCGAACACACAGCAGGACCTGAAGGCCGCGCTGCCCGCCATCCGGGCACTGCAGAAGCGGGCAGCCGATCTGGAGGCCCAGCTCACCGACCCGATCGCCGTGGTGTCGATGGCATGCCGTCTGCCGGGCGGTATCGACACCCCCGAGGCGTACTGGGAGCTGCTCGCGTCCGGCGGTGACGCAGTGGGCGGTCTGCCCGACCGCTGGCGTGGACTCGACCTGTACGACCCCGACCCGGAGGCCGTCGGCAAGAGCTACGCGCGCGAGGGCGGGTTCCTCGCGGACGGTCATGTGGAAGATTTCGACGCCGGCTTCTTCGGTATCTCGCCGCGTGAGGCGGTGTCGATGGATCCGCAGCAGCGGCTGGTGCTGGAGGCGTCGTGGGAGGCGCTGGAGCGCGCCGGGATCCGGCCGGAGACGCTGAGCGAGAGCCGCACCGGCGTCTACCTCGGCACCATGAGCACCGACTACGGCGCCCTCGGCCGCAACCTGGACGCCCTGGACGGCTACGTCAGCACCGGCAAGGCGTCCAGCGTCGTCTCCGGGCGGGTCGCCTACACGCTCGGCCTGCAGGGCCCGGCCATCACGGTCGACACCGCGTGCTCGTCGTCGTTGGTGGCACTGCATCTCGCCGTCCAGGCGCTGCGCCAGGGCGAGTGCGAACTCGCCCTGGCCGGCGGCGTCACGGTCATGAGCGCACCGTCCCTCTTCGTGGAGTTCTCCCGCCTCAAGGGCATGGCCGCGGATGGCCGGTGCAAGTCGTTCTCGGCTGCCGCGGATGGTGCGGGGTGGTCGGAGGGTGTGGGTGTGCTGGTGCTGAAGCGGTTGTCGGCCGCGCAGCGTGACGGCGATCGGGTGCTGGCGGTGGTGCGTGGGTCGGCGGTGAATCAGGACGGGCGCAGTCAGGGGTTGACGGCGCCGAACGGTCCGTCGCAGCAGCGGGTGATCCGGGACGCGCTGGAGGCGGCGCGGTTGGTGCCGGGGGACATCGATGCGGTGGAGGCGCACGGCACGGGTACGTCGTTGGGGGATCCGATCGAGGCGGGTGCGCTGGCGGAGGTGTTCGGTCCGGGCCGGGATCCGGGCTCTCCGGTGTGGTTGGGGTCGTCGAAGTCGAACATCGGTCACGCGCAGGCAGCTGCGGGTGTCGCAGGTGTGATCAAAATGATCCTCGCGCTCCAGCATCAGATGCTTCCCAAGACCCTGCACGCACAGGAGCCCAGCGCACTGATCGAGTGGGAGGGCAGCGGACTCCAACTTGTGCAAGAGGCACGAACCTGGGAGCGGGATGGGTCGCGTCCGCGTCGTGCGGGTGTGTCGTCGTTCGGTCTGAGCGGCACGAACGCGCATGTGATCGTGGAGGAGCCGCCCGTCTCCGCTTCTGTCGAGCCGGTGGCCGGGGGAGTGGTGGGTCCGGTGCCGGTGGTGGTGTCGGGGCGTGACGAGGCCGCGCTGCGGGAGCAGGCGGGACGCTGGGCGTCGTGGCTGACCGTGCACCACGACGTGGCCCTCGCCGACGCCGCCGTCACGGCCGCCCGGCACCGCACCCAATTCGAGTCACGGGCGAGTGTGGTGGCGGCGGACGTGCCGGAGTTGGTCCGGGCGTTGCGGTCGCTTGCGGGTGGTGAGGCGCACGACGCGGTGGTGACCGGGGTGGCGGAGCGGCGTGGGAAGGTCGTGTTCGTCTATCCGGGCCAGGGTTCGCAGTGGGTCGGGATGGGGCGTGAACTGCTGGCGTCCAGTGAGGTGTTCCGCCAGTCGGTCGAGGCGTGTGATGAGGCGCTGCGTCCCTTCACCGGTTGGTCGGTGCGGGAGGTGCTGGCCGGTGAGGAGGGCGATCACCCGCCGTTCGACCGGGTCGACGTGGTCCAGCCGGCGCTGTTCGCGATGGGCATCGCCCTGTCGGCGCTGTGGCGCTCCCTCGGAGTCGAGCCCGCTGCTGTGGTGGGCCATTCTCAGGGCGAGGTCGTCGCGGCCGTCGTCAGCGGGGCCCTCACCGTCGAGCAGGGGGCGCAGATCGTCGCGGCGCGTTCGCAGGCGGTGCTGGCCTGTACCGGGCAGGGTGGCATGGCGCTGATCGAGCGTCCGGTGGCGCAGGTGGAGGAGTTTCTCGCCCCCTACGGCGATGCTCTGTCCGTCGCAGCGGTGAACACGGCCGGGTCGACGATCATCTCCGGCGAGGCCGACGCCATCGCGCGGATCGTGGCGGAGCTCGGCGCGCGCGATGTGTACGCCCGCCGGATCAATGTGGACTACGCGTCCCACAACGCGCAGATGGACCCGCTTCTGCCGGGCCTGGCCGCCGAGTTCGCAAATCTCACCCCCCATCAGGCCAGGATCCCTCTCTATTCAACCGTGACCAGTCAGGTGGCTGCGGGGCCGGAGCTGGACGGCTCGTACTGGTGCCGCAACCTGCGCGAGCCGGTCCGTTTCGATCGTGCCCTGAACCGGTTGCTGGACGATGGACACACGGTGTTCGTGGAGATCTCCGCGCATCCGGTGCTGTCCATGCCGTTGACCGACGGCAGCAGCGAGCACGGCGGGATCGTCGTGGGTTCCCTGGCCCGCGAACAGGGCGGCCCGGCTCAACTGCTGCGCAATGCGGGTCTGTTGCACGTCCAGGGCCACCCGCTCGACTGGGACCGGGTGCTGGGGGCTGGCACCGTCGTGCAGCTGCCGACGTACGCCTACCAGCGTCAGCGCTACTGGCACCAGAGCGAGGAGACGACGGGCGACGCCCGTTCCCTGGGACTGCAGCCCGCGGAACACCCCTGGCTCGGTGCGCTGACGGCCACCGCGGACGACGACGGCTACCTGTTCACCGGCCGCGTGTCGCTGCGGGAACACCCGTGGCTGGCCGAGCACTCGGCGTTCGGCACGACCCTGGTCCCCGGCACGGGTCTCCTCGAACTCGCCCTGGTGACCGCCGACCACGTAGGCGCGCAGACGGTCGAGGAACTGACGTTGCTGGAGCCTCTCGTCCTCCCCGACGAGAGCGCGCTCGGCCTCCAGGTCGTCGTGGGCGGTCCCTCGTCTGACGGCCGGCGCTCCATAGCCGTCTACAGCCGACCCGAGTCCGCCGACGAGGACGTCCCGTGGCGGCAGCACGCGGCCGGGACGCTCTCGTACGCCGCCACGCCTGACACCCACGAGCCCACCGGTCTGGCGCAGTGGCCCGCCCCCGGCGCCGAGCGGCTCCCGCTCGACGGCTTCTACGAGGCGTTCGCTGCACGCGGCCTCGGCTACGGTCCGGCCTTCCAGGGTCTCACCGAGCTGTGGCGCAGCGGGAACACCGCCTACGGCCTCGTGCAGCTGCCGGAAGCCCTCGCAGCGGATGCGTTCGCCATTCACCCCGCCCTCCTGGACGCCGCACTGCACGCCCTGGTGACGCTGCACGGCGAGAGCGGAGCGCACGAGCAGGTCCTGCTGCCCTTCGTGTGGTCCGCGGCGCGGTTGCACGCCGTCGGCAGCACCGAACTCCGCGTCCGGATCGACCTCGACACTGCGGCGGACACCTTGCGCGTCCGTGCGACCGACCCATCGGGACGACTCGTCGTCGAGGCGGATCTGCGGCTGCGTGAGGCCACCGCCGAGCAGGTCCGCGCATCCCGTCCCGGGACGGCCCACCTGCACCGTCTCGAGTTCCGCCGGCTGCCCGCCCCGCCGGCCGCGCCCGAGGGCGCCGCCTGGGTGACGGAACTGGCGGACCCGGCTGCGCTCGACGCGCTGACCGGCCGCCTCGACGCCGTAGAGGACGCCCCTGAGCGGGTCGTGATCGACGCCACCGCCCCGGCACCGACCGCGCTGGAGACCACGTCCCTGGCCCTCGACCTCCTCCAGGGCCTGCTCGCCGAGCCGCGGCTGAACGGCGTGCCCCTGCTCTGGGTCACCTCCGGCGCCGTGGACGCCGGGGACGGCACGGGCGTACCGTCGCCGGCCGGCGCGGGACTGTGGGGGCTGCTGCGCACGGCCCGCACCGAGCACCCCGAACGCCCGGTGCACCTGGTCGACACCGACGGCTCCGTCGACCCCGGCCGGACGCCCCTGATCGCCGGGGAGCCCGAGGCGGTCGTACGGGACGGCGAGATCCGTGTCGCACGCCTCGTCCGCGCCGCCGGGGAGGCCGGGACGGTGCCCCTGGACCCGGAGGGCGCCGTGCTGATCACCGGCGGCCTAGGTGAACTGGGCCGTCAGGTCGCCGCCCACCTGGTGCGCGAGCACGGCGCACGCCACCTGGTCCTCACCTCACGGCGCGGCCCCGACACCCCCGGTGCCGCGGAGCTCGTCGCCGGGCTGACGGAGGCGGGCGCGGCGAGCGTCCACGTCATCGCGTGCGACGTCTCCGACCGCGAGCGCCTCGCCGAGGTGCTCGCCGCCACCGACCGGCCCTGGACGGCCGTCCTCCATCTCGCCGCGACCCTCGACGACGGCCTGCTGACCGGCCAGACCCGGGAGCGGCTCGCCGCGGTCTGGGAACCCAAGGCCCAGGCCGCCGAGCATCTCCACGAACTCACCCGCGACATGGACCTGGCCGCGTTCGTGCTGTTCTCGTCCGCCGCCGGTGTCCTCGGCGGTGCCGGACAGTCCACCTACGCCGCCGCCAACGCCTACGTCGACGCGCTCGCCGCACACCGTCGCGCCGCCGGCCTGCCCGCCACCAGCCTGTCCTGGGGACTGTGGCAGCAGGCGGGCATCGGCCTGACCGCCGCACTGGGCCAGGCCGAACTCACCCGGCTGCGCCGCCAGGGAGTCGGCGCGCTGGCCGCCGCCCAGGCGCTCGCGGCACTGGACACGGCCCTCACCCAGCCCTACGCCCACCTCGTGCCCGTCAGGCTGGAGCTCACCTCGCTCCAGCGCACCCTCGACAGCGAGGGGGAGGCGGCGGTGCCGGCGGTGCTGCGTGCCCTCCTGCGCGCACCGCGCCGCCGCGCCGGACAGGCCGGAGCCGACCGGTCGGACCTGCGCGGCCGCCTGCTGACGCTGTCCGAGACCGACCGGCGCGGGTCGCTCATCGACCTGGTCCGCAAGGAGGCCGCCACCGTCCTGGGCCTGTCCGGCCCCGAAGGGGTGGGCAAGGAACAGGTCTTCAAGGACCTGGGCCTCGACTCCCTCATGGCGGTCGAACTGCGCCGCCGCCTCTCGGCGGAGACGAGCGTCCCCCTGCCGTCGACCCTCGCCTTCGACCACCCCACGTCCACCGCCATCGCCGACCTGCTGCTGAGCAGGCTGGACCTGGCCTCCGGCCCTGAGACCCCGGCGGCCACGGCCGTCGTCCGGGACGAGGACCGGTCCGCGGACGAGCCGATCGCGGTGGTGTCGATGGCGTGCCGTCTGCCGGGTGGTATCGACACGCCGGAGGCGTTCTGGGAGCTGCTGGTGTCCGGTGGGGATGCGGTGGGTGGGTTCCCGGGGCGTTGGCGGGGGCTGGATCTGTTCGATCCGGATCCGGAGGTGGAGGGCAAGAGTTACGGCTGTGAGGGCGGGTTCCTCGCGGATGGTCATGTGGAGGATTTCGACGCCGGCTTCTTCGGTATCTCGCCGCGTGAGGCGGTGTCGATGGATCCGCAGCAGCGGTTGGTGCTGGAGGCGTCGTGGGAGGCGCTGGAGCGGGCCGGGATCCGGCCCGAGGAGCTGAGCGGCAGCCGGACCGGTGTGTATCTGGGGGCGATGAACTCCGACTACGGGGATCACCGCACCCATGATCTGCAGGCGCTGGACGGTTATGTCGGCACGGGCCGTGCCTCCAGCATCCTGTCCGGCCGCGTCTCCTACGTACTCGGCCTCCAAGGGCCGTCCCTGACCGTCGACACGGCTTGCTCCTCCTCCCTCGTCTCCCTGCACCTCGCTGCCCAGGCGCTGCGGCAGGGCGAGTGCGAACTCGCCCTGGCCGGCGGCGTCACCGTGATGTCCACACCGTCGACGTTCGTGGAGTTCTCGCGGTTGAAGGCGATGGCTCCGGATGGCCGGTGCAAGTCGTTCTCGGCTGCCGCGGATGGTGCGGGGTGGTCGGAGGGTGTGGGTGTGCTGGTCCTGAAGCGGCTGTCGGCCGCGCAGCGCGACGGCGACCGGGTGCTGGCGGTGGTGCGTGGGTCGGCGGTGAACCAGGACGGACGCAGCCAGGGCCTGACCGCACCGAACGGCCCGTCGCAGCAGCGGGTTATCCGGGACGCGCTGGAAGCAGCCCGGCTCACCCCCGCGGACATCGACGCGGTGGAAGCCCACGGCACCGGCACCTCGCTGGGCGACCCCATCGAGGCGGGCGCCCTGGCGGAAGTCTTCGGCCCGGGCCGTGACCCGCACACGCCGGTGTGGCTCGGCTCGTCGAAGTCGAACATCGGCCACGCCCAGGCGGCCGCCGGCGTCGCAGGGGTGATCAAGATGATCCTCGCGCTCCAGCACCAGATGCTCCCCAGGACCCTGCACGCCCAGGAGCCCAGCGCACTGATCGAGTGGGAGGGCAGCGGACTCAAACTCGTGCAAGAGGCGCAGGCGTGGGAGAGGGATGCTGCGCATCCGCGTCGCGCGGGTGTGTCCTCGTTCGGCCTGAGCGGCACCAACGCCCATGTGATCGTGGAGGAACCGCCACTCGCCGAAGTCTTCGACTCGGCTGAGGACGTGGTGGGTGCGGTGCCGGTGGTGGTGTCGGGTCGTGACGAGGCCGCGCTGCGCGAGCAGGCCGGGCGCTGGGCGTCCTGGCTGACCGCTCATCACGACGTGACTCTGGCCGACGTCGCCGTCACCGCCGCCCGGCACCGCACACACTTCGACTCACGGGCCGCGGTGACAGCCGACTCCCTCGACCAGTTGGCCGAGGCCCTGCGGGCACTCGCCGACGGCCGCCCCCACCCCGCCCTCACGCACGGCACCGCCGCCCCGCGCGGAAAGGTCGTCTTCGTCTTCCCCGGCCAGGGCACCGACTGGGAAGGCATGGGGAGCGCGCTGCTGGAGCAGAGCGACGCCTTCCGGGACACCGTGACGGCCTGCGACACGGCGCTGCGGCCGTACACCGGTTGGTCCGTGCTGGAGCGTCTGCGCGGTGAACACTCCGGCTCCCTGCCCTTGGAGCGTCTGGACGTCGTCCAGCCTGTGCTCTTCGCCATGTACGTCGCGCTGGCGGCGGCCTGGCGGTCGCTCGGCCTCGAACCCGCCGCGGTCGCCGGCCACAGTCAGGGCGAGGTGGCCGCGGCCGTCGTGTCCGGTGCACTGACCCTCGACGAGGGGGCCCGCATCGTGGCGGTGCGCAGCCGCGCGCTCCAGTCCGACGGCGGCGGTGGCGAGATGGCCGTCGTCGAACTGCCCGTCGCCGAGGTGCAGGAGCGCATCGCGCCGTACGGGGAGGCCCTGTCGATCGCCGCGGTCAACACCGGCCGCTGGACGGTGATCTCCGGCAACGCCGACGCGGTCGAGGACGTCCTGATCGAACTGGACGACGAGGACATCTCGTGCGGGAAGCTCAACGCCGCCTGCGCCTCGCACAGCGCGCACATGGACCCCCTGCTGCCCGGCCTGCGGGCCGAGTTCACCGTCCTGCGCCCGCAGAACACCGGCATACCGTTCTACTCGACGGTCACCGGCGGTCCCCTCGACGGATCCGAACTCGACGCGGACTACTGGTGCCGCAACCTGCGTGAGCCGGTGCGCCTCGACCTCACCCAGGCCCGGCTGCTGGACGACGGCTACGACGTGTTCGTCGAGGTCAGCCCCAGCCCGGTGCTGGTCATGCCGCTCACCGACGGCTGCGCCGACGCGGACGGCCTCGTCGTTCCGAGCCTCCAGCGCGGCCACGGCGACGCGGGCGAACTCCTGCGCACCCTCGCCCTGCTGCACGTCCAGGGCCTCGACGTCGACTGGAACCGCGCCCTCGGGACCGGGTTCCGGCGGGCGGACGCGGTACCCCTGCCCACGTACGCCTTCCAGGGCGAGCGCTACTGGGCCGACACCGCACAGGGGACCGGCGACGCGAACTCGATGGGCCTCGTCGCCGCGCGGCACCCCTGGCTGAGCGCCGTCACGACACTGGCCGGGGGAGAGGGGCATCTGTTCACCGGCCGGCTGTCGACGGCGCTGCACCCCTGGCTGAGGGACCACGCCGCGTTCGGCACCGTCCTGGCCCCCGGCACGGGTCTGCTGGAGCTCGCCCTGGTGGCGGCACGGGAGACCGGAGCCGGACACGTCGGCGAACTCACCCTGTCCGAACCGCTGATCCTCGACGACGACAGCCCTGTGCACCTCCAGGTCGCGGTGGACGCGCCCGACCTTCAGGGCGAGCGCTCCATCGCCGTCTACTCCCGGCCGGAGTCGGACCAGGAGCACTGGACCTGCCACGCCTCCGGACGGCTGCTCGAGGGCCTCCCGGACGGCCACGACCAGGGATTCGAGAGCCTGCGGGACTGGCCCGTCCCCGAGGCGGAGGCGGTCCCCCTGGACGGGTTCTACGAACGGCTGGACGCCCAGGGTGTCGGATACGGCCCCGCCTTCCGGGGCCTGACCGAGCTGTGGCGTGACGGCGACACCGCATACGGCCTCGTCCGTCTCCCCGAGGGGGTCCCGGCCCAGGAATACGGGATGCACCCCGCCCTGCTCGACGCCGCCCTGCACACGGTGCAAGCCGTCCGGGACCAGGACGAGTCCGACCGGCGAGTCCTGCTGCCCTTCGCCTGGGAGAGCGTGGAGCTCCACGCCGCAGGCAGCTCCACCCTGCGGGTGCGCGTGGACCTGGACGGCGCGCGCTCCAGCGCCCGGCTGTGGGTGGCCGACGCCGACGGCAGGCCGGTGGCCGCGGCCCGAGCGCTGCGGATGCGCGAGGCGAGCGCGGAACAACTGCGGGCGGGCCGCCCGGTGGAACACCTCCACCAGGTGGACTTCCAGCCGCTCCTCGCCCCGGTGACGCGGCAGGAGACGGCCGCGACCTGGCTTCTCGGCGACGAGCGTTTCCTGGCCGGGCTGCCCGACGCCACGGACACCGGGCACATCGAGCACCTCGCCGGTGCGGACGCCCTCACGGCGCGTCTCGACGAGGGCTCCCCGGCGCCCGCTCGGCTGATCGTCCTCGCCGTCCCCGCCGTCCCCGCCGTCCCCGCCCCGGACACCGCCGGTGCCCAGGACACACCGGACACCGACGGCGGCAGCACCGTCGCGGACCTGCGGGCCCGCACGGCCGCAACCCTGGAACTGCTGCGTGCGCTGCTGGCCGAGGAACGGCTCGCCTCCACCGAGCTGGTCTGGGTCACCCGCGGCGCCGTGGACGGTGGTGACGGTGTGCGGGACCTCGCCCACAGCGGTGTGTGGGGCCTGCTGCGTGCGGCCCGCACGGAGTACCCCGAGCGGGTCCTGCGCCTCATCGACACGGACGGGCCCTCCCCGGCGCTGGCCCGCGCGTTGACGGTGACGGACGAACCCGAGATCGCCGTACGGGGTGAGGCGCTGCTCGGCGCCCGCCTGGTCCGTGCCACCGGCACCACCGGGAGCACCGGCACCACCGGCACCACCGGCGACGGCTCCGCGCACGGCCGCCCGGACCCCAACGGCACCGTCCTCGTCACCGGGGGCACGGGGGAGCTCGGCCGGCAGGTCGCCGCCCACCTCGTCCGCGCCCACGGAGTCCGCCACCTCGTGCTGACCTCCCGCCGCGGCCCCCAGGCCCCCGGCGCGTCGGACCTCGCACGCGAACTCCACGACGCCGGCGCCGAGACCGTGCGCATCGAGGCGTGCGACGTGACCGACCGCGACCGCCTCGCGGACATCCTGGCCGCCGCGCCGGACGGCCACCCGTGGACCGGGGTCGTCCACCTCGCGGCCACACTCGACGACGGCCTGCTCCAGAACCAGGACCCCGAACGTCTGTGGACGGTCATGGGCCCGAAGGCGGCCGGAGCGGTCCACCTCGACGAGCTCACCCGCCGGGCCGGCGCGGACCTGTCCCTGTTCGTGGTGTTCTCCTCGGTCGCCGGGATCCTCGGCGGCGCGGGACAGTCCACCTACGCCGCCGCCAACACCGTCCTGGACGCGGTGGCCGCCCGCCGCCGCGCCGACGGCCTGCCCGGCACCAGCCTGTCCTGGGGCCTGTGGGAGCCCAACGGCACCGGCGTGACCGACGCCCTGAACGACGCCGACCTGGCCCGGATGCGCCGCCGCGGCATCTCCGCGCTCACCTCCGGCCAGGCGCTGCGCCTCCTGGACGCCGCGCTGTCCCGCCCGGAAGCGCACCTCGTGCCGGTCAAGCTGAGTCTCGGAGCGCTGCAACGCGGTCTCGACGACGGGGACGACACACCCGCGCTGTTGCGCGGACTGCTCCGCAGCAGGCTGCGTCGCGCCCAGGGTGCGACGGCACCGGTCACCCTGCGGGACAGGCTGCGCTCCGCGTCCGCCAAGGAACGACGCCGGACCGTCCTGGAGACGGTCCGCCGCGAGGCCGCCGTGGTGCTGGGTCTGCCCGGTCCCGAGGCCGTGGACGCCCAGCAGGTCTTCAAGGAGGCGGGCCTGGACTCCCTCATGGCGGTGGAACTGCGCAGGCGCCTGTCCGCGGAGACCGCGCTGACCCTGCCGGCCACCCTGGCCTTCGACCATCCGACCCCGGACTCCATTGCCGCGTTCCTGCTGGACCGACTGCCGCAGGACGACGTTCCCGAGCGCCCGGGACGCAGGGCCGCGACCGACCCGCTGACCGAGGCGCAGATCGACAGCCTGGTGGCACTCCTGCGCTCCGCCACGCCGAAGCAGCTCGAGTCGCAGGGCCTGGCTTCGGCCTTCCTCGACCTCAAGGAGGGCCTGACGAAGACCGTCACCACCGCAGAAGCGGCCCCCGTCGAGCTCGAGGCCGACAGCACCGAAGACCTTCTGCAGTTCCTGGACGACAAGTTTGGAGTCAGTTCATGACCGCGCCCGATGTCGAGAAGCTCGAGTCCTACCTGAGGCGTGCCACGACGGCCCTGCTCAAGGCCGAGAAGGAACTCGACTCGGAGCGGGCCGCCCGCACCGAGCCGATCGCGGTGGTGTCGATGGCGTGCCGTCTGCCGGGTGGTATCGACACGCCGGAGGCGTTCTGGGAGCTGCTGGTGTCCGGTGGGGATGCGGTGGGTGGGTTCCCGGGGCGTTGGCGGGGGCTGGATCTGTTCGATCCGGATCCGGAGGTGGAGGGCAAGAGTTACGGCTGTGAGGGCGGGTTCCTCGCGGATGGTCATGTGGAGGATTTCGACGCGGGCTTCTTCGGTATTTCACCGCGTGAGGCGGTGTCGATGGATCCGCAGCAGCGGTTGGTGCTGGAGGCGTCGTGGGAGGCGCTGGAGCGGGCGGGGATCCGGCCCGAGGCGTTGAGCGGCAGCCGGACGGGTGTGTATCTGGGGGCGATGAACTCCGACTACGGGGATCACCGCACTCATGATCTGCAAGCCCTGGACGGCTATGTCGGCACCGGCCGTGCCTCCAGCATCCTGTCCGGCCGCATCTCCTACGTCCTCGGCCTCCAAGGCCCCGCGATGACCGTCGACACCGCGTGCTCGTCATCGTTGGTGGCACTGCACCTCGCCGCCCAGGCGCTGCGCCAGGGCGAGTGCGAGGTGGCCCTGGCGGGTGGTGTCACGGTCATGTCCACGCCCTCCCTCTTCGTGGAGTTCTCGCGCTTGAAGGCGATGGCTCCGGATGGCCGGTGCAAGTCGTTCTCGGCTGCCGCGGATGGTGCGGGGTGGTCGGAGGGTGTGGGTGTGCTGGTGCTGAAGCGGTTGTCGGCCGCGCAGCGTGACGGTGACCGGGTGCTGGCGGTGGTGCGTGGGTCGGCGGTGAATCAGGACGGGCGCAGTCAGGGGTTGACGGCGCCGAACGGTCCGTCGCAGCAGCGGGTGATCCGGGATGCGCTGGAGGCGGCGCGGTTGGTGCCGGGGGACATCGATGCGGTGGAGGCGCACGGGACGGGCACGTCGCTGGGTGATCCGATCGAGGCGGGTGCGCTGGCGGAAGTGTTCGGTCCGGGCCGGGATCCGGGCTCTCCGGTGTGGTTGGGGTCGTCGAAGTCGAACATCGGTCACGCGCAGGCGGCCGCGGGTGTCGCGGGTGTGATCAAAATGATCCTGGCGCTGCAGCACGGAGCGTTGCCGAAGACGCTGCATGCCGATGAGCCCAGTTCGCTCATCGAGTGGGAGGGCAGCGGACTGCAACTGGTGCAGCAGGCGCAGGCATGGGAGCGGAATGCTGCACGTCCGCGTCGTGCGGGTGTGTCGTCGTTCGGTCTGAGTGGCACCAACGCCCATGTGATCGTGGAGGAACCGCCACTCGCCGAAGTCTCCGAGTCGGCTGAGGACGTGGTAGGTCCGGTGCCGGTGGTGGTGTCGGGTCGTGACGAGGCTGCGCTGCGGGAGCAGGCCGGGCGCTGGGCATCCTGGCTGACCGCTCACCAGGACGTGACTCTGGCCGATGTCGCCGTCACCGCCGCCCGGCACCGCACGCACTTCGAGTCACGGGCGGCGGTGACGGCCGACTCCCTCGACCAGTTGGCCGAGGCCCTGGAGGCGCTCGCCGACGGCCGCCCCCATCCCGCCCTCGCCCAAGGCACCGCCACCCAGGGCGAGTCCGCGGTGCTGTTCACCGGCCAGGGCAGCCAGCGCATCGGCATGGGGCGCCGGCTCCACGCGGCGCTGCCGGTGTTCCGCGACGCCTTCGACGAGGTCTGCGCCGCTCTCGATCCGCATCTGAGCCGCCCGCTGGCCGAGGTGGTCCTCGCTGCCGACGACAGCGCCGACGCGGCCCTGGTCCACGAGACGGAGTTCACGCAGCCCGCGCTGTTCGCCTTCGAAGTGGCGCTGTTCCGCCAGTGGCAGTCATGGGGCGTCCGGCCCGCCGTGGTGGCCGGGCACTCGATCGGCGAGCTGGCGGCCGCGCACGTGGCGGGCGTTTTGGACCTGGCCGACGCGACCCGCCTCGTGGCGGCCCGCGGCCGGCTGATGCAGGCGTGCGAACGCGGTGGCGCCATGGCATCGGTCGAGGCGTCCGAAGCGGAAGTGACCGAGGTGCTCGCCGGCATCGACGGCCGGATTTCCATCGCGGGCCTGAACGGCCCGGCCCAGACGGTCGTCAGCGGTGACGCCACGGCGGTGGAGGCCGTCACGGCGCACTTCGCCGCACAGGGCAGGCGCACCCGGCGGCTGGAGGTGTCCCACGCCTTCCACTCGCCCCACATGGACGCCATGCTCGCCGAGTTCCGGACGATCGCCGAGAGCTGCCGTTTCCAGGCCCCGGCCGTCCCGCTCGTCTCGTCCGTGACCGGACTGCGGGCCGACGAGGACCTGGCAGCCGGAGAGGGAGTGCGCTCCCCGGCGTACTGGGTGCGCCAAGCCCGCGACGCGGTGCGTTTCCTGGACGTCGTGCGTGCCGTCGAGCAGCAGGGCGCCACCCGGTTCCTGGAGTGCGGGCCCGCCGCCGTCCTCTGCGCCATGGGCGCCGCCTGCTCGGAGCGAGACGCCGTTTTCGTGGCCTCGCAGCGGTCGGACACCGGCGAGTCCGGCGGGACGGACGAGGTCCGCACGCTCGTGCGGGCTCTCGGCGGCCTCCACGTGGCCGGGGAGGAGCTCGCCTGGCAGGACATCCTGCCCACCGGCTCCGGAGCCGCACCCGTGGCGCTGCCCACGTACGCCTTCCAGCGTGAGCGTCACTGGCTGGAGACGGCCGGTCAGGTGGGCGGCGATCTGGCGTCGGTCGGGCTGGAGCGCCCGGGGCACCCCTGGCTCGGCGCCGCGACCGTGCTGGCCAACGGCGAGGGGCATCTGTTCACCGGCAAACTGTCGCCGAACGAGCACCCCTGGCTGCGCGACCACGTCGTGCACGACATCGCCCTCGTTCCCGGCACCGGTCTGCTGGAGCTGGCTCTCGCGGCCGCGCACCGCACCGGCGCGGCGGGGGTGGCCGAGCTCACGCTGCTCGAACCGCTCGTGCTGGACGAGGCCGTCCGCCTCCAGGTCGTCGTCGGGGCCCCGCGCGGCGACGGGGGCCGCACGATCGGCATCCACAGCCGTACCGAGGGCTCCGCCCCCGACGCATGGCGCCAGCACGCCGTCGGCGAGCTGCTCGAGCACTCCGCTCAGACCGCCGAGCCCGAGCCGCAGCCGTGGCCGGCGCCGGACGCGGAACGCGTCGAACTGGACGACTACTACCGGCACTTCCACACCCTGGGCCTGCAGTACGGCCCCGCCTTCCAGGGACTGGCCGAACTGTGGCGCACGGGGGACACCTTGTACGCCGAGGTCCGCCTCCCCGACGACCTGCGCACCGCCGACTACGGCGTCCACCCGGCGCTGCTCGACGCCGCCCTGCACGGGCTCGCCGCGCTGCGCGCCCAGGACTCCCCGCAGGGCACGGAAGTTCTGCTGCCCTTCGCCTGGAGCGGCGTGGAATGCCGGGTGGCCGAGAGCACCGCCCTGAGGGTGCGGGTCGACCTCGACCGTACGAACGCCACCGCCTCGCTGCACGCGACCGACGCGGCGGGCCGCCTCGTGCTGAAGGTCGCGGCGCTGCGGCTGCGCGAGGCGACAGCGGAACAGCTACGCGTGCGCGGAACCGTCGAACACCTCTACAACGTGGCCTTCCAGCCCCTGCGCCACCCGGAGCCGGCGGACGGCCACACCCGCACCTGGGTCGTGGGCGGCACCGGAGACCTGGCCGACCGCCTGAGCGCCACCGGCCCCGACTCGGGCCTGGTACGGCACTGCCCCGGCACGGACGAGCTGACCGCACTGCTCGACGCCGGTGAGGAACCCCCGCCACGGCTCATCCTCGACGCGACGGCCTCAGACGGGGAAGAGGCGTACGCCTCCGCGCTCGCCGCGGTGAACGGCACCCTGCGCACGGCCCGGAGCCTGCTCGCCGACGAGCGGCTGGAGTTCACCGAACTGGTCTGGGTCACCCGTGACAGCGTGGCGGCCTCGCCGGCCGACCGGCTCGACGGATGGGCCGGCGCCGCGGTGTGGGGCCTGGTCCGCGCGGTGCGCGCCGAACACCCCGAGCGGACGGTACGGCTCGTCGACCTCGACGCGCAGGACCTCGACGCCCACGTCCTCGCCCGTGCCCTCACCGCAGCCGGGGAGCCGGAGATCGCCGTACGGGCGGGCCAGGTGCTGGCCTCGCGGCTCGTGCCCGGACCCACCGTCGACGAGACGGACGCATCCCACCGGCTCGACCCGGACGGCTCCGTGCTTCTCACCGGTGGCACCGGTGAACTCGGCCGGCGCGTCGCCCGCCACCTGGTGCACACACATGGCGTGCGCCACCTGGTGCTCACCTCACGGCGCGGCGCCGACGCCCCCGGTGCCGACGAACTGGTGCGGGACCTGACCGACGCCGGAGCCGAAACCGTGTCCGTCGTCCGGTGCGACGTCGCCGACCGCGACCAGCTGGCCGCTGTCCTGGCCGCCGTCGCTCCTGATCACCCGTGGACCGGCGTCTTCCACCTCGCGGGTATCACCGACGACGCGCTGCTGGCCGATCAGGACGAGGACCGCGTGCGCCGGGTCATGGACCCCAAGGTCGCGGGCGCCCTCCACCTGGCGGACCTCACCGCCGGCCTCGACCTGTCCGCTCTCGTCCTGTTCTCCTCCGTCTCCGGTGTCTTGGGCGGACCGGGTCAGAGCAATTACGCCGCGGCCAACGCCTGGCTCGACGCCTTGGCGGCCCGGCTCAGGCGGCAGGGCCGCCCGGCCGTGGCCCTGTCCTGGGGCATGTGGGAGCAGAGCGAGGGCGGTATGACCGCGCGGCTCGGGCGGGCCGACCTGGCCCGCATCCGCCGTCAGGGCATAGGTGCCCTGACGGAAGGGCAGGGCCTGCGTGCCCTGGATCTGGCGCTGGCCGGGGACCGGGCCCAGCTCGTCCCCGTACGGCTCGAACTCACCGCCGTGCAGCGCGATGCCGACCGGGGCGAGGACATCCACCCTCTGCTCCGCGGCCTCGTACGCACCACGTCACGGCCTACGCCGTCCCGGGCCGCGTCCGGCGTGCGGGACCGGCTGGCCGCCCTGCCGCAGGAGGAACGGCTCCCCGCTCTCCTCGCCCTCGTGCGGCAGGAGGCGGCCGCCGTCCTGGGGGGTGCCGGGCAGGACGGCATCGGCGAACAGCAGGTGTTCCAGCGACTGGGCATGGACTCCATGACGGCCGTGGAGCTGCGCAGCCGGCTGACCGCCGTCACGGGCGTACGGCTGCCGTCCACCCTGGCGTTCGACTATCCCACCCCGGCGGCCGTGGCCGGACTGCTGCTGGAGCGGATGGAGCTCACCCCGGCCACCGCTCCCGCAGTCGGCCGTCCGACGCGGGCGACCGACTCGGCGGAGCCGATCGCGGTGGTGTCGATGGCATGCCGTCTGCCGGGCGGCATCGACACCCCCGAGGCGTTCTGGGAGCTCCTGGCCGGGGAGCGCGACGGCATCGGCCCGTTCCCGCAGCGCTGGGACGCGCTCGACGTGTACGACCCCGACCCGGAGGCCGCTGGCAAGAGCTACATCCGGGAGGGCGGGTTCCTCGCCGGTGCCGAGGATTTCGATGCCGGCTTCTTCGGTATCTCGCCGCGTGAGGCGGTGTCGATGGATCCGCAGCAGCGGCTGGTGCTTGAGGCGTCTTGGGAGGCGCTGGAGCGCGCCGGGATCCGGCCCGAGACGCTGAGCGAGAGCCGCACCGGCGTCTACCTCGGCACCATGGGTTCCGACTACAGCACCCAGCAGGGCCGGGGACTGGCGGAACTCGACGGTTACGTCGGGACGGGCAACGCCTCCAGTGTCGTCTCCGGGCGGGTCGCCTACACGCTCGGCCTCCAGGGCCCGGCCATCACGGTCGACACGGCGTGCTCCTCCTCCCTCGTCGCCCTCCACCTCGCTGCCCAGGCGCTGCGGCAGGGCGAGTGCGAACTCGCCCTGGCCGGCGGCGTCACCGTGATGTCCACACCCACACCGTTCGTGGAGTTCTCCCGTCTCAACGGGCTGGCCCCCGACGGTCGGTGCAAGTCCTTCTCCGACCAGGCCGATGGCACGGGGTGGTCGGAGGGTGTGGGTGTGCTGGTGCTGAAGCGGTTGTCGGCCGCTGAGCGTGACGGTGACCGTGTGCTGGCGGTGGTGCGTGGGTCGGCGGTGAATCAGGACGGGCGTAGTCAGGGGTTGACGGCGCCGAACGGTCCGTCGCAGCAGCGGGTGATCCGGGATGCGCTGGAGGCGGCGCGGTTGGTGCCGGGGGACATCGATGCGGTGGAGGCGCACGGCACGGGTACGTCGTTGGGGGATCCGATCGAGGCGGGTGCGCTGGCGGAGGTGTTCGGTCCGGGCCGGGATCCGGGCTCGCCGGTGTGGTTGGGGTCGTCGAAGTCGAACATCGGTCACGCGCAGGCGGCTGCGGGTGTCGCAGGTGTGATCAAGATGATCCTGGCCTTGCAGCAGGAGGTTCTCCCCGCGACATTGCATGCGGAGGAGCCGAGTTCGCTGATCGAGTGGGAGGGCAGCGGGCTGCAACTGGTGCAGCAGGCGCGGGCGTGGGAGCGGGATGCCGCGCGTCCGCGTCGCGCGGGTGTGTCCTCGTTCGGCCTGAGCGGCACGAACGCGCATGTGATCGTGGAGGAGGCGCCACTCGCCGAAGTCTCCGAGTCGTCTATGGACGTGGTGGGTCCGGTGCCGGTGGTGGTGTCGGGTCGTGACGAGGCCGCGCTGCGGGAGCAGGCCGGGCGCTGGGCGTCCTGGCTGACCGCTCATCACGACGTGGCTTTGACCGATGTCGCCGCCACCGCCGCCCGGCACCGCACGCACTTCGAGTCACGGGCCGTGGTGACGGCCGACTCCCTCGACGCCGCCGTGGAGGGCTTGGAGGCACTCGCCTCGGGACAGACCCATCCGGCTGTCGTGACAGGAGCGGCGGAGCGGCGTGGGAAGGTCGTGTTCGTCTATCCGGGCCAGGGGTCGCAGTGGGTCGGCATGGGTCGTGAACTGCTGGCGTCCAGTGTGGTGTTCCGGGAGTCGGTCGAGGCGTGTGATGCGGCTCTGCGGCCGTTGACGGGCTGGTCGGTGCGGGAGGTGCTGGCCGGTGAGGAGGGCGAGCACCCGCCGTTCGACCGGGTCGACGTGGTGCAGCCGGCACTGTTTGCGATGGGCATTGCCCTGTCGGCGTTGTGGCGCTCCCTCGGGGTCGAGCCGGCCGCTGTGGTGGGTCACTCGCAGGGCGAGGTCGTCGCCGGCGTGGTCAGCGGGGCGTTGTCGCTGGAGCAGGGCGCGCAGATCGTCGCCGCCCGCTCGAAGGCGGTGCTGGCCTGCGCCGGGCAGGGTGGCATGGCGCTGATCGAGCGGCCGGTGGCGCAGGTGGAGGAGTTTCTCGCCCCCTACGGCGATGCTCTGTCCGTCGCAGCGGTGAACACGGCCGGTTCGACGATCATCTCCGGCGAGGCCGACGCCATCGCGCGGATCGTGGCGGAGCTCGGCGCGCAGGATGTGTACGCCCGCCGGATCAATGTGGACTACGCGTCCCACAACGCGCAGATGGACCCGCTTCTGCCGGGCCTGGCCGCCGAGTTCGCGGACCTCGTCCCCGACCGGGCCCGGATCCCTCTGTATTCGACGGTGACCAGTCAGATCGCCGCGGGGCCGGAGCTGGACGGCTCGTACTGGTGCCGCAACCTGCGGGAGCCGGTGCGTTTCGATCGTGCTCTGAGCCGGTTGCTGGACGATGGTCACACGGTGTTCGTGGAGATCTCCGCGCATCCGGTGCTGTCGATGCCGTTGACCGACGGCAGCAGCGAGCACGGCGGGATCGTCGTGGGTTCCCTGGCCCGTGAACAGGGCGGCCCGGCACAACTGCTGCGCAATCTGGGTCTGTTGCACGTCCAGGGGCACATCGTCGACTGGGACCGGGTGCTGGGGGCCGGCACCGTCGTGCAACTGCCGACCTACGCCTACCAGCGCCGGCGCTACTGGCACCAGACGGTCAGGGCGGCCGGGGACGCCGGATCACTCGGTCTCGACGCCTCCGCGCACCCGTGGCTGGGGGCCGTGGTCGAGCTGGCCGACGGGGAGGGGCACCTGTTCACCGGGCGGCTGTCCCTCGCCGAGCAGCCGTGGCTGAAGGACCACGCGGTGCACGGCACCGTACTGGTCCCCGGGACCGGGCTCCTCGACCTGGCGCTCACCGCCGCCCACCACGTCGGTGCGGCCGGCGTCGGCGAACTGACACTGTCGCAGCCCTTGGTGGTCGATGCCGACAACGCAGTCCGCCTCCAGGTGAAGGTCGGTGCCGCCGCTGACGGAGAAGCTCTGCCCGTGGACATCTACAGCCGGCCCGACGACGGGGCCGACACCACCGCCTGGACCCTGCATGCCACCGGCACGCTGACCGGGGCGAGCACACAGACCCCGCCCCTTGCCGACCTGCGCGCATGGCCGGCGGACGGAGCCGAGCGGGTCGGCCTGGACGGCTTCTACCCTGACCTTGCCGAGCAGGGGCTGGAATACGGGCCGGTGTTTCGGGGCCTGACCGAACTGTGGCGTGCCGGAAGTGTCGCGTACGGCCTGGTGCGGCTGCCGGAGCAGGCCGGGCCGGACGCCGAGGGCTTCGCGGTACATCCTGCGCTCCTCGACGCCGCCCTGCACACCCTGGCGGGAACGCAGGCAGGCGACCCGGACGGCGACGGCTCGGACGGAGTCCTGCTGCCGTTCCTGTGGACCGGTGTGCGGCTGTTCGCCACGGGCGGTACCGAGTTGCGGGTCCGCGCCGAGCTCGTGGACGACTCCACCGTCCGCATCCTCGTCTGCGACGGTACGGGTGAGCCCGTGCTGAGCGCGGAGGGCCTGGCGGTCAAGCGTGCGGACACCGCGCAGCTCACGGGCGCGGGCGTCACCCGCGGCACCGAGCACCTGTACCGCGTCGAGTACCAGCCGCACACGCTGCCGGACGAGTCCGCCGCGCCGCCGGACGGGCCCGCCACGCCGCCGGCGGAAACCGGCGAGCTGCTGGTGCTCGGCCCGGGCGGAGTGGTGGCCGAGACGCTGGGCGTCGAGAACGCCCGGAGCCTAGGCACCGCCGTGCCGTTCGACGTGCACCGTCCTCGTACCGTCGTCGTCGACCTCAGCGCCGCAGGCGGGGCCCGCGGGAACGACGAGACCGTGGGGGAGTGTGCCGGACAGTCGGTGACGGCGGCGCTGGCCTGGTTGCAGGAGCTGCTGGACGATCCGCGCTCGGAGGGCATCGACGTCGTCTGGGTGACCCGGGGCGCGGTGGCCGCGAGCCCGGTGGACTCGATCACGGCGCTGGAGCACGCGCCGCTGTGGGGCCTGGTCCGTGTGGCCCGCGCCGAACACCCCGAGCGTGGCCTCCGATTGGTCGATCTGGGTGCCGAACAGCCCGATGCGGCCCTGCTGCGCCGGGTCCTGCTCTCCAGGAGTGAGCCGGAGCTGGTCGTGCGCGGGGACGGTGTGCTGGTGCCCCGGCTGGTGCGGGCCGACCGTGCGTCCTCGCCGGACGTGCTCGTCCCGGACCTGCGGCAGCAGCCCTGGTATCTGGACATCGAGGACAAGGGGCGGCTGGACACGTTCGTCTTCCGTCCCGTCGACCACGACGATCCGCCGGCGGACGGATTCGTCCGGGTGGGGATCCGCGCGGCAGGCATGAACTTCCGGGACGTGCTCAACGCCCTCGACATGGTGCACGCGCCGAAACTCGGCCTGGAGTGCGCGGGTGTCGTCCTGGAGACGGGTGAGGGTGTGACGCATCTGCGGGTCGGTGACCGTGTGATGGGGCTGGCCGTGGGCACGTTCGGCTCCGAGGTGACGGTGGACGCGCGCTGGATGGTGCGCATCCCGGACTCGCTGTCCTTCGTGGAGGCCGCGACCGTCCCCCTGGCCTACCTCACCGCCCACTACGCCTTCACCGACCTCGGCCCCCTGCGGGCGGGGGACAAGGTCCTCGTCCACGCGGCGGCGGGCGGTGTCGGACAGGCCGCGCTCCAACTCGCCCGGCATGCCGGCTGCGAGCTCTACGGCACGGCGAGTCCCGGCAAGTGGCCCGTCCTGGAGGAGCTCGGCCTGCCGAAGGAGCGCATCGCCTCCTCCCGCGACACCGGCTTCGCCGAGAAGTGGCTGTCGCTGACCGGCGGCGCGGGTGTGGACGTGGTGCTGAACGCGCTGACCGAGGAGTTCGTCGACGCCTCACTGCGGCTGCTGCCGCGCGGGGGACGCTTCCTGGAGATGGGCAAGACGGACGTGCGGGACGCCGACGAGATCGCCGCAGCGCACCCCGGCGTCCACTACCGGGCGTTCGACCTCATCGACAGTGGGGCCGACCGCGTCCAGGAGATGCTGTGCGAACTCGTCGTCCTGCTGGAGCAGGGGGCCGTCACGCCCCTTCAGTACTCGGCGTTCGACGTGCGGGAGGCACCGAGCGCGTTCCGCCTCATGGCGCAGGGCCGGACCGTCGGCAAGCTGGTCCTCACCGTTCCGCAGTCCTTGGACGGCGCGGGCACCGTGCTGCTGACGGGCGGCACAGGCGAGCTCGGCCGCCTGGTCGCGCGTCGTCTGGTCGAGGAGTACGGCGTGCGGCACCTGGTGCTGACCTCGCGCCGCGGGCCGCGGGCACCGGGCGCCGACGAGGTGGTGGCGGAGCTGCTGGAGGCGGGCGCGGCCGATGTGCGCGTGCTGGCCTGTGACGTGTCGAACCGTGAGGACGTCGCCCGTGTCGTCGGCGAGGCGGGCACACGGCATCCGCTGACAGGCGTCTTCCACCTCGCGGCCGTGCTCGACGACGGCATCGTCCGCAACCAGGACGCCGACCGGTTCGCCCGGGTGCTCGCCCCGAAGGTGTCGGGTGCGGCGCATCTGCACGAGCTGACGGCCGGACTGGACCTGGCGGCGTTCGTCCTGTTCTCCTCGGCGGCGGGCACGCTGGGCGCCCCCGGCCAGAGCAACTACGCGGCGGCCAACGTCTTCCTCGACACGCTGGCGGCCCACCGGCGCAAGCTCGGTCTGCCCGCGGTGAGCCTCGCCTGGGGCCTGTGGGAGCAGGCGGGCATCGGCATGACCTCCGGCCTGGGTGACACGGAGCTGACGCGGCTTCGCAAGCGCGGCTCGCAGGCGCTGTCCGCGCAGGAGGCGATCAGCGCGATGGACGCTGCCCTGGGCCGCCCGGAGACCCATCTGGTCCCGATCAAGCTGGATGTGGCCGGGCTGGGCGGCGGCGAGGAGGCCGCCCCGCTGTTCGCGGCTCTGGCGCGGCCGCGGTTGCGCCGGGCCCGGCAGGCAGTGGCGCGCACGGAGACGTTCCGTGCACGGCTGGCCGGTCTGCCGGCGGGCGAACAGGTGGCGGCGTTGCTGGATGCCGTGCGGCAGGAGGTCGCCGGGGTTCTCGGCCTGCCGGGGCCGCAGACGGTTCCGGCGGACAAGCCGCTGCGCTCGTTCGGCTGGGACTCGCTCATGGCGGTGGAGCTGCGCAACCGGCTGAGCGCAAGCGCGCAGGTGAGCCTGCCCAGCACACTGGCCTTCGACTACCCGACCCCCCGGGCCGTCGCCGAGTTCCTGCACGTGCGTCTGGACCTCGCCACGACGGGCGGGGAGTCCGGGCCGCCGCAGGATCCCGCGCAGGCCGCCGCGTGGGCGCTGCAACGCGTGAGCGCGGATCAGCTGAAGGACAGCGGAGTGCTGGCGCAACTGCTCCGGCTCGCGCGGCCCGACGGCGATCCCGCCGAGGTGAACACCGCCGCGGAGGCGTTGCAGGCGGCCGGCGAGCTGTCGGAGGACGACATGGACCGGGCACTGGATGCCGTTCTCGGAAACACACTGTGAGGGATGCCATGCCTGAGCCCACCGACTCCACAGCGCACCAGGGCCCGGAGCAGGCGCCGTCGCGCCCCACCGGCTCCTCTGCCCCCGCTCCCTCACCGCACCGCTGGCTGGCGCTCGCCGTGGTCACCCTGGCGTCGTTCCTGGACAACCTCGACGCGAACGCCGTCACCGTGGTCCTGCCCGCCATCCAGCAGGATCTCGGGGCCGGCTTCGCCACGGCCCAGTGGACGGTGGCGGGTTACGCCCTGGCCTACGCCCTGTTCCTGATCACGGGGGGCCGGCTCGGCGACATCTACGGACGCAAGCGGCTGTTCGTGGCGGGGGTCGCCGGATTCACCGTGGCGTCGGCGGTGTGCGGTGTCGCGGGTGCTCCCGCG
The DNA here is from genome assembly GCF_044328425.1 of Streptomyces sp. NPDC017943. Taxonomy (NCBI): domain Bacteria; kingdom Bacillati; phylum Actinomycetota; class Actinomycetes; order Kitasatosporales; family Streptomycetaceae; genus Streptomyces; species Streptomyces sp. NPDC017943. The sequence continues at coordinate 33,159 of NZ_JBIRHH010000011.1, read as the reverse complement.
GTGCTGGTGGCGGGGCGGTTCGCGCAGGGTTTCATGGCCGCGCTGATGGTGCCCCAGGCCGTGTCGGTCGTGGTCACGATGTTCCACCGTGACGAGTGGGCAAAGGCGTTCGCCGTACTGGGCACGGCGCTCAGTATCGGCAGCGTCGCAGGCCCGTTGCTCGGAGGCACACTCACCGACCTGGATGTGCTGGGCCTGGGATGGCGGGCGATCTTCCTGATCAACGTGCCGCTCGGGCTGATCGCGCTGATCATGGCGGTCCGCAGTATGCCCGAGTCCCGCTCGCAGCAGCCGCCGCGGCTGGACGTGATGGGTGTGGTGCTGCTGACGGTTGCCTCCCTGGGCGTGATGTATCCCTTGATCCAGGGACGTGAACAGGGCTGGCCGGTCTGGATGCTCGTCCTCGTCGGTGTCGGTGCCGCGACGTTCGCGGTGTTCGTCAGGCAGCAGGGTGTGCGGCACCGGCGCGACGGCTCCGCGCTGGTCCCGCCGACACTCTTCCGGCACCGCTCCACCCGGGTCGGCCTGACCGTGACGCTGCTGGTGTTCAGCGGTGTGGCGTCGTTCTTCCTCGTGCTCACCTATCACCTGCAGACGGGGCTGGGTTGGCCGGTGCTGAAGACCGCGCTGGTCACGGCGGCCTGGCCGGTGGGTATCACCGCCACTTTCCAGATCGCGTGGAAGCACGGTGCGGGCCGGCGTCGGGCGTGCGTGGCGGTGGGGTCGTTGCTGATGGGCTGTGGTGCCCTGTGGACACTGCTGGAGATCTGGGCGGCCGGTGACGGGCAGCTGGCCTGGCCGCAACTGGCCGCCGCAGAGCTGGTCATGGGCTGCGGGATGGGCCTGACCACCCCGGTGCTGACCGCCGTCGTGCTGGAGGACGTCCCGGCCGATGACGCCGGGGCGGGCTCCGGGGTGCTCAACGCCGCCATCCAGTTCAGCTCGGCCGTCGGGGTCGCCGTCATCGCCGGGCTGTACTTCGGGCAGCTGGGCGAGGCGGCGGGGCGGCACGCCGGGGCGGGGGGATCCGCCTCGGTCACGGCGGCGGTCCTTTGGTGCAATGTCGCCGTCTTCCTGCTGACGACCGTATTGAGTTCCCTGCTGCCCGCCGACCCAGAGCGAAGGAACCGGGAGCAAAGGAGGTCACCGGTCACCACCGGATCGTGAGGTGATCCGGTTTCGAAACGGCTGGATTCCATTCCCGGAATGTCACGTGCGTCTGGCCGGTGCGGGATTTCCGTGCCAGTCTGACGCCACACCCCCCTCTCCCATTCAGGAGGCATGCATGGCTGCACTTCCCGAGCCGAATTCCGACGGCAATTACGGCAATGACGCCAATGATGGCAGCGACGGAAACCGTGCTCTCGACGGTGACAACCGGGCGAAATTCCGTGAGGCCCTGGCCCGCAAGGCGAACGCCAACCAGGCGCGCCAGGCCCACGAGGACGGGCGGCTGCGTGTGAAGGGCATGAGCGGGCCCGCAGGCCAGAAGCGCTACTTCCGGCGCAAGACCGGCTGAGCGGCCTCTGACCGCACACGCTCCGGGGCTGCTGCGGGATTCTTCTCCTTCCGGCCGGACTTGTTGCCCGGCCGGAAGGAGAAGACCCCGCGGCAGCCCTCTTTCCATGCCCGGAATGCCACTCTCCGCCGCCCACTTCCAAGGAAAAAGAGAAGACTCTCTCGCGGTGGGGTGAGGGAATATCGCACATCGGCTCGCCGCCCGCTCGCACCCCACTCGAAGAACACTTCAGCAGCAGTGGAGTCCGCCTGGAATCCATGGCGCTGATCAGCCATTTCGCGTCGACGTCCCACACGCCGCCCGTACCGGGCCTGGACCGCGGCTCCAGTCAGGCTCCGGCACCCCACCAGAGGCCCGGGCCAGGGTGATGTACGGGCGCGCGACCGGCCCGCCCGGACCCGAGGAGCTGACCGAGCGCGATGACCACCACCGCCGAGACCGGACACGTCCCGGGCACCGCACCCGGCGGCTGGGAGCGCGCCGCGGACCTGCGCGCGGCCCGCCTGGAGGCCCGGCTCGGCGACCCCTACGACCCCGCCAACCCGCACGGCCTGCGGGCCCTGTTCGCCGCCGACGACCGGCGCACCCCGCCCCGCGCCACCGAAGAACTCCTGGACGAGGTGCAGCTGGCCGCCGAGTTCGTCCCCCTCGCCCACGGCGGCCGGCTCACCCGCGCCGACCTGCTGGCCCGCACCCTGCGCCCCCTCTTCCGGCGCGACGTCGCCCTCGGCTTCGGCCACGGCATCACCTCGCTGTTCGCGATCGGCGCCGTCTGGGCCGCCGGCAGCGACCAGCAGCGCCGCCGCCTGGCCCGGCTGCTGCTGGACGGCAGACGGGCCACGATCGTCCACCACGAACTCGCCCACGCCAACGCCATCCTGCGCCACGAGTTCACCGCCCGCCCCGCACCCGGTGGCGGCCATCTCCTCACCGGACACAAAGACGTCATCATCAACGCCGCCCGCGCCGACGCCCACGTCGTCTACGCCCGCACCGACACCGCGCGCGGCCCCCACAGCCACTCCGTGTTCCTGCTCGACGCCGCCGACGCACCGCCCGGCAGCGTGGTGCACCTGCCGCGCGTGCAGACCTCCGGCATGCGCGGCGCCCTGTTCAGCGGACTGCACTTCCACGACCGGCCGGTGGGCGCCGACGCGCTCGTCGGCCGCACCGGTCAGGGAGTCGCCCTGGCCCTGCGCACCTTCCAGGTCAACCGCAGCGTCATCTGCGGCGTCGTCACCGCCGCCGCCGACACCGTCCTGCACTCCGCCGTCCGCGCCGCCACCACTTCCCGCAGTGGCCCCGTGGCCCGCCGCTGGCACAAGCCCCTCACCGGCGTCTTCGCCGACCTGCTGGCCTGCGACGCCATGGCGAGCGTCGCCCTGCGCGCTCTGAGCCTGCTGCCCGAGCGCGCCCACGTGTTCGCCGCCGCCGTCAAATACGTCGTCCCCGACCTGCTGCGCGAGAACCTCGAAGAACTCGCCGCCGTCCTCGGCGGCCGCGGCTACCAGCACCACAGCCCCGAATACGGCGCCCTGGACAAACTCGTACGCGACCTGCCCGTGGCCGGACTCGGCCACGCCGGCACCGCCTCCTGCCAGTCCGTGATCGTGCCGCAGCTGCGCTCCCTCGCCGAGACCGCCTGGTTCACCGAGGAGGAACCGCCGCCCGAACTCTTCCGCACCGGCGCCGAGCTGCCCGCGCTGGACTACCGGCTGCTCGGCATCGCCGGCGGCGGCGACTTCATGGCCGCCTCCCTGCTCCACTCCGCCGCCCGCCTGGCCCCGGCCCGCGGCGTCGGCGGCCACATCACCGCCCTGGCCGCCCTCGCCGAGGCGTTCACCGCCGAACTGCGCGCCCTGCGCCAGATGTGCCTGCGCCTGCCACGCCACGGACCGGGCCTGTCCGAGCCCGCGGCACTCGTGCTCAGCGACCGCTACAGCCTGATCGTCGCCGCCGCCGCCGTCCTGGGCATCTGGGAGGGCCAGGACGGCAGCGACCCCTTCCTCGCCGACGCCGCCTGGGCCGTACTCGCCCTGTCCCGCATCGGCGCCCGCCTGGGCATCCCCGTGCCCGACCTGCCCGACGGCTGCACCCAGCAGGTCCTGAACGAACTGATCCGCCGCTACCGCGCCGGCCTCGGCTGCGACCTCGCCGCCACGCCCCTGGCCCGCTAAGACCCCCCACCCCGCCGCCCACCCCACCCGCCCGCAAGCCGCCGCCCACCGCACCCGCCCCTAGCGCCCGCCCACCGCACCCGCCCGCAACGCCCGCGCCCGTGACCCGCGCGAGAACCACCAAGGAAAGGGGTGAACCGAGGTGCCCACGCCCCCCCTCACCGACCCGGCGTGCCTGCCCGCCGACGCCGACCGCATCAGCCGGCCCGTCCACGTCAGCGGCCCCGACGGCCCCTGGCACCAGATCGGCCAGGACATGCACGCACGCGGCAACGCCGTCGTGTTCGCCACCTGGGGCGAATGGCTCGGCCCCGCCCTGACCGACCCCGCCCTGCGCCCCCTGCTCGGCCGCGACTGGCAACGCTACCGCCGCACCACCGACCCCCTGGTCCGCTTCCGGTTCGTCACCTCACGCCTGGTCACCAAGTACACCGCCGCCGCCGCACTGGGCACCCAGGCCAGCGCACTCGACCTCGCCTACAAGATCGGCGGCCGGCCCTACCTGCGCGGACTGGACCAGGTCGACATCAGCCTCACCCACACCGACGACCTGATCGCGGTCGCCGTCAGCCGCAACGGCCGCATCGGCGTCGACGCCGAACCCGCCGACCGCACCATGTCCTTCGACCTCATCCACGGCCACGTGTGCACCCCGGCCGAACGCACCGAACTGCACCCCCTGCCCGAACCACAGCGCGCCGCCGCCCTGCTGAGACTGTGGACCCTGAAGGAGGCCTACACCAAAGCCATCGGCCAGGGACTGCGCCTGGGCTTCACCGAGTTCGGCTTCGGTACCGCCGGCGCGGGCCTCCTCGCCCCCGACGGCCGGCCCGCCTCCCGCGGCGAATGGGCCTTCGCCACCCACCGGGCGCTGGGCCGCTATCTCATCAGCGTCGCCTGCCACGACACCGGCCTCGACACCGCGCGCGACACCGCCCCGCACACCATGCTCGACGAGGGCTTCATGGGCGCCGTCACCGACCTGCTCACCCCCTGAAGCCCCCCCCGGGCCCGTCCGCACCCGGCGCCGGTGAGCCCGGCTCGCGCCCGCGTCCAGCACCGGACGAGGAACACGGCCACCCCATCACGCCCGGCTAACGTTCCCCGGACGGTTCGTGCGAGGTGGGGGAGAAGGAGCCAGTCATGGCACCACCACGGCCCCCGCGGCCTGCGGCCTCACCCGCGTCACACGCCCACCCTCGGACGGCATCATCGTCGGACGGCGGGACACGACGAAGCCCCAGCCCCCCGCGCCGCGGCCCCACCCGGAACACCTCGCTCGCCGTACATTCCGCCGCACATTGCGCCGGCGCATCGGGACGGCGGCCGCTGCTCCCTGCCCCGCACCCTCCCTGAGGCCCTAAGCCCCACCAGACACGGCCGCACCACACTCCCGTGCGCGTCCACCGCGACGTCAGCGCCGTAACAGGCCCGCATGGACGGCACCGCACATACTCGTCGAGCACTCGCAGAGGGGAGGGCAGGGGCCTTCGCAGCCGTACGCCGAGGTCGGCACACACCGTACGTCGACCGCACGCCGTACGCGCGACCACCCAGGCGCGCCCCGTACAGCCGATGAGCACCGAACACACCTCGTCGCCCCCGGGCGAGGAGCCGACCTGCATCGTCGTCGACCTCGGGCCGGCCCCGTACCGCCGGCCGCGCCTGGAGGTGCGCGGCCCGCTCGACCGAGACCACCTGCAGGCCGCCCTCGGCCAGGTGGCCGGCCACCTCCCGGGCGTCGGCGCCCTGCACCACCGTCTCGACCGGCACCGCAACGGCCATCACACGCTGCGGCTGACCACCGACGGCACCAGTGAGCCAGGTGCTGAGCCCGGTGCCGAGCCTGGAGAAACGTTCCCCTACGGGCTCCTCGCAGACCTGCTGACCCGCCCCGGCGCGCCCGCAACCCACCCCACCTCCACCCGCACGCTCGCCCCGACACCCCTGATGCGGGAACTGCTCGCCGACGCCGACGCCCACCCGGGCCGCCACGTGGAGCGGCTGTCGTGGGCCTGGCACGGACCGCTGGATCCCGACCGGTTCCGCGCCGCCTGGCAGTCGGTCGTCGACCACGAGAGCGTGCTGCGTGCCGTCTTCGACGACAGCCCCGAGCCCCTGCTGGTCCTGCATGACCGCGCCGACGCCGACGTGCTGTGGCTGCCGCACGGCTCCGTGCGCTTCAGCGACCTGATCGCCCAGGACGTGCGCCGCGGTCTCGACCCGCGCCGCCTTGGCAGCCTGCGCGTCAGCGTCCTCGCCGGTGGCCCGGCCGGCGCCGACGGCACAGCACCCGCGCCCGCCTGGGTGCTGCTCACCTACCATCACGCCCTGCTGGACGACACCGGCGCGCGACTGCTGCTGCACGAGTTCTACCGCGCCTACCTGACGGGGGGCCGGCTGCCCGGCGGCGAACGCCGCCCCGACTTGCGCGACTACGTGCGCTGGCTCGACCGCCGGGACACCGTCCCCGCCCGGCGGTTCTGGTCCGCAGCCTGCGGAGCCGACGGAGCCGGAGGAGCCGGAGGAGCCGGAGGAGCCGACGCAGCCGCTCCTCCCGCAGGCGGCCTCCCACCCGGCCCGCTCACCGCCGCACCCGGCCCCGCGCACTGCACCCGCACCCGTATCCGGCTGTCCGCGCAGCAGACCCAGCGGCTGACCGCCTGGGCCGCCCGCCTGGGCTGCACCGAAAGCAGTGTTCTGCACACCGTGTGGGCGGTATTGCTATACCGGGCCGCCACCACCGGCGCCACCGGCACCGCTGGCGCACCCGCGACGGTCCGCTTCGCGGTCACTGCCTCCGGCCGAGGCATTCTCCTGGAGGGCGCCGACCGCCTCCCGGCCGCTCTGCGCACCACGATGCCGCTCAGCGTCCGGGTTGCACCCGAACGCACCGTGGCCGGCCTGCTGACCGAACTACGCGACCGCGTCCTGGACATGAGCTGCTACGAATGGCTCTCCCCGGGACAGATCCACCACTGGTCCGCCCCGGACCCGACGCAGGGACTGGCCGCCCCCGACCCGGCGCATCAGCGGTCCGCCGGCCACTTCCTGTCCGCCGGTCACTGTGCACCCGCTGCCAGCCTCCTGGCCTTCGAGGGCGGGCCGCGCCCCGCCCCGGACCTGACTCGGGAACTGGCCGCCCAGGGCGTGCGCGTGGAGCGGCCCGACCCGCTGGGCGCCCTCACCGCCTTCCCCCTCACCCTCCTCGCCCACCGCGACGACCACGGCGCCCTGGTGCTGACCGCGTCCTGCCACCCGGGCCCGCACACCACCGACGCCAGCGAAGCGCTCACCCACAGCGCGCTGCTCCTGGGCGAACTGCCCTACCTGCCGGGCGACACCACGACCGTCGCCGACCTGCTGCGCCTGCCGACCGCGCCGACCGGCAGACGACCCGCACCGCATCCACACCCCGTCCCTGACGAGCCGCCCGACGCCCCGCCGGCCACGCCGCGCAGCGCGCCGATTGGCCCGCCGCTGACAGCGCTGCGTCCCGCCGCCGGCCCGGACGACGGAATCGTCTGCCTGGTACAGACCCACGGCACCCCCCGTTCCCGCTACGACCAGCTCGCCGCGGCCTACCGGGGCCCTGAGTCGGTCGTCCTGCTGCGTTGCACGCCCGGCGGCGTCCGTGCTCGCCACGACGCGCTGCGCCCGCTGCTGGACGGGGCGGGGCTGCTGGTGCTGGGCGCGTTCTGCGGCGGCGGCAGCGCCGCCTACGAGATCGCCCGGCTGATCGCGGCGCAGGGCCGGCGCCCCCCGCTGGTGGTGCTCACCGGCGCCACGACCGCACCCGCGGCCCTCGCCCGGATGCTGCAATCTGCCGCCGCACGAGCGGGACGCCCCTGAACCGGCCCCATGGTGACGACACACGGACGGCCCGCGGGCCGTCGTGAGACGTCGACCTCTGGAGAATCATGCCCCGTTGCCCATTCACCTCCCAGTCCGTGACCGAGGCTCACCCCGACGAGACCGCCGGCCCGATCGCCGACGCCGTCCTGAACGCGCCGGTGCGCCAGAACCCGCCCGCCCGGGTCGCCGTCGAGGCACTGCCCACCACCGGCCGGGCCCACGTCACCGGTGAAGTCACCACCAGCGCCTGTGCGCCGACGGAAGGCGCGGCATGACCGGCTCCCGCACTGCCGACGACAGCCGCACCCGCGTCCTGGCGCTGCGCGAGGCCCTGGCCACCCGCGTGGTGGTGGCCGACGGGGCCATGGGCACCATGCTCCAGGCGCAGGATCCGACCCTGGCGGACTTCCACAACCTCGAGGGCTGCAACGAGATCCTCAACGTCACCCGGCCCGACATCGTGCGCGCGGTGCACGAGGCGTACTTCGCCGCCGGGGTGGACTGCGTGGAGAGCAACACCTTCGGCGCCAACCACGCGGCCCTGGGCGAGTACGACATCGCCGGGCGCGTCGCCGAACTCTCCGAAGCGGGCGCGGCCATCGCCCGGCGCAGCGCCGACGACGTCACCCGGCGCACCGGGCAGCAGCGCTGGGTCCTGGGCTCCATCGGTCCGGGCACCAAGCTGCCCACCCTCGGCCACATCGGCTACCGCACCGTTCGCGACGGTTTCCAGGCCAACGCCGAGGGCCTGCTCACCGGCGGTGCGGACGCGCTGCTGGTGGAGACCACCCAGGACCTGTTGCAGACCAAGGCGGCCCTGGTGGGCGCCCGCCGGGCCATGGACGCCCTCGGCGCCGACGTGCCGCTGCTGTGCTCGCTGGCGTTCGAGACGACCGGCACCATGCTGCTGGGCTCGGAGATCGGCGCCGCGCTGACGGTCCTGGAGCCGCTCGGCATCGACATGATCGGCCTGAACTGCTCCACCGGCCCGGCCGAGATGAGCGAGCACCTGCGCCACCTCGCCCGCCACTCCCGCATCCCGCTGCTGTGCATGCCGAACGCCGGCCTGCCCGTGCTCACCCGGGACGGCGCGCACTTCCCGCTCGACCCCCAGGGCCTGGCCGACGCGCAGCACTCCTTCGTCCGCGACTACGGCCTGTCCCTGGTCGGCGGCTGCTGCGGCACCACCCCCGAGCACCTGCGCCGGCTGGTCGAGCGGGTCAGGGGCGTCACCCCGGCCGGGCGCGACCCGCAGCCGGAGCCGGGCGCGGCTTCCCTCTACCAGAGTGTGCCGTTCCGGCAGGACACCTCCTACCTGGCCATCGGTGAGCGGACCAACGCCAACGGGTCGAAGAAGTTCCGCGAGGCGATGCTGGAGGGCCGCTGGGACGACTGCGTGGAGATGGCCCGCGACCAGATCCGCGAAGGCGCGCACATGCTCGATTTGTGCGTGGACTACGTCGGCCGCGACGGCGTCGCCGACATGAAGGAGCTGGCGGGCCGTTTCGCCACCGCCTCCACCCTGCCGATCGTGCTGGACTCCACCGAGGTGGACGTCATCCGGGCCGGCCTGGAGAAGCTGGGTGGCCGTGCGGTGATCAACTCGGTGAACTACGAGGACGGCGACGGCCCCGAGTCCCGCTTCGCGAAGGTCACGGCCCTGGCCCGGGAGCACGGGGCGGCGTTGATCGCGCTGACCATCGACGAGGAGGGCCAGGCCCGCACGGCGGAGAAGAAGGTCGAGATCGCCGAGCGGCTGATCGAGGATCTGACCGGCACCTGGGGCATCCGCGAGGAGGACATCCTCGTGGACTGCCTTGCCTTCACGATCTGTACGGGTCAGGAGGAGTCCCGCAAGGACGGTGTGGCCACCATCGAGGGCATCCGCGAGCTGAAGCGCCGCCACCCGGCGGTACAGACGACGCTGGGTTTGTCCAACATCTCCTTCGGCCTGAATCCGGCCGCCCGCATTCTGCTCAACTCGGTCTTCCTGGACGAGTGTGTGAAGGCGGGTCTGGACTCGGCGATCGTGAACGCCGGCAAGATCCTGCCCCTCGCCCGCTTCGACGTAGTGCAGGTGACCACGGCCCGGGATCTGATCCATGACCGGCGCGCAGAGGGCTACGACCCGCTGCAGAAGCTGATGCAGCTCTTCGAGGGCGCCACCGCCGTGTCGCTGAGGGCGGGCGCGGCCGAGGAGCTGGCGGCTCTGCCGCTGGAGGAGCGTTTGAAGCGCCGGATCATCGACGGGGAGCGCAACGGCCTCGAAGCGGACCTCGACGAGGCGCTGACGCGGCGTCCGGCGTTGGACGTCGTCAACGAGATCCTGCTGGACGGCATGAAGGTCGTGGGGGAGCTGTTCGGCTCGGGCCGGATGCAGCTGCCGTTCGTGCTGCAGTCCGCCGAGGTCATGAAGACGGCCGTGGCGCACCTCGAGCCGCACATGGACAAGAGCGACGAGGCCGGCAAGGGCACCATCGTGCTGGCCACCGTGCGCGGCGACGTCCACGACATCGGCAAGAACCTCGTCGACATCATCCTGTCCAACAACGGCTACAACGTCGTCAACCTCGGCATCAAGCAGCCGGTCTCCGCGATCCTGGAAGCCGCCGAGGAGCACAAGGCCGACGTCATCGGCATGTCCGGGCTGCTGGTGAAGTCGACGGTGATCATGAAGGAGAACCTGGAGGAGCTGAACCAGCGCGGCCTGGCCTCCGGCTATCCGGTCATCCTCGGCGGCGCCGCCCTGACCCGCGCCTACGTCGAACAGGATCTGCACGAGATCTACCAGGGTGAGGTCCGCTACGCCCGCGACGCCTTCGAGGGACTGCGCCTGATGGACGCCCTCATCGGCGTCAAGCGCGGCGTCCCCGGCGCCAAGCTCCCCGAACTCAAGCAGCGCCGGGTACGCGCCACCACCCCAGTCGAGGTCGCGGAGCGCCCGGAGGAGGGCCACGTCCGCTCCGACGTCGCCACCGACAACCCCGTGCCCACCCCGCCCTTCCGCGGCACCCGCGTGGTCAAGGGCATCCAGCTCAAGGAGTACGCGAACTGGCTAGACGAGACGGCCCTGTTCCGCGGGCAGTGGGGTCTGACGAAGGACCTGATCGAGACCGAGGGGCGTCCACGTCTGCGCGGCCTGCTGGACCGGCTCCAACGGGAGAACCTGCTTCAAGCGGCCGTGGTCTACGGCTACTTCCCGTGCGTGTCCAAGGGCGACGACCTGATCATCCTGGACGAGCAGGGCAGCGAACGCACCCGCTTCACCTTCCCCCGCCAGCGCCGCGGCCGGCGCCTGTGCCTGGCCGACTTCTTTCGCCCCGAGGAATCGGGTGAGGTCGATGTCGTCGGCCTGCAAGTCGTCACTGTCGGCTCGCGCATCGGCGAGGAGACCGCCCGGCTGTTCGAGGCCGACGCCTACCGCGACTACCTCGAACTGCACGGCTTGTCGGTGCAGTTGGCCGAGGCGCTCGCCGAGTACTGGCACGCACGTGTGCGCTCCGAGCTCGGCTTCGCGGGGGAGGACCCGGACGAGATGCAGGGCATGTTCCGCACCGAGTACCAGGGATGCCGTTACTCGCTGGGCTACCCGGCCTGCCCGGACCTGGAGGACCGGGCCAAGATCGCCGAACTGCTCCGGCCTGAGCGCATCGGCGTGCAGCTGTCCGAGGAGTTCCAGCTGCACCCCGAGCAGTCCACCGACGCCCTCGTCGTCCACCACCCGCAGGCGGGCTACTTCAACGCCGGAGGCCGCCCATGACCCCCCTGCGTGACCTCCTCACCCGCGGCACACCGTCGTTCTCGTTCGAGTTCTTCCCACCGAAGACCGAGGCGGGCCTGCGGACGCTGTGGCAGGCCGTCCGCCGCGTCGAGGCACTGGCGCCGTCGTTCGTGTCGGTCACCTACGGCGCGGGCGGCGCCTCACGCGACCGCACCGTCGAGGTCACCCAGCGGATCGCCGCCGAGACCACGCTGCGGCCGGTGGCTCACCTCACCGCCGTGGGCCATTCCGTCGACGAACTGCGCCACATCATCGGCCAGTACGCCGATGCCGGCGTGCGCGACGTGCTCGCCCTGCGCGGCGACCCCCCGGGAGACCCCAACGCCCCCTGGGTGCCACACCCGCAAGGTCTGCGCCACGCACACGAACTGGTGTCACTGGTGCGCGCGTCGGGGGACTTCACCGTGGGTGTGGCCGCGTTTCCCGAACGGCATCCACGCTCACCCGACTGGGACAGCGAAGTCCGCCACTTCGTGGCCAAGTGCCGGGCGGGCGCGGACTACGCCCTCACCCAGATGTTCTTCCGCGTCGAGGACTACCTGCGACTGCGCGAGCGGGTGGAAGCGGCCGGCTGCACCACCCCGATCATCCCGGCGATCATGCCGGCCACCGACGCCCGCCAGATCACCCGCTTCGCCCAACTCTCCCACGCCACCTTCCCCGAGGACCTCGCCACACGGCTGGAGCAGGCACGCGGCAACCCGCAGGCCGGCCACCGCATCGGCGTCGACCACGCCACGGCCATGGCCGACCGGCTGCTGGCCGAAGGTGCGCCCGGGCTGCACTACATCACCCTCAACCGCTGCGGCGCGACGGTCGAGATCCACCGCACCATCCAGAACCGAACCAGGAGTGCCCATGCCTTCGCAACCGCCCGCTGACTTCACGGACTTCAAGGTCGCCGACCTGTCCCTGGCCGACTTCGGCCGCAAGGAGATCACCCTCGCCGAGCACGAGATGCCCGGCCTGATGGCGATCCGCAAGGAGTACGCCGCAGCCCGGCCCCTGGCGGGCGCCCGGATCACCGGCTCCCTGCACATGACCGTGCAGACCGCCGTCCTGATCGAGACGCTCGTCGCCCTGGGCGCCGAGGTCCGCTGGGTGTCCTGCAACATCTACTCCACCCAGGACCACGCGGCCGCCGCCGTGGCCGCCGCGGGCATCCCGGTCTTCGCCTGGAAGGGCGAGACGCTCCAGGAGTACTGGTGGTGCACCGAACAGGCCCTGACCTGGCCCGGCCACGCGGGCCCGAACATGATCCTGGACGACGGCGGTGACGCCACCCTCCTCGTCCACCAAGGCGTCACCTACCGCAAGACCGGTGAACTGCCACCCGCCGACAACGAGGAACTGGCCGTCGTACGGGCCCTGCTGGAGTCGAGCACACTGGACTGGACGGCCCTGTCCTCGCAGATCCGCGGCGTGACCGAGGAGACCACGACCGGCGTCCACCGCCTGTACGAGATGCAGCGCGAGGGCACCCTGCTGTTCCCGGCGATCAACGTCAACGACGCGGTCACCAAGTCGAAGTTCGACAACAAGTACGGCTGCCGCCACTCGCTGATCGACGGCATCAACCGCGCCACCGACGTCCTGATCGGCGGCAAGACCGCGGTCGTCTTCGGCTACGGCGACGTGGGCAAGGGCTGCGCGGAGTCGCTGCGCGGCCAGGGCGCCCGGGTGATCGTCACCGAGATCGACCCGATCTGCGCCCTGCAGGCGGCGATGGACGGTTACCAGGTCACGACCCTGGACGAGGTCGTCGAGACGGCCGACATCTTCATCACCACGACCGGCAACAAGGACATCATCATGGCCTCCGACATGGCCAAGATGAAGCACCAGGCCATCGTGGGCAACATCGGCCACTTCGACAACGAGATCGACATGGCCGGCCTGGCGAAGATCCCCGGCATCGTCAAGGACGAGGTCAAGCCGCAGGTCCACACGTGGACCTTCCCCGACGGCAAGGTCATCATCGTCCTGTCCGAGGGCCGGCTGCTCAACCTCGGCAACGCCACCGGCCACCCGTCGTTCGTGATGTCCAACTCCTTCGCGGACCAGACCCTGGCCCAGATCGAGCTGTTCACCAAGCCCGACGAGTACCCCACCGGCGTCTACGTCCTGCCCAAGCACCTGGACGAGAAGGTCGCTCGCCTCCACCTGGCCGCCCTCGGCGTCAAGCTCACCGAACTGCGCCCGGAGCAGGCCGAGTACATCGGCGTGCAGGTCGAGGGCCCGTACAAGCCGGACCACTACCGCTACTGACACCGAGAACCGTCGGCCCCGGTTCCCAGCCGGGGCCGACGGCTCCTGACGTGTCCAAAGGGGGCCGGGCGGCGGGTCACTGCCCCGAGCCCGGCTTGGCCAGCCGGCGGGAGCGCGAGTATGCGACGCTCCTATGAACGCATCACGCCCGAACCCGATGGGGTCGCCGACATCATGTGCGCCGAGCCCTCCACCGGCCTCGTGCCCCTCATGCCGCGCCAGACACACACCCGCACGGAGAGCGGACCGAGCCGGCTACATTGCCATGCTCGAACTCCGCATCGAGGGTGCTCAAGGAGAACGCCCACGTCCACCCACGGGCCCACCTCCGCAGCGACCGATATCGCCATGGTCCTGCTTCATCGGCGACTCGCCCACCGCCTGCTGTCCTAGCGGAACTCAAGAGGTCCTCATCCCTCCTTGAAGCAAGCTGCAAGCAGCGAGCAGCAATACAAGGGACGGGAGACCCTCATGAGCCACGACGACTTCCTGCGCATCGAAAAGGGCCGTGCCGAACCCGAGGAACTGGCCGCCCTGACAGCCGTCCTCCTGGCCCACGCAGCAGCTGGCCGCACCCACCCCCGCCCCACGCGCACCTCCACCACCCGCTGGCACCGCTCCCAGCACCAGCCGTACTACCATGCCCCCCACTCCTGGCAGTCCGGCACCTGAACAACGTACAACCCGTTCGCCAACCGCACGCAATCCGTACGCGTTCGGTCCCCCCCCCCCCCCGGGGGCCTAGCTATCCGGTCGCATAGCCAGGCCGCGCTATTGCTTGAGGCGGTTGATGCATCGTTCGACGTCGTTGCGCTACTTGTACGCCTCGGCGTTAAAGGCCGGTGGGCGGCCTCCGTCGCGGCCTCGCCGCAGCCGGTGGCCGACCTGGTCGGACGGCTGGGGAATGACAGCCGGATTCCACGTCGCCGGAGTTGATCGCGGCTCGCGCGGGATGAGTACGCACGGTCCGCCAGGGGGCGTGGGTCGGGTTCTGAGTCCGCCGGTTCCCTTCGTACAACAGGGATGCCTGGCCATGACGGTCTCGAAGGCCGGGGCGTCGCCCTGCCTGGCCTGCGGTAACGCGAAGGGCCGGGGGCGTGCACGGCTGTCGCTGGCGAGGTGAACTTTCATGATCCCGCCTCGGGAGCGTCCGAGGGCTTGGCCGTCAGGCTCGGCCCGGTGTGGCACCTGATGGGTCCTCAGTCAGAGTGCGGTGGCTGTGCATCGCCGCACCTCCGGTGCCTCCTCGTCATGCAGCCAGGCACTGCCGGGCGTATTCGCGTAGTTCGACCAGGGGCTGTTCGGGTCTGTCAGCTGGTCTGACCCTAGTTCGACGGCGCGGCTCGACTCGTGTTCGTCCACAAAACTCCCTTATTCAAGTATCAAGCCACGGAAGAATGCCACACCGTCGCAGGGAGTCGAAACCTCTCTGACGATCCTCATGGTCGGTTGTGGTCGTGCTCTTGACGGTCGCCTGGATCGGAATGCGCGGAGGCTGCTGTCATGGATGCCACCGCGAACTGACGTGGTGGGTTGGGCATTTCGGCAGGTCAGGTCATAGTTGGACATCCCGCTGTGGCGCTCGTCACTCTTGATTGACTCGGTGAGTAACTCTGCATTAACTCTGTGCGTCCTGTGTGAATCTTGTGACGGAGGGTGGGCTCCGTCGGGTGGGGGTGGGGGCTGTGTTCGTTCTGCGTGCGCGAAGAACGCGCGGGGTGTTGCTGGGGGGTGTGATCGCTTCGGTGGTGCTGTCCGCGCTGCCGATGCAAACGGCCACGGCCACGAATGCGTCGCAGTCCATCGCATCCGCTCTTGCGACGGATGTGGTGGACCAGGCGACTGCATCGGAGAGAGCTGCGGTTTCCGGTGAGCCCGTCGAGGTCACCACGGAGCGCACCGAGTACTCGACCACGCATGCCAATCCGGACGGAACGTTCCTGCTCACACAGTCTTCTACGCCCCAGCGCGTGAAGCAGCAGGACGGCTGGGGGCCGGTGGACCCCGTCCTGGAGCGCCGGCCCGACGGCCGGATCGCCCCCAAGGGTGCGGTGGTCGACCTGTCGTTCTCCGGTGGCGGTGCGGGCTCGGACATGCTGCGGATGGGCAAAGACGGCCGATCGATCACCCTCGGCTGGAGGGACACCCTGCCCGCACCCACACTGAGCGGGGCGACAGCCACCTACCCTAATGTCTTGGACGACGTGGACCTGCAACTGACGGCCACCGCCGAGGGCTACCGCGAGGTCCTCGTCGTGAAGACACGAGAGGCGGCCGACAACCCGGAACTCGAGCAGGTCGAACTCACTGCCACAGGCAACGGACTGACCCTGACCCCAGGCGCCGGTGGCGGCCTGCGAGCAGTCGACGAAGACGGCAATGCCCTCTTCCGCGGGCCGGCCGGACAGATGTGGGACTCGGCCGGTGATGACACCGAGCCCGGACCGCAGCCTCAGCTCCTCACTGCCCCTGCCAGAGCGACCGAGACTGAGCCCGAGGAGGAAGACTCTTCGCAACCCGGCGAGGGCGATGCCAGCGCGGTACTGCCGGTCAAGGTCGACAACGACACCGTTGCCGTCCACCCGGACCTTGACCTCCTGCGCGGCGAGGAAACCATCTATCCGGTCTACATCGACCCTCCCGTCGGACTGGGCGCCCAGGAGCGTACAAAGATCTCCTCCGACGGTGACAAGTTCTGGATGTTCGACGGTGACAAGGGCGTCGGCAAGTGTGGCACCGCGGACGGCTACTCCTGCGGTGGGGGCTATGTCGACCGCATGTACTTCGAGTTCGCGCCGGACAAGCTGGCCGGCAAGTATGTGCTGGACGCCACGTTCCGGGCTCGTGAGACGTGGTCGTTCAACTGCAGCCCCTACTGGGTGGACCTGGAGCGCACCGACAACATCTCCGAAGGCACTCGGTGGCCGGGCCCTGCGCAGCTGGACCAGATGGGCGACCGCTACGTCTCCGCCGGGCGCGGTGACCTGTGCTCTCCCGACCAGCCCGATGCCTGGATCGAGTTCAACGACAACCCTGACGAAGCAGACGAGAACCTCAAGAGCACCGTCCGCTCCTACGCGGACGGCAAGATCGACCGTCTCACGCTGATGCTGCGGGCCAAGGACGAGGGCGAACCACGTGCCTGGAAGCGCTTCGACGACAGCGCCGAACTCCAGGTCATCTTCGCCTACAAGCCCGGTGCTCCCACCAGCGTCGGTCTCATCCCGGGCGACGGCACCACCGCCTACTGCAAGAAGTCCTCGAGTGACCCTTTGATCGTCACTCGTAAGGACCCGAAGGTGCAGGCCGTCGTTCAGACGCAGGTCGAGGCTCATAAGGGTGACGAGGAAGGTTCCCTGCAAGCTGAGTTCGTTGTAGAGCGCGGCGATGACGCGCCCTGGCACCAAGTCTGGACAGGACACGCTCCCGACACAGGCTGGCACCCGGACGGCACACTGGAAAAGCTCCAGATGAGCGACCGCGCCGACGGGGGCCTGTATCGCTACAAGGCGCGCACACAGTCGCACTGGTCCCACTCGGGCAAAACCGGTGACCTGTTCTCCTCATACAGCCCATGGTGCTACTTCAAGATCGACTCGACAGCCCCTAAGGCTCCCCGTATCACCGTCGGCTCGCCGTACACCGAGTGCACGGCAAACCTGTGCGAAGGAAAGGGAGGACCGGGAATTCCCGGATCCTTCACCTTCCAGCCCAACACTGCCGACATCAAGTCCAACGGCACCACTGACATAACGGCCTACGAGTGGAAGCTGCTTTCCACGGCCGCCAAGCCGGTAACAGGAGGCCTCAAGGTCACAGTCTCCAGCGTCACTCCACCGCTCTCGGGCACACAGGTCCTATCGGTGCGGGCCAAGGACGTCTACAACCGGTGGGGGGCCTACCAAGAATTTGTGTTCAAGGTGGCTCCCGCCCAAGGTGAGGTGGGTCGATGGCACCTGGACGGCGTGCCTCGCTCGGACGACATGACCGCCGAGGACACCGCTACTGTCGGCACCCGTCACGACGCCACGTTGCATGGCGTGGAAGGGACCGGCTGGTCGACTCGGGCCCGGCGTGGTGAAGCCGACTATTCCCTGCGCCTGAACGACGACACCAGCGACCCGGCCAAGCAGACCGGCTACGCAGCGACGTCCGCGCCTGCGGTCAACACCCGGGACTCCTTCACCGTCTCAGCATGGGTGCAGTTGTCCAACGTCTCCGCCAACCGTGCGGTGCTCTCCGCGCCCGGTGACAACGGCAGTTCCTTTGCGCTCTACTACTCGGCTGCCTACAAGAAGTGGGTGTTCAACCGCACGGACAAGGACGCGACGAGTCCCGTCTACATCCGTTCACTGGCAGATCAGGACAACCCAGCGCTCAACGTGTGGACGCACGTTGCCGGTGTGTTCAAGACCGAGGGCGACGACAACCTTCCGGACACCGACCCGGCCAATGACACCATCCAGCTGTTCATCAACGGCCGGCCTCAGGGACAGCCGATTGTCCTTTCCAAAGCCGCGCCTACCTACACGCCGTGGACTGCGAGCGGAGGGCTGCAGTTCGGCCGCTCCCGCGTGGGCGGCAACTATGGTGACTATCACTTTGGTCTTCTTGACGAGGCCGCCGTGTGGCAGCGGGCCTTGCAGCCGGCCGAAGTTGCCGAGGAAGCCAGGGTGCTGCAGGACGGGGTTCCGGCCAACGAGCTGGTCGCACACTGGGACGCCACCATCTCCAGGGGGACTCAGGTCGCGGAAATCACTGCTTACCCGCTCCCGGCCATGGCCCTGTCCGGCTCCGGGGCCACGCTTAATGAGGAGGACAACACGCTGTTCCTAGACGGCGCAACGGGCTACGCCGCCGCCACCGGCCCTGTGGTCGACGAGACTGGCTCATTCACGGTGTCAGTGGGCGCCCGGCTCAATTCGACGGCCCTGGATACGAAACCGGTCGGCTACCAGGCTCAGGTCGCAGCGCAGCGCCTAAGCGCAGAGTCCTCGTGGGCCCTTTGGGTGGTGAAGCCTGACGCTGGTGTCTATCAGTGGAAGTTCACTCGAACTGCATTGGGCCCGGACGGGAAGATCACCCAAAGTGCACAGGTGACGGAAGACGACGGCGCCGCCACCAATAGCTGGGTCCGGATCACGGGCACTTTCGATGCCCAGGAGACCTGGGAGTGGAGCAACCCGACCGACGGCACTACACAAGACCGCTACGGGAAGATCCACCTCTACGTCGGTGAGTTCGACCAGCCTTCGGGCGAGACACCCGGCTTCACCGTCCCCCAGCAGGGCAGCGGCGAGCTCAGCCTGGGCCGTGGAACAGCTGCGGGCAAGACAGGCAATTACCTGCCCGGCGCACTCCACGACCTCAGGCTCTGGGCGGGAGCCATGACCGCCGACCAGGTGCGCTCCCAAATACTCAACACCCCTAACGCCGTCTAGACGCCCCTACCCCGGTCTGCCAAGTGCGGTAGCCGCAAAGACTCACTGCCACACCGCGGCGGCAGACCGGGCTCTCTACCCGCCTTCTTCTCCGCCTCCAACGGCTCGCGTCCGGCGCGCCGCCCGGCGCCGTACAGGAAGACACCTCATGAACCCCTTCGGCATACCCGGTCTCGATCCGGGCCGCAGGAACAAGATCTCCAGACGGTGGTCCCGCCGCCTCGCCGCAGCCACCGGTCTAGTCATGCTTCCCGGCCTGCTCACCCCTGTCGCCTTCGCCGCCGATTCCGAACCCCTGGGTGCACCCGACCTGAAGAAACCCCGGTCGGCCAAGGTCAGCCCGTTCACGGCGAAGGTAAACCGAAAAGCTGCCGCCGCGGTGAAAAAGTCCGAGGAAGCGGACAAGACGGCAATCGCCCGCGCCCGGCATGACCGGACCAAGCAGACACAGTGGCCCGCTGCCGGGAAAGCGCACCTGAAACTGCCCATCAAGGGCACCGCCAAGGCCGCTCCGGGATCCCTGCCCATCAGTCTGACCACATCGGGCAAGAACCGGACCGCTGCATCCGTCACCGTCCAAGTGCTCGGCCAGAAGGCGACAACAAAGCTCGGCATCAAGGGTGTCGCCCTCAAGGTCACGAGCTCGAACAAGGGCGACACAGCGCGCCTGGGCCTGAACTACTCGGCCTTCGCAACTGCCTACGGAGGCGACTGGGCCGGGCGCCTGCACCTGACGCGCCTGCCCAACTGCTCGCTCACGGATCCCACCACAGCGAAATGCCGCACAGGCCATCTCCTCAAATCAACCAACGATCGCTTCAAGCAGCAGGTCTCCGCGCCCGTCAACCTGCCTGCTGCCGGCACACCGATGGTGCTGGCGCTGACGGCCGGAACGCAGTCCGGGGCCGGCGATTACAAGGCCACACCTCTGTCGGCGTCCTCGACCTGGGAAGCCGGCGGCTCTTCGGGTACCTTCACCTGGTCCTACCCCTTGCGCGTGCCGCCGGCTGCAGCCGGGCCCCAGCCCACGCTGTCCATCTCCTACGACTCCGGCGCTGTCGACGGACGCACCGCGAGCACCAACAACCAGGGCAGCCAGATCGGTGAGGGCTTCGACCTCACGTCGTCTTACATCGAGCGCAAGTACGGCTCCTGCGACGACGACGGCCAGACCGATAAGTACGACCTGTGCTGGAAGTACGACAACGCCTCCCTCGTCCTCAACGGCCAGGCCACCGAGCTGGTCAAGGACGACATCACCGGCAAGTGGCGGCTGAAGAACGACGACGCCTCCACCGTGACCCACTCCACCGGTGCCGACAACGGGGACGACAACGGTGAGCACTGGACGGTTATCACCGGCGACGGCACCAAGTACGTCTTCGGCTTGAACAAGCTCGAGGGCGCCGGAACCGACGACCGCACGCAGTCGGTGTGGACTGTTCCCGTCTTCGGCGACGACGAAGGCGAACCCGGCTACGCCGACGGCAGCTCGTTCCCCGGCCGCGGCAAGACTCAGGCCTGGCGATGGAACCTCGACTACGTCGAGGACACTCACAACAACGCCATGTCCTACTGGTACACGGCCGAGCACAACAACTACGACAAACTCGGCGACGACACCACTGGCACCGACTACGTCCGCGGCGGCTATCTCAAGGAGATCCGATACGGCCAGCGCGCCAGCGCCCTCTTCTCCGGCTCCCCCGCCGCCTCGAACAAAGTGGTCCTCACCCATGCGGAGCGCTGCATCGCCGCTGGCACTGGTTGCGACTCGCTGACCGAGGACGCCAGGGACAACTGGCCGGACGTACCCTTCGACGCGGTCTGCAAGGACGGCGACAAGTGCACCGGCAACACCGGCCCAACGTTCTTCACCCGCAAGCGACTGACTACCCTCACCACCTATGCATGGAACGCAGCCGCCACCACGCCGGCCTTCGACCCGGTGGACGTCTGGTCCCTTAAGCAGCGATATCTCGACCCGGGCGACACAGGTGACTCGACCGATCAGTCGTTGTGGTTGGACGAGATCAAGCACACCGGCAAACGCGGCACCGATCTGTCGCTGGACCCGGTCAAGTTCACGCACGAGATGCGGGCCAATCGAGTCGACGGAACCGAAAACATCCTGCCCTTCTACAGGCCACGCCTGAAGACCGTCACCTCAGAAACCGGCGCACAGACGATCGTCACCTACCTGGCCGCCGACTGCGCCGCCAGCCAGGCCAAACCCAAGGTCGACCAGAACACCAAGCGCTGCTACCCCGTGTACTGGTCCCCTAACGGTGAGAAGGAACCCCTCCTCGACTGGTTCCAGAAGTACCCGGTCAGCTCAGTGCAGACAACTGACCCGCGCGGCGGCTCGGAGGCAGTACAGCACGCCTACCAGTACTCCGGCGGAGGAGCCTGGCACTACAACGAGGACCCGCTCACCCCGGCCAAGGAACGCACCTGGTCCATCTGGCGCGGCTTCGAACGGGTCACTCACCTCACCGGCATCTCCACCGGCACCCAGAGCAAGACAGTAACCGTCTACCTGCGTGGCATGCACGGCGACCGCGTCCTGGGCCCGGACGGCAAGACGCCAGACCCAGACGCCCGCAAGACGGTAGAAGTCTCCGGCATCAAAGCCGGCAAGATCACTGACTCCGACCCGTACGCCGGCTTCACCCGCGAGAGCGTCACCTACAACGGCACCGCCGAAGTTGCCGGCACGATCAACGATCCCTGGTCCAAGCGCACCGCGACGCAGCACAAGTCCTACGCGGACATCGAGGCGTACTACGTCCGCACCGGAGCCACTCACTCCCGCACCAACATCACCAGCAAGCTCGACCCCTACGACCGCATCCACACGGTCAAGACCACCTACGACGACTACGGCATGACCGCTACCGTCGAAGACCAGGGCGACACCGCGGTCGACGGCGATGAGAAGTGCACCCGCCTCTGGTACGCCCGCAACGACACAAACGGAATCACCTCCCTCGTCTCCCGCACCCGCGTCACCAGCAAGCCGTGTGCCATCACGGGAGACGGCCTCGACCTGCCGGCGGACGCCAGCAGGCCCGGCGACGTAGTCTCCGACACGGCCGTCGCCTACGACGCAACGACCTGGTCCTCAAGCCAGAGCCCGACCAAGGGTGAGGCCCAATGGACCGGCCGCGTTCAGGGATACACGGCCGCCAACAACCCCCTCTGGCAGAAGCTGACGACCACGACGTACGACACGCTCGGGCGTCCCCGCCTCGTCAAGAACACCAACGACCTGCAGGTCTCACAGACCACCTACACCCCAGCAGCCAGCGGCCCTCTGACAGCGACCGCCGTCGAGGACGCCAGGCTCTACAAGTCGACGACGATAGTCGATTTCGCCACGGGTGCCCCGCTGAAGGTGACTGACCCCAACAGCAAGGTTACGGAGACGGAGTACGACAGTCTCGGCCGCCTGACCAAGGTGTGGCTGCCCAACCGGCTCAAGGTCCTGAGCAAGACGCCCAACTACGTCTACGCCTACAACGTCACCAGCTCGGACATGTCCTGGGTGTCCACCGGCATACTGAAGGGTGATGGCTCCGGCTACAACACCACCTATACCTTCTACGACTCCCTGCTGCGCACCCGTCAGACCCAGGCTCCGACGCCGCAAGGCGGCCGCCTCATCTCGCTGGCTCTCTACGACTCCAGAGGTCTGGCCGTCAGCCAGCAGTCTGATATCTGGGACAGCGCTTCAGTCCCCACGGAGGAACCGGCGCAAACCTCCGCCGGTCAAGCACCGATACAGACGGACACCACCTACGACGGCGCCGGCCGCCCCAGCAAGGTTGTCACCAGCACGCATGGCACCCCCCGCTGGACGACGACCACGTCCTACACGGGTGACACGGTCAGCACCAGCGCCCCGAACGGCGGTCAGGCAACCACCACGGTGACCAACGCCCTCGGCCAGCTCACCGAGCACCGTGAATACGGCGGTGAACAGCCCACCGGAACTGAATACACCACCACAAGCTACGCCTACACACCGGCCGGCCAGCAGAAAACCATCACAGCTCCTGACCAGAGCAAGTGGTCCTACACCTACGATCTGGTCGGCCGCCAGGTCACGACCACAGACCCGGATAAGGGCAAGAGCACCACCGAGTACAACAACCTGGACCAGGTTGTCAGCACCACCCCGAACGACGACCCGAACAAGAAGCTCCTCTTCGAGTACGACGACCTTGGCCGCAAGACTGGGATGTGGCAGGTCACCAGGACAGATGCCAACAAGCTTGCCGCATGGACCTTCGACGCTCTGGCCAAGGGCCAGCCGGACAGCGCCATCCGCTACGACGGCGGCGTAACCGGAAAGGCCTACACCCAGAAGGTCACGTCTTACGACGCTCTCTATCAAGCAACCGGCAACCAACTGCTCCTGCCCGACACTGATCCCTTGGTGACCGCGGGCGTGCCCAAGACACTGTCCTTCAGCACCGGCTACAACGTCGACGGCACGATCAGCCAGTACGCCTCACCAGCCATCGCTGGTCTGCCCGCGGAGACCGTCTCTTACAAGTACGACTCGACCGGCCATCAGGTCAGCTCAAGCGGCACCACCGGATACCTGCAGGGCGCCGGGTTCTCTCCTCAAGGGGACCTCAACCAACTCGTCCTCGGCGTGGACCCAACGGACTCAGCGAAGAAGGCCTACCTCAACTGGGCCTATGAGCCAGGCACACGCAGACTTACTCGTGCCTGGGTCACAGATGACGTCCACGGCTACATGCCACAGGAGTTGCGGTTCACCCAGGACGACGCCGGCAACGTCACCTCGATCTTCGACGCCACCACTCAGGGTGGCACGAGCAAGGCCGACTACCAGTGCTTTGCCTATGACGGCTATAGCCGCATGACCGAAGCCTGGACACCGAAGACTGCCGATTGTGCGGCGACGGGACGCGCGACGTCCAACATCGACGGCTCCGCCCCCTACTGGACGTCTTACACGTACACCGTAGGTGGACAGCGCAAGAACGAAACCAAGCACACTTCCGCGGGCGACGAGACCACCACGTACACGTACGACGACACGGCCAGAGACACCAAGCCGCACACGCTGGATAAAACCACCGGAGCCCGGACCAGCAGCTACTCCTACGACAGCAGTGGCAATACCACCTCCCGGCCCGGCCCAACGGCTCAGCAGACGCTCGCCTGGAACACCGAAGACAAGCTGGTCCGTCTCACCGAGAGCGGCAAGGAGACCACCTATCTCTACGACGCCTCCGGGGAACTCCTGATCCGTCGAGCGAAGGCAGAGGGCGATACCGTCCTCTACCTGGGCGGTGGCAACGAGGTCCGCCTCACGGTCAAGGGAACTACGAAAACGGTCTCCGGTACCCGGTACTACACCGCCAATGGTCAAACAATCGCGGTCCGTACCGCAGTAACCGGCACTTCCGGAACGAAGCTCAACTTCCTCGCTGCTGATCACCACGGCACATCCAGTATCGCCCTAAACGCCAGCACATACGCGATCACCAAGCGGTACACCACGCCGTTCGGGTCTCCGCGTGGCAGTAAGGCCAACTGGATGGACGACAAGGCCTTCCTGGGCAAGCCAGCCGACGATTCCACCGGCCTCACTCACATCGGTGCCCGCGAGTACGACACGTCTATCGGGCAGTTCGTCAGCGTCGACCCGATCATGGCCCTCGACGACCCACAGACCCTCAACGGCTACAGCTACGCGGGGAACTCACCCGTCACTCACTCGGACCCCACAGGTCTGTGCAGGGCTGACCAGTGCGGCGTCGGCACCCCCAAGGGCGACGGCTCCGGCGACATCATCAGGGACGGCCCGATCGACCCGGGCAACCCGAGTGCTGGAAGCTGCCACAAGGGTTCCTGCGGTCCAATCGACTACATCGACCATGGGACAGCTCCTACTAGCAGCTCAGGTAACACCAGCAGCAGTGGCAGTGGCGGTGGCAGTGCCGCATGCTGGCCCGTCTACACTTGTGGTGCCAAGAAGGGGCCAGCAGATACCATCAACAACATGGGGAATGCCGGAGGGCCTGACATTCCGTCCATGTTCGATTCAATGGTGACTTCCTTCGCGCAAGGTCCACTCGCAGCCCTCCTTGCCGGAGACCTTGATGAAGCTTGGAACCGGCTGAACCCGGATTGTGGGAATCCCGCCATATGTGAGCCCAGAGGAGGTACGTTTGACGTTGGCGGGTCATCTATACTCGCGCGGGCAGCAACAAGGGCAACTTCCAAAGAACTCGCAGCCCAAGTCGAGGTAATGTTTGCAAAGCAAATTGCAGGAAAGCGGCGAGCCGCTCTGGCTGGCAGGCTGGAAATGGAAGGTAGTCCTTCAATGCTTCTCCTGGCCACAAGCGGGAAGCACGAGCAGGCAGGGTTGATTCCCACTGTTGGAAGTAGGGGGAATCCTGCCCGCTATACGGCTACCTCTACTGGCAAGAACGGCCGAGTGAATGACACTGAGTATAAGATGCTCACCTGGATAGCCAATCAATTGGGTGCGCCATCAAAAGTTAAAGGTAGCCTCACTTTGCATTCGTCACAACAGGCGTGCTCTTCTTGCACTCCGGTGCTTGGGGAATTCTCCAAAGAGTTCCCTAATATTCGGATAAATTACACGTCGGGTCGACGGTAAGGCGCCGAATCCCGGGGGGTCTTTTGAGGGCCGCCCGGGATTCGTGTACTATCGTGTAGTCATGAGCACTTTGAGTAATCTTTGGAGCCCATCTCACCAGGCCGTAGAAGATGGTGATGTAAGCAAGTTGGCCCAGCTGTTGGACGCTGGCGCGGACCCGAATGAAGTGTGCTGTGGTATGACGCTTCTGGCTCACGCTGTTGACTATGAGGCGGATGCTGCCATTCAGGCTGGCGAGGAGATGGAAGTGACGTTGATTGCCGTACTCCTGGCATACGGGGCTTCTCCGGGAATTGCTGGTGACCCCGGAAAGAGTCCTTTGGATCTAGCGAATGAGTATCAGCACTCGATGGCCGCACGACTGCTGCTGCGTTTTACGTAGTTGTTCGACTTATCCAGGTCCTTGCGTCCAGCTGCTAACTGGTGAAGCTGCATCTCGGCAATTTCGGCGTCGGTCGGGATATCGGTCAGCGGCATCCACGCAAACATCGGTGGGGTCTCCTGCGGGCGTACTTGCTCAACTTCGGTCTTGGTGGATGCAGATGCGCGCTTGGGCCTGCCGGCCCCAAAGGGTCGGCAAGCTTAGGCCTCGGCGGACTCTCCAATCGACGCTTAAGAGGTCGTTTTCTCCCGTTGTTGCATCCCGGAATCCGCTGTTTGGTCTGTGGTGTCGGGTCGCGTCAGGGGGTGTTGCTCTCGCTGGTGGGGCGGCGGGCCACGGTGGTTTTCCCGGCTGCGGCGGGTCCGGTGACGATGAGGGAGGGCCGTGCGGTGGTGTGCTGGTGGCGGCCGAGGATCATCAGGGTGCGGACCCGGGTGGCGAGTTGGCTGATGGCGGGGGTGCGGATGGTGACGAAGGCGGAGTGGTAGGCGAGGCGTTCGTCGGTGCTGTGGGGCGGTGCGGGCGGGTCGGTGGTGGCGAAGTGCTGCCAGCCCTGCCAGGTGGTCAGGGGCCAAGACGGCTCGGCCGTGTTGCCTTCGCCTGCGTCGGTGGGCGCGCTGGACGGTTGGTGCGCTGCGGGCTCGGGGCGGGTGTTCACCACTTGTCGGCTTCCTCGTGTGCGTCGTAGAGCCCGAACCCGGTGGCCGTGGCAGGGCGGGTGCCGTCGTCGGAGAGGTCGTCGAGGTCGTCGATGCTGTCGTCCTCGCCGTGCTGCGCGAGCTCGTCGTGTTGTGCCGGTGCGTCGGTGGTGGGGCTGGTGCCGTGGTGCGGGTGCCGGGCGGTGGGGACCGGTGTTGTGGTGGCGCGGGCGAGGAGGGTTTGTTCGGCGGTGGTGGCGTGGCCGGTGTGGACGCGGCGCATGAGCTGGTCGAGGGCGTCGGCGAGGCCGGCTTCGTGCTGCTGGCTGTTGTCGTGGTCGCTGTGTTGGGCGTGGGTTCTGATGTGCTGCCAGGTGTGGTCGTTGAACGGCTGGTGGACGTGGTCGCGGTGGATCCAGGGGATTTCGGTGAGCTTGCCGTCGGTCAGGCGGATCCAGATCTGGCGGACGTCGTGCGGGTTGTAGTGGATTTCCCATTTCCCGCCGCGGCCGGTGACGGGGGAGGCCTGCCCGCGATACGGGGCGAGGAGATCGTGGTCGTAGGTGCGGTGGTGGATGCGGATGCCTGCGGGGGTGATGGCCTGCCAGCGCACGGGCAGCAGTTCGAGGTAGTCGCTGCCGGTGAGCGGGACGGGCACGTACCCGGCGACGGCGACGAGCGCGGCCCACATCTGGTTCGGGGTGAGGGCCTTCTTCGGCATCAGCGGGTGGCGCAGGCCTTCGTGAGGGCGGTGGTGGTAGTGCACCAGCCATTCGTCGAGGAGGTCCTGGATCTGGGGGACGCTGTAGCAGGTGTCTTTCTCGGTGTCGGGGCCGCGGCGGGTGACGTCGGAGCCGGTGTAGCCGGGCAGGTGCTGGCAGAACAGGTGGTTGATGGTGCCGAAGGTCCGCTCGACGATGCCTTTGGCGGTGGGGGCGCGGGGCGGGGCGGGCTGGACGCTGATGCCGAGGTGTTCGCAGGCGGCGGTGAACGCGGCGGAGACGAAGACTTTGCCGCGGTCGACGACGATCGTCTCGGGCAGGACGAAGGGCCGTGCCGCAGCTGCGGCCAGACGCTCGTCCAGCGCGGCCAGCCGCTCGTGGGGGAGTGCGGGGGCGTGGTCCATGCGCAGGATGTCGGGCCAGGTGGGCCGGGCGGGGTGCGGGACGGCCATCTCCGCCAGCAGCAGGGCGGCGTCGACGGCTTTGGTGGTGCTCGGGCACAGCACGGCGGCGAGGATGGCGCGGGTGGCGACGTCGACGGCGATCGTCAGTTCGGGCCGGGCCAGACGCCCGTCGTCGAAGAGGGCGAGGACGTCCAGGCGGGTGGTGTCGACCTGGACCTGCTCGCCGTGGCGCAGCGCCGTGGCGGGGGTGAAGGCCCGCCCGTCGACGCTCGCCGGCACCTGCCGGACGGGTCCGGTGGGCAGTTCGCCGGGACGGGCGAGATTGGTGACGAGCCGGTAGAGCGTGGCCTGTGACGGCGCGGGCACCGTGCCGGGGCCGTGCCGGTCTTCTGGTTGATGAGCGGGAAGAGGCCGTTGATGGTGCCCTTGGAGCGGCCGCGGCGGCGGCGCAGTGCTTCGCGGACGGCGGCGACGACTCGCTCGTCGGCCCGGCCGGTGGGGCTGGAGGCGCGGGTGGTGCGGTGGTCGAGGAGCCACCACAGGCCTTGTTTGCGGTAGGCGAGCCGCATGCGCTGCACCGTGGTGCGCGAGACCGTGCCGAAGCCGAGCGCGGTCAGCTCCTTCGCCTTGGCGTGCTCCCGCTCGGCCAGCGTGTGCCGCTGCGGGTCGTACTGCTCCCGCACCGTCCCTTCGCTGCCGGGCCCGCCAGGCAGGCCGCATTCGACTTCCCGCACATGCCGCCGCCAGGCCAGCGCCTTCTCACGCGCCGCGGCGGGGGCGGTCTCGAACAGCCCCCATTGCGGGGCCGCCTGAGGCGCATCGGCGCCGATGACGGTAAAGCCGGGGTCGGCGAACAGCTGCCCGGCGAGCACGACCTCACCACCGCCGTCCGGGCCGAGGAGGTGGATGTCTTGTCCCGAAAGGGCGACCACTTGCCACTTCACGTCACGGAAGCGGACGTGAGCACCGACCTTCACGGTCGGCCGGGCATCGCGCCGCGCGCTCACCCGGCACCTCCCTTCTTGCTCGGGTCGCTCCAGCCCTGCGGGCCGACGAGGATGCGTTCGTGCAGCGGCGTGTTGAGACCAGCCGTCAACCGGCCGTGCCACAGAGCGTGGAAGACGCAGGGAAGGACTTCGATCGGGTCGCCGACCGCTTCGGTGCCCTCGAGCAGAGGCCGCGGCCGCGTGAACGCCTCGACGACCGCCGCCATCAGCCCCGGGCGGCCGGCGTTGCGAGGATGGCGGTAGCCGGCCAGCCATTTGAGGTTGGCGGCCAGGACGTCGTCGAGCGGCGGGATGCGCCGGTAGGTCCAGCCGACATCCGCGCATGCCTGCGTCACCGCCTCGGCGGCCTTCACCGCGCGTTCGCCTCCGGCGTCCGGGTGGCCGGGGCAGTCGGCGAGCAGCGCGGTGCCGTCGGCACGGCGGGCGAAGAGTTGTGGCACCCAGGAACGCACCTGCCCGCGGGGATTACGCCACAGCAGCCGCACGGGCCGCCCTGCCAGGCCTGTCACGTCGGGGTCGCGGTCCAGGACCATTAGCTGGGTGCGCATCGGGTTCGACCCGGCGGCCACGTGCCGGCCGGTGGTCGCCGACCACCACAGGCCCGGCCCCCAGCGCCGCCCCGGGATGACCGGGAACGCCGACACCGGTGCCAGGTCCTCGAACGCCACGGTCATGGCGGCATCCGCCCACCGCTGCTGCGCCGCCTGTCCCACCGGGTCGAGGAACACCGCCTCGAATCCGCCCGCCTGATCGATGGCCGCTCGCCCTGCCCGGCTCTTGGGCCGGGCCGCTCCTGTGCTGCTCACCCGCGCCAGCCAAACGGCTTCCGCCCGCCCGGACCGCTGTTTCCAGTGTTCCTGCCACGAACGAGTGCCGTATCAGCTAACAGCCGACTTCCCCCCGGCGTATCGCTCTCAGCGGCCGTCTTCCTGCCTGTCCGCGGTCAGCATTTTCCGGAGCACCTCGACGGGCATGTCCACCCACCGGGCCACCTCCTCAAGCGGCACCCCGCCGTTCACCGCCGCCACCGCGGTCCGCTTCCAGGCGTTCTCGATCAGACCGGCACTGTGACCGAGCCCGCGCAGCAGCCGCCGGGCGACCTCGGCGGTCGGGCCGGTCTGCACCCCGCGCAGCTGCAGCAACTGCTCCTCGGCACTGTCGATCGTGCTGGTGATGCCCCTGCGCTGCTCTGCGGGCACCGCAGCCCGCCACATCGTCCCCGAACCGGGCGCCTTCTTCTCCTTGCCCAGCACCCGCAGCCGGCCGGCCATGGTCGCGGCCTGGTGTTCCTGGCGCAGCCACCACGGGTCGTTGTCGTACCCGGGCGGTCCGCCGGCGCCGCGGCGAAGGCGGATGACACTGCCCATCCACGCAAGAAGCGCCCCGCCGTGGTCCGCCGCGGCCAACGGTCCCAGCCACGGCCTGCCCACGCGCTCACCGAGCCCGCGGCAGAACATCCCGTCGGCGGGCAGCGCCGCGGCCGCCCGGCACCGCTGTCCACCCACACCAGCTCGGCCATGGCCGGGTCCAGCAGTACGTCGGCCACCGCCACCACCTCCGGAAAGACGACCGCGTCGCGCCCCACGATCCGCCACCGCTCCAGATCACCGCCGGCATCCCCACCTGCGACCTGGTGCAGGCGCTGCGGCCAGATCGTCTCCCGCTCCCAGCCGTAAGCCTGCTCCCACCACCGGGCCACCACCGCGTGAGACAGCGCGAACACGAGCTCCGGCTTCACCCCGGCCCGCACCGCACGCCGCGCCACGCCCGACCACCGCCGCTGCGCGCCACCACCTCGGGCACACCGTGCAGGTCGAGGTGTTCCAGCAGCTGGTTGGCGTCCGCGTCCAGCAGCCACCGTCCATGCCGAACACACGCCCGCTCCCACCGCGGCGTGTACCGCAGCGCCCGCAGCGCCTGCCCCGTGCGCCGGGCCGTGCACAGCCGGCAACCGAACGCCACCGGACCGGCCAGCGCCACCGATCCGCCACAGCCCCACGGGATCGCCATCTTCGGCGCGCAGCTTGGCGTCCCCTTCTACCCAGGACGGCAACGCCTGCGCCAGCACCTCTTCCTCGACGCCGCACATGTCTGCCCGTCGGCCCGTGCGCCGCCGCCCTCGTGGGCGGGCGGGTAGTTGCGCCACTTCCAGCAGGCCCGCAGCACCTTCGCTTGCATCCCGTAGCGGCTCGCGATGCGCCCGATCAGCGACGAGGTCATCTCTCCCTGCAGGGGAGCTGTTCGCAGGAGGCCGGGATGGTGGGTCACTCCACTACGGTCTCGTGTTCGCCGTCCCGGCGGGCGTCTTCGCGATGGATACACACACCGAGACCACCTCGCCCCTGCCGAGCACTGGAACCCATGAAGCGTACGTGAGGCGTGCTCCTCGCGTACCTATACCGTATAGGAGGCGCACATGACCACGGCACTCCCCGCTGCTCCTGGCTGAGCTTGTCCCGCCTCGATTTAGTGCGGTGTACTTCCAGGACGGTGGCCGCCGTGCTGGCAGCCTGGAAGAGGTCCGCTTCACCGAGATCGAGCACCTCGACTTCGAGCTGTAGCCCCCGAGCTCCGTCGACCACATGGACGCGCCGGTCGGACTGTGTGGTGGGGCCCCGGGCCGGCCGGGGGTCCGGTCGGCCCGATGTACCCCTGCCTCACGTCACCGCCGGGACCAGCACGGCCAGCAGCGCGATGAACAGCGTCATGACGCTGAAGAACACAAAGCCGCCGCGACCAATGGCTGTGGAGACCGACGAGCCCCCCTCGCGGGAGACGCTGTAGCCGATTAGACCTGCGACGGCGGAGACGGCCGCGAGGGCAACCAGAGCCAGAAGAAGGATCAGGAGGTTCTGCACGCTCACACCGCACCCCGCTGCTGGTGCCCGCGGGAGACGGGCTTCGTGTGCAGCTCCTCCGGGATCCAGATCCGGCGCTCGCGGGCCGCCTGGTACAAGACCGTGCGGAACCGCGACCTACGCTGGCGGACGGTCACGTTGGTGAGGTTCAGCCGCTCGGCGATCTCGGTGTCCGGGAAACCCATGACCGTCAGCCGCACGACCGCCTGCGTCTCCGGCGCCTGCTCATCGAGGATGTCCTCGAAGTCGGTGCCGAGCACCTCCGAATCCATCTCGTCGCTGGTGGACTGGAGCAGCCCGCCGATCCCGGCCTCGTTCGCGGCGTCCTCCGTGAAGTCGTATACGGCGTGCAGCCGCGCCCAGTCCACCCGCTCCTGGGCCCACCTCACGTACGCCCGCCGGAACACCCATACGCACTGGCCGATGAAGTACGTCATCAGGCTGCAGGCGCCGCGCGGTCCATTGTGGTCCGCCGTCCAGCCCCGCCCGTTCTGCAGGTCGCGGCGGAACTTGCGCATCGCCTCGGCGAGCACGTCGACCATGATGATGTCCCGCTCGCGCCTGCTGCCGCGCAGCAGGCGCATGTCGTCCTCGTGGACGAAGAACTTCCAGCCGCGGCTCTTGCACTGCTTCAGAGCGAGCCGGGCCAGCGTGCCCTTGCGGAGCATGCCGAGCAGGATCGGCTCGGCCTCCCGGTACAGCTCGATCTCGAACACCTCGTAGGCCAGCCCCTCGAACCCACCGCAGGCCAACTCCTCGATTCGCGCGGCGTCCTGCTCGATTCGCGCCGTACCTCCCCCGCCCAGCACCGCGTCGATGGTCTCGACGATCTCTGCATCCACACCCATGGCATAAGCCCCCTCGTCGTGGTCTGCCCCCGATCCCCGGCAACTTCTTCAAGTCGCGCGAATGAGCTGCGAAGCAGATCGCTTGTTGTACGGGCTTATGTGCAGGGGAAGTTGGCGAACGTGACACGCCAGCTGAAATTTTTTTCGCGAGGCTCAGAAGCAATCTGCGGGCCCGCAAATGCTCCACGGACCCGCAGGCGAAATCTCGCACCCGGCATTGACTGGACGAGCGCAGGCCCTCACCCTGTACCAGGGATCAGGACCGTGCTTTGACGATCAGCCGACGTGTTCACGCCCACTGCATGCCGAGCTCCCGCAGCGCGTCCAGCTGCTCCGCCGTGAGCCTGTCCCGCCTCGACTTGGTGTTCGAGACCCACACGCCCAACTTCACGGCCACCGGCTCCGCCTCGCCGTCGACCGCGATCTCTTCGCTGTGTCCCCTCGGCACGGGCCGGTCCGCGCCTTCCCGTTCCACCCACTGCGCGAGCGCCGTCAGACCCCGCTGGAACGCCTGCTGCCCCTTGCTCGGGGCCTTCGTCGCCCGCGCGGCAGCCGGGGCGGGAGACGGGGCCTGGTCGGGCTGAACGCCCAG
>NZ_JBIRHH010000010.1:0-306399 GCF_044328425.1 Streptomyces sp. NPDC017943 | reverse complement strand
GGCGTTGACTTTTGGCACGCTGTTGAGTTCTCAAGGAACGGTCGCTTCCTTTGTACTCACCCTCTCGGGCTTTCCTCCGGGCGCTTCCCTTCGGTCTTGCGTTTCCGACTCTATCAGATCTTTTTCGACCCGATTCCCTGTCGGCGGGATTCGCCGTCGGCTTCCGGGCTTTCGCTCGTCGGCCTTTCGACATTCACTACGTTAGCCGATTCCCCGTCCAACTCATAATCGAGTCTTTCGGCGCCGAATTCAGACATGCGGACACGTCGAATTCGCCCCTACTGAGGGGAGTCGCTGGGTAGTGGTTTGGCCGCCTCCGGCTGCGGGCGAATGCCCTGTCCGGCTCAAGCGGCTCGGACTACCTTACGCACCCCCGTAGGGCGAGTCAACTTCGGCGGCGCCTCGGGACATGGGCCCGGTACGGGCTCACCGTCGGGTCGTCCGCGACCCAGAACCGCCAGGGATGGACGGCTCCTTCACCGGACACACCGGTGCGCGGTCCGTTGCGCACCTGGTCGGAGGGGACGGGGGCGCCGGTCAGTATGCGGAGCGGGGTGTCCGCGGCGGTGCAGGCGTCCGTACCGTCCAGGGAGCGGTCCACGTCCAGGGCCGTCGCGAGGCGGGCGGGGCCTTTGGCCAGTTCCTTGTCGTTCCGGGCCGAGAGTCGACGGGTGCGGGCCAGTTCGGCGCCCTCGACGATCTCGCCGGCGCGCAGCAGGACCGCGCTCGACCTGCCCTCGGGTCCGCACACCAGGTTCATGCAGAACCACATGCCGTAAGTGAAGTAGACGTACACATGACCGGGCGGACCGAACATCACCGCGTTGCGGGCCGTGCGACCGCGGTAGGCGTGGGAGCCCGGGTCGTTCTCGCCGTCGTACGCCTCCACCTCCGTGAGGCGGAGGGCGATCGGGCCGTCCGGGGTGCTGCGGACCAGGATGCGGCCGAGGAGATCGGGGGCGACCTCGAGGACGGGCCGGTCGAAGAACTCCCTGGGCAGGGGCGTACGGTCGGGGCTCGCGATCATGCCGTCCGAGGGTACTGGAGGCGGGATGCGGTCACGGGGTGGCCGCCGGCACCGGCTCTTGCCAGGGTGGGGCATGGAACCGGCCGCGGCCGGAGAGCGTTTGTAGGGATCAAGGATCCACCCGTAGTGGGCGAGAGGGAGAGACATGGCGTTCAAGAAGCTGCTCGCGAGCCTGGGGGCCGGCGGGGCTTCGGTCGAGACGGTGCTGCACGAGGTCAACGTCGTCCCGGGCGGTGTCGTCCAGGGTGAGGTGCGTATCCAGGGCGGGTCCGTCAACCAGCAGATCGAGGGGCTCTCGGTCGGGCTGCAGGCCAAGGTCGAGGTGGAGAGCGGCGACCAGGAGTACAAGCAGGACATCGAGTTCACCAAGTCGCGGCTGGGCGGCGCGTTCGAGCTCCAGGCGAACGCGGTGCACGCGGTGCAGTTCGGGCTGGAGATCCCGTGGGAGACGCCCATCACGACCATCGACGGGCAGACGCTGCGGGGCATGAACATCGGTGTCACCACCGAGCTGGAGATCGCGCGGGCCGTGGACTCCGGTGACCTGGACCCGATCAACGTGCACCCGCTGCCGGCGCAGAAGGCGATCCTGGACGCGTTCATCCAGCTCGGCTTCCGCTTCAAGAGCGCGGACATGGAGCGCGGTGTCATCCGGGGCACGCGGCAGAAACTGCCGTTCTACCAGGAGATCGAGTTCTTCCCGCCGCAGCAGTACCGCGGGCTGAACCAGGTCGAGCTGAGCTTCGTGGCCGACCAGCACGCCATGGACGTGGTGCTGGAGATGGACAAGAGGCCGGGGCTGTTCAGCGAGGGCAGCGACACCTTCCGCTCCTTCCAGGTGGGTCTGAACGACTACCAGGGGACCGATTGGGCGGCGTACCTCAACCAGTGGCTCTCCGAGGTGGGCAGCAAGCGCAACTGGTTCTGAGACAGGTCCTAGGCTCGGAAGGGCACGCACCAACCGATCCAGGAGGTACCGAGGTGACCGAGCTCAAGCGGCGGCCGCTCCCCCACGACTTCCATCCGCCCGTGCCGTCGTTCACGGTGACGAGCGAGGACGTCCGTGAGGGCGCCACGCTCCAGGATGCTCAGGTCCAAGCGGCCGGCAACACCTCGCCGCAGCTGCGGTGGGAGGGCTTCCCGCCCGAGACCAAGAGCTTCGCCGTGACCTGCTACGACCCCGACGCCCCGACGGGCAGTGGGTTCTGGCACTGGGTGCTGTTCGACATCCCGGCGTCGGTGACCGAGCTGCCGGCGGGTGCGGGCGGCGGCACGTTCGAGGGGCTTCCGGAGGGGGCCGTCCACGCCCGCAACGACTACGGCAGCAAGGACTTCGGCGGGGCCGCGCCGCCGCCCGGGGACGGGCCGCACCGGTACGTGTTCACGGTCTACGCCGTGGACCAGGAGAAGCTGGGGCCCGACGCGGACGCGTCGCCGGCCGTGGTCGGCTTCAACCTGCGGTTCCACACGATCGGGCGGGCCCAGCTCATCGGCGAGTACGAGGTGCCCGCCGAGGGCTGAGCCGCCTTCCGCGCCGTCCCGGCGTTCATACGACGTTTGCCCGCTCCTGGTATTGGAATTGATCAGGAGCGGGCATTTTCTTGTTGCCGGGGGTCGCGGGGGTCACCCCCCGTGGGAGCAGCAGATATTGCGTTGTCCATCTCGGCGTGCCCGGCCAGAGTTGGTCCCAGCCCGCCAGGGGGTGGGCCGGTGCACACGGGAGGTGGGCTGGTATGCGGGACACGCTGGTACTGAACGCGAGCTTCGAGCCGTTGTCGACGGTGACGCTGAACCGAGCCGTCGTTCTGGTGCTTCAGGACAAGGCCGTCGTCGAGCAGGCCCACCCCGAACTGCGGATGAGGGGAGCCGCGGTCGACATACCGGCGCCGCGGGTGATCAGGCTCTGCCAGTACGTGCGGGTGCCCTTCCGAAGACGTGCTCCGTGGTCGCGGCGGGGTGTGCTGGTGCGGGACCGGCACAGGTGCGCGTACTGCGGGCGGCGGGCGACGACCGTGGACCACGTGGTGCCGCGGTCGCAGGGCGGGCAGGACAGCTGGCTGAACACGGTGGCCTCGTGCGCGGTGGACAACCACCGCAAGGCGAACCGGACTCCGGAGGAGGCGGGGATGCCGCTGCTGCGGCAGCCGTTCGAGCCGACGCCGGCGGATGCGATGCTCCTGGCTCTGACACAGGGTGACTTCGCGGCGCTGCCGGATTGGCTGACGCTGGACGCGGCGTGACCCTCGCCGTGGGGCCTCGGTAGCTCGTCGTCGGCCGCGGGTCGAGTGCGGTTGATTCGCGCGGTTCCCCGCGCCCCTGACGGGAAGGGGTCGCGGGGGACGGTGCGCGGCTGGTGCTGTCAGTCGATGTAGGGCTTCTCGCGGCGTTCCTGGGCGGGGACGCTGCCCGCGGACCCGCCTCCGTTGCCGCCGGAGCCGCCGCCGATGTTGCCGAAGTTGCCCATGGCGCCGGACAGGCCCTTGAGGGCGTCGCCGATCTCGCTGGGGACGATCCAGAGCTTGTTGGCGTCGCCCTCGGCGATCTTGGGGAGCATCTGCAGGTACTGGTAGGAGAGCAGCTTCTGGTCCGGGTCGCCGGCGTGGATGGCCTCGAAGACCGTGCGGACGGCCTGGGCCTCGCCCTCGGCGCGCAGGGCGGCGGCCTTGGCCTCGCCCTCGGCGCGCAGGATCTGGGACTGCTTCTCGCCCTCGGCGCGCAGGATCTCGGACTGGCGGACACCTTCCGCCTGGAGGATCGCGGCGCGCTTGTCGCGGTCGGCGCGCATCTGCTTCTCCATCGAGTCCTGGATGGAGGTGGGCGGCTCGATCGCCTTGAGCTCGACGCGGTTGACGCGGATGCCCCACTTGCCGGTGGCCTCGTCGAGGACGCCGCGCAGGGCGGCGTTGATCTCCTCGCGGGAGGTCAGGGTCCGCTCCAGGTCCATGCCGCCGATGATGTTGCGGAGCGTGGTGACGGTGAGCTGCTCGATCGCCTGGATGTAGCTGGCGACCTCGTAGGTCGCGGCACGCGCGTCGGTCACCTGGTAGTAGATGACGGTGTCGATGTTGACGACCAGGTTGTCCTGGGTGATCACCGGCTGGGGCGGGAAGGGGACGACCTGCTCGCGCAGGTCGATGCGGTTGCGGATGGTGTCGATGAACGGGACGACGATGTTGAGGCCCGCGTTGAGCGTCCGCGTGTAGCGGCCGAAGCGCTCGACGATGGCCGCGCTGGCCTGCGGGATGACTTGGATCGTCTTGATCAGGGCGATGAAGACCAACACCACCAGAATGATCAGGACGATGATGACCGGTTCCATCGTCGTTCCCCGTACCCTTCTCCGCCTCGGCGCCTTCGGAAGATCCTTGGTTGATCTTGCTGGTCGAGTCTGACAGACCGTCGCGTACCTCGCGAGGAGTTCTCACCAGTTGCGTCGTGCGAGGTCACATGACGACGGCGGTGGCTCCCTCGATGTCCACGACGTCCACTTCCTGGCCCACTTCGTAGGCGCGGCCGGTGTCGAGGGCGCGGGCCGACCAGATCTCGCCGGCGAGCTTGATGCGGCCGCCGGAGGCGTCGACGCGTTCCAGGACGACGGCTTGCCGGCCTTTCAAGGCGTCCACGCCGGAGGCGAATGGGGGCCGTTGTGCGCGGTGCCGGTTCGCGATGGGGCGTACGACGGCGATGCCCGCGGTCGAGACGACGGCGAAGACGACGACCTGGGCGACGGCTCCGCCGCCGAGGACGCCGGTGGTCACGGCGGCGGCGACGGCGCCCACCGCGAGCATGCCGAGTTCGGGCATCGCGGTGACCACGAGCGCGATGCCGAGCGCCGTCGCGCCGATGAGCCACCACAGCCATGCGTCGATGTCCACATGGTCATGGTAGGTCCGCGGGGCCTCTCGCCGACAGGGCGCCCGTGGTGAATTCCCGTTCCCGCCCGGGGATTTGCGCGGTGCGGGTCAGGACAGCGGGAGGCCCTGGGCGGTCCAGCGTTCGCCCGACTGCTCGACGACGAGCGGGAGGCCGAAGCAGAGGGACAGGTTGCGGGAGGTGAGTTCCAGCTCCAGCGGGCCGGCGGCGAGGACCTTGCCCTGGCGGATCATGAGGACGTGGGTGAAGCCCGGGGGGATCTCCTCGACGTGGTGGGTCACCATGAGCATCGAGGGGGCGATCGGGTCGAGGGCGAGGCGGCCGAGGCGGCGGACGAGGTCCTCGCGGCCGCCGAGGTCGAGGCCGGCGGCGGGCTCGTCGAGCAGGAGCAGCTCGGGGTCGGTCATCAGGGCGCGCGCGATGAGGGTGCGCTTGCGCTCGCCCTCGGAGAGGGTGCCGAACCGGCGCTGGAGGTAGTCGCTCATGCCGAGCCGGTCGAGGAAGGCGCGGGCGCGCTGCTCGTCGACCTCCTCGTAGTCCTCGTTCCAGGTGGCGGTCATGCCGTAGGCGGCGGTGAGGACCGTCTGCAGGACCGTCTGGCGCTTGGGGAGCTTCTCGGTCATGGCGATGCCGGCCATGCCGATGCGGGGGCGCAGCTCGAAGACGTCGGTGCCGGGGCGGCCGAGGGTCTCGCCGAGGATGGTGGTGGTGCCCGCGCTGGGGTAGAGGTAGGTGGAAGCGAGGTTCAGGAGGGTGGTCTTGCCGGCGCCGTTCGGGCCGAGGATGACCCAGCGCTCGCCCTCCTTGACCGACCAGGAGACCTGGTCCACCAGAGCCCGGCCCTCGCGGACCACGGATACGTCCTGAAGCTCCAGAACATCGCTCATGAGCGCGTTGTCTCCCCTTGCAGTGTGGCCGGTCTCGGCTGTCGCGTACGCCTGTGGCTCGGTCCGCCGCGCCGGTGGGCGCAGCCCTCCATGAAATCTACGCCACCGGCCGACCGGGGCATTCCCTCGGTCCGGTCCTTGGAGGGTCCTAGGGTGGAGGCATGCTTGCTGAACCACGTGCCGGGCGCCTCGCCGCTTGGGGAAACGCCCTTTTGGCCGGACTTGTCTCTCCGGATGACGCGGTGCTCGCCATCGTCGGCGAGGACGCGGTGCACCGGGTGGCCGGGCTGCCGGACGAGTCGGGCCAGGTCGGTCTGACGCTCGCGCTGGGGCGGCTGCGCCGGCTCGGGGCGACCGGGTTGCGGGTGGCGCTGCCGGCGCCGGGGCATCCGCTGGGCCTGAGCGGGCCGCCGGAGTTCAACGCGCGGGCGCTGGAGGCGGAGGAGGCGGTGGTCTGTCACGGGGCCGCGCTCGGGCTGGTGCCGGACGTGTACGACGCCGGCCCCGAGGGGGTGCAGGTCGAGGTGATCTGGCATGTGCTGCCGGTGCGGGAGGCGCCCCCGGCGGACGTGCCGTCGCTGGGCGAGGCGGAGCGGGAGCTCGCGGAGGCCCTGCGGGAGGCGACCGAGGTGCTGACGCGGCTGGACGTGGCCGGGTCGGGGCCGGTGGCCGAGGCGGCCGTCGAGGCGTACCGGGCCCGGGCCGAGCGCGGGCGGGAGGTGCTGGCGCCGGGGTATCCGCCGCGGGCA
This sequence comes from Streptomyces sp. NPDC017943, assembly GCF_044328425.1. Lineage (NCBI taxonomy): Bacteria > Bacillati > Actinomycetota > Actinomycetes > Kitasatosporales > Streptomycetaceae > Streptomyces > Streptomyces sp. NPDC017943. The sequence continues at coordinate 299,863 of NZ_JBIRHH010000010.1, read as the reverse complement.
GTGCGGGTGCTGGAGCTGGCGCAGCGGGTGGGGGCGCTCATCGCCGTGGCGACCGAGAGCGGTCACGGGGGTGCGATGAGTTCGTCGGAGATCTCGGCGCGGCGGGAGGCGCTGCGGCCGGTGGAGCGGACGGCCCGGCGGGCGCAGGTCGCGGCGTACAACTCCGTCGTGGAGGAGCGGGAGCGCGGGGTCCGGTGACCGGTGCGGTGACGGGGGTTCGTGCCGCGCCCGAGGCCACGGCGTCGTGCGCCCTTGCTTGAGCGGGTCTCCGGGACCGGGGAGCGCCGCGGTCGTGCGGGCCGGCCTCCCGGGCGGGGCCGGGAGGCCGGTGTCACCTCCGGCTCGGAGACGGAGGCGGCGCGTCAGTGGTTGACGGCCAGGTTGCCGAAGGCCGGGTTCAGGATGCCCACGACGTTCACGCTGTTGCCGGAGACGTTGACCGGCACGTGCACCGGAGCCTGGACGACGTTGCCCGAGCCGACGCCCGGGGAGCCCACGGCCTGGCCGTCGGCGTGCGCGCTGGTGGCGGAGGCCATGCCCGCGCCCGCGGCCAGCAGGCCACCGGTCACCATCGTCACGGCCGCTGCCTTCTTCAGGTTCTTCACTTCTGAGCCCTCCTAGCGATTGCCGCGGCAGGCGCCGCAGCACGCACTGGAGAACGGTGAAGATCCCCCGAGGATGCGCCATATGGGGGACGTTCCCACGACAGTATGAATCTCAGTCCGGAACGGAACCTTCCGCGGTGCCGTGGGAGCAGGGTGTCAGCCCGCCACACCATGGCGGACGGCCCACAGCGCCGCCTGCGTCCGGTCGGCCAGGTCGAGCTTCATCAGGATGTTCGAGACGTGGGTCTTGACGGTCTTCTCGGACAGGACGAGGGCGCGGGCGATTTCGCGGTTGGAGCGGCCGTCCGCTATCAGCCCGAGCACCTCGCGCTCCCGCTCGGTGAGGGAACCGGCCCGGCCCGGGCCCGAATTGGCCTCCTCCTGGGAGAGCAGGGCGCCGGCCACCTCCGGCTGGAGCAGGATGTGCCCGGCGTGGACGGAGCGGATGGCCCCGGCGAGCGCGTCGGGGTCGACGTCCTTGTAGACGTACCCGGCGGCGCCCGCGCGCAAGGCAGGGACGACCGTGCGCTGTTCGGTGAAGCTGGTGACGACGAGCACGCGCGCGGGGTTGTCGAGCTCGCGGAGTCGGCGCAGCGCGTCGACCCCGTCCATGCCCGGCATCTTGACGTCCATGAGGATGACGTCGGGGCGCAACTCCTCGGCGCGGTCCACTCCTTCGGCGCCGTCCGCGGCCTCGCCGACGACCTCGATGTCGTCCTGCACCTCGAGGAAGGTGCGCAGGCCCCGGCGGACCACCTGGTGGTCGTCGACGAGCAGCACCCTGATTGCGTCAGCCACCGGGGACCTCCATCTCGATCGTGGTGCCCTTGCCGGGCGCCGATTCCACGGTGAGCGTGCCGCCGGCGCCGCCGGCCCGGTCCCGCATCGAGACCAGACCGAGGTGGCGTCCGGCGCGGCGCACCGCGCTCGGGTCGAATCCGCCGCCGTCGTCGGTGACCCGCAGCACCGCTCCCCCGCCGCGCCGTTCCAGGGTGACGTCGACGTGCTCGGCGCCGGAGTGGCGCAGGGCGTTGTGCAGCGCTTCCTGGGCGACCCGCAGGACGGCTTCCTCCTGGGAGGCGGGCAGGGCCTTCACGCCGTGGGCGGTGAAGGTGACGCGGGCGCTGTGGGCGCGGTCGAGGACCTGGATCTGGGTGCGCAGGGTGGCGACCAGACCGTCCTCGTCGAGGGCGGCCGGACGCAACTCGACCACGGCCGCCCGCAGTTCGTCCGCCGCCTCGGCGGCCAGCACCGCCACCTGATGCAGTTCCCCCTTGGCGCGGGAGGGGTCCCGGTCCACCAGACGGGCGGCGGCCTGGGCGGTCAGGCGCAGCGAGAACAGCTTCTGGCTGACCGCGTCGTGCAGTTCGTGGGCGAGGCGGGAGCGCTCCTCGGCGATGGTGAGCTCCCGGCTGCGTTCGTACAGGCGGGCGTTGGTCAGGGCGATCGCGGCGTGCTGGGCGAGGATGCCGAGCAGTTCCTCGTCGTCCTGGGTGAAGCCGCAACCGCCGTCGGGCCTGGAGCAGTTCTTGTTGGCGAGGAACAGGGCGCCGATGACCTCGTCCCCGTCGCGGATCGGCAGGCCGAGGAAGTCGACCAGATCGGGGTGGGCCTTGGGCCAGCCCTCGAAGCGGGGGTCCTTGCGGACGTCGGCCAGGCGCTCGGACCTCGCCTCGTGCAGCATCGCGGCGAGGATGCCGTGCTGGCGCGGCAGGGGGCCGATGGCCTTCCACTGCTCCTCGCTGACGCCGTCGACGACGAACTGGGCGAAGCCGCCGTGGTCGTCCGGTACGCCGAGTGCGGCGTACTGCGCGTCGAGCAGCTCGCGGGCCGAGGCGACGATCGTCTTGAGGACGTCGCGCACCTCCAGGTGCCTGCTCATGGCCAGGAGCGCGGAGCTCACCGCGGCGAGGCCGGACCGGGGGCCGTGACTCATGTCCTCACCGTACCGGCGTGCCCGGCGGCGCGGATCGGGCCGGTGGCGGCCGGGGCGGGGCCGCTGGACCTAGGTCGCGGGGCCGAGGCCGCGGGGGCGGGGCGTAGATCCGGGGACCGGGCCGGGAGCGGCGGGGCGCAGGTCCGGGCGGCCTGCCGTGCGCCGAAGGCGGCGGTGCGGCGGCCCGGGTCCCCGGACCGGGGGCTCGCGGTCTACGGCCAAGGGACCCGGTGGCTTGCGGCCTGCGGCGGAGGCGGGCCGGACGGCTCCGTTCCTACGTTGAGGGCACGTCGACCGGCCTTGGTCGACGGTGATCAGGACGAGGGGAGCGGATCATGCCGGTGGCGATCATCACGGGTGCCTCGAAGGGGCTGGGCCTGGCCCTGGCGGGGGCCCTGGCCGAACGGGGCTGGGACCTGGTGCTCGATGCCCGGGGCGCCGAGGTGCTGGCGGAGGCGGCGCGGGCGGTCGCCGTGCACGGCACACGGGTGACGGCCCTGCCCGGGGACGTCACCGACCCCGGGCACCGGGCCGGGCTGGTGGCGGCGGCGTGGCGGCTGGGCGGGGTCGACCTGCTGGTGCACAACGCCAGCGCGCTGGGCGCGGAGCCTCTGGTGCGGCTGGAGGAGCTGCCGCTGGAGGGGCTGCGGCGGGCCTTGGAGGTGAATCTGGTCGCGGGGCTGGGGCTGGTGCAGGAGGCGCTGCCGTTGCTGCGGGCCTCGGGGGCGGGTGCCGTGGTGGCGGTCAGCTCGGACGCGGCGGCCGAGGCGTACGAGACGTGGGGCGGTTACGGAGCGTCCAAGGCGGCGCTGGACCACCTGGCGGCCGTGCTCGCCGTGGAGGAGCCGGGGCTGCGGGTCTGGGCCGTCGATCCCGGTGACATGGCCACCGACCTGTACGCGGCGGCCGTGCCGGACGATCCGGACCCGCGGCCCGAGCCGGCCCGGGTGGTGCCGGGGTTCCTGCGGCTGCTGGACGAGCGGCCGGCCAGCGGGCGGTACGCGGCCGCGGCGCCGGCGGAGGGGGTCCGATGACGCTCGCGGTACGGGTGCCGCAGGAGCTGTCGGCCCGGGTGCCGGTGGAGCAGCGGGCGCCCGGGTTGGACCGGGACGGCGTGCGGATGCTGGTGTCACGGGGGGCCGGGGTGGCGCACCACACGTTCCGGGAGCTGCCCGGCCTGCTGCAGGCCGGGGACGTGCTGGTGGTCAACACCTCGCCGACGCTGGCAGCGGCGGTCGACGGGCGGATCGGGCACGCACGCGTGGTGGTGCACTTCTCCACCCGCGGCGACGACGGCCGCTGGGCGGTGGAGCTGCGGGAACCGGACGGGCGCGGCACCACGCGCGCGCGTGCGGGGGCGCCCGCGGGCAGTGAGGTGTGGCTGCCGGGCGGGACGCGACTGGTGCCGGAGGAACCGCTGAGCGGACGGAGCGGACGACTGTGGTGGGCGGCGGTGGTGAGCGGGCGGGGGGACGGCGCCGGCGAGGGCGGGACGCGGCTGGGCGGCGGGGAGGGGCCGGATCCGGTGCCGGGGCTGCTGCGGGAGTACGGGCGGCCCATCCGCTACTCCTACACGGAGCGGGACCAGCCGCTGTCCGTCTACCAGACGGTGTTCGCGCTGCCCCGCGCGGACGGGTCGGGCAGCGCGGAGATGCCGAGTGCGGCGCGGCCCTTCACCGCCCGGGTCGTGACGGAGCTGGTGAGCCGGGGGGTGCAGTTCGCGCCGATCACCCTGCACACGGGGGTGGCCTCGGCGGAGGCCCACGAACCGCCCTACCCGGAGCGCTTCGCGGTTCCGGGGACCTCCGCACGGCTGATCAACGCGGCCGGGGCCGCGGGGGGCAGGGTCGTGGCGGTCGGGACGACGGCGGTGCGGGCCGTGGAGTCGGCGGTGGACTCCGACGGGGTCGTGCGCGCGCGTGAGGGGTGGACGGACCTCGTCGTCACGCCGGAGCGCGGGGTGCGCGTGGTGGACGGGCTGCTGACCGGGCTGCACGAGCCGGAGGCGTCGCACCTGCTGATGCTGCGGGCGCTCGCGGGCAGCACGGCGATCGAGCGGGCGTACGCGGCCGCACTCCGGAGCCGGTACCTGTGGCACGAGTTCGGCGACGTGCACCTGCTGTTGCCCTGACCGAGCCCGGACGGCCTTCTGACGACCCCTCACACTGAGCATCGCTCGTGCAACGGGGGGTGAGAACGGGGGGCGCCCCGTGTGAGCCCGCGCATAGGGCGCACGTCACGTACGAAAGGGCGTAGGAGACAAAGCCGCCCCTTTTGAGCGGCCCAGACAGTCCTTTCTGACCCGGTTTACCCCTCCCTGATCCACTATCTTCTTTCGTACGTCACACCTTTGCCACGCCATTTTGCGGCCGCTAAGAATTGCAGACGTCGCTCAGCGCCGTGGGTTCTTCCCCCGCGGCGTTCGTGTCGGAAACACACCGAGTCCAACGCCGGACGCCGAGCGACTCCCGCGCTATTCGAAGAGGTCCACTCAGCATGCCCAAGAACATCTTCAGCCGTGTTCAGAGTCGTAGCCTGACCCGTCACCACAAGATCGCCATGGCCGGTGTCGCCACCCTGGGTGCCGCCGCCATCGGGTTCTCCGCGGTGCCGAGCGGTGCTTCGACGAAGACCACGACCGAGGCCGCTCAGCCGGCTGCCGTGGCGTACAGCACCGAGCAGATCAAGGACGTCAAGGCGAGCGTCACCGACCAGATGGCCGGTGCCAGCCTGAAGGCGGAGCAGATAGCGGCCAAGCAGAAGGCCGAGGCCGCCGCCGCGGCCAAGAAGAAGGCGGCCGCCGAGGCCGCCAAGAAGAAGGCCGAGGCCGCGCGCAAGGCCAAGGAGGCCGCGAGCCGCGACGCCAAGCGCGCCACGGTCAAGAAGTACCCGAACAACCTCGACGGCTGGATCCGCGAGTCGCTCGACATCCTGAAGAAGCACGACATCCCGGCGTCGTACGACGGCATCCACCGCAACATCATGCGTGAGTCCTCGGGCAACCCGAAGGCGATCAACAACTGGGACATCAACGCGATCAACGGCATCCCGTCGAAGGGCCTGCTGCAGGTCATCCCGCCGACCTTCGCGCACTGGCACGTCCCCGGCACCTCCTGGGACATCTACGACCCGGTAGCCAACATCACCGCCGCCTGCCACTACGCGGCCGACAAGTACGGCTCGATGGACAACGTCAACAGCGCGTACTGAGGCCGGCGCGGGACCTCATCGCTTCGCTGACTGAACGCCGAAGGGCGGCACCCTCCTGACGGGGTGCCGCCCTTCGGGCGCCGCGAGGCGGTGACTACTTGCGCATGACCTCGGGCTCGTGGCGCCGCAGGAAGCGGGCCACGAAGAAGCCGCAGATCACGCCGAGCACCAGCAGCGCGCCCATGTCCATGGCCCAGGCCCCGGCGGTGTGCTCCCACAGCGGGTCGGTGTCGCCGGCCGTCTCGGGCGGGCTGATCCTGTTGAAGTCCAGCGTGGCGCCGGAGGCGGCGACCGCCCAGCGCGACGGCATCAGGAACGAGAACTGGTTGACGCCGATCGAGCCATGCAGCGTGAACAGGCAACCGGTGAACACGACCTGGATGATCGCGAACATCACCAGCAGCGGCATGGTCTTCTCGGCCGTCTTCACCAGCGACGAGATGATCAGGCCGAACATCATGGACGTGAAGCCCAGCGCCATGATCGGCACCGACAGCTCCAGCAGTGTGGCACTGCCGAAGATCAGGCCCTCCTCGGGGATCTCCCGGCTGGAGAAGCCGATGACGCCGACGAGCAGGCCCTGGAGCACGGTGATCATGCCGAGCACGAACACCTTCGACATCAGGTACGCCGAGCGGGACAGGCCGGTGGCGCGCTCCCGCTCGTAGATGACCCGTTCCTTGATCAGCTCGCGGACCGAGTTCGCCGCGCCCGCGAAGCAGGCACCCACCGCGAGGATCAGCAGGACCGTGGTCGCCGTGCCGTTCGGGATGATCCGGCCGGTCTGCGGGTTGGCGGGGTTCGGCAGCAGACCCTTGTCCGCGTCGATGAGCAGGCTCACCGCGCCGAGCACGGCCGGCAGGATCACCATCAGCGCCAGGAAGCCCTTGTCGGACGCGATCACCGACACGTAGCGCCGGACCAGCGTGACGAACTGCGACATCCAGCCCTGCGGTTTCGGCGGCTTCATCGCCTGCATGGCCGGAACCTGTACGGACTGCGGCGCGACGGCGTCGATGTCCGCGGCGTACATCTGGTAGTGCTGCGAGCCCTTCCAGCGGCCCGCCCAGTCGTAGTCGCGGTAGTTCTCGAAGGCGGAGAAGACGTCGGCCCAGGTGTCGTAGCCGAAGAAGTTCAGCGCCTCCTCCGGCGGGCCGAAGTAGGCGACCGAACCGCCCGGCGCCATCACCAGCAGCTTGTCGCAGATCGCCAGCTCGGCCACCGAGTGGGTGACGACGAGGACCGTGCGGCCGTCGTCGGCGAGGCCCCGCAGCAGCTGCATGACATCGCGGTCCATGCCCGGGTCGAGGCCGGAGGTCGGCTCGTCCAGGAAGATCAGCGACGGCTTGGTCAGCAGCTCCAGCGCGACCGAGACGCGCTTGCGCTGGCCGCCGGACAGGGACGTGACCTTCTTGTCCTTGTGGATGTCGAGCTTGAGCTCGCGCAGCACCTCGTCGATCCGGGCCTCGCGCTCGGCCGCCGTGGTGTCGGCGGGGAAGCGCAGCTTGGCCGCGTACTTGAGGGCCTTCTTGACGGTCAGCTCCTTGTGCAGGATGTCGTCCTGCGGGACCAGACCGATGCGCTGACGCAGCTCGGCGAACTGCTTGTACAGGTTCCGGTTGTCGTAGAGCACCTCGCCCTGGTTGGCGGGGCGGTAACCGGTCAGCGCCTTGAGCAGGGTGGACTTGCCGGAGCCGGACGGGCCGATGACCGCGATGAGCGACTTCTCCGGGACGCCGAACGAGACGTCCTTGAGGATCTGCTTGCCGCCGTCGACCGTGACGGTCAGGTGGCGCGCGGAGAAGGACACCTCACCGGTGTCGACGAACTCCTCGAGCCGGTCGCCGACGATCCGGAACGTCGAGTGGCCGACGCCGACGACGTCGGTCGGGCCGAGCAGCTGCGAGCCGCCCTTGGCGATCGGCAGACCGTTGACGTACGTGCCGTTGTGGGAGCCGAGGTCGCGGATCTCCATGCGGCCGTCGGGCGTGGCGTGGAACTCGGCGTGGTGCCGGGAGACCTGCAGGTCCGAGACGACCAGCTCGTTCTCCAGAGCACGGCCGATGCGCATCACACGGCCGAGGGAGAACTGGTGGAAGGTGGTCGGGCTGCGGTCGCCGTGGACCGGCGGCGCCCCCGCGGCACCGCCGGGGCCCTGCTGCTGCGGGATGTGTGCGGCGCCCTGCTGCGGCTGCTGCCAGCCGGCCTGCGGGGCGTTCTGCTGGTGCGGCGGCTGCTGGGCGGGGGCCTGCTGCGCCCAGCCCGGGCCCGCGCCCTGCGCGGCGTACGGCTGCTGCTGGGGCCGGGCCTGCGGTGTGGCGACGGAGGCCGCGGCTCCGGAGAGGTTCAGGCGCGGGCCGTCGGTCGCGTTGCCCAGGTTGACCGCCGAACCGGGGCCCAGCTCCACCTGGTGGACGCGCTGCCCCTGCACGAAGGTGCCGTTGGTGCTGCCGTGGTCCTCGATGACCCAACTGCGGCCGTCGAAACGGACCGTGGCGTGACGCCAGGAGACCCTGGCGTCGTCGAAGACGACGTCCCCCTGCGGATCACGTCCGAGGGTGTATGCCCTGGACGGATCGAGCGTCCAGGTACGTCCGTTTGATTCCAGTACGAGTTCCGGCACTCCATGCCCCACTGAGTTGTCCCCCGAGTTGTCCCCCGACATGGGGAGTCTAGGGATGTCGAACATCGGGGGGAACTATTTCAGGAGCGGCCCCCTGACCGAAAGTCGGGCCTCGGGATGACCGGAGTGCGGACGCTTCGCCGATTCCGTTGACGGGGTTGAAATCCGGCCGGAGAGTGGTATTTCGACGCGAGGGGGACATGCGCGGTGTTCCCGTCGTGGCGCGGATCGGGGGGTCTGCCATGGGTGCTGCCGCAGGGGTGGGGGCGGAGCGGGGCCACGCGCGCGTGCCGTGGGGTGACGTGCTGGTGTCCGCCTTGGCCGCCGTCAGCTGGGCGTTGATCGGCATGGCGGGGACGGCGGCGCTGGGCCTGCGGCTGCTGGAGGCGGACGCGGCGGGCTCGTCGGGGCCGATGACCGCCGCGGTGGTGGCGCTGGCTGCGGGCGGGTCGGTCACGCCGTCCGGTGACGTGTCGGCGTTCGGCCTGTCGGGCGCGGAGGCGGACACGGCCCTCCGGATCACGCCACTGGGTGTGAGCCTGGCCGGGGCGGTGCTGCTGTCCTGGTTCTTCCTACGGTCCCTGCGCGCGGCGGGAGTTGAGATTTCGCTGGGCGAACTCGCCGCCCGGGCGGGCGCGGTGACCGTGCTGTTCGTGGCGATGCTGGGCGGGCTGGCCTGGGCGGGACACGATGTCATCACGATCGACGGGGGGTCGCTGGGCCTCGCCGACGTGCCGGGCGGCGACACGGGCCTTGCCGTCCCGGGGTTGGGCGACGTCGGGGGGTTGCTGCCGGACCGGCTCGGCGACCTGGCCGACGCGCGGGCCTCCGTCGGCTTCACGGTCGACACCGCGCCGACGCTGCTCGGCGGGCTGCTGTGGGTGGCGGGCGTCCTGGCCGTCGCCCTGCTCGCCTCCCGCCGTACGCCGCTGCCGCCGGGCTGGGAGGGCCTGCACCGGGTGGTGCGGCCGGCCGTGTCCGCCCTGGTGACCGCGCTGCTGGTGGCCGTGGCGGCGGGCCTGGCCGCGGCGGCGTACGCGGCGGCCGGGGACGACCGTCCCGGGCGCATCGCGGGAGCGGCGCTGCTCGGGGCGCCGAACGGGGTGTGGCTGGCGTCCCGGTCGGCCTGTTCGTGCCGTGGGACGGCCGCGCGACGGGTGAACTCACCCGCTTCCTCCCGCACCCGCTGGACGACCTGCTCGGGTCGAGGCCGGACCGCCCGGTGACGCTGGGGCGTCTGGCCGAACTGGACGGCCGGGTGTGGCTGCTGGGCGTGGGCGCGGTGCTGCTGATGCTGCTCGCGGGGGTCCTGACGGGGGCACGGACGCCGGTGGGGGCGCGGCCCGCTGACGTCGCGTTCTCCGGTGCGGACGACTCCGGGCCGGGCGCGCGGCGGAACCCGGGGGCGCTCGGGTTCATGGGCCGGTGCGCGGTGCGGCTGGGGAGCGTGACGGCGTTGGGGTTGCCCCTGCTGGTCCGGCTGACGGACGTGTCCGTGACGGCGTCCCTGTCCGTGCTCGGTATCGACGCCTTCGGGGCCGGTCTGACGCTGCACGGGCACCTCGGCACGGCCGTCCTGCTGGGCGCGCTGTGGGGAGCCGGGGCCGGGGCGGCCGGGGCCGGGCTCGCGTGGCTGTGCGGGGCGGCGGGCCGCTCGGCGTCGGGACCGGCCCGGGGAGAAGGGCCGGGCAGGGACGCGGGGGTCCGGCGGCCACGGCGGGACGGCGGTGTGCAGGGGCCGGGGGGTGAGCCGGAGCACCGGCAGCCGACTGCGGGCATGGGTGGCGGTGACGGCAGCGCAACGACGCCGTGGCACAGCGCAGCGCCTTGGCGGACCGGCCCGGGCGGCACACCGGGCGCGCCCGGGCCGGACGAGGAGACACAGCGGGTGCAGCCGTACGGCGCCCGGAGCGGGCCAGCGGGTCCGGGGCGGAAGGCACCCCTCTGGCCCGACGGACCCCCTCCCCCGCCAGGCACACCCCGGCCGGGAGGCGGCACGGACGCCTCAGGCGGACCCACCGCCCCGGGGAGGGCGCCCCTCCGGCCCAGCGGACCCCCCGCCCCGCCACCCAGCCCACCGGGCACGCCCCGGCCGGACGGCGGCGCAGACGCCTCAGGCGGACCTGCCGGACCGGGGCGGATTGCAGCCCCCTGGCCCAGCGGACCCCCCGCCCCGCCACCCAGCACACCGGGCACGCCCCGGCCGGACGAACAGACACAGCAGATGAAGCCGCACGGCGGCCCCCTCGAACCGGGCCGGACCGCAACCCCTCGCCCCGGTGAACTTTCCGCCCCACCGGGCACATCCTGGCCGACCAGCGGCCCGGGCGGACCCGCTGGACCACCGGAGCAGAATGCAACCCCCTGGCCCGCCGGCCCCCCTGCCCCGCCACGCCGCACACCCGGCACACCCCGGCCGGGCGAATCCGGGCCCTACGCACCCGGTGTGCCGTATCGGCCGCCGAACCCGGCCACCAACCCCTACCTCCGCGTCCCCGGCGAGTTCCACGACCCGGAGGATGCCCGCCCCGACGATGCGGGACAGCCGCAGGACGCAGGTACCGGGCAGCCACACCGACCGACGGGCGCACCCCCCGGCCAACCCGTCCCACCGGAAGAAACACCCTCCGATCCGCCACCCCCACCCGGAGACGCACCACCCCATCAGCCACCCCCACCAGCTGGCGCACCCCCCCGCGACGGCCAAACTCCTCCGGATCGCGAGCCCCCCGCGCACGGCGACCCCTCCGTGCCGGACGGCGACGGCATCTACGGCGCCCCCACCGTCGTCCGGCCCCTGGGCCCGCCGCCTCGCGGCGCCGGGCCGCGAACCCGGCCGGACGACGGTCCACCGCCGCCACCGCCACCGCCTCCTCCCCCGCCCGCGCGTGGCCCGCGCGGGGGCGGGAGGTGAGGACGGCCCGCACCACCGCCGTCCCGCCGTCCCGTTCGCGCCACCGGGGCGACACCCACTGTTCGCTGTCCGCCAGACGGACCACAGGGGCGGTGGGCACGACCCGCCGGATACGGTGGAACCACCATGAGCGCTTCGCAGACCTCGTCTCCCGACGTCCCTGCCGACGTCCCCACTCTCCTCGTGAAGATCTTCGGCAAGGACAGGCCGGGCATCACCGCCGGGCTCTTCGACACCCTGGCCGCCTACTCCCTCGACGTCGTCGACATCGAGCAGGTCGTCACCCGTGGCCGCATGGTGCTGTGCGCGCTCGTGACCGAGCCGCCCCCCGGCCTGGAGGGCGACCTCCGGGCGACCGTGCACAGCTGGGCCGAGTCGATGAAGATGCAGGCGGAGATCATCTCCGGCCTCGGCGACAACCGGCCGCGCGGGCTCGGTCGCTCCCTGGTCACCGTGCTCGGGCACCCGCTCACCGCCGAGGCGACGGCGGCGATCACCGCACGGATCACCCGGACCGGCGCCAACATCGACCGCATCTTCCGCCTCGCCAAGTACCCCGTCACCGCGGTCGAGTTCGCCGTCTCCGGCGTGGAGACCGAGCCGCTGCGCACCGCCCTGGTGACCGACGCCGCCCGGCTCGGCGTCGATGTGGCGGTCGTCGACGCGGGGCTGTACCGCCGGGCTCAGCGGCTGGTCGTCATGGACGTCGACTCCACCCTCATCCAGGACGAGGTCATCGAGTTGTTCGCCGCCCACGCGGGCTGCGAGGACAAGGTCGCCGAGGTGACGGCCGCGGCGATGCGCGGGGAGCTGGACTTCGAGCAGTCCCTGCACGCGCGCGTGGCCCTGCTGGAGGGACTGGACGCCTCCGTGGTCGACAAGGTGCGCAGCGAGGTGCGGCTGACGCCGGGCGCCCGCACCCTGATCCGCACGCTGAAGCGCCTGGGCTACCAGGTCGGTGTGGTCTCGGGAGGCTTCACGCAGGTCACGGACGACCTGAAGGAGCGGCTCGGGCTGGACTTCGCCCAGGCCAACACCCTGGAGATCGTCGACGGGAAGCTCACCGGCAGGGTGACGGGCGAGATCGTCGACCGGGCGGGCAAGGCCCGGCTGCTGCGCCGGTTCGCCGCGGAGGCGGGTGTGCCGCTGTCGCAGACGGTGGCGATCGGTGACGGCGCGAACGATCTCGACATGCTGAACGCGGCGGGGCTCGGCGTCGCCTTCAACGCCAAGCCGGTGGTGCGCGAGGCCGCGCACGCCGCGGTGAACGTCCCGTTCCTGGACACCGTCCTGTACCTGCTCGGCATCACCCGTGAAGAGGTCGAGGCGGCGGACACCCACGAAACGGTCTGACCGGACGACAGGGGCCCGGCACCACATCGGTGCCGGGCCCCTGTCGTGAAGTCGTACGCGCCGAGCACCGAGCATCGAGCGCCCGGCCTGTCGCACGGCAGGCGCTCAAGCGCGCCGAGACGCTCAGGCCCGCGGAGGCGCTCAGGCCCGCGGAGCGCTCATGCGCGCCGGGCCCTCACTCCGCCGGCGCCCAGTAGTCGCCCAGCGTGCCGGCGCCCGGCTCCAGGCTCTTCCAGGGGCCGCCGAACGACAGGACGGCGAAGGCCGCGGCCGGGAAGCCCCGGCGGGTCATCCGCTCGCGGGCGTCCGTCTCGGCCGTACCGGCCAGCACCTCGGCCAGGCCCTGGATGCCGGGGTTGTGGCCGACCATGAGGAGGGTGCGGACGTCGTCGGGCGTCTCGTTGAGCACGGCGATCAGCTCACCCGGCGAGGCCTCGTAGATCCGCTCCTCGTAGACGGTCTTCGGCCGCTGCGGGAACTCCTGGACGGCGAGCTTCCAGGTCTCCCGGGTCCGGACCGCGGTGGAGCACAGGGCCAGGTCGAAGGAGAGGCCGGTGTCGACGAGCCTGCGCCCGGCCTCCGCCGCGTCCATACGGCCCCGGTCGGCGAGTGGACGCTCGTGATCCGTCACTTGCGGCCAGTCGGCTTTCGCATGGCGGAAGAGGACAATCCTGCGGGGTTCTGCGACGCTCATGAGATCCAGCTTCGCACGAAACACGCCACGGGGCGCAGGGAGTTGACCACGGGCTTCGGCCGTGCTCAGCGGGACATCAGCCGCTCCACGCGCTCGAAGAGCTGGCTGATCGCGGGGTCGCCCGCCGCGGCGTGGGCGTCGGACGGGTTCAGGATGAGGGCGAGCAGGGCGGTGAAGGCCAGCACGGGCAAGGCGAGGGCCCACCAGGGCAGGCGGCTGTCGGCGGCGGCCCGGGACGCCGGGTGGGGCCGGGTGTGCGTGTGGGCCGACATGGGTGCCTCCGCTCTCCGAGTGGTCGGTGACCGTCGCGAGGTCACCTCTCGAAGCTACGGAACGGGCGGCGGCCGGCCCATCCGGTGATCCACCCACTTGACCCTGACCCTCACCCCCTAGGGGACAGGGGGGACAACCCCACCATGGGGGCGGGCGGGGGCGGTCAGGGCGAGGCGATGGTCGCGATCACGGCGATGACGATGAAGATCGCGAAGAAGGCGCCGAAGACGAGCAGCATCTTCTTCTGACCGTGCTGGGGGTTCGGGTCGAGCACTGGCATGGGGCAAGTCTCGCACCCGCGCGGGACCCCGGACGCCCCGGGCCCCCCTTTTCCGGCGTGTCAGGCGGCGGCCTCGTCCTCCACCGTGCGGTTGCGGCCCGCCAGGACGCCGACCGCCATCTGCGGGACCATCAGGGCGCTCATCAGGGCGATGGGCAGCCCCCAGCCGCCGCTGTGCTGGTAGAGGACGCCCACCAGGAGCGGGCCGGGGATGGAGATGAGGTACCCGGTGCTCTGTGCGAAGGCCGACAGCTGGGCGACGCCCTGGCCGGTGCGGGCGCGCATGCCGACCATGGTGAGGGCGAGCGGGAAGGCGCAGTTGGCGACGCCGAGCAGCAGCGCCCAGGCCCAGGCCCCGGCGGCGGGCGCGAGGTAGAGACCGGCGTATCCGGCGAGGCCGCAGACGCCGAGGGCGATCACGATGGGGCCTTGGTGGGGCAGCCGGGTGGCGAGCCGGGGTATGACGAAGGCCAGCGGGACGCCCATCACCATGGTGACCGCGAGGAGGAGTCCCGCGGTGCCCGCGGGCACGCCGGCGTCCCGGAAGATCTGCGCCATCCAGCCCATGGTGATGTAGGCGGCGGTGGCCTGGAGGCCGAAGAAGACGGCGAGGGCCCAGGCGGTGCGGCTGCGGGTGATCCGCAGCCGGGGGACCTCGGGCGCGGGGCCCGTCCCGGCGGCGTCCGGCCCGCCCTGGCCGGCCGCGTCCCGCGCGCCGGGCGGCGTCACGCGCCCCCGGACGAACGGCAGCCACGGCAGCACGGCCGCCACGGCGAGCGACGCCCACAGGACCAGGCCGGACTGCCAGCTGCCGCCGAGCGCGTCGGTCAGGGGGACGGTCACGGCGGCGGCGAGGGCGGTGCCCAGGGCGAGCGCCATGGAGTAGAGGCCGGTCATGGACCCGACGCGGTCGGGGAACCAGTGCTTGACGATGACCGGCATCAGGACGTTGCTGACGGCGATGCCCATGAGGGCGAGGGCGCTGGCGGCCAGGAAGCCGGCCGTGCCGCCCGCGTACGGCCGGACCAGCAGGCCGGTGGCGATGGCCACCATGCCGGCGCACACCACGGCTCCCGCTCCGAAGCGGCGGGCGAGCCGCGGGGCCATGACGCCGAAGACGGCGAAGCACAGCGGCGGCACGGAGGTCAGCAGGCCGGCCACGCTGCCGCTCATGCCGAGGCCGTCGCGGACCTCCTCGAGGAGGGCTCCGAGGCTGGTGATGGCGGGCCGGAGGTTCAGCGCGGACAGCACGATGCCGAGGACCAGCACGCGCATCGTCCACGCGCGCGGGGAGGCGCCGCCCCGCTCCCGGCCGCTCCCCTCCCGGCCGCCCCGCTCCCGGTCGTCCCGCGCGGCAGGGGCGCCGTGCGGGGCGGGTGTGCCCGCCGGGGCGGAGCCGCTCGCGGTCGGGGGCGTCATCGTCCGGGTTTCCTCGCTGGTCATGACGCCCATCATAGAATCATGGGATGATTGACTGTCCAGTCTCCCCCCACCCTGCGGCGTCCCGGCCGTGGGAAGGTGAGTCAT
This sequence comes from Streptomyces sp. NPDC017943, assembly GCF_044328425.1. Taxonomy (NCBI): domain Bacteria; kingdom Bacillati; phylum Actinomycetota; class Actinomycetes; order Kitasatosporales; family Streptomycetaceae; genus Streptomyces; species Streptomyces sp. NPDC017943. The sequence goes on along the minus strand of NZ_JBIRHH010000010.1, from coordinate 284,448 downwards.
GCCTCTGAGTCATCCCCGCCGCTCGGCGCTGTCCGAGCAGGTCATCGCCGCGCTGCGGGCCCAGATCACCTCGGGCGAGTGGCCGGTGGGCTCCCGCATCCCGACCGAGCCGGAACTGGTCGAGCAGCTGGGGGTCGCCCGCAACACCGTCCGTGAGGCGGTGCGCGCCCTGTCGCACAACGGCCTGCTGGACATCCGCCAGGGCTCCGGCACGTACGTCGTGGCGACGAGCGAGCTGGCCGGCGTGATGCAGCGGCGGTTCGCCGAGGCCGACCCGCGGCACATCGCCGAGCTGCGCTCCACGCTGGAGTCGGCCGCCGCCCGGCTGGCCGCCGGGCGGCGCACGGAGAAGGACCTCAAGCAGCTCGACGCTCTGCTGCTGCGGCGCGAGGAGGCGTGGGAGTCCGGGGACACCGAGGCGTTCGTGACGGCGGACGCGACCTTCCACCTGGCCGTGGTGTCCGCCTCCCACAACGACGTGATGACCGCGATGTACGCGGACCTCGGCGAGGTGCTGCGGGACTGGCTGCGCGAGGACGTCGGCGGGCGGCTGACGCCGGAGACGTACATGGAGCACGCGGGGATGCTCGACGCGATCCGCGCGGGCGACGCGGACAGCGCCGCGGCCGAGGCGGCCCGCTACCCGTTCCTGTGCCGGCTCGGCGGGGTCAGCTCCCCCGCCGGTGAGTGATCCACGCGCCGCCGACCTCCTTCCAGCAGCGTCCCTTCAGCCGCACCGTCTGCGCGGGCCCGGCGGCCACCGGGGCGCTGTCGGTGTCGATGTCCCACCAGCGGACGCACTCGACGTGCAGGCTCACCCGGTCCGTCTCCGGATAGGGGTTGTGGCAGTACGCGGTCACCTCGGAGCCCGTGACACGGACCCGGCACGCGGCGCCGAAGGGCCCCGCCTCGGGCCGGGTCCGCGCCGCGTGCGCGGGGGGCGTGCCGTCGTGCGTGCGGGGCACGGCTTCGTACGCCAGGCTCACCACGAGAGCGACGGCGAGGGACAGGGAGGCCGTTCGGCGGGACAAGCGCACAAGGGGACCTCCTCGGCCGTGCTGGGGAGGGAAGGGCGTGCTGGTCGCACCTCCCACACTGGCCGGTCGGGCACCGTCCCGCCCGGCCTGCTGGGCCGAACGGGCGACGCCCCGCCCCCCGCACACTGCGGGGAACGGGGCGTCGACGGCGCGCGGGGGATCAGGCGCCGATGGCGTGCAGTCCGCCGTCCACGTGGACGATCTCGCCCGTGGTCTTCGGGAACCAGTCGCTCAGCAGGGCGACGACACCGCGGCCGGCCGGCTCGGGGTCCTTCAGGTCCCACTCCAGCGGTGAGCGCGAGTCCCACACGGACGCCAGCTCGCTGAAGCCCGGGATGGACTTGGCGGCCATGGACCCGAGCGGCCCGGCCGAGACCAGGTTGCAGCGGATGTTCTGCTTGCCCAGGTCGCGGGCCATGTAGCGGCTGGTGGCCTCCAGCGCGGCCTTGGCCGGGCCCATCCAGTCGTACTGCGGCCAGGCGAACTGCGCGTCGAAGGTCAGACCGACGACCGAGCCGCCGTTCTGCATCAGCGGCAGGCAGGCCATGGTCAGCGACTTCAGGGAGTACGCCGAGACGTGCATGGCGGTGGCGACGGACTCGAACGGCGTGTTCAGGAAGTTGCCGCCCAGGGCGTCCTGCGGGGCGAAGCCGATGGAGTGCACGACACCGTCGAGGCCGCCGAGCTCCTCGCCGACGACGTCGGCCAGGCGGCCCAGGTGCTCGTCGTTGGTGACGTCCAGCTCGATGACCTTGACGGGCTTCGGGAGCTTCTTGGCGATGCGCTCGGTGAGCGTGGGCCGCGGGAACGCGGTGAGGATGACCTCGGCGCCCTGCTCCTGGGCCAGCTTGGCGGTGTGGAAGGCGATCGAGGCCTCCGTCAGCACGCCGGTGATCAGGACGCGCTTGCCCTCGAGAATTCCGCTCATGGTGATCAGTGACCCATTCCCAGTCCGCCGTCAACGGGGATGACGGCTCCAGTGATGTACGAGGCGTCGTCCGAGGCGAGGAACCGCACCGCTGCGGCGATCTCCTCCGGCTGCGCGTACCGGCCGAGCGGCACCTGCGACACGATGGCCGACCGCTGCTCGTCGGTGAGCACCTTGGTCATGTTGGTGTCGACGAAGCCCGGCGCGACGACGTTGAAGGTGATGTTGCGCGAGCCCAGCTCACGGGCGAGGGAGCGCGCGAAGCCGACGAGGCCGGCCTTGGAGGCGGCGTAGTTGGCCTGCCCCGCGGAGCCGAGCAGCCCGACGACCGAGGAGATCAGGACGACGCGGCCCTTCTTGGCGCGCAGCATGCCGCGGTTAGCGCGCTTGACGACGCGGAAGGTGCCGGTGAGGTTGGTGTCGAGGACGGACGTGAAGTCCTCCTCGGACATCCGCATCAGGAGCTGGTCCTTGGTGACACCGGCGTTGGCGACGAGGACCTCGACGGGCCCGTGGGCCTCCTCGATCTCCTTGTAGGCCTGCTCCACCTGCTCGGCGTCGGTGATGTCGCACCGGACGGCGAGGCAGCCCACGTCCGTGAGGGCCGCCGGCGGCTCGCCCGAGCGGTAGGTGATGGCGACCTTGTCGCCGGCGTCGGCGAACGCGCGGGCGATGGCGAGGCCGATGCCCCGGTTGCCTCCGGTGACGAGAACCGAGCGGCTCAACGGATCACCCTTTCCATAGCGGACCGAAATACCACCGCCGGGCCACGGCGCGACAGGCGGCGATGACAGGCGGCTTCCTCGAAAACCTATCGGTCCGGGCACGCGCGCGGACAATCGGGCACCGACAGTGGCGTGGGGGCCGCACTGTCGGGTCCCTACAGATCGCGCTGGCCCGCACCCCGCAAAGCCGTGGCCCGGGGGCCGGGCGGGGGGACATGATCGGAGCTGTCACCGAGCATGGCGACCACGGTCACCTCGACAGAAAGAGACGGCGGTGCCTCATACCATCGACGAGGCCTTCACGGCCCTTCCCCTACGCGCCCTCGCCGACGCGGCCCTCGCACGCGCGCGTGCGCTGGGCGCCGAGCACGCGGACTTCCGTCTGGAGCGGGTGCGGGGCGCCTCCTGGCGCTTCCGGGACGCCAAGCCCGCCGGTTCGTCCGACACCACCGACCTTGGATACGCGGTGCGGGTGGTGCACGGCGGGACCTGGGGCTTCGCGTCCGGCGTGGACCTGACCATGGACGCCGCCGCCCGGGTCGCCGGGCAGGCGGTGGCGATGGCCAAGCTGTCGGCCCAGGTGATCCGGGCTGCGGGTTCCGACGAGCGGGTGGAGCTGGCGGACGAGCCGGTGCACACCGATAAGACGTGGATCTCGTCGTACGAGATCGACCCGTTCTCCGTGCCGGACGAGGAGAAGGCCGCTCTGCTCGCGGAGTGGAGCGCGCGCCTGCTGGCCGCCCCCGGGGTCGACCACGTGGACTCCTCGCTGCTCACCGTGCACGAGAACAAGTTCTACGCCGACACGGCGGGGACGGTGACCACCCAGCAGCGCGTGCGGCTGCACCCGGTCTTCAACGCCGTGTCCGTGGACGAGTCCAGCGGCGAGTTCGACTCGATGCGCACGCTCGCCCCGCCCGTGGGACGCGGCTGGGAGTACCTGCGCGGCACCGGCTGGGACTGGCAGAGCGAGCTGGAGCAGATCCCGGAGCTGCTGGCCGAGAAGATGCGCGCGCCGAGCGTGGAGCCGGGCCTGTACGACCTGGTCGTCGACCCGTCGAACCTGTGGCTGACCATCCACGAGTCCATCGGCCACGCCACCGAGCTGGACCGGGCGCTCGGGTACGAGGCCGCCTACGCCGGCACCTCCTTCGCCACGTTCGACCAGCTCGGCACGTTGCGCTACGGCTCGGAGCTGATGAACGTCACCGGCGACCGCACCGCCGAGCACGGCCTGGCCACCGTCGGCTACGACGACGAGGGCGTCGCGGCGCAGTCCTGGGACCTGGTGAAGGACGGCACCCTGGTCGGCTACCAGCTGGACCGGCGGATCGCGAAGCTGACCGGCTTCGAACGGTCCAACGGCTGCGCCTACGCCGACTCCCCCGGCCATGTGCCGGTGCAGCGCATGGCGAACGTCTCGCTGCGGCCGGACCCGGCCGGGATGTCGACCGAGGACCTGATCGGGGGCGTGGAGCGCGGCATCTACGTGGTCGGCGACCGGTCCTGGTCGATCGACATGCAGCGCTACAACTTCCAGTTCACCGGGCAGCGCTTCCACCGCATCGAGAACGGCCGCCTCGCCGGGCAGCTGCGCGACGTGGCCTACCAGGCGACGACCACCGACTTCTGGGGCTCGATGGCCGCGGTCGGCGGACCGCAGACCTATGTGCTGGGCGGTGCGTTCAACTGCGGCAAGGCGCAGCCGGGCCAGGTCGCGGCCGTGTCGCACGGCTGCCCGTCGGCCCTGTTCAAGGGCGTCAACATCCTCAACACGACCCAGGAGGCCGGTCGATGAGCGCGCGCACCACCAAGCCCCACGAGGTAGTCGAGCGGGCCCTGGAGCTGTCCCGGGCCGACGGCTGCGTGGTCATCGCCGACGAGCAGTCCACGGCCAACCTGCGCTGGGCGGGCAACGCGCTGACCACGAACGGGGTGACGCGCGGACGCACGCTCACGGTCATCGCCACGGTCGACGGCAAGGACGGCACGGCCTCGGGGGTCGTGTCGCGGTCCGCCGTGACCGCCGACGACCTCGAGCCTCTGGTGCGGGCCGCGGAGGCCGCCGCGCGTGGCGCCGGGCCCGCCGAGGACGCGCAGCCCCTGGTCAGCGGTGTCGCCCAGGCGCCGGAGTTCACGGAGGCGCCCGCGGAGACCTCCTCCGCCGTGTTCGCCGACTTCGCGCCGGCGCTGGGCGAGGCCTTCGCACGCGCGCGTGCGGGCGGCCGCGAGCTGTACGGCTTCGCCAACCACGAGCTGGTCTCGACGTACCTCGGCACGTCCACGGGACTGCGGCTGCGGCACGACCAGCCGAACGGGACGCTGGAGGTCAACGCCAAGTCGCCCGACCGGACCCGGTCGGCGTGGGCCGGGCGCTCCACGCGGGACTTCAAGGACGTCGACCCGGCGGCGCTGGACGCCGAGCTGGCGGTGCGGCTCGGCTGGGCCGAGCGGCGCGTGGAGCTGCCCGCCGGGCGGTACGAGACGCTGCTGCCGCCGACGGCCGTGGCGGACCTGCTCATCTACCAGATGTGGTCGGCCTCGGGCCGGGACGCGGCGGAGGGCCGGACCGTGTTCTCCAAGCCGGGCGGCGGCACCCGGGTCGGCGATCGGCTGACCGGGCTGCCGCTGACCCTGCGCAGCGATCCGGACGAGCCGGGCCTGGAGTCGGCGCCGTTCGTCATCGCGCACTCCTCCGGCGGGGACCAGTCGGTGTTCGACAACGGGCTGCCGCTCACGGCCACCGAGTGGATGCGCGAGGGTGAGCTGCGGCACCTGACCACCAGCCGGCACAGCGCCGGCCTGACGGGGCTGCCGGTGGCTCCGGGCATCGACAACATCGTCCTGGACGGCGGCGAGGACCGTTCCCTGGAGGAGATGGTCGCGAGCACCGGGCGCGGGCTGCTGCTGACCTGCCTGTGGTACATCCGCGAGGTCGATCCGGCGAGCCTGCTGCTCACGGGCCTGACCCGGGACGGCGTGTACCTCGTGGAGAACGGGGAGGTGACCGGCGAGGTGAACAACTTCCGGTTCAACGAGTCCCCGGTCGGCGTGCTCGGCCGGGCCACGGAGGCGGGCCGGACCGAGAAGACGCTGCCCCGGGAGTGGAGCGACTGGTTCACCAGGGCGGCGATGCCCGCGCTGCGCGTCCCCGATTTCAACATGAGCTCGGTCAGCCAGGGCGTATAACCTCGTAGGCGGCTGTCACCCGACCGCCCGAAGATCGCTCAAGGAGACACGAGAACCGTGACGGACATCGTCGACGAGCTGAAGTGGCGCGGGCTGTTCGCCCTGTCCACCGACGAGGACGCTTTGCGCAAGGCTCTCGCGGACGGTCCCGTCACGTTCTATTGCGGTTTCGACCCGACGGCGCCGTCGCTGCACGTGGGGCACCTGGTGCAGGTGCTCACCGTGCGCCGGCTCCAGCAGGCCGGGCACCGGCCGCTGGCGCTGGTCGGCGGCGCCACGGGCCTGATCGGCGACCCCCGCCCGACCGCGGAGCGCACGCTGAACGACCCGGAGACCGTCGGCGGCTGGGTCGACAGGCTGCGCGCCCAGATCGAGCCGTTCCTCGACTTCGAGGGCGAGAACGCGGCCGTCATGGTCAACAACCTCGACTGGACGCAGGACCTGTCCGCGATCGAGTTCCTGCGGGACATCGGCAAGCACTTCCGCGTCAACAAGATGCTGACGAAGGACTCCGTGGCCCGCCGCCTGGAGTCCTCCGAGGGCATCAGCTACACGGAGTTCAGCTACCAGCTCCTCCAGGGCATGGACTTCCTCCAGCTCTACCGCCGCCACGGCTGCACCCTCCAGCAGGGCGGCAGCGACCAGTGGGGCAACCTCACGGCGGGCCTGGACCTGATCCACCGCCTGGAGCCGGGCGCGACCGTGCACGCGCTGGCGACGCCGCTGATGACCAAGGCGGACGGCACCAAGTTCGGCAAGACCGAGGGCGGGGCCGTCTGGCTCGACCCGGAGATGACGACGCCGTACGCGTTCTACCAGTTCTGGCTGAACGTGGACGACCGGGACATCTCGACGTACCTGCGCATCCTGTCCTTCCGCTCCCGCGAGGAGCTGGAGGAGCTGGAGCGGCAGACCGAGGAGCGGCCGCAGGCGCGGGCCGCGCAGCGGGCCCTGGCCGAGGAGCTGACGACGCTGGTGCACGGCGCCGAGCAGACGGCCGCGGTGATGGCCGCGTCCAAGGCGCTGTTCGGGCAGGGCGAGCTGGCCGGGCTCGACGAGCGCACGCTCGCGGCGGCCCTGTCGGAGCTGCCGCACATCCGCGTGGCCGAGCCGGCCCCGGTCGTCGACCTGTTCGCCGAGGTCGGCCTGGTGGCGAGCAAGTCGGCCGCGCGGCGCACGGTCAAGGAGGGCGGCGCCTACGTGAACAACGTCAAGGTCGCCTCCGAGGACGCCGTCCCCGCCCGGGAGGACCTGCTGCACGGCCGCTGGCTCGTGCTGCGCCGGGGCAAGAAGAACCTGGCCGCGGTCGAGGTCACGGCCGGCTGAGCACATGCGGGTGAGGGGCGGTCCTCCAGGTCGGAGGCCGCCCCTCGCGTCGTTCGGCGCCCCCTGGTCAGGCTCTGCGCCGGTCGCCCCTGGCCGCCGTCCAGGCCTGGTCGCCGAGGCCGACGAGGAGGACCGCCATCACCAGCTGGAACACGTGCCGCCACCAGTCGATGCCGGACGTCGCGTCGACCCCGGCCGCCCGGGCGATGGCGTTGCCGGCGATGCCGCCGATCATGCCCAGGATGACGGTGAGCCACAGGGGTAGGTGCTGCTTGCCCGGGATGATCGCCTTCGCGATCAGACCCAGTACCAGTCCGACGATGATCGCCCACAACCAGCCCATCGCTGCCTCCTCGTACGGCTCGACGTGAGCTCGTACCGCCAGTGTCGGGCCCGGGGGCACCCGTCGCACTCCGGCGCGGGCCGTCCGCGTCACGGCCCGGAGACGGCCCGGCGGACGAGGGGGCACCCGGTCTCGTGACGGTTCCGTACGCGGCGTACCGTGGGATCTGTCCCGGTCCGGGTCCCGGACGCCCGGGACGGCCACACGGCGGGGACGGTCCGATACGGGCGGATGGTGGATTGCGATGCGGAAGCAGCACGGCGGCGGGAACGTCCAGGTTTTCCGGATCACCGGCGCCCGGACGGGGTTGCAGGAGGACGTACGCGGGCGGCAGCGCCGGTACGTGATCTCGATGTCGGTCCGCACGGTGTCCGTGATCCTCGCGGCCACCCTGTGGAACGTCGAACGGCATGTGGCCATCGTGGCGCTGGTACTCGGCCTGATCCTGCCGTACATCGCGGTGGTCGTCGCGAACGCGGGGCGCGAGAACGCGCCGTCTCTCCCGTCGACGTTCGTGGCACCGCCGGTGCGGCCGATGATCGCGCCGCCGCAGTCACCGGGCGGGCGGACGGACTCCGCCGCGGACGACGCGGCGTCGGCGACGGCCCCCGGGGCGCGGGCGGATTCGCACGAGCGGTGAGTGCTGCCGTACGGCGGGCACAAACGGAAGTCGCCTTCCGGCCAAGCTCAAGAAAAGCTCAGATCAATCGCGTTGTTCCGGTGCCGGGGCCGGGGTTACCCGTGACATACTTCGTACGCGCTCCGCATCCCCCGTCGGAGCGACGGACCGACGCCGGGCAGCTCCCCCCGTGGCTGCTCGGCGTCGCCTTTGTGCCGTGCAGTTCCTGTCGAGTGCCGTGGTGAGACGAAGCAGTGAGTGACGAGACGCCCATCTGTTCCGCGAAGGGCTGCCGTGCCGACGCGGTGTGGGTGCTGGCGTGGAACAACCCCAAGATCCACACCCCGGAGCGGCGCAAGACCTGGCTGGCCTGCGACGAGCACCGCGAGCACCTGTCGCAGTTCCTGGGCGTGCGGGGCTTCCTGAAGGACGTCGTCCCGCTCGTGGAGTGGGAGTCCCGGGAGACCCCGGCTTCCTAGCCCCCGATCGCCGACATGGGACGGTCCGGCTGCACGAACGCCGGGTCGTCCAGTCCCGCTCCCGCCTTCTTGCCCCACATCGCCAGGCGCCACAGGCGGGCGATCTCCTCGTCCGGGGCTCCGGAGCGCAGGGCGGCGCGCAGATCGGTCTCCTCCTGGGCGAACAGGCAGGTGCGCACCTGGCCGTCGGCGGTGAGGCGGGTGCGGTCGCAGGCCGCGCAGAAGGGCCGGGTGACGGAGGCGATCACGCCGACCACATGCGGGCCGCCGTCGACCAGCCAGCGCTCCGCCGGGGCGGAGCCGCGCTTGTCCTGGCCCTCGGGCGTCAGCTCGAACCGGGTGCGCAGGGAGGCCAGGATGTCGCCGGCGGTGATCATGCCGTCGCGCTTCCAGCCGTGCTGCGCGTCCAGCGGCATCTGCTCGATGAAGCGCAGTTCGTAGTCGTGCTCCACGGCCCAGGCGAGGAGCTCGGGGGCCTCGTCGTCGTTCAGGCCGGGCATCAGGACCGAGTTGACCTTGACGGGGGTGAGGCCCGCATCGCGGGCGGCGTGCAGTCCCTCCAGGACGTCCTTGTGGCGGTCGCGGCGGGTGAGGGTCTTGAAGACGTCCGGCCGGAGGGTGTCGAGGGAGACGTTCACCCGGTCCAGGCCCGCCGCCTTCAGGGCCGCCGCCGTGCGCCTGAGGCCGATGCCGTTGGTGGTCAGCGACATCTGCGGGCGGGGCTCGAGGGCGGCGACGCGCTCGACGATGCCGACGAGCCCGGGGCGCAGCAGGGGCTCACCGCCCGTGAAGCGGACCTCCTCGATCCCGAGGGACGTGACCGCGATGCCGATCAGCCGGACGATCTCGTCGTCGGTGAGCAGGTCCGGCTTGGCCAGCCACTGCAGGCCCTCCTCGGGCATGCAATACGTGCAGCGCAGGTTGCATCGGTCGGTCAGCGAGACCCTCAGGTCGGTGGCCACCCGGCCGTAGGTGTCGATGAGCACGTGGGCCCCTCCCTGGTCGCGGATCGTGCCCGGAGCACTGTTCTCCGACACCTGCGAGCCTACGTGACCGCACCGGCATCACCACAGGGCTCGATCCCACGACGCACGGCGCGGCCGCGCCGCAGGGACCTGGAGGTTCCTACGAGGCGGCCGCGCGGAGGGGTCGTGCTCAGTGGGCTCCGGTGCCGGTCAGCGACCTGACCTCCAGCTCCGCGTACTTCTTGGCGTCGGGCTCCTCCTTGGACAGGACCGTGCCGAGCCAGCCCATGAGGAAGCCGAACGGGATGGAGATGATGCCCGGGTTCTTCAGCGGGAACCAGGCGAAGTCGACCTCGGGGAACATGGCCTTGGGGTCGCCGGAGACGACCGGCGAGAACAGCACGAGGCCGACGGCGACGATCAGGCCGCCGTAGATCGACCACAGGGCGCCCTGGGTGGTGAAACGCTTCCAGAACAGGCTGTAGAGGATCGTCGGCAGGTTGGCGGAGGCCGCGACGGCGAAGGCGAGGGCGACCAGGCCGGCCACGTTCAGGTCGCGGGCCAGGGCACCCAGGCCGATCGAGACGATGCCGATGAACAGGGTCGCCCAGCGGGCCGCGCGGACCTCCTCGGCGCCGGACGCCTTGCCCTTGCGGATGACGTTGGCGTAGATGTCGTGCGCGAAGGACGACGAGGAGGCCAGGGTGAGTCCGGCGACCACCGCGAGGATCGTCGCGAAGGCCACCGCCGAGATGGTGGCGAGCAGGATCGCGCCCCAGGCCGAGTCGACCCCGCCCAGGTGCAGGGCGAGCAGGGGCGCGGCCGTGTTGCCGGAGGGGTTGGAGGCGATGATCTCGTCCTGGGAGATGAGCGCGGCGGCGCCGAAGCCGAGGGCGATGGTCATCAGGTAGAAGGCGCCGATGATGCCGATGGCCCAGTTGACGGACTTCCGGGCGGCCTTGGCGTTGGGCACCGTGTAGAAGCGGATCAGGATGTGCGGCAGGCCGGCGGTGCCGAGCACCAGGGCGATGCCCAGGGAGATGAAGTCCAGCTTGGAGGTGCCGGTCGCGCCGTACTGGAGGCCGGGCTCCAGGAAGGCGGCGCCCTTGCCGCTGTTCTCGGCGGCCTTGCCGAGCAGGTCGGAGATGTTGAAGTCGAACTTCAGCAGCACCAGGAAGGTGATGAGGATCGTGCCGCCGATGAGCAGCACGGCCTTGACCATCTGCACCCAGGTGGTGCCCTTCATGCCGCCGATGGAGACGTAGACGATCATCAGGACGCCGACCAGGGCGACGATGAGGATCTTGCCGGCGTCGGAGGTGATGCCGAGCAGCAGCGAGACGAGGACGCCGGCACCGGCCATCTGGGCCAGCAGGTAGAAGATCGACACGACGATCGTGGAGGTGCCGGCGGCGGTGCGGACCGGGCGCTGGCGCATGCGGTAGGCCAGCACGTCGCCCATGGTGTAGCGGCCGGAGTTCCTGAGCGGCTCGGCGACCAGGAGCAGGGCGACGAGCCAGGCGACCAGGAAGCCGATGGAGTACAGGAAGCCGTCGTAGCCGAAGATGGCGATGGCGCCCGCGATGCCGAGGAACGAGGCGGCGGACATGTAGTCGCCGGAGACGGCGAGGCCGTTCTGGAAGGCGCTGAACTGGCGGCCGCCGGCGTAGAAGTCGGCCGCGTCCTTGGTCTGGCGGCCGGCCCAGATGGTGATGCCGAGGGTGGCGAGGACGAACAGCGCGAACAGGGTGATGATCAGCGGGCGGTGCTCGCTGGCCTCGTTCGCCGCCAGGACGTGCTGCTGGGCGAGGAAGGTCTGCTGTGCGGGGCTCATGCGCCGCCCTCCATCCGGGTCTTGATGGCCTCGGCCTTGGGGTCGAGCTTCGCGGCGGCGTGCCGCGAGTACCACCAGGCGATGAGGAACGTGGTGACGAACTGGGCGACGCCGAGGACGAAGGCGACGTTGATGTTGCCGAACAGCTCGGTGCCCATGAAGCCGCCCGCGTAGTTCGACAGCAGGACGTACAGCAGGTACCAGGCGATGAAGGCGATGGTCAGCGGGAAGGCGAAGGAGCGGTAGGAGCGGCGCAGTTCACCGAACTCCGCGCTCTCCTGCACCTCGGCGAACTCCTCGGGTGAGGGGAGTGTGTGCTGCTCTTTCGAGGGGGGCGGTGCGTCGGTGGCCACGGGGTCTCCTCGCAAGGACGGAAGCGTTGGGAACGGGGACGGAGGCGAGGACACCGGGGGACCTCGCGCTCCTTGTTCAACGTCACGGCGGCACGGGAGAACCGGTTCAACCCGGCGGCGTTCTTTCCGAGAACCTTCCGACAAAACGTTGCTGGCCAGCGAGAGGCCGGGATAGCTTCGCCCTGCACCACCCCGTCATGTACCTGCCCGAGCACCACCTGTGCCTCGGGCCGGTTTCGTTTCCGGAGGATGTGGAGACCCCATGTCTCACTTGCGTTCCAGACGCCGGCTCGCTCTCGCCGTACCGGTCGTGCTGTCGCTGACGGCCTCGCTGGGCTTCCTGCCCGCCGCCGCGTCCGCGGCCCCGCAGGCGGAGCGAGCCACCCGGACGGCGGACGCGCCGACGCTGGCGTACGTCGTCAACACCACGGTGGACCGGCACACGATCGCCTCGGTCAAGAAGGCGATCGGCAAGGCCGGCGGCTCGGTCGTGGCGGCGTACGAGCGGATCGGCGTCCTCGTCGTCCACTCCTCGAACGCCGAGTTCGCCGCGACCATGCGCACGGTCCGCGGCGTGCAGTCGGCCGGCGCCACCCGCACCGCTCCCCTGACGCCCGCGGGGACGACGGACGAGGGCGCGGTCGAGTACCTGAGCGCCGCCCAGGCGGAGCGCACCCGGGCCGCTTCCACCGAGACGCCCGGGAGCGAGCCCCTCGAGGCGGACCAGTGGGACCTGCGCGCGATCGGCGCCGACAAGGCCGCGAAGATCAACCCGGGCAGCCGCAAGGTGACCGTCGCCGTGATCGACACCGGCGTGGACGACACCCACCCCGACATCGCCCCCAACTTCTCCCCCGGCCAGTCCGCCAACTGCGCGGGCGGCAAGGCCGACACCACCGAGGGTGCCTGGCGGCCGTACACGCCCGAGGACTACCACGGCACGCACGTCGCCGGTGAGATAGCCGCGGCCCGCAACGGGGTCGGCGTCGCGGGCGTCGCGCCCGGCGTGAAGGTGTCCAGCATCAACGTGACCGACCGGGCCAGCGGGCTCTTCTACCCGGAGAACGTCGTCTGCGCGTTCGTGTTCGCCGCCGACCACGGCGTGGAGATCACGAACAACAGCTACTACGTCGACCCGTGGCTGTACAACTGCGAGGGGGACCCGGACCAGCGGGCCATCGTCGACGCGGTCAACCGGGCCCAGCTGTACGCCCAGAAGAAGGGCACGCTGAACATCGCCTCGGCGGGCAACTCCAACCACGACCTGGACGCCGACGCGATCGTCGACACCACCAGCCCGAACGACACCACGCCCGTCGAGCGGACCATCGACCCGCACGAGTGCTTCGACATCCCGACCCAGCTGCCGGGTGTCGTCACCGTCAGCGCGACGGGCGTCGACAACCTCAAGTCGTACTACTCGACGTACGGCAAGGGCGTCGTGGACGTCGCCGCGCCGGGCGGCGACCGCCGCTACCAGATCCCGGACACGCCCTCCAAGGACGGCCGGATCCTGTCCACGCTTCCGAACGGCGCGTACGGCTTCCTCCAGGGCACGTCGATGGCCTCGCCGCACGTCGCCGGTGTCGCCGCGCTGCTGAAGTCGAAGCACCCGTGGGCCCCGCCGGCCGTGCTGCAGGCGCTGCTGAAGGCACAGGCAGACCGCACCGCCTGCCCGGAGTCCTACGACCAGGACGGCAACGGCACCCAGGACGCGGTGTGCAAGGGCGGTCCGGCCGTCAACGGCTTCTACGGCCACGGCATCGTCAACGCGCTGCGCGCGGTCAAGTGACCTCTCGCCGCACGCACTTCCGAACCATCCGCACCATCAGCTCGTACCGTGAACGAACTGGAGACACCATGACCGCGCCGCACGCGCGCTACCGCCGCGCCGTCGCCATCCCGGCCGGGATGGCCATGGCCACCGCCCTCGCCTTCCTGCCGAACACCGTCGCCACGGCCGCCGAGGACGCCCCCGCGGCCGTCTCGGCCGACGCGACGCCGCTGAGCTACGTCGTCAACGTCGCGCCGGGCCACGGCACCTCGGCCTCCGTGAAGAAGGCCGTCGCCAAGGCCGGCGGCACGATCGTGACGTCGTACGACCAGATAGGCGTCATCGTCGTCCACTCCTCGAACCCGGACTTCGCCAAGACCATCCGCACGGTGCGCGGCGTGCAGTCGGCCGGGGCCACCCGCACCGCGCCGCTGCCCTCGGCGACGACCGGCGACCTGGGCTCGCCGAAGGTGCTGAGCGCGGCCGAGGTCGCCGAGGCGGAGGCGGCGGAGGGCCAGGACCCGCTCGAGGGCCTGCAGTGGGACCTGCCCGCCATCAAGGCGGACAAGGCGCACGAGAAGTCGCTGGGCAGCAAGAAGGTCACGGTCGCCGTGATCGACACCGGTGTGGACGACACCCACCCCGACATCGCGCCGAACTTCGACCGCAAGGCGTCGGTCAACTGCGTGTCGGGCAAGCCGGACACGGCCGACGGCGCCTGGCGGCCGAGTGCGGCGGAGAGCCCTCACGGCACGCACGTCGCCGGTGAGATAGCCGCGGCCAAGAACGGCGTCGGCATGACCGGTGTCGCGCCCGGCGTGAAGGTGTCCGGCATCAAGGTGTCCAACCCGGACGGCTTCTTCTACACGGAGGCCGTGGTCTGCGGCTTCGTGTGGGCAGCCGAGCACGGGGTCGACGTGACGAACAACAGCTATTACACCGACCCCTGGTACTTCAACTGCAAGAACGACCCGGACCAGAAGGCGCTCGTGGAGGCCGTCACGCGTGCCTCGCGGTACGCGGAGAAGAAGGGCGCGGTCAACGTCGCGGCGGCCGGCAACGAGAACTACGACCTGGCCTCCGACGAGATCACCGACCCGTCGTCCCCGAACGACACCACCCCGGGCGACCGGGTCGTCGACCCGTCCGAGTGCCTGGACATCCCGACGCAGCTGCCGGGTGTCGTCACGGTCGCCTCGACCGGCGCCAAGGGCCTGAAGTCGTCCTTCTCCAACTACGGCCGGGGCGTCATCGACATCGCCGCGCCCGGCGGTGACTCGACGGCCTACCAGAAGCCGGAGCCGCCGGCCACGAGCGGCCTGATCCTGGGCACGCTGCCGGGCGGCAAGTGGGGTTACATGGCCGGTACGTCGATGGCGTCCCCGCATGTCGCGGGTGTCGCCGCCCTCATCAAGTCGACGCACCCGTACGCCCCGCCGGCGCTGGTGAAGGCGCTGCTGTACGCGGAGGCCGACGCCAAGGCGTGCACGGACCCGTACGACATCGACGCCGACGGCAAGGTCGACGCGGTGTGCGAGGGCCCGAAGAACCGCAACGGGTTCTACGGCTGGGGCGTCGCCGACGCGCTGGACGCGGTGACCAAGTAGGACCGCGGACCGGGTGGGCCGCGCACGGCCCACCCGGTCCACCCGGTCCACCCGCTGGTGACGGCACCGCGGGTCGGACGGCCCGCATCTCGCCACCCCGGGACACGGCGGGCGCGACTGACCGTCGATCAGACGTACGCCCCGTGAACGGACAGACCGGACAAGCCGTCTGAGGGGGCGTCGGGACGGCGGGCCCGGCGCACCTGGCGGACGGCGGTGTCAGTCGCGGCCCGTATCCTCGTGAACCATGCTGGATGACCTGACGACCGCCCTGTTCTCCGCCACGGCGTGGCCGGCCGCCTACCCCCGGGGATACGCGGTCGTCGACGTGGAGACCACGGGCCTGGCGCGGCACGACCGCATCATCTCCGCGGCCGTCTACCGGCTGGACGCCCGCGGCGAGGTCGAGGACCACTGGTACACGACGGTCAACCCCGAGCGCGACCCCGGTCCCGTCTGGATCCACGGCCTGACGAGCGAGGCGCTGGAGGGCGCTCCCCTCTTCGCGGACATCGCCGAGGAGTTCGCGGCCCGGCTGACGGACCGGGTGCTCGTCGCGCACAACGCCGTCTTCGACTGGCAGATGATCGCCCGCGAGTACGCCCGCGCCCGGCGGGAGGCCCCGGTGCGGCAGCGGCTGTGCACCATCGCCCTGTCCAAGGAGCTGGGGCTGCCGCTGCCCAACCACAAGCTGGAGTCCCTCGCCGCGCACTTCGGCGTGGTCCAGCAGCGGGCACACCACGCGCTGGACGACGCGCGGGTGCTGGCGGAGGCGTTCCGCCCGAGCCTGCGGACCGCCGCGGCGCGGGGCGTCCGACTGCCGCTGCACGAGTGCCTGCCGCTGACCGAGTGGACGGACCGGCCCGTCACACCCCGCATCGGGCAGCAGGCGGCCTACGGCGGCCACCGGCAGGGCGGCTGGCGTCCCTCCCGCAAGCGCCCCGCCTGCCCGTACCCCAACCCCGGGCGCTACGAGCCGGGCGGGCGGCTCAAGCAGGGCATGCGGATCGCCTTCTCCGGCGACACCTCCACCGAGCGGGAGCTGCTGGAGGACCGTGCGACCGAGGCCGGGCTGCACGTGGCCACGAGCCTGTCCCGGCTCACCAGCCTGCTCGTCACGAACGACCCGGACTCGGGCACGTCCAAGGTGGTCAAGGCCCGCCAGTTCGGCACACCGGTCGTGGACGAGGCGGCCTTCGGGCAGCTCCTCGCGGACGTGGAGCCGGCAGCGCCGCAGTGAGCGCGCCCGCACACCGCACCGACCGTACGGACGGGTGATTGCCGGGCGACTCGCCCGGCCGCCACTCGCCCGCGCGGGGACGACGGCCCACCCTGTGGCGCATGGCGACCTGTGAGGTTTGTGGCAATCAGTACGGAATGACCTTCGAGGTGCACGCGCAGGGCGCGGTGCACGTCTTCGACTGCTTCGCCTGTGCGATCCACCGCATGGCCCCCATCTGCGAGCACTGCCGGGTGCAGATCATCGGCCAGGGCGTCGACGTCGACGGCCAGTGGTACTGCGGCGCCCACTGCGCCCGGGCCGAGGGAAAGGTGGGCATTGTCGACAAGGTGTGAACCGGTACCCGCCTGATTGCACCCCACGACCGAGTTGTACGGTCGTGGGGTGTACCGCTTCCTCATGTCCCGGCAGTGGGTGATCCTCGTGCTGGTCGCCCTGCTCCTCATCCCCACGATGATCCGCCTGGGCATATGGCAGATGCACCGCTACGAGGAGCGGACCGCCCGCAACCAGCTGGTCACCGACGCCCTGGCGGCGAAGCCGGTGCCCGTGGAGTCGCTGACCGGCCCGGGGCACACCGTCACCAGCGCCGAGCGCTACCGCACGGTGATCGCCCAGGGCCGCTTCGACGCCGAGGACGAGGTCGTGGTGCGCCGCCGCACCAACTCCGACGACGAGGTCGGCTACCACGTGCTCACCCCGTTCGTCCTGGACGACGGCAAGGTGCTGCTGGTGAACCGGGGCTGGGTCCCGGGCGACCGCAGGAGCCAGTCCGCCTACCCGAAGGTCCCGGCCCCGCCGGGCGGTGAGCTGACCGTGCGGGGGCGGCTGATGCCGAGCGAGACGACCGAGGCGAGCGGGATCAAGAACCTCCAGGGCCTGCCGGACCGGCAGGTCATGCTGATCAACAGCGAGCAGCAGGCGCGGCGCCTGAAGGCGGAGGTGCTCGGCGGGTACATCGCCCAGACGGCGCCCGAGCCCGCCGGCGACACCCCCGAGCCGCTGGGCGACCCGGGCAAGGAGGACGCCGCGCTGAACTACGCGTACGCCGTCCAGTGGTGGCTGTTCGCCGCCGCCGTCCCGGTCGGCCTGGTCGTCCTGGCCCGCCGGGAGGCCCGGGACCGGGGCCAGGCGGCGAAGGAGACCACGTCCGGCGAGGCGGCGGAACCGGCGGCGGTCTGAGGCGTCGGTCCGAGGCGGTCCGCCGCTCCGAGGGGGCGGTCCGAGAGCGCCGTCGGCCCTCCCCCGCGGAGTGAGGTCCACGCCGTCGGGGACATGTCACCCACAGGGGCCTCTGCCCTGATTGCGGCGCCGACTTGCCGGGAACCCGCACTGCGTGCACCCCCGTATCGAGGACTACGCGCTCATCGGCGACGAACAGACGGCGGCCCTGGTCTCCACGGACGGATCCGTGGACTGGCTGTGCCTGCCCCGGTTCGACTCCGCCGCCTGCTTCGCCAAGCTGCTCGGCGACGAGGACAACGGCCACTGGCGCATCGCCCCCGTCGGGGCGGACCGCTGCACCCGGCGCGCCTACCGCCACGACACCCTCGTCCTGGACACGGAGTGGGAGGTGGAGCAGGGCGCGGTACGGGTCACCGACCTGATGCCGCAGCGCGACCAGGCCCCCGACCTCGTCCGGATCGTCGAGGGCCTCGACGGCGAGGTGACGCTGCACAGCGTCCTGAAGCTGCGCTTCGACTACGGGTCGATCGTCCCGTGGGTGCGCCGGTCCGACGGCCACCGCGTCGCCGTCGCCGGCCCCGACTCGGCCTGGCTGCGCAGCGAACCGGAGGTCCACAGCTGGGGCGAGGACTTCGCCACGCACGCCGAGTTCACGGTCAAGAAGGGGGAGAAGGTCGCGTTCGTCCTGACCTGGCACCCCTCGCACGAGCCGCGCCCGGCTCTGGTCGACCCCCACGAGTCCCTGCGCCACAGCGTCGAGGACTGGCGGGCCTGGGTCGCGCACTGCCGCTACGACGGGCCGTACCGCGACGAGGTGGTGCGCTCCCTGATCACGCTCAAGGCGCTCACCTACGCCCCGACCGGCGGCATCGTCGCCGCCGCCACGACCTCCCTGCCCGAGGAGCCCGGCGGGGTGCGCAACTGGGACTACCGCTACTGCTGGCTGCGCGACGCCACCCTCACCCTCAACGCCCTGCTCGCCGCGGGCTACCAGGAGGAGGCCGAGGCCTGGCGGAACTGGCTGCTGCGCGCGGTCGCGGGCGACCCGGCCGACCTGCAGATCATGTACGGGGTGGCGGGCGAGCGGCGGCTGCCCGAGTTCGAGCTGCCCTGGCTGTCCGGCTTCGAGGGGTCCGCGCCCGTGCGGATCGGCAACGACGCCGTGAACCAGCTCCAGCTGGACGTCTACGGCGAGGTCATGGACTCCCTGTCGCTGGCCCGCGAGTCGGGGCTGTCGCCGCAGCCCGACGTGTGGGCGCTGCAGCGGGCCCTGATGGACTTCCTGCGCACGCACTGGCGGCAGCCGGACGAGGGGCTGTGGGAGGTGCGCGGCGGCAGACGCCAGTTCGTGCACTCGAAGGTGATGGTGTGGGTGGCCGCCGACCGGGCCGTGCGCACCCTCGAGGCCCACCCGGAGCTCGACGGCGACCTGGACGGCTGGCGGGCGCTGCGCGAGGAGGTGCACCGCGAGGTCTGCGAGAAGGGCTACGACGCCGAGCGCAACACCTTCACGCAGTCCTACGGCTCGCGTGAGCTGGACGCCGCCCTGCTGCTCATCCCGCGCGTCGGGTTCCTGCCGCCGGACGACCCGCGGGTGATCGGCACCATCGACGCGGTCCGCGAGGAGCTGGAGCACGGCGGCCTGCTGCGCCGCTACAGCACCACCCCGTCCGACGTCACGGAGGTCGACGGCCTGCCCGGCAGCGAGGGCACCTTCCTGGTGTGCTCGTTCTGGCTGGCGGACGCGCTGCACATGGCGGGCCGGACGAAGGAGGCCCGGGAGCTGTTCGAGCGGCTGGTGGGCCTGGCCAACGACGTCGGCCTGCTGTCCGAGGAGTACGACCCGGTGGCCGGCCGGCAGCTCGGCAACGTCCCGCAGGCGTTCAGCCACATCGGCCTGGTGCACACCGCCCTCGCCCTGTTCGGGGAGGACGGGGCAGGATAGGGGCCATGGATCTTGGACTGAAGGACCGGGTGTACGTCGTCACCGGGGCCACGCGCGGCCTCGGTCACGCCTCCGCGCGCGAGCTCGTCGCGGACGGCGCGAAGGTGGTCGTCTCCGGGCGGGACGAGGAGAGCGTGGCGAACGCGGCAGCCGCGCTGGGACCGAACGCGGTCGGGGTGGCCGTCGACAACGCCGACCCGGAGGCGGCGGAACGGCTGATCACCGCCGCGCGCGAGCACTTCGGCCGCTTCGACGGCGTCCTCGTCAGCGTGGGCGGGCCGCCGGCCGGTTTCGTCGCCGACAACACCGACGAGCAGTGGCAGACGGCGTTCGCGTCGGTGTTCCTCGGCGCGGTGCGGCTGGCCCGCGCCGCGGCGGCCGAGCTGGACGCCGGGGGCGTCGTCGGGTTCGTGCTGTCCGGGTCGGTGTACGAGCCGATCCCCGGCCTGACCATCTCCAACGGGCTGCGCCCCGGGCTGGCCGGGTTCGCCAAGTCGCTGTCCGCGGAGCTCGGGCCGCGCGGGATCCGGGTGGTCGGGGTGCTGCCGGGGCGGATCGACACGGACCGGGTGCGTGAACTGGACGCGCTGTCGGCGGACCCGGAGGCCACCCGGGCGGCGTCGGAGTCGCGGATCCCGCTGCGGCGCTACGGGGCGCCCGAGGAGTTCGGCCGGGTGGCCGCGTTCCTGCTGTCGCCCGCGGCGTCCTACCTGACGGGGGTCATGGTGCCCGTCGACGGCGGCGCCCGGCACGGCTTCTGAACCGCCCGCCGCCCCGGGCCGGTCTCAACTGACCCGTTCGGCCCCGTGCTTGACGCCCTTCAGCCGCACCTCGGCGGGCAGCGACTCCAGACCGGCCGAGGCCCGGGCGTGGGTCAGGGGGCCGGCGGCGAAGTCGTGCAGCGCCGTCCCGGGGTCCACGTGTGGTTCCAGCGCGAGGCGCACCCGGGCCTCGGGGGTGCTGTGGCGGCCCGTCAGACGGGCCTGGGCCCGGCCCACACCGTCGATGTGGGCGGCCTCCTGGGTGAGGACGTCCTCCACGGCCCGGCCGCGCAGCAGGGCCCCCTCGCCGTCGCCGGTGTCGACGAGGACCTCGGCGAGGCGGCGGCGGCGCAGCACCGCGACGAGCCACCACAGGGCGAGCAGCAGCAGGACGGCCAGCGCGGCGATGACGACGGGCCACCACCAGCTCTCGTCCTGCCAGCGGGTGCGCTCGGCCTCGCTCAGCAGCACGTCGTGCCGGTCGTGGTGGATCCACCACGAGGGCACGGGCGCGCCGAGGCCCACGGCCAGGACGGAGCCGCCCAGCACCAGCAGCACCAGGCCCACCAGTGCGAGGAACACGCGGTCGACGATCCTGAGCACCGCTCTCACCCCTTCCGGCCGGGCCGCCGCACCCGCACCTTGAGCGCGGGCGGGTGGGACAGGCCCAGGCCGCCGACCGCTCCGGTGAGCACGTCGTCCAGGTCGGTTCGTACGTCGTCCAGTTCACGGAAGTGCGACTCGGCCCGCACGGCCGCCCGGCGCCTGCGCACCTTGACCCGTGCCGACTGCACACCGGGCACCTCCATGGCCCGGTCGCGCAGGGCGGTCGCGGCGGCGTCCCGGTGCAGCCCGGCCCGTACGTCGGGATGGGTGCGCCGCATGGGGAGCACGGACCGCAGACCGGGCGTGCAGGCGAGGACCAGGAGCCAGAGCCCGAGGGCGGCGGCGACCCCGGCCCCGACGAGCACCCAGGTGTCGTCCAGGGGCAGTTGGGCGAGCTGGTCGGCCAGCTCGCGGCGCCAGTACATGCCCGGCCGGCCGGCGCGGACGGAGACGATGTCGTAGAGGAACAGTCCGGCGAGGCCCAGCAGGAGCAGGGCGACGATGCCCGCCGGGACGCGGCGCGCCGACCAGAAGCGGCCCGCGCGGCCGGTCGCCTTCTCGGGAACGGGTTGCTGCGGTCCGTCACCGGGCGGCGTCTCCCCTGGGCCGGGGCCGTTCCCCTGCGCCTCCACGACCGGCAGGCGTCGCGTGTCGTCCTGCGACGGCTCGGAGCCGTGGGGCCGGTTCATCGCGTCCTCTCCTGTGCCGCGCCCAGGGCGGGGGCCAGGTGCAGCCGCTCGACGTGGACGACGACCTCGGGTACCTCCATGCCCACCAGGGTGCCCACCCGTTCGGCGACCCGCCGGCGCACACGGCGGCAACGGTCGCCGATGTCGCACGGGTAGTCGAGTTCGACGTGCACCCGGACGTGGGCGACGTCGTGGTGCACCACCACGGTCGCGGAGGGCGCCCCGGCGGACGGCGGCAGTGTCCCGACGGCCTCGCGGGCCGCCTGTGAGGCGACCTTGGAGACGACCCGGTCGGCGATCCGGGTCGCCCCGCGCTCCCCCGGCGGCACGACGGCCGGGGATCGTTCGAGTTCACCGGCCCCCGCGCTCATCGGTGTCACCGCCGCCGTTCACGGGTGCGGAAGAAGTCGCCGAGTTCCATGTCCCCCTCCAGGAACCGGCCGACGACGAAGCCGACGGCGCCCAGTGCCGCCACCAGCAGGAAGGCACCGAATCCACCGAAATATCCGGCGAACGCCAGTGCCATGCCGGCGATCATGCCGGCCACGGCCATGCTCATGCGCTCCTCAGCTCCTCAGCCTGTGTGGGGTCGTCCGCGGACCGGTGGCTCACTGGATCCGGCGTTCCGGCTCTTCCTCCTCCTCGTCGGGCAGCTTCACGTCGCTCACCGCGATGTTGACCTCGACGACCTCCAGGCCCGTCATCCGCTCGACCGCGGTGATGACGTTCTCCCGCACGTCGCGGGCGACGTCGGCGATCGACACGCCGTAGTCGACGACGATCTCCAGGTCGAGGGCCGCCTGCACCTCGCCGACCTCGGCCTTCACGCCGCGGGTCACGCCCGACTTCTGACCGCCCGGCACACGGTCGCGCACGGCGCCGAAGGTGCGGGACAGGCCGCTGCCCATGGCGTGCACGCCGTCCACGTCCCGGGCGGCGAGGCCCGCGATCTTCTCCACGACGCCGTCGGCGATGGTGGTCCGGCCCCGGGAACCCGGGTCGCCACCGCCGTGCTTGGCCAGCGGGCTCCTGCGCGCCGCCGCCGACTCGCTCTCCCCGCCCCGGTTCTCCGTCATGTCAGTCATCGCCGTACGTCCTTTTCGGTCGTCGTCCTGAGACCCACGGTAAGCACGGTTGCGCGGACGCGCGCCTCTGATGCGGCAGGCTGGAGGAATGACGGCGGATCGCTGGACGCAGGCAGTGAGACATCAGCTGGGCATCGGCAGGCTGCTGCCCCTCGGTGACGCGCGGGACGGCGCGTGGATCACGGAGCGGGCGGCCGAGGCGGTGCTGGCGGGCGCGGTGCGGGGCGTCCCGGGCGTGCGCCTGGGCCCGCTGCGGATCGCGCTGGCCGACCCGGAGGACGCGGAGGAGTCCGCGGTGCCGGCTCCGCCGAGCGCGTTGCCGTTCGGGCCCCTCCGGGTGACGGCACACTTCGCGGCCACGGCGTCGCGGCCGCTGCCGGCGACGTCGGCGCAGCTGCGGGAGGCGCTGGCCACGGCGGCGGCGCAGCGGCTCGGTCTCGACGTGTCGGACGTGGACCTGCGGGTGACGGGCCTGCTGGACGAGCAGGACGTGGAGCGGCCGGCCGTCGAGGAGAGCGAACTGCCGCCGCAGGCGCGGGCCGAGGACGGCGACGCGGGCGTCGTGGCCGCCGCCGCCCGGGCGGTTCCGGGCGTGCTGCGGCTGACCGGCACGCTGGGCCGGCCGGTGCATCTGGAAGAGGTCCCGGGGAAGGCCGCGCTGACGCACCGCCACGTCCGGCTGGAGGTGGCGGTGGCCGCGGACCACCGCAGCCGGGACGTGGCGCGCGCCGTCCGCGAGGCGGTCGGCGCGGCCTTGCCCGACCGGCCGACGGTGGCGGTCGTCGTGAGCGCGGTCGGCTGACCGCGCTCCCGGCCGGGCCGCGTTCTCAGTCGCCGACGCCCGCGAGGTCCCGCAGCCGGCGTGCCTGGGCCTGGCGCTCGGCGCCGCGCTGCTCCTCGTAGGTGCGGTCCTGGGCGCCGCGCAGCAGGGCCTTGGTCTCGATCACGGCGTCGCGGGGCGCGGCGAGGAGGGCCGCGACGAGGTCGCGCACGGTGTCGTCGAGCTGGCCGGTGGGCACGGCCACGTTGGCGAGCCCGGTGCTCACGGCCTCGTCGGCCGTGACGAAGCGCCCGGTCGCGCAGATCTCCAGCGCGCGGGCGTATCCCACGAGGCCCACCAGCGGGTGCGTGCCGGTGAGGTCGGGCACGAGTCCGAGGCTCGTCTCGCGCATGGCGAACTGCACGTCGTCGGCGACGACGCGCAGGTCACAGGCCAGGGCGAGCTGGAAGCCCGCCCCGATGGCATGCCCCTGGACGGCCGCGACGGAGACGATGTCGCTGCGCCGCCACCAGGTGAACGCCTCCTGGTACTCGGCGATGGTCGCGTCCAGCTCGGCGTCGGAACCGCGGGCGAGGTCGATGAACGACGGCTCGCCGTCGAAGCCCTCGGGCGTGAACGCCTGCCGGTCGAGCCCGGCCGAGAAGGACTTGCCCTCGGCCCGGAGCACCACGACGCGGACGGAGCCCGGCAGCTGCCGGCCGGCCTCGGTCAGCGCCCGCCACAGAGCGGGGCTCTGCGCGTTGCGCTTGTCCGGGTTGGTCAGCGTCACCGTGGCGATCGCGTCGTCCACGGTGAGCCGTACGCCGTCCTTGTCGAGTACGGGAACGAGGTCCTGGTCGGGCGAAGCCATGGGACGCCTCCGATGTGTGCGGTCGCCTTCCGTGCCGCACGACGGCTGTCCGCCGCCTCACGGCACGCTCAAGTGACTGCACAGTAACCACCCGGCCGGTCAGTGGGACGACCGGGTGGCCACCATCGAAGCCGTGGGGCCACCCGGGGTCAGGCCGTGGCCTTCTTGCCCCGGGTCGCCCCGCCGCGCCCACGCAGCGTGACGCCCGACTCACTGAGCATGCGGTGCACAAAGCCATACGAGCGGCCGGTCTCCTCGGCCAACGCCCGGATGCTCGCACCGGCGTCGTACTTCTTCTTCAGGTCTGCCGCGAGCTTGTCGCGCGCGGCGCCGGTCACCCGGCTGCCCTTCTTCAGAGTCTCGGCCACCCGTGCCTCCTCAAGGAAGTGCGCTCTGGTCTCCTCATGATCACCCCTCCGGGCCGCGATGGCCACCCATTCGGCAAGGTCCGTGAGACAAGGTTGTGACGACGGGAGCGCGTCCCCACATCCGGAATCTGCGATTCCGAAGAGGGCCGTCCGCCCGGCCGAACGCGTCGGGGCGGGAAAGGCCAGGTCAGAAAGGCGGCGCGGTCGAGCCCTGGAGGATCGGGGACTCGGCCGCGAAATCGATGTAGGACACACCTCGGTACGAGGAGATCTCACACAGATGATGGATCACCGTTGGGCCGAATGATCCATACGCCGTTGATCACGCCTGCGGCCGGGCGGTACCGGCGGCACGGGCAGGTCAGGCCAGGGCGACGAGATCCGCGTAGTCGGCGCCCCACAGGTCCTCGACGCCGTCCGGCAGCAGGATGATCCGCTCCGGCTGGAGTGCCTCGACGGCGCCCTCGTCGTGCGTGACCAGGACGACGGCGCCCTTGTAGGTGCGCAGCGCCCCGAGGATCTCCTCGCGGCTGGCCGGGTCGAGGTTGTTGGTCGGCTCGTCGAGCAGCAGCACGTTCGCCGAGGACACCACGAGGGTGGCGAGGGCGAGGCGGGTCTTCTCACCGCCGGAGAGGACTCCGGCCGGCTTGTCGACGTCGTCGCCGGAGAACAGGAACGAGCCCAGCACCTTGCGGACCTCGACGAGATCCATGTCGGGTGCGGCGGAGCGCATGTTCTCCAGGACCGTGCGGTCCGGGTCGAGGGTCTCGTGCTCCTGGGCGTAGTACCCGAGCTTCAGGCCGTGCCCGGGGACCACCATGCCGGTGTCGGGCTGCTCGACGCCGCCCAGCAGCCGCAGCAGGGTGGTCTTGCCCGCGCCGTTGAGGCCGAGGATGACCACGCGGCTGCCCTTGTCGATGGCCAGGTCGACGTCGGTGAAGATCTCCAGCGAGCCGTACGACTTCGACAGGCCCTCGGCCATCAGCGGGGTCCTGCCGCAGGGCGCGGGCTCGGGGAAGCGGAGCTTGGCGACCTTGTCGGACTGGCGCACCGCCTCCAGGCCGGAGAGCAGCTTGTCGGCGCGGCGGGCCATGTTCTGCGCGGCGACCGTCTTGGTGGCCTTGGCGCGCATCTTGTCGGCCTGCGAGTGCAGGGCGGCGGCCTTCTTCTCGGCGTTGGCGCGCTCGCGCTTGCGGCGCTTCTCGTCGGCCTCGCGCTGCTGCTGGTAGAGCTTCCAGCCCATGTTGTAGACGTCGATCTGGGCGCGGTTGGCGTCCAGGTAGAACACCTTGTTGACGACCGTCTCGACCAGGTCGACGTCGTGGGAGATCACGATGAAGCCGCCGCGGTAGGTCTTGAGGTAGTCGCGCAGCCAGACGATCGAGTCGGCGTCGAGGTGGTTCGTCGGCTCGTCCAGCAGCAGGGTGTCCGCGTCGGAGAACAGGATGCGGGCCAGCTCGATGCGGCGGCGCTGACCGCCGGAGAGCGTGTGCAGTGGCTGGCCGAGCACCCGGTCGGGCAGGTTGAGCGCGGCGGCGATGGTGGCGGCCTCGGCCTCGGCGGCGTACCCGCCCTTGGTGAGGAACTCCGTCTCCTGGCGCTCGTACTGCTTCATCGCCTTGTCACGGGTGGCGCCCTTGCCGTTGGCGATGCGCTGCTCGTTGTCGCGCATCTTGCGGATCAGGACGTCGAGGCCACGGGCCGACAGGATGCGGTCGCGGGCCAGGATGTCGAGGTCCCCGGTGCGGGGGTCCTGGGGCAGGTAGCCGACCTCACCGGAGCGCGTGATGGTGCCCCCTGCGGGCATGCCCTCGCCGGCGAGGCACTTGGTGAGGGTGGTCTTGCCCGCGCCGTTGCGGCCGACCAGGCCGATGCGGTCGCCCTTGGCGACACGGAACGTGGCGTTCTCGATGAGGACACGGGCACCGGCGCGCAGCTCGATACCGGAAGCGGAGATCACGGACAGACTCCAGGGCGGATACGGGGGCGGGAAGGGGCGGCTGAGGACGTTCCCGCCGTCTAATGCGCGAGGAGAAAGGCCATGACGACAGTCTAACGGGGCGGTGCAACCAGTTTTTCTGCGTGCGGGTGTTCGGTTCGTCTCGCCGGGTCGTCGGCCGTGCCCGGTGCCAGACTGGACAGGGACCGGCCGGAGCGGGTCCGGATCGCCCCGGATCCCGGCGACCGCTGACCAGGGAGTGATCGGCATGGCAGGCACGTCCGGCGGACGTCCGGGCATCTGCCCGACGCTGCTGTACCGGGACGCGAAGGCGGCGATCCGCCAGCTCACCGAGGGTCTCGGCTTCACGGAGCTGTCGGTGTACGAGGGCGAGGACGGCTCGGTCCTGCACGCCGAGCTGGTGCAGGGCAACGGGGCGGTGATGATCGGCACCCGGGGCACCGGCACCGTCTTCGACCGCGCGATGACGGGCGCCGGCACCACGGGGGTGTACGTGGTGGTGGACGACGTGGACGCGCACCACCGCCGTGCCGTGGAGCACGGGGTGGAGATCCTGATGCCCCCGACGGACCAGGACTACGGGTCCCGGGACTACATGGCCCGGGACGTCGAGGGCAACGTCTGGAGCTTCGGCACCTACGCGCCCGGGGCGGGCGGCTAGCTGCCGCCGGTGTGCACCTGGAACGCGGCCCGGCGTACGGCCTTGGCCAGGGCGGGGTCGGGGTGGGCGGCGGCCAGGGCGACGAGCACCTGGACGGTGCGCGGGTGCCCCACCGCCCGGACCTCGTCCAGGAGCATCGGCACGGTCGGCTGCACCGCGGACTCCAGGTGTCTGACGAGCAGCGGAGCCTCGCCGTGGTCGGCGACGGCGGCGGCGGTGTCCACCCACAGCCAGGTCGCCTCCTGACGGGTGAGGACCTCGTGGGCGTCCTCCGGGTCGGCTCCGTCGTGCTCGGCCAGCCACAGCAGCGCGTACGGCCGCAGCGTGGGCTCGTCCAGCACGGCGCGGACGTCCGGCTCGGCGGGGGCGCCGACGACCCGCAGCGCCTCGAAGGCCAGGCCGCGCAGCAGGGCGTCCTCACCGCGGGCGGCCGCCAGCAGCTCGGTGACGGCACCGCCGACGGTCCGGGCCGCGAGCCAGGCGCGGTACTCGGCGCGGGCCGCGTTGGGACGCAGCTGGGCGCAACCGCGCAGCATGTCCTCGGCGGACTGCTCGATGTTCCCGGCGGGGCTCTGCGCGGCGACGCAGATCTGCTCCAGCTTGACCCACACGGCCCAGCTGCCGAGCGGGGTGAGCGTGGCCTGCCCGTCGCCGTAGGTGAGGGCGCCGACGGAGGCGAGGGCGCGCAGGGCCCAGTCGAGCAGGGGGGCGAGCGGGGCGTCGACGGGCGCCGGCTCGGCGGGCGGCTCCGGCCGCGGGCCGTAGGGCACCTCGCAGCGGGCGGTACGCAGCTCGGTGACGCGCTGCTCCAGCAGGTCGAGGAGCTGCTCCACGGGGACCGGGCCGGCGGACAGCTGGAGGAAGGTGAGCGTCTGCGGCATGGCCGAGACGACCTCGGCGACGGCGGCGGGCTCGTGGCCCTCGGGCTCCGGGCAGGCGAGCGACCAGGCGTCGAAGAGGGCGACCCAGCCGCGCAGCACGGCGCTGTCGTCGCGGTCCCAGGCGCGCAGCCGCCAGCCCGGGCGGGCGCTGTCCCCGTGCACCTCGACGAGTCCGGCGAGGCGGGCGGTGTCCCAGTCGGCCCGCACCTGATCGGGGGTCAGCCCGAGGTCGAGGGCGGCCCGTTCGGCGGTCGCGTCGGAGAGGGTGGCCTTGCCGTCGGCGGTGGCGCCGTCCCGGCCGGGGCCGAGCGCGGTGTCGGCCCAGCGGGCGACGCGGGCCGCGTCGGCCAGGCCCAGGCGTGCCATTCGGGCCAGCTCCGCCGGGGCCGGGGTGCCCTCCGGGGGGCGGGGCGCGGGTCGGCGCGAGCGCCGCTGGTTCATCGCTCGGGGGGCGGCGGCCAGGGGTCGCGGGCGGACGAGTCGAAGCCTGGAGTCGCGCGGGATACGGGACGTCACGGGTGCAGTCTTCCGGTTGACGGTCCGAAAACCCAAACGGAATGTCACCGCGGGCGACGAGGATGGCCAAGGCACCGGCTCCCCGAGGTGCTCGGGGAGGGGAACCGGCCAGTGGTACGGCACTAAACGGAATCCTTACGACCGGTCGGCCGGGAGACGAACGAGCCGTGTCTCCGGCCACCCGGGCCGGGCGGTCACATGAGGGGCGTGAGGAAGCGGCGCAGGGCCTCCTCGTAGCCCTTGGGGTCGGCGTTCCACATGGCTCCGTGCGGGGCGTGGGCGACCGTGTGCAGGGCGACGGTGTCCGGGCGGGACTCCGCGAGCCGGCGGGAGAGCCGCCAGGGCGCCACCGCGTCGTCCGGTCCGTGCAGCAGCAGTGCGGGGACGCGCAGCCCGTCGGACGGGGGCGCGTCGGCGACGCGGTCGCCGTAGAGGCCGGTGCGCCCCTGGGCGGCGCGCACCGCCAGGGGCAGCAGCGCGCTCGGGGTGTGGCGGGCCGAGGCCAGGGCGCGCAGGGTGGTCTCCCAGTCGAGGACCGGGGAGTCGAGGACGAGCCCGGAGATGTAGTCGCGCAGTCCCGAGCGCTCGGAGGCGCGCAGGGCCATGGTGGCACCCGTGGACCAGCCGTGCAGGACGACCTGCCGGGCCCCCTGGCGCACCGCGTGCCGGATGGCCGCGTCGAGGTCGCGCCACTCGGTCTCGCCGAGGTGGCTCAGGCCGTCGGGCGAGCGGGGTGCGCCGACGTCTCCGCGGTAGGCCGGGGCGAGCACCGGGAAGTGGTGGCGGTTGAGGAACTCCATGACGTTGAGGGCGAGTTCCCGGCTGGTGCCCAGGCCGTGCACGGTGATCACCCAGGTCTCCCGGGCACCGGGGACGAACCAGGCGGGCAGGGGGCCGAGTTCGCCGATGATGTCGACGTCCTCGTACGCCAGGCCGAGGGCGGTGCGGGGGTTGCCGACGTACACGTTGGGGGTCAGCCAGGCCTTGTCCCCGCGCTGGAAGGAGCCGTGCGTGACGGCCTCCAGGCGGCGCACGACGGTGTCGGCGGTGGGCGAGGCACCCTGGAGGACGGGGCCGACGACGGCGTGGGAGCCGTCCCCGGCCAGGCCGTAGCGGCCGGGTCGCAGGGCGGCGAGGTCCCGGGTGAGGCTGATCTGCCCGGCGGCCGTGCCGTGGACCGTGAGCCGCGGCTCGGTGGGCAGCGGACGGCCCGGGGGCGCCTTCAGCGCGGCGTGGCTGGCGAACCGGCCGGCGGCCACCGCGGCGGCACCGGCTCCCAGGACGGCGGTGACGGCAGCGGCCGTCGCTTTGACAGTGCGCACCGCTCCAGTGTCCTGGCCGGGCCGCCGCGCGACCAGTGGGAGGGGGCCGTGGAGTGATCCGCCGCCGTGCGGTCAGCCGCGCTGGCCGTACCCGCGCAGGCGTTCCTCCACCTCGGTGAGCTGCCGCCGGGACAGCAGGCTCGGGCTCAGGCCGGGCACGGAGGCGGCGGTGAGCCAGACGCGGCACATCCACTCCAGCTGGGCCGTGCGGTCGTAGGCCTGGGCGAGGGTGGCGCCGTGGGTGACGGTGCCGTGGTTCTGCAGGAGGCAGCCGGAGCGGCCGTCGAGGGCCCGGAGCATGTTCGCGGCGAGCTCGTCGGTGCCGTAGGTGGCGTAGGGGGCGACCCGGACGGGTCCGCCGAGGGCGGCGGCCATGTAGTGGATCAGCGGGAGCTCGGTGACGAGCGTGGAGACGGCCGTGGCGTGGACGGCGTGGGTGTGGACGACGGCCCGGGCGCCGGTGGACCGGTGGAGCGCGAGGTGCATGGGCAGTTCGCTGGTCGGGACGAGGGTGCCGAGGACCTGCCGTCCGTCGAGGTCGACGCCGGTCACGTCGCCGGGTGCGAGCCGGTCGTAGGGGACGCCGGAGGGGGTCACGAGGACGGTGTCGCCGACGCGCACCGAGACGTTGCCCGAGGTGCCCACGACGAGCCCGTCGGTCACCGTCCGGCGGGCCGTCGCGACGAGCTCCTCCCAGGCGCGCGCCTCCTCGGGCGTCGCTCCCCGGGCGTGCGCCTCCCCCACGTCCCGCGCGCCCTGCGCCTCGCCGGGATTCCGTCCGCCGTGCCCGGTGCCGTCCCGCTGTTCCGCCATGCGGCGATCCTGCCAGGCGGCCGCGCAAGGCGCCCCGGGCCGGGGCCGGTTCCGGCCCGGTCGCGGACGGCGCACCTCGCCCGTATACGGCCGCGTCCCCCGACGGCCGGCTGCCCCGGTGGCGTCGCACCGCCCTTGCGATCACCCCTGGTCGATCACCCGTCACTACGCGTCGGGTACTCTGCCTGTGGGCTGCCGCGGTCACTCGATCGGCTGAAGCGGTACGCGCGGGGCATCCGGTCGCCGGGGGGCGGGGACCCTGACAGCAGGGCGGAACGGCAACCCTCGTTTGTGGACACTCCCGCGCCCCTCCCAGTTCATCTTCCGTTCACTCGGGTTACCTACGTTCGTCCAGCCAACGACCTCGAACGATTGCCTGGGTAAATGGAAAGCTTCTCGCTGATCCTCGCGATTGTGGTGGTAACCGCACTCGCGTTCGATTTCACGAACGGTTTCCACGACACCGCGAACGCGATGGCCACGACCATTTCCACGGGCGCCATGAAGCCCAAGGTCGCGGTCGCCATGTCCGCCGTCCTCAACCTGGTCGGCGCCTTCCTCTCCGTGGAAGTCGCCAACACGATCTCCAAAGGCCTCGTCGACGAGGCCGGCATCCGGCCCGAGGTCATCTTCGCCGCCCTGGTCGGCGCGATCCTCTGGAACCTGCTGACGTGGCTGGTCGGTCTGCCGTCCAGTTCCTCGCACGCCCTGATGGGCGGTCTGATCGGCGCCACGATCGCCTCGGCGGGCGCCGGTGCGGTGCACGGCGACGTGCTGGTCACCAAGGTGCTGATCCCGGCGATCGCCGCGCCGCTGGTCGCGGGCATCGCGGCGATGCTCGGCGCGCGGCTGACCTACAAGCTGGGCAAGCGGGCCGAGGACACGGAGTCCGCCAAGAAGGGCTACCGGGCCGGCCAGATCGCCTCGGCGGGACTGGTCTCCCTGGCGCACGGCACCAACGACGCGCAGAAGACCATGGGCATCATCACCCTCGCCCTGGTCGCCGGCGGCACCCTCGCCCCCGACTCGGACCCGCCCACCTGGGTCATCCTCTCCGCGGGCGTCGCCATCGCCCTCGGCACCTACCTGGGCGGCTGGCGCATCATCCGCACCATGGGCAAGGGCCTGACCGACCTCCAGCCGCAGCAGGGCTTCGCCGCCCAGACCAGCGCGGCCACGGTCATCCTGGCCTCCTCGCACCTCGGCTTCTCCCTGTCCACCACCCACTCCGTCTCCGGCGCCGTGATGGGCGCGGGCCTCGGCCGCAAGGGCGGCGTGGTCCGCTGGTCGACGGCGACGCGGATGTTCGTCGCGTGGGGCCTGACACTGCCGGCCGCGGCCCTGGTGGGCGCGCTCGCCGAGTACGTCACGGGCTTCGGTGACTGGGGCACCGCCGTGGTGGCCCTCTTCCTGGTCGCCTCCAGCGCGGCCATCTGGAAGCTCTCGCGCCGCGAGGTCGTCGACCACACCAACGTCAACGACACCGAGGAGGCGGAGCCGGCCGGCGTGGTGACCACGGCGATGGCCGCGGTGACGCCGCCGCCCGCGGGCCAGATCGCGGAGGAGCCGGTCCCGGCGTTCCCGGCGCAGGCCACCTCCGAGCGGGCCACCTCCACGACCACCCCGGTCTGATCCGGGCACCGGTAACAAGGAAGAGTCACTGAGATGAAGATCGACTGGGCGGCCCTCGGTTCCGTCTTCGGCGTCAGCCTCGTGGTCACCGTGGCCCTGGTGGGCCTGTTCACCCTCGGCATCACCGGTCTGTCCCGCCGCGAGCGGGCGGCCGCCGAGGGCGGCTCCGCGGGCCTCGCCGTCACCGGCGCCTACGCCTGCTTCGCCGCGTGCGCGGCGGCCGTGGGCTACGGCATCTACCTGATCATGGCCTGACGGCCGCACCGCACGAGCGCGTCCAGCCGGGCGGGCCCGGGCCGGGGGGGCCCGGCCCCCCCCCCCCCCCGCGACCGCCCGGGTGAGCAGCGCGTGTGGCGTCCCGTCCACCGCGGTCGGCCGTTTGCGCAGAACGGAGTCGACGAGGCCGTGGAAGAAGTCGGGTCGCAGCAGGTGGTCGGTGTGCCCGCAGACGACTGCCGCCTCCAGCAGACGCGCGGCGGCCTCCGGTTGGCCCGCGGCCCACTTGCGCGCAGGCCCGGCCGAAGCGGCTCCCGACCGCAACAGGTCCATGAGGTGAGGGAGTTCGGGATGGCCCGGGATCGAAGCGTCCGGCCCTTCGCACAGCCACGCGAGCCAGGCGCGGAGTCTGCCGGCGGGGTCCGCCGTCTCGTACTGGGCGCGGACCAGCCGCCCGGCGAGGCCGGGGACGGTACGCAGGAGGGACTGGGTGAGGGTCATGGTGCCCGGCGTGAACGGGGCGACGACGGCCAGAAGTTGCTCCGCCACCGGATCGGGAGTGTCCTCCGGCAGGTCCTGCCGTACCTCTTCGATGACGTAGGCCAGCGCACCGTCGAGCGGGTGCAGCCCCTCCCGGCTGCCGGGCAGCGCGGCGCGCATGCTCTCGAAGTTGCAGCGGGCGATGTCGGTGCGGTGGCCGAGCAGATCGTCGATCAGCTTGTTGCGGTACTTGTCGGCGGTCTCCGCGTCGGCCATGTGGGCGGCGAGGACCGACAGGTCGGGGGAGGGGTCCGCCAGTTTGCGGGTGGCCAGCACGTCGAGCGAGTCGGGGTCGATCCGCGGCCTGCTCAGTGCCAGGTCGATCCGCTCCCCGGCGACCTCCCGGCCCTCGCGGATCTCCTGGGCGACGGCGAGCGTGGGGTTGAGCGCGGCCAGCACTTCCCGGGCGCGGGCGTGCGCGGACTCGGCGGCGATGTCCAACGGCGCCCGTGCGTCGGCCAGATGCCCCAGCACGCGTTCGCCGCCGTGCTCGCTCCAGCTGCGGATGAGCAGGTCGTGGTAGGAGCGTGCCCCGGCGGACAGCGCGTCGAGGTGCGGCTCCTTCCGGCCCCAGGCCAGGCTCGCCCGGCCGGGATCCGCGGCGTTCCCCCAGTACAGGCGCATCGGCACGTCCGAGCCGAAACTGGTGCAGGTGGCGGCGGACAGGGTGGCCCGCATGCCGAACGGCAGGAGGGCGGCCACGGCGTCGAGCACGAGCAGCAGGTCCAGGGGCGGCCAGCCGCCGGCGCCGGTGACGACGAGGGTGCCGTCCAGCAGATGGGCCGCCGCCGCGGCCAGCCACAGCGGACCGTCGGACATACGAGGGGTGACCAAGGGGGCGATCCGGGTGAGCAGTTGGTCCCCGGGCGAGAACGGCAGGGCGGCCGGGCCCGCGGCCGGCAGCGCCAGCCGTGGCGCGATGTCGAGAGCGGCCCCGGCGAGGGCGCACCAGCCCAGTCCGGCGGCGTGGACGTCGTCACGGGGGACGGCGAGGTGGGTGATGCGGTAGATGGGGCGGTTCGCGTGGTCGACGGCGTCCGTGCTGTCCAGGAGGAAGACCCCGACCGTCGGGGTCCCGTCCGGCTGGGCGGTGGGCCCGATGGTGATCCACGGCAACTGCTCCCCGTGGGTCGGTGTCCCGGGTGACCAGTGGTGGATGGCGCTGTTGAAGTCGGCGCTGCGGTCGGGTGGGTGGGCGGCGAGGACCTGGTAGCCGCCGTTGGTACGGGGCTCCTTGCCCCACACGGCCCAGTCGGCGATCAGCCCCGGTTCCATGGTGTCTCCTCTCGTTCGGGTGGGTGGCGGGAGCCGGATCAGGACTGCGCGGGGCCGTAGCCCCGAAGGAACAGGAAGGGCTCGAGGATGTTGATGGGCTGCGGGGAGGCGATGAAGCGGATGCTGTCCTCCACCTGGTTGACCAGGTAGGGGTTCTCGAAGTCGAAGCCGCGCTCGGGATCCACCCAGAAGCCGATGGCGGAGCACACGAAGTAGCCGACGTTCTCGGGGGCGAAGAACGACTCGATCTGCTGCTGGATCTCCCGCAGACTGCCGTGCGGGAAGGTCTCGCACAGGCCGTCGAAGAGACGCTTGGCGTCCACGACCTCGGGCTGGCCGGTACGCGGATTGAGGCGGACGTTGCCCTGGGCGCAGGCGAAGCGGAAGACGCGGTCGTCGTCGAACTTGGCCAGGCACACCGCGATGCGGTGCGGCAGCAGGTTGCCCTGCCGGATGCCCCGGATGTTGGTCTCGGTGAGGACTCCGGCCAGGACCTCGGTGAAGAAGTCCGCGTTCTGGCGGGCGTCGGCCTTCGCCGCCCGGTCGTCACTGTTGACCTGCCACTCGCGCACGGGGTCGACGACGTAGACCATGGCCCGCGAGTCGGCCAGGTCCGTGATGAGTCTGGCCTCGTGCTGGGCGCCGGTCTGCGAGTGCGGGTCGAACGCTTCGCCGGGCATGTCGCGGACGGTGACCTTGAACTCGGTGCGCCGGGGTTCGGCAGGGGCGCTGCGCCGCCACCATCTGCGCCCGCTCCCGGGGCGCGAGGCGTCGCGGAGGTCCCCGGCCAGGGTGAAACGGACCGGGCGCTGCTCGGTCAGGGTGGAGGGGGGAAAGCGGCGTTCGCGGTAGAGGATGTGGCCGAGTTCGCCGAGGAACTTGCGCGAGACATGGTCCTCGGGCCAGATGTTCCACTTGCCGTACACCGGATCCTGGCGGGCCCGCGACAACGCCGCCAGCAACGTGGACTTGCCGCTCTCCATGCCGCCCCAGAGCGTGACGGTCGACTCGGGCGCGGACGCGGCCTCCGGCGACTGGACGTCCGTCACCGGGAGTTGTTGTGGTGCCACGGCTTTCCGGCCCTTCTTCGCCGGCCGGGTCGCCGGTGCCGGCGGGGCGTCGTCGTCGACCTTCTCCAGGAAGACCCGGGGGAGGTCGCTCGTGTCCGGCGCGGACCGCGGGGGAGGGGGGACGGGGGGTGCGGAGCCGTCGGGTACGGAGTCGGTCGGCGGGAGCGGCGTCGGCGGGAGGGCGACGCGGCCGCCGACATGGGTGGAGCGGTCCCAGACGGCGAACGGCCCCTGCATCTCGCCGTCTTCCTTCTTCTCCTCCTTGCCGCCGTTGCTGCCGGGCTGGGATCGGTTGTCGTCGTCGACCATGCTGGTGCTCCCAAGGGGCCGGGGCAGCGGACGTCGTCTGCCGCGCGAGGGATGGAGCGGTCCGCGCCGGGCGCGCGTACCGGGTGCCGGGGGGCGGTCGTTCAGCCCGCCGGGGCGTGTCGCCAGTCGCCGGCCGGGCCGTCGGCGACGACCAGCCGGATCGGTGCGCCGCCCTCGGGCGGGCACAGGGCCGGTGCGACGACGGCGGAGGCGATGCGTTCGGGGTCGTGGCCCGCGGGGTAGCGCCCTTCGGCGCCGAAGGCGTGCCACGCGTGGTCGGCCCAGCGCGCCAGGTGCGGTTCGCCGTGCAGGTCGTCCATCCAGGCCGGTTCGTCCACGACGGCCAGGCAGGCGATGTCCTCGCCGTGGCGGATCGCCTGAAGGTCCGTCCGCCAGTCCAGCCGGTCGGGGCAGAGGCGCACCGGCGCACCGCGCTGCACGACGCGGGGCGGCCGGACGTGCGGGTACGGCGGGCGGGAGCCGACGGTCAGCAGTACCCGGTGACTGCCGGCTCTCCACAGATGGCGCCAGGCGTACACCTCCCCGGGCAGGTGTTCCAAGCCGGTGGCGAAGTCGTGGCGCAGCGGATACGGGCGCCAGGAGGTCAGCACCCGTGCCGCGTCCGCGGCCGTGCACATGCCGATGCGGTGCACGACGGGGTCCTGGCGGCCGGGCCGGTGCAGGGGGTCGTGGTCGCGGTAGCCGATCAGCCCCACACGGAGGGCGGCTTCGTCGCCGATGGCGTCCTGGACGGCCGTGACGACGGTGGCGGCTTCCTGCAGGCGCTCCGCCACCACCGTGCCGCCGTCGGCCTGCGGCCCGGCTATCTCCACGGCGATCAGCAGATCCACCGGGCAGGGCCGGGGAAGCAGCCGGGCCGTGCTGCCGGCCAGGACGGCCCAGGCGGTGGTCTCCGGGGTGTGGTCGGTCTCGCCGAGCAGACCGACGCGGTGGCCGGCGTGCAGCGAGTAGCGCAGTGTGGTGCGGGAGCCGGGCGGCAGGGTGAGCCGGTCCATGCGCAACGGGCGCCACGCCGTAGCCGGTTCGTCGATCCCGGCGCGGACGACGGCGGCGACGCTCTCGCCCACGCCGGCGCCGGGCGCGGGAGCGCTCACCGGGACCTGCACGACCTGACCGGCCGCGGTGCCATCGCCGGCGCGGCTGCCGGCCGGGAACAGGGTGCGGCGCACCAGGCCCACCGTCCCCGAAGCACCGTCCACGTGGGCGGCGGCCAGCCACACCGGCACCGGCAGCGGCAGCTCGGCCGCCAGGTCCTCCGGCCCCGTCGGCCAATGCGCGGGCAGCCGCAGGCACAGCAGCGCGCCGAGCCGGCCGTGCACGTCCTCGGCCACCCGCTGCAACGGTGGCCAGCCGGTGGCCCGTAGAGCCAGGACGAGCGGCGCGTCCTCGTCGCGGTACGCGTCCGGGAGAACGTCGTCCACGGCGGTGCACAGGGCCTCGTGCAGCGCGGTGTGGACCGTGCTCCCGCGCTCCGGGGCTGTGTCGTGACCGGCGCCCGCCAGCAGCAGCAGCCGTTCGGCCCGCCGGCCGGGCAACAACGCGGCCGCGGCGGGAAGTTCGCTCCACGGTCGCTCGGCCAGGCGCACGCTCCGCGGGCCGCTGCCGGTCGGCGGGCACGTCAGCCGGGTCAGACGCAGCCACTCGCACCCGATCTCGAGGAGGTCGAGGGCCGGGATGGCGCCGGAGGCGAGCCCGGTGAGTGCCCAGCCGAGGCCCGCCCTGCTCTGTGCCGTGCGTTCCTCGGTCAGGGTGTGCGCCCAGGCGGCACGCCACGGCCCGGGGGAGGGTGCCGGTCGTGCCGGGCACACGAGCCGAGCGGCTTCGTGCCGGTCCGGTGGCACCGGCGTGCTGCCGCTTGAGCCGCTTGTGCCGTTGTCGCCTGCGCCGTGTGCCACCGCGCCGCGTGCGATCGGCCCGTCCGCGAGCAGGTCTGCGACGCGGAGCATGGCTCGCAGGCCGGCCGTCCGAGGACCGGTCTCATGGTTCGACTGCACTGTTCCCCACCCCCGATACGGTCGTCCGCCCGCTGTGTGAAGTGGGCGGGCGACCGCTGTTGCATGTGCATCAGGCATGGAAAATCCCGTGTGCGCGGGGCCATGGCTGATCGCAAAGGCGGACTCCCCAGTCCGTTTGCGGGGTTCATATTATCGCTCGCTGACCAGGTGTCACCGTTATTCGCGCGCTTCTTGCTTTTGATGTGCCGGTCAACGGCGAAAGAAAATTATCAAGCCGAACAAGACCGATGTGAGGCCTTTCGGAGTGCCTTTTCGATCGGCGCTGCTCAGGTTTGATCGGCCGTCACCTGGGGCTTTTCGGCCACGGAGCCGAAGGAGGAGCGACTGTTCGGCCGCCGACACGCAGCCGCCGTTGTGTCGAACGATTGGCGAGTCCACATCAATCGCACATAACAGCTCGCTCGGAAAGCGTGCTGTCTTTCCATCCTGCGGTGAGACGAACTCCCCGGCAATTGGGCAATGCCGAGGAATTGAGAAGGCGGCGGCGCGGCCGCTGACGGGCCGGCTCCGGCGTGGTGGTCGCCGCAGCCGGCCGCGCGGATCGGCTGCGCCTACTGCGGCTGGGTGGCGATCTGGATCAGGTTCCCGCAGGTGTCCTCGAAGACGGCGGTCGTCACGGGACCCATCTCCACCGGCTCCTGGGTGAAGCGGACGCCGTGGCCGCGCAGGCGCTCGTACTCCGCCCTGACGTCCTCGACGGCGAACTGGGCCAGCGGGATGCCGTCCTCCACGAGGGCGTCGCGGTAGGTCCGGGCGGCCGGGTGGCCCATGGGCTCCAGGAGGAGTTCGGGGCCGTCGGGGTTCTCCGGGGAGACGACGGTCAGCCACCGGTCCTTCTCCCCGACCGGAACGTCGTGCTTCTTCACGAAGCCGAGGACCTCGGTGTAGAAGCGCAGGGCCGCCGCCTGGTCGTCGACGAACACGCTGGTCAGGTGGATCTTCATGAAGTGCTCTCTTCCGGTTCGGTTCCGTCGGGGTCGGCCGTGAGCCACCGCTCGGCTATCTGCCGGAGCGGAGCGGTACGCAGGTCGTGGAACTTGTAGCGCCCCTCCCGCCTGGTCAGGACGAGCCCGGCGCCCTCCAGTACGGCGAGGTGCTGGGAGACCGCCTGACGGGACATGCCGAGGTGGTGCTTCATGCTCAGCCGCGAGCAGATCTCGAACAGGGTCTGTCCGGACTTCTCCGTGAGCTCGTCGAGGATGATGCGGCGCGTGGGGTCGGCCAGCGCTTTGAACAGGTCATCGGCCACGACGCCAGCATAGGCAAGTGAAGGCTTGCCTATCAAGCGCACACTTGCCCACCAAGCGTCGGCAGGCGTCGCGGGCCGAGAGCTCATCCCCCGGTGTCGAGGACCCTGCCTTCCCCCGCCGTGGTGGGTCGCAGTGCAAGGGCCGCGATGTCGTCGTCGAGCCGTCCGCCGCTGTGCCGGAGCAGATCCAGGTGCAGTTGATCCAGCAGCCCCCGAGGGTGTTGCGGGCTCTGTCGCCGCATCCATTCCGGCAGCGGGAAGAAGCGGCCCGTGTCGTCCCGGGTCTCCGACACGCCGTCCGTGTAGAGCAGCAACTGCTCGCCCGGTGTGAAGGCGACGGTGTCGACCCGGTAGCACGCACCGACGAGCGCCGCGAGGTTGAGCGGCGGCGCCGGGATGGTCGGTTCGACGACCCGGATGCCGCCCGCGTGGGCGATCAGAGGCGGGGGATGCCCGCAGTTGAGGAGCCGCAGCCGGCCGCCGCCGGGCGGGATCTCGGCGAGGATCGCGGTGGCGAAGTGCTCGGGCTGGTCGTGGACGGGGAATGCCGCGCTGTGGCGCGTCACGGTCGTCTCCAGGCGGCGGACGACGCCCGTCAGGTCCGGCTCGTCGTAGGCGGCCTCCCGGAAGCAGCCGATCACCGCCGCGGCCGCTCCGACCGCGGACAGCCCCTTGCCCCGCACGTCGCCTATGAGGAGGCGCACTCCGTGCGGGGTGCCGATCGCCTCGTAGAAGTCGCCGCCGATCCGGGCCTGCTCCTGGGCCGCCAGGTACAGCGACTCGATCTCGATGTCCTCGATGCGGCGCGGCAGTGGGCGCAGCAGCACCTTCTGGGCCGCGTCGGCGACGAGCCGCACCTGGAACAGCGTCTCCTCCCGTTGCAGCCGGATGTGGCTGCCGTATGCGGCTGCCAGGGTGACCGCGACGATGGCGGCCGACGTGTACGGCGTCCCCAGGTCCGTGTGGAACAAGCTCAGAACGATCATGAGAACCAGGCACACCGCTCCCAGGAGGACCGTGGGGAGCACGGGCCACATCGCGGCCGCGAGGGCGGGCGCGGTGGGGAGGAGACGGCTGAACGCGATCTCCCTGGGCGTGGAGAACGCCATGCCGGCGATGAGAAGCGTCAGGACCACGGGCGACAGCCGGGCGGCTTCCCATCGGCCGCTGTAGGCCGGGCGACGGCGCCACGGCCGTCCAGACATGATCACATAAGTATCTTATCCGGCATATCGGGCACGGGCTTCGGGTGTGGTTCGGCGGCGAACTGGCTGGTGGGCGCCGGGTGAGGTCGAGTGGTGGACGACCTCACCGGCACGCGCCACCCGGCGGCCGGGGATCCGGCGCGCCTGGCCGGTCGGGATCACCAGTGCTAGAAAGGTCACATGGCGAGTCTTTTCGCCCGTTTGCGACACCTGTCGGTGAAGCGCCACATCGCGAAGAGTGTGCGGACAGTAGCCGGGCAGGTGCTCGCTTTCCAGGTCGCCCTCGTGGTGCTGCTCGTGGGCTGTGGAGTCTTCGCCCTGATCCTGCAGTCGGAGCGGGACGCCGGCGCCGAGGCCAGGCGTCGCTCCACGGCGGTGGCGCAGACCTTCGCGCACGCACCGGGTGTCGTGGCGGCCCTCCAGGCG
This sequence comes from Streptomyces sp. NPDC017943, assembly GCF_044328425.1. Lineage (NCBI taxonomy): Bacteria > Bacillati > Actinomycetota > Actinomycetes > Kitasatosporales > Streptomycetaceae > Streptomyces > Streptomyces sp. NPDC017943. The sequence continues at coordinate 243,648 of NZ_JBIRHH010000010.1, read as the reverse complement.
CCGGATCCGACGAGGATCCTGCAACCGCTCACCGAGGCGGCACGCCGCGCCGCCGATGTCGACTTCATCGTGGTGATGGACACGGCGGGCCTGCGCTACACGCATCCCCTGCCGGACCGGATCGGGAAGCGGTTCGTGGGGGAGATCGGACCGTCGCTGGAGGGCCGGCTCTACGTCGAGAGCGTCGAGGGGCCGCTCGGCCGCGAGGTACAGGCCACGACTCCCGTGAAGAAGGCCGACGGCACGGTGGTGGGTCTCGTCTCGGCCGGAATGAAGGTCAAGAACGTCGAGAGCCAGTTGTACCGGCAACTGCCGATCATCCTGGGCGCCGGGGCCGCGGCGCTCGTGCTGTCGGCCGGCGTGACGGCCCTGGTGGGCAGACGGCTGCGACGGCAGACGCACAGCCTCGCGCCGAGCGAGATGGCCCTGATGTACGAGCACCACGACACCGTGCTCCACTCGGTCCGCGAGGGCGTGCTGATCGTGGCCGCCGACGGACGGCTGATGCTGGCGAACGACGAGGCCAGACGACTGCTGGAGCTGCCCCCGGACATCGAGGGACAGCCCGTCTCGAGTCTGACGCGCCTCGACCCCGGCCTGCGGGCGCTGCTCGCCTCCGGGCGTGAGGCGACCGACGAGGTCCACCTCGCGGGTGAACGGCTCATCGCGGTCAACCAGCGGCCCACGGGGCGCGAGGGAGGACGACCCGGGCAGACGGTCGTGACGCTGCGCGACTCCACCGAGCTCCAGGCGGTGACGGGCCGGGCGGAGGTGGCCCGGGAGCGGCTCAGGCTGCTGTACGACGCCGGACTGCGCATCGGCTCCACCCTGGACGTGCTGCGCACCGCCGACGAACTGGCGCGGGTCCTCATCCCCCGCTTCGCCGACTTCGTCACCGTGGACCTGGCCGACGCCGTCCTGCACGGCGAGGAGCCGGCCCGTACGGGAACGGAGATGAGACGTGCCGCCGTGTCCGGCATCGCGGACGACCATCCGCTCACCGAGCAGGGCCGGCTCTTCGACTACCAGCCCGCCACCCCGCAGGCACGCGGCTACGGCAGCGGCCGCTCCCAGCTGGTGAGCGACCTGGCGACGGCCACGGGCTGGCGCGTGCAGGACCCGGAGCGGGCCCGGGCGATCATCGACTACGGCATCCACTCCCTGATCACCGCCCCCATCCAGGCCCGGGGCGTCGTGCTCGGCATGGCCAGTTTCTGGCGCTCGCGACAGCACGAGCAGTTCAACGAGGAGGACGTGTCGCTGGCGGAGGAACTGGTGGCGCGTGCCGCCGTGAGCATCGACAACGCCCGCCGCTACACGCGTGAGCACGCCCTGGCCGTCACCCTCCAGCGCAGCCTCCTGCCGCGGGCCATGCCCGAGCAGAGCGCGCTGGACATCGCCTACCGCTACATCCCCGCCCAGTCGGGAGTGGGCGGGGACTGGTTCGACGTGATTCCCATGCCGGGCAGCCGGGTGGCGCTGGCCGTCGGCGACGTGGTCGGGCACGGCCTCCACGCGGCCGCCACCATGGGACGGCTGCGGACCGCGGTGCACAACTTCTCCGCTCTCGACCTGCCGCCCGACGAACTGCTGAACCACCTGGACGACCTGGTCGGGAGCATCGACCAGCGGGAGGCGACGGAGAGCGCCGCGGGTGTCGTGGGCGCCACCTGCCTGTACGGCATCTACGACCCGGTGACGCGCACCTGCGTCATGGCGCGGGCCGGACATCTGGCGCCCGCCCTGGTCCGGCCCGACGGGACGGTCGACTTCCCCGACGTGCCCACCGGCCCGCCGCTGGGGCTGGGGGGCCTGCCGTTCCTGACCGCCGAGGTATGCCTGGCCGAGGGAACCCAGCTCGTGCTGTACACCGACGGCCTCATCGAGGACCGCAGTCGCGACCTGGACGTGGGGCTGGAACTGCTGCGGGACGCCCTCGCCGGTCGTCCCGGCCGGTCGCCCGAGCAGACCTGCCAGGACGTGCTGGACTCCGTGCTCCCCGAACGCCCCAAGGACGACGTCGCCCTGCTCGTCGCCCGCACGCGGCAACTGCACCCCGACCGGATCGCCGACTGGGACGTGCCGGCGGACCCCGCCGCCGTCGCGGGCATGCGCGACGCCGTGTCGCGACGGCTCGACGACTGGGGCCTGTCGGACCTCTGCTTCAGCATGGAACTCATCCTGAGCGAGCTGATCACCAACGCCATCCGCTACGGCTCCGAACCGATCCACGTACGGCTGATCCGCGACCGCGCGCTGATCTGCGAGGTGGCGGACGGCAGCAGCACCTCACCGCATCTGCGCTACGCCGCGACGACGGACGAAGGCGGCCGGGGTCTGTTCCTCGTGTCGCAGTTGGCCGAGCGCTGGGGCACCCGGTACACGCCGCAGGGCAAGGTCATCTGGGCCGAGCAGGCCTTGCCCTAGATCCGGTGCCCGCGGACCGGCCGGGTGGCGGCCGGGACGCGCTCCAGCACCCCGCCGGCGAAGACGTCGTACAACGGCAGGGTCTCCAGGTGGACGTAGCCGATGTGACAGTCGCAGACGCTCAAGGGACAGGGGCGCGGGCCCAGCGCGGCCCGGTAGGAGCCGTCGTAGAGGTTGCCGAGTTCGGTGCGGACGAAGTGGCAGCGGCGCACCGTCCCGTCCCCGTCGACGGAGATCACGGACTCGCCGGTGCGGCAGGGCAGTCCGGCGCTGGCGTGCGGGGTGCGGCTGTACGGGAACAACGGGTCCAGCGCGGTCCAGTCCTCGGCCTCGGCGTCCTGGTAGGTGTGTCCCTCGGCCGCGTTGATCCACAGGTACACGTGTTCCGGCAGGTCGGTGCGCAACCGGCGGGCGTCCGCGAGGTGTTCGGGCAGGCCGACCACGCCGACGCTGTAGCGCACGCCGCGCCGGGCGAGGTCGCGGCACTTGGTGAGGAAGCGGTCGTAGGGGGTCTGGCCCGGGTGGTAGGTGCACCACAGGGCGAGGGTGCCGAGGTCGGCGGTGTCCAGCCAGTCGGTGCGGCAGCTGAGGTTGGTCTGGATGGCGACGCGGCGGATGTGCGGCAGGTGGGACAGCTCCGCGAGGGTGCGCCGGTACCAGGAGCGCACGAGGCCCTCGCCCCAGGGGGTGAACAGCAGCGAGAGGCGGTCGCCGGTCTGCGCGGCGGCCCACGCGGCGAAGCGGTCCAGGGCGTCCCGGTCCGCGCGGAGCCGGGCCGGGGAGTCGCGCCGCTTCGCGAACGGGCAGTAGGGGCAGTCGTAGTCGCAGGAGGCGAGCGGCCCGCGGTAGAGGACGGTCAGATCCATGACCGGGTGTCACTTCCTCTCGTAGGCGGCCATGGCGGCGCGCACCGCCGGGGAGAACAGCCGCGGGCCGATGGCGTCCGAGTGCGCGAGCCCTTCGGGTGTCAGCCGCAGACGGGTGGACGGGAGGTCGGCCAGCCAGCCCAGTGCGGCGAGGGAGTCGAGTTCGGCCCCGAAGTCGTCGGCGGGTGCGGAGCCGAAGCGGGCGCGGTAGTCGGCGGTGTCCAGGCCGTCGGCCTGGAGGAGCGACTGCAGCAGATGACGGCGGCGGGCCTCGTGGGCGTCGATCCGGTGACCGACCGCCGCCCGGGAGAAGTCGGTGGTGGCGACGTAGTCGTCGATGATCCCGCGGATCTCGTGCATGCCGACGGCGTAGTCGAACGAGTAGTGCAGGGCGGAGGTGTAGGAGCGGGCTCCGCAGCCGAGACCGATCATGCCGTCGGTCTGGCAGGCGTAGTCGTCGGCGCCCTGCGGTGGGGCGTCGGCCCGGCGGAACATGCGCATCGACTGCTGCACATAGCCCTGGGACAGCAGATGGTCGCGGCCCGCGCGGTACAGCCGCAGCCGCTGCTCGTCCCAGGCCGGGTCGGCGGCGGAGTCCGGGCGGTGGCGGTCCAGGCCGGTGAGGGGGCGGACGTAGAGCGGGTACAGGTAGAGCTCCTCCGGCCGCCAGGCGAGCGCGGCGTCCAGTGAGCGCAGCCAGGTCTGCTCGGTCTGGCCGTCGATGCCGTAGATGAGGTCGATGTTGAGGACCGGCAGGGCGGCGTCGCGGATGCGGCCGAGGGCCGCGTCGACGTCGCCGCGGCGCTGCGGACGGACGGCTGCCCGCGCCTCGGAGTCGACGAAACTCTGCACGCCCAGACTCAGCCGGGTGGCGCCGCGTTCGGCCAGGACGGCCAGGCGGTCGGCGGTGGCCGTGGCGGGTGAGGCCTCCACCGACAGCGGCACCGCGCGCAGATCGGCACCCATGCGGTGTTCGGCGATGTCGCAGAGCCGCTCGAGTTCCCGCGCGGTGAGGAAGGTGGGGGTGCCGCCGCCGAAGGCGGCCGTGGCGAACCGGATGCCCTCGCTGTCGCCGAGCGCGTCGCGCACGGCCGTCGCCTGCCGCTCCAGGGCGTCCAGGTACGCACCGGTCAGGCCGTCGGGTGCGCCGATGCGGGTGAAGAGGTTGCAGAACCCGCAGCGCACCTCGCAGAAGGGGATGTGCAGATACAGCGAGAGGGCGCTCTTGTCCTCCGCCGCCCACAGCGACCTCAGCGCCGGCCGGTCCGGCAGCGGCCGGTAGGCGGTCTTGTGGGGGTAGGCGTAGACGTAGTGCTGGTAGGGACCGGTCGGCAAGGTGTTGGTCATCGGGCGGCCTCGGCGGGGTCCAGGAAGAAGTGGGCGTACGGCACGGTCCATACGCACTCGTGGCCCAGGCGGTGCCCGGTGTAGCCGTCGTCGCCGTAGGCGGTGCCGTGGTCGGAGCACACGATCGCGAAACAGCGGCGACGGGAGCTCGCGGCGGTGAACAGCCGTCCGATGTGCCGGTCGACGTACTCCAGGGCGGCGGCGTGCGAGGCGCGGGTGTCACCGGCCGCGCGGGTGGCGCCCGGCAGGTGGAACCAGTTCGGCTGGTGCAGGGCGGAAACGTTGACGAAGAGGAACAGCCGCCGGTCCGCGGGGAGTCGGGCGACGATCTGCTCGGCTCGCTCGACCTGGTTCTCGAAGGAGTGGGGCGAGGTGACGCCGAACTCCGGTTCCCAGTGGGACTCCTGGAACAGGCCCGGCAGGACCGAGCCGAGCGGGCCCTGCTTGTTGAAGAAGCCCACGCCGCCGATGCACGCCGTGTGATAGCCGGCTTTCGCCAACCCGCTGACGAGGTCGGGCGTGTCGTAGACGAAGGTGCCGTCGGCGGTGGTCTCGCTGCCGGCGAAGCTCGCCGCGAACAGCCGGCGATGAGGCCCTGGGGAGGCCGGGGTGGGCAGGAAGCCGGCGAAGATCGCCTGGTGCGAGGCGTAGGTGAAACTGCCCGGCGCGTGCCGCTTCTCCCAGCGGCCGCCGGGCAGATGACGCGCGAGGTGGGGTATGCGGCCCGCGGCCGCCAGCTCCTCGGCCACGTCGTGACGCAGGGTGTCGAGGGTGACGAGGAGGATGTCGTGCTCGCCGACGATGTCGTTCATGTCGGGCTCGGTCATGCGGTGTTCCTGTTCTGTACGGGTGCGGCGGCCGGCGGGGCCGGGTGGATCACGCCGCCGGGGCGGGCGCGCGCGGGGCGCCGGACCGCCGGTGAGGCCATCGGGCGGCGGGCAGGGCCGGGCCGCGCAGGACCGCCGCGACCTGCGCGCCGTAGGTGTCCAGGCCCTCCGCGCCGCTGCCGGGCAGGCCGGTGACGCCGGGCAGCAGATCACCGAAGGCGTTGACCTCGCCGACGAACATCCGGCGCCAGCCGACGGCCGGCAGCAGGTCCACGCCGACGCACAGGGTGCGGGGGAAGCACGCGGCCGCCCGCTCGCACACCTCCAGCACGTCGGTCCAGCGGGCGCCCGCCGCCGCCACGGCTGCGCGGGCGGCGTCCAGGTCGCCGCGGCGGCCGCCCAGGTGGAGGTTGGTGAGGGGGGAGCGGCTGGTGCGCACCACGACGTGCGTGGCCCGGCCGGCCACCACGACGACCCGGAAGTCGGTCGCGCGGCCCTGCTGGGACGCCTTGGGCACCCACCGTTCGAGATGCAGACCGTCCGGCGCGAGGGCGTCGACGAGGGCGGCGACCTCCCGTTCGCTCTCGTAGCGGCGCAGCTTCAGGGAGTTGTGCAGATGGCCGTCCGCCGTCATCTCGACGGAGGTGGTCGCCCTGATCCGGCCGCCGCCCGACTCCACGGCGAGGACTCCGGACGCCGACGACCCGTGGGCCGGCTTGACGAACAGCCGGGGCATCCGGTGCGTGCGCATCAGCGTCCGTACGTCGTCCCAGCCGCGTACCGGAGCGCCGTCCATCCCGGAGGTCGGCGAGAGGGGAACGGGTACGCCGGCGGCGTCCAGAACGGCGTGGCAGCGGCGCTTGTCGAACAGCACGGACAGCTCGTCCGGGTCGTCCAGCCGGACACCGCCGAGCAGGCCGCGCAGCGCGGCGGTGAAGCCGGCGTACCAGCGCGCCGAGCCCTCCACCCGGGTGGGCTCCAGATCACCCCGCAGCAGGCGGTCCACCTCGGGATGCTCGCCGGGGGAGTCGACGCGGACGATCTCCTCGGGCGTGAAGTGCGCCGCGCCCTGCCGCAGGACGTCCGCCCAGGGCACCACACGCGGGCCGGGCAGACCCGCCGCGCGCACCGCGTCGGCGAAGAGCGTCACCCGGCGGTTGCCGGGATTGCCGACCACCGCGAAGCGCACGCCCGCCGCGGCCGCCACGCCGTCCGTGCTCACTCGCCGACGGAGACGTAGCGCCAGACCGTGCCGTCCTCCTCGGTCTCCTCCTCCGCGTCGCCGCGGTCGAGGTCGACCTCCACACCGGCCGGTTCCAGCACCTGGCGCACCCGCTCCTCGAAGGCCTTGCCCAGGTAGTGGTGGTGCAGGTCGAGCTTCTTCAGATGGGTCAGCGGCTGCCCGCCCAGCAACGCCTGCGCGCCCTCGTCGGTCAGCACCCCCATGGACAGGTCCAGCACCTCGAGGCGGGCGACGACCGGCGCGGAGGCCACGGCGGCCGCCACCGCGTCCTGCATCTCGCTGTTGCGCAGGGCCAGGTGGCGCAGGCGCGGCAGACGGGCGCCGGACAGGAGGGGCGCCAGGTCGGCGGCCTCGCTGTCACCGCCGTAATCGGGCGTGCCCAGCCACAGGTCGAGGTGCTCCAGCGCGGGCAGGTCGCTGGCGCCGATGCCCCGCACGACCGCGGCGGGCAGCCCACCGGTCTCCACGACGAGGCGGCGCAGCGAGGAGTGCTGCACGGCCGGGAAAACGAGGCCGGAGCCGCCGCGCACGCCGAACTCCTCCAGGGCGGGGAAGCCGGCCAGCAGCGGCGAGACGTCGGTCTGGTTGATCCAGGAGATCTCGCACTCCTCCATCACCATGTCGCCCAGGAACAGCGCGCGCAGCGCGGGCAGCCGGTCCCGGGCGGCGAGGAGGGCCTCGATGACGTCGGAGGGGTCGGACTCGTAGGCCTCCTCCCAGGCGCCGACGATCAGGGCGCGCACCCGGGTGGTGTCGACGGCCTCGCAGAAGCGGGTGAAGGCCGCCGTCCAGCTCTCCTCCGTGTCGTACACGTCCGCGGAGACCCGCCAGGCGACGGAGTCCGGCTCGGGCAGGCGGCCGGCCGGGGCATCGGGGCCGGGAAAGGCGTGCGCGGGCAGCCGGTACAGCTCGTGCAGGTGGTCACCGATGGTCATGCGGCTGCTCCTGGGAGAAGGGGTGTGCGAAGCGTGATGCCGCAGTTCTACCAACCGCCACCGACAGCGACAGACGGTGGGGCGGCCTACCGGGGCGTTGTCAGTGGCGGCGCCTACGGTCGTGGTCATGAGGCCGGTGCGCGGTGCACCCGGCGGTGAGGGGCGAGGTATGTACCGGCAGGGAGACGTGCTGATCGTGCCCGTGGCGCGGGAGGCGGTACCGGAGCACGTGACGCACGCGCCGAGGGAGCGGCGGGACGGGCGCGGGCGGCTGGTGCTGGCGCTCGGCGAGGTGACCGGGCACGCCCACGCGGTGGTGGGGCCGGGGGAGTTGGTGCGCGAGCCCGGGCCTTACGGTCCGCTGCTGCTGCACCTGCCGCAGGGGGGCCGGGTCGTGCACGAGGAGCACGCGGCGATCGCCCTGCCCAAGGGCTGGTACCGGGTGGTCAGACAGCGGGAGTACGTGCCGGGGTCCGTCCGGATCGTCGCCGACTGACCATGGTGACGCACGAGTTGGGGGAGAGACACATGCCGACGACGGAGACGGGCGGCCGCACGGGCGTCCACGGGACGAGCGAACCGGCCGGCCGGACAGGACCGCACGACCGGACAGGACCGGACGACCGGACAGGACCGGACGACCGGACCGGTGACGTCAGGCAGCCGGAGACCGGGGCGGACGGGCTGGACGCATGGCGCGCCCGGGCCATGGCCACCGCCCGCGCCGACCGCCCCGCCGCCGAGGCCGCGGTCCGGCGCGCCTACCGGCTGGCGGGCCTGGCCGAACCGGAGGCGGTGGTGTGGGCGGACTCCCCACGCGCGGCCGTGACGGTGATCCGGCAGCTCACCGACCGGGGACCCAGCGTGCGCGAGGCGCTCCGCGACAGGCCGTGGGCAGGGGAAAGGCTGCGGTTGCGGGCCGAGTTGGGGGCCGCGGGCTGGTCCGCCCACTGGGCGGCGACCGGCGGACGGCTGTGGGAGTCCACCCAGGCGTTGGTGGACCGGATCCGGGCCGGTGTGCTGGAGGACCTGGTCGGACGGGACACGGGCCCGGAGGCCGCCCAGGTGCGGCTGTTCCTCCTGGACGCGGTGCTGGGGCAGCACGACGCGCCGTGGCTGGCCGCCTTTCCCACCCACGACGGTCCGTTGGGCGCACTGGCCGAGGTCTGCCGCAGCGCGGGCTGGTGGTGGCCGTTCACCCGGGTCGCGGTGATGTCGGAACGCCCGGTGGCACTGCACCGGGACGAGGCCGGCCGCCTCGACCGCGGGGACGGCCCCGCACTGGCCTACCGGGACGGGTTCGCCCTGCACGCCTGGCGCGGCATGCCGGTGCCCGCCGCGTTCCTCACGGAGTTGCCCTCGCTGACACCGAGCCGTATCCGGGACGAGGAGAACGCCGAACTGCGGCGCGTGATGCTGGAGTACTACGGTTACGACCGCTACCTCGCGGACTCCGGTGCCCGTCCCGTGCACCGCGACGAGACGGGCACGCTCTGGCGGATCGACCTCCCCGCCGACGAGCCGGTGGTGATGGTGGAGGTGCTCAACTCGACGCCGGAACCGGACGGGACCCGGCGCACCTACTGGCTTCGCGTCCCGCCGTCGACCAGAACGGCGAGGGAGGGCGTCGCCTGGACGTTCGGCCTGGGAGCGGAGGTCTATGCGCCCTTGCAGGAGACCTGAGGCCTTCACCGGGCCGGGAACGGAACGGGAACACGGCCGGGCCGGGTCGGGCCGGGGCCGGTGCGGGAGCACCGCCATCGAGAAGAGGTAGCCGCCGGAGCCGCCGTGATCACTCGGCCTCCCCTGAGCGAACGGCCTCGGCTCCACCATGAGTACGAGCTTCTGCGCGACCGCGTCCTGGGGAGACCCGGCCGAAACGGCGGCGAGAACCTCGGCGCCCGAGGCGGGTGGACCCGCCGTGCTGCCGTGTGCGAGCGGCCGGTCCTGACGGCGGGACAGCCGAGGCCTGGTGCGCGGGAGGCTCAGGAGGCGCGGGGGACAACGTTCGGAGATCGTTTCGGCTTCGGAACCGTGTAGAAGAGGCAACGGATCGCACACAGATCGCATACGTTTCGGATGCCGTGAGGTGTCGGGGAGGGCTCTGTGAGCCGATGTTGAGCGACTCGTCTTCCGTGACACCGGTGATCTTGGTGGGATGTGTCCGGAAACGCTGGCATAGCGGCCCCGCCGGCACGCCTCGTGGACCGCGGGCGCCTCACTTCACCCCCGGCCGTAACAGCTTTGACGGAGCCCCGTCACCTCCGTACGGTCTGCGTCTGGCCGGATCCGAGCGGTGCGGCTTTCGCCAACGATCCCTGGGGGGACGCAATGAACTGGTTCATCGAAGTCGTGAAGAAGTACGCGGTATTCAGCGGGCGCGCGCGCCGCAAGGAGTACTGGATGTACGTGCTCTTCTACGCCATCCTCGCGATCGTGGCCTCGATCATCGACGCGGTGGTCTTCGGATCGCAGATCCTCAGCCTCGTGCTGGCGCTCGGCCTCCTGCTGCCGAGCCTGGGTGTCACCGTCCGCCGGCTGCACGACACCAACCGCAGCGGCTGGTGGATCCTGATCGGCCTCGTCCCGCTCGTCGGCGGCATCGTCATGCTGGTCTTCCTCTGCATCGAGGGCGAGGCCGGCAGCAACCAGTACGGCCACAACCCCAAGTTCGCCGGTTCCCCCGCCTGACCCGTCCAGGCAACACGCAGAGGCCGCCCGTACTCACGGGCGGCCTCTGCTCGTTGACAGCCGCCGGCCCCCAGGCGATGCCGTGTCCCCGAGCCGAACCGGCGGAGGCGCGCACGAGACGGGGAGGGTGCCGCGCACGAGACGGGAAGGCGCCGCGCACGAGTGGTTTCGCGCTACCGCGGTCCTGCACGCGGTGCCGGAGCGGCCCGCGGAAGAGGCGGTCTTCCCGGCCCGCTCGTGGGCCAGTCGTCCGGACAGCCGTCAACACCTGATTCGGCCGAATCGGTGGAGGGGCGGCCGTGTGGCCGGAACGGCCGGGGTGCTCGCAGGTGGCCCCGGGGTGTCCCGGCTCGGCCCAACTTTTTCTCCACACCCCTGGTTTGAGGGTGAAGCGCCGGGATACACGCCCTCATTGGTGGGTGCTGAACGGCCATCTCCCCTTCGATTTCGGGGGGTTGCCATCCAGTGACCCAACGTGAAAACTGTGAGCGCACTCGGCCCGGGAGGATCGTGTCGAAGCGCGTTCTTGGCACGTGAATGAAGGGTCGGAGGAGTCCCGTGCAGGGCCACTGCGCGGGGGAAGTCACTGGGGGGACGTGGTGGTGTCTGCAAGGTGCCCTGGGCGCGTGTTGCCAGGCTGCGCACGTACGGGCCTGTCCGCTGCTCGGCGGGCGTCCGGCCCGCTCGGAACCGCCGCCCCGCCGCCCCTGTTCCGCCCTCAGGTCCGCTGACGCCCCGGCTCGACCTTCCCTGAGTGGCGGATCGCCGGCCGCCTCCAGCCGGTCGACCCGACCGACCCGACCGGCCGGGACGCATCCGCCGAGCTGGTCGAATCGACTGATCAGGCCCGCCCGGCCGAGCCGCGCGCCGGCCGCCTGACGTCGAGCGAACCTTCGCCCGCGTGCCACATCGATGGCCCGCGCCGGCACGGCCACCGCTGCCCGCGGCCGGCCACGGCGCGACGACGGTTGCCCACCGCACGGGCCCGTGCGTCCCCATCCAAGGAGAAACGGTGACAAGCACACAACTGACCGGTGCCGAATCGCCACTTGACGAGTTACCCGAGCGATGGCGGTCCTTACGCGACGCCGGCCCCGTGACGTACGACGAGGAGCGGCGGCAGTGGCACGTCGTGGACCACCAGGGCGTCTCGTCGATCCTGTCCGACCCGGCGACGTACTCCTCCGACATGACGCCGATCGCCCCCACCCAGGAGGACTTCGCGGCCTTCACGCAGGGCAACTTCGTGGGCATGGACCCGCCGGAGCACCGCAAGCTGCGCACCCTGGTGAGCCAGGCCTTCACCCCGCGCGTGGTCCACGGACTCGCACCGCGCATCGAGGCCATCTGCGCGCGGCTGTTCGACGGAGTCGCCGACCGCGACCGCTTCGATGTCGTCGACACCCTCGCCTACCCCCTGCCGATCATCGTGATCGCCGAACTCCTCGGTATCCCCGCCGAGGACCACAGGCTGTTCCAGGAGTGGGCCGCCACCCTCTTCGGAGGCGACCAACTCGGCGACAGCCTCGACATGGCCGATCTGGAACGGGCGCTGGAGGCCATCGCCCCGACCGTGCGCGAGATGAACGGCTACGTCCTGGACCACATCCGGCACCGCCGTGCCCATCCCGGGGACGACCTGACCAGCAGACTCCTCGGCGCCGAGGTCGACGGAACGCGGCTGGAGGACCAGGAGATCGTCGGGTTCGTCGCTCTGCTGCTGGTGGCGGGCCACATCACCACCACCGCTCTGCTCGGCAACGCCCTGGTCGCCTTCGACCGGCACCCCGGCACACTCACCGCTCTGCGCAAGGAGCCGGACCGGGTGCCGGACGCCGTGGAGGAAGTCCTGCGCTGGCTGCCGCCCTTCCCCGAGCTGGGCCGGCGCACCACCCGTCCGGTGACGCTCGGCGGCCACGAGATCCCGGCCGACACCCTGCTCATGGTGCACCTGGGGGCCGCCAACCGTGACCCCTCGCGCTTCACCGCGCCGGACGTCTTCGACCCGGCCCGTGACCCCAATCCCCATCTGACCTTCGGTCACGGCATCCACTTCTGTTTCGGCGCCCCGCTGGCCCGCCTGGAAGCCCGAATCGCGCTCCAGATGATGATGGAACGTTTCTCCTCCATCACGGTGCCCTCGTACGACGACGTGGCGTACCAGAACCCGGCCGTCATCGTCGGCGTGCGCCATCTGCCGATCGCCGTCACCAGGCCGTAGCGCCCGTCGACGCGCACGCCCGTACCGCTCACCCCACGGGCCGGACGCGTTCCCCTCCCCGCACCCGCTCACACCAGGAGTCGTCTCCCCATGCCATATCCGACCGCCGCCCCGGCCGCAACCAGGCCATCGTCCCCCTCGCACCAGGAGTTGCGCGGCCACCTCGACGCCCTCGCACGCATCCACCGCGTGCCCGGCGCCCAGCTGGCCGTCCACACCGGCACCCACCTCCTCAGCGTGTCCACCGGCACGGCCGACGCCGTGGCCAACACGCCGTTCACCGCCGAGACGGCCGTCCCCCTCGGTTCCGTCACCAAGGCGGCCACGGCCGCCGCCGTCCTGCTCCTCGCGGACGACGGGGACCTGGACCTCGACGAGACCGTCGGCGAACTGCTGCCCGACTTATCAGGCGCGATAGCCGACGTGACGGTGCGTCAGCTGCTGAGTCACACCTCCGGTCTGCCCACCGGCCCCGACTCGGACAGCGCCGTCGGCGCCACCGCCTCCCGGTACCTCTCGGCGGTCTGCACCGCGAGGAGCACCCTGTTCCCGCCGGGCACCGCCTTCTCCTACTCCAACGCCGGCTACGTCGCCGCCGGCCGCATCCTGTCCGACGTGACGGGCATGACGTGGCAGGAGGCCGTGGCGGCGCTCGTCCTGGAACCCCTCGGCATCGTCCCCGCGTTCCTCGGCGACTCCGCCCCCGCCCGGCCGATCGCCAGCGGTCACGCCCTCAACACGGCCACGGGCCTGGTACGTCCGGCCCACCAGAACCTCGCCCCGGTGGAGGCCCCGGCCGGTGCCCTGCTGGCGAGCGCCGAGGACCTGGTCGCCCTGGGCAGAGCCGTGATCGGCAGGGACGCCGCCCTCCCGGCCGGCGTCGCCGACCTGATGCGGCGGCCCGAGCCGGCCGCCGACCCCGGCGCGCTGGCCGACGCCTGGGGCCTCGGCCTCGCCCTCTTCACGCAGGACGGCCGGGTGTGGTGCGGCCATGACGGCAACGCCCAGGGCACCTCCTGCCACCTGCGGGCCGACCCCGACAGCGGCGTCGTCGTCGCCTTCACGGGCAATGCCGGCGCCGCCACCGCTCTGTGGCGTGACATCGCCGCGGAACTCGCCCGGCTGACCGGCATCCGCGTGCCCACCGCCCGGGCCGCCGACACACCCCGCGGACCCGCCGTGGCGCTCCCGGAGTGCGCCGGGACGTACCGCAACGGGGGCACGGAGTACACGGTCAAGCTCGACGGGGACGGCAAGCCGACCCTCTCCGTCGACGGGGACTGCCCCATCCCGCTGGTGTGCTACCCGGACCTGTCCTGCGACCTGGTGGACCCGGCCACCGACCGGATCGAACCGGGCGGCCGATTCCACCGGGACCCCGCCACCGGGGTGATCGACCGGCTGCAGATCTCCGGACGCACCGCGCGCCGCACCGGCACGGACTGACAACGCCGCACCGGCACGGACCGACAGCGCCGCACCGGCACCGTCCGGCCGCGCGCCGCACCGGCATCCTCCGCCTGCGCGCCGCCGCCCGGCGCCGGGCGGCCCCGCGTCCCAGCCGGCACCACCCGGCCGCGTGCCGGACCGGACCGCACCGCACCGTTCGACGGCCGGACCGCACGGTCCGGCGGCACGCGGTACCGGCACGGCCGACCACGCCCCGCACCCGCTCCGTACGCAAGGACCCCGCTCCGCTCCGGCGCGCCCCCGGGCCGCCCGTGAACGGCGTGGTGTGCCCGCGCGCCGCCCCCGCCCGAAGGACTGCACCCCGATGACGGACCTGCACGCCCAGCGCCCCGCCACACCCGTCCCCCCAGGGGCCGGCACCCCGCCGCCCGCCCCGGCCGGCGACGCCACCCGGCACGTCCCGCTCGGTGAGCTCTTCACCCCGTGGGTGACGCGCGACCCGGACGCGCCCGCGGTCACCGACGGACGGCGCACCTGGTCGTACGGAGAACTCGCCCGGCGGGCCGGCCGGCTCGCCGCGCACCTGGCCGCAGGAGGCGCCGGACCGGAGCGGACGGTGGCGTTGGTCCTGCCGCGCTCGATCGAACTGATCGCCGCCGAGCTGGCGGTCACCCTCACCGGCGCGGCGTTCCTCCCGGTCGACCCCGGCTACCCGGCCGAACGACGGGCGCTGATGCTCGCCGACGCCGCGCCCGCCGTCGTCCTGGACGACCCGGCCCGGGTCCGCGCGCTGCTGGACGGCGAGGGCGGGCGGACGGACCCGCCCCCGAGCCGGGTGCACCCCGACCACGCCGCGTACGTCATCTTCACCTCCGGCTCCACCGGCACACCCAAGGGCGTCACCGTCACCCACCGGGGCATCGCCGGGTTCGCCGCCGCGGCCGCCGAGCGCTACGCCGTCGGCCCGGGCGACCGCGTGCTGCAGTTCTCCTCGCCGAGCTTCGACGCCTCCGTACTGGAGCTGTTCATCTCCGTCCTGTCGGGGGCCGCGCTGGTCGTACCGCCGCACGGACCGTGGCTCGGCGACGAACTCGCCGCCGTCCTGGACGAGCACCGCATCACCCACGCCCTCATACCCCCGGCGGCCCTCGCCACGCTGCCCGACCCGGCGGACCTCGGCGGCCTGCCCTCACTGCGCACCCTGATCGTCGGCGCCGAGGCGTGCCCGGCCGCACTCGTCGACCGGTGGGCCCCTGGCCGCCGCATGATCAACTCGTACGGTCCGACCGAGGCCACCATCGTCGCCACCTGGACGGGACCGCTGGCCGCCGGCACCGGGACCCCCACCATCGGCGGCCCGCTGCCCGGCACCGAGGCACACGTCCTGGACGCGGCGCTGCACCCGGTACCGCCCGGCACCGAGGGCGAGCTGTACGTGGGCGGCGACGTCCTGGCCCGCGGCTACCTCGGCCGGCCCGGGCTCACCGCCACACGGTTCGTCGCCCACCCCTCCGGGCCGCCCGGCGCCCGCCTCTATCGCACCGGCGACCGGGTGCGCCGACGCGCCGACGGCGAGCTGGAGTTCCTCGGCCGCGCCGACCGGCAGGTCAAGGTGCGCGGCTTCCGCATCGAGCCCGGCGAGATCGAGGCCGCCCTGCTCCGCGACCCGCACGTCCGCGAGGCCGTCGTCGTGGTCCGCGACGAGGAACCCGCACGCGGCCGCCTCATCGGCTACGTCACTCCCGCCGACCCCGCTCACCGGCCCGAGCCGGCCCGGCTGCGCACCGCCCTCACCGCCGCCCTGCCCGCCCACATGGTGCCCTCGGCCGTCGTGGTGCTGGACGCGCTGCCGCTGACCCCGCAGCACAAGACCGACCTGCGGGCCCTGCCCGCCCCCGGCGGGGTGGCCGCCGAGCAGCACGTCGCACCCCGCACCGACACCGAGCGGACCCTGGCCGCGATCTGGGCCGACGTCCTCGGCGTCGACACCGTCGGCGTCACCGACGACTTCTTCGATCTGGGCGGCGACTCGATCCTCGCGGCCCGCACCCTGACCCGCGTCCGGGAGGCGTTCGGCACCCGCCTCTCCCTGCGCGACGTGTTCACCGCGCGGACCGTCGCCGCGCTCGCCCCGCTGACCGGCGAGCCGTCCACCGCCCCGCAGGAGCAGATCCCCGCCGTCGAGCGTTCGGGGCCCGTCCCGCTCTCCAGCGCCCAGCGCCGCCTGTGGTTCCTCGACGACCTCGCCGACGGCGGCACCGAGTACAACACCGGCGTCGCGCTGCGCCTGCACGGCCCCCTCGACACGGCCGCCCTGCAACGTGCGCTCCACCGGCTCGCCGCCCGCCACGAGTCCCTGCGCACCACCTTCGCCACCGTCGACGGGCAGGGCGTCCAACTCGTCGCCCCCGAGCCGAACCTGCCGCTGCGCACCGCCGACGCGGGCCAGGTGCCCGCCGACCGGCGCGACCAGGCCGTCGAACGCCTGCTCACCGAGGAACTGCGCCGCCCCCACGACCTGACGACCGGGCCCCTGACGCGGGCGCTGCTCGTCCGCCGGGCGGCCGAGGACCACGTGCTGCTGCTGGCCCAGCACCACATCGTCACCGACGGCTGGTCGGTCGGGGTCCTGACCCGTGACCTGGCGGCGCTCTACCGCGCGGAGGCCGCGGGCGAACCCGACGATCTGCCCCGGCAGGAGGTGCAGTACCCGGACTTCGCGCTGTGGGAGCGCGAGCGGCACAGCGCCGACGCCCACGCCGACGACCTCGCCTACTGGAAACGCCACCTCGCCGGACTCCAGCAACTCGACCTGCCCACCGACCGGCCGCGCCCCCCGGTGCGCACCACTGCGGGCGCGGCACACCGCCAGGACGTTCCGCGTTCCCTGGTGGACCGGCTGCGGCTGCTCGCGGCGGGCCGCGACACCACCGTCTTCACGGTGTTCGCCGCGGCGGCCGCCGTGCTGTTCGCCCGCTACTCCGGGCAGCGGGACGTGGCGTTCGGCACCGTCACCAACGGGCGGGACCGCCGCGAACTGGAGGACGTGACGGGCTTCTTCGCCAACACCGTCGTGCTGCGCGGCGAGGTCGACGACGCCGCCACGGTGGACCGGTTCGTGCAGACCATGCGCGCGACCGTGCTGGACGCGTTCGCCCACGACGGTGTGCCCTTCGACCGGGTGGTCGAGGAACTGGCCCCGCCGCGGGACCCCGGCCGCACCCCGCTGGTGCAGGCGCTGGTGGTGCAGCAGGCGGCCCCCGCCCGGCCGCCGGTCGCCGCCGGCGTACGGATCGACGACCATCCGCTGCCCCGCCCGGCAGCACGCTTCGACCTCGTGCTGGAGTTCGCGCCCCGCGCCGACGGCGGGCACGAGCTGACCGTCGAGTACAACACCGACCTCTTCGACGAGGCGACCGTGGCCCGGATGGGCCGGCAACTGCGGCATCTGCTCGAAGGCATGGCGGACGGCCCGCACCGGACGCTCGCCGAACTCCCGCTGCTGTCCGACGACGAACGGCGCGTGCTCCTGGACTCCTGGAACCCGCCCGCCTCGGCAGCGGACCGGGCCGACGGCGCCACCCTCCCCGCCCTGTTCGAGCAGCAGGTGGCCCGGACCCCCGACCGGACCGCGGTGACCTGCGGCGCGACCCGGCTGGACTACGCGGGGCTGAACCGGCGGGCCAACCGTCTCGCCCGGCTGCTGGCGGCGCGGGGCGCGGGACCGGAGTCCCTGGTGGCGCTGTGCCTGCCGCGCACCGCCGACCTGCTGCCGGCGCTGTGGGCCGTCCTCAAGTCGGGCGCCGGCTACCTGCCCGTCGACCCCGCCTATCCGGCCGAGCGCATCCGCTTCATGCTGGCCGATGCGGCCCCCGCGCTCGTCCTGGCCACCCGGGAGACGGCGCACGCGCTCCCCGCGGACTGCGTGCCGCTGCTGCTGGAGGAGGTCGCACCCCTCGGCGCCGACGCCCCGGACCCGACCGGCGACCCCGCCGCAGCCGACCTGACCGACGCCGACCGGACGGCACCGCTGCTTCCGTCCCACCCCGCGTACGTCATCTACACCTCCGGCTCCACCGGCCGGCCCAAGGGCGTGGTCGTCACCCACGGCAGCGTGGCCGCACTAGCCGCCTGGGCCGGGGACACGTTCGGTGCGCGCGGCTTCGCCCACGTCATCGCCTCCACCTCCCTCAACTTCGACGTGTCCGTCTTCGAGCTGTTGTGCCCCCTGCTGGCCGGCGGCGGCGTCGAGGTGATCGCCGACCTCACCGCGCTGGCCGACCTCACCGGCGGCTCCCGGCCGCGCCGGGCCGGACTCCTCAGCGGCGTGCCCTCCGCGCTGTCCCGTGTGTTCGGCGGCGACGGCGCCCTGGAGGCGGACACCGTCGTCCTGGCCGGGGAGGCCCTGCCCGCCCGGACCGTCCGGGACATCAAGGACGCGATGCCCGCGGCGGAGGTGGCGAACATCTACGGCCCCACCGAGGCCACCGTCTACGCCACGGCCTGGTTCGCCGGTGGCACCGTCCCCGAGCAGGCCCCGCCCATCGGCCGTCCCATCGCCCGCACCCGCGCCTATGTGCTGGACCGTCTGCTGCGCCCCCAGCCGCCGGGCGTCACCGGTGAGCTCTACCTGGGCGGCGGCGGACTCGCACGCGGCTACCTGCACCGGCCGGGCCTGACCGCCGCCCGCTTCGTCGCCGACCCGTTCGGCGTCCCCGGGGACCGCATGTACCGTACGGGCGACCTGGTGCGCTGGAGCGCCGACGGCCGGCTGGAGTACCTCGGCCGCGTCGACCAGCAGGTCAAGGTGCGCGGCTTCCGCATCGAACTCGGCGAGATCGAGGAGGCCCTGCGCCGCTGCGCGGGTGTCACCGAGGCCGCTGCCACCGTCCGCGAGAGCGACGGTCACCGCCGCCTGGCCGGATACGTCGTCCCCGCCGCCGGCGCCACCGTGGAACCCGAGGCCGTACGCCGTGAACTCGGGCGCACCCTGCCCGACTACATGGTCCCCTCGGCCGTCGTGGTGCTGCCCGCCCTGCCGCTCAACCCCAACGGCAAACTGGACCGGAGCAGGCTCCCCGACCCGGCTCCCGCCGAACCCGCCGCCCGTCACGTCGCGCCCCGGACCCCCACCGAACGGACCCTGGCCGCCATCTGGGCCGGCGTCCTGCACGTGGAGCGCGTCGGAGCGGACGACAACTTCTTCGCGCTGGGCGGCGACTCCATCCTCAGCATCCAGGTCGTCGCCCAGGCTCGCCAAGCGGGCCTGACGATCAGCTCGCGCGACGTCTACCAGCACCAGACGCTCGCCGCCCTGGCCCGCCGCGCCGACGAGACGGGCAGCCGGCGCAGGCCCGCCCCGGCCGCCCCCGTCGAGGCCACCGGCACCGCGCCCCTGACCCCCATCCAGCACTGGCTGTTCGACAGCGCCGCCGAGCGGGCCGGGCACTTCGCCCAGACGCTGTCGCTGGACCTGCCCGCCGACGTCGACGAGGGCGCCCTCCAGGCCGCGTTGGACGACGTGATCGCCCACCACGACGCGCTGCGGTCCCGGTTCCTCGGCGACGAGACGGGCGTACGGTGGCTGATCGACCGGCCGGCCGCGCGCTGCCGCCTGATCCGCCACACCGGCCCGGACACCGACACCCCGCACCTCGGCCCGTACGACCTGGACCACGGCCCGCTGCTGCGCGCCGTCCTGCACGCCCGGGGCGACGGACGGCCACCCGTCCTGCACCTGTCCGTGCATCACCTCGTCGTGGACGGCGTCTCCTGGCGCCTGCTCCTCGAAGACCTCGAACGCGCCTACCGCGCCCGACGCGAGGGCCGGGACGGCGCGGCCGCGCTGCCCCGAAAGTCCTCCCCGCTGCGCCAGTGGGCCGAACGCCTCGCCGCGCACACCGCCGCCGGGGGCTTCGCCGCGGAGAAGGCCTACTGGACCCGGGAGACCGAAGGCGCCCCGGCGTCCCTGCCCGCGGACCTGGAAGGCACCAACACCTACGCCTCCCAGCGCTCGGTGACGGTGCGGATCGGCCCCGAGGACACCGACCTGCTGCTGCGGACCCTGCCCGAGACCTACCGCACCCGGGCCAACGACGTCCTGCTCGCCGCGCTCGGCCGGGTGCTGTGCGGCTGGAGCGGCCACGAGCGGGTCCTGGTCGACGTCGAAGGGCACGGCCGCGAGGACCTGTTCGCCGACGTCGACACCAGCCGCACCGTCGGCTGGTTCACCACCCGCCACCCCGTCGCCCTGGCCGTCCCGCCCGAGGACGACTGGGACGGCGTGCTCAAGCAGGTCAAGGAACACCTGCGCGCCGTGCCCCGGCACGGCATCGGCCACGGCGCCCTGACCCTGCCCGGCCGCGACGACGCACCGCTCCCGGCGACCAGCGCGCAGATCAGCTTCAACTACCTCGGCCGGTTCGGCCTGTCCGGCACCTCCGAGGGGGGCCTGTTCCGCGGGCTGGCCCGCCCGCTGGAGCTGGACGCCGATCCCGCCTCGACCCGCCCGCACCCCCTGGAGGTGGTGGGCCGGCTCGACGGCGACAGCCTGGAGTTCACCTGGTTCTACTCCGACCGGCTGCACCGCCCGGAGACCGTCGCGGACCTCGCGGAACGCTACGCCGACGCACTGGCCGGCCTCGCCCGGCACGCGGCCCGGCCCGGCGCCGCCGGACGCACCCCCTCGGACTTCCCGCTGGCCCGGCTCGACCAGACCCACGTCGACCGGATCGCGGGGGAGGACCCGGCGGGCCTGGAGGACGTCCACCCGCTCACGCCCACCCAGGCCGGCATGCTCTTCCACCGGCTCTCCCAGGCCGACCGCGGCGTGTACTTCCAGCAGTTGACCTTCGTCCTCGACGGCGTGCCCGACCCGGCTGTGCTGGCCGACGCCTGGCAGCGGGTCACCGACGGCACCCCGGTGCTGCGCGCACGGGTGGTGTGGGAGGACGTGCCCGAGCCGCTGCTCGCGGTGCAGCGCCGGGCCGCCGTACCGGTGGAGTCCGCCGACTGGCGCGGCCTGACCGCCACCGAGCAGGACGAGCGGTTGCACGACCTCCTCGACCGCGACCGCGCCCGGGGCGTCGACCTCACCCGCGCCCCGCTCCAGCGCCTGGTCCTGGCCAGGGTCTCCGACACCGCGGTGCGCGTCGTGTGGTCCTTCGACCACCTCATCCTGGACGGCTGGAGCCTGTTCCAGGTCCTGTCCGACGTGTTCGCCTGCCACGCGGGCCTGTCCGGCACCGCACCGCTCGTGCTGCCCGAGCGCCGCCCGTTCCGCGACTACGTCGCCTGGCTGCGTGAGCACACCGACGGCACCGAGGGCGAACGGCACTGGCGGGCCCGCCTGGGCGGCCTGGCCGAGACCACCGCGCTGCCCTTCGACCGCGAGCCTCGCGAGAACCACCGCGCCGAGTCCACGGCGGCGGTGCGCGTCACCCTGCCGGAGCCCGTCACCAAGTCCCTGCTCGACGTGGCGAGGACGGCGGGCCTGACGGTCAACACCCTCGTCCAGGGCGCCTGGGCGATACTGATGAGCCGTCAGGCGGGCCGCGACGACGTGGTGTTCGGCACCACCGTCTCCGGGCGGCCACCCGAGCTGCCCGGATCCGACGCCATCACCGGCCTGTTCATCGCCACCCTGCCCACCCGGGTGCGCGTGCCGCGCGACGAGCCGCTGCTCATCTGGCTGTCCCGGCTCCAGCAGGACCAGAGCGAGGACCGCCGCCACGACCACGTGCCGCTGCACCGGATGACGGCGTACACCGACCTGCCCGAGCGGGCCGCCCTGTTCGACAGCATCGTCGTGTTCGAGAACTACCCGGTGGACGACGACCTCGCCGCCGCACACGGCCTCCGGCTGAGCGGCCTGGAGGGCATCGAGACCACCAACTACCCGCTCAGCCTGGTCGCCTACCCCGGCGCGGAGCTCGCCCTGCGCCTCGGCTACGACCCGGACCTGTTCGACGCCGCCACCGTCGAGCGGCTGGCCGAGTACCTCACCGTCCTGCTGGAGGGCTTCGCCACCACCCCGCGGTCCACCCCCGCCCGGCTGTCCCTGCTGACGGCCGCCCGCCGCGAGCAGGTGCTGCACACCTGGAACGACACGGCCACCGACGCGCCCGTCACCACCACCGCGGACCTGTTCGCCGCCCAGGTGGAACGCACCCCGGACGCCGTGGCCCTGCTGGCCGGCAACGAGCGGCTGACCTACCGCGACCTCGACGCCCGGGCGCGTGCCCTGGCCGGCCGGCTGGCCGCGCTCGGGGTGCGCCCGGAGGTCGCCGTCGGCGTGCTCATGGACCGCTCGGCCGCCCTCGTCGTCGCCCAGCTCGCCCTCACCCGCCTCGGCGGCGTGTACGTCCCGCTCGACGGCCGGGCCCCCACCGACCGGCTGCGCACCATGCTTGCGGAGGCCGGCGCCGACCTGCTCCTCACGGACGCCGAGTGGCACGCGACGGCCGCGGACCTGCTCCCCGAAGGACACGTCCTGCGCCCGGACCTGGACACCGACGGGCCCACCGCGGACCTCGCCACCGTGCCGCGCGTGCACCCGGACCACGTCCAGTACCTCATGTTCACCTCCGGCTCCACCGGCAACCCCAAGGGCGTGGCCGTACGGCAGCGGGACGTCGCCGCGCTCGCCCTCGACCGTTCTTTCGCGAGCCACGACCGCGTCCTCGTGCACTCCCCGCACGCCTTCGACGCGTCCACCTACGAGCTGTGGGTGCCGCTGCTGCGCGGGGGCACGGCCGTCCTCGCCCCGCCGGGAGAGCTGGACGCCGCCGCCGTACGCCACGCCATCACCGAACAGGGTGTCAGCTGCGTGTTCCTGACGATCGGTCTGTTCCGCCTGTTCGCCCAGGAGGACCCCGCCTGCCTGCGTGGCGCCCGCGAGGTGTGGACCGGCGGCGAGGCCGTGCCCGGCGCCGCCGTGCGGCGCGTGCTGGACGCCTGCCCCGACCTCACCGTCGTCGACGTCTACGGCCCCACCGAGACCACCACCTTCGCCACCCGCCGGCCCTTCCGCGCCGGTGACACCCTGCCCGCGGCGCTGCCCATCGGCCGCCCCCTGGACGACACCCGCGCCTATGTCCTGGACGGCGCCCTCCAACCGCAGCCACCGGGTGTGCCGGGTGAGTTGTACCTCGCCGGCGCCGGACTGGCCCGCGGCTACATCGGCCGCCCCGGCGCCACCGCCGCCCGCTATCTGCCCGACCCCTTCGGACCGCCCGGCGGACGGATGTACCGCACCGGCGACATCGTGCGCTGGAGCGCCGACGGCGACCTGCACTTCGTGGGCCGCGCCGACGACCAGATCAAGATCCGCGGCTTCCGCGTCGAGCCCGCCGAGATCGAGGCCCGGCTCACCGCCCACCCCGCGGTCGCCGAGGCGGTGGTGTCGGTGTCCCGGCACGAGGGACGCAAGCGCCTGGTCGCGCATCTGGTGCCGGCCCCCGGCGCCGCCGTGCCGCAGACGGCCGAGCTGCGCGCCCACGTGGCCGCCGAGCTGCCCGACTACATGGTCCCGGCCGCGTTCGTCCCGCTCGCCGAACTGCCCCTGACCACCAACGGCAAGGTCGACCGGCGCCGGCTGCCCGCCCCCGAGTGGTCGGCGGCCGCCGACACCGCCTACCGCGCACCGCGCACCGAGGCGGAGCAGGTGCTCGCGGGCATCTGGGCCGAGCTGCTGGGTGTCGAACGCGTCGGCCTCGACGACCACTTCTTCATGCTGGGCGGCGACTCGATCGTCAGCATCCAGGTCGTCTCCCGGGCCCGCACCGCCGGGCTCGCGCTGACCCCGAGGGACCTGTTCCGCCACCCCACGCTCGCCGACCTGGCCGCCGCCTCGACCGGCGCCGCCGCGACCGTCGCGGGCACCGGCACGGTGACGGGCGAGGTGCCCCTCACCCCGATCCAGCACTGGTTCCTCGCCGCCGAACCGCCGCGTCCGGAGTACTTCAACCAGTCGGTGGTCGTCGAGACCGGTGAGGACGTCGACCCCGCCGCCCTGCACACCGCCCTCGCCGCGCTGTGGACCCACCACGACGCCCTGCGCGCCCGCTTCACCCGCGCCGCCGACGGCACCTGGCACCAGGAGTACACCGCCGCGGACACCGACGTACCGGAGCTGCTGCGCACGCACGACCTGGCCGGCCAGGACACCGAGGCCGCCGCACGGGCCGAGGCCCGCCTCACCCACGAGGCCCACACCGGCTTCCGGCTGGACACCGGACCGCTGATCGCCGCCCGCCTGTTCACCGGCGGCGGCCGGCCCCCGCGCCTGCTGCTGACGGCCCACCACCTGATCGTCGACGGCGTCTCCTGGCGCGTCCTGCTGGAGGACCTGGAGACCGCCTACCGGCAGGCCAGGAGCGGCGAGCCGGTCCGGCTGCCGCAGCGCACCACGTCCGTGCGGGAATGGGTGCGGCGCCTCACCGCCCGCACCGGCGAGGCGGACCTGACCGCGCAGCGCGCCCACTGGGCCGAGGTCTCCCGGCACTGTGCGACACCCCTGCCGGTCGACCTCGACGGCGGCAACACCGCCGCCGACCTGCGCGCCGTGACCGTACGCCTGGACCGGCGGCGCACCGAGGACCTCCTGCGCAAGGTCCCCGGCGTGTACCGCACCCGCGTCGACGACGTCCTGCTGACCGCGCTCGGCCGCGTCCTGGCCGACTGGACCGGCCGGAGCACCGTCGCCGTGGGGCTGGAGGGCCACGGGCGCGAGGACCAGCACTTCGACGACCTCGACCTGTCCCGCACCGTCGGCTGGTTCACCAGCCTCTTCCCGGTCGCCCTCGACCTGCCCGACGGTGACTGGGGCGCCGCGCTGAAGGCCGTGAAGGAACAGCTGCGGGCCGTGCCCGACCGGGGGATCGGCTACGGCGCCCTGCGCCATCTCGCGGGCGACGGACACCTCGCCGGGGCGCCACTGCCCGGCATCAGCTTCAACTACCTCGGCCGGTTCGACTGGTCCACCGCCGACGCCGAGCTGGTCCGGGCCGTGCCCGGCGGCCTGGACGGCGCGGAGGACCCCGGGGCGCCCCGTCCGCACCTGCTGGACGTGGTGGCCCGCGTCGAGGACGACGAGCTGGAGATCAGCTGGCACTACAGCGGCGGCCGCCACCGCGAGGAGACCGTCGCCTCCCTCGCCGAGGGCATGCTGCGGTCCCTGGAGGAGATCGTCGCGCACTGCGCCGGCCCGCGGGCCGGTGGCCGCACGCCCTCGGACTTCCCGCTGGCCCGGCTCGACCAGGCCGCCGTGGACCGGGTCGTGGGCGACGGCCGCGGCGTCGAGGACGTGTACCCGCTGACCCCGATGCAGGCGGGCATGCTGTTCCACAGCCTGATGGACCCGCAGGGCCGCACCTACGTCAACCAGGTGCAGGTCGTCCTGCACGGCGTCACCGACCCGCACGCCCTCGCCGCGGCCTGGCAGGAGACGGCGGACGCCAACGCGATCCTGCGCACCCGCCTGGTGTGGCAGGAGACGGCCGAACCCCTCCAGGTGGTGGAGAAGCGGGCCGCCGTGCCCGTCGCCCACCACGACTGGACCGGCTGGGGCGCCGAGCGCCGCGCACGCGAGACGGACGCGCTGCTCGCCGCGGACCGCGAGGCGGGCATCGACCTCGGCGCGGCGCCGCTGATGCGGCTCGCCCTGATCCGGCTGGCATCGGACCGGGTGCGCATGGTGTGGACGTTCCACCACGTGCTGCTCGACGGGTGGAGCGCGGCCCAGGTGTTCGACGAGGTGTGCGAGCGGTACGCGGCCCGGACCGGTGGCCGCCGCCCGCAGGTGCCCGACCGGGCCCCCTTCGCCCGCTACCTGGAGTGGCTGGCCGCCCAGGACACCGCACGCGCGGAGCGGCACTGGCGCGACACCCTCGCCGGATTCGCCGTACCCACCGAGCTGCCCCGAGACCGGCGGGGCGCCGACACCCACGGCGCGTCCTCGTCGGGCACCGTCCGGGTGACGCTCGGCAAGGAGGTGTCGGCCCGGCTCAGGGACACCGCCCAGCGGGCCGGCCTGACCGTCAACACGGTGCTCCAGGGCGCCTGGGGCCTGCTGCTGCACCACTACGGCGGCGGCGACGACGTCGTCTTCGGCACGACCGTGTCCGGTCGCCCGGCCGAACTGCCCGGCGTCACCTCGATGGTGGGCCTGTTCATCAACACCCTGCCCACCCGGCTGCGCGTCGACCGGCGGCGCCCCCTGCTGGACTGGCTGCGGGAACTGCAGGCCGCCCAGTCCGAGTCGCGCCGCCACGACTTCGTGTCCCTCGCCCAGCTCCAGTCGTGGAGCGAAGTACCCGGCGGCACCGGCCTGTTCGACAGCATCGTCGTCTTCGAGAACTACCCGTTCGACGCGGGCGCCCTGGCCCGGCACGGACTCGCCGTCGAGCAGGAACGCGACGTCGAGCCGACCAGCTACGCGCTCAGCGTGGTCGTCGCCCCCGGCGACGACGTCACCGTGAGCCTCGACTACGACCCGGCCGCCTTCGACGCGGCCACCGTCGAGGGGATCGGCGCGAGCCTGCGCACGCTCCTGACCCAGTTCGCCGCCGACGCCGACCGCAGCCTGGCCGACCTGGCCCCGCTCGAACCGGCCGACGGGCGCCGCCTGCTGGACCGCCTCGCCGGGCCGGGGGCGCGGCTGCCGCGGCGCACCCTCCCGGACGCGTTCGCGGCCCAGGTGGCCCGCACCCCCGACGCGCCCGCCGTCCTGCACGGCGCCGAGGAGTTGACGTACCGTCAACTCGACGAGCGCGCCAACCGGCTCGCGCGCCTGCTGATCGAGGCCGGCGCCGGACCGGAGCGGTTCGTCGCCCTGGCCCTGCCCCGCACCGGCGACCTGATCGTGGCGCTCCTCGCGGTCCTCAAGAGCGGCGCCGCCTACCTGCCCGTCGACCCCGGCTACCCGGCGGAGCGCATCGCGTTCCTCTTCGAGGACGTACGCCCCGACGCGGTGATCACCTGCGCGGAGACCTCGTCGCGGCTGCCGGAGGGCCCGTACGCGCGGATCGCCCTGGACGATCCGGACGCGGCCGCCCGGCTGGCCGCCGCCTCCGCCGCGCCCGTCGGCGACGGCGAGCGGCGCGGCCGGCTCCTGCCCGACCACCCGGCCTACGTCATCCACACCTCCGGCTCCACCGGCCGGCCCAAGGGCGTCGTAGTACCGCACGCGTCCGTGGTGGCGCTGACCGACTGGGCCGCCGCCGAGTTCACCGGTCGCGGGCTCGCCCACGTCGTGGCGTCCACCTCGCTCAACTTCGACGTGTCGGTGTTCGAGATCTTCTCGCCGCTGTTGGCGGGCGGCCGGGTGGAGGTCGTCCGCGATCTGCTCGCCCTCGCCGAACGTTCCGAGCCGTGGCGGGCGGGGCTGCTCAGCGCCGTGCCGTCCGCCCTCGGCCGGCTGCTGGCCGAGGACACCGTGCACGTCGGCGCCGACACCGTCGTCCTGGCCGGCGAGGCGCTGCCCGCCCGCGCCGTCCAGCAGGTGCGGGCGGCGGTGCCCGGCTGCCGGGTGATGAACATCTACGGCCCCACCGAGGCCACTGTCTACGCCACCGCCTTCACCTGCGACCCGGCCGACCCCGACCGCGTCCCGCCCATCGGCCGGCCCGTCGGTGGCGCCCGTGCCTACGTCCTCGACGCCCGCATGCGGCCCGTGCCCCTCGGGGCGCCCGGCGAGCTGTACCTCGCCGGGACCGGCGTGGCCCGCGGTTACCTCAACCGGCCCGGCCTGACCGCCGGCCGCTTCCTCGCCGACCCCTTCGGCCCGCCCGGCAGCCGCATGTACCGCACCGGCGACCTGGTCCGCTGGAGCGCCGACGGCGACCTGCTGTACCTGGGCCGCACCGACGACCAGGTGAAGGTGCGCGGCTTCCGCATCGAACTCGGCGAGCTCGAGGCCGCGTTGGCCCGGCACCCGCAGGTCGCCGCGGCCGCCGCCCGCGTCGTCGAGCACGACGGCCACAAGCGCCTCGTCGGCTACGCCGTGCCCCGCGACGCCGACCTGCCCGCCCCGGCCGAACTGCGGGAGTTCCTCGCCCGCACCCTGCCCGACCACCTGGTCCCGGCCACCGTGGTGCCCCTGGAACGGCTGCCGCTGGGCGCCACCGGCAAGCTGGACCGGCGCGCCCTGCCCGAACCGGTGTGGTCCGCGGCCGTCACCGCGCAGGACACCCGGCCGCCGAGCACCGCCACCGAGAAGACCCTCGCCGCGATCTGGGCGCAGGTCCTCGGCGTACCAGCCGTAGGCGCCACCGACAACTACTTCGCGCTCGGCGGGGACTCCATCCTCGGCATCCAGATCGTCTCCGCGGCCCGCCGCGCCGGCCTGAGCCTGACACCCCGTCACCTGTTCGCGCACCAGACGGTCGCCGAACTGGCCGCCGCGGTCGACACCGCACCGGCCGACCCCGCCACCGCCCCGGCCGACCAGGGACCGGTCGTCGGAGACGTCCCCCTCACCCCCGTGCAGCACTGGCTGTTCGACACCCTCACCGGCGACCCGGCCCGCTTCACCCAGGCGGTCTCCTTCGAGGTGGCGCCCGACACCGACGAGGCCCTGCTGCGCGCCGCCCTCGCCGCCGTCCTGGAGCAGCACGACGCGCTGCGCATGCGCTACGAGCCCTCGGGCGACGGCCGGTGGCGGCAGGTGGGCACCCCGCCCGGCGCCGCACCGCCCCTGGAGGTGCACCGTGGTCCGGAGGAACCGGCCGACGTGGCCGCCCGGTTGTGCTCCGTGTTCGACCTGGCGGGCGGACCGCTGCTGAAGGCCGCCCTGTGCCACCGGGACGGGGACCGGCCGCCCGTGCTGCTGCTGGCCGCCCACCACCTGGTCGTCGACGCGGTGTCCTGGCGGGTGATCCTCGAGGACCTCGAGGCCGCCCACCGGGCGTTGAGCGCCGGCGAGGCCCCCGACCTGGGCGCGAAGACGACCTCCTTCCGCGACTGGGCCCGGCGCCTGGCCGCGCACACCGCCGACGGCGGTTTCGACGACGAGGTCACCCACTGGAGCGCCCTGCACCCCACCGGCCTGCCGGCCGACCTCCCCGGCGGCAACACCGCCGCCGACGAGGAGACCGTCACCGTCGGCCTCGGCGCCGAGGAGACCCGGCGCCTGCTGACGGAGGTGCCCGAGGCCTACCGCACCCGCGTCAACGACGTCCTGCTGTGCGCGCTGGGCCGGGTCCTCGCCCGCTGGACCGAGCAGGACCGGGTGGTGGTCGCCCTGGAGGGCCACGGCCGCGAGGACCTCTTCGACGGCGTCGACCTCTCCCGCACCGTCGGCTGGTTCACCACCATGTACCCCGTCGGCCTCGACGTGCCCCGCGGCGCCGACCTCGGCACCGCGCTCAAGACCGTCAAGGAGAACCTGCGGGCCGTACCGCGCGGGGGAGTGGGCTACGGCGCGCTGCGGCACCTGCACCCGACGGCAGGAGCCGGGCTGCCCGACCTGCCGCAGATCGGCTTCAACTACCTCGGCCAGCAGGACCGGAGCGTGAGCGGGGAGGGCCTGCTGCGGGAGCCCCACGTGGGCCTGACCGGCGGTATGGACCGCTCGGCGGAGCGGCCGCACCTCCTCGACGTGCTCGGCCGGGTCACCGACCGGCGCCTGGAGTTCACCTGGTCGTACTCCCGCGCGGTGCACCAGCGTGAGACCGTCGCCCGGCTCGCCGAGGAGACGGCGCAGGAGCTGCGGCGGATCGTCGCGCACTGCGCCGGGCCCGGCGCGGGCGGCCGCACCCCGTCCGACTTCCCGCTGGCCGCCCTGGACCAGGCCGCCGTCGACCGACTCGTCGGCGACGGCCGGGACGTGACGGACGTCTACCCGCTCACCCCCACCCAGACCGGCATGGTCGTGCACGGCATGGACGAGCCCGGCGAGGGCCTGTACGTCGAGCAGATCACCTTCGTCGCCGACGGGGTGCGCGACCCCGCGCTGCTCGCGGACGCCTGGCAGCACGTCGTGGACGCCACGCCCGTGCTGCGCACCGCCGTCGCCCTGACCGGGGTCCCCGTGCCGCTGCAGACAGTGCACCGCCAGGTGCCGCTGCCCGTCACCCGGCTCGACTGGAGCGGCCTCGGCCCGGCGGAGCAGGAAAGCGCCCTTCGGCACCTGCTCGACGAGGACCGGGCCCGCGGCATCGACCTGGGCCGTCCCCCGCTGCTGCGCGTCACCCTGATCCGGCTCGGCCCGGACGAGGTGCGCGTGGTGTGGACCTTCCACCACGTCCTGCTGGACGGCTGGAGCGTCTTCCACGTGCTGTCGGACGTCCTCGAGGCGCACGCCGCGCTCGCCGCCGGGAACCGGCCCCGCCTCCCGGGACGGCGGCCCTTCGCGGACTACGCCGCCTGGCTGGCCGGCCGGGACGGCGCCGCCGCCGAGGACCACTGGAAGGCCGCCCTCGCCGGGTACGCGGCGCCCACCCCGCTGCCGTACGACCGCAGGCCCGCCCCGGGCGCCGCCGCCCGGTCGGGCACCTGGCTGTCGCAGCGGCTCGACGCGGCCGGCACCGCCCGGCTGACCGACTTCGCCCGCCGCCACCGGCTCACCCTCAACACCCTGGTCCAGGGCGCCTGGGCGCTGCTGCTGGCGCGCTCCGGCGGCGGGCGGGACGTGTGCTTCGGCACCACGGTCTCCGGGCGGCCCGCCGACCTGCCGGGCGCGGACACCATCACCGGCCTGTTCATCACCACCCTGCCCGCGCGGGTCACCGTGGACGAGTCCACGCCGTGCCCCGCCTGGCTGCGGGAGGTGCAGGCCGCCCGCGCCGAGGACCGGCGCTTCGACCACGTGCCGCTGACCGACCTCCACCAGTGGAGTGAACTGCCAGCCGGAACAGCACTGTTCGACAGCCTGCTGGTGTTCGAGAACTACCCGGTCGGCGACGCCACCGCCGGCGCGCACGGCGTGCACGTGCACGGACTGGACGCCCGCGAGGCGACCAACTACCCCCTCACCGTGGTGATCTCGCCAGGCGACGAGCTGACCGTGGAACTCGGCTACGACCCGCGGTACTTCGACGAGGCCACCGCCGGCGCCCTGGCCGCCCGGCTCATGCACACCCTGACCGCGCTGGCCGCCTCCGGGGACGAGGCGCCGCTGGGGGCGGTGGACGTGCTGCCGCCCGCCGAACGCCAGCGGCTGCTGGACGGGCCCGCCCGCCCCCAGCAGGCGCCGCCGCCCCCGGCGACGCTGCCCGCGCTGATCGAGGCCGCCGTCGACCGGTGGCCGGGCGAACCCGCCCTGGACGCCGGGGAGTCCACGCTCACCTTCGCGCAGGCGGAGGCCCGCGCCAACCGGCTGGCGCACCGGCTGATCGCCCGTGGGGCGGGTCCCGGCGACATCGTCGCGCTGGTTCTGCCGCGTTCGGCGGACATGGTCCTCGCCCAGCTCGCCGTGGCCAAGGCGGGCGCCGCGTTCCTCCCGGTGGACCCCGGCTACCCGGCCGAGCGCGTGGAGTTGATGCTGCGCGACGCGCGGCCCGCCGTCACCCTGACCGCCGAGGAGGTCGCCGGCCTGCTCGCGGCGCCGCCCGACGGCACGCCGGACCACCGGCCCGCCGACCGCGACCGCGTCCGCCCGCTGCACCTCGACGACCCGGCGTACGTCATCTACACCTCCGGCTCCACCGGCACCCCCAAGGGCGTCGTCGTCACCCATCGGGGGCTGGCCGCGTTCGCCGCCGCCGAGGCCGCGCACTACCAGGTCGGCGCCGGGGACCGCGTCCTGGCCTTCGCCACGCCCAGCTTCGACGCCTCCGTGCTGGAGCTGTGCATGTCCCTGCCGCACGGCGCGGCCCTCGTCGTACCGCAGCAGGGCCCGCTGCTCGGCGGCGAACTGGCCGGCGTGCTGCGCGACGCGCGCATCACGCACACCCTGCTGCCGCCCGCCGCGCTCGCCACCCTCCCGCCGGACACCCCCGGCACCCTGCCCGACCTGCACACCCTGATCGTCGGCGCGGACGCCTGCCGGGCCGAACTGGTCGCCCGCTGGGCACCGCACCACCGCATGGTCAACTCCTACGGGCCCACCGAGGCCACCGTCGTCGCCACCTGGTCCGGCCCGCTGGAACCGGACGGCGAGGCGCCCCCCATCGGCCGCGCGCTGCCCGCCACCACCGCCTACGTCCTCGACGCCCGGCTGCGCCCGGTCCCGGACGGCGTGCCCGGTGAACTGTGGCTCGCGGGACCGGTCCTGGCCCGCGGCTACCTGCACCGCCCCGGCCTGACGGCGACCCGCTTCACCGCCGACCCGTTCGGACCGCCCGGCACCCGCATGTACCGCACCGGCGACCTGGTCCGCCGCGACGCCCGCGGCGAACTGCACTACCTGGGCCGCACCGACCACCAGCTCAAGCTGCGCGGCCATCGCATCGAGGCGGGCGAGGTGGAGGCGACCCTGGTGCGCCACCCGGCGGTCCTGGACGCCGTGGTGAGCGTGCGGGAGGACGAGCCCGGGCTGCCGCGCCTGGTGGCCCACGTGCTCGTCGCCCCCGGCGCCGAACCACCCGCCGGCGCCGAGCTGCGGGCCCTGGCCGCCCGCACCCTGCCCGGGCCCATGGTGCCCTCGGCGTTCGTGGCGATGGACCGCTTCCCGCTGACGGAGAACGGCAAGACCGACCGGGCCGCGCTGCCCGCCCCCGCCCCGGAGACCCGGGAGGCGGACGCCGGCCACGTGGCGCCCCGCACGCCCACCGAGGAGGCCGTCGCCGCCCTGTGGGAGGAGGCCCTGGAGACCACCGTGGGCGCCGAGGACGACTTCTTCGACCTCGGCGGCGACTCCCTGCGGGCCCTGCTCATCGCCTCCCGCGCCAACGACACCTTCGGCGTGACCCTCACGCCCCGCGACGTCCTGGTCAACCGCACCGTGGCCGCCCTGGCGGACCTGGTGGAGGAACAGGTGCTGAGCGAACTCGAAGACGCCGCACGCGGCGACAGCGACCACGATGAACGGTGAGGACCGGACGACCATGACGTCTTCGAAGCGAAACCGTGCCGAGGCCCTGCCGCAGGACCTCCAGGAAGCACTCCGCCGCCGGCTGGCCGGACGGACCGCCCCGGGCACCCCCGGCGCCGCCCGGCAGGCCATCCCGCGCGCCGACCGCACCCGCCCGCTGCCGCTGTCCTTCGCCCAGCAGCGCCTGTGGTTCCTGGACCGGCTGCGCCCCGGCGACCCGCGCTACAACAGCGCCGTCGCGCTGCGCCTGACCGGCGCCCTCGACCACACCGCCCTGGCCGCCGCGCTGGAGCACGTGGTGGCGCGGCACGAGGCGCTGCGCACCACGTTCGAGGAGCACGACGGCACACCCGCGCAGACCGTGCACCCCGCCGGGCCGCTCCCGCTGCCCGTGCACGACCTCTCCGAAGAGGCCGGCGCCGGCCTGGAGACGGCCCTGCTCGCCGAGTACGAGCGGCCCTTCGACCTGGAGGCCGGGCCGCTGCTGCGCGCCCTGCTCCTGCGGGAGGCACCCGGCGCGCACATCCTGTTGCTGACGGCCCATCACATCGTCATCGACGGTTGGTCCATGGGCGTCGTGCTCGACGAGCTGATCACCGCCTACGACGCCCTCGCCCGGGGCGCGAGCCCGGCCCTGGCTCCGGTCGCCACGCAGTATCCGGACTTCGCCGTCTGGCAGCGCGAGCAGCTGTCCGGCGCCCGGCTGGAACGGCACCTGACGTACTGGAAGGAGCACCTGTCCGGGGCGGTCGCGTCCGAACTGCCGCTGGACCGGCCCCGCCGCGGCGAGGAGTCCGGCGCGGGCGCCGTGCACACCTTCACCGTCCCCGCCGCCACCACCGCCCGGCTCAGGCAGCTCGCGGCCGACCGGCACACCACCCTGTTCACCGCCCTGGTCGCCGCCTGCCAGACCCTGCTGGCCCGCTGGTCCGGGCAGGACGACATCACCGTCGGCTCGCTCACCCCGGGGCGCGGCCGCACCGACCTGGAACGGGCCGTCGGGTTCTTCGTCAACACCGTCGCGCTGCGCACCCGCGTCGAGACCGGCGGCACCTTCCGGGAGCTGCTCACCGCCGCCGCGGACACCGTCAACGACGCCTTCGCGCACGGCGACACGCCGTTCGAGCGGCTGGTCGAGGCCGTCGGGGCGACCCGAGAGGCGGGCCGCAACCCCCTGTTCGACGTGATGGTCCTGCTGCACCCGGAACCGCCCACCGCGCCCGACCCGCACGGCCTGGCCGCCTCCCCGGTCGCCCTGCCCCGGCGGGCCGCCACCTTCGACCTGAGCGTGGAGTTCGTGCCCGACGGCGACGGGCTGACCGGCCTGCTGGAGTACCGCACCGACCTCTTCGACGCCGCTACGGCCGCCCGCATGGCGGACCAGCTGCTGCGCACGCTCGACGGCGCCGCCGCCGACCCCGACCGTCCGCTCGGCGCCCTGCCCCTGCTCTCGCCCGAGCAGGAACGGCAGGTGACCCACGACTGGAACGCCACCGCGCTCACGGTCCCCGAGGAGACCCTGCCCGAGCTGTTCGCCCGGCAGGCGGCGCGCACCCCGGACGCCCTCGCTCTCGTCGCCGGTGACATACGCCTCGACCACGCGACGCTCGACGCGCGCGCCGACCGCCTGGCCCGTCACCTCGTGTCGCGGGGAGCAGGTCCGGAGCGCCTGGTCGCCCTCCGGCTGCCGCGCACCGCCGACATGATCGTGGCGATCCTCGCCGTCTGGAAGGCCGGCGCCGGCTACCTGCCGCTGGACCCGGCGCTGCCCGAGGACCGGGTGCGGTTCCTCCTCGACGACGCGCGCCCCGCGCTCGTCCTCGACGAGACCGCGCTGCGGGAGGCGTACGACGCTCAAGACGCCATCGCCGACGCCCCGTTGCCGCCCCCGCACCCCGACACCACCGCCTACGTCATCTACACCTCCGGCTCCACCGGCCGCCCCAAGGGCGTGACCGTGACACACCGGTCCGCGGCGAACCTCCTCGCGGGGCACCGCGAGGGCTTCGTCGCCGAGGCGGGCGGCGGACCCCTGCGGGTGGCGCTCACGGCCTCGTTCTCCTTCGACACCTCCCTGGAGGGCGTGCTGCTGATGGCCGACGGCCATCCGCTGCACCTGGTCGACGAGACGACCCGGCTGGACGCCGCCGCCCTGGTCGAGTACGTCGTCGAGCACCGCATCGACTTCCTCGACCTCACCCCCACCTACCTGCGCCAGCTGCTTCCCGCCGGGCTGCTCACCGACCCGCGCCACCACCCGCGCGTCCTCATGCTCGGCGGCGAGGCCGTCGGCCCCGCCCTGTGGCGGGAGCTGGCGGCCCGGCGCGACGTGGCCGCGTACAACTTCTACGGCCCCACCGAGTGCACCGTCGACGCGCTGGCCTGCCGGATCACCGGCGACGGCCGGCCGACCGTGGGCCGGCCGCTGCCCAACGTGCGCGCCTACGTCCTCGACGAGCGGCTGCGGCCCGTCCCGCCCGGCGTCGGCGGCGAGCTGTACCTGGCCGGTGTGCAACTGGCCCGCGGCTACAGCGGCCGTCCCGGACTGACCGCCGCGCGCTTCCTGCCCGACCCGTTCGGCCCGCCCGGCACCCGCATGTACCGCACCGGCGACCTGGCCCGCTGGGGCGCCGACGGGCGCCTGGACTACCTGGGGCGCGCCGACGACCAGGTCAAGGTGCGCGGCCACCGCATCGAACCCGGCGAGGTCGAGGCGGCCCTGACCGACCTGCCCGGGACCGCCGCCGCCGCGGTCGTCGCCGTCAGCGACCCGCACGGCCACGTCCGGCTCGCCGCCTATCTCGTCCCCGCGGACCCCGAGGCCAGGCCCGTCCCGGGCGAGGTGCGGACGGCCCTGAGGCGGACGCTGCCCGACCACATGGTGCCGTCCTCCTTCACCGTGCTCGACGCCCTGCCGATGACCGTCAGCGGCAAGGTCGACCGGCGCGCCCTGCCCGCACCCGACTTCGAAGGCGCCGAGCAGGAGCGGGAGTTCGTCGCCCCGCGCACCCCCGAGGAGGAGACCCTCGCGCGCATCTGGACCGAGGTGCTGGGCGCGCGCCGGGTGGGCGTCACGGACAACTTCTTCGAGCTGGGCGGCGACTCCATCCTCAGCATCCAGGCGGTCTCCCGCGCCCGCGCGGCCGGGCTGCACCTGACCTCGCGGGACGTCTTCCGCCACCAGACCGTCGCCGACCTCGCCGCCGCCGCGTCGGTGCGCACCGCGCAGGTGCCCGCGCCCCGGCGCCCCGCCGAGGAGGGCCCGGCGCCGCTCACCCCGGTCCAGGAGTGGTTCTTCGCCACCCACGGCCCGCTCAAGCACTTCAGCATGTCGATGCTGCTGGACCTGCCGCACGACCTCGACACCCCGGCGCTGGAGCGCGCCCTGGAGGCACTCGCCGCCCACCACCCGGCGCTGCGCACCCGGTTCGCCCGCTCGGGCGACAGCTGGCGGCAGCACCCCGGCGAGGGCCCGGCCACCGGTCTGCTCACCCACCACGACCTCTCCGACGCCGCCGACCCGGCGGCGGAGCGCGAACGGGCCGCCGGGTCCGCCCGCGCCGCACTCGACCCCGAGACCGGCGCCCTGCTGCGCGCCGCCCTGTTCACCCACTCCGGCGAGCGGCCGCAACTCTTCGTCGCCGCGCACCACTTGGCCGTGGACAGCGTCTCCTGGCGGATCCTCCTCGCCGACCTCGCCGCCGCCTACCGGCAGGCCGCCGGGGGAGAGACGATCCGGCTGGAGCCCGTCGCCACACCGTTCACCGACTGGGCCGCGCACCTCGCGCGCCGGGTCCGCGACGGCGACCTGGACGCCGACCTGCCGCACTGGACGGCCGAGGCCGCCGAGCCCCGCACCCCGCTGCCCGTGGACCGCCCCGGCACCCCGCCGG
Organism: Streptomyces sp. NPDC017943; assembly: GCF_044328425.1. Lineage (NCBI taxonomy): Bacteria > Bacillati > Actinomycetota > Actinomycetes > Kitasatosporales > Streptomycetaceae > Streptomyces > Streptomyces sp. NPDC017943. The sequence continues at coordinate 206,815 of NZ_JBIRHH010000010.1, read as the reverse complement.
CCGGTTCGGTCCGCACCCTCGACGCCCGCGTGGACCGCGCCACCACCGAGGCGCTGCTGCGCCGGGTGCCCGCCGTCTACCGCACCCAGGTCAACGACGTGCTGCTCGGCGCGCTGAGCCGGGTCCTCGCAGACTGGACGGGCGCCGAGCGGGTGACCGTCCTCCTCGAAGGCCACGGCCGCGAGGACGACACGCTGGACCTGGCCCGCACGGTGGGCTGGTTCACCGCCCAGTACCCCGTCACCCTCGCGCCCGCGGGACCGTCCACGGCGCCCGACTGGGGCGCCACCCTCAAGGCGGTCAAGGAGCGGCTGCGGTCCGTGCCCCGGCACGGCCTGACGTACGAGGCACTGGCCCGCCTCGGCTCGCCCGACCCCGCCGCGCGCGCCCTCAAGGATGTGCCGCTGCCGCAGATCAGCTTCAACTACCACGGCCAGTGGGAGGCCGCCGACGGCGGCGACTTCGCCCCGGCGGGCGAGACACCCGGCCGCGACATCGCCCCGGACACCCCCCTGGACCACCTGCTGGACGTGTCCGCCGTGGTCACCGACGGCGAACTCCACCTCACCTGGCACTACAGCGACCAGGTGCACGACGAGGCCACCGTCCGCGCGCTCGCCGACGGCATGACCGCCGCGCTCGCCGCGATCACCGAGCACTGCGCCCGGCCCGGCGCGGGCGGCCGCACCCCGTCCGACTTCCCGCTGGCCCGCCTCGACCAGGAACGCCTGGACCGCCTCGTGGGTGACGGCCGCGACGTGGAGGACGTGCTGCCGCTCACCCCGCTCCAGGAGGGCATGCTCTTCCACCGGCTGGTCGGCGGCCCCGACGACGTCTACGTCGACCAGGCCGGCCTGCTCCTCGACGGCGTAGCCGACCCGCACGCCTTCGCCGTCGCCTGGCAGCGCGTCACCGACCGCACCCCGGCCCTGCGCACCCGCGTCGTCTGGGAGGACGTCCCCGTACCCCTCCAGGTCGTGCACCGCGACGTCCGGATGCCGGTCACCCACCTCGACTGGCGCGATCTGGACCATGAGGAACGCGCCGAGCGCCTGGCCGCGCTGCGCGCCGACGACCTGGCCCGCGGCATCGACCTCGCCGCGGCGCCGCTGATGCGGCTGACCCTGGTCCGGCTGCCCGACGCCCGGCTGCACCTGCTGTGGACCTCCCACCACCTGATCCTGGACGGCTGGAGCCTCGCCCAGGTGCTGACCGAGGTGTGCGAGGAGTACGCCGCGCTCACCGCGGGCGCCGAGGCCCGGCCGCCGCTGCGCCGCCCCTTCGGCGACTACGTGCGCTGGCTCGCCGACCAGGACCCCGACACGGCCCGCGCCCACTGGCAGAACGTCCTCGCCGGGTTCGCCGAACCCACCCCGCTGCCCGCCGACCGCCCCCTGCGCGAGGCCCACCAGGCCCGCTCCGCCGCCCTGCACACGGCCGGCCTGGACGCGCAGGCGTCGGCCTGCCTCGCGCGCACCGCCCGCGAGGCGGGACTCACCCTCAACACGGTCGTCCAGGGCGCCTGGGCGCTGCTGCTGTCCCGCTACGCCGCCCAGGACGACGTGCTGTTCGGCACCACCGTCTCCGGACGGCCCGACGACCTGCCCGGCGTCGAGTCGATGGTCGGCATGTTCATCAACACCGTGCCCACCCGCGTCCGCGTCGACCCCGCCCGCCCCGCCGGGGCCTGGCTGCGCGAACTCCAGGACGTACAGGCCGAGTCGAGACGGTTCGCGGCCGCCTCGCTCGCCGAGCTGACGCAGCTGAGCGACGTGCCGTCCGGCAGCCCGCTCTTCCACAGCATGGTCGCCTTCGAGAACTACCCCTTCGACGAGGCCCGCACGGCCGGGATCCGCCTGGCCGAGGTGACCTCCCGCGACGCCACCAACTACCCCCTCGTCCTGCGCGCCTACCACGGCGAACGCCTCGGCTTCGACCTCGCCTACGACCCGGACCTGTTCGACGCGGCCACCGTCCGCGCCCTCGCCGGCCGGCTCTGCCTGCTCCTGACCGGGCTCGCCGACGGCACCGACAAGCCGCTGCGCACCCTGGCCTGGACGACCGCCGAGGAACGGCATCGGATCCTCACCGACTGGAACGGCACCGCCTCCGGCCGCCCCGCCGAGACCCTGGTGGACCTGTTCGAGGCACAGGCCGCCCGCACCCCCGGCGCCGTCGCCGTCACGTGCGGGGCCGAGCACCTGGACTACGCGACCCTCGACGCCCGCGCCGGCCGCCTCGCCCACCGGCTCGCCGAACTCGGCGTCGGCCCCGAGCGGTTCGTCGCCCTCGCCCTGCCCCGCTCCACCGACCAGGTCGTCGCGGTCCTGGCCGTGCTGAAGACCGGCGCCGCCTACCTGCCGATCGACCCGAACTCGCCCGCCGAACGCATCGCCCACCTCCTGGCCGACGCCGCCCCCGTCACCCTGGTGACCACCACCGGCACCGCGGCCCGCGTCGACGGCACCGGTGTGCCCGTCGTCCTGCTCGACGCCCCGGACGAGGTGGCCGGGCTCGCCCGGCGCCCGGCCACCGGACCCGAACCGGTCCACCGCCCCCTGCCGGAGAGCCCCGCCTACGCCATCTACACCTCCGGCTCCACCGGCCGCCCCAAGGGCGTCGTGATCCCGCACGCCAACGTGGTGCGGCTCTTCACCGGCACCCGCCCGTGGTTCGACTTCGGCCCGGACGACGTGTGGACCCTGTTCCACTCCTACGCGTTCGACTTCTCCGTGTGGGAGCTGTGGGGCCCGCTGCTGCACGGCGGCCGGCTCGTCGTCGTGCCCGACGAGACCGCCCGCTCCCCGGAGGACTTCCTGCGGCTGCTGGCCGACGAAGGGGTCACCGTCCTCAACCAGACGCCGTCCGCGTTCTACCCACTGGTGCGCGCCGACGCCGAACACCCGGACACCGGTGCCCGCCTCGCCCTGCGCACGGTGGTCTTCGGCGGTGAGGCCCTCGACGTCGGCCGGCTCACCGACTGGTGGGCCCGCCACCCGGCCGACACCCCCCGCCTGGTCAACATGTACGGCATCACCGAGACCACCGTGCACGTCACCCACGCCCCGCTGGACCCCGCCACCGCCGCGCACGGCCCCGCCAGCCCCATCGGCGTCGCGATACCCGACCTGCGGGTCTACGTGCTCGACGCGGACCTGGCCCCCCTGCCGCCGGGTGCGACGGGCGAGCTGTACGTCGCGGGGGAGGGCCTGGCCCGTGGCTACCTGGGCCGCCCCGGCCTGACCGCCACCCGGTTCCTCGCCGACCCGTTCGGCCCGGCCGGCAGCCGCATGTACCGCACCGGTGACCGCGCGAAGTGGCGGCCCGACGGCACCCTGGAGTACCTGGGCCGCGCGGACGCCCAGGTGAAGATCCGCGGCTACCGCATCGAGCCCGGCGAGATCGAGGCCGCCCTGCACGCCCATCCCGGTGTCGCCGACACCGCCGTCGGTGTGTTCGAGGACACCTCCGGCACCCGCCGCCTGGTGGCCCACGTCGTCGGCACCGGCGGCGCGACACCCCCGGCGACCGAGCTGCGCGCCCACCTGGAGCGGCTGCTGCCCGCCCACATGGTGCCCGCCGCCTACGTCCCGATGGACGCTCTCCCGCTCACCGTCAACGGCAAGCTCGACCGCCGCGCCCTGCCCGCCCCGACGGCGGACGGCTACGCCGCCGACACCGACCGGACCGCACCGCGCACCCCCGCCGAGCGGGCCGTCGCCGCGGCCTGGTCGGACGTCCTCGGGGTCCAGGAGGTGTCCGCCGGGGACGACTTCTTCGCGCTCGGCGGCGACTCCATCCTCGCCGTCCGCGTCACCGCCCGGCTGCGCGCCGCGTTCGGCCCCGACGTGTCCCCGCGCGTGCTGTTCACCCACAGCACCGTGGCCGCGCTCGCCGCCGAACTCGGCGACCCCGCGGGAGACACCTCCGCCGCGCCCGCCGACGCGATCCCCGCGACCGCCCCCGAGACCCCGGCGCCGCTGTCGTACGCCCAGCAACGCCTGTGGTTCCTCGACCGGTTCGAGCCCGGCAGCACCGAGTACACGACGCTGTCCGTGCTGCGCCTGCGCGGCCCGCTCGACGAGCCGGCCCTGCGCACCGCCCTGGACGGCCTCGTCGCCCGCCACGAGTCCCTGCGCACCACCTTCGTCGAGCACGACGGGCAGCCCCGGCAGGTGGTGCACCCGCCCCACCCGGCCGCCCTGACCGTGGACGACCTCAGCGCAGCCTCCGATCCGCAGGCCGCGCTGGAGGCAGTGCTGGAGCATGAGGCCGCCACGCCGTTCGACCTGGCGGCCGGGCCGCTGCTGCGCGCCCGCCTGGCCCGCATCGCGGACGACGAGCGCGTCCTGGCCCTCGCCGTGCACCACATCGTCACCGACGGCTGGTCCCGCGGTGTCCTCGGCCGGGATCTCGGCGAGCTGTACGCGGCCGCCCACGAGGGCCGCGACCCCGAACTCCCCGGCCTGCCCGTGCGCTACGCCGACCACGCCACCTGGCAGCGCGCCCGCACCGACCAGGTCGAGCGGCAACTCGCCCACTGGCGCGAGCGACTGGCCGGCGTACCGCCGCTGGAGCTGCCGACCGACCGGCCGCGTCCCGCCGTCCGCAGCCGCGACGGCGCCCTCGTGACCTTCACGCTGCCCGTCGAGCTGACCGACCGCCTGCGCGAGCGGGGCCGGGAAGCCGACGCCACCCTCTACATGACCCTCCTCGCCGGCTGCACGGTCCTGCTGTCCCGCTGGGCCGACCAGGACGACTTCGCCCTCGGCACCGTCACCGCGGGCCGCGAGCGCCCCGAACTGCACGACGTCGTCGGCATGTTCGTCAACACCCTGGTCCTGCGCAACGAGGTCCGGCCCGGCACGTCGTTCCGCACGCTGCTCGAGCAGGTGCGCGGCACCGTCCTGGACGCCTTCGCCCACCAGGACGTGCCCTTCGAACGGCTGGTGGACGCCCTCCGGCCCGAACGCGACACCAGCCGCACCCCCCTGTTCCAGGTCATGGTCGCCCTGCACAACCTGGGCGCCGAGGCGCCCGAACTGCCCGGCTTGGACGCCGAGCCGCTCCTGCCGCCGGTCCGGCACGCCACCTTCGACCTGGCCTTCGACTTCGTCGAGGGCGACGACGGCCTCACCGGCCACCTGGAGTACGACACCGGCCTGTTCGACGAGGACACCGTCCGCGGCCTGGCCGCCCGCCTGCGCCTGCTGCTGGAGGCGGCGGTGCGGGAACCGGACCGCGACGTACGGGCGCTGGACCTGATGACCGCCGACGAACGACAGCGGGTGCTGCACGACGGGCAGGGAAACCGCCTCACCGTCCCGGACACCACCTTCCCCGCCCTGTTCGAGGCCCAGGCGGCCCGCACCCCGCACGCCACCGCGCTGGTCGCCCGCGACGCCACCCTCGACTTCGCCGCCCTCAACGACCGCGCGAACCGGCTCGCCCACCACCTGCTGGCCCTGGGCGCCGGACCCGAGCGGGTCGTCGCCGTCCGGCTGCCGCGCACCTCCGAGCTGATGGTCGCGGTCCTCGCCGTCGCCAAGTCCGGCGCCACCCTGCTCCACCTCGACCCCGACCTGCCCGCCGAACGCGCCGCTGGGCTCCTCGAGGACGCCGCCCCGCGCGTCGTGCTCACCGCCGACGCGCTGCGCGCCACCCCGTGGGACCGGCTGCCCGCCCACGACCCCACCGACCGCGACCGCCCGGCCCCCCTGCTCCCGCAGCACGCCGCGTACATGATCTACACCTCCGGCTCCACCGGCCGCCCCAAGGGCGTCGTCGTGGAACACCGCCACCTGGTCAACCTCTGCCACGACCACCGCGAGGGGCTCGTCGCCCCGCACACCGCGGACGGGCGGCGGCTGCGCGCCGCGCTCAGCGCCTCGTTCTCCTTCGACACCTCCTGGGAGGGCCCGCTGCTGCTCGCCCTCGGCCAGGAGGTGCACCTCGTCGACGAGGACGTGCGCCTGGACCCCGAGGCGTTCTGCGCGCAGATCGCCGAGCGGAACCTGGACCTGGTCAACGTCACCCCGTCCTTCCTGCGCGAACTCCTCGCAGCGGGCCTGCTGGCCCCCGGCCGCCACCACCCCCGCGTCCTGCTCGTCGGCGGCGAGGCGACCGGCCCCGACACCTGGCGCGAGCTGTGCGCCGATGCCGAACTCGGGGTCACCGCCTACAACATGTACGGCCCCACCGAGTGCACCGTCGACGCCACCTACGGCCGCGTCACCGACCGCCCCGACCGGCCGGTCATCGGACGGCCCGGCGCCAATCTGCGCGCCTACGTCCTCGACGGCGCCCTGCGCCCGGTGCCGCCCGGCACGCCCGGCGAGCTGTACCTCGCCGGCGCCCAGGTCGCCCGCGGCTATCTGAACCGCCCCGGCCTGACCGCCGCGCGGTTCCTCGCCGACCCGTTCGGCGCGCCGGGGGAGCGGATGTACCGCACCGGTGACCGCGCCCGCCGCGACGCCCGGGGACTGCTGGAGTTCCTGGGCCGCGCCGACGAACAGATCAAGATCCGCGGATTCCGCATCGAACCCGGCGAGATCGAGGCCGCGCTGCTCGCCCACCCGGGCGTCGCCGACGCCGTCGTCACGGCACGCGAGCACGCGGGCCGCCGGATGCTCGTGGCCTACCTCGTGCCCACCGGGGACACCGCCCCGGCCGCCGACGAACTGCGCCTCGCCCTCCGCCGCACCCTGCCGGACCACATGGTCCCGGCGGCGTTCGTGCCGCTGACCCGGATCCCGCGCACCACCAGCGGCAAGACCGACCGCCGTGCCCTGCCCGCCCCGCCCGCGCAGCCCGACACCACCGCCGGCTACGTGGCGCCCCGCCCGGGCACTGAACAGACGCTGGCCACGATCTGGGCCGACGTCCTGCGCGTCGAACGGGTCGGCGCGCGCGACAACTTCTTCGCGCTCGGCGGCGACTCGATCCTCAGCATCCAGATCGTCTCCCGGGCCCGCCAGGCCGGTCTCGCGCTGACCACCAAGGACGTCTTCCGCCACCAGACCGTCGCCGAACTCGCCCTGCGCGTCACCGAGTCCGCGCCCGTCACCACCGACGCCACCGCCCCCGCCGAGGCACCGCTCACCCCCATCCAGCGCTGGTACCTCGACGGCCGCGCCCCCGGCGACCCGCTGCGGTTCACCATGTCCCAGCGCCTCCAACTCGCCCCCGGCACCGACCTGTCCGCCCTGCGCACCGCCGTGGACGCCGTCGTGGGTCACCACCCCGCGCTGCGCACCCGCTTCCGCCGCACTGAGGACGGCTGGCGCCAGGAGGTCCTGCCCGGCGTCCCGGACGGCACCGTCACCCTGCACGACGTGACCGGCCTCGACGGCCCCGCCCTGGAGACCGAGGCGGCCCGCCTCGCGGACGAGGCCCGCGCCACCCTCGACCCCACCGAGGGCCGGACGGCGCGCGTCCTCCTCCTCGACCGAGGTCCGCACGCCGCAGCCCAACTCCTGTTCGTCGTGCACCACTTGACCGTCGACGGCGTCTCCTGGCGGATCCTCCTGGCCGACCTGGAGACCGCCCACCGGCAGGCCGCCGCCGGACAGCCCGTCGAGCTGCCGCCGGCCACCACCGCCTACGGCCGCTGGGCGGCGCGGCTGGAGGCCCACACCCGCTCCGGCGCCCTGGACGGCGACCTCGCCCACTGGCGGCGCACCGCCGAGACCCCCGCCGAGCTGCCCGCGGGCCGCTCCGGCCCCAACACGCATGGCACCGCCGCCACCGTCACCGTGGAACTGGAGCCGGAGACCACCGAGGCCCTGCTGCGGCAGGTGCCCGAGGTCTACCGCACCCAGGTCAACGACGTCCTGCTCAGCGCCCTCGGCCGCACCCTGGCCCGCTGGTGCGGGCGTGACAGCGTGCTGGTCGGCGTGGAGGGCCACGGCCGCGAGGACCTCTTCGACGACCTGGACCTGTCCCGGACGGTCGGCTGGTTCACCGCCGAGTTCCCGCTCGCGCTGACCGTCGCCGCAGACGCCGGCTGGCACGACACCCTCCGCTCGGTCAAGGAGCAGCTGCGCGCCGTGCCCCTGCGCGGCCTGAGCCACGGCGCCCTGCGCCACCTGCTGCCCGACAGCCCGCTGGCCGGCGCCCCGGCGCCGCGGATCGGCTTCAACTACCACGGCCAGTGGGACGCCGACGCGGGCGGCAGCGGCCTGTACGCCGCCGCCCTGCCCCCGGCCGGCTCCGACACCGACCCGGACGCCCCCCGGCCCTACCTGCTGGACATCACCGGCGTGGTGCAGGACGGCCGGCTCGAACTCGGCTGGACCTACTCGCCGGCCGTCTACGACGAGGCCACCGTCCGCACCCTCGCCGAGGAGATGTGCGCGGCGCTGCGCGAGATAGCGGCCCACTGCGCCCGCCCCGACGCGGGCGGCCGCACTCCGTCCGACTTCCCGCTGGCCGGACTCGGCCAGCCGGAGCTGGACCGCCTCGTGGGCGACGGCCGGCACGTGGCCGACGTCCTGCCGCTCACCCCGTTGCAGGCCGGCATGCTCTTCCACGGCCTGGTGGACACGGCGGGCGCCTACTCCGACCGCGTGGCCGTCCGCCTGTCCGGCGTGAGTGACCCGCGGCGCTTCGCCGCCGCCTGGCAGCAGGTCGCCGATCGCACCGAGGCCCTGCGCACCAGCGTCCACTGGCAGGGCCTGCCGCACCCCGTGCAGGTCGTGCACCGCCACGTGGAGCTGCCCGTCACCCACCTGGACTGGCGCCGGCTCACGCCCGAGGAGCGCGCGACGGCCACCGAGGACCTGCTGGCCGCCGACCGCGCCACCGGCATGGACCTGACCACCGCACCCCTCACCCGCATCACCCTGGCCGCACTGCCCGGCGACGAGGTCCTGCTGCTGTGGTCCTCCCACCACCTGATCCTGGACGGCTGGAGCACCGGCCAGCTCCTCACCGAGGTGTGCGAGCGCTACGCCGCCCTCGCCGGCGGCCGGACGGCCCCCGCACCGGTCAGGCGCCCGTTCGCCGACTTCCTGCGCTGGCTGCACGACCAGGACGAGGCCGCCGCCGAGACCCACTGGACCGACACCCTCGCCGGGTTCACCGCCCGCACCCCGTTGCCCTACGACCGCACGCCGGCCGAGGAGCACCGCGCCCGCGCCGCCGCCCTCACCAGCCGGCGACTGGACGAGGACCTCTCGGCGCGGCTGCGGCAGGGCGCCGCCCGGGCCGGACTCACGGTGAACACCGTCATCGAGGGCGCCTGGGCGCTGCTCCTGGCCCGCCACAGCGGACGCGACGACGTCGTGTTCGGCACCACCGTCTCCGGGCGCCCGGCCGAACTGCCCGGCGTGGAGTCGATGATCGGCATGTTCATCAACACCGTGCCCACCCGCGTCCGAGTCACGGGCGGGGGAGCGGCGTCCTGGCTGCGCGCGGTGCAGGAGCACCAGAGCGACACCCGGCGCTTCGACCACCTCGCCCTGCCCCGCATCCAGGCGCTGAGCGAAGTCCCGGCCGGCGAGGCGCTGTTCGACAGCATGGTGGTGTTCGAGAACTACCCCGTCGACGAGTCCGCCACCGCCCGCACGGGCGTCCAGGTCGAGGAGGTGCGCGCCGAGGACGCGCCCACCTTCCCGCTGTGCCTGCGCGCCCACCTCGGCGACCGCCTCGGCCTCGACCTCGCCTACGACGACGGCCTGTTCGACACGGGGACCGCCGAACGCCTCGCGGACCGCCTCACGGTCGTCCTGCGCGCCCTCGCCGACGCCCTGGAGAGCGACACGGATGCGACCGGCCTGGAGGCGCTGACCGAGGACGACCGCGCCCTGCTGGACCGGTGGAACACCGCCGCCCGCCGGGCCGAACCCAGCAGCCCCGTCGCCCTGTTCGCCGAGCAGGCCCGCCGCACACCGGAGGCAACCGCGCTGCGGGACGGCGACATCCACCTGACGTACCGTCAACTCGACGACTGGTCCGACGCGGTGGCCTCCCGCCTCCTCGCAGGCGGACTGCGCGCCGAGGACCGGGTGGCCCTGCTGATGGACCGCTGCGCCGCCCTCGTCGTCGCCCAGCTCGCCGTCCTGAAGGCGGGCGGCGCCTACGTGCCTGTGGACGCCCGCGCCCCCGAGGACCGGCGCCGCACGCTCATCGAACGCGCGGGCGCGACGGTCCGGTTGTCCGCCGACGACGTCACCGCCGCGCGCACCCCCGTGCCGGACGCGCCCCCCGCCGCACCCGCGGACCCCGACCGGCTCGCCTACGTGATGTTCACCTCCGGGTCGACCGGCGAGCCGAAGGCGGTCGCCGTACGCCACCGCGACGTGGCCGCCCTCGCCACCGACGGCCGCTTCACCGGCGGCGTGTGCGACCGGGTGCTGCTGCACTCCCCGGTGGCCTTCGACGCCGCCACCTTCGAGGTGTGGGCGCCGCTGCTCACCGGCGGGTGCGTCGTCGTCGCTCCCACGCGGCCGCTGGACGCCGCGCTGCTGCGGCAGCTGGTCCGCGACACCGGCCTGAGCGCGCTGTGGCTGACCGCCGGCCTGTTCCGGCTCCTCGCGCAGGACGCGCCGGACTGCTTCACCGGCCTGCGCCAGGTCTGGACCGGCGGCGACGTCGTGCCCGCCGCGGCCGTCCGCCGCGTCCTGGCCGCCTGCCCGGGCCTGACCGTCGTGGACGGCTACGGCCCCACCGAGACGACGACGTTCGCCACGTCGTTCGCCCTCACCGACGCGGCCGCCGTCCCGGACACCGTGCCCATCGGCCACCCGCTCGACGAGATGCGCGTGCACGTCCTCGACGGCCGGCTGCGGCCCGTGCCACCGGGCTGCCCGGGCGAGCTGTACCTCGCCGGCGAGGGCGTCGCCCGCGGCTACCTCAGCCGCCCCGGGGACACCGCGGCCCGCTTCCTCGCCGACCCGGCCGGCCCGGCCGGCAGCCGCATGTACCGCACCGGCGACCTGGTCCGCCGCCGCCCCGACGGCACCGTCGAGTTCCTCGGCCGCGCCGACGACCAGGTGAAGATCCGCGGCTTCCGCGTCGAGCCGGGGGAGGTCGAGGCGGTCCTCGCGGGACACCCCGGCGTCACCGACGTGACGGTGCTGGCCCGCGAGGACCGGCCCGGCAGCCGCCGCCTGGTCGCCTACGTGGTGGGCACCGAAGACCTCACCGCCCTGCGTGAGTTCGCACGAAGCTCCCTGCCGGACTACCTCGTGCCGTCGGCGTTCGTCGTCCTGCCCGCGCTGCCGCTCAGCCGCAACGGCAAGGTCGACCGGGCGGCCCTGCCCGCGCCGGAACCCGTGAGCGGCGCGTCGCAAGGCGAGCGGGCCGAGCCGCGCACCGACGCGGAGCGCCGCACGGTGGAGATCTTCGCCGACGTCCTGTCCGTGCCGCGCCCCGGCGTGCGGGACGACTTCTTCCAGCTGGGCGGTGACTCCATCCTCAGCATCCGGCTGGCCGTCCGCCTGGCCGAGGCGTTCGGCACCGAACTGTCCCCGCGCGCGGTGTTCACCCACCCGACCCCCGAGGCCCTCGCCGCCCTGCTCACCGAGGACCGCCCCGCCGACTCCGCCCCCGTCGCGATCCGCCCGGTCACCCGGGACACGCCCGCCCCGATGTCGTACGCCCAGCAACGCCTGTGGTTCCTGGAGGAGTTCGCGCCGGGATCCGGCGAGTACGTCACCGCGCTGGCCCTGCGGCTGCGCGGCCGGCTCGACGTGCCCGCCCTCACCGCGGCGCTGCACTCCCTGGTCGAGCGGCACGAGGCGCTGCGCACCACCTTCGACGCGGTCGACGGCCACGGCGTGCAGATCGTCCACCCGGCCGGGGACGTGCCGCTGACCCTGCACGACCTCTCGCAGCTCACGGGCGGCGAACGCGACGCCCTGCTCGCGGAGCTGCTGGACGCCGAACGCGCCCGCACCTTCGACCTGCGGCGCGGCCCGCTCCTGCACACGGGCCTGATCAGGCTCGCGGACGACGAGCACGTCCTGACGCTGACCCTGCACCACATCGTCACCGACGGCTGGTCCACCGGTGTGCTCACGGGCGACCTCGCGCACTTCTACCGCACCGAACTGGGCGCGCAGACAGGCGTGTTGCCGCCGCTGCCGGTGCAGTACGCCGACTACGCGCACTGGCAGCGCGGACGCGGCACGGACGAGAACCTCACGTACTGGAAGGAGCACCTGGCCGGGCTGGAGACGCTGGACCTGCCCACCGACCGGCCCCGTCCGGCCGTGCGCACCCACCACGGCGCCTCCGTACGGCTCTCCCTGCCCCGCGAGACGACCCGCCGCCTCGCCAGGGTGGGCCGCGACCGGCAGGCGACCCTGTTCACCACCCTCGTCGCCGCCGCCCAGGCCTACCTGGCCCGGCTGACCGGCGGTGAGGACATCACCGTCGGCACGGTCACCTCCGGCCGCGACCGCGCCGAGGTCCAGCACCTCGTCGGGTTCTTCGTGAACACGCTCGTGCTGCGCTCGCGCGTCAGGCCCGACCGCCCGTTCCCCGAGTTCCTCGACGAGGTCCGCGGCACCGTCCTGGACGCCTTCGCCCACCAGGAGGCGCAGTTCGAGCAGGTCGTGGACGAGGTCCAGCCGGTCCGCGACACCAGTCGCACCCCGCTGTTCCAGGTCATGGTCGTCCTCCAGAACGCCCCGGCCGCCGCCCTCGACCTGCCCGGCCTGGAGGTCACCGACGTCGACAGCGAGCTGCGGCACGCCGCGTTCGACCTCACCCTGGAGTTCGCCGAGACCGGCACCGGCGAACTGCACGGCGTCCTCACCTACAACACCGATCTGTTCGACACGGCCACCGTCGAGCGCATGGCCGACCAGCTCGGCACCCTGCTGACCGCCGTCGCCGAGAACCCCGACCGGCCCCTGGGCGCCCTGCCCCTCGCCACCGACGAGACCCTCAAAGCAGTGCTCGACCAGGGCCGCGCCACCGCCCGGCCGATCCCGGCGGCCACCCTGCCCGAGCTGTTCGAACGACAGGCCGCCCACACCCCCGACGCCGTCGCCCTGGCCGACGCCGACGGCCGGGAGCTGACGTACGCGCACGTCGAACGCGCCGCCAACCGGCTGGCCCATCACCTCATCGCCCGGGGCGTGGGACCCGAGCGGATCGTGGCGCTGGCCCTGCCCCGCAGCGCGGAGACGGTCGTGGCGCAGCTCGCCGTCACCAAGACCGGCGGCGCCTTCCTGCCCGTCGACCCCGACTACCCGCAGCAGCGCCGGGAGTTCATGCTCCGCGACGCCGGCGCCCGGCTTGTCCTGGACGACCCGGCCGCCGTGTGGGACGCCGGCGGCCCGGACACCGCGCCCACGGACGCCGACCGCACCTCCCCGCTGACCGTCGACCACCCGGCATACGTGATCTACACGTCCGGCTCCACCGGGACGCCGAAGGGCGTCACGGTGACGCACCGCGGCCTCGCCGCCTTCGCCGCGGGGGCCGCCGACCGCTACGACGCGGGCCCCGGCGACCGGGTCCTGCAGTTCGCCTCACCCAGCTTCGACGCCTCGGTGCTGGAACTGTGCGTGTCCCTGCTCAGCGGAGCCACCCTGCTCACCGGGGAGGAGGGCCCCCTCGTCGGCGAACGCCTCGCCGAGACCCTCGCGGGGCGGCGCGTCAGCCACACCCTCATCCCGCCGGCCGCCCTCGCGACGGTCGACCCGCAGGCCGCCGACACCCTGCCGCACCTGCGCACCCTCATCGTCGGCGCCGAGGCCTGCCCCGCCCACCTCGTCGAACGATGGGCCCCCGGCCGGCGGATGATCAACTCGTACGGCCCGACCGAGGCCACCGTCGTCGCCACCTGGACCGGCCCGCTCACCCCGGGCGCGGGCGCCCCGCCCATCGGGCGCCCGGCCGCCGCCACCCGCGTCCACGTCCTCGACGCCGCCCTGCGCCCCGTCCCGCCCGGCGTCACCGGCGACCTCTACGTGTCCGGACCCGGCCTGGCCCGCGGCTACCTCCACCGGCCCGGCCTGACCGCGTCCCGCTTCGTCGCCGACCCGTTCGGCGCCCCCGGCGAGCGCATGTACCGCACGGGTGACCGCGCCCGCTGGGACGCGAACGGCGACCTGCGCTTCGCCGGACGCGCCGACGCCCAGCTCAAACTGCGCGGCTTCCGCATCGAACCCGGCGAGATCGAGAGCGCGCTGCGCGGCAGCCCGCTGGTGCGCGACGCGGTGGTCACCGTCCGCGCCGGCGGCAGCGACCCGGACGGCCGCTCCGGAGCGCGGCTGGTCGCCTACCTCGTCCCCGCCGACGGCAGCCCGGACACCCTGCCGGTGCCCGAGCTGCGCGACCACCTCGCCGGACTGCTCCCGGCGTACATGATCCCCTCGGCGTTCGTGCCGCTGGACCGGCTGCCGCTCACCCCGAACGGCAAGACCGACCGGGGCGCGCTGCCGGAACCCGGGCCCGCGCACACCGCAGGCGGACCGCACACGCCGCCGCGCACCGACACCGAACGCCGCATCGCCCGCATCTGGGCCGACGTCCTCGGCGTGGCCGACGTCGGGGCGCACGACAACTTCTTCCACCTCGGCGGCGACTCCGTCCTCAGCATGCAGGTCGTCTCCCGGCTGCGGCGCGACGGGCTGCACCTGACGACCCGTGACCTCTTCACCCACCAGACCCTCGCCGAACTGGCCGGCGTGGTCACCGCCGCGCCCCTGCACGCCGGGGACGAAGCGGTGAGCGGGGAGGTGCCGCTCACCCCCATCCAGGACTGGTTCCTGAGCAGCCCGCGCGCCAGCCACGCCCACTTCAACCAGTCCCTGCTGGTGGAACTCGCCCCCGGCGTGGACGCCACCGCGCTGGAGACGTCACTGAACGCCCTGCTCGACCACCACGACGCCCTGCGCATGCGCTTCACCGCCGGCCAGGAAGGCTGGCGCCAGTTCAACCCGCCGCCGGCCGACACCGACCGCGGCGGGCTCCTCATCCGTCACGACCTCGGCGGACGCACCTCCGCCGACGCCGACGCGGCGATGGAGAAGGCCGCCGACGCCCTGCACACCGGATTCGACCTCGCGCGCGGCCCACTGCTCCGTGCGGCCCTGTTCACCGGCGCCGCCGACCGGCCGGACTTCCTCCTCCTGGTCGGTCACCACCTGGTCGTGGACGCCGTCTCCTGGCGCATCCTGCGCGACGACCTGGAGGCCGCCTACCGGCAGGCGGTCCAGGGCGGACCCGTGGCACTCGGCGAACGCAGCACCTCCTTCCGCGACTGGGCCCGCGGCCTCGCCGCACACGTCGCCTCCGGCGCCCTCGACCACGAACTGCCCTACTGGGAACGCGCCGTGGACACCGAGCCGCTCCCGTCCGAGACACCGGAGGGCGCGGACACCGGCACCGTCGACACGCTCACCGTCGAACTGGACGAGGCGGACACCGAGGCGCTGCTGCGGGCCGCACCGACCGCCTACCGCACCCGCGTCAACGACGTGCTGCTCGCCGCCCTCGCCCTCGCCCTGGCCCGCTGGACCGGCCACGAGGACGTCCGCCTGGACCTGGAGGGACACGGCCGCGAGGACGTCCTCGACGACGTCGACCTGACCCGGACGGTCGGCTGGTTCACCACCGTCCACCCCGTCGCCCTCCAGGTCCCCGAGCCCGCCGACCTCGGCCCCGACCGCGACTGGCGCACCCTGGTGAAGTCCGTACGCCGCCAGCTGCGCGCCGTGCCCGGCAACGGCCTCGGCTTCGGCGCCCTGCGCACCTTCGGCCCGCCCGAGGTGCGCGAGCGCCTGGGACGCGCCGCCCACGGACAGGTCGTCTTCAACTACCTCGGACAGTGGGACTCCCGCCCCGAGAACCCCGGGGACGGCCTGGTCCGCGCCGAACACGGCTCGTTCGGCCGCCACCACGACCCGCGCGACAGCGGCTCCCACCCGCTGGAGATCGTCGGCGCCGTCCAGCGCGGCCGGCTGTCCTTCACCTGGCACCACCGGCCCGCCCTGCACGCCACCGACACCGTGCGCCGGGTCGCCGAGGACTTCGCCCGGGCGCTGCGCCACATCGCCCACCACGCCCGCGAGCGCCGGTGACCCCCCGCCCCGTGGGCCGTGCCCCACCGCCGGCACCCCGGGACCGACCCGTTCCCGACCGCACCACCCACCCGTACCGGACCCAGAGAGCGAGACCGACAGACATGGACGAGAACACCCGCTACCAGGTGCTGCGCAACGACGAGGACCAGTACTCGCTGTGGCCCGTCGACGTCGAGGTGCCCGCCGGCTGGCAGCCCGTCGGCAAGGAGGGCACCGAGGCCGAGTGCTCCGCCTACGTCGACGAGGTCTGGACCGACATGCGCCCGCGCAGTCTGCGGGAGCGCATGGAGAACGCCGAAGCCTGACGCACCAGCGCGGGACCGGGCCGGGGCGCGCCCTGCGACGACACGCCCCGGCCCGGCCCCGCCCGCCCGGCCCGCAACTCCCGAGGAGCCCTCATGACACCGGTCCTGCACACCGAACGACTCACCTTCCGCCCCTACCGACCCGAGGACGAGGACCACTTCGTGGAGCTGCTGCGCGACGAGGAGGTCTGCCGCTGGATGGGCCAGGACCGCGTGCCCGAGGCGGACATCCGCACGCTGTTCCGCGCCATCCTCACCGACGTCTACCCCAAGCGGATGTTCGACGTGTGGGGGATCTGGGAGTCGGAGACGTTCATCGGGCACGCTGAGGTGAAGAAGACGGGCAACGTCGACGGACACGAACTGATCGCCGCCCTGGCGCCCCCCTACTGGGGCCGGGGCCTGGGCACCGAGGTGGTCCGCGGACTGCTGCGTCACGCCGCCGACAACCTCGGCCTGAAGGAGGCCTACGGCATGGTCGGCGCCGACAACGCGGCCAGTCTCGCGATGTGCCGGCGCCTGGGCTTCCGGCACGTGCGCGACGTGACCGGCGACGACGGGAAGGTGACCCGGATGGTGGTGATCCCGACGACGGAACGGGACTGACCGGCGGCCCCGCGGGACCGCCGATCCCGGTGCCCCGCCGACGCCGGCCGGGGTGCCCCGAGGAATCCGTTCAGGGTGTGAAGACCTGCTCCAGCCGGTCGATGGCCCCGTCCTCGCCGAGGTGGTACCGGAACACCAAGCCGCTGTCGGGGTGCGCCTCCAGCCAGTCGAGGAACTCCTGCACGCCGATGGGCTGGTTCTCGGTGCTCGCGACGATGGGGTCGGTGACGGTGACGTAGGCGGCCTGGTCCATGGGCAGGTAGGTCTCCTTGCCGACCGTCTCGAACGGTGCGCCGTCCGAGTCCGGCGTGCCGCAACCCCAGTTGCCGTGCCGGAAGATCAGGCTCAGGGACCCGCCCTCCGGTGTGTAGCGGTACACGGCGATCTCGTCCGGCGAGATCGGCATCTTGTGGTCGCAGCCGTCGTCCTCACCCCCGGCGCCGGAGGACGCCTTCGCGCCGGGGGACGCGGGGGTCGCGGGTGTACCCGCCGGCGCCGGGGGAGTGGTGGACTTGCCGCCCGCGGCGGGCGAGGCCTTCCCGGCGGCCTGCGAGGGCGAGGCCCCGGCGGTGGCCTGCTTGCTCCCCGCCGGCGAGGCCGTGGCGGCCGGCGTCGCCTTGCCGCCCGACGCCGGCGCGTCGGGAGAGCAGCCGGTGAGCGTCACGACGCCGGCCACGCAGGCGGCCAGGGTGAGCGTCCGGAGCGCGATCGGTCTGGAGCGGCCTGCGGTCATCACGATGTGTCCCCCGATGCGGTGGCGGCGACCACTGCGTAGCCGCGTCAGCTTGAGGACTCATATTCAGCCACCCCCACCTCGTTCGACGCCGCCCGGCGGCATCTGTTGCGAATCGGTGACCGAATCCGGATGGTCGGCTCACCGTCCGCGACGGCGACGACCGGCTACGGCCTCGGTCTCTTTGCAGACGCTCATGTGCGGACCGGTGGGGCGCCGGGCGACCCGGGGCACCGCGGCCCGGCTCCGCGACGACGCGGTTGGGGCGGCGCGGGAGCCGCCCGGGGCGTTGCGGGACGGATGCCGATATTCGTCGTGCGGTGCACGCCAACCGGACGCAATGCCCCGGTCGGGAGATATCAACTCGGGTCCGCATACGCCTGTTTGACTTCCATTCACCTGCGGGAACGCCCAGCGACGAGAAACGTGGCACGTACATTTGGTTCCGTGAGTCATCTCACAATGTGGCCCGTTGCGGCTCCACCCACCGCTCACGGATGATCACTCCGGGTACGCCGACCGATTGGTCTCGACCGGTCGTCGGCCGACCCGTTTCGATCAAGGATGGGGGAGTCCTACATGTCTACGGCCCTTGATGTGCACACCCGGGAACTTGCAGAGCAGGGGTACACGCTGCTCGAGGGGATCGGCACGGACGAGGAGGCGGCTGCCGCCGTCGGCGCCTTCGGTGACCTGATTCCGCAGTACGACGGCTCGCTGCGCTACCAGGTGAAGGCCGCTCCGGGTTTCGAGGAGCGCCGCTACTCGAAGAGCGTCAACACGATCCTGGTGCACACCGAAGCACCGGGCTGGAACCCGCCGCCCACCTACCTGGCCCTGCACTGCCGGGTCCAGGCCACCTGCGGCAGCGGTCACACCGAACTCGCCGACATGCGGCAGTTCGTCGCCTCGCTGCCCGACCGCGACCGGGCCGCCCTGTACGAGCGCCACGTCGAGTGGGTCGGACACAACACCGGAGGAGTCGGCACCGAAGGAGTCCGCCGCCCCGTCGTCGACGTCACCGACAGCGGCCGGGAGATCCTCCGCTTCAGCTACAACCTGCTGACCACCGGCCAGTACGACCCGCCGGTCGACGCCTCCGTCGACCCGGAGCGACTGCCGCTCGGCAGCTTCGGCATCCACCTCGCGGAACAGGCCGAAGCCTTCTTCCGGGAGCACCGCGTGTCGGTGCTCATCCCCGAGAACCACGTCCTGGTGTGGGACAACCAGCGCATGGTGCACGCCCGTTCGGCCTACACGGACAAGCGGCGCCACCTCACCCGCTACTGGATCGCCGCCCAGCGCTGACACCGCGCACCCGTCACCAGTCACCCCGTCACCGGTGGCACACGCACCGGGACAGCAACCGATCACGTGAGGCCCACGCATGACTGACGACCGGATCGCGCCGGTTCAGGACGAGCAGTTCCCCACCGGGCTGCCGGAAGAGCTCCGGGGACTGCCCGAGGGCGTACCCCGCCACGACCCCGACGACCAGATCGAGAGCGCCGTCATCCGCCGCCTGGTCGGAAACTGGCACCGGCGTGCCACCGTCAAGCGCGACGAGCCGAACCTCGACGACCTGTTCGAGCTCGACCGCCCCGACTACCCCGAGCGGATCCTGCCGTTCCACGACCACCCCACCTACCGGGCCCTCGACCCCGAGAAGCGGACCCAGCTGCTGAGCTGGGCCTGGATCGCCTACAACCGGCACACCATCATGGCCGAGCAGAAGGTGGCCAACCCCGCCTTCGCGCTGGTCATGGAGGGCGAGTACCCCGAGCTCCAGGACGAGGCGCTCAACATCTCGCTGGCCCAGGCGATGGTCGACGAGCAGTACCACACGCTGATGCACCTCAACGCCAGCGCCGTCACCCGGCGCAAGCGCGGCTGGGCGATGCCCGACCACCACCTGCCGATCTCCCACACGGCACGCGAGCACCAGCGCCTGCGCGACACCGCGGACGAGCGCTGGCAGCAGTCCCTGACCACCCTCGCGTTCGCGACGGTGTCGGAGATCTCCATCAACGCCTACCTGGACCTGCTCGCCGACGACCCGGACATCCAGCCGATCAACAGCAGCACCGCCAGACTGCACAACCGCGACGAGTACTGCCACGCCTCGATCTCCGCCGTGCTCGCCGAGGTCGTCCACGACCGGCTCGACGAGAAGAAGCAGCGCTACTTCCGCGACATGCTCTTCGAGGGGCTGGAGGCCTTCGTGGCCACCGACTACACCACCTGGCACCGCATCATGGACCTGGTCGGCGTCGAGGGCGGTCACGAGATGCTGCACGACTGCCGGGCCGAGCAGAGCCGCAGCCGGCTGGTCCGCGACTACACGGGACTGCACACCCTGATCGAGCGGATGGGTGTCCAGGAACTCGTCGAGTTCGACTGGTCCAAGTCCTACGTGGCGCGCTGAGCGGAATCGAGACGAACCCGTGAAGCACTATGCGAACGAACGCCTCGCCCGACTCGCGCGCGACCGCGGCATGCCGGACGACTACGTCCGGGACCTGCGCGTGGTCTCCAGCGTCCTGCCCTTCAAGGTCAACGAGTACGTGGCCGACGAGCTGATCGACTGGTCGGCGGCGCCCGACGACCCGATCTTCCGGCTCACCTTCCCGCACCGGGACATGCTGCCCCCGGAGGTCTTCGACCGTATGGCGGCGCTGTCGGACGCGGGGGCCCCGCGCGCGGAACTGCGCGCGGCCGCCGTCGCCGCGCAGCTGGAACTGAACCCGCACCCGGGCGGCCAGCTCGAGTCGAACGTGCCGACCCTCGACGGGCGCCGGCTCGACGGCCTCCAGCACAAGTACGCCGAAACGGTGCTGGTCTTCCCCTCACAGGGGCAGACGTGCCACTCGTACTGCGGCTACTGCTTCCGCTGGGCCCAGTTCGTCAGTCAGGAAGAACTGCGCCAGGCCCTGCGCGACCCGGCGGACCTGACGGGCTACCTGGCCCGCCACCCGGAGGTCACCGACGTCCTGTTCACCGGCGGCGACCCCATGATCATGCGGACCGAGGTGGTACGCCGCTGGGTCGAGCCGCTGCTGGCGTCCGTCCCCACGGTGCGCACCCTGCGGTTCGGCACCAAAGCCCTGTCGTACTGGCCGGCCCGCTTCACCGAGGGCCCGGACGCGGACGACCTGCTGCGGCTGTTCGAGGAAAGCGTCGCCCGCGGCCGGCACGTCGCCGTCATGGCGCACTTCTCGCACCCGAGGGAGCTGGAGACCGACCAGGTGCGCGACGCGATCGCCCGCATCCGCGCCACCGGCGCCGAGGTGCGCGCCCAGGCCCCGCTCGTCGCGCACGTCAACGACGACCCCGACGCCTGGGCGCGGATGTGGCAACTGCAGGTCGAACTGGGCGTCGTCCCCTACTACATGTTCGTGGAGCGGGACACCGGGGCGAGCAGCTACTTCGGCATCCCCCTCGTCCGCGCCCTCGACATCTACCGCGAGGCCGTGCAGCGGGTGTCCGGCCTGGCCCGGACCGCTCGCGGACCGGTGATGTCCGCGGCGCCGGGCAAGGTGATGATCCACGGCACGACGGAGGTGGCCGGGGAGAAGGCGTTCGTCCTCAGCTTCCTGCAGGCACGCCGACCCGACTGGGTGGGGCGGCCGTTCTTCGCCGCGTACGACGAGCACGCGCAGTGGTACGACGAGCTGAAGCCCGTGTCCTTCGGCACCACCCTGCCGACGTACGAGGGCGAGCACGGATGAGGCTCCAGGTCCACGAGATCCGCCTCACCGACCACGACGTGTGGCGCAGCGCGCGCGAGGCGATCCCGGTGCAGCCCGGCCTGCTCGTCGAGCTGACGGCAGGCGGGCGCTCGGGGTTCGGCGAGGCCTCGGCCTTCATGACCGACCGTTACGACTCCTCCCTCGACGCCTTGCACGCGGCGCTGCGCCGCGTCGCGCCGACCCTGCGGGAACTGCCGGCCGACGACCCGGAGGGCGCGTTCGCGGCCCTGGCGCCGCAGCTGGCCGGGTCACCGTTCGCGCTGGCCGCACTGGACGTGGCCGCGCACGACCTGGCGGCCCGGCTGGCGGGCGTACCGCTGTGGCAGCGGCTGGGCGCGCGAAGACCGGCCGCCCTGCACTCCAGCTACAGCATCGGCCTGGACGAGCCCGCGGTGATGGTGCGCAAGCTGCTGGAGCGGCCGGGCTGGCCCGCCTACAAGGTCAAGCTGGCCGCTCCCGGCGACCTGCACATCCTTCAGGCGCTGCGCGAGCACACCGACGCGCCCTTCTTCGTCGACGGCAACTGCGGATGGGAACCCGCCGCGACACGCGCCGCCCTGGGCGCCATGGCGGACCTCGGCGTGACGTTGCTGGAGCAGCCCTTCCCCCGGGACATGTGGGCGGAGGCCGGAGCGCTGAAGGACGTCTCCCCGATTCCCGTGTACGCGGACGAGTCCATCACGGGACCGCAGGACCTCGAAGCCTGCGCCGAAGCGTTCCACGGCGTGAACCTGAAACTCATGAAGGCCGGCGGCATCACGCCCGCCCTGCGGATGCTGCGCGCCGCGCGGGAGGCCGGGCTCGGCACGATGCTCGGCTGCATGCCGGAGTCCAGCGCCGGCGTGTCGGCCACGGCCCATCTCGGGCCCTTCGTCGACCACTTGGACGCCGACAGCATCGCGCTCCTCGCGGTCGACACGGGCACCGGCGTCGTCCTCGACGACACGGGCCGCATCACGCTGCCCGAGGCACCCGGCACGGGCTTCGAACCCGACTTCAAGGCGCCGGCGTTCACCGTGCGCCCGACCACGGCCGGAGAAGCCGGCTGGGACGGCGAGGAGCTGTCCGTCCACCGGGACGGCACGGCCCTGGCCTCCGTGCGGATCCGGCGCCGGCCCCTGCCCGGACAGGCACCCTCGGACGCCTTCCGCCGACTCGACGGGCCCGACGGCCCTGCCGCCGACGCGGCCGACCCGGAGGAACTGACCGCGCTGATCCGCGTCGCGATCACCCGCGCGGTCGCCGAGGGCGCGGGCACGGTCTGGCTGCGCACCGCCCACACCGGTGTCCGGCGGGCCTGCCGCACGGCCGGGTTCCGTCCCCTCGGCGGCACCCTCGACGGCACCCCGGGCCCGGACGGTCACGGCGACGTCCCCGGCGACGACACCCCCGCGGGCGACGGTGACCCGTCGTCCCTCCTGGTCTGGAAGGCGAACCGATCCGCATGACCGATGTGCACGACGTGCAGGACACGACGTCCCCGCCCGGCGCAGCCGACACCTCCGGCGCAGCCGACCCCGCCGTCGCCGCGGCCGGGCACGGCCCCCTGCTCCCGGCCGCCACCGCCGAAACCCTCGCCGAGACGGCCCTGACCCGGGCGGGTCTCACCGCCGACG
The DNA here is from genome assembly GCF_044328425.1 of Streptomyces sp. NPDC017943. Classification (NCBI taxonomy): domain Bacteria; kingdom Bacillati; phylum Actinomycetota; class Actinomycetes; order Kitasatosporales; family Streptomycetaceae; genus Streptomyces; species Streptomyces sp. NPDC017943. The sequence continues at coordinate 183,763 of NZ_JBIRHH010000010.1, read as the reverse complement.
ACGCCCGGAGCGTGGCGCAGGCCCTCACGGAGACCTCGCTGCGGGGCATCGACACCCACGGTCTGCGCCTGCTGCCGCAGTACCTGGACGAGCTGGCCGCCGGCATCGCCACCGCCCGCCCGGAGATCCGGACCGTCCGGGACACCGGAGCGGCCGTCATGCTCGACGCCGGGGGCGCGCTGGGGGTGGTGGCCGGCCTGACCGCCGCCCGGATCGCCGCCGAGCGGGCCCGCACGCACGGCGTCGCCGCCGTGGGGGTCCGCAACTCCAACCACTTCGGGGCGGCCTCCGTCTACAGCCGCCACCTCGCGCGCGAGGGCCTGGTCGGCATCGTGACCACCTCCGCCGCGTCCCGGGTCGCTCCGTTCTCCGGTACCGAGCCGCTGTACGGCACCAATCCGCTGAGCTTCGCCGCGGCCGTCGAGGACGACGAGTTCGCCCTCGACATGGCCACGAGCCAGGTCTGCTTCGGCGAGATCAAGGAACGCCGCAAGCACGGCCGCGCGCTGGACGCCGGCTGGGCCACCGACACCGAGGGCAGGCCCGCCACCGACCCGGAGCAGGCGTACGCACTCTCACCGCTGGGCGGCTACAAGGGGCAGGGCCTGGCGATGGTGGCCACCCTGCTGGGTGCCGTGCTGACGGGCTCCCCGCCGGACTGGGAACTGGAGCACATCGGCTCCTCCACGCCCGGCCGCAGCCGCGGCATCGGGCACCTCGTGGTGTGCCTGGACCCGGCCGCCTTCGCCGGCAGCGCGCCGTTCGCCTCGGGGCTCAGGAACATGCTGGACACCACGCGCGGTGCCCGGCCCGGGGCCGACGCCGGACAACCCGTGCAGGTGCCCGGTGACCCCCAGCGCCGCATCGCCGGCGAACGCGGCGAGCAGGGCATCCCGCTCGACCCGCACACCGCGCAGGCCTTCGCCGCCCTCGCGGCCGAGCAGGGCGTGGGATGGCCGGGGGTGCCGGCGTGATCCTCGTCCTGCTCAGCCCGCGCAACGCGGGCCTGCCCTTCGCCGCGTGGCTGCCCGAGGAGTCGGGGCGGCTGCTGGCCGTCACCGCACAGCAGGTGACGGCCGGACCGGGCTTCGCCGAGGTCGAACGGGTCGCCGACTACACCGACGACGCCTCGGTCCTGGCGGCGGCCCGGCGGCTTGCGGCCCGCCACCCCGTGACCCGCGTGCTGGCCCTGGCCGAGGTCGACGTCGAGCGCGCGGCGCTGCTGCGCGACGAACTCGGCCTTCCCGGTCAACGACCCGCCAGTGCCCGCGCGTACCGCGACAAGGTGCTGATGAAGGAGCTGGCGGCGGCCGGCGGGGTGACGGTGCCGCCCTTCGCGGCGGTGGCCACCGCCGCGGACGTGGCGGCCTTCATGGCGGACCACCCCGGCCCGGTCGTGGTCAAACCCCGAGGCGGCTCCGGTTCGACCGGCGTCGCGGTCCTGGACGACCCGTCCCAGATCCCGCAGGTGGCCGACCGGGTGACCGGCGGCGGCCACGAGGTCGAGGGCTTCGTCAGCGGCCGGATGTGCCACGTGGACGCCCTGCACGTCGACGGGCGGCCCGTGGTGTGCGTGCCGTCCGTGTACACCGACGGCGGCTGTCTGTCGCACTGGACGGACTCCGGCAACGGCAGCTGGACACTGCCGGACTCCGATCCGCTGCACGCGCGGCTGGTGGCGGAGACATGGCGGCTGGTGGAGGCACTGCCCGCGGCGCCGGCGCTGTTCGTGCACGCCGAGTTCTTCGTGACGGACACCGGCGAGACCGTGCTGTGCGAGATCGCCGGCCGGGTCGGCGGCACCCCCATCCCCGCCATGCTGCACGCCGTGCTGGGAATGGACCCGCGGCACCTGTGGGCCAGGATCGAGTGCGGACTGCCCGTGGATCTGGACGCCGTACGGGCGCACGCCGAGGCGGCACCCCTGGTGGCCAACTTCGGCCTGCCGCCCCGCGACGGGCGCATCGTCCGGGTGCCCGCCGGGGCCCCTGACGGGGCGCGTGACTTCACCGTCCACGCCCGGGTCGGCGAGGACTGGGGCGGCGCCCGGTACGCGGGCCGCAAGTCCGGCGACTTCGTCGCCACCTGGCTGGTGACGGCGGACGACGCCGAAGAACTGCTCGCGCTGCTCGACAAGACCGGCGCGCAGGCGGAGGCCGGCTTCGGCTGGGAGCCCTCCGGCCGGCCGGCGGACCACGAGGAGGCGGCCCGGTGAGCGACCTGACCGCCGAGATCCTCGACCCCGGCGCCCGCCCGACGGCGGCGACCTTCCCGGCCCTCGCCGATCCGGCCGTGATCTGGGAGGACGACCGCTGGTGGCGCTTCACCGAGCGCACCGACCTGCACGAGGTGCGCTACCTCGCCGTGCGCGAGGACGGCGCCCTCGTCGCCCTGGCGCCCCTGCTCCTCACCCGGGACGCCGGAGGGCTGCTCTTCTACGACACGCCGAAGATGACCGGCGACACCAGCGCCTTCGGCGCCCCCGAACTGCTGGACGACGACCAGCGCTCACGCTGGGAGGACCTGACCGCGCGCCTGGCCGACGCCCGCCGGGACCAGTACCCCTCGGTCGCCCTCTCCGTGTTCGGCTCCCACCACGGCATCGTCCACGCCGAGGGGCGTGACGCGGCCGGCCGGGAGCGCGTGCTGGCCGAGCTGCCGCGCCTGCTGGACGAGACCGCGGAACGACTCGGCTGCCGCAGCAGCTCCCTGCTGTACGCCACCGACGAGCAGGCCGCCGTCCTCGGCCCGGCAGCCGAGGCACGCGGGCACGTCCCGGCGGTGCTCGGCGCCGAGTCCGTCATGCGGCTCGACGCCCCGGACTGGGACACGTACCTGGCCGGACTGACGAGCCGCAAGCGCACCCGCCTCCTCAAGGAACTGCGTGACTACTCCGCGGCCGGCTTCACCACCGTGGTCCGCGAGGGCCCCGGGGCGCTGTCCGAACCGATCGTGGACCTGCAGGTCAAGCTGCGGGCCAAGTACGGGCTGCCCGGCGGACACGCCCGCGTCCAGCGGGACTTCGACGCCCTGCGCGACACCGTCGGCGACAGCTGCATGGTGATCAGTGCCGAACGCGACGGCGAGACGCTCGGGTTCGTGCTCTACCTGCGCTCCGGGCACGCCATGTACGGCCGCACGGCCGGCTTCCACGAGGACGCCAAAGGCGTCTACTTCGCCCTGACCTACCACGAGACGTACCGCTGGGCGCTGGCCCACGGCGTGCGCGAGATCTGGTACGGCCTCGCCGCCTACGACGCCAAGAAGCTGCGCGGCTGCGACCTGGCGGCACGCCACGGCTGGTTCCGCTTCACCGGCACCGGCGCCACCGAGCTGGAGGAGGTCCTGCGGATGCAGGGCACCAGCGAAGGCGACCGGCTCCGGGGCCTCGGGTACGACAGCACGACCTCACAAGGAGACTGAGCACATGCCACTGACCCCGACCCCGCTCATCTGGATGGACGGCGAGCTGGTCCCCTGGGACGACGCGAAGGTCCATGTGCTGACTCCGAGCCTGCACTACGGATGGGGCGTCTACGAAGGCATCCGCGCCTACGCCACCGATTCCGGACCCGCCGTGTTCCGGCTGCGTGAGCACATGGCCCGGCTGCGCGACTCCGCCCGGGTCTACATGATGGAACTGCGCTGGACCGACGAGGAGTTGGTCGCCGCGGTACTCGACCTGGTCCGGAACAGCGGCCACGACTCCTGCTACATCCGGCCCCTGGCCTACCTCGGCTACGGCGAGATGGGCGTCGCACCCCAACTGGACGCCGTGCGCATGTCGATCGCGGTGTGGCCGTGGGGCTCCTACCTGGGGGACAAGGCGGAGGCGGAGGGCTGCCGCCTCATCGTCAGCAACTGGCAGCGCAACTCGCACCAGACCGTTCCGCCGCTGGCCAAGGCCACCGGCGCCTACGTCAACAGCGCCCTCGCCAAGGTCGGGGCGAAGCGCGCCGGTTACGACGACGCGCTGATGCTCACCGCCACCGGCCACATCGCGGAGGCCTCCGCCGCCAACCTGTTCCTGGTGCGGGACGGCGCCCTCATCACCCCTCCCGTCAGCGACGGCATCCTGCCCGGCATCACCCGCGACAGCGTCATCACCATGGCCCGCGACCTGGGACTCGACGTGACGGAGCGCAGCATCCCGCGCAGCGAGGTCTACATCGCGGACGAGGCGTTCCTGACCGGCACCGCCGCCGAGGTCGTGCCGGTGGCCTCGGTGGACGAGCGGCCGATGGGCGCCCGGGGCGTCGGGCCGGTCACCAAGCAGCTCCGCGAACTGTTCCGGGACGTGGTCGCCGGCCGGCACGAGCGGTACGCGCGCTGGCTGGAGCGGGTGTGAGCCGCAGCGGACCGACGACCGGCACGGCGGGCGTGCGCGCCTGCACCACACCGGCCCACCAGCACACCGACGACGAAGCGGTCCGCACGGCGGTCGCCCGTCTGGAGAGCGCCGCGACCGCCCTCCGGGCGGTGCTGGCCGCACCGGATGCCGATGCGGTGGCCCGCGCGGCCGGTGCGCCGGCACCCGCGGGGCGGGCCGCCCTCGACGAGGAACTGTGCGACCGCCTGGTCGAGTGGGTGGCGGCCCGGGCCTGGGCCGAGCGGGAGGCGGCCTCGGCTCCCGCCGCCGGACCCGGCGAGGACGCCGCCGCGGCCGTGCTGCGGGGATGCGCGCTGTGGGCCGTCCGGGCCGACACCGTGCGCGCCTCGACCATGACGGGCACCGCCGGGGAGGCCGACGGGGCGGCGGCTGCCGTCGCGGCGCACGGCCGGGCGGCAGCCCTCGTCACCGCACTGGCCCGCGCCGAGGTGTACGACGCGGTGTGCGCCGGACTGCGTGCCGCCCTGGGCGGCCGCCCGGCCGGCCGGGCGGCCGCAGCCTGGGAGACGGCCGACGCGGCCCTGGCCGGGCTCGGCACCACACGGGGGGAGTGGGTGGACGCCGACCCGGCGCACACCGCCGCGGGCGGCTGGGTCCTGGTGGACCGCGTTGGCCGGCTGGCGCTGGCCGCCGCACTGCTGTCGTCCGCCCACGCCCTGCCGGCCGACGCGGCGGAGCTCTGCGTCAACGCCGCCCGCCGCTACGCCTGGAACCACCTGCGCCAGCCGCCACCCGAGGCGGCCACCGCCCTCCACCTGCGGCGTACCGCGGAACTCGTGGACTGGATCGCCGGCACCGCAGCGCGGAACGGCACATGAAGGGGGAGAGGACCCCATGACGGGGGAACCTGACAAGCGCGCGACCGGAAAGGCCGCACGTCTGCTGCTGTCGATCCTGCCGAGGACACCGGCCGGGCGCCGGCTGGCGGCGGGCGCCGCCGTCGACTCGGTGGGCTCGGGCATGTTCCTGGCCGCGTCCACCCTGTACTTCGTCACGGTCGTCGGCCTGCCCGCCGGCCGGGTCGGTCTGGTGCTGTCGGTGGCCGCCGTGGCCGGGCTGCTCAGCCCGATGCCGCTGGGCCGGCTCGCCGACCGGATCGGCCCGACGCGGGTGTACGTGGCGCTGCTGGCCCTGCGCGGACTCGGATACGCCGGGTTCGCCCTCGTGGAGAGCTTCTGGCCGTACGCGGTGCTGACCTGTGTGCTCACCGCGCTGGACCGCGGCTGCTCACCGTTGCAGCAGGTCGTCGTGGGCATCATCGAGGGAAGCGAGAACCAGACCCGCACGATGGCGTCCATCCGCTCCGTGCGCAACATCGGCCTGACGGGCGGCTTCCTGCTCGCGGGTGCCGTCCTCGCGATCGAGGAGCGGGCGGCCTTCGTCGCCCTGTTCCTGGGCAACGCCCTGACCTTCTGGGTGATCGCCGCCGTCGTGGAGCAGCTGCGCCGCCGGGCGGCCGTCCCCGCGCCCCAGAGCGTGCCCACCGAGCCCGCGGTGCCGCAGCCGCTCGCGCCGGACGGCGACGAACCGGCCCCCGCAGCGATCCGCACCCCCTTCCGGGACGTGAGGTTCCTGCTCTTCACCCTCTCCAACGGCGTGCTCTCACTGCACGACTCGGTGCTGTTCGTCCTGCTGCCGCTGTGGCTGACCACGGCCACCGACGCGCCCTCCTCGGCGGTCTCGGTGCTGCTCGCCGTCAACACGGTGCTCACCGTGCTGCTCCAGGTGTACGTGTCCCGCTTCGCGGAGACCACGGCCGGGGCGCTGCGCCTGGTTCCGCTGGCCCTGCTTCCGCTGCTGGTCTCGTGCGCGGCGTTCGCGGGCGCCGAACACGTGCCGGTGTGGCCCGCGGCGGCCTGTGCCGTCATCGCCGTGGTGCTGCTGACGGTGGGCGAGAACCTGCACTCCGTCGCCGTGTGGAACCTGTCCTACGAACTGTCACCGGCCCCGGCCCGCGCCCGCTACCTCGGCGCGTTCAGCCTGGGCATGACGGGCCAGCAGATCGTCGGCCCCGCGCTGATGACGGGGGTGCTCCTGCCCCTGGGCACCGCCGGCTGGGCCGTGCTCGCCGTCGTGTACGCCCTGGCGGCCGCGGTCCTGCGGATCACCGGTGCGCCCCGCAGCGCCCCGGCCTCGTCCGCGTCCGCCAAGGCCTCCACCCCCGCAACCAGCTCTCCCACCGAGGTGACCCCATGACCGAACACGTGCTCATCGTCGGCGGTGGCCGCGAGATCCCCGGTCTCATCCGGGAGGTGGGCGGCCCCGGGACCGCCACGACGATCCTGTGCCGGATGGACTTCGTCCCCAAGATCCGCAAGCCCGGACAGCACAACCGGGTGCTGGCGCTGCGCAGCGACGCCCCCGACGAGGAGTGGATCGCCCTGGCGGCGGCCGTGCACGCCCGGCACCCCTTCACCCGCGTGGGCACCTTCGGCGAGCGGGACCAGGACCGCGCCGCCGCGGTCGCCGCCGCGCTGGGCCTGCCCTGCCACTCGCCCCGGACCATCGCCTGGGTGCACGACAAGGACGCCATGCGGCGACGCCTGGCGGAACTGGGCGTGGACGACACCCCGGGCGGACGGGTCGCCGACGTGGCCGAGTTGCGGGCGTTCCTGGCCGAGCACGGCACTCCCTGCGTGGTCAAGCCGGTCCAGGGGGCCGGCAGTTTCGGCGTCTCCGTCGTACGGTCCGCCGAGGAGGCGGAGGAGGCCTTCGCGCGCGCCGCCCGCGACTTCGACCTCATCCCGGACGCGGGCGTGCTCGTCGAACGCTTCCACCAGGGCCCCCAGTTCAGCGTGGAGGCCTTCTCCGAGGACGGCGAGCACGAGATCCTCGCCGTGACGCGCAAGTTCTCCGACCCCGTCGGCTTCGTCGAACTCGGCCACGTCGTGCCCGCCGGGCTGCCCGCCGAGCAGACCGACGCGGTGCACACCTATGTGCGGCGGCTGCTGGACGCCCTGGACATCGCGAACGGCGTCACCCACACCGAGGTGGTGCTGACGCAGTCGGGGCCGCGGGTCATCGAGACGCATGTCCGGCTCGCCGGCGACGAGATCCCGTATCTGGTGCAGGACGTCACCGGTGTCGACCTGGTGGACTGCGTCGTGCGGCAGACGCTGGGGCAGTCCGTGCTCCCCGGCATCCGCAAGACCCTGGCGGACCCGTCGGCGGGCACCGGCCCGGAGGCGATCTGGTTCGCGGTGCCCCGCGCCCGCGGCACGCTCACCCGCATCGACGGCCTGGACGAGGTCGCCGCCCGGCCGGGCGTGGTGGCCGCCGAAGCCCTGCTGGGCGCCGGCGACGCACTGGGGGACCTCGACAGCTCCGAGTCGCGCGCGGCCTTCGTCCGGGCGCGCGGAGCGGACGCCGACGAGGCCGTGGCCCGGGCCCGGCAGGCCGCCGCGGCGCTCAGGTTCGAGGTCACGGTGTCCGGCGACGACCCGGCCCGCGACGTGCAGGACTGGGTCTGAGATGGGGCGGCCCGCGGCGGGAACCGAGGCGCAGGACCTCGGCATCGGGGCGGCGCCGGACCTGGCCGCGCGGGCGAAGGCGGTGCTGCCGGCCGCGGCGTACGACTTCTACGCCGCGGGATCCGACGAGGAGATCAGCGCCCACGAGGCGGCAGCCGCCTGGCGCGGCCGGCGGTTCCTGCCCCGGGTCCTGCGCGACGTCTCGTCCGTCGACACGAGCGTCGAGCTGCTGGGCACCCGGCTGACGGCCCCCGTGCTCGCGGGGCCCACCGCCTTCCACCGCATGGCGCACGACGAGGGTGAGACGGCCACGGCGGCCGGCGTCGCCGCAGCCGGTTCCCTGCTCGTGCTCTCCTCCCGCGCCACCCGCCACCCGGAGGAGGTCGCCGCGGCGGCGGGCCCCTGGTGGTTCCAGGTGTACTGGCTGCGGGACGCCGAGGTCACCCGCAGCCAGGTGGACCGGGCCGTGGCGGCCGGGGCCCGTGCGCTGGTACTGACGGTGGACGCCCCGTACGTCCCGCCCCGGGCGACGTCGGGGCTGCCGCTGCCGCTGCCCGAGGACGACCCCCTGTGCCGCGCGGTGGGGGTGGGGACCCGGCTGCCCGGCTGGGAGCAGGACCCGTCGCTCGGACTGGACGCCATCGGGCGGCTGCACCGGATGTCGGGTCTGCCCGTGCTGGTCAAGGGCGTGCTGCGGGCCGACGACGCGAAGGCCTGCGTCGCCGCGGGAGCGGCCGGGGTGATCGTCTCCAACCACGGCGGCCGGCAACTGGACCGTGCGGCGAGCACCGCCGACGCCCTGCCCGCCGTCGCGGCGGCCGTGGGCGCCGAGGTACCGGTCCTGGTCGACGGCGGGGTGCGCACGGGCACCGACGTCCTCATGGCCCTGGCCCTGGGCGCACGCGCCGTGCTCCTGGGCCGCCCGGTGGTGTGGGCCCTGGCGCTCGGCGGGGCGGCGGGGGTGACCGCACTGCTCGACTCGTACCGTACGCAGTTGTCGACGGCCATGGCGCTCGCGGGCTGCGCGCGCCCGGCGGACATCGACGCGGACCTGCTCCACGGCGGATCCTGAGGCGTCGAGGCGACGGCTGCCGTACCGTCCGGCCCCTGCCGTGCCGTCCAGCCCTTGCCGTGCCGTCCAGCCCCTGCCGGGCGGGACGGCACCGGCCGCTTCCTCAGGGGACTTTGGCGGCTCTCTTAAGGCTTCTTGAAGATGACCTTCGAACCGCGGTTCCCGCCCCGGCCGGGTCCTAGGCTCTCGAACACCCCCCACAGGTCCGGTGGCCGCGATCGCGGCCACCGGGCTCGGGGGCCGAGTCAGCCGACCGACAGACCGAGGTGTCCTGCATGGGTTCCCGTCGAGCCGCCCGCCCGTCCCGCTTCCACGCCCGTCCCCGCAGTGGGCTGAAGGCCCGCGGTCCCGCGCTGGCCATCGGGGCCGTCGCCGCGATCGCCGGCGTGGGGATCACGGTGGCCGTCGCGGGCGGCCAGGGCGGCGGCGGATCGGACCGGGTGGTCGCCGACAGCACCGCGAAGAGGCCGGGCGCCGCGGACACGACCGTCGGCGCGACGCCGCTCGCGTCCGCCTCCGCGAGCCCGAGCGCCGAGGCGAGCAGCTCACCGAGCGCCAAGCCGAAGGAAAAGCGCAAGAAGCCGGCGAGCCCCACCCCGCACCGGCGCAGGGCGACCGAGGCCGCGCCCGAGGCGCTCGCCGGCACGGCCGCCAAGAGCAGCCGCGGGGGGTCGGCGGGTGGCACCGGCCGTACGAACTCCGGCGGCACGGGATCGGGCTCCGGATCCGACTCCGCTCCCGTTTCCGGCGGGCCCGAGGCCCAGGTGCTGGCGCTGGTCAACAAGGAACGGGCCACGGCGGGTTGCTCACCCGTCACGGCGAACGACCGGCTCACCCGCGCCGCCGACGACTACAGCGACGTCATGGCGAGCAGCGGCGTCATGTCCCACACCGGGCCCGACGGCTCGACGATGACGACCCGGGTCGAGGCCGCGGGATACCAGTGGTCGACCCTGGGCGAGAACATAGCCCGCGGCCAGGCGGACGCCGCGTCGGTGATGAAGTCCTGGATGAACAGCCCCGGTCACCGCGCGAACATACTCAACTGCTCCTTCAAGGAGCTGGGCGTGGGCGTCCACTTCGGCGACGGCGGCCCCTGGTGGACGCAGAACTTCGGCGCCGGACGCTGACCCCGCCTCACCGCTGACCGCCCCCGGCGCCGCTCGCGCCGGCCAGGACGAACGACACCCGCACCCGCGCGCCGCCCAGCGGCGCGCGGGTGATCGTCAGCTCACCGTCCGCCGCGCCGGCCGCCCGGGCCACGATGTCCAGGCCCAGCCCTGTCGACCCGCCGACGCTCACCCCCCGCGTGAGCGCCGCGTCCGGGTCCGCGACGCCCGGCCCCGCGTCGTCGACCGTGAGGATCACATGCCGGTCGACCCGCTCCACGCGGACCGCGAAGGCGGTGCCCTGCGGGGTGTGCCGGAAGACGTTGCCGATCAGGGCGTCGACGACGGCCGCGAGATCGTCCTCCGGGTAGGCGACGGGCGCCGGGCGCGGCGTGAGGGAGCGCTCGTAGGGACGCTCCTGCTGGGCGGCGAGGACCGACCAGAAGTCCAGGCGCATGGCGACCACCTCGGCGACGTCGCACGGTTTCGCCCCGCCCGTCGCCGCACGGGCCGGCTGCGCCGACGCCAGCGGAGTACGGGCCGCGGCGATGATGGCGTCCAGTTCGCTCTCCAGCTGGCCCGCCGCCTCCGCGACCCGCCGCGCGCTGGGCGTCGAGCCCATCCGGTCGGCCTCCAGATAGAGGGCGGTCAACGGGGTGCGCAGCCGGTGCGACAGGTCGGCGACCAGTTCGCGCTCCACCGCGAGCAGATCGAGGAACCGGTCGGCCATCGTGTTGAACGCGGCACCGGCCTCCTGCAGCTCGGGCGGGCCGTCGGGCTCGACCCGCACGTCCAGGTCACCGGAGCCCAGAGCCAGTGACGCGCGCTCGAGACCGCGTGAGGAACGGACGACGCGGGCGCCGAGCCGGTCCGCGACGAGTACCGAGCCGCCGACCAGACCCAGCGCCAGAAGCGCCATCACGCCCCACGACGCCGCCACACCCCGCGTGAGGTCCGCGGCGGGCACGAAGGCTTCCACGACCGCGACCCGGTCGCCCTGCAGGACGACCGGCTGGAGGTAGACCCACCCTCCGGTGGTGTCCACGGCCAGCGTCTCGCGCCCCCGCACGGCCCGGTCGAGCGCCGCCCGGGGCGCGTGCGGGGTGCCGACGAAGCCGCCGTCGGGCAGCCGTACGACGAGCTGGTCCGACGAGCCGAGCTCGGCGACGGCCTGCTGCACGTCCGCGCGCCGGGTGGTGAGGGCCAGCACCGGCGACAGCGCGGAAGCCCGCTGCTCGGCGGCCGTGGTGGCCCGGTCCCGGGCCTGTTCGCGCACGAGGAGGGCGAGGGGGATCAGGAAGGACAGGGCCACCATCGAGGTGACGGCGAGGGCGATCCCGGCGAGGGCACGTCTCATGGCGAACTGACCAGCTTGATGCCCAGCCCGCGAACCGTGCGCAGATAGCGGGGCTTGCGCGCCTTCTCGCCCATCTTGCGGCGCAGCGCGGAGAGGTGGACGTCGACCGTCTGGTCCTCGACGTACGGCTGCTGCCACACCTCGGCGAGTATGCGCTGCCGGGAGACGACCTGGTCGGCGTGGGCGGCGAGATAGGCGAGCAGGTCGAACTCGCGCCGGGTGAGGGGCAGTTCCCGGCCGGCCAGGTGCGCGGTGCGCGCCGTCGGGTCGATGCGCAGGTCGGCGACCTGGAGGACGGACCGCCGGGCCGCCTGGACGTCCGCGGGCACGGACCGCCGCAGCACGGCAGCGAGCCGGGCGGCGAGCTGACCGCCGGAGAACGGCTTGACCAGGTAGTCGTCGGCGCCCGCGTTGAGCAGCCGGATGATCTCGGCCTCGTCGTCGCGGGCGGTGGCGACCAGGACCGGAACGCGGGAGATGCCCCGGATCATGCGCAGCACGTCGAGACCGTCGAGGTCGGGCAGACCCAGGTCCAGCACGACGATGTCCGGCGGGCTCTGGGTGATCTCGCGCAGCGCCTCGAAACCCTGGTGGGTGGTCCGGACCGCATAGCCGTGCCCGGTCAGGACCTCGATCAACGCGGCCCGGATGACGGGGTCGTCCTCGACGACAAGTACGGAGGCCATGAGCAGGCACGTTAGCCGGTCCGTCACTATGGTGTCGTGTCCCGCCTCCTGCGCTACCTGATCATATGGCTGGCCTGCACGGCGGCCAGTGTCACGGCTGTCATCCTCACGATCCACTTCGTCGTGGGGTCGACGCGGCCGACCGCGCCGGTCGCCCAGTCGGCGCCGAGTGAGCCGGTGAGGTCCCCGCGGCCCGGCCCCACCACCGCGAAGCCCTCTCCGAGCCCCTCCGCGAGCAGCCGCATACCCAGCCCGCCCTCCCGGCGCAGCGAGACGGCGACCGCCCCCACCCGGACGCCCAGGCCGACCGCGGCACCCACGGCCCGCACCACTGCCTCCGAGGCGCCGGCCGGCGGGGGCGGCGCGGGGTGCGAGGACGGCGGCGCCGGCGTCTACACGGTGCCGTCCGAGGGGGGCAAGGCCACCGTGCGGTTCGGTGCGGACGCGGTCTGCCTGATCTCGGCGGTGCCGAACCGGGGCTTCACGGTGAGCACGAGCAGGACCGGGGCGCAGACGCTGACGGTGACGTTCTCGGCGAACCGCCACCGCTCGGAGATCACCGCGACGGTCGTGCCGCAGAGCGGGGCGAAGGTGCGCGAGGTGTCGTGGTGACCGTGTGCGCCGCGCTGCTCACCCCGGCCGGGGGAGACGAGCGGGGATCACGGCCGGGGTCACGGCCGGGATCAGGGCCGGGGTCACGGCCGGGGTCACGGCCGGGATCAGGGCCGGGGTCACGGCCGGGGTCACGGCCGGGATCAGGGCCGAGGTCACGGACTGGGGGCGCTCAGGTACCGCTGGATCGTCGGTGCCAGCCACGCCACGACCTCCGCCCGCGCCAGCCCCACCGCGGGCGGCATCCGCAGCACGTATCGCGTCAGCGCCAGCCCCAGTAGCTGCGACGCCATCAGCGCCGCCCGTGCCGGTACCTGCTCGGGGTCGGGGCACACCTGCCGGGTGACGGGCAGCAGTTGGTCCCGCAGGATCGCCTGCATGCGCTCGGCCCCTGCCTGGTTGGTCACGCCGACCCGCAGCAGGGCGGTGAGGACCTCGTTGTCCTCCCACATGTCGAGGAAGTGCTCCACGAGGACGCGCCCGGCCTCCTGCCGGCGGTCCGACCCGCTCACGTCCGGCAGTCGCAGGTCGATGGCGACGGCCGCGGCGAACAGCCCTTCCTTGTTGCCGTAGTACCGCATCACCATCGACGGATCGATGGCGGCGTCCCTGGCGATGGCGCGGATGGTGGCGCGCTCGTACCCGTCGGTCGCGAAGCGCTCGCGGGCGGCCGTGAGGATCGCACCGCGGGTCGCGTCGGAGCGGCGGGGAGTGTCGTAGCCGTGGGCCGGGGTGATGTCGCTGCCGTTCATGCCAACAAGCGTAGGCCAACGTCTGTGGGTCAACAACCGTGTGCCCACGTCTGTAGGCCAACAAGCGTTGACATGAGCCGCGGCCTCTCGCTACCGTCGTCAACGAGCGTTGGCCAACAACCGTTGGCAAGCTGTCGAGGACGCGCAGGCGTCGGCATCAGGAGGGCCACCATGGACGGAACCGGCACAGGACCCGGAACCGGAACCGGCAACCACAAGGGCACCGCCACTCACCCCGCCGTGATCGTCGTCGGCTCCGGCCCCACCGGCCTGCTCCTGGCCGGTGACCTGGCCACCGCCGGCATCGCCGTCACCCTCGTCGAGAAGCGGCCGCGCAGGATCAGCAACCTCTCCCGCGCCTTCGGGGTGCACGCCCGCACCCTGGAGCAGCTCGACGCCCGCGGGCTCGCCGACGACCTGGTCGCCCGCGGCGACACCCTCACCGGCCTCCGGCTCTTCCGCCGGCTCTCGCTGGACCTGAGCACGCTGCCGTCCCGCTTCCCGTTCCTGCTCATCACCCCGCAGTACGAGGTCGAGCGGCTCCTGGAGCGGCGGGCCGCGGAAGCCGGGGTCGAGTTCGCGTACGAGAGCGAGGTCGTCGGGCTGCGGCAGGACGAGGAGGGCGTCGACCTCGACGTGCGCGGCCCCGACGGGACGGTCGTCACCCGCCGAGCGGCCTACGTCGTCGGCGCCGACGGTCACCGCAGCTCCGTGCGGCAGGCGATCGGCCTGGACTTCCCCGGTGTGTCCGTCATCAAGTCGCTGATCCTGGCCGACGTGCGGCTGGCCGAGAAGCCCGAGAGCGTCCTCACCGTGAACGGCGGCGGCGACGCCTTCGCGATGGTCGCCTCGTTCGGCGACGGCTGGTACCGGGTCATGGGCTGGAACCGTCGCAACGAGGTCTCCGACGACGCGCCGCTCGACCTCGACGAGGTCAAGGCCATCACCCGCCGTGCCCTGGGCACCGACTACGGCATGCACGACGCCCGCTGGCTCTCCCGCTTCCACAGCGACGAGCGCCAGGCGCCGCACTACCGGGTGGGGCGGGTCTTCCTCGCCGGGGACGCCGCGCACATCCACTCCCCGGCCGGCGGGCAGGGCATGAACACCGGGCTCCAGGACGCCGCCAACCTGAGCTGGAAGCTCGCCGCGACCCTCCAGGGCCGGGCGCCCGCCGGGCTCCTCGACAGCTACGAGGCCGAGCGCCACCCGGTCGGCCGGGCGGTGCTGCGCAGCAGTGGCGGACTGGTCCGGCTGGCCCGGGCACGCAACCCGCTGCTGCGCGCCGTGCGCGCCCTGGTCTCCGCGTTCGTCGACCACGCCCCGCCCGTCCAACGCAAGGCGCTGGGGCAGATCACGGGCATCGGCTACGCCTACCCCGCCCCGCGCGGCGCCCACCGCCTCACCGGCACCCGGGCCCCCGACGTCGCCCTCGAGGACGGTCGGCTCTACGAGGCGCTGCGCGGCGGCCGGTTCGTGCTCATCACGCCCGGGACGTACGAGGGTCCCGGCGTGCGTGAGGGCTGGCTGACCGTGGGGCACTGGGCGAGCGACCGCCGCACGACCGTCCTGGTGCGGCCCGACGGATACGTCGCCTGGGCGGCGGAGGCCGCGGACGCCGCCGACATCGAGAGGGCGTTGGCCCGGTGACCGCGACCGGGGAGTGGCACGCGGGCGCCGGGCAGCGGACGACGTCTCGGGCTCACCCCGCCAGGAACTCGTGCAGCGCCGCCAGCAACCGGTCGACGTCCTGCGCGCTGTTGTAGGGGGCGAGCCCGATGCGCAGACCGCCGGTGTCGCCCAGACCGAGATGCCGGGACGTCTCGATGGCGTAGAAGTGGCTGGAGGGGGCGTGGATGTCGCGGGCGGCGAGGAAGCGGTACGCGTCGGCGGTGTCGTGCTGCTCGAAGGTCAGCAGGAGGGTGGGCGTGCGGTCGGCGGCCCGGGAATGCAGGGTGGCGCCGGGGAGCGCGGCGAGCTGCCTCTCGAGCTGGGTGCGGAGGGTGCCCTCGTGTCCTTCCAGCGCCGCGAAGGAGGCGGTCAGGCGCTCACGCCGGGTGCCCGTGGCGTCCGGGTCCAGGCCGGCCAGGAAGTCGACGGCGGCACGCGTACCGGCGAGCAACTCGTACGGCAGGGTGCCCAGTTCGAACCGCTCGGGGACCGTGTCACTGGAGGGCAGCAGCTTGTCGGGACGCAGGGTCTCCAGCAGGGCGGGCCGGGCGGCCAGGACGCCGTGGTGGGGGCCGAGGAACTTGTACGGGGAGCACACGAAGAAGTCGGCGCCCAGCGCCGGCAGGTCGACCAGCGTGTGCGCGGTGTAGTGGACGCCGTCGACATGGGCGAGGGCCCCGGCCTCGTGGGCCAGGCGGCAGATCTCCGCGACCGGGGGGCGGGTGCCGATCAGGTTGGAGGCGGCCGTGACGGCGACGAGCCGGGTGCGCTCGGACAGGACGGCCCGGATGTCGTCGGCCGTCAACTCCCCGGTGGCGGGGTCGAATCCGGCCCAGCGCACGGTGGCGCCGGCCCGCTGTGCGGCCTGCACCCAGGGGCGGATGTTGGCGTCGTGGTCGAGCCGCGTGACGACGACCTCGTCGCCGGGCCTCCACGAGGCGGCGAGGGTGCGGGCGAGGTCGTAGGTGAGCTGGGTGGCGCTGCGCCCGAAGACGATCCCCGCCGGATCCGTGCCCAGCAGGTCCGCCACGGCCTGGCGTGCTCCGGTGACGATGGCCTCGGCGTTGCGCTCGCCCGGCGAGTACTGCCCGCGGTTGGACAGGGGCCGCGCCAGCGCGTCGGCGACGGCGTCGATGACGGGCTGCGGCGTCTGCGTGCCCCCGGGCCCGTCGAAGTGGACGGTCCCGGCGGCCAGAGCGGGAAAGCACGAGCGCAGGGCGGCGATGTCGTACGTCACTGGCGTAGCTCCTGTCGTGGTCCGGGCCAGGAGCACGAGTCAACATCATCGGCGGGACGGAGGCGAGATCGCGTCCCCGGGCGGCCCCGCCGACGGGCCTCGGAACGTGCCCGGCGGTTCCCTACATCCTCATCCGCCCTATGTGAGTCCAACTGGCACGGAGTTCACCGGGACACGACGGACGGGAGTACGGCATGCAGGTAGGGAAGCGAGCAGCGATCACCGGTGCGCTCGCTGCGACACTGCTGACGGCGGCGCCGGCGGCAGCGGCAGCGGCCGACGGCCGGGACACGTGGCTCAGGGTGACCTTGGAGAAGGGGCACGCCGTCGCGTGTCAGGCGGAGCGGGACGGTATGGAGGTGTCGCTCGACCTGTACGAGAACTCCACCTTCGGCACGCACGTCAGCCTGTCCGTCGAAGCCGACGGACAGCGGTACGGGGGAGGCGGGCCCGTCGAGTCCGGCCTGTTCGACCGGGGCGTCATCTCCGGCCGGGTGGCGTACAGCCGGCTCGAAGAGGCCGCAGCCGAAACGCAGTTCGCCCGCGTGGAGGGTTCGTACAAGGCGTCCGGGCCGCGCGTGCGGGTGCGGGAGGTGCACCCGGAACCCTGGGGCAAGGTGGTGACCAACGGCTGGCGCACCCCGCTCGCCGCCGAGGCGACCGTGCACGTGCTGGGCCGGCAGGTGCGACTCACCTGCGGTGAAGCGTTCGCCTTCGACCTGCGGGCCACACGTGTCGGGGACCCGGGCGGCAGCCGGCGGACGCGCTAGGACCAGCCGTGCAGGCGGGTGTGGGGTCCGCATCGCCGATGCGGACCCCCACCCCGCGGTGGTCCACCCTGCGGTGGTCAGGTGGTCAGGGCCTGCTCGATGGTCGGGTGGCACGTGATCAGGGTGTCCACGCCGGTCATCTGCAGCACGCGCAGCACGGGTCGCCGGGCGCCGGCGATGCGTACCCACCCCTGTGCGGCCTTGGTCTGCAAGTGGGCGGCGAGGAGGACGTTGATGCCGCTGGAGTCCATGAACGTGACGCCGGCGAGATCGGCGACGATCCGCTCCGACGCCTCACCGGTACCGCCCAGCAGGGCCTCGCGAAGCACGTCCTGGACGTCGCGGTCGATCTCGCCCCGCAGGGTCACGACACGCACTCCGTCGATCTCGTGGTGCTCGGCGGAGAGATGGGGCGGCCGGTCGGGACGCTGAGTGGGGGGCACGGTCTCCTCGACTGCGGATCCGGGCCCACCCTGCCGGGCGGACCGCGCGAGACGCTTGTCCCCACCGTATGCCCGGACACGGGTGGCCGACACGGTCCGGACCGCCGGCCTCAGCCGTTCGTGCTCCGCCCCGGCAGCACCCGGCGGCCGGGTGGGGCGGCGCCGGCCGTGCGCGTCCACGGCGGGAGCGCGAGGTGGGTCGCGGCCCGGAGCAGCCATTCGGCCGGCCCGTAGGGATGCCGCCTCAGCCACCACCGGCACCAGGCAGCCTGGAGCCCGAACAGGGTCACGGCGACGACGGCGACCCCGGCCGGCGGCACCCTGCCGACGAGTGCGGCGCCGTAGCCTGTGAACAGCAGTGCGCACACCAGTGACTGGGCCAGGTAGTTGGTCAGCGCCATGCGCCCGGCCGGGGCCAGCACCGCGGCCAGGGCCGGTCCGCGCCGACCGCTGCTCACGCGCAGAAGGGTCGCGGCGTAGGCGGCGGCGAGCAGGGGGGCTGTGATCACGTCCACGCCGAGAGCCAGGACCTGGTACTCCCCGCCCGGCCGGGTCAGACCCGCGTGGGCGTAGACCAGGCCACCCGCCGCGCCCACGGTGAAACCCACCCACTGCAGTCGTCGCAGGGTGCGGTCGTGGCGGGCGAGGTCGTGCAGGACCCGGGCCCGGCCCGCGGCGAGTCCGAGGAGGAACGCGGCCAGGGCGGCCGGTGCCTGGAAGAACACCAACAGCAGGACCACGTCCGGCAGTTGTTCCAGATGCGCCGTGAGGACCGAGACGGCGTCACCGCGCAGCGCGTCGGTGGCCCGGGCCGCCCCGGCCGCCGGCTTCCTCGTCGACGCCCGCTCCGCCCGCCGACCGTACGAGCGCCGCGAGGACCCCGTACGCGGCCGCCGTGCCGCCGAGCAGGACCACGGCGGTCCACGCGGCGGTGCGAGGGCGCAGCCGGCGGGCCGCCAGGAGGAGGAGGCCGAGCACGGCGTACGTGGTGAGGATGTCGCCGGGGAACAGCAGCACGGCGTGCGCCGCGCCGAGCACGAACAACGCGGCCAGGCGTC
Source organism: Streptomyces sp. NPDC017943 (assembly GCF_044328425.1). Taxonomy (NCBI): domain Bacteria; kingdom Bacillati; phylum Actinomycetota; class Actinomycetes; order Kitasatosporales; family Streptomycetaceae; genus Streptomyces; species Streptomyces sp. NPDC017943. The sequence continues at coordinate 165,136 of NZ_JBIRHH010000010.1, read as the reverse complement.
TGAGGAAGCGCGGGACGAAGCGCGCGCCCGCGTGGTCGGCGGAGGTCAGCTGGAGGGTGAAGCTGTAGCCGAAGAGGAAGGAGAACAGCAGGAAGAACTTGGCCTCGAACAGCACGGTCACCAGCCAGCGGACCGTGGTGTTCAGCGGGCCGCCGGAGCCCGGGTCCTCCACACCGGTGCCGTGGTAGGCGGAGGCCAGGTAGGTGATGTTCACCATCAGAATGCCGAACAGGGCGAAGCCGCGCAGCGTGTCGACCGTGGTCAGACGCGAGGGGCCCGGCCCCGGCTGCCCGGCGCGGCGGCCGGTGCCGAAAATGGCGTTCACGCCGCTCCCTCTCCCGCGCCGAGCCGCCGCAGGAAGCGGGTCTGACGGTCGAGGAACCCTGCCGCGTACAGCTTCCGTGGAGCGAACACGGCGGTCGCGGTCAGCCGCAGCGACGAGCTCTCGGTGTCGTGGTCGACCAGCGCGTGCGTGGCGTCGGGGTAGTGCGCGACGCGCAGGGTGGAGGCGGGAAGGATCTCGCGGTAGACGGCCTCGGTCTCCGCGACGTCCACGTTCACGTCGTGGCCGGCCAGGGCGAGCAGGACGGGGGTTCCCCTCATGGCGCGCAGGTCGGCGACCGCGTCGGAGGTGTGGTTCGCCGTGATGAAGCGCCACCGGCCGGGTGAGATGTCGGCGGAGTCACCGACCTCCGCGCGGTACTCCTCGTAGGACGCGCCCCGGCGCAGCAGGCGCAGAGTCGTCTCGCGGCGGCGCATCGCCTTCTCGACCTGGTGCCGGTCGGCACCGTCCCGCCGGAGTTCGGCGAGCAGGTTGTAGCGGCCCTGCCGGAGCCAGTTGACGGCAGGGGAGACGGCGATGACGAACCGTATGCCCCGGTCCCGCGCGGCGACCTTCGGCAGCACCCACCCGGCCTGGCTCGCTCCCCACAGTCCGATGCGGCGGCCGTCGACGTCGGGACGCTTGCGGGCCCAGGCGACCGCCGCGAGGGTCTCTTCGGCGCGGTCGTCCATGCTCTGTTCGAGCCAGTCGCCCTCCGACCCCGCCACGCCGGGTTTGCTGAACGACAGTGAGGCGTACCCCGCCCGTGCGAACGACTCCCACAAGGGCCGGTAGAAGGTGTCGTGCGTCGCGTCCACGGGGCCGTCCCCGTGCACGAACACCACCAGTCCGAACGGCCCGTCGCCTGCGGGCGGTCGAGCCAGCACCCCCTCCAGGCGGTGGCCGTCGTGCCGCAAGGTCACGTGTTCCTCGCGGAGGGCGTAGGTGTTCTGCCATACCGCGATCCCGCCCAGACCGCCTGCCACCAGCACGGCCCCCACCAGCACCCACCACAGGCCCCGCCGCCCGCGCCCCGCGCGGACCCTTTCCCGTCGCCTCGGCACCGACCCCACCACCAATCTATCGTTTCAAAAACGCTCGTATATAGAATGAACGTACTACACTCGATAGAGTCAGGGTGCCGAGGACGACAGAGGGGAGCAGCCGCGCATGGAGTCGGTGAACCCGCAGGACCGCACGGCGGAGGACGGACGGGGCGGTGAGCGGCCCACCCCGCGGGTCGCGTGCCGACGCCAGGTGCCCGAAGGGGCCGAGAAGCAGGTGGCCGCGCTGTACTGGGAGGCGTTCGGCCGCAAACTCGGTTCGGCGCTCAACCCGCCCGACACCGGGCGGGCCTTCATCGCCGCACACCTGAACCGCGACCGGGGCGTGACCGCGCTCGCCGACGGCAAAATGGTCGGGGTGGCCGGATACCAGCTCGGCGGGCGCGCGCTGACCGGCGGCGGTGTGCGGGACGTGGTGTCCACCTACGGCCTCTTCCGCGGCCTGCCCCGGGTCGCCGTGCTCGCCCTGTTCGAGCGCACGCCCCAGCAGGGCGAACTGGTCATGGACGGCATCGCGGTGGATGCGCGCCACCGGGGCGGCGGGATCGGCAGCCTGCTGCTGAAGGAGGTCGCCGCCGTCGCGGCGGACCACGGCTGCCGCCGCATCCGTCTGGACGTCATCGACACCAACCCCCGTGCCCGGGCCCTGTACGAACGGCACGGCTTCGTCGCCGGGCGCACCGAGCACACGCCCTACCTGCGCCGCCTGATGGGGTTCGGCGCCGTGACGACCATGTATCGCCCCGTCACCCGGGCCGACCGGACCGGCGGAGGTGCGCGATGACGGCCGCCGGCACCCCCGCCGCCGGTGCCCGAGACGACGGCCCTGCCCGGCCCGAGGTCCCCACCCGGCTGCTCGTGCACGCACTCGTGCGGGAGGACGGCACCGTCGACGCCGGCGAGCTGTACGACGTCGCGGGCCTGCTGGGCATGACCGACCAGCAGGTGCGGCTGTGCGTCAAACGCCTGGTCGCCGACGGCCGGTTCACCCAGGACGGGCGGGGACGCAAAGCCGTGCTGCGGGCCGTGGCCGACCCCACCGGCGCCCTCGCCCCGGACGCGGAGTACGTGCGGCACGCCTACCGGCAGGACGCCGGGCAAGCCCCCTGGGACGGTGTGTGGCACCTGTTCGCCTTCGCCATCCCCGAATCGCGGCGCATCACCCGGGACGCCCTGCGCGACACGCTCCTCCACCTCGGCGCGGCCCCCCTCCAGGGCGGCCTCTACGTCACCGCCAACCCGGTCGCCGACATCGTCGAGGCCCACGCCCGCCACCTGGGCGTCCTGGACTCCTTGACCTTCCTCACGAGCACCGACCTGCGCATCGGCACCCTCACCGACCCGGCATCCCTGGCCGCCGGGCTGTGGCCCCTGGAGGAGATCGCCGCCCGCTACGAACGGCTCGGTGCCTTCGCGCGGCACTGTCTGGCCGGACTGGACGCGCCGCGACCGGCCGACGGCGCCGGGCGCGCGTCCGCCGGACGCCTGGCCATGGCCGTGGAACTCGCGGCGGAGTTCACCGCGGCCGTGCGCCCCGACCCGCTGCTCCCCCCGGAGCTGCTGCCCCAGCCGTGGCCCGGCACCCAGGCACGCCGCCTCACCGCCGACTGCTGGCAACGCCTGTCCGCGCCCGGTCCCGACGGACCGGAAGGACTGCGCCTGTTCCGGCTCTACGGCGACACCCTCGGCGCCCCGCCCGAGGCGTCCTGACGGCGAGGCGTACGGAACGGGAGTGGGCGGTCCGGGCACACCGCACCACCGGCTGTCCACACGGCAGCGCGCACTGCGTACGGTCATCGGTGTCGGCGGCGTCGGCCATCCGTCGGTGGTGCGCGTCGAGGTCCGGATGCTCCGCGCGCCCCGGGGCCGGCCCTTGCCCGCGTCTCCGGCCGGCGGAAGAGTCGGGGGCCGTCATCGGACGGCGCGCATCCGCGGCCGTCCGCTCAGCGTCCCCGAGAGGAGTCGCACCATGCAACGATCACGCCCGAGAGCCTGGCTCCTGGCCGTCGTCATGTCCGTGCTGACCGCGACACTGGCGTTGTCGCCCGCGCAGCCCGCGGCGGCCGACCCCGCCGGAGTCCTGCGCACCCTCGACTGGGAACAGGCGGCCGACCGCACGCTCCCCGCCACCGCGCCGCCCGACTTCCTGCAGCAGTGGGGCACTTCGTACGGCGCCACCAACGTCACCGGACCCACGCGCGACGGCTCCCACGGTGCCCGTTTCGAGCTGCGCAAGACCGACCCGGTCGTCTCCGGCAGCAAACGCGCGGAGATATCGCAGCGCGACGAGCAGCCGGCGAACGCCGAGCGCTGGTACGGCTTCAGCATCAACCTGGCGTCGAGCTGGGCCTATGACACCTCGGCCGAGATCGTGAGCCAGTGGCACCAGTGCGACGTCGGCTGCCCGGGCGGTTCACCGCCCCTGGCGCTCCTGACCGACGAAGGGCGCTGGAAGATCGACTTCCGCGGCCAGTTCCTCGATCTGGGGGCGTACAGCACCGGAGTCTGGGTGGACTGGGTCTTCCACGTCACCTGGCGCACCGACAGCAGCGGGGTGCTCCAGGTCTGGAAGAACGGCGAACGGGTCGTGAACCGCACCGGCCCCACCCACGACGGCGGCCCGCGCTCGCCCTACTTCAAGTTCGGCATCTACAAATGGGACTGGAACACCGGAGCCCCGTCCAGCACCACCCAGCGCGTGCTGCACTACGACGCCCTGCGCCTGGGCGATGAGCGGGCCGTGCACAAGGACGTCGCACCGCAGCGGACCTGCGCCCGGGCCGTACCGGTGACGGCGGCGACCGCCACCACCCACGAACCGGCGAACCCGCCCGCCCAGGCCGTCGACGGTGACCTGACGACCCGCTGGTCCGGCCAGGGCTTCGGCGCGGCACTGATCCTGGACACCGGCACGCAACGCCACCTGTGCGGCGCGACGGTGGCCTGGCACCGCGGCGACCTGCGGTGGAACGACTACACCATCCACGCCTCGCAGGACGGCGTCTCGTACACCAAGGTGTGGGAAGGCCGCAGCTCGGGGACGACCACCGCGCCCGAGACCGTCCTGTTCACCACCGGACCTCTGGACGTCCGCTATCTGAAGATCTCCTTCTGGGCGAACCCGGAGAACGACTGGGCGAGCATCACGGAGGCGGGCCCTCTGGGTCTGTGACCGGCCCGCCCGCGTCCCCATGGTGCGCGACCGGCCCCGCTCCGCGCTCCCCGCCCCGCACGGCACCCGCCCCGCACGGCACCCGTCCCGTGCGGGGCGCTGCCGCGGGAACTCCTCGCCCGGACTCACCGAGCACCCCCGCGCCGTCGGCGCCGACCGGCCGCCCCCGGAACCGCTCGTCAGCGCTGCGACTTTGCTCGCAGGCCGTCGAGGATGAGCGCGAGCATGCGGGGAGCCCGGTCCTCGGGGGCGGAGGCGGCGCGCCACAGAGCGCCGGTGAGCTGGAGGAAGTCACCGGGGTCGGCGTCGGACCGGATCCGCCCCATCGAGGACACGATCGCGGACACCGCCGAAAGCCTCCTCGCCCACGGCGTCGGCACCTGACCGCCCCTAGGTGGTCCGGGCCGTGTTCGGCAGGCCGGGGGAGGGGCTCACGTTCGCCTTGGACAGGTCGCCGGCGTAGTGCCGGTGCAGCCGGGGATCCATGATGCGGCGCCACAGCGGTGGGAACCACGCCACGACGATCATCGTCGCGTAGCCGGAGGGCAGTTGGGGCGCCTCCTCGAAGTGCCTCAGCGTCTGGTAGCGCCGCAACGGATTGGCGTGGTGGTCGGAGTGGCGCTGCAACTGGAAGAGGAACAGGTTGCTGACCGTGTTGTTGCTGTTCCAGCTGTGACGGGGCGAGACGCGTTCGTAGCGGCCGTCCGGGCGGCGTTGGCGCAACAGCCCGTAGTGCTCCAGGTAGTTGACGGTCTCCAGGAGGCCGAAGCCGAGTACCGCCTGGAGAAGCAGGTACGGCAGGACGGTCCCGCCGAAGGAGATGGTCAGCCCGGCGAACAGCGCCACGGTCAGCGCCCAGGACGTGAGGACGTCGTTGTGGAGGCTCCAGCGTCGTCGGTTGCGGCGCTGGAGCCGTCGGCTCTCCAGGATCCAGGCCGAACGCAGACTTCCCGCCACCGCCCGCGGCAGGAAGCGCCAGAAGCTCTCGCCCACCCTCGAACTCGCCGGGTCCTCGGGCGTGGCGACCCGGATGTGATGGCCGTGGTTGTGTTCGACGTAGAAGTGCCCGTAGCCGCTCTGCGCCAACGCCATGCGGCTCAGCCGCCGTTCCAGCCGCTCCCGCTTGTGGCCCAGCTCGTGGGCGGTGTTGATCGCCACTCCGGCCACGACCCCGGTGGTCGCGGCCAGCCCGAGGCACTCCGCCACCGACAGTCCACCCCCGGCCCACCGCCCGCAGGCCCAGACGAGGGCACCGAACTGCAACGGCAGATAGAGGAACGTGCACCAGCGGTAGTACCGGTCGGCCTCCAGGGCCTTCATGACCTCCTCGGGCGGATTGGCACTGTCCCTGCCCGTGAGGTGGTCGATCACCGGCAGCAGGACGAAGGCGAAGACCGGCCCCCACCACCACAGCGCCCCGACGCCGGTCAGGGCGACCAGACCGCCCGCCTGGAACGGCAGCGTGGGCACGGCCAGGGCGAGCAGCCACAGATACCGCTTCGGATCACGCCACCGCTGGACCTCTTGTCCTCGACGATGCGGCACGACACCTCCTGGTGAGCACGGTGCGCCCCCGCCTTCCCACGGGCCGGCGGGGGCGCACCTCCTTGGGGGGAGCACCGAGCGTGCCAAGCGGCCGGACCACTGACAAGGGAGGTCACGGTGTCAACGTTCTGAGTGGCCGTCAGATGTCCGGCGCTGCGCCGCACCCGCCCCGGCGGCCCTGACAGACTCGGGCCATGGCGGCACACGGACACGCGACGACACCCCACGCCAGCGGAGCGCCGGCGCCCGATCCGCCGCGGGTCGCCTGGCGCAAGGAGATGAGGCAACGGGTCCTGGACGCCGCACGCGACCTGACGCGCGACTCGGGCTGGGACGGGGTGAGCCTGTCGGCCGTCGCCGCCGCGGCGGAGGTGTCCCGTCCGTCCGTGTACAAGGAGTTCGGCAACAGGGCCGGTCTCGGTCGTGCCCTCGTCGTCAGGGAGGCCCAGGCGTTCCTGGACAGCGTGGCAGCGGTCCTGCGGCCGGGGCTCCCGGACACCCGTGCTGCGCTGGAAGCGGCGATCCGCTTCGTCCTCACCGAGGCCCACCGCAACCCCCTGGTGCGGGCCGTCGTCCTGGCCGCGCGGGAGGGCTCCGACAGCCTGCTGCCGTACCTCACCGCACGCGCCGACCCGGTCTTCGACGTGGCGCAGGACCTGCTGCGCGCCTGGCTCGGGGAGCGTTTCCCCGCACAGGACGAGGCGCTCGTCGGCGTCGCCGCGGACATCGCGGTGCGGATGACCCTCAGCCACCTCGTCCTGCCGGGCGGAGACGTCCAGGAGACGGCGGAGCGCCTCTCCCTGGCGATACTGAAGGTGCTGCGCTGAACGTCGTGGGCGCAGGGATGAGGGGGTGGCATGGGACTCGCGACCACGGTCCGCGCGGTGAACGGGCTGGCCGCGCGGTGGGCCGGTGTCTCGGACGGCGGCACGGTGTTCTCCGCGGCGGGGGTGTGGCCGCTGCTGGCGCACCTGGCCGACGGGGCGGAGGGCCAGGCGCGGGCGGAGCTGTCGGAAGCGCTGGGACTCGACGCCGGACAGGCCCCGGCCGCCGCACGCGAGTTGCTGGCGGCGATGGGCGCCATGCGGGGGCTGGAGACGGCTGTGGGGCTGTGGACGCGGCGCACGCTGGAGTTGAAGGCCTCCTGGGAGGAGAGCCTGCCGGCCGACGCTCACGGGGTGCTCACCGGCGACCTCGGCGTCGATCGACTGGCTCTGGACGCCTGGACGGTGAAGCGGACCGGTGGCCTGATCGACCGCATGCCGGTCGGGTTGACCGAAGACACACAGCTGGTGCTGGCGAGCGCACTGACCCTGCGTACGCGGTGGCTGAGCCCGTTCCACGAAACGGAACTGGAGACGGCGTACGAGCCCTGGGCCACCACGCCGCGGCTGGCGCTGCGGCGCACCAGCGCCGTGCTCGACCGGGTCGGAGTGGCGGACACACCCGGCGGGCACGTCACCGAGCTGAGGGTGCTGGGGAGCAACGCCCTGGACGTGCACCTGCTGCTCGGTGAAGAGGCCATGCGGCCGGGGCAGGTGCTGCGCGCCGGGGTCGACATGCTCGCCCGCCGGTACGCGGTCGTGCGGGGGCCGCAGTTGCCCCTGGGGTCCGTGGGTCCGGGCCTGACGGTCGAGAAGGTGCGCTGCGCACGGCCGGAGCCGCCGTCGCTGGAGGTGACGACCGTGGCGTACGACATGAGTGCGCGCCACGACCTGCTGGAGCTGCACCGGTTGTTCGGGCTCACCGCGGCGCGGGACACCTCGGGCGGGCACTTCCCCGGCATCAGCGACTTCCCGCTCGCCGTGGAGTCGGCCCAGCAGAGCACGAGGGCGAGGTTCAACGCGTCGGGTTTCGAGGCCGCAGCGGTGACGGCGTTCGGCGTCGCCGGCGGGGGTTTTCCCGCCCTCCGCCACGTCACCACCCGGATCCTCGCCGACTTCGACCGGCCCTTCGGCTTCCTCGCCGTGCATCGTCACACGGGACTGGTGCTGACGGCGGGCTGGGTCACCGATCCCCTGCCGTCGCCGGAGTGGGACGGCGAGACCGGCTGGTGAGCCCTCGCGGAAAATACTTGGCTGGCCACATAAACGGTGCTACGTTTATGTGGTCGGCCACAGAATGTGGCCGGCGCGGCTTCCCGTGGAGGAGAGCAGTCATGAAGGCCATCGTTTTCGACACGTTCGGCGGCACCGAGGTCCTGCACGAGGCGGAGATCGACACCCCCCGGCCCGGCCCCGGCCAGGTCCGGGTGCGGGTGCGCGCTGTCGGGGTCAACCCGGTGGACGGCAAGATCCGCTCCGGCGGCATGGAGGCCATCTTCCCGACCACGCTGCCCGCCGTGCCCGGCGGGGAGATCGCCGGTGTGGTCGACGCGGTGGGCGAGGGCGTCGAGCACCTGAAGGCGGGGGACGAGGTGCTGGGCTGGTCCGACACGGGCTCCTACGCGGAGTACGCCCTGGCGTCCGCCGCCGTCCTGGCGCCCAAGCCGGCCGGTCTGGACTGGAAGCACGCCGCCGCCCTGCCGGTGGCCAGTGACGGCGCGGAACGGGTGCTGGACCTGCTCGACGTCGGTTCCGGTGAGACGCTGCTGATCCATGGCGCATCCGGCGCGCTCGGCACCATCGCCGTCCAGCTGGCCGTCGCCCGCGGCGCCCGCGTCATCGGCACCGCCGGACCGGCCAACCAGGAGTACGTCGCCTCGCTCGGCGCGACCGCGCTGGTCTACGGCGACCACCTGGTCGAGCGGGTCCGTGACATCGCCCCCGAAGGGGTGGACGCGGTGTTCGACGCCGCCGGCAAGGGCGCGCTGGAGGACTCCATCACCCTGCGCGGTGGCACCGACCGGATCGTCACCACCGCCGACTTCCGTGCCGCGGAACTCGGCATCGTCTTCGCCGTGGGCCCCCAGCGCCGCTCCGCCGCCCGTCTCGCCGAACTCGCCCGGCAGGCCGCGGACGGCACACTGGTCACCACGATCAGCGCCGCCTACCCGCTCGCCGAAGCGGCGAAGGCCCAGCAGGCCAGCGACGCGGGCCACAGCCGAGGCAAGATCGTCCTCACCGTCGACTGAACCGTCACCCCACCCCCGTGTCATGAGGGAGCAGCCATGTCAGACACCACGTCACCGCGATTGCCCCACGCGGCGGCCGACGGGCCACTGAGCTACGCCATCTTTCAACTCGCCCGCACGCACCGCGCCCACGCCGCCGCCATGCTGCGCACCATGGGCCTGCACCCGGGACAGGAGCTGCTGCTGATGCAGCTCTTCGACCACGACGGCCTGACACAGGCGGAACTGCTGGAACGGGTGGGTCTCGACCACTCCACCGTCTCCAAGTCGCTGCGGCGCATGCAGGAGGCGGGGTTGCTCACCCGCGAGCCCGCTCCCCATGACCGGCGGGTCATGGTGGTCCGCCTCACCGACACCGGCCGCGCCCTGCAGAAGCCCATCGCCGACATGTGGCGCTCCCTCGAGCAGATCTCCGTACGCGACCTGACACCTGACCAGGTCGAAGAGTTCACCACGTGCGCGCAGCTCATCGAGCAGGCGGTCAGGGACCGGAGCCGGCAGCCGCCGGGCGAGTAGGCAGGCAGCGCGGGTGGTGCGTCGCGGCAGCGGGAAGGTGGCGCCGCCCCCTCCGACGTCCCTGCACGGGCGTCAGGTTCCGCCGCCGTCGGGCGAGTTGTCCTCGGCAGGCTGCGGGTCCCGTCCGCCCGGGTGGCGGTGCCGCCAGGTCCAGAACACCCCGCAGGACACCAGCGCCCAGCCCGTCAGCACCAGGAACGGGAAGGCGTGCTGGTGCCGCGCGAAGTACACCGCCGTGTGCTGTGCGTTGACCGACGCGCCGGGCGGCAGCCAGCGCCCGATGACGCCCAGCGCGGACGGCAGCAGCGGCCACGAGACCGCACCACCCGAGGAGGGGTTGCCCAGCAGGACCATGACGCCCCAAGTCGGGAGCATCGCCCAGCGGCCCACCAGGGTGTTGAACATGGTGAACGTCATGCCGCTGGCGAACATGGTCAGGGCCAGGATCAGCCACGACTCCACGAACGGCAGATCGAGCGCGCCGAGCAGCCAGTCCACGGCCGCCGCGATGGCGAAACCGCCGAGCAGTGCGTAGGCGGCGGTGAAGGCGATCCGCTCGACAGGGGTGAGCGCGCGGGCGTGCACGCTGAGCTGGATCGCACCGACGAAGCCGATGATCACGGCGGCCAGGGAGACGTAGAAGATGGCCAGACCGCGCGGGTCGCCGTCCTGGAGCGGGTTGACGTCCCGGACGGTCACCGACACCCCGGTCGCCCGCCCCACCTTCGGTGCCGCCTGCGCCAGCAGCTCCGCCACGGAGGCACCGGAGGCGGAGGACACGTCCAGCAGGACGTGCCGCCCGCCCCTACCCAATTCAAAAATCGCGAAGACCCGCTGCTCCTCGACGGCTTCCAGGGCCGCCGCTCGCGAGTCGTAGGTCCGGGTGCGCATGGACGAGTTGAGTGCCGTGCCCAGCCCTGTCAGGAAGGCCCGGCCGCGCTCCTGCTGATACGGCCCGACGACGGCCGTGGGGAGCTGGTGCGGGGTCGGATTGGCCATGGCGTACGTGTACGACCAGGCGAACAGCCCGGCGGCCGCGGCCAGGATGAACACCAGCACGGTCGCGGGCCACCACGGCGTCCCGCGGAAGTGGCCCCAGCGGCCCCAGCGGCCCCCGTGTCCCGGGAGCGCCTCCCGGCCGTCGCCGGCCACCTCGGGATTGTCGTGCACGTTCGCCCGTCCTTGGTCGTGCGGATCCGGCCGCCGGTGCACGTGCACAACGCCGCTGGTCCGGAGCAGCACCGGCGGCCCGGTCAGCGCGGTACGGCGTCGTGAGCTCCGGCCCCATCGTCACGCCCGAGGCGGCAGTGTCCCTCCACCAACACACGGTCTCACCTGCGCGGACCAGCGACACCGCACGTCCGGCCGCCCCACCTCCCGTCGCCGAAGCCGCCGCGTGCCGCGCCACCGGCACCTCGTCCCTCCGGGGGGAGGGCTAGGGCACGCGATGCGTGGTGGTGCGGAGACCGTCGCGGTTCTTGCGGCCGAGCAGGCCGGCGGTGACGAGTTCGGCCAGGGCCTTCGAGGGCTGGTGGGTGGCGGGGAACCGGTCGTGGAGACGGTGCTGGATGGCCAGACTGACATCCAGACCGATGGTGTCGAGCAGGGCGAACGGACCCATGGGGTAGCCGTAGGCGCGTTGGACGGCGGTGTCGGTGTTCTCGATGACATGGTCGTCGGCGCCCCGCCGGTCGAGCAGGTCCAGGGCGGCGCCGAGGTAGCCGAACAGCAGGCTGTTGACGATGAAGCCGGTCCGGTCGGGGCAGTGCACGGGGGTCTTGCCGAGCGCGTCGCACCAGGTGTGAGCCGTGGCGAGGGTGGCGGGGGAGGTGTGGGGGGTGTGCGCGATCTCCACCAGCCGCATGACGGGCGCGGGGTTGAAGAAGTGCAGGCCGATGACGTCGGCGGGACGGCCCGAGGCGTCGGCGCAGGCGGCGATGGACAGGCTGGACGTGGTGGTCGCCAGCAGAGTGCCGGGGGCACTCGTCTGCCCGAGGGCGGTGAAGATGTCCCGCTTGACGTGGGGGTCCTCGGCGGCGGCCTCGACGATCAGGTCGCAGGCGGCCAGTGCGGCGACGTCCGTGCCGGTGCGCAGGGAGGCCAGGGCCTGATCGCGGGTGGCGGGTGTGATTTTGCCGCGGCGTACGGCGCGGACGAGGGAGTCGGCGATGCCGTCCAGGGCGGCCCGGGCCTTGTCCTCGCTGCGGGCGACGAGCACAGTGGGGTGGCCGGCCGTGGCGGTGACCTCGGCGATGCCGCGGGCCATGGCGCCGGAGCCGACGACACCGACCCGGTGGACGGTGCGGGCGGCACGCGTGTCGGCGGTGGCGGTGTGTTCGGGCAGGGGCGCCCCGGTGTCGTCGTACGTGTAGAAGCCGCGACCTGACGTGCGGCCCCGGCGGCCGTCGTCGATCAGGCGGGTGAGGACCGGCGCGGGGGCGTACGAGGGGTCGCCGGTGTGTCGGTGCAGGTCCGTCAGGGCGGCACGGACGGTGTCCAGGCCCATCGCGTCCAGGGTCTCCAGAGGGCCCGCGGGCAGTGCGCAGCCCAGGCGCATCGCGGTGTCGATGGCGTGGTGGGAGACGTAGCCGGTGTCGTGGAGCGCGGCGGCGCGGTTGAGCAGGTTCAGCACGAGGGCGGTGGCGTCGACGGCGGCCTGGGTGCCCACCTGGACGGCCGTGAGCCGGGCGGCCTCGACGACCTGATGCGCGGCGCGAGCGGCTTCGGGGGAGGTGAGCGCGGTGTGGACGGGCTCGGCGGGGGAGCCGGCCGCGGGTGGGGTGTACAGGCGCAGTGCGGCGAGGTCGGCGGGGCGGCCCGAGGCGATGGCGAGCCGGGCCAGGGGGAGGGTGGCGGTGGTGGTGACCAGTGGGGTGCCGGGCGGGCAGACCTCGTGGACGCGGCCGAGAGCCTTCGTCTTCGCGTCCCAGTCCTCGGGGACGGCTTCGACGACCAGGTCGCTCCCGCGCAGCAGGCCGTAGTCGTCGCCCAGGACGGGCTCGGGTCCGTCGGCGGTGGCGGCCGCTTTCAGGCGCCGGGTCAGCCGGGTGAGGACGTCCAGGTCGGTGTCGACGCCGATGACCCGGTGGCCGGTGGCGCGCAGTGCGCGCAGCAGCGCTTCGCCGATCGAGCCGAGGCCGACGACGCCGATCACCGGCGCGGTCGCGGAGGGGGGCGCAGGGGTGGGTGTGGGTGTCGTCATGGAGTGGGTTCCTGATCCTGGTCCTGGCGGAAGCGGTTGATGGCCGTCAGGTGGCGGGCGCGCAGTGCGGGATCGCTCACGCCGAGGCCTTCCCGGGGGGCGAGGCAGAGCACGCCGACCTTGCCCTGGTGCAGGTTGCGGTGCACGTCGTAGGCGGCCTGGCCGGTGTCCTTGAGGGGGTACACCTTGGACAGCGTGGGGTGGATCCTGCCCTTCGCGATGAGCCGGTTGGCCTCCCAGGCCTCGCGGTAGTTCGCGAAGTGCGAGCCGATGATGCGCTTCAGCGACATCCACAGGTAGCGGTTGTCGTACTCGTGCATGTAACCCGAGGTCGAGGCGCAGGTGGTGATGGTGCCGCCCTTGCGCGTGACGTAGACGGACGCGCCGAAGGTCTCCCGGCCCGGATGCTCGAAGACGATGTCCACGTCCTCGCCGCCGGTCAGTTCGCGGATGCGCCTGCCGAAGCGCTTCCATTCCTTGGGGTCCTGGGTGTCCTCGTCCTTCCAGAACGTGTAGCCCTCCGCGGTGCGGTCGATGACGGCCTCGGCGCCCATCGAGCGGCAGATGTCCGCCTTCTGCTCACTGGAGACGACACAGATCGGGTTGGCGCCCCCGGCTAGAGCCAACTGCGTGGCGTAGGAGCCCAGTCCGCCGCTCGCGCCCCAGATCAGGACGTTGTCGCCCTGCTTCATGCCGGCGCCGTTGCGCGAGACCAGCTGCCGGTAGGCGGTGGAGTTGACCAGGCCCGGGGCGGCGGCCTCCTCCCAGGTCAGATGGGCGGGTTTGGGCATCAACTGGTTCGACTTCACCAGGGCGATCTCCGCGAGGCCGCCGAAGTTGGTCTCGAAGCCCCAGATGCGCTGCTCGGGGTCGAGCATCGTGTCGTTGTGGCCGTCGGCCGACTCCAGTTCCACGGACAGGCAGTGGGCCACCACCCGGTCGCCGACCTTCCACCGGTTCACGCCCGGACCGGTGCGCAGGACGACGCCGGACAGGTCGGAGCCGATGACGTGGTAGGGCAGGTCGTGCCGGGCGGTGTCCTCGGACAGGCGGGCGTAGCGCTGGAGGAAGCCGAAGGTCGCGACGGGTTCGAAGAGGGACGACCAGACGGTGTTGTAGTTCACCGACGAGGCCATGACCGCGATGAGCGCCTCGCCGGCAGCCGGCTGGGGCACCGGCACGTGCTCGATGTGCAGGGACTTGCGGGGGTCCTTGTCACGGGAGGCCAGCCCGTCGAACATGGCGGTGTCCTCGCGGCGCACCACGGCGCCCCGGTAGGACTCGGGCAGGCGCAGCGCGGCGATGTCCTGCGGCGATGCCTCACCGGTCACAGCTTGGATGATCTCGTCCACGGTGTTTCCCGATTCCTTCCGCCACGGCGAACAACTGCTGCGTCACCCGCCAGCGTGCGGGCCCCCGGCCGGACGGGACCACCCCGGACCACCCCCTGACTTTCCGCCCGGCGCTCGAGGCGGCGATTCAGGGGGGTGTCAGGGGAGGTGCGCGGAGGCGAGGGCGGCACATGCTCTCGGTGACGCACGCCCGGGAGACGTCGAGGAGACGCCATGACCGCACACCACGGTGACAGTCCGTGGCTCAGGAACTTCTTCCCCGCCCCCCAAGCGCCCGTGCGGCTGGTGTGCCTGGCGCACGCGGGCGGTTCGGCGAGTTTCTACTTCCCCGTGGCCCGTGCGCTGTCCCCGAGGATCGAGGTGCTGGCGGTGCAGTACCCGGGGCGTCAGGACCGGCGCGGCGAGAGCCCGCTCGGCGATCTCGACGTCCTCTCCGAACGGATCGCGCACGCCCTGGAGCCGTGGACGGACAAACCGTACGCACTGTTCGGGCACAGCATGGGCGCGATCGTCGGCTTCGAGACCGCGCGCCGGCTGCGGACGGCCGGGCGGGGGCCGTCGCGGCTGTTCGTCTCCGGGCGCCGCGCGCCGTCGCTGGACACCGCCGGCGAGTACCAGCCCGTCACCGACGAGGAGGTTCTGACGGAGATAGCCCGACTCGACGGCACGGGCCCGCAGTTGCTGGAGGACGAGGAGACGCTGCGGATGATCCTGCCCGCGCTGCGCGCCGACTACGGAGCGGTGCGCCGCTACCGCTACCGGCCCGGGCCGGCGCTCGCCTGCCCCATCACCGCCTTCACCGGCGACCGTGATCCCAAGGCGACGCCGGAGCAGGTGCGGGCGTGGCGGGCGCACACGACGTCCTCATTCGAGCTGAACGTGCTGCCCGGCGGACACTTCTTCCTCGTCGGGGAACAGCACCGAGTGCTGTCCACCATACGGAGGCAGTTGGGGTCCGCGGTGCGTCCGGCGGTGGTGTCATGACGGCGCGTGCGGTGGGCCCGATCGGGGTGTGGGGCACCGGCGCGTATCTGCCCGAGCGGGTCGTCACCAACGCCGAGGTGGGCCGCCGCGCCGGGGTGAGCGCGGAGTGGATCGCACGCAAGACCGGCATCGTGGAACGGCGTTACGCCGCTGATCACGAAGCCGCCTCGGACCTGGCCGCGCACGCAGGAGCCCGGGCACTGGCCGATGCCGGGGTACGGGCCGACGAACTCGCCTGGATCGTTGTCGCGACGTCGACGCCGGACCATCCGCAGCCGGCCACCGCCGCGCTGGTGCAGCACAGGCTGGGCGCCTTCGGGGCCGCCGCGTTCGACGTCAACGCGGTGTGCGCCGGCTTTGTGGCCGCGCTGCACACGGCTTCCCGGCTGCTGGCCGTCGACGACGGCGCGTCCGGCGGGACCGGCGGCGGACGGCGGCGCTGTGCGCTGGTGATCGGTGCGGAGGTGTACTCACGGATCATCGATCCGGCCGACCGCAGGACGGCGCCGCTGTTCGGTGACGGGGCCGGTGCGGTGGTGATCGGGCCGGTGGGCGAGGGCCGGGGCCTGGTGGGGACGGCGATGCGCACCGACGGGCATCTGCACGGGCTGATCGGGGTGCAGGCGGGCGGGAGCAGGCAGCCGGCGTCGGAGAAGTCCGTGGCGCGCGGCGAGCACTACTTCCGCATGCAGGGCCGCCTGGTGCGCGAGTTCGTCGAACGGGAGTTGCCGGCCGCGGTCACGGCCACACTGGAGCGGTTCTCCGTCCGGCCCGGCGAGGTCGACCACTTCGTGCCGCACCAGGCCAACGGGGAGATGCTCCAGTCGGTGACCGCCCTCCTGGGACTGACCGCGGCGCGGGTGCATCTGCCGGTGGACCGGCACGGCAACACCGGCGCGGCGTCGATCCCGCTCGCCCTTCACCATGCGGCCCGCGCCGACGGAAAGGGCCTGGCAGACGGGCAGTTGGTGCTGCTGGCCGGGTTCGGCGGGGGGATGACGCTGGGCACGACGCTGCTGCGCTGGGGGCGTTGAGCCGACGCTTCGACCGCGCCCGGACCGCCGAGAGGCCGGAGTGGCGAAAGCGCGGGTGCGCGGGCCCGGTTGCCGGGGAGAATGGCCCCCATGACGTACGAAGGCTCCTACATCGACCCGACCAGGCCGAGCATCGCCCGCGTCTACGACTACCTGCTCGGCGGCAAGGACAATTACGCCGTGGACCGGGAGATCGGCGACGTGTTCAAGCGCGATCTGCCCGGGTCGGTCGCCATCGCCTTCGCCAACCGGGCGGCCCTGGTCCGGGCGGTCGCGGACATCGCGAGGACCACCGGCATCCGGCAGTTCATCGACCTGGGCAGCGGGCTGCCGACCGCGGACAACGTCCATCAGGTCGCGCAGCGTCACGCGCCCGAGTCCCGGGTCGTCTATGTCGACATCGACGGCCAAGTACTGGTCCACGGCCGTGCACTGCTGGAGAACAACGACCGGACCCGCGTCGTCGCGGTCGACGTGCGCGACCCCGAGGGCGTCCACTCCCACCCGGCCACCCGGGAGATCATCGACTTCTCCCGCCCCGTCGCCGTCATCCTCAGCGCCATCCTCCACCACGTGAACGACGAGGAGGACCCGGCAGGCATCGTCCGCTATTGGCGCGACCACGTCCCGAGCGGCAGCCACTTCTTCATCAGCCACTTCCGCTCCGGCGACAACCCGGAGACGACGCAGGCCGAGAAGGTGCTGCAACAGACGTTCGGTCGCGGCCGGTGGCGCACGGACGCGGAGATCGCCTCTCTGCTGGACGGCCTGGAGATCCTCGACCCGGGCATAGTCCCCGCGTCGCTGTGGCGTCCCGACGAGACCGACGGCCCGTGGGGCGGACGAGAGCTCACGGTCTGGGAACACCTCATCGCCGCGGGCATGGCCCGCAAACCCTGACGAGCGACGAGCGACGAGTGCCAAGCACCGAGCACCGAGTGCCGGGCGCCAGGCGCCGAGCACCGAGCGCCGATCGCCTATCGCGTCCGGTTGCGCGGCATCAGTCCCGCGCGGCGCGCCAGTTCGTCCTCCACCCCGGTACCGCGGCGCCGTCCCGGCGTGGCACGGACGACGTAGCGGAAGGGCAGCCCGCCCGGTTCGGCCACCATGCCGCCGAACCGGGTGTCCCCGGCGAACCACACCCGGTCCGCCGGGCCGGACCCCCGCGGACGCGGGCCGTCCCAGCCGTCCGCGGGGACGGGGAAGGAGCAGTGGCTCTGACCGTCCGGCTGCAGCAGCACCACCCGCCCGTCCGTCCCCCAGCGGCGGCCCCGGGCCCGCTCGCCCTCGGCGGCGACCACGCGGACCTCCTGCGTCCGCACGGGCCAGACCTGCCAGCCATAGGTGGACATCACCAGCCGCTCCCGGCGTCGCGCCCGGCGCCACAACAGCGTCAGACCGCCCGTGACCGCGATGACGGGGACCACGCACGCGGCGGTGACCGAACCGGCGGCGGACCCGGGACCGGCCAGGGACAGCACGGTCACCAGCAGCAGCACCTCGGCGATCAACGCCAGGGCGCCCCACCGCAGGCCTCGCTCACGACGCCGGAGCACGTCCTCGACGCCCGGCGTGTCCACCGCCACCCCGGGCAGCACCTCGTAACCGTACTCCGCAGCGATCATCGCGCTTCCCCTCCCCGACGGACCGCGGTGCGGTGCTTCACCGACCGCCGCCCAAGCCCCCGGCGGCGGCTCGCGGGCCTCCGCCACGACCAGAGCCTACTGGCCCTCGCGCGGTCGCCGTCCGGGCGGCGCGGCTCTCACCTGCGGTAGCCGAGTACCGTCATCATCCCGCCCTCCGAGTGGTACAGGTTGTGGCAATGCAGCATCCACAGCCCGGGATTGTCCGCGTCCAGATCGACCACCAGCTTCCGGTGCGGCAGCACGATCGCGGTGTCCTTCCTGGCGCCCGCCCCGTCCAGGCCGGTGAGGGCGAAGGTGTGCCCGTGCAGGTGCATCGGATGCCACATGTCGGTGGCGTTGATGAGGGTGAGGCGCACCCGTTCACCGGCCCGCACGGCATGGCGCCGCTGCGGCGAGTAGGCCCGGTGGTCGAAGCCCCAGTCGTACCTCTCCATGCCGCCGGTGATGCGGATGCGCAGCTCGCGGTCCGGCTCCCGGTCCTCCAGGGCCACCGACTCGTCCGGCACCAGGCGCCGCGCGGCCACGGTCCGTCCGTCCAGTTCGTCCGGGCGGGCGGTGACCGGTGGAAGCGTCCGCGCTCCCTTGCCCGTACGCAGGACGGCAAGGGCCCGCCCCCTCTTCCCCTCGGCCAGCGCCACCAGGGGAAAGACCCCGTCCCGGGCGGTGACGAGGACGTCGTACCGCTCCGCCATACCGACGAGCAGGGCGTCGGTCCTCCTGTGCTGCACGGGATAGCCGTCGGTGTGCGTCACCGTCATGGTGTGGCCGCCCAGGACGACCCGGAAGGCCGTCTCGGCGCCGGCGTTGATGATGCGCACCCGGATGCGGTCGCCGGGGCGGCAGCGGAACACCGACGGGCTCTCGGGCAGGCGGCCGTTGACCAGGTAGTGGGGATAGGCGACGTGGCCGGCCGGTCCGTGCAGCATCCGGCTGCGTGCCCGGTGCAGCACCCGGGAGGGACCCGCGGACTTCCGGCCGGGTGTCGGACGCGTCGAGCCGCCTCGGCCCGAGTCCGAGCCCGAGCCCGAGCCCGAGCCCGGGCCCGAGCCCGGGCCCGAGTGGCCCGCACCCATCCCCGCGTGCCCCGAGCCCCTCGCGTCACCCGGCCTGAGCTGGTCCAGTACCTCTTCGGGGGTGGAGCCCTGCACTCCGTCGAGCCAGTCGTCCAGCACGACGATCCACTCCGCGTCGTAGGCCAGCGGCTCCCGCGGGTCGTCGACGACCAGCGGCGCGTACAGGGCGCGGTCCGACTGCATCCCGACGTGGGAGTGCATCAGGTACGTCCCGGGGTGGGGGACCGTGAACCGGTAGCGGAAGTCGGTCCCGGGCCGGACGGGCGGCTGGGTGAGGTCGGCGACCCCGTCCATGTCGCAGCGCAGCCGGACCCCGTGCGAATGCAGTGCCGTGACGGCCGGGAGCCGGTTGGCGAGGGTCACGTCGAGCACCTCGCCGGCGCTCGCGCGCACCAGTGGCCCCGGAAGCGCCTCGTCGTAGGCCCACGTCCGGACGGTACGCCCGCCCAGGTCCAGTGACGCCTCGGCCGCGGTGATGCGGTACGTGCGGACCGGCCCGGAACCGCGGGCGCGCTCGGCCGCGAGGACCTCCGGGTCGGACGGGTTGACGTACCCCCGTGGGCCGTCCGGGACGAACGCGTTCCTGCCGCCGTACCCCTGGGGGCCGGAGCGCGGCACACGGTCCGAGCCGGTGCAGGAGGACAGCAGGCCCCCGCCGGACGCGGCGAGCGAGGCGCGCAGCAGGGTGCGCCGAGAAGGATTGGGCATGCCTCCATGAGACAGCCGAGGTGATCATGCAGCCCGTCGACGCCGCCGAATGCCCGCGGTGCCGGTGCGAATTCCACCGGCAGGCGGAACACCCGCGGGTCAGGGGCGTTCGAACAGCTGGAGGAGGCCGCCCGCGGAGAAGTATCCGGCGCCGAGGAGGGTGCCCCAGTTGGCGATGTCGGCGTTGATCAGGCTGCCGGTGGCGGGGCGGGTGTAGGCGGCCAGTGCCGAGATCATGAAGAGGATCGAGCCGAGCTGGTTCACCACGACGATCCACCAGCCGAGGCTGCGCCGGCGCAGACACGGCCACCCCCGGTGGCAGATCTCGACGACGGCGAGGTGGCCGGAGATCAGGAACAGCAGGCAGCCGATCACGTCCGGGGCCCAGACGAGCCGGTTGATCTGCCGCACGCTCAGCCCTTGCAGGAACGAGTCGAGCAGGTCGACGGCGAACACCAGCGTGCCCGCGAAGAGGACGAAGGTGCTCAGCCAGTCCACCCGCGCGGGCTCGTAGCTCCACCAGCGCCAGTCCCGCGTGAACAGCCGCCCGGCGCCGCCGGGTTGATGACGCGGGGCGTTGACGACCTGGAGCAGGCTGACGTACCCGCCGGTGGTGAAGAACACGCCGCCGGCGAAGTAGACGGAGGCGCAGGTGGTGGCGTCCCCGGAGCCGAACTGGGCGATGGCGGCACCGGCGGTGAACAGGGCGCCGCCGATCACGAAGGCCGTCGCCGCGATGGCGTTGAGTCTGCGCATCCCGGCGAGCGCGCGCTCGCCGACGCCGGTGTGCCGGCCGGCCGGCTCTCCGGCCGGCCGGGCCGCGATGATGCCGCGGCGCCGGGCAGGCCTCGACTCCCACACGGCGGTGCCACCGCCGGGCGGCTGCCAGGTGAGCCGGGTGGTGAACGGTCCCGCGCCTTCGGCGCGCTGCTCGGCAGGGGTCATGCGGACGGGATGGCAGCAGTGCTGAACACGCCTCGACTCTGCCAGAGCCACTGCCGCGAGACGGTCATTTGCCGGTGTCCATGCGCATGTCGCTGGTGCCGGGGAATGCCTCGCGCGGCCGGTGACCGGGCCGGTCAGGGGTCCACCGCCGGACCGTGGGTACGCACCGAGGCATCCGGCGCCAACGCCAGGCCCGCCGCCGCGAGGAAGTCCTCGAGTTCGATGACACCTCCGCCGGTGCCGTCGTCCCACTCGGTCAGGACCCCTGAGCGGCCCTCCTCCCAGGACTCCGGCGTGTCGGCGTCGTCGCCGGGGCCGGAATGCCACTCGACGGAACCCTCACCGTGCCGGTACCGGAGATACAGGTACTGTCCGTCCGCCGTCCAGGCATCCCACTGCGACGGGTGCCCGGCACACGTCTGCACGACCCGGGTCAGTGTCCGAACCTCAGCCATGGCGGTACTCGCTGCTCCTTCGCCTCCGGTCGAGATCGACCTGGGTCGGCACCCGGCCGAGGGCTACGCCCGCGGCGGGCCAGGCCGGCGGTGACGGTTGAGCTCGACCCCGCAGGCGACCGCCAGACACACAGCTCCGGCAGCCATGGAGCCGAAGAAGAGCCCCTCGAACAGCAGGCTGTTCGCGCCCTCGACGGTGCCGTCCTCCCGCGTGCACGACTTCTCGAAGGGGAAGCGGGCCGTGTGCAGGTCCCCGCAGAAATTCTGCAGGTCCTCATGGAGCACGCTCGCGTTGACCCAGGACATCGCCCACAGGAGGAAGAAGACCCCGGCAAAGGCGCAGACGGCTCCCCACAGCCGGTTCAACTGCGCATCGTTCATGCCGCTGTTCGTCACCTGCCGGAGCGTACCGTGCCGTACGGACGTCAGGACCCCGCACTCCTGTCCCGGGTGGTCGCGACGCTCACCGCCCGCGTCCCCGACACCCCTACGCGGCGCCGCGTCACCACAGCCGGGTGCCCGGGGCGCCCTTGAACGGTCCCCGCACCTCCGCGGTGATCCAGCCGCCGTAGAAGTCACCCTCCTGCGCCGTGACCTCCTCCCCGTCGACCGTGCAGCGGTCCGTGCGGCTCGGGTAGAAGGCGAAGAAGCCGGCAAGGAGCGCGTAGCCGGGCTCGGGGCGGGGGTAGCTCCAGGCGGCCCGAGCGCGTACGGCGTCCCCGACGACGACGTCCCAGTAGCGGGCGGAGCCCTTCCACTCGCACCAGGTCCGCTCCGCGATCGCCGGGAAGAGCAGCTCCCTCCGTACGTCCTCCGGAGGGATGTAGAACACAGGGGGATGGCTGGTCTCCAGTACCCGGACGGCCCTGCGGGTCTCGGCGATCACCTGGCCGGCCCACTCCACCCGTACCTCGCGGTCGTCCTCCCGCAGGACGGGCGGCCGCGGGTAGTCCCACACCGACTCGGGCGGCCGCGGGGCGGGACGCGGCTCCGGCCGTTCCGGCGGGTCCAGGTACGTCTCGTCCTCGTAGCACCAGGCCCATGGCCGGTCACCTGCCAGGGTGCGTGCCACGGGGTGTGCGCTGGAGTCGAAGTGGGCCGTGGCGTGAGCGCCGGGAGAACTGTCGTCGCAGCCCACATGGCCGCAGGTCAGGCACAGCAGGAGGCCGGCCGGTGCGCGTCCGCGCGCCGCGCAGGGCGGGCACGCCCGAGTCAGCGGGGGCGGGTCCGCCGTCCAGGTGTGGGAGCAGGATCTCCCCGCGGGCCGTCCGCCGTCGGGCCGGGGTGTCCATCTCGTCATCGGTGATCACCAACCCGTGCGGTCGGCATCACGCTTCCCGGCGGCAGCGCGCCCCGGCCCACGCCCGTGTCGATCACGTTCTCTCCTCTGCGGTTCCCCGTGTTCACCCCTGCTTCGCCCCGGCACCGCACACGGGATGCAGTCACCGGCGACGGGAGGAGCGGGCGCGCGGTACCGCGCACGGGCGGCCGTGTCCGTCCGCGCCTTTCACTTGCCCTGGAGTGCGCTCGAAGTCGTAGCGTCGAGAACACGACGGAGCGCGAGCCGCTCCCGAGGACGATCAATCGTGCAGGAAGGCTGGGACACGACATGCAGAAGCGCAGTCTGCGGGAATTGCAGGTATCGGCCGTCGGCCTGGGGTGCATGGGCATGTCGGCCTTCTACGGGACCACCGACCAGGACGAGGCCGTCGCGACGATCCGGCACGCCCTCGACCTCGGGGTGAACTTCCTCGACACCGCGCAGGTATACGGACCGCTCACCAACGAGTCCCTCGTCGGAGAGGCGATCCGGGGGCGCCGCGACGACTATGTGATCGCCACGAAGTTCAACTACCGGATGGACGACGCCGTACCGGGCGACGGCAGCACGGTCGGCCCGCAGGACGGCTCGGCCGCACATGTCCGCAGCTCCGTCCACGGCTCCCTGAAGCGTCTGGGAACCGACCACATCGACCTCTACTACCAGCACCGGGTCGACCCGAACGTGCCGATCGAGGAGACGGTCGGCGCGCTGGGCGAACTGGTCGCCGAGGGGAAGGTGCGCGGCATCGGACTGAGTGAGGCGAGCGCACAGACGATCCGGCGCGCGCACGCCGTGCACCCGGTCACGGCGGTGCAGAGCGAGTACTCGCTGTGGTCGCGGGACGTGGAGGCCGAGGTGCTGCCCGCCTGCAGGGAGCTGGGCATCGGCTTCGTACCGTACTCACCTCTCGGCCGCGGCTTCCTCGCCGGACGGTTCACCTCGCCGGACGACCTGGACGTCGACGACTGGCGCCGCCAGAACCCGCGCTTCCAGGACGCCAACCTGGAGGCGAACCTGCGGCTGGCGGCGAAGGTGAAGGAGATCGCCGCCGAGAAGGACGTCACCCCGGCCCAGCTCGCCCTCGCGTGGGTGCTGGCCCAGGGCGAGGACCTGGTGCCGATCCCGGGCACCAAGCGCCGCACCTACCTGGAGCAGAACGCCGCCGCCGTCGACGTCGACCTGACGAAGGACGACCTGGCCCGCATCGACGCGGAGCTCCCCGAGGCGGCCGGTGAGCGCTACGACGAGGCAGGCATGCGGTCCGTCAACCGTTAGGCACTGATCTGTCCAGGTCACCCCTCACGCGCCAGGTGGCTGCGCGCGCGACTGCCGTCCCCATGACCTGATCGACGGCGTTCACGCGGGGACGTCGAGCGGGGGACGCTCGAGCACGCGCGGCTTGTACTCGACCAGCTGGATGCGGCCGTCGAAGGTGCGGTGCTCGGTCATCTCGAGGGCGACGTCGGGGTAGCCGTCGTAGATGCGTTCCTCGCCCGTGGCCCCGGTGATCACCGGGAACATGACGACCCGGAAGCGGTCGACGAGTCCGGCCCGGAGCAGGGACCGGCACAGGCTGAGGCTGCCGATCGTGGTGAGGAGCCCGGAGCCGCTGGACTTCAGGCTGCGGACCGTCTCGACGGCGTCACCGCGGACGAGTGTGCAGTTGGCCCACGTGAGTGGCTGCTGGAGTGTGGAGGAGAACACCACCTTGGACGCCTGCGTGAGCTCGTCGACGGACGCTTCTTCCTCGGGCCTGAACTCGCCCTGCCCCTCCGGGACCTGCCCTGCGGCGAAGCCCGACATCAGGCGGTAGGTGTTCGCTCCCATCAGGTAGGTGGCCTCGGGCTGCTCGCCGAGCCAGGCGAGGTACTCCGGGCCCTCCAGACCCCAGAACCCGGGCCATCCCTTTCCCGAGGCGTGACCGTCGAGGGAGGTGATGAAGTCGATGAGAAGCTCGGACATGTCGGGGTCCTTTCCTGAGGTGTCACGAGCTTGGACCGCCCGCGCCCCGCAAACTCATCGGCCGCGCCGTGGGGTCACCGGAAAGGCCCGGGACAGCGGTGGCCGGTCACCTCACCCGGGCCCGCGGCGGGCGTCGCCGGACCCTCGTTCGGTCGAGAAGGTACGGGTGCTGGGCACCAACGCGGCGGTGGCGGGTGCCGCGAAGCAGACGAGTGCGCAGGCCGCGAGGACCGCTGTGGCGCCGAACGCGTCGATGGCGGGGGCGATGACGGCCAGTCCGACCGGGGCGAGGCCGTAGGAGAGCAGGAAGTCCAGGGACGAGACGCGGGCCAGTCTGTCCGGGGCGACCTCGCGCTGGGCGGCGGTGAACCACGGCACGTTGAACAGTTCGATGCCGATGCCGGCGACCGCGTAGGCGGCCATCACGACGACCGGGTGCACGGGGAACACCAGACTGAGCGGGGCGAAGCCGTAGCAGGCCAGGCCGGCGAGGGCGGCCCGGCCGGGGGAGCGCGGACGCCAGCGGGCGATCAGCAGCGCACCGCCGAGCGCTCCGGCGGTGTAGGCCGTCATCGCACCCGCGAGAACGACCTCGGTCCCGTACTCGTCCCTGCTGACCATGGGCAGGGCGACGCCGGTCGCGGAGTAGCCGGTGGCTATGACGGCCGTCAGCGCGGCCAGACCGGCCAGGAACCAGGGGTGCCTGCGCGCCTCGCGGACACCTTCCGTGAACTCGGCCAGGAAGGACGCCCCGCCCGTCCCGGGCGAAGGCCGCGGCGCGTCGTCCGCAGCCACGGGTCGTGCACCGGGTCCGGGGACGCAGGCCGCGGCGAGCCAGAGCAACCCGATGCCCCACAGCAGCGCCCACGTGTCCAGGAACACGGCGAGCAGCGCGGCCAGGGAAGGGCCCACCAGCGTGGTGACCCGTACCGCCAGGGTCATCGCGGCATTGGCCTGCTGCCGGCGACCGGCGTCGACCACCTCGGCGGTGAGGGCCTGGTAGGCGGGTCGGCAGGCGCCCTGGCCGGCTCCCGCCACCGCGGCAGCCGCCGTCATCAGCAGCAGCGAGCGTCCCAGCCCGGCGGCGAGTACGGGGGCCGCGGCTCCGGCGGCGAGCCCCGCCCACAGCACCACGCCCCGGCGGGAGTGCCGGTCGGCCAGCACTCCGGCCACGGGCACCGCGGCGAGGAATCCGACGGTGCGCGCGGCGAGCAGCAGGCCGAGGTCCGTGGCGGACAGAGTCCGGTCGAAGACCGCGAGGCCGAGGACGAAGGGCAGGGCCCAGGTGGCCAGGCCCGAGGCGGTGGCGCCCGTCCAGAGGCGGAGAAAGGCCACGTCGAGAAGGATCGAGCGCTGCTCGGCGGGAGGCGACTCGGCGGCGGGGGCGGGGGTGGACACGGGGGAGTGCTCCTGTCCTGTCGGTGACGGGGGATGGGGCGCGGCCGGCTGCAACGTCCCTGCCGGGCGGCGAAGTCGAGCGACGGGACCGGCCGGGGCGGACGCCGGGCAGCGCGGCGCTGACGACACACTATCGCAGTGATAATCATTTCCATTAGAGTGCCACCAGCCGCTCGCTCGCCCCGAGAGTCGTCGATCGATCCGGACTTGCCTGCCGGGCTGGACGGCGTGCTAGGTTCTTGCTCGTGAACATGATTTTCATTAACGAGAGTGATGAGGGGACGTGAAGGTGCCGCACCGACCTCCGCTCGTGCGCTCCGTGTCCTCGCCCGGCGTGAGCGCGGAGGAGGTCGCCCCCGCCGAGGCGTGGGAGCCCCGGTCCGGAAAGGCCGCGCGCGCTCGACTCGCGTCCCGCCAGGCGCTGGTCCTCGGTTGCGCCGTGCTGGCCGCCGTCCTGCTCGTGTCCGTCGTCGTCGCCATCGGGCTCGGGCCGGCCGTCGTCACCCCCGGTGAGACCGCTCGCCACCTGTGGGCGGCTCTCAGTGGGGGGCGCATCGGCGCCGACGAGGTGACGACCTATCAGATCATCTGGCAGATCCGTACACCGCGGGTGCTGCTCGCGGCACTGGTGGGGGCCGGGCTGAGCGCGGTGGGAGTCGCCATACAGGCCATGGTGCGCAACGCCCTGGCCGACCCCTTCGTCCTCGGGGTCTCCTCGGGCGCCTCCGTGGGCGCGGTCGGGGTCACGGTCACCGGTGGCCTCGCGGTGCTCGGCATCCACGCCGTCTCCGTCGGTGCCTTCGTCGGCGCGCTCGCCGCCTCGCTCCTGGTGTACGCCGCCGCGGCCGGCCGCGGTGCGCTGTCCCCGCTGCGCCTCGTGCTGACGGGCGTGGCCCTGTCGTTGGGATTCCAGGCTGTCATGAGCCTGATCATCTACCTCGCGCCGGACAGCGAGGCGACGAGCATGGTCCTGTACTGGACCATGGGCAGCTTCGGTGCCGCGACCTGGGGCGCGCTGCCCGTCGTCGCCGCCGTCGTGTCGGCCGGCCTCGCGGTGCTGTACCGCCACGGGCGGGCCCTGGACGTGCTGTCGCTCGGGGACGAGACCGCCGCGAGTCTCGGCTTCGATCCCGACCGGCACCGCAAGGTGCTGCTGGTGCTCGTCTCGCTGGTGACGGGCGTCATGGTCGCCGTCAGCGGTGCCATCGCCTTCGTGGGTCTGGTGATGCCGCACGTGGTGCGGATGGTCGTCGGTGCCACGCACGCCCGCGTCCTCGCCGTGGCCCCCCTGGTCGGGGCGATCTTCATGGTGTGGGTCGACCTGGCGGCACGGACCCTGGTGGCCCCGCGCGAGCTGCCGCTGGGAGTCATCACCGCGCTCGTGGGGGTGCCGGTCTTCATCGCCCTGATGCGACGCCGGGGCTACACCTTCGGAGGGCGCTGACGTGGACCTGGAACTCGATGAGCTCTCCGTGGTGGCGGACGGCAGGAGTCTCGTGCACGCGCTGTCCCTGACGGTGCCGGACGGTCAGGTCGTGGGGCTCGTGGGGCCCAACGGAAGCGGCAAGTCCACGGCGCTGCGGTGCGTGTACCGGGCACTGCGTCCGAGCTCCGGAACCGTCTGGGTGGGTGAGCAGGACCTGACGCGACTGCCCCTGCGCGACAGCGCCCGGACCATCGCGGCCATGACCCAGGACGGCGGCGTCGACTTCGACTTCACGGTCGAGGAGGTCGTCGCGCTCGGACGCGCGCCCCATCTGCGCGGCAACCAGGCGCTCAGCCGCCGGGAACGCGAGCTGTGCGAGCGGGCGATGGAACGACTCGACATCGCCCACCTCGCCCACCGGGGCGTCCTGACGCTGTCGGGCGGCGAGCGGCAGCGCGTCCTGCTGGCCCGCGCCCTCGTGCAGGAGCCGGAGATCCTCGTCCTCGATGAGCCGACCAACCACCTGGACGTCCGCCACCAGGTCGACCTGCTGACGATGCTGCGCGCCTCCGGGCTCACCGTCCTGGTCGTCCTGCACGACCTCAACCTCGCCGCGGCGGCCTGCGACCGGCTCGGCGTGCTCGCCCGAGGCCGCCTGGTGGCCTCCGGCGCGCCCGCGGACGTGCTGACGACCGACCTCGTCGGTGACGTCTTCGGCGTCCAGGCCAGCGTCGTCCCCCACCCGCTGACCGGCGCTCCCCAGCTGCTTTACGCGCTCAACTCCACTTGCTGAAAGGCTGTTCCACGCATGCGTACAACCCGCAACCTCGCCGCGGTCCGAAGGCCCGCCGCTCTCGGCTCCGCGCTGGCCGTGGTCCTGGTGCTCACCGGATGTGGTGCCGAGGTCACCTCGGACGCCAAGGAGTCCCGCAAGGTCACCGTCAAGCGGTGCGGTGAACCGGTGGAGTACACGGTGCCCGAGCGGGCCGTCGCCTACGAAGGCGGCAGCGCGGACAAGCTGTTCGCCCTCGGCCTCGCCGAGCACGTGTACGGCTACGTGATGCCGCCCGCCAACCCACCGGTGAGTGAGTCCCCGTGGGCGTCCGACTACGCCAAGGTGAAAATGCTCAGCGACGACCTCCTCAACAAGGAGGTCGTGGTCGAGGCGAAGTCCGACTTCGTGGTGGCCGGCTGGAACTCCGGCTTCAAGGACGAGCGGGGCATCACACCCGAGATCCTGGACAAGCTCGGCATCCAGAGCTTCATGCACACCGAGAGCTGCTTCAACTACCCCGGCCACCCCGAGCGGATGAGCCCCTTCGACGCTCTCTACACCGACCTCGAACGGCTGGGCAAGATCTTCCGGGTCGAGAAGAAGGCCACGGAGGTCGTGGACGCGATGAAGAAGCGCGTGGCGAAGGTCGAGGCCACGGCCCCCGACGGCGATCCCGTGCCCGTCTTCCTCTACGACTCCGGCACCGACCAGCCGTTCACCGCGGGCAACCAGGTACCGCCCAACGACATCATCAAGACGGCAGGCGGCAGGAACGTCTTCGACGGCCTCGACGAGCGCTGGACCCAGGTCAACTGGGAATCCGTGGCCGAGGCGGAGCCCGAAGTCGTCGTCATCCTCGACTACGGCGACCTGCCCGCCGAGAAGAAGATCGACTTCCTGCGGAGGTCCCCGCACACCAGGGAACTCCCGGCCGTGAAGAAGGGCAACTTCTTCGTCCTCGACTACAACGAGGGCATCAGCGGCCCCCGCAACATCGACGGCCTGGAGAAGTTCGCCGCCTACCTGCGCGAACTCAAGGGCTGAGTCCCCGCCCGCCACGGCCTGTCCGGCAGCCACCGACCCCCGCCGGACAGGCCGTCCTTCGCCGTGGCCGCGCGCCACTCCGCCAGGTGACAAGGAAAGGACCTTTGGACATGACCCCCGACCCGACCGGCCGGGCTCTTCTCGAGCAGCTGCCGCCGCCCCTGCCCGCCGACCGGATCATCTCGCTCAACCAGCCCAAGGCGGATCTGCACACCACACGCACCTACGCATGGAACGGCTGGACGTTCGACGTCCCGCCCGGCGTCTTCCTGCCCGGCTGGACCAGCCGCCTGATCCACGAACGCGTGCTCGACGGCCGTATCGAGACCCGCGGCCTGCGGTACGCAGCCATGGGTGTCGGCCTGGGCGTCGAGGCCGTCGCGGCCGGTGTCCGGGGTGCCCGGGAGATTCACGCGCTCGACGTCCACCCCCAGAGCGTGGCCGCCGCCACCCGCCACTACCGGCGCCTGGTCGGCGAGTGCCCCGCGTTCCACCCCGCGGTGAGTGACGTCTTCGACGCTCTCCCCGAAGGCGTCCAGTTGGACGTCGTCACCTTCAACCCGCCCGCCGTCAGCCAGACCGTCAGTGACGACCCCGACGTCGTCCGCAACGTGTGCGTGGGCGCACCCCTGCTGGCGACGTTCTTCGCCCAGATCACGCAGAAGGACCTGCTGGCCCCCGGCGGCGAGATCCACGTCATCGCCTCCAACACCGCGGACCTGCGCGCCCTCGTCCAGCACGCCCTGGACCACGGGCTCCGTCCCCGGATCGACCATCTCCACGACTGGCAGGACGGCGTGCTCACCTACCTCTTCCGCATCACCCACGACACCCCCCGTACCGGAGGACAGCGATGAAGAACACCGAGGAACTCCTGGCCGCCGTCCTCGCCGGCGAGCACGGCCCCCGCCCCGCCGACCTCGTCGCCACCAGCGTCTTCTGGGTGCACCACGGCACCCGCCTGGCCGGCGGCAACACCACCTACCTCAACCAGTACGTGCTCGTCCGTCTGGGCGACTCCTTCGGCGGCTGCGCCTTCGAGGCGGGCGAGGTCGACCCCTCCATCTGCCGCGACGCCTCCGGCACTTCCGTCGACACGCTGCTGCGCGAGGCGCCGAAGCCGCTGAGGATAGCCACGCTCGACGCCTACCTCAGCTCGGTCCGCCCGCACCGGGAGGCGCAGGAGGCGGAACCGGTCACCCTGCCCGCCGGGACACCCGAGACCCGGGCGCTGGCCCGGGACGCGGCCATCGCCGGGCTCCTCGACATCGACGCCGGGGCCAAGGTCGCTCTGATCGGGGTGGTCAACCCGCTCGTCGCGGCCATCCGCGAGCGCGGCGGTGATCCGCTGCTCTGCGACTTCAACCTCCGCGCCA
This sequence comes from Streptomyces sp. NPDC017943, assembly GCF_044328425.1. NCBI lineage: Bacteria > Bacillati > Actinomycetota > Actinomycetes > Kitasatosporales > Streptomycetaceae > Streptomyces > Streptomyces sp. NPDC017943. Next base: position 134,740 of record NZ_JBIRHH010000010.1, on the reverse strand, counting down.
CCCAGTGGGGCGACCCGGTCACCGACGACATGCACGAGGTCCTCGACACCGCCGACGCCGTCGTGGCCACGGGCATGACGCTCAGCAACGGAAGCTTCGACACCGTCCTGACCCGCTGCCGCGAACGCGGCGTGCCCCTGGTGGTCTACGCCCAGACCGGCAGCGCCGTGGCGCGCGCCTTCCTCGGGCGGGGCGTGACCGCCCTGTCCGCGGAGCCCTTCCCCTTCTCCCAGTTCAGCGCCGAACCCACCACCCTGTACCGCTACCGGGCGGCGGCCGGCACATGACGGCCGCCACCCGCCGGCCGGGAGCCCCTGCCCGTGACACGGAAGGCGTCGGACGCGCCGCCTGCCACCACGGCGAGATCCTGCAAGGTGTCTTCCTCGACCAGCGGCGTCGCCCCGTCCACGCGCTGGTCACGCTGCCCATGCACGGACCGGGCAGCACCGCCCGCTTCGCGTGCCGGCCAGGCACGCCACCGGAGGAGGTGACGGTGACGCCCGCCGGCCGGACCAAGGCGCGGGCGGCCGCCGTCCTGGCGGTACGGGAGTGCGCGGCGCGCCGCGACGCGGAGCCCTGCGGCGGGGAGCTGACCCTCGCCGGGGACCTCCCCGTCGGGCTCGGCATGGGATCCTCCACCAGCGACGTCATCGCCACCGTGCGGGCGGTCGCCGACTCCTGGGGCGTGCTGCTGCCCGCGGAGACGATCGCCCGCCTCGCGGTGCGCGCCGAAGGGGCCAGCGACCCCCTGATGCACGGGTCACGTCCGCTGCTCTTCGCGCAGCGCGAGGGCCGCGTCCTCGAAGTGATGGGCTCCGCGCTGCCGCCCGCCGTGGTCGTCGGGTGCGCGCTCGCCGGCGGCGCGCCGGTCGACACCCTTTCCCTCCCCGCCCTCCACCACCACGACGACGACCTCGCCGCCTACGGGCACCTGCGCCGGATGCTCAGACGCGCGGTGACCGACGCCGACACCGCCCTGCTCGGCCGGGTCAGCACCGCCAGCGCCCGACTGCGCCAACGCGTCCTGCGCCACGACGAGTTCCCGGCGCTCACCGGCATCGCCGACGCGACAGGCGCCGTCGGCGTGCAGATCGCCCACAGCGGCAACGTCGCCGGCCTCCTCTTCGACCCCCGCGCACCCGGCCTGCACCACGGTCTGCGCCGGTGCACCCGCGCCCTGGAACGCGAGGGCATCGCGCCGACCCGCACCTTCACCACCTTCACGTCCCCCAGTGAGGAGTCCCCGTGGACGAACACATCTCGGAAGCCATCGGACGCCCGGACCTGATACGCCTCGACGACGGCCTGCTCTGCCTCCGCTTCGAGACCATGAAGGTCGTCTCCGCCCTGGCCGCCGTACGCCACCTGCTCGACACCGGAGCCGTACGACGCGGCGACACCCTCGTCGACAGCTCCAGCGGCATCTACGCCTACGCACTCGCCCTGGCGTGTCACCGCTACGGCATGCGCTGCCACATCGTCGGCTCCACCACCGTCGACCGGACCCTGCGCGCCCAACTCGACGTGCTCGGTGCCCACCTGGAGCAGATGCCGCCCAGCAGCAGCCTGAAGCTCGACCAGAACCGCCGTGTCGCCCGCGTACGCGAGATCCTGCGGCAGCACCCGGACTACCACTGGATGCGCCAGTACCACGACGACGTCCACTACCTCGGCTACGAAGCCGTCGCCGAGCAGATCCACGACCGGATCGGTGGCGACTCGCTCACCTTCGTCGGCGGCGTGGGCTCCGGCGCCTCCACCGGCGCCCTCACCCACTACTTGAGGAAACGCGCCGTCGACGTACGGCTCGTGGGCGTTCAACCCTTCGGGAGTGTCACCTTCGGCAGCGACCACGTCGCCGACCCGGAGATCATCATCGCCGGGATCGGCAGCTCCATCCCCTTCGGCAACGTCCGCCACGACCTCTACGACACCGTGCACTGGCTCGCCTTCGACGCCGCGCTCGCCGGCAACGTCGACCTGCTGCGCCGGCACGCCGTCTTCGCGGGTCTGTCCACGGGAGCCGCCTACCTGGCCGCGCGGTGGGAACGCCGCGAAGAGCCCGCCCGTACCGCCCTGTTCCTCGCCGCCGACACCGGCCACCGCTATGTCGACACCGTGTTCGCCCGGCACCGGGAGGCCGCCCGGATCGAGGACCTGGCGCCCCGGACGGTGACCGGCACGGACGAACTGTCCCTCCCGTGGTCCCGCATGCACTGGGCCGGCTCCCCGGCACCCGAGGCAGCGCTCTTCGCAGGCCGCCGCACTGTGCCCGGCTCGTAGTCCACGGGCGGTGCGGCGGGGGGCGCCTGGGTGGCGTCGCCCGCCGCACGCTTCTCGTGCGTCTGGTCAGCTGTAGGGGATCACCACCACGGACTTGTCCGTGCCGGTCTGGAGTTTCGCGGTGCCGTTGCCGATGGCGCTCCAGACCTCCAGGCGGACGGTTCCGCCCTTGAGGTTGCCGAGGGTGCCCGTGGAGGCCTTGAGGCCGCGGGTCTGCGCGTACTCCTCCCATCCGGCGACCGGGTCGGTGGCGAAGTAGTTGTACGTCTCGGTCCGGTCGAAGCTCCCGTCACCGGTGAAGTCGTAGCTCACGCGCGCCTGCTGGCCCAGGCCGACGGTGGTGCCGGCGTCCACCTGCAACCGGAACGTCGTCCCCGCGCCCGGAGTGAGCGTCCCGTTGACTCCGCGCACCTCGTAGACGAGAGGCTGGTACGGAGTGCCGTCGTGGTTGGCGCCGCCGCCGGAGGCGATCGTGTCGCTGCCGGAGGTGCCACCGGTCGCCGTGGTGAGCACTCCACCGCTGCGCAGCTGGAAGGTGTTCCCCGTCGGCGGGTCGGGATCCGGGTCGGGGTCCGAGGAGCCCGACCCCGTGGCGCTCGCGGTGGAGCGAGCCGGGACGGAGAGGGTCTTCCCGTCCGAGAAGGTGACGGTCCGCGCCGACGCCCCGTGGTTGTGGGCGACGTAGGTACGGGTCGTCCCCTTGGAGAAGACCGCCGAGGTGGGCAGGTCGCCGGTCACCGTGGCGTCCGGCGCGCCGATGGCGTCGAGCGTGTTGATCCAGTGATAGGTGTGCGCCTTGGACTCACCCTGCTCCGGCGTGTAGCCGGCGTTTCCGGCGTCCCACTTCGACTTGGCCGAGGCGGGGTCGGCCAGGGACTGGAACTCCCAGAGGATGTCGCGCCACTCGACGGCGGGGCCGCCGTTCTCCCGTTCCATCTCCGCGATGTTGCGCCGGATCGCGGCCTTCTCACCGCCGAGGTGCAGTGAACCACCGGTGACGGGCAGGACGTTGATGCCGTGGATCTCCTCGGGGTTGGCGGTCCACCAGGTGGAGTAGGCCGCGCCGCTGCCCCAGACCATGCCGGCGGTGTCGTGGTTGAAGGAGGAGGGGAAGACCTGCTCGTCCGCGTCGAACCAGTACTGCGCGATCGCTTCCGACTCGGTGGTCAGCAGGTAGGTGCCCAGGTCGCGCAGCGAGGTGTCCCCGGTCGCGGAACCCCACAGGACGAGGGCCGCGCTGAGGTTGGTGGACTCGGAGGAGGACTCCTGGTTGTTGCCGGCGGCGAAGCCCTGGTGGCCGGAGGCCCAGCTGTGGCCGGCGTAGACGTCGAAACCGCGCAGGAAGGGGAAGGCGGTGTCGGTGCGGCCGGGGTTGGCGGCGTCGCGCACGAGGGTCTTGACCATGCCGCCCCACGCGGAGTCGGCGGCCCATCCCTGGTCGTACTGCGCGACGATCGCGGCCGCGTAGACGTAGTAGCTGTAGTGGAAGTGGTGGTCGTTGAGCTCGGTGTCGCTGCCGTACGACGCCGGGTAGCCCGTGAGGGTCTTCCAGTCCTTGTCGTAGCTGAACTCGTTGGCGCCACCCGCTGTGAACCAGTCCTGGAGCTTGCCCTTGAGCAGCCCGAGCAGACGGTCGCGCGTGCCGGTCTCACCGATCTGCTCGGCCACCGGCACGAGTTGGGCGAGGCGGCCGAGCGCTTTGCCGGTCCAGTAGGTGTCGGTGGCTCCCGAGAAGGGGTCGGAGGCGTTCACGACCTCGTTCAGGTAGCCGCGCAGCCGGGCCGCGTCCACGCCACTGGACTTCGGCAGCCCGGGCAGTACCGCCGCCGCCTTCTGGCTCGTGGTGAAGGAGGCCGACTCGCGGACCTTCATGGTGCCGCGGGGGGAGACGTAGGTGTAGGAGGTCAGCGCGTCGGAGGTGTTGAGCCACTGGTGGCGGTAGAGCGCCTGCAGCGTGCCCCGCTCGGTCCCTTCCTTCGCCTCCGTGGTCAGCGTGTACGTGGCTCTGACCGTGCCGCCGGAATAGCTCCAGGCGACCTTGGAGTCGGTGACGAAGCTGAAGGCGTACTTCTTGAAGGTCGCCAGCGCACCGGTGGACGGCAGCACGGCGACGGAGAAGTAGTCCTTGGAGCCCAGGCCTGCGGAGACGGTGGACCCGGAGACGTTCCAGTCGCTGCCGGTCGGCGCGAAAAGGGCGTAGTGGTGTCCGGCGACGGTGATGCCGAGGACGTTGCCCTGGTCGCTGAAGACCGTGGGTGCGCCGGCGGTGGTGATCTGCGCGTTGCCACCCGTGCCCTTGGCGTAGACGAACGGGGAGCCGTGGCCGATGGTGGTGCGCAGGGTACGGGTGCCGTCGGACCACAGCGGAGTGACCGTCCAGTCGGACCAGTCGTCGGCTTTGGTGTCGGGCGAGTTGAGGCCGCTCAGGCCGATGGTGAGGTCCCGCTTGTGGGCGAACTCGTACTGACGGCCGTCACCGACGATCGAGGGGGAGGTCGGGTAGCCGATGTCGAGCCCGCCGGCCGTGGCCTGGTAGGTGAGGGGGTGACCGTACATGGGGGTCGACCACGGGTTGTCGCCGTAGCGCTGGAAGGCGAGGGAGGACCACCAGTCGTTGGTGGGCACGGCCCGGTTCCGCGCGGCGGCGGTCACCTTGGGCGTGACCGGCGTTCCTGTGTTGGTGGTGGGGCCCGACGTGCCGGACGGCCGGGTGTCGGAGTAGCTGCCCGAGCCCACGGGCACGGTGGCCGCGGCCGCCGGGGTGGCGGCCGGGCCGAGACCGAACGCGGCGAGGGCCGGGGCGAGCAGCAGGATCGCTGCGCGTCTGGAGTGTGGGGATGGCATGGGGCACCTCAAGTCTGCACCGGAGGGGAGTCTGAGAGCGCTCTCAGATGGCCGGAACGTAAATGCTGGGTAATAGAGGTGTCAATGGCCTGAACACAACCGGTAGTTGATGGCGCAAGACATCCGTTATGTCTTCGCAGGTTGACGCTGAGACTCGGTGAGTCGGACCCGCGGCGCGGAGGGGACGGATGAACTCCGGGCGGCGGGCCGACAGCGCCACACGTCACGCCTCTCCGAACGGGGAGTTCCTCGTGCCACCAGCGAGGCAGGCTGCCGTCCGCGTCATGTCCGCACGGCCCGCGGGTGTGGGGCGCACGGGGGCAAGCGAGGTGGGCGGGCGTGTCCGCTACAGCGTCGCGGGAGGTGAAGCCTGCGAGACGATCGGTCTCGGTGACGGGTGCGCCGTCGTGCCCGGCACCGGCTTGGCCCGGCCCGGTAACCGCCTTCCCGTATACAGTCCCCGGGCGTCGGCCACTCACTCGTCCGCGGTGCGCAGTGCCCGTTCCTTGGCCCGCCGGTAGTCGGCGACGGTCGAGCGGTCCTCCGCCGTGAGCAGCGTGCCCTCGACCCTCCGCTGGACGCCCGCAACGGTCTTCGCCAGTGCGGTCTCGGCCTGGCAGCGGGCGTCGGCCTTCGCGGTCGCCATCTCGTCGCGGCCGAGCGCTCGCAGGCGCTTCTCGTCCCGCGCGGCGGCGGAGAGACGGATGTTGAGGGATGCGCGGGCGGCCTGGAGGTCCGTGGCGGGGTGCCCGGATTCCTTCATGCAGGCGGACCAGCGCCGGAGCGCTTCACGATAGGCCGGGTCGTCCTCGACGGTGGCGAGCACCCGGTTCGCCAGCTTCATGGTGAGCGGCTCCAGCGTGTTCCACTTCGGCCCGTACACCTCCGCGTTCGCGCGGGCGACACAACCGTCCGCCGAGTACTGCACCGTGGTCCCGCCCGTGAGCCGCAGCGTCACCCGGTGCTCCGGGGTTCCGGTCAGGGCCTCCTGCCAGGACTTCGAGCGCGGCGTCTCGGCAGGTGGCGGAGTGGACCGCAAGTGAAGGTACTCGCCGACGATGCCGTAACCGTCCGCCGCGGCTCGCTGCGGGGTGAGCAGCCCGTAGGGGTTCGTCTCTGCGCCGCGCGCCGAGGAGTTCGCGGGCTGCGCCGTGTAGTCCTGGCCTCGGGCCGTCATACAGGCGGTGACGGCACGCTCCGTGCGGTCGTGCAGGCGCACCGCGTCGGCGTGACTCACCGCCGTGGCTCCCGACAGCGGGCGGACATCGGGAGGTGCGGGCGCACGGCCGGGCTCCTCCGAGGAGGAGCAACCGGCCGCGGCCAGTGCGGTGATCAGCACCAGGTGAGCGAACCGCCCGCGGTGTCGGCTCAGCACCAGCGGTTGGAGGCGACGTTGTCCTTCCACGGGCTGTACAGAGGGGAGTACGTCCAACCCCGCTGCGCCGTGGCGACCGAACCCGTGTAGTTCAGGCCCGAGTAGACGCGCACGTCGCAGTTGTTCCCGTTGTTGTACAGCGATTCCGCGTTGTTGAACTTGTTGTACTGCAACAGGTTGGTGTTGTTGCCGTAGACCGTTCCGGGGTCGCCCGCGCCGTCGGTGCCCAGATACGCGCACAGCGCACCGGACGGGCAGTCGGACCACGCCGCGTTGGCGGGGCCGGCGGTCATCAGCGCGGTGGCAGCCAGCGCCGCAGCACCTAATACGACACCGGCCTTGGAGACCATCCGTTTCATGTTCCGTCCTTCGATCGGTGCCCGCTCTGCTCAGCGGTCACGAGGGGAGAGATGGCGCCGAGACGGTCGTGACGTGTCGCGCGGGCGGATGTCGGTCGTGCTCCCATGCGCGATGCGTCACCGACCGGGTGCGAGTCGTCCAGCGCACCGGGAGGACCGTCGAGCCAAGACTTTCAGCGGGCAGCGACCTTATGTACGGGGGAACCGGCCATAGTTGGACCGCAGTGACACCGCACGCGTGGCGATGCCGGGGGAGCAGGGGCGGTCGGTGCGGGTGTGGTGCCGGTCAGGAGGTCTCGACCGCCTTCGATCCCTCGGGGCAGCGCTGCCGGGCGGCCTGGCGACCGCTCGAGAGCTCCGCCGGTTCGGCGGAGCAGGGGAGGAAGCCGGTACCCGTCCCCTCCCAGGTCCGGACGTGGCCCCTCACCGGCGCGGCGGAGCCGCAGGCATAGGCGAAGTCGGCTTCGACGGCCTTGCGATAGCCCCACGAGTAGTACGCACCCTTGAGATCCCCGGTCGCCGCCTCGAAGACGTGTCCGAGACGCTCCTCGGGTACGTCGCGCTCGCTCGGTCCGGCGAGCGGCTCCTCTACCCCGAGGTGCTTGCCCAAGGCTGTGATCACGTCGGCGGCGCCGACCCCTCGCGGTGCTCCGTTCACCACGGGCCGCACGCGGGTCTCGCCGACCGGCTCGAGCCGGGCCGAGGAGGACGCCGTCCTCTTCTCCAACCGGATGGGGTCCGCGAGTTCGGTCAGCTCCTCCGAACGCCGCACATCCGACCAGGCGTACGTCCCGTCCGTGCACGGGCGGGCGCCCTCCTGCTCGCCGTCCGTACAGGCCGCCGGCCCCGCTGCGAGGACCACCGTGGCCAGAGCGGTTCCGCCGAGTCTCCGTACTGTGCCGCGCATGCGCCGGCTCCCGTCCCCCGTGTGCGGACGCCCGGCGTCCACACCATGATCACTGTTGGAGACATGGTCGGGCGCCGGGCGGAGAACAGCAAGGAGATTGAACGTCACCGGGGCTGGAGGCCGATGACGCCGGGGGCGTACAACGTCACGTCACCGCAAGCCGGTTGGTCAGGGCTTGCGGGCGAGGCCGCCGTGTTCGGCGATCACCTGCGGGGCCGGATCCGTGGGGTCGGGCCGCCAGAGCGGGACGGATACGACGCCGGGGTCCAAAAGCTCCAAACCGTCGAAGAACGAGGTGATCTCGTCGACCGTACGCAGCGTGTACGGCACCGCGCCGCTCTTGTTGTACCCGTCCTGCGCCTGCTCGAAGACCGGGTCGATGCCTCGCGAACCATCGTTGATGGAGAGGTAGCTGCCGGACGGCAGTGCTCCCATCAGACGCGTGACGATCGAGCGCGCCTGGTCGTAGTCCTCGATGTGTCCCAGGATGTTGCTGAGGATCAAGGCCGTCGGCCGGCTGAAGTCCAGCGTGTCGGCTGCGGCCGCCAGGATGCGGTCCGGGTCCAGCACGTCCGAGTCGACGTAGGCGGTCGCCCCTTCCGGCGTGGAGTAGAGCAGAGCGCGGGCGTGCGCCAGCACCATCGGGTCGTTGTCGGCGTACACGATCCGCGACTCCGGGGCGATCCGCTGGGCGACCTCGTGGGTGTTGTCGGCGGTCGGAAGCCCTGTCCCGACGTCGAGGAACTGGCGAATCCCCGCCTCGGCGACCAGGTGCGTGATGTTGCGGCGCAGGAAGGCGCGACTGCTGCGGGCGATGGTCACGATGCCGGGGAACACGGCGGTGTAGGCGTCACCGGCCTGCTCGTCGACCGGGTAGTTGTCCTTCCCGCCCAGCCAGTAGTTCCAGATCCGGGCCGAATGCGGCACGGAGGTGTCGATGTTCTGATGCCCTGCCGGTCCGGAGGTGGTCGCGTGGTCGGTCATGTCTGCCGTCTGTCTTTCAGCCGAAGCGTTGGGTTCAGGTCACAACGTATGGCCTGACCCCCCTGCTCCGTAAGGCAGTTCACCTGTCCGGTGCATCCGAACAGCAGCTTGCGGCGACGAACCCCCTTCGCTCGGCCCGGCCGGCCGGTCGTCGACTGCGCCGGAGCCGCGCAGTGCGTCTCCGGCGCGGTGAAGGGATGGCTGCTCTACGCGTGGTGCAGCTCCGCCGAGCGGCCGACACGCACACGGCCCTCCGGTGGACGCAGAGCACTGAGGTGGCCATCTGCCTGTTGCTGCTGCGGCTGCCGGTCGGCGCCCTCGCCGCGGTCTTCGGTCTGCTCGTGATCCAGGGCGGCTTCGTGCCGGGACTGACGGACCTGGACTCCGGTGCTCAGATCCTCGCCTGGGCCCTCATGTTCGGCATCGCCCAGGAAACCGTGACGCGCCTCGTCGACCAGCAGAGCAAGCGCGTTCTGGGCAACGTCAGGGGGCCGTCGAGGGGCCTGCGCGACGAGGACGAACCCGACGAGAGGTAGACCCACCGCCGTCCTCCGAGGCGGTGTCCGTGCAGGCCGGTTGGGCACATGCCCGCCCGTACGACCATGTCGCGAGCCCGTGCACACCCTGACACTTGTCAGTGTCGCGATGCTCCGTGCCCGCACTACGGTCCGAGGCGCTGACACGGGGGAGCGCCGGGCCGCTGCGGCACCCGGGGGAGCAGAGGAGCCGGCTCTCCGGCGCGTGACAGCAGCAGCCGTGGTGGCGGAATCCGGCCGCCGGAACGGCTGCGTCAGTCGCGACTACCGAGGGGTCACATGAGCGTGAGCAGAACCAAGACACGAGTTGTTGCGATGGTCGTGGCGATGATCGCCGCAGTCCTCGTGCCTCTGGCGGCGTCGGCACCGGCGCAGGCAGCGCAGGACGGCACGGCCGGGACCACCGCATGGACACCGCAGATCTCCCCGCTGTTCTCCGGCGAGTGGGTGAGGCGGGACGTGCCGGCCGACAAGCGGAACTCGGAGCTGATCGCGTGCTCCCTGGCATCCGGGATCGCCTGCGTGGCCGTTGGCCAGGGTGACGGCAAGCTGAGCATCTTCCACCTGTTCAAGTGCGACACACGGTCGCTCTCGAACTTCGTCGACTCCCTCTTCGCCCGCAACAATCAGACCGGCGGAGCCCAGGTCCGCTTCTGGGGACCCACCTACTCGTACCACGCCCCGGCGGACGGCCAGATCTACAGCTTCCCGGACTACGCGACCTACGACTTCCACAGCCTCGACATCTGCTGAGGCGCGTGGACCCGGGCACCACTTGATCGCGGTGCCCGGGTCCCCTGCACGGCGCTGCGCCCCGTCACACCATCGGCACGGGCTTGTCCGTCCCGCAGTCCGAGACGCCGTCGAGCCACGCCGGCCCCTGGATGTAGATGTTGCTCACCCACGCCCGGTAGTCCGGCAGGTACGACCACGCGTCGTTGTCGTAGCCCTCGGCGCTGACCCTCTCCGCATGGATCTGGCACTGCACCCGGATGGTGGTGGAGTACGGGAAGGCGTACACACGTGCCGCGCCGAGCGCGGGTTTGGCCTTGGTCCACACGTCGGTGCCCCAGGTCTGGTGGATGTGACCGGTGACCTGGCCGGTGTTGACGCGGACGGCTCCGAAGTAGCCGTTCATGCGGACGTCACTGACCATGAGCCGGGTGCCCGACTCCTTCGCCTCGACCATCTTGCCCGCGCCCAGGTAGATGGCGATGTGGTGCAGGTCGTCCGGCGTGCCCCAGGCGAGGAGGTCGCCGGGCAGCAGCGGAGCGAGGCCCTGCGCGGCCGTGAAGCGGGCCGCGGCCCGATGCGTGTAGTACTGCTGGCTGGCGATGCCGTCGAGGATGTCGGAGCCCGTCGCCTTGGCGTAGGCGTGCCGTACCAGGCCGGAGCAGTCGAAGCCGAGCCGCTCCGGGTCGTGCGCGCTGTCGGGGTCGGTGGGGTCGACCTGCCCGTAGGTGGCGCCCGGCCGGGGACCGTGGCCGCCGCCCCACGTGTACCAGGTGCCGGCCGCCACTTCGGCGCAGGCTGCGGCGATCGCCCGCTCCGCGGCGGGGGAGGCCCCGGGCGCGAGGGCGCCGCACTGCGCGGCGGCCGTCTGCGGCGCGGACTGCGGGCCGGGCGCGGCGGCGGCGGACACCGGCGCCCAGAACATCAGGGCCATCAAGGCGATCAGTGTGCGGATGAGACCGGTCCGGCGGACCATGCCAGGACCCCCGTTTCCTGTAGGCGGTGAAGAAGTGGTCGCACAGCAGCCTGCTCGCCGCGGCCCGTTGCCGTCGACGCCCCGCCCGTCGACTGTTGCCGACAGGCAACGGGAAACACCTGGGAAACACCCCCCGATCAGGGACTCCGTCCCTCAGTCCCGGCCGTCGCAAGGGGTCTTGTCCGAGAGCGGGACCCCGGGCAGCAGGTGGGCGCGTTCGTCCGCGTCCAGGTCCGCGCGCAGCCGGCAGATCTCCGCCAGCCGGGACCGGGGGTCGAGGTCCCACAGCCGTACGGTGCCGTCGGTGCTGCTGCTGGCGACCGTGTGTCCGTGCGGAGCGAAGACCACGCTCCACACCGCGTTGGTGTGCCCGGTCAACGTCGCCCACGGACGCCTTCCGGCCACGTCCCACAGGCGCACCGTACGGTCGTTGCCGCTGCTGGCGAGCGTCCGGCCGTCCGGGGCGAAGGCGATACCCCGGGTGGAGCCGATGTGCCCGGTCAGCACGGCCGGCGCACGGCGCCGTCCCACGTCCCACAGCCGGATGGTGCCGTCGTTGCCGCTGCTGGCCAGGGTCCGCCCGTCCGGCGCGAACGCGACGCCGCGGACCGCGCCGGTGTGGCCGCCCAGCGTGACGAGGAGCCGTCGCGCGGACACGTCCCACAGCCGTACGTCCAGATCGTCGCCGGCACTCGCCAGGGTCCGGCCGTCGGGGCTGAAGGCGACACCGTTGACGTAGTCGCGGTGGCCGGTCAGCGTCGCCCGCGGCGTGCGCTCGTCCACACCCCACAGGCGCACCGTGCGATCGGCGCCCGCCGAGGCCAGAGTCCGGCCGTCGGGCGCGAAGGCGACGGAGAGCACCTGCCCCGAGTGGCCCCTCAGCGTCCTCAGCAGCGAACGGCCGGCCACGTCCCACAGCCGGATCGTGCCGTCGGAACCCGCGGAGGCCAGGGTCCGCCCGTCGGGTGCGAAGGACACCGAGAAGACCGTCTCCGTGTGGCCCCGGAGCGTCCCCACCAGCCGCCGCCCGCGAACCTCCCACAGGCGCACGGTGTGGTCGGTGTCGGCCGTGGCCAGCAGGGACCCGTCCGGGCTGTACCGCGCCTGCCACACCTCCGTGAACGGACGCGCCGTCAGCACCGGGCCGCCCAGGTCCCACAGGACCACGGACCGGTCGAACCCGGCCGTGGCCAGCAGGGCACCGTCCGAGGTCACGGCCGCCCCCATGACGTAGTCGGTGTGGCCGGCCAGCACGGCGGTCTGCCGGCCGCTGCGCACGTCCCACAACCGGGTCGTGCCGTCACCGACCGCGCCGATGACCGTGGTGCCGTCGGGGGTGTACGTCACTGCGTTGATGTCGTCGCTGCTCCCCGGCAGCGTCGCGCTGAGCCGGCGACCGCGGACGTCCCACAGCCGTACCGTCCGGTCGATGCCGCCGGAGGCCACCTTGCGGCCGTCCGGGGAGAACGCCACGCCCAGCACCTCGTCGGTGTGCCCCTTCAGCACGGTCGACTGCGCCGCCCGGTCCGTGTCCGTGTCCCACAGCCGCACCGTCCGGTCGCTGCCGGCGGAGACCAGGGCCCGGCCGTGCCGCGCGTACCCCAGCGCGTTGACCGAGCCCTCGTGTCCGGTCAGCGTCGCCGTGATCCGCGGCCTGCCCGCCGTGCCCCACACCTCGATCGCCCCGCGCGTGGTCGCGACGGCGAGCCTGGCTCCGCGGGGGTCGAAGGCCAGCGTCCGGGCGCCGCTGGTGCCTTCACCGAGCACGGCCGTCCGCCGGGCCCCGGCGACGTCCCACAGACTCACGGGACCGCGTGCCGACGTCGCCGCCAGGAGACGGCCGTCGGGGCTGAACGCGATCGACCGGACGGGACCGTGCACCGCGAACGTGGCGGTCGTCCGGCGGTCGTGCACCCGGCGCAGCGTCACCGTCCCGTCGGAACTGGCCGTCGCCAGGGTCCGGTTGCCCGGCGCGAAGGCCACCGCGTTGACCGCGCCCCGGTGGCCGCCCAGCCGGCCGGAGAAGGGCTGGGACTGCGTGCTCAGCAGCGCGCCGCGCGCCTCGGTGGTGGCGTGGGTCCGATACGCCTCCCCGGCCAGCAGCATCGACGCCTCGGGCTGCCCTCCGGCGAGCGACGCGGACCGTACGGCGAGGGCCTGGGAGCGGGCGACGGCTTCCTGGTCCAGGGCGCTCTCGCGCTGCTGGTAGGCGAACGCCCCGGCGGTCAGGGCCAGGCCCAGCAGCACGGCGAGGGTGGCCAGCATCGACTGCCGCAGCCGGACCTGGCGTCTGCTCTGCCGCTCCAGCACCTCCTGCTCGGCCAGACTCGCCCCGAGGAAGGACTCCTCCCCGGGACTGAGCCGGCTCCAGCCGTCGAGCTCCTCGGCCCAGGAACGCACGGTGTTCAGCCGGGTGCCGCGGTACAGGACGGACGGATCCCGGCCTTCGCGCTCCCATTCGGCAGCGGCGTGGGCCAGTTGCTGATGGAGCAGCAGTCCGGCGCGGTCGGCGTGGATCCAGTCGCGCAGCCGCGGCCACGCGTGCAGGAGCGCCTCGTGGGTGATCTCGACCGTGTCGCTGTCCATCGTGATGAGCCGGGCCCGGACGAAGGCGTCGAGCGCGGCGGGAGCGCCGTCGGCGTCGGCGAGCTGCTCCATCAGCGCCGCCCGGCCCATCCGGCGGCGGGTCGCCCCCGCCCCGTCCGCGACGTACACCAGGCGGGACAGCACACGGCGGATCGTCTTCTGCTCGGCCGGATACAGCCGGGTGAACACGCTCTCGGCGGTGCGTGCGATCGCGCCCCGGATCCCGCCGGCCCGCTCGTACCCGGCGACGGTCAGTGCGGAGCCCTCCCGCCGCTGCCAGGTGGCCAGCAGAGCGTGCGAGACGAGCGGGAGGGCCCCCGAGGGCGTCTCGTGCGCGCCGGGATGGCCCCCGGCGGTGTCGGGGGAGGAGCCGCCCGGTCCGTCGAGCAGCCCCGCGTCGCGCAGGAGCAGGGGGACCAGCCCCGGCTGGAGGGTCAGCCCGGCGAGCCGGGCCGGGCGCGTGATGGACTCGCGCAGCTCCGCCAGGGACATCGGGGGGAGCACGTACAACGCGTCGGTGAAGACCGCGGCCAGCTCGGGCAGTTCGAGACAGCTGCCCGTGAAGTCGGCCCGCATGCCGAGCACCACGACGGCGGAGCCGTGCCCGCCTGCGTCCGGCCAGGACGCCGCCAGCGCGCGGAGCACCCGGACGAAGGACCGGCGCTCGTCCGCGTCCGTGCAGAGCGTGAAGAGTTCCTCGAACTGGTCGACGATCAGCACCGGCCGGCAGGGCGGCGGCCGGCGGCCCCCCGCAGGAGCCCCGGGCGGGGCCTCGGTCATCGCACGTACGGCGTCCGGCACCGCGTCGGGGTGGCGGCGGGCTTCCTCCACGGTGACTCCGAGGTCCCCGCCCACCGCCTTCGCGGTGCGCTCCAGCAACTCCTCCAGCGGCCGCGACGTTGGCGTGAACGTCACCACCGGCCACCGGTCGGCACCGGGCATCGGGAAGGCGCCGCGCCGCAGGGCGGGCACCAGTCCGGCGTTGAGCAACGACGACTTGCCCGCTCCCGAGGGCGCGACCAGCAACAGCGGGCCGTTGCCCACCCGTTCGAAGACCCGTTCCACCAGAGCGGCCGTCGCCCGTTCCCGGCCGAAGAACCACTCCGCGTCCTGCGGGGTGAACGCCGAGAGTCCACGGTAGGGACACGGCTCGTCGGACTGCTGCTCGGCCAGCGCGGCCTCGGGTGCGTCCTCGCCGCCGGAGGGCGGTCTCTCCTGGACGAGCCTGAGCAACTCCCCGTCCGCGCCGAGCACCTGGTCGCAGAGGCGGGCGACGTCGAGGGTCGCTCGCTTCGTCCCGGTCTCGATCTTGCTGAGGTAGCCCTTGCTGTAGTGCGTCTGCCGCGCCAGATCGGTCAGTGACAGACCGCGCGCCTGGCGCAGTCGTCGCAGTTGCGCGGGGAAGGACTGCGTGGTCGGCGCGTTCCCGTCCCGCCCGTTCCGGTCGTCGGCGTCATGCCCGTGCTGCGGGTCTCCCACGGTGTCCCCCATGGCAGTGCGTCCGTGAGACGGCGGATGCCCAGGCTACTGCGGGGGCGCGCAGGGCAGCCGAGCCTTCCCCCGGTGTGGCGAAAAGGCGAACGTCCGGAACCTGTGGGGCGGTTCCGGACGTTCTGCGCGGCTTGCTGCGCCGAGTCGGGTCGGTGGGGCGGCCCGCAGGGAGCACGGGCCGCCCGTTCGCCGTCGACGGCGGATCAGGTCAGGAAGGCCCCGCAGGCGCTCCTGGCCACCCAGCGGTGCGAGGTGATGTTGTCGTTCACGATGACGCCGTTGGTGAACCGGTTGTCGGTCAGGTTGTCGGCGTACAGCTCGCCCGGCGCGAGACACGCGTGGCCGCCACCGTAGTTGTCGTTCTCGTAGAAGGCCACGTGGTCCAGGCCGCCCGTGTAGCCGCGGTTCATGACGGAGGTCGCCTTGTCGTTGGAGCCGGGACCCCAGTTGCTGCTGTTGCCCGCCGTGCTGATCAACAGGGTGCCCCCGCAGTCCAGGTCCTGCCAGGCGTACATGTAGCCGTTGCGCGGTCCCCACTTGCTGTTGCAGCCGGGGCCGGGAACGGCGCTCTCCGCCGCCTGGGCGGTGGCGGGCACGGCCAGGCCCAGGGCGGCGAGCCCCAGGACCGCTGCGGTGACGCTGATCTTGCGCATGCTGTTTCCCTCGTTTCCTGTCACTGTCGGTGTGGTGCCGGTCGTGCGGAGGTGCGGGTGCGGTGTGCCGGGCCGTCGGCCCGGCGCGCCACACCGGTGAGCGGTGTCGGGCCCCGGAGCGCGTGGTCAGCGGCGCTCCGGAACGATCCGCACCGCCCGGTCGTAGGCCCGCTGACCGAGGTGCCGGTAGGTGTCGATCTCCTGGCCGTACCGGTCACGCAGGCGTTCCAGGTAGTACGTCTCGCGGGCTGAGGCCACGGCGCGCAGGGAGGTCTGCCGGGCGCAGACGGCGTCCGCGACGGCGACCCTCCGCTCGGCGGCGAACGCCTCATCGGAACGGGCCGGTTCCAGCCGGCCGGCGTTGCCGCGGACGGCGTCGCGAGCGGCCCGCGGATCCTCGTAGGTCAGTCCCGCCCGCTGCATGCACCGCGACCACGCCCTGACCGTGGAGCTGAGCCGGCGGTCCCTCATGAGCCGGTCCCCGTAGAGGGCGTTGAGACCCGTGACGACCTTCCCGGCGCGGAACCAGGCGGCCGGGTCGCCGTAGAGCGTGCGCTCGGCCTCCTCCATGCAGCCGCCCAGACGCTTGCGGATCTTCCCGCCGCCGGGCAGGGCCACCGTGAGCACGCGGGCGTCCGCGCCGCCGTCCAGCGCCGCGTCGAAAGCCGCCCGCCGATCGGCCGGCAGACCCTGCCGGTAGGCGGCGACGGGATTACGTGCGTGGAGGGCCTGGCCCTTCGCCTCGATCCGGCCCCCGTACCCGTGGGTGCGGGCCCACGCCACGTCGTCCTGCACGAAGCGCACCGGCCGGCTCTCGTCGAGCGTCAGACCGCGGTCCTCCCAGAAGGTGAAGCCCCGGCGGTTCATGCACTGCTTGACCAGACGCTGCTGCGCATCGGCGACGCGCAGCTCCTGTTGCCAGGTCAGCGCCGCGGGCCGTGAACGCGGGCCCCCTGTACGGCCGTCATCGCCGTCACCGCCGGTGCACCCGGTCGTGACAACCGCGGTGGCTGCCACAACCGCGCAGACCGACATCAGTGCCCGTCGCATGGACTCCGCCTCCCTTCACCGCGGCCGGCTGACGGATCCAGAGTTGCGCCGCCCCGGGCCGGGCGGCGACGGGTTTCCTGTTGCCCACCGGCCCGGTGACCGGGAAACCGGGGACGAGCAGGGGGGATGCGGGAGTGAAGGCAACCGGGGGGCGGGCGGGCGTCCGTGGAGAACACGGCCCGACCGTGACGCGGAGCAGCGCCACCCTCAGGAGCAGTCGGGCGCTATACCGCACAGCTCACCTGTTGGCAGCGGTGTGACAGGTCGGCGAAACGCACGGGACTCTCGCCGCAGTGACTTCGGCGAGACCTCGTCCACCGGTCCGAACATGTCCGTCGCCCGAACGGGTACAGGGCCGCAGCGGTGTCCTCGACGAGGCGCCGACGGAGCAACTACGGGCAGGAGGGGGTTACATGCTTCATGGTCAGTTCCTGGCCAAGGGTGCCGGAGAGGGCACTCCGGCCTTCTGGCTCATCGCTGTCGCCTTGGTGGTCGTCGTCGGCGTGGCGTTCCTGGTGTCCAGAGCCCGCAACAAGTAGGAGAGGGCTTTGCTACGCCCGAAATGACGTCAGAGGGAAACGCGCACCGCATGGCGGACGGCACGAGTGGGCAGACGTGACCCATGTCCGGAACAAGCGGCTCCACCATGCCCGGCGTCGAGTTCTGCTCGTTGAAGGTGGACACGCCCCAGTTGATCGCGCCCGGGTCGGCTTACAAGGTGGTGCGGTTCCCGTTCGGGGCGGGCGAGTCCACGGACAGGTGGGAGATGCACCAGGCCGTGCAACCCGACGGCTACGTGGTGTCGAACTGGGCGACGGACGACCGCAGCGGGCTGATCTGGCCGTCCAAGGCCGGCCTCGGGCAGCTGTATGCGCTCCTGCAGTGGGAGGCGCGCAGCCGTAAGGGCGGCTACGAGGAGCTGCGTGACCAGTTCGTGCGGGACCCGCTCGGTCTGACGCCGCGTCCCGACGACACCACAGCGACCGAGCACCGCGTGCCGAGTCCGGGCCGGCAGTTCTTCGCGAAGCACTGGGCCATCAACGTGGACCCTCGTACGCCGCTGGCACTGCGCGTCACGCACGACGACGCCAAGGCGAGGCTGCTCCTGCTCGCCGAGTTCAAGCTGGTGATCCACCACGCTGGTTGAGGGTGTCCCCTCCACCTCGGGAACCGGTCTCCGGGCGTGAGTGCCTGCCGGCCGGGCGCGCTCGCGCGAAGCCCGGCCGGCAAGTGGGGGAGGGGCCGTCAGCTCTGCGGCATCAGCACGGTGTCGATGATGTAGACGTTGGCGTTGGCGGTCTTCACGTTGCCGCAGACCACCTTGGCCGAGTCGTTGACCATGAACGACTCGCCGGACCCGGACGTCGTCAGCTTGGACTTCGCCAGGGTGTCGAAGGAGCCGTTCTCCAGGTCCTTCGGGGCGAGCTTCCGGCCCACGACGTGGTAGGTGAGGACCTTGGTCAGCTGCTCCTTGTCGTTGAGCACCTTGTCCAGGTCCGCCTTCGGGATCTTGGCGAAGGCGTCGTTGGTGGGTGCGAAGACGGTGATGTTCTCCGCGTTGTTGAGGGTGTCGACCAGGCCCGCCTTCTTCACCGCGGTGACCAGGGTGGACAGCGCCGGGTTGTTGGAAGCGGCCGTGGCCACGGGGTCCTTGGCCATGCCGTCGAAGGAGCCGGCACCGTCCTTGGGCACGGAGGCGCAGGCGGGGCCGAAGGGCTCGTCGGCGGCGGACGGGCTGGAGCCCGCCATGGCGTCGTCGGAGGCGGGAGCGGACGCCGATGCCTTGGTGTCGGAGTCGGCCTTCGACGAGCTGCCGCCGTCGTCGGAGCAGGCGCTCAGCGCGAGGGGGAGGACGGCCGCGGCTGCGACGGCGGTGGCGATGCGGCGGACACGGGTGTTCATGGGGTTCTCCTGTTGATCGAGCGGCCGTCGGCCGCTGTCGGGTGTAGGGGAAAAGGGAATGGTTCGGGGGGTCACTCGACGGTCACCGCGACCGAGTGCCGGCCACTGGCACCGTCGGGAGCCGTGCGCGTGCGGTGCGCGGTCTGCACCTGACCGGTGCGGTCGGTGGCGCGGACGGTGAGGGTGTGCGAGCCCTTGGTCGCCTTCCAGGGGAAAGACCACTGGCGCCAGGTGTCCCGGGTGTCCTCGGCGGCCAGCGTGGCCTCCTGCCAGGGACCGTCGTCCACCCGGAGCTCGACCCGGTCGATGCCGCGGGACTGGGCCCAGGCGACCCCGGCCACCATCACGGTCCCGGTCTTCGGACGGGCGAACGGTTTCGGTGTGTCGATCCGCGACTGGGTCTTGACGGGTGCCTCGCGGGCCCAGTCGCGCCTGACCCAGTAGGCGTCGTAGGCGTCGAACGTGGTCAGTTCGATGTCCTCGATCCATTTGCAGGCCGACACGTATCCGTACAGACCCGGTACGAGCATGCGGACCGGGAAGCCGTGCTCGAAGGGCAGCGGGGCACCGTTCATGCCGAGGGCGAGCATCGCGTCGCGGCCGTCCATGACGTCCTCGACCGGGCTGCCGATGGTCATGCCGTCCACCGAGCGGGCCACGAGCTGGTCGGCACGGCCCCCCTTCGACGGCGGCACGACACCGCATTCCGCCAGGAGGTCCGCCAGCCGGACGCCGATCCAGCGGGCGGTGCCCACGTACGGGCCGCCGACCTCGTTGGACACACAGGTGAGCGTGATGTGACGTTCGATCAGCTCACGTGCGAGCAGATCGTCGAGGGAGAGGGTGAGCGGACGACGCACCCCGGTGCCGTGGATGCGCAACCGCCAGCTCCTGGCGTCGACCTTGGGCACGACCAGGGCGGTGTCCACCCGGTAGAAGTCCTCGGTCGGGGTCACGAACGGACTGACACCCGCCACCCGGACCCGGGCCCCCCGGGGTGTCGGGGGAGCGGGCGAGCCCGCGGCCGGGAGGACAAGGCTGTTCCGGGAGGCGACCGCGCCCCTGCCGGCGGAGTCGTTCAGGGACCGGCCCAGTACACCCGCTCCCGCCGAGGCGGCGGCAGCGGCCGTGGCCGCGATGACGAAACCACGTCGGTCCCAGCCTTCCTCTCCGCTCGCGGCCGGGTGCCGGTCCGATCCGTCGGGGGAGCGGCCTGCTGTGCTGATCCGGCCCGTGAGGAGGTACAGGAGACCGGCCGCGACCACCGCCCCCACCAGGGAGGGAAGCGCGTCCGCGACACCCTCGGAGTCCGGTCGCCCCAGGGCCGCCGCGGAGCCGACGGCACCGAGGACCAGCACTCCGGCCGCTCCCAGGCGCCGATGGCGCAGCCCGAGAACACCGAGAGCCAGGGCGAGGACCACCAGGACGGCCAGGATGCCGGCCTGGAGCACCAGTTTGTCGTCCGCACCGAACGTGCGGATCGCCCAGTCCTTCACCGCGGCCGGGGTGCGGTCGACGACCGCACCGCCGACCGCCACGACCGGACCGGCCTGTGGCCGCACCCCTGCCGCCACCAGTTCGGCCACGGTCAGTGCGGCGAATCCGGCCAGCAATCCGCTCAGCGCACCGAGCACAAGGCGCAGTCGCTGCACGGGAGTTCGCGGCCTCTTCTCTTCTTCGCTCACGTGGGTAATCCGCTGCCGGACGGCGGCCGGATTGGCCCGGAAATCAAATCGATCGACTTTCTTCCCGGACCAATCCGCGGCGCTCGCGGCTTCGGATGTTCCGGTCTTCCGGTCAGCCCCGACCCGTCCAGCCGTGGCCGCTGACATTGGCGCATGTGTTGCCGAAGGCGGGGTTGAGCAGGCCGACGACATCGACCGTGTTGCCGCAGAGGTTCACCGGAATGTGGACCGGCACCTGCACGACGTTCCCGGAGGCCACGCCGGGGGAGCCGGCGGCCACGCCCTGGGCGCCGCTGTCCGCGGAGGCGGCCCCGGCCGCACCCAGCGCCAACGCACCGGCAGTGGCGACGAGACCGGCGTTCCGGATCGCACGGATCTTCATGGTTGTTCTCCTTGTTTCGCGTTCCCGGGCGCAGCGCAATTCCGCCCGGGCGCCGCGCTCTGCGGCGGTCACGCGTAATTCGCTCGCCGGGGAAGAGCGGATTGCCGCAGGCGGGCCGTCCACTCGAAGGGGGCAATGCGATTCGGTCACCCTGTCGAAAAGGGCGAGAGTGCGCGAAGAAAGCCCCGGTGGTCAGCAGACCTGCTGACCACCGGGGCCCGGCGAGCAACGGAACACGCAGCAGAACTGCGTTCAGCCACCCGCCTTCATCGATCGGTCCGGATGTCCGGACGCGCCCGTCACACCGGCAGGTCCACCACCGCCACCGGTGCCGAGGTGGGGCGAGGTGACCCTCCGGCGGGTTCGACCGTGATGCCCACGGCGGAGGCCGCATTGGCCGATCCGGACAGGGTCACGGCCTGACGGGTGCGGTCGCTGTCCATCAGCCCTGCCGGACGCATCGTGCCGCCCTGGTCGTACCAGAGCTGGTAGACCTTGCCGTCGGGCGGCGCCGCCATGTCGGCCGCCACCAGAACGGCCTTGTCGTGCGCGCGGGAGACGACCAGGGCTGCGCTCGCACCCCCCTGCAGCGGGACGCGACGCGACACCGCGTCGGCAGCCCCCAGCACGGTGGCCAGCTCGTCCGCCTGCCGACGGGCCTGCTCTTCCTGCGCCACGGCGTCCTCGGCCCGGTCGTGCTCCCACACGGCCACTCCTCCCAGGGCGGCTGCCGCGGCCAGGCAGGCGGCGAGCACGAGCGGGGAAAGACGCCGGCGCAGCCGCGCGGCCGACGGCGTGCGCGGGACGTGCGGGGCCACCTGCCGCACCGTGGTCACACGTTGCTGGACCTGCCGCTTCATGGCGGGGTCGGGCCTGACGGCGACGGCGGCCGCCAGTTTCGCCGCGGTGGCCGTGAACTCGGTGATCTCGTCCGCGCAGGACGGGCACGCGTTCAAGTGCCGTTCGAACAGTGCGCGTTCGTCGTCGGACAGGGCGTGCAGGGCGTAGGCCCCGGTCAGGGTGTGCAGATCCGTGTCGGTCGTCATGCGCTCACTCCGAGGCAATCGCGCAAGCGGATCAGTCCGTCACGCAGGCGGGTCTTGACCGTCCCCAGGGGCAGGGACAACTGGGCGGCCACCTCGCGGTAGGTCAGCCCGCGGTAGTAGGCCAGGGTGACGGACTGACGCTGCAGCTCGGTGAGCGTGCGCAGGCACCGGCGGACCTGTTCGCGTTCCAGGCGGTTCTCGACCTGCTCGCTCACCTCGTCGTACTCCGGCAGCCGGTCCAGCAGCGCGGCCTTGTGGTCCCGGGCCGCGGCCGCCTCCACCGAGCGGACCCGGTCGATGGCACGCCGGTGGGCGAGGGTGAGGATCCAGTTCAGGGCCGTACCGCGGTCGGGCCGGTAGCGGGGCGCGGTGCGCCAGACCTCCACCAGCACCTCCTGGGCGACCTCCTCGGACTGCGCCGCGTCACGCAGCACTGCTCGGGCCACGCCCAGTACGGAGGCCGCGACGGCGTCGTACAGCCGGCCGAAGGCATCGGTGTCCCCGCGTGCCACGGACTCCACCAGCGCTGCCAGGTCCGGCTGCTTCACCGGGCTCGGGCCGATAAATACGGGTTCCTTCACCGACATCCATCCCTGCGCCGGTCGCGACCGGCACCGTTGTCCGTTCCTGCCTGGGTGACGACACGACTTCGGCGGTCGCCGGGGCGCCGGATGCGAGGTCCCCGGACAGGTGCCCCCGCTGGGTCCGCGCAAAGCCACCTGTCCGTGTCCACCACACAGGGAATCCGACTCCGTGAGGCCGGCGGATTGGTCCCGTCGGCGATGTTTCGCACGACAGCGGCAGACATGAGGGCACCTGAGGAAGGGAAACTCCCGTGACCCACAGCGGCGCCGCAGTGGCGAACAGAGCGGGCGCACAGCCAATGCGACCGGCAGATCCGGGTCCACACACTCCACGGCGTGGAGGTACGGCACGTCGGCCGTGGGCGGCCACGGGCGCTGCTGCGGCAGGTCACCCCTGCCGCGTGACGACGCGAGTTCCTGCCACGAGGGGGGGCACCTCAGACGGCGCGCCACCCCCGCAGGGCCGGTGCCTGGGCGATCGCCCGGTCCGTCAATTGCCTGGCCGCCGCGATGGCCGACCGGTCGTCCCCGGCGCGAAGGAAGTACGTGATCACTGCTCGTCCCCTGCCCGCGGTGACACGGATGTGCTCGACGCCGTCCGCCGGGCGGGCCTGCGCCCACAGGATGTCGACCAGCCCCGGTGGAGGCACGGCACCGTATTCGTGGGCCAGGGTCACGACGGGAATACGCATGAGGGCCAGCCTGTCCCCGCCCCGGGCCCCAGGACAGTCGCCGGGCTTGGCAGGATCCGGCTGGGCACGAACATGCCTGCCGTGAAAGACTCTGCACGGGCGCGCAGTAACCAGTAACGGGGGATGTTTCCGTGCTGTCCACACTCGGTGTCGACACCACGTCCGAGGCCGTCTACCGCGCGATGCTCGACCGGCCCGGCTGGGGAGTTCCCGAGATGAGCGTCCATCTCGGCCTGCCCGAGGCGGAGATCCACGCGGGCCTGGACCGGCTGGGTGAACTGAGGCTCCTGCGGCCGACGTTCTCCGACTCGTCGATCCTGCGGCCCGTCAGCCTCGACGTCGGCGTCCAGATCCTCCTGGCCCGCCGTGAGGAGGAAGTGCGCCGCGCGCAGGAGGAGTTCGCGGCGGGCCGGGCGGCGGCGCTGGAAATCCTGGAGACACAGGCACGCGCACCCGGCGGCGGATACGGCTACGAGGAGCTGCCCTCGATCGAGCGGATCCAGGACCGCCTGGAGCGTCTCACCCACTCCTGCACCGAGCGGCTGCTGTCCTTCCACCCCGGCGGGGCCCAGCCGCTCGCCCAGCTGGAGGCCTCCAAGCCGCTGGACGCCGCCCTCCTCGGACGGGGGGTGGAGATGCGGACCCTCTACCAGGACTCCGTGCGCAACGACCAGGACACGCTGCGGTACGCGCAGTGGCTGACCGACTCCGGCGGTCAGGTGCGTACCACGGCGGCCCTGCCGATCCGCATGGTGCTGTTCGACCGCACCGCGGCGCTGCTGCCCGTCGACCCGGACAACACCGCCGCGGGAGCCGTCCAGGTCTCCGGTCCGTGCGTCATCACCGCCCTGACCGCCCTGCACGAAGCGGTGTGGGAGCAGGCGGCTCCGTTCGGCACCGCGGCCGACCGGGACCGCGACGGGGAGGGACTGACCGGACAGGAGCGGCACATGCTCAAGCTGCTCGCCCAGGGGATGACCGACGAGGCCGCGGCCAAGCAACTGGGCATCGGGGTGCGCACCGCGCGGCGGATGATGTCGTCGCTGATGCAGCGGCTGGGGGCGCGCTCGCGGTTCGAGGCCGGGGTGCTCGCCGAGCGGCACGGCTGGCTGCCCTGACCGGGGGCGCGGAGCCCCAGTGGGCAGCCCGCGCCGAGCAGGCATGAGCCTGCCGGGACGGTTGCTGCCTGCCTGTCCCACTTCCCGGCGGGTCGCCGTCCGGGCACCGTGGAAGTCACCGGACAGCGCGGAGCTCACCGCCGCGGTCCGGCCCACCACGTGACCGTCCCGACACCGTCCCGACCGCGCAGGAGTATGCCCGTGTTCCGCCGATTCGCCCTACTGTTCGCCGCTTCGACCTCCGTCCTCGCTACCGCGTTTCTGGGTGCGGGAGGCGGCCAGCCGGTGGGCACCGGCGACACGGTCGCCGGCATCGCCCGGCCCCTGGCCTCGCCCACGGACAGTGCCGGGTGGAGCTGACCACCGGCCGTCCCGCGCATCGACATCCCACCCACTCGTCCATTCCGCCTGATGTCCCAAGGAGCACCGACCCGGTGACCACCACCGAAGGCACGCCGATCACCACAGAAGACAAGCCGAAGACCCTGGAAGGCACGCCGAAGACCACCGAAGGTACGCCGACAACCACCACCAAGGAGGCACGTACCGCCCCTACCACCTCCGAACTGCCGGTGAGTCCCGCCAAGCGGGCCGCCGTATGGCTGGGCCCTCTCCTTGCCGGGGCCGCGACGCTCATCTGGTCCGGGAACTTCGTCATCGCCCGCGCCCTGTCCGACGACATCGCCCCCGTGCAGACCGCATTCTGGCGCTGGGCCATCGCCCTTCTGGCGCTGGCGCCGTTCGCCGCCAAAGGCCTGTGGGAGCACCGCGCGGCCATCCGCAAGCACACCCGGTACATCGCGCTGGTGGGCCTGTTGGGCATGACGCTGTTCAACACGCTCATCTACATCGCCGGGCGCACCACGTCGGCTACCAATCTGGCCCTGATCGCCGCCGCCTCCCCGGTGCTCATCGCCGTGTTCGCCGCCCTCGGTGGAGAGCGTCTCTCCCCGGTCCGCGCCGCAGGGATGCTGCTCGCCCTGGCGGGTGTGGTGGCACTGGTGGCGAAAGGCAGCCTCGCCGTGCTGTTCGGCATGGACTTCGCGGTGGGCGACCTGTGGATGATCGCCGCCATGGGCACCTTCGCCGGGTACTCCGCGCTGCTCAAGCGCAAGCCGAAGGACATCCCCTCGGTGGTGTTCCTGGCTGCAACCGTGCTGTTCGGCCTGGTCATGCTGGTCCCGGCGCAGGCCGTCTCCCTCTACGTGGAAGGCGGCTTCACTCCCACCGGCGGCAACCTCGCCGCCCTCGTCTACATCGGCGTCGCGTCGTCGGCACTCGCCTTCTTCGTCTGGAACAAGGCGGTAGAGATGATCGGCGCAACTCGCGCAGGCGTCGTCTACTACCTGCAGCCCGTCTGCGTCGCGGCCCTCGCTCATTTCGCCATCGGCGAGGCCTCGACCCTGGCCCAGTTCGCCTGCATGGGTCTGATCATCGCCGGGGTCGCCCTGTCGTCCTCACGCCGCTGACCCACCGCCCACCGACACCCGCACACGGCTTCACCCAGGGGGAAACCGCATGTCCGTCATACCGGAGATCAACGCCGAACGTCTGCTCAAGGACCTCAGACACCTCGCCCAGATCGGCGCCGGAGCCGACGGCGCCGTCCACCGCATCGCCGGGAACGACGCCGACATGGCCGCCCGCGACTGGATCGACAAGACCATGCGCGTGGCAGGCCTGCACTCGTCCTACGACGCAACCGGCAACGTGTTCGCCCGCCGCTCGGCGACCACCGGACCGTGGCTGCTCATCGGCTCGCACTCCGACACCGTCCCCGCCGCCGGGCACCTCGACGGTGCATACGGCGTGATCGCGGCCATGGAGGTCCTGCGCACGCTCCATGAGGCCGACCATCCCATGGCCGACCACGTCGAGTCCGTGGCGTGGTTCGACGAGGAGGGAGTGAGGGAGGGCAGCCAGGGCGGGCTCACCGGCTCCACCGCCCTCACCCGTGACCCGCACGCCGAAGACCTGTTCGGGTACATCGAGCTGCACGTCGAGCAGGGGCCCCGCATGGAACGGGCCGGCCTCGACCTCGCGCCGGTGACCGGCATCGTCGGTGTGCGGCGCTACAGCGTCACCGCCTGTGGGCAGGCCAATCACGCCGGGACCACGCCGTTCGAGATGCGGCAGGACGCCGGCCGCGTGGCGTCCCGCGTCGCGGCCGAGTTGAGGAGCATCTGCCAGGAGGCCGACCCGGCTTCCGTCGGCAACGCCGGCGTCATCGCCTTCGACCCGGCCGCCGCCAACGTGGTCCCGGGAGCAGCCCGGGTGGAACTTGAGGTCCGGGCAGGCAGGGAGGAGGCACTGGACGCGATCGAGCGGGCCCTGACCGACTTCCTGGTCCTGGTGGCCGCTGAGGAGGAGTGCACCGCACAGATCGAGTGCACCAGCGCCAAGCCCGCGGCGGTCTTCGACCAGCGTGTCGTCGGCGTGGTGGAGGAGGTGTGCCGCCGGCACACCGCCAGGTGTGCACCGCTGTTGTCGTACGCGGGACACGACGCCTCGGTGATCTCGACACGGATGCCGACCGCGATGCTGTTCGTGCCCTCCACCGGCGGCTTCTCACACTCGAACCGGGAACACACCGCCGATGAACACCTGGTGCTGGGCACCCGAGCCCTCCTCGACGCGGTGGTCCACACGGGCGAACTGCTGCTGCCGCAGTGGTTGTCGCAGGAGCTGATCGCGGCCTGACGTAGTGAGAGGGGCCTGCAGACGCGGGCCCCTCTCACGGCCGACTAGAACGGCGGGTCTTCGCTGCAACCGCCGGCACGTGAAGCACGCAGTCTGGCTACGGCTGCGGATCACTGGCCGAGGCTATGCCGTCGATGAGCCTGAGCTGTTACCGGGTCACGTGTACAGCGGGGCGTGTTAGCGGAGGAGCTCGACGCCGGCTCGATGGTCAGGCCCTGTTCGGCGACGCGTGGACCGTGGCGCTGGTGGTATCGGTAGTGCTGAGCCTCAAGCGCCAGGCGCTAGTGGAGCGCTGTAGGAGAAGGGGCTGGGGAGGGCAGGGCCGTGGAGGAACAGACACCAGCGGAGCTGGCACTCAGTGGTTCGTACGTCGCCGCTGAGGGGGTGCGCTTCGACGTTGTCCGCCTGGAGGTCGAGCACCACCCCAACCGCAGTGCCACGCTGATCTTCCAGCTGACTGTTGCACGCCCGGGCTGCCCCGCGGAGCATTGGGCGGTCACCCTCCCTTGGGCCGACAGCTCCTGGACCGACGTGCTCACCTCGCCCACCCCTCCCCTTGACCGCTTGCAACAACTGGTGCACTTGGTTCGCGCGCATCTGGAGGAGTGGTGGGACACGAAGGGCCACAACCGGCAGTCGGCGAAGATGGGCCGGCGTGTGACCTGACCCGTCCGTAGGTCGCTTGGGACGCGCACGCTGTGACGGGCCTCCGGTGCCGGACACCGGCAGTGTCCGGCACCGGAGTTCCCCGTGGTGCTCCCCGCAGCCCATGGTGCATCCCAGGCGCACACCCTCGCATTGCCGCTTCCCGGCAATGGTGTCCAGGATCCGCGTGCCGGTCAGCGGCCGGGAAGCAGGGAGGGGCGCGTCAGGGCACTGTGGCGTCTCCCCGACATTCGAGACGCCGAAGGACCGGGGGCCCACGCGTGCGAATCGCTTTGGCGCCAGGGGCCGACTCAGTCGAGGACCGCTGTCGCCTCCACCTCGACCAGGACGTCGGGCTCGAAGAGGTAGTCGACCCCGATCAGCGAGGAGGGCGGAAGCGGCATCGTCAATCCGATCTCTTCCGCCACCTGCTCCACCCCTTCCATGAACGCGCCGCTCTTCTCGGGCGCCCAGTCCGTGACGTAGAACGTGAGCCTCAGGACGTCATCGAATGACGCACCGGCCCCCGCGAGTCCCTTCCCGGCGTTCCGCAGCGCATGGGCGACCTGTCCGGCGAGGTCTCCCGGGGCAAGGGGCATCCCGTCTGCCGACCGGGCAACCTGGCCACTGACATGCACGTGACGCGTTCCCGTGCCCACGGCCACATGCTCGTACGGGGTGGGCTGCATCATGCCTGCGGGTGTGAAACGACGCACGGACATGGAGGTCTCCTCACTTCGGCCAAACTAGGTATACCTTTGCTACCTGGTAGACGAAGGACACTTCAAGGAGACCAGGTATCGTGCCGGCTACTGCGCACAGCGACGACGGCGAGCTCAGAATCGAGCACCCCCATCGGGAGTTCCTCGACCAAGTGCTGGACAAGTGGTCGCTGAGCGTCCTCAACGAACTCTGCGAACGCCCCTGCCGGTTCAACGACTTGCGCCGTGCGATCCCTGCGGTGACCCAGAAGTCGCTCACCGCAACGCTGCGCCGACTCGAGCGCAACGGCATCGTGGAGCGCGTGCTCCTCAGTTCCCGCCCCGTCGCCGTCGAGTACCGGATCACCCCCCTGGGCAAGACGATGCGGCAGCCGATCGAGGTGCTTTTGGACTGGGTTGCGGCACACATGTCCGAGGTGGAACGCGCCCGTCGCGCCTTCGACCTCGCATGAACCAGCTTGCGCGACCGGAGCAGCATCCCCTTGAGGCGAACCAGGCCGACGCAGTGACGCCGCTATCGCCGAAGGCGGTGTGCCGCACGGCATCCTCATCACCATCGACATCAGACCGAGATCGCACCTTGCCTTCTCACGTCTCGTCCAAGGTCTCGAGCAAGCGCTCGTACGCCGGCTTCGGCCGCAAAGCGGCGTCCCACGGCAGGGAATCGGCCGCGCGCGGAGGGTAGATCTCGGTGTCGGCGGTGGAACCGTACCGGTCGGTGAACCCCCAGGTGGAGAACGATGTGCAGTTCGGCTCCTCCAGGCAGACCCGGAGCTTGCCCGCCATCTCATCAGCCTGGATCTGCTGCCCGTCCTCCTCGTCTTCGCCTATGGGGACGTCCATCTCCGACACCCGCGCCTGAACCCCGAGTTCTGCCAGATCCCGTACATGGCTGCGGAAGGTCTCCGGGTCGGTGCGGTCGCCGAGTGCGTACTCATGGTTCTGGAAACCCACGCCGTCGATCGGCACGCCGCGTTCCTTGAGTCGCTTGACCAGAGCGTAAAGGGCGTCCCACCGCTCGCCTTCCTCCTCGACCCCGTACTCGTTGAGGAATAGCCGTGCCTTCGGATCGGCCCGGTGGGCGGCCCTGAACGCCTCGTCGATGTACCTCTCGCCCATGGCCTCGAACCACGGGCTCTGCTCGGAGCGCAGACCGAGATCCCCATTGGTGTAGCTACTGTCGTCGTCGGACATGGGCTCGTTGACCACATCCCACTCCGCGACCTTTCCCTTGAAGTGCCCGGCGACCATGGCGATGTGCCGGAGCATGGTCCGGCGCACCTCGTCGGGGTCGTCGTTCTCCCGCATCCAGGTGGGCAGGGCCTCGTGCCAGACGAGGGTGTGTGCGTGCACCTTCATGTCGTTGGCGCGTGCGAAACGTACGAGTAGGTCCCCGTCGCGGAAGTCGTAGACGCCCCGGCGTGGGTGGAGGAACTGTGGCTTGAACGCGTTCTCCGGTGTGAGCATGGAGAACTGGCTTCCCGCGAGCGCCCGGTAGCCCGAGTCGGTGAGCAGCGGGTTCTCGGCCAGGGCGGTGCCGACGTCGAACGGTCGCCCCACGTCTGCGGCCCGCGCACGCAACGAGTCGTCGGACTGCTCCTGGCGTAGCTGCGGCGCCTTGATCACGCGGAGCGAGTCACCGCTCTCCGCCCGCGCGGTCAGCTGCGTCAGACGCCATCCCTCGCGACGGTCGTCTTCGCCTGCGTCCGCCTCCAATCCGAACCAGACAGTGCCCTCGGCGAACACGCCCGGGTCGTGCACGGTTCCCAGCCGCCGCCCGTCGGCTTCCACGCGGAAGGTGTCACCGATGCTCGACACAGCGAGCGTCACCGTCCCCGAGCAGCCGCAGCCGAATTCCTTGGAGGTGGCAGGCTCATCGCCCTCGCCGTCCCATATCTGTACCGTCACCTCTCCGTCAGCAGTCACGCCGACGCGCAGTGAGGGCCGCTCCTGCCGCCACTCGTCGTAGATGACCGGTACACGTCCGTACAGCCGCAGCCATGAGTCGCCGCCATCGTCACCCACACCGGACATGCGCGCGGTGACGGTGAAGTCGCCATCGGATCTGAGATGCGGGCCGGCCAGGTTCAGCGGGGGGTTGGGCTGGCCGCCGGAGGAGTCCTGCTCCACGATGTGCCGATCCAGTGCGCTGACCCGCAGGGTGTCGTTCCGCAGGGTGGTGCCCGGCATCTGCGTCCAGTCGTGGTTCCGCAGCAGGTCCTCGTCGCTCCCGCCGCCCGTGCCTTCACCCTGCCCCGTACACCCGGCCGCCACCGCCATGACGAGCACCACGGCGGTCAGTCGCGGCCACGTCCCCCTACCAAGGCCCACGGCCCCTCCCACTCCCTTGTTCGAGACGAGATCAACGTCCCGAAACCCGGCCACAGTTCATCACACGTGAGGTACGGCGGCCTTGTGCGGCCGCAAGTACGCTCACGGTTCGCTGACCGGCGGATGGTGGGACTGGCGGGCGAGCCGCGGTCAGGCCGCGGTCGGGCCGCCACACGTGTCGGCGGTGCGTGGCGCGGCTGCTACGGCGTGGCGGACGGCAGCGGTGACAGGCCACCGACCAAGGCGCGGGCGGCGGCGAGTTCCTCGCGGGCGGCCTGCTCGGCCATCTCCAGGTAGGTGTAGGCGTCATCGCCCACCGGGATGCGCAACGGGGTGGGCCCGTCGGCGGCGACGATGGCGAGGATCCGGGCGGCGAAGTCCTGGGGCCGTCCGGTGGCGGGGTCGCCCGCCATACCGCGCACCGCGTTCAGCGTTTCGGCGGTGACCGCGGCGTACTCGGGCAGCCGGCGGTCCGACTCCGCGAGCGACGTGCCGTAGCGGGTCGCGAAACCGCCGGGCTCCACTACGGTGACGCGCACGCCCTGGCCGCCCACCTCCGCGGCAAGCGCCTGGCTCATGCCCTCCAGGGCGTACTTCCCGGCGACGTACGCGCCCAGTCCGGGAAACGCCATCCGGCCCGCCAGGGAGGAGACGTTGACGATGTGCCCGCGTCCCTGGGCGCGCATGAGCGGCAGGACCAGGCGGACCAGCCGCCAGGGGCCCACGACCAGCGTCTCCAGCTGGTCGCGCAACTCGGCGTCGGAGACTTCCTCGACCGCGCCGAACAGGCCGGCGCCCGCGTTGTTCACGAGGACGTCGACCCCACCCAGACGGTCGGCGGCGGTGCGGACGGCCTCCTCGCACTGGGCGGCGTCGCGCAGTTCCAGCGGGAGGGGGACGATCCGCCCGGGCCAGGCGGCGGCCAGGTCGTCCAGGGCGGCGGTGTCGCGCGCGGTGACCGCCACGTCGTGCCCTTCCCGCGCCGCCGCCTCGGCCAGAGCCCTGCCCAGTCCCGAGGAACACCCCGTCACCAGCCAACGTCGCCCCATTGCTGCCTCCCGCACGCTCTCGACGGCTGCCGCCTCCGTGGCGCCGGTCCCGGCCCGGCCCGCTCCCATGGTTGGCGCAGGAGCGCCGACGGTCATCCCCTCAGGCGGGGGCGCTCCGGTGCACGCCGGGGGCGTTCGACGGCGGTCAGGAGGCCTGCGCCCGACACCCATGCCCGTGTATGTGACTTGCATCACATTCAGATGAGTTCGAGGTGCTGTCTCCTACGCAAAGGAGGCGTCGATTTGAGGTCTGCACCGCGTTAATCGATGAGCGCGAGGGTGTTCATTATCCGTTCGGCTTCGAATCGGGTGCTGGGCGTGCGCCGGCGGGCATCAAGCCGACGGAAATCTCGCTGACGATATGGCGGTGCCAGACGGTTTGCATTCCATGGTGTCCGCTGAGGTGGAGCCATGGGCAGAGAGCGGTCTCAATTTTCGGTTCTCGTTCCAATGGTATGTCTCACTCGCTTGCCACAGGCGAATCGAAGTGCGACGCAGACTGGACTCCCCAGAGCTGGGGCTCACGCGGCGCGTGGGGACGCGGCAAAGGCCATTGTTTTGCAGCAGGTTGACGGGAACACTTGTCTTCGACGCGGAGTCGACGCCGCACCCGCATCGCCGGGCGCCGGTGTCGACGCGCGGGAAGGTGAGGTGAAGTCACATGGGTATGAAGATGACGATGACCACCCGCTGTTCTATCTCTGTGCGTTGGCGGCACGTGCGAGTGGTCATCATCGTCATGGTCCTCGTGTTCCTGATCATAATGACTCGAGGAAACGGTGACATGACGCTGGTCGACGCGCTGTTGCCGCGCGTCTGAGGGGCGAGCAGACCCCACCAACGGGGGCGGTTGCCGGGAGACCGGTGACCGCCCCTTCGCTTTGTCAGGCTAGCGTACAAAGTCTGGCCGATGAAGGGGATTGCGCACGAGTTTTCGACGACGTTCTTGGAACTATTCGGTAGGGACCCCGACAGGCGTCAGGCGTGTGCGAATTGAAGCGCGGTAGTGGGGGGCGTGGAGTGGGTCGCTCGCAGCGCCCCGTTCCGACGGCCGGCTTGCCCGACTGATCAGCTCACAACCAGAACACGGCGAAAATCAGAGTTGCCGTACTCGTCAGGTGAGGCGATGGCTACTCCCTGCGTTTCAACCCATGCGTGGAAACGGTACGGGTCGTCCGCCGTGCCGATGCACCACACCACCCGTCGGCCGGTCGTGGCCAGGACCCCGAGCGTGGCCAGGGACAACTCAAGGCAGGCGGCGCGTCCCGGGTACCACCGGGCTGCCCGCCGCACCGCCGCCAGGGCGGCTACGGCTTGCTCCGGCGTGGCCTCCCGCCGACACCAGATACGTGCGGTCCAGCGCACGGTGAAGAAGACGGTTTTCAACGGCAACCGGATCAACAGCAGAGCGCCGAGGAGCGCGCAGAGGCCGATTACCGCGTTGACGGCGCCGCGAAATGAGCGGTCGCCTTCGGCCCGCACCGGGTCGGCGGTCATTGTCATCTGGCTTGCGAACCGGGGCACTTCCGCGCCATGCAGGTCCTCGCCCTGCGCTGGGGCTTGCCAGGCGGATGCGCGATCACCCGGACTTCGGCTCGCAGTGACCAGTGCATGGTCCGCCGTAGGAGGCGGAGCGTCGCCCGTCGGGTTTGTGTGTTGCTCCACTGCGGAGGGCGGCCGGCTCGGGGCGTACGCGGTGAGGAGGCCGAGGCTGATCAGGTCGTCGGCAAGGCGGCGGGCGTCCTCGCGGAGCCGGTCGTGCTGCAGGTCGGGGTAACGGCCGGCCAATACCGACACCGCGGCGTCGAAGTTCCCGCTACGGCGCCATTCCTGCCAGAGGGCGTGAGCGATGGCGTTCATCGCGAAGCAGTGGCCGGATCTCAGGTCCAGCAGCACGCTGCCACCGTGCGGTGAGGTACCGCCTTCGCGCACGTGCTCGGACACGCTCAACCGCGTCATGGATGCTCCCGTCTGCTGTCGCCGGCCGTCAGCCACAGGTCCGCGCCGAGCAGGCGGTTCAGCGCTGGGAAGGGTGCGGGCAAACCCGCGGCTGCCCGTTCGACCGAGGCGATCACCCGCGAGGGTTCGATGATTCCGAGGTCGGCCAGCGGGGAGCGGAGGAGCCGTTCCCTGATGTGTGTCATGGAGCGGCGGGCGCCGCGGTAGTTCTCGGCCGCGTAGTCGCCCTTGGTCCTGCGCCGCAGTACCGGGCCGGGAACCAGATCGGTCAGAGCGGCCGCCAACAGCGGCTTGGCGGTGAACGGGTCGATCCGGTGCGGCAACGGGAGCCGGGTGCAGGCCCGTACGACCTCATTGTCCAGGAAGGGAGCGTGCGGCCAGATGCCGAACGGGCGTGCCACGGCGGTGAGGTGAGCCTGCGTGGCGGCGGAGGTACGTAGCTCGCACAGGACTGCCCGGGTGCCCGGCGTCGCGGGCGCTGAGGGAGATGCGGGGCCGGCCGATCGGGCACGCTCCTCGGCCAGTTCGACCAAGTGGCGGCGTGCTCCGGTGGCCAGCCAGGTCGTCTCCGGCCCCGGAGCCGGCCACCAGGCAACCGCGTCCGCCCACTGAGGCGGATGGTCCAGGGGTTCGTCGAGACGGCGGGCGAGATCCCTCATCGCCCGGTGCAGAGGGGTGCGGGCAAGGCGTCTTGCTCGCAGGATGACATCTGCCGGGGAGAGTTGGCGCATGCGGGCCAGCGCGCGCCCGTCGGCAAGGAGCCGGCGCAGTCCGGCTGTGGCCGCGATGTCACCGAGAGAGGCGGGGGGCGCGGCCAAGAGAGCGTCGCCGCCCTCGCCGGTCAGATGGATGCCGGGGCCGCCGCGCGCGATGTGGTCCATGCGCAAGCGGGTTCGGGCGCCGATGACTGCCGCCGGGTCGGGCTGGTCCGCAGAGCCGTGCTCGGACAGGCCGCTGTAGGGCAGGGACTCCTCGTTGCCGCACGTCACGGAGAGCCGGATGGACCGGGCATGTTCGGCGTGGACCAGGGCGTGGGCGAGATCGCCGGTGGGTGCGTCGGGGTGGTGGTAGACGAAGGCGTCCAGCGGCGTCCAGCGGGTCGTGCGGGCGGCGAGGAAGGCCAGGGAGGTCGAGTCCAGGCCGCCGCTGAAGTCCGAGGTGATCCGTGGGGCGCTGTCGGTGCGCAGGGCGACGGCGCGCGTGAGGGCTGACCGCAACTGGGCTGCGCTGTCCTCGAACCGTGCGTCGGGGTCGGGGGCGAGGTCCTCGTACGTCCAGAGGGTGCAGCCGCCGGAGGGAGTGATTTCCAGGGCTTGGCCGCCACCGAGTCGGCGGATGCCGTCGTGAGCTGTGCGCCCCTCCGTGAGTTCTGGAACGGCGGGGCAGACGATGTGCGCGGCGAGCGCGGCCGTGTCGGGTCGGCCGGCTGCCCCGGACAGGGCCGCCGCCGTCCTCGCCCGGGTGGACAGGACCGTGCTGTGACCGCGGCGCCCGTAATAGAGGGGGAACTGCCCCGCTGGGTCTGCATACGCGATGAGGCGACCATCGTCGTGGAGCGTGATCAGCAGGTAGGCGCCCGGCCATCGAGTCAGGCGCTCCCAGCGGCCGTCCTGCACGGCCAGCCGTAAGTCGTCGCGCATCGTCACGTCGTCCGCGAGGCACTGGCCGACGACGGCCAGCCGGACGAGTGCGCACTGCACGGTGCGGACCTCACCGCTGTGCCAGTCCCCCCAGGACCAGAGCCGGGGTTCGCCGGGCCACAGCGGGGTGGCTCCACGCGGCGCCGGGGCAGGTGCCGACGACAGCAGTCCCGCGACGGTTGGCCCGTCAGGAGGGGGGAGAGCAGGAGACGAGCAGTGCAGATCCGTGGCTGCGGCTGCGGCAGCGGGTTGGGGCACGACTGCTGTCCCGAATGTCAGTAGTAGTACTGGGCATTGGCATCGGCACTCCCACTGGGGGAACTGCCCAGCGTCACCTTACGGACATGACCCAGGTCGACCAGCATCGGCGATTCGTAGGCGGCCGGTTCCTCGGGAGACGGTACGACCTCGGCCGTTACCGCTTGTCGCGGATATCCCGAGTCCTCGTACGGGGATACGGCAGTGGGCTCGTAGGTCATGAGGCCGCCTCGGGTCAGGGGCATCGGCTGCCCCGGAAAAGGATCGTAACGGGGAAAGTCGCGGCGCCGGCCATACCGGCGGCCGCGGGGCCTCAAGTGTAGCGATTCCCCGGCTGCTCCTGATGGCGAATCGGCCCTCTATAGGGGGTGCTTCGGCTTGGCAGCGCCCGCCTTCGTCGCCGGGCGGCAGAGGGGTGATCCGGTTCCGTCAATGGGCCTGCTGACGGAAGGTGGAACTATTCGGTCGACGACGGTCGCTCATTCGAACGAGTGCGACGGTGGTATCGGGCCCGCGGCGTCGTATTCGAAGAAGAGTGGGGTCTGCACGGGACGTTGGCCATCAAACACATCCCTGAGCGCACCCGAGGGTTGGTCACGAGGTCCGCCATCGCGTGTCTAGGTGTTGTTGGCCCCGTGCTCCATGCCGCGAAGCCCCAGGATCAAAGCGCCCTGAGCTTCAGCCCGGGTGCTCAGTTCGCTGAGGTCGAGGACGAACTCGGAGTCCTCGGCGACCGCGCCCGGCAGTGCGAAGCGACGCAAGGACTCCTTGCAGCCCTCCAGCAGCAGCGGACTCTCGGCGAGCTGACCGCCGATGACAACGAGGTCGGGGTTGAGCAGGTTGCACAGCTGGGCCAGGGACTGCCCCAGGCGCCGGCCGGCGTCGAGGATCACCCGCATGCAGACGGCGTCCTGTGCCTGGGCGGCTGCGATGACCTGTTCCAGCGTCTCCGGTGCGGGCACGCTGTTGCGTGCCGCCCGCGCGGCACGGACCTGCGCGATCAGCGCGTCGGCGCCGATCACCGTCTCGAGGCAGCCGCGTCCACCGCACTGGCAGACCGCGCCGTGCGGGTCCACGGTCAAGTGGCCCAGTTCTCCGGCCATGCCGCCGTGGCCCCGCAGCACGCTGTTGTGCACGATGATGCCGGCGCCGACACCCGTCGAGGCCTTCACGTAGACCACCGTCTCGGCATGTTCCCGTGTGCCGTAGGTCTGTTCGGCCAAGGCGCCGAGGTTGGCGTCGTTGTCGATGAAAGCGCGCACGCCGAGCCACGTCCCCAGGTCCTTCACCGGGTCGTCGCCCGCCCGCCAGGGCGGCAGGATCGGCGGGGTGAAGCCGCCGGTACGCGGGTTGATCATCCGGGGCACGGCGATGCCGAGGGAGAACACGTCCGAGCGGCGCCGCCCCGTTCCTTCGATCGCCTCATCGATCATCTGCTTCACCTCAGGCAGAGCCCGAGACCAGCCCCTGCTGACGCCCCCCGAGCTGACCCGCGACGTCACCTGGTCGAATTCCTTGTCGAGTCTGCGGGCGACCACGGTCATGTGGTTGAAGCCGAGGTGCACGCCCACGCCGACATCGTTCACGGCCGACAGGCAGACCTTGCCGCGTTCCTTGGAGGTGGGCACGAGGTTCGCCTCCGCGAGTTCGCGGACCGCGGCCGACACGGTGGCCTGCGAAAGGAGCGTGCGGTGCGCGATGTCGGCCTGGGTGCCGGACTTGATCGCCACGGCGAGGAGGACCTTCCTGCGGTTGGCTGCCCGGGTGGGACCCGCCGCAGGCAGCCGGCCTAAAAGATCGTCCGCATTCGCCATTGGTCCCCCAGTCCCGGTATCCACATCTCGATTTTTTGGTTCGAAGAGGGAATATTACCAGCGGACCCTTCAATTCGAACCGGATTCGGCTTCGATTGGTCGAGCGGCAGTCGGGGTCCGGTGAGGCTTCCGACCCCACCGACGTGTGCTTGGTGATCTCTCCGGTAGTCCACCAATTGGCTGAAACTGTCCAAGGGCTGTCCCGCAAAGATCTCGGATTCGGGTGCGAAGCTGCCTGCCGAGATGGCGAGGTGCTCAGCCGGTGGTTCGTGAGGCGTCCAGGGACTGGGCGAAGTCGGCGAGCGTCCGGAAGTCGTTCTCGCGCAGACCGATCCGCGGGTTGACGTGGTGGAGGAGCCCGGGTCCTTGGTGGTGGGCGGTCACGTAGGTCTGATCCAGCTCGCTCTGCTCGTCGTCCACCCGGGCGAAGGGACGGCCGCCTGCGTAGCTCACCAGCGGTCCGGTCTTCCAGTGGACTCCGTCAGGGCGCTCTCGGAGCAGGGCGTCGCCGAAGTCCACGAAGGGAAGTTCCGGAAGGCTCAGGACCGGTGCGATCCACCGGTTGGCGTCGTCCGTCCATGTGGTGGCCCAGCACAACTCGAAGCCGAGCTGGAGCAGGATTCGTCCGTGCTCCGGGTTGAGCCGGACCCGCAGGGGGCGCCGCCGGAACGCAAGGCCTCCGTCGTCCTCCTGGGCATCGTTCCGGGGAACTCGGAGTGTGGTGTAGCCGTCGGGACGCCTCTCCGGCTTGGCTGCATAGGGGTTGAGCGGCCCGTCCACGTCGAGGAACAGCAGAGGTCGGTTCACGGTTCCCCCCGGTCTCGCTCACTGTGGACTGCCCCGAGCAGCGTAGCTGTGGGTCGTCCCAGCATGAGGCCGGCTTGCGCGATGATCACCGAGTGGCGAGTGTGATCACGGCAGCGGAGCCGTCCTGGATAGCCTCGTTCGCGGGGCTGAGCCCCCGCTGCTTCAGTGAACTGTTGCCGGTACTCCATCAACAAATTGATCAGGGTGCCCTGCTTGCACGGCACGTGATGGCGATTCTCCGCTTCGGGGTAGTCCGCGCAGTCGAGACAGCGACCGGTACTCATGGCCGGTCACCCGAACGTAGTCGACCTCGCCGCCGCCCCCGCCCATGGCGTCCGGGCCGATCCGGATCGGGCCCAGTCCTCCGGAAGCGCCCAAGTGCCGCTCAGGGTCGGCGATGCTGCTGAAACTCTGGCAATGGCGCAACGTCCCGAAGGGCTTGGCCCTTCGGGACGTTGTTCATGCTCGGCTGTGTGCGGTGTGTCAGCAGGCCGCGCAACCGAAGCGCGAGCCGGTGGCGGGCAGTCCGCTCCGGCCGGATTCGTGGGTTCTGGTCGAGACCGAACAAAGGCGTGGGCCGCTTCTCGGTGTTGAGCTTGTGGGAGAAGGCTGCCTCGCTGCCGGTGGTGGTGGTGGTGGCGTTGGCGTTGGCATCGGTACCGATGCCGCAACCACCCTCACCACGCCACGAGAGGCCCTCGCGATGCCAGACTGCTCCCCACTCGGAGACAAGATCCCTCCTTAACGGAAAGCGGCGATGTGACGGTGAGCCCAGTCGGCGAAGGTGCGGGGTGTGCGGCCGAGGACCTGCTCGACGTCGGGGCTGATGCGCTGTTCGGCAAGGGTGGGCTCGCCGATGATGGCCAGCGTGGTCTCGACCACGGGCTCCGGCATGAACTGCAGCATCTGCGCACGGGCGTCGCCGCGGGTCTGCTCGATGAACCGGACGGGTTCGCCCAGTGCGGCGGCAATCGCCTCGGCCCGCTGACGGGGCGTGTTGAGCGCCGGCCCGGTCAGCTCGTAGATCCGTCCGGCGTGGCCGTCCTCGCGCAGGGCTGCGGCCGCGACTTCGGCGATGTCGTCCGGGTCGATGGTCGGCAGGCCGATGTCGGCGAACGGCGCGGCGACGGTCCTTCGGGTGCGGACCGACTCGGCCCAGGCGTATGCGTTCGAGTGGAAGCCGCCGGGCCGCAGGATCGTCCAGGACATGCCTGATTGCTGCACGGCATCCTCGATGGCGCGTGCCATGCCCCCGTGGGAGGCCGACTGGGGGCGGGTCGCAACGCCCTGCGAGGACAGGAGGACGACGTGGCCGACGCCGCCGTCCTTGGCGACATCGAGGATGCCCTGTGGGTTCAACAGGTGCGCGCTCAGGCCGCCGTTCTGGAGGAACAGCGCGTCGGCTCCTTCGAATACGGGCCTGAGACTCTCAGGCTCGATCAGGTCCGCCTGCCGGTATTCGACCTTCTCCGGTACATCCGCGTCCGAGATCCCCCGGGAAGTCGCGGTCACCTGAGCACCGGTTGCCGCGAGGGTCTGCACGAGCGATCGGCCGACGTTGCCGGTTGCCCCCGTCACTACGATCATGAACAACTCCCCTATCCAGTCAGCATGTTGTCGCCATCCGAGCGACACGGGGACGCTAACACCGTCGATATAGTAGGTACCTAGAGGAAAGTGACTATCTCAAGGGGTGCAGATGGCCGGCACAGCTGAGTGGGCGGCAGCCGCGGAGATCGACCCGGAGCTGGCTTGTCCGACCAGTGCGGTCGTGGACATCGTGTTCAGCCGGTGGACGACGCCGATCCTCTGGACTCTCCACAGGCATGGCCGGCAACGGTTCGTCGAGCTGGAACGACGGATCGGCACGATCACACCGAAGGTACTGACCCAGCGGTTGCGGCAGCTGGAACGCGACGGCATGGTCGTGCGTACGTATCACCCGGAGGTCCCCCCTCGGGTCGAGTACGAGATCAGCGAGCTGGGTCGCAGTCTGGCCCCCCTCTTCGCTCACCTCGCCGAATGGGCTGCCGACAACCTGGACAAGGTTGAGCAGGCCAGGCACGACTATGACACCGATCCATCGAAGTAGCGCGGCGTCAGCGAGACCGCCGGAAATTGCGGACTGGCAGGAGGACCAGCTGTCGGCCCGTGCTGGACGCAACAGGGCCGGTCAGACCCCGGCGACGTGCTCGGGGCCCATGAGCCGTGGGTCCAGCATGCGGTGCAGCCGGTAGGCGACGGGCCGAAATCCCCGGCGAGGCCAGAAGACGGACGAGAAGGGATTGGCGGCCCGCCAGTCGGTCACGCAGAGCGTGTGGCCCCGCTGTGCCGCGTCTGCCAGCGCCCACTCGGTCAGCCGGCGGCCGACGCCGGTACCGCGGGCGTGCGGAGCCGTCGCGGCCAGGAGAAGCTCGACCGAGCCCTCGGGCTTGAGGATCGAGGCCTCCTCGCGGGGGACTGGGCGCATGACGACGAAACCGTCGATGCCGTCCTGCCCTTCGCACACCCAGTACGCCACGGCCGGATCGTTCATCAGCTCCAGGTGGCCGGACCGCAGGACGTCCCACATCGGCTGGTCCGTGAACGCGAACACCGGTGGTGCCGCGTGCGCCTCGTTGATGAGCCCGAGGAGCGGCTCCAGCGCGTCCATGTCGGTGGG
This sequence comes from Streptomyces sp. NPDC017943, assembly GCF_044328425.1. Taxonomy (NCBI): domain Bacteria; kingdom Bacillati; phylum Actinomycetota; class Actinomycetes; order Kitasatosporales; family Streptomycetaceae; genus Streptomyces; species Streptomyces sp. NPDC017943. The sequence continues at coordinate 93,968 of NZ_JBIRHH010000010.1, read as the reverse complement.
GACTGCCTTGCGGACACCGTCCGGTGCCGCGGTCGGCGCCGTCGCGGGAACGTCGGCGATCGCGTGGACCTGCTCGTGGGGGAACCCCAGCGTCAGCCACAGCGGCAGGTCTGCACTGGGAGCCACCACATAGTGGTGCAGGCGTCCGTCGGCCAGCCAGTCGGCGGACAAAGCGGCGTACAGCCGGTGCAGGACCGCCGGACCGGCAGCCGGCGAGTAGGCGGCGTGGTGGGACTGCGTCCAGCAGTGACGACCACGCTGTCCCTCGCCGCTCCGGGCCAGCAGGTATCCGGCAACTGCGCCGTCCCGGACGGCGACCGCACCACGGGCGCCGTCCTCCCACGCCTGTTCCAGCAAGGCCCGGCACTCTTCCGGGACGGCGAAGCGCCCGCCCAGCGCCGGCTCGAGCCGGGCGACACGCCGATGGCGGGCAGCGAGCAACTCGGCTGCGGGACCCAGGTGATCGGCGGGCCGGAAGAGTTCGATCGTCAGAGCAGCGATCGGCCTGACGGAAGAACTGGGCAAGGTGGGCAACGTGGCTCATCTCGTCGGGAGGGGCAGGCCGTGGGGTGCACCGGTGTCTGCACACGTGTGAGTGAGGCTCGGGGCGCGCTGAGATTCACCGGTGTGCCGCGGCGGCGGCTGTCGGCTCCGTGTAGAAGTGCGCGCGGACGCGGTGCAGCCAGGCCTCGACCGGAGCCTCGTCGGGCTCGTCCGGGAGCACCGACGGGCCTGCCTCGAAGGCTTCCTCGTAGTGCCGGAGCAAGGGCCGCGCGGCCGAGGAGTCTGTGGCGACGCGCTCACCGAAGGCGTGGTACTCCTCCGGATCCTCGACGCGGATGGTCAGTTGCCCAGTGGTGTACAGCGTCAGGCCCTGGGTGCACAGCCGCTTCAGGTGCCGGGCGTGCTTCGCCGTGCGCTTGCGGGTGTCCGCGGAGAACGAGCCGTCGCCGCGGGCCTCCAGCCGCCGGAACTGCTGCGTGGCGTAGCCCAGATAGGCGTCCCGGACACGCCGGGCGGACAGGAACGCCGTCCGTATGCCGATGAGTTCGTCGCCGAGCGCGGTCCGCACCTCGTACAGGTCGTCCGGGAGCCATACCAGCTCCATGGCCGTCGGATTGCCGCCCAGCGCCAGCCGGCACCACTTGGCCGCCTCGTGCAGGGTGTGGTCCGGCGCCTTGCTGACGTGCGACTCCTTGGGCCGGTGCAGTCCGTGCAGCTGAGCGGTGGGTGCGGCGAACAGGCCGAGGCGGTCGACGTCGGAGCCTTCGTGGGCGAGGCCGTACGCGGTCGATCCGACGATGCCGGAGAGCAGGACGTTGGGGACGGTCACGGTCGGCCGCCTTTCGCTTCTGGGTACCCGGCCATTGTCCTGACGTGCGACGACGGGGTCACCCGGTTTTCCGCGGTGATCGCCGTGGCCCGGACGGCGGCGCGGACCCGCATGAGTGAGCCCTGGGGGAGTGCCCGCACGCCCGGCACTCGCCGCTTGGTCCGTCGTATCCTGCCGGTGTGGAGCTGCGCTTCGATATACGCCGGTCGGACTCACCGTGGGTCGACAGCGTGTGGACCTGCACCAGTGAGCAGGTCACGACGATGACGGCGGTCGCAGGTGTGCGCTGGGGCCTGGTGTTCTGGGAGCAGGACGGCCGGTCGTGGGCGGCCGTGACCGGCCCGGAGACCCGGACGAGCACGGCACCCGTCCCCGTCGGCGCTGTCTTCACCGGCATCGACTTCGCCCTGGGCACCTCGCTGCGCGTCCTGTCCACTCCGGAGCTGGTCGACGGCGGTGTGGAGCTCCCCGACACCACACGGCGGACGTTCCGGCTGGACGGCACCCGCTGGCCTACCCCGGGTGCCGATGACGCCGAGGCCCTGGTGGAGCGACTGGTCAAGGCTGGGACGGTGGGGCGTGACCCGCTCGTCACCGAGGTTCTGCGAGGCCACGAACCGGTGGTGTCGGGACGGACCGTGGAGCGCCGTTTCCGGGCCGCCACGGGGCTGACGCGGGGTGCCGTACGGCAGATCGAGCGGGCCCGTACGGCGGCGGAACTGCTGGCGGCCGGTGACACGGCCGCCGACGTCGTCGCCAAGCTCGACTACTTCGATGAGCCGCACCTCGCCCGGGCGCTGCGCACCTATGTGGGCCGCACCGCCGGCCAACTGCGCGACGGCGCGGGCGGCGCCATCGCGCTCGACCTCGGTCAGCGCCGGACGTCGTAGACGAGCTTCAGGATTCCGTTGGAATAGCTCTGCGACTCCCGCAGTGACAGCATCTGCTTGTCGGCGTCGGCCCGGTGGAACAGGCTCTTGCCGGCCCCGAGCAGGACGGGGAAGACGAGCAGGTTGTACTGGTCGATCAGACCGGCCTCCGACAGCCGTCGTGCCAGTTCGGCGCTCCCGTGGATGTAGATGGAGCCGCCCTCGCTCTCCTTGAGCGCGGCGACGTCCTGCGTCGTACGCAGGATGGTCGACGGCCCCCACCCGTCGACCAGGGCGTCGTCCGGCAGGGTGCTCGACACCACGTACTTGGGCAGCTCCTGGTAGGAGGCGTGGTCCTCGGAGCCGGGCCAGACCGATGCGAAGGCCTCGTAGCTGCGACGGCCGAACATCAGCGCCGTGGTGTCGGCGAGCTCCTCGCCCTTCAGCGACCACGCCTCGGGGACGAACTCCAGGTCCTTCACCACCCAGCCACCGCTGCGGTGCCCCTCCTCGGGCCCACCGGGCGAGTCCAGAACGCCGTCGAGCGACATGAAGCCGGTGTAGACCAACTTGCGCATCTGCATCTCCTGATCACGGGCCGATCTCCTGGGATCAGGCTAGGTCGCCGCCGGGGCCGGTGTCTTGGACGGAAACGACACTGGGCCGTGTCGGGCGCGGCTGTGTGCGTCGGAGTGGCATGTGCACTGGACCCCTACAACGGTGCCTTCCGACGGATCGGCGAGGTCTTGCTCGCGTGACGAGTGCCGCCACCGTTCACCTTGCCCGTCACGACCGCACTGTTGACGCGCGTAGCACTTGCGCTCAGTCTGAGTTCGACGGCCGCCACGGGAGTGGTGGCCGCACCGACGACCAGGGGGTCTGGATGCTCGGACGGATCGCACGACTCGTCACTGTGATTGTCATGCTCGCGGCAGGTGCGATGGGGGGTGTGGGCGCCACCGCGGGCACCGCACACGCCGACGAGTGCTACACCTGGAGTCGAACCCTGTCCCAGGGCGCCTCCGGCAGCGACGTCACCCAGGTGCAGATCCGGGTGGCGGGCTGGGTCACCTCCGGTGAACGTCTCTCCTACGACGGCCAGTACGGCGCCCGCACGACCGCCGCCGTGCGGGCGTTCCAGTCTGCTTACGGCCTCGCCGCCGACGGGGTCGCGGGCCCCGCGACCTTCAGCAAGCTCTACGCGCTGCAGGACGCGGACTGCACGCCGATCCACTTCTCCTACGCCGAGCTCAACCGCTGCAACTCCGACTGGTCGGGCGGCGCTGTCCCGGCGGCCACCGCCAAGGCCAACGCGCTGAAGACCATGTGGAAACTGGAGGCGATGCGACACGCGCTCGGCGACGTCCCGCTCACCGTCTCCAGCGGCTTCCGTTCCTACGCCTGCAACAACGCCGTCGGAGGTTCGTCCACCAGCCGCCACCTGTACGGCGACGCCGCCGATCTGACCGGCTCCCCGTCCCTCTGCCGCCTCGCCCAACGGGCCCGCACACACGGCTTCTCGGAGATCCTCGGCCCGGGCTACCCCGACCACAACGACCACACCCACGTGGCACTCGACCCGTCCCCGTACTGGTCCGCCCCGACCTGCGGCATCTGAACCGCACGGTCGCCGCCGGCGGACGCGGTGCGCGTACGACGAGACCTCTCAGATCAACCGCGCGCACGCCGCCGGCCCACCGACCGCCGGCGGCGCCCTGCTCTCCACCGGCGCTCACGGACTGCGCCGCCCACCGATCAGGCTGCGACAAGCTCCTTCTCGCGGTCCGGCGTGTGCGTGCTGACCTCCACCTTCCTGTTCGGCAGCGAGAGCCGGAAGACCTTGCGCCACGCGGAGAACACCTGCTTGGGCAGGGGCCCGGTGACGTACTCCAGCTCGTACTTCTCGAACAGCGCACGCACCTTCACGGCGACCTCGGCGTACCGGTTGCTCGGCAGGTCCGGGAAGAGGTGGTGCTCGATCTGGTGGGACAGGTTGCCGGTCATGAAGTGCATGGCCTTGCTGCCGCTGATGTTCGCCGAGCCCATCATCTGGCGCAGGTACCACTGGCCGCGCGTCTCGCCCTTGATCGACCGGCGCTCGAAGACCTGCACACCCTCGGGGAAGTGCCCACACATGATCACCGAGTGGGACCAGAGGTTGCGGACCAGGTTCGCGGTGAAGGTGGCGGCGAGCGTGGGGAGGAACGAGGGGCCCGACAGCAGCGGGTGGATCACGTAGTCCTTGAGCACCTGCTTGCGAATTTTGCGCCCCACGGCCCTGGCCCGCGCGCGAAACTCCGGGTTCTTGCGGCGGCGCTTGCTGAGGTTCTTGCCGAGTTCCAGGTCGTACGCCGCGATGCCGTACTCGAAGAAGCAGGCGTTGATGAAGTTCCACAGCGGCTGGCCGAGGTGGACCGGGTGCCACGCCTGGTCCTCGTCGACGCGCATGATGCCGTAACCGAGGTCGTTGTCCTTGCCGATCACGTTGGTGTACTTGTGATGCAGCTCGTTGTGCGAGTGCTTCCACTGGTCGGCCGGCGAGACGTGGTCCCACTCCCAGGTGGTGGAGTGGATCTTCGGGTCCCGCATCCAGTCCCACTGGCCGTGCAGGATGTTGTGGCCGATCTCCATGTTGTCCATGATCTTGGCCACGGACAGACCGGCGGTGCCGAGCAGCCATGCCGGCGGGAAGAACGAGAACAGCAGCACGCCCCTGCTGGCCAGCTCGAGCTTGCGCTGCGCCGAGATGACCTTGCGGATGTAGGCGGCGTCCTTCTCACCTCGATCGGCGATCACCTCGTCGCGGATCGCGTCCAGCTCGCGGCCGAGCTCCTCGATCTGCTCCGCGGTGAGGTGGGCGGTGGGGTCGATTGCGGTCAAGGTGTTCCTACCGTTCGATGTCGCAGGGGCCCGCCGCGGCGGACACACAGGTCAGGATGAGGACGCCCGGTTCCGCCTCGGTGATCTCACCGGTGCGCAGGTCGCGGACGGCGCCCGCCTTGAGCGGCGTGGTGCAGCCGAAGCAGATGCCCATGCGGCACCCGGACGGCATGAGCACGCCGGCCTCCTCGCCGATGTCCAGCAGCGGCGTGGTGCCGTCCGCGTCGACGGTCTTGCCGGTGGCGCTGAACGTGACCTCGCCGCCGCCGTCGCCGGTGACGACGATGCCGGGGCGGAAGCGTTCGGTGTGCAGACGCTCCGGGACGCCGTGATCGGCCCAGTGCTTCTCGGCGGCGTCGAGCAGACCCGCGGGCCCGCACGCCCAGGTCTCGCGGCCGGCCCAGTCGGGCACGAGTTCGTCGAGACGGGCGATGTCCAGCATGCCGTCCGTGTCGGTGTGCACCTCGGTGAGACGCAGCTTCCCGGCCGTGACCAGGTCGTGCAGTTCCTTGCGGAAGATCACGTCCTGCGGCCGTGGCGCGCAGTGGACCATGACGACGTCGGCGAGCTCGGTGTCGCGCAGCATGCCCATCACGGGCGTGATGCCGCTGCCGGCCGTCAGGTAGAGCACCTTGGCGGGCCTGACCCGGGGCAGCACGAAGTCTCCGGTCGGCTGGTCGAGCTGGATCAGCGTGCCCGGCTCCGCCCTGCGGACCAGGTGGTTGCTGACCTTGCCGTCCGGGATCGCCTTCACCGTGATCGTGAAGCGGCCGTCCTGACGGTGGGCAGGCGAGGTGACGGAGTAGGCACGCCACAGGCGCACCCCGTCCACGTCGACCCCGATCCGCACGTACTGGCCGGCGGTATGGCCACGCCAGCTCCGTCCCGGCCTGATCACGATGGTCGCCGCGTCACCCGTCTCCGGGTGCACGGACTCGATGCGCCCGCGCAGGTCGGCCCCGGCACGCAGCGGGCTGACCAGGTCGAGGTAGTCCGACGGCAGCAGCGGTGTCGTGACCATCTCCAGTAGTTTCCACGCCCTGCCGCGCAGGGCTGCACTCCTCATGACTTCAGCTTGCTGCGCCTCAGTGCGTAAAGTCCTGACCGTAGGATGTGAATCTGGTCGCCAGAATTGTTCGCAGGGAACAAAAAGTGAGCCATGCAATCCAGAGGGCCAGCGAACTGGCCCTGGACGAGAAGACGGTCACCGTACTTCGGGCCGCGCTGAAGACCACCGCCGACGAGATCGTCCAGGCGATCATCGACGAGGTGCCTCCCTATGCCAACGCCCTTTCGGGCCACATGGGCGCCACGATCCGCCGGGCCGTCCGCACCGCTCTGGGGCACTACCTGGACCTCGCGAGCGGGAAGGCCACGGGGGGCGACGCCGGTGACGCGGCCTACGAGCTGGGCCGCGGGGAGGTGCGCGACGGCCGTTCGATGGACGCCCTGCTCAGCGCCTACCGTGTCGGCGCACGTGTGGCCTGGCGATGCCTGGCGGAGGGTGCCGTACCGGCAGGTCTGCCTGCCGCCGAGGTGGCCAAGTTCGCCGAGCTGACCTTCGCCTACATCGACGAGCTCTCCGCCGCGAGCGCCGCGGGCCACGCCGACGAACTGGCCGCCCAGGGCAGGGCCCACGAGCGCCAGCTGGAACACCTGGCCCGCGACCTCCTCGCCGGCGCGAGCCCGGAGGTGCTGCTGGCCTCCGCCCAACGGGCCGGGTGGCAGCCTCCGGTTTCTCTCACCGCGGTCCTGCTGCCCGCCGCCCAGGCCCGGCCGGCCTACCGCAGGCTCGACCCGAACACCCTCGTCCTCGACGATCTGCCGGACGCCACCGGTGTGCTGCTCGTCCCCGACGCCGACCGGTCACTCCTGCGGAGACTGACCGACCGCACGGCCGTTGCCGGCCCGGCCCGGCCATGGACTCTGGCCTCCGCCTCGTACGCACGAGCCCTGCGCGCGCGCTCCCTCTCCTCCGACATCCGCGACACCGAGGAACACCTGCCCGAGCTGGTGCTGAGCGCCGACGTGGACGCGTTCGCAGACCTGCGTGCCCGAGCGCTCGCGCCGTTGCGGACCCTGCCTGCTGCACGGGCGCGGCGGATGGAGGAGACGTTGCGGGCGTGGCTGCTGCACCAGGGCAGGCGGGACGAGGTGGCTGCGGCGCTGTTCGTCCATCCCCAGACAGTGCGGTACCGGATGTCGCAACTGCGGGAGCTGTTCCCGGATCTCACCTCGCCGCACCGGGTCCTCGAACTGACGCTGGCGGTCGGCCTCGGGGTCAGCTGAGGCGTACTTCCACCGTCCACGACCGGGTCTGACGCGGATCGGCAATCCACCGACGGACGATGCGGAACGACCCGCTCGTCGGCATCGGATCCCTGCGAGTCGGCGGCATCGAGGGCGGCGGCGATGTCGGCGAGGGCCGCACGGAGCCGGGCGAAGGCCGGGAGGGCGATCCCCGCAGGGCTCCGTGCGCGGCTGCCTCGCGGACCGAAGGGCGTGACGCTACCAGGCGCCAATCCGTTGGACCCGCCCTTTTCCCGTGCGGAGACTGAGCGGCGATGAAACCCACGTAGGTACCTGGAGGAGACCCCCATGTCGACGCTGCGCGTCACAGCCGAAGTGTTGACCGTGCATGAACACCCGAACGCCGATGCGCTCGAGCTGGCCCAGGTGGGCCTGTACCGGGCCGTCGTCGCCAAGGGCGTGTATCGCACGGGTGAGGCTGCGGTGTACATCCCCGAGCAGTCGGTGCTGCCGTCCGAGCTGATCGAGGAGTTGGGGCTGACCGGGCGGCTCGCGGGCGGCAACGCGGACCGGGTCAAGGCGGTGCGGCTGCGGGGGGAGCTGTCGCAGGGCATCGTGTGCCGGCCCAGGGCGCTGGCGGGGGTCGACCTGGCCCGGGCGGCGCTGGAGGGGACCGATTTCGCCGCGCTGCTCGGCATCACCAAGTGGGTGCCGCCGGTGCCACCCATGATGAACGGCGACGTGGAGGCCGCGTCGGAGCTGCTGCCGTGGGTCGACATCGAGAACATCCAGCGGTTCCCCGACATCTTCACGCCCGGCGAGGACGTGGTCCTGACGGAGAAGCTGCACGGTTCGGCGTGCCTGCTGACGTATGTCGCGGGCGAGGGTCGGGTGCACGTCTCGTCCAAAGGCTTTGGCGCGAAGGCGCTGGCACTGAAGGAGGATCCGCGCAATCTGTACTGGCGTGCGGTGCGCGGGCACGGTGTCGCCGAGGCCGCGGCGCGGCTCGCCGGGCGCTTGGGGGCACGGCGGGTGGGGATCTTCGGCGAGGTGTACGGAGCGGGCGTACAGGACCTGACGTACGGCGCGGACGGGCGCCGCGACACGCTCGGGTACGCCGTCTTCGACGTCTCCGCGGAGATCGATGGGCAGGTGCGGTGGCTGGACGCGGCCGAACTGCTTCAGGGGGAGCTGCCGTTGGTCCCGCGCCTGTTCCAGGGGCCGTACGACATCGAGCACGTGCTGGAGGTCGCCGTCGGCCGGGAGACGGTGTCGGGGCGGGGGTTGCACCTGCGGGAGGGCGTGGTGATACGGCCGTCCAGTGAGCGGTACAGCCCGGTGACCGGGGGGCGGGCGATCGCGAAGGCGGTGAGTCCGGCGTATCTCACACGAAAGGGCGGCACGGAGTACGAGTGAGGCCGGGAGAGCGGGTCGGGGGCGGGTCGCGCGGGCCCGCCCCGGCTCGACAACGCCCGTCTTCACCAGCACACCCGTACCGCGGCCGAGCGCCTTCAGCGCTCCCTGCTGCCCTGCCTCCCGCACATTGCGTCCATGGAGAACACCGCCCGCTACGCCGCCTCCAGCACTACCGCACAGATCGGCGGTGACTGGTTCGACGAGTTGTTCCTGCACATGACGATGCAGCCCTCGACCCGGAAGCCCGGGAGTGGTGGGACGCGCAGGGCCTGCCGGAGCCGATCGTCCCCTGCACCCGTGTCGCCATCGACACGATCCGGCCGGCCGCCCCTACAGCGAGCTGGGGTGGCAGCGTTGAGCGGCTTGGCGGCGGTCGGCGCAGCCCAGGTCGCCCATGTGCGCGGCACGACAATCCGCCTGCCACAGGCGTCTCGGGCCCACGTGCCCGGGTGTGCGCAGGAGTGCCACCGGGTTCAGGGAGCGGCGCGACGCGGCGGTGCCGACCAGAGACGGACGGTCGGCCGCCGTCGTGGCCGAGTCAGGAGTAGGCCATCGGGCAGCCGTTGCGCAGGGAGTACTGCGCGGCGCGCAGGTAGAGGGCCACGTAGAAGGCCGCGTCCCGATCCTCGGCCCACGTTCCCGGCCGCACCCGTGCGGTCCGCTCCGCCCCGCCCTCAAGGAACCACAAGGTCAGCGCGAGGTTCCCACCCGCCGGTATCGCGTCCACGGGCAGTCTCACGGCGTCGGCCAGCCGCTCGGCCAGGGCGAGGACCCGAGGGGCCCCGGCGACCGTAGTCTCCTCGCCGGAGTAGGCGGTGCCGACGGGGAGCACGATCTCCTCCTCCAGCGCGAGGGGCACCAGCATGTTCCAGTCGAGGAGGGCCGACGACTCCGCATCCGTCAGCAGTGTCCTGCACAGCGCCACGAAGCCGTCCATGGATGGGCTGACCTTCTCCTCGAACCAGCCCGGAGCCTCCCGTGCAGCCTGCCGCAGCTCGTACGGGGGCAGGCCGCGCCGCTCCAGTTCGGTGTTCAGCGCGGCGGCGGCGTCCCCGTACCCGTCCTCCCCGGGCTGCGACCAGTCCTGCGCGACGACACTCACCAGATAGACACCCATGGTCGCAACGTACCGGCCGCCACCGACAACGCCCCGGCCCCGCGTGGCAGTCGGGGGGAAACGCGGGCTCAGGACGGGGCGGGCCTCGCCAGCAGGACGCCCGGGCCCTGTTCGTCGTCCGGCCCTCCTGTCGAGGCGGGGAGCCGTCCCTGTTCGGGGCATCTGATGGCGCCCCGGGTTGCACTCCCGGCGTGCTGATCAGGGCCGAGAGCCGGCACGGGGTGGAGCTGTCCACAGCCCTGAAGCCATTGGCCCGGTCGGCCTGGCGTTGTGATCCGCGTCTCAGCCGGTTGCCCCTCACGTCAACGTCAGAGGTGAGGATGGTGATCACGCCCGGAAGCGCCGGGTCGGTCATACGAGGGGCGGCGGAAGATGGGGCAGGCGTGGGGTTTCGACCGGCATGGCGGGCCTGAGGTGCAGGAGTTCTTCGATCGTCCCGATCCGGTCCCCGGTCGCGGCGAGGTGCTGATCCGCGTCGACGTGGCCAGCGTGAATCCCCTAGACCACCTGCTGCGTTCGGGTCTGGTCGACGGGCTGGACGGCGGGCGTCCGTTCCCCCGCGTGCTGGGCATGGAGGCAGCCGGAACCGTTCTCGCCCGAGGCGAGGACGTCAGCGGGCTCGAGGTGGGTGATGCGGTGTTCGGCTTCGCACTGACCGGTGGTGGCACCTACACCGAGACGACGGTGCTGTCCGCGGCGAACACCGCGCGCATACCCGAGGGTCTGTCCGCGACCGTGGCGGCGACGCTGCCGGTGGCTGGGACGACAGCGGTGGACGTGCTCGATCAGCTCAGCCTGCCGGCCGGTGCCACGGTCCTGGTCAACGGGGTCGGAGGCGGAGTCGGCCTCGCCGTCGCCCGGCTGGCCACCGGGCGCGGGCTGCGTGTACTCGGCACCGGGAGTACGGCCAAGCGCGAGCACGCCGAGGCCGTCGGGGTGCGGTTCATCGACTACACCGCCGAGGACGTCGCCGCCGCGGCACGCGAACTGGTTCCGGACGGCTTCGACGGGATCGTCGACCTGGTCGGAGGCGCCTCGCTGCGGACGGTCGCTCCGCTGGCCCGGGATCCGCGCAATGTCATCGCCGTGGGTGACATGTCCGTGCCCGATCTCGGTGGGCGTTTCGTCGAGCGTCGCGTCGACCGCGAGAACCTGGAGCGGTCGGCCCGGCTGGCCCTCCACGGACTCCTTGCCCCCGTCATCACAGCGGTCCATCCGCTCTCCGACGCCCCGGCCGCTCTCGCCGCCGTCGAGCACGGTCATGCCTCGGGCAAGGTTGTCATCAAGGTGGCTTGAGAAGTGCCCGGCCGCTGACGGCTGCCGATCGTCGCTCGCCGTCCGCCTCAACGCCGGGGGGAGGGCGGATGAGCACGGGCCGCCAGGAGCCCCGGTGCCCCGGTTGAGGACGCCGTGGGCGCGAACCGATGGTCCACGACCAAGGTGTCCCCGATACCTGGAAGGGGGGAAGGAGCCCCCTCGACTTGTGTCGTGAGGCGGCTCCTTCCCCCCTGCTTCGGCACCCCCGTACACCAAGCGGGGTCACACCTGTCATCGGCGCTCTCAACCGGACGCCGGCGAAGGGTTCGTCAGAACTGGGAGCCCAGCGCGACCGCAAGGCCGAGGGCCGGCACTCGCCGGCCGTTCCCGAGCTCGATGTCGGTGCTGTTGCGGTACACCCGGTCGTCGATCGTGATGGGCGCAGCGGCACGGTTTCGGAGGTTGGCCGACAGCATCGCGGAGAGCCTGCGCCAGCTCAGTTCGAGCTCAGCGCCGAAACGACCGAGGGTGTCCTGCCGGCCGTTTTCGTCATGGTCGTAGCCGACCCGGATCGTGTTGCCGATGCGGTTCTGAATCCACCGGAAGCGAGCGGCCTCGGAAACCGCCGCGACCACCGAGGTGAGTGCCCGACCGGCTGCCGTTGCCGGCGGAGTGTTCTGCCCCGGAGCGCGGGCGGGCATGTTGGCCAGATGGTCGATGTCGCCGCGAAGCCCCGTGAAGGAGTCGTTCATCCGCCACTCCTCCCTTGAGAAGCTGTTGTAGTTCTCCCGGAACGGGAGCGACTGGAAGTGGCCCTGCTCCAGGCGGTTCCTGGGAAACACGGCGTTGTAGGCGGTGCGGACCGGAGCCGAGTCCAGCCCGTAGAACATGTAGCGCCCCTGAGGGGTGAAGTAACCCACCACGTACAGGTTGCTCGCCTCGAGGATCAGGGAGAGGCGGTGGCTGTTGGCCTCCGTGTGGTCGATCAGCGCGATCTCGACGTAGGAGCCCGTCTGCCGGGTGGTGGCACTGTGCGGGAAGTCGGCCTGCACCGCATGGCTGACGGTACGGCGCAGGCTCTCGAGCATGGAGTCGTAGGCCTGGCCGGCCGAGAAGCTGCTGGTGCCCCGCCGCAGATGGGTGATGTCCCAGTCGATGCGGGTCCAAGGCCGCTCGGGGTCGGCATGGGCCTTCGGGGACAACCCTTGTGTCAGGCCGACAGCGGCCAGCAACGCCAGGGTGAGAATCAGGATGCGGCTCATGAGCCCACGAGCGGACAAAGAACGCCTCATGCGGAAGGTACTCCTTGGGGTGACGAGCGATGAGTCGTGCGACGGAGCTCTCTCGCCAGTGCGAGGACTCCGTGCACAGGACGACGGACCGGGGCCGGGTGGGTGGCCCCCCGGTCCCCAAGCACCTTCAGCCAACCGGAGGGCAGCGGGGCGGCCCAGGCAGTATCACCGGCAGAAGTAACGCCTTGTCATAATTGCGCCGGACGGCTCCGGCGTTGTGCCGGACCACACGGACCAGGGGGATGTTCCGAGAATGAGCACCGGTACACCGGCCACCGGCGGGTTCGGCGAGCGCCTGCACGGTCTACGGAGGAGAGCCGGGCTCAGTCAGGAGGACCTGGCACACGCGTCGGGAGTGAGCGTTCGGGCCCTGTCGGACCTGGAACGCGGCCGCGCGCGGGGACCACAGCGCCGAACCGTCGAGGCCCTGGCCGCCGCGCTGAAACTCGACGCCACCGATGCCCGGGAGCTGGAACGGGCCGCGAGCCTGGGCCGCCCCCGCCCCCGTACTCGCCCCACCACCCCGTCCGCACCCCGGCAAGCCGCCGAAGACACCCCGGGGCAGACCGCCGGGGCGACCACGCAGCCGGCTTCCGGGGACACGACAGGTCCGGCCGCCAGCACGAATACGGGCCCGATCACGGCACCCGTCGCGCCGAACACCCTCGCACTGCCCCGTGATCTGCGCGACTTCACCGCCCGCGGCCCGGCCCTGGCGCGGCTGCTGAAGCTGGCGGAAGACCTCGACCCGGCCCATCCGCCAGTCGCGGTCATTTGCGGACAGCCCGGACTGGGCAAGACCACCTTCGCCGTCCACGCCGTCCACTCCCTGGCCCCCCATTTCCCCGACGGGCAGTTCGCCGTCGACCTGCGCGGCATGGACACCACGCCGACGCACCCGCGCGACGCCCTCGCCCGGCTGCTGCGGGCACTGGGGCTGGCCGAAGGGACCATACCCACCGGCATGGAGGACCGCAGCGGTCTGCTGCGGTCCGTGCTGCGCGACCGGCGGGTGCTGCTGCTGCTCGACAACGCCGCCGACGAGGAGCAGGTACGCCCGCTGCTGCCCGCCCAGGGCCCTTCGCTCACCCTGGTCACCAGCCGGCACGCTCTGGCCGCTCTGGAAGCGGCCCACCGCACCGAACTGGCCCTGTTGCGCCGCGAGGAAGCGGTCGAGTTGCTCACCCGCATCATCGGCCCCGAGCGCGTACAGCGGGAAAGCCAGGCCGCCCGCGACCTCGCGGACCTGTGTGGGAACCTTCCCCTGGCGGTCCGTATCGCGGGGCAGCGCCTGGCCTCCCGGCCCGGCGAGAGCATCGCCAAACTCGTCACCCAACTCGCCGCGCACGAACGCCGTCTGGACACCCTGCGCGCCGGTTCCCTCCAGGTGAGGACCGCCTTCGACCTGTCCTACCGGCAGCTGAGCCCGGCCACCCGAACCGTCTTTCGCCGTGCTTCTCTCGCCGCAGGGCCCGATTTCGGCCCCGAGACCCTGGCCCTGTTGGCCGACTTGACGCCGCGCCAGGCCGCTTGCTGCGCACAGGACCTGACCGATGCCGGGCTGTTGCAGCCCCACCCCACGGCCGACCGCTACCGTTTCCACGATCTGCTCGCCCTGTTCGCCGGCGAAAAGGTGCTTGAAGAGGACGAGCCGGCTCAGGTCGCCGCCGCCCGGGAGCGGACCGACAAGTGGATTTTGCGCCGGGCCACCACCGCCGCGCTGCTCTTCGATGCCGAACACCGTCAGCACGCCGACGACGCTGATCCCGACCCCGCCACTGCGCCCGCCAACCGTGAAGAGGCCCACACCTGGCTGGAAGCGGAGCGGGCTCAGTGGCTCGCGGCCCTGGTTCGGGCCCAGGCAGACGGCCGACACCAAGAGGTCGTCCAGGCGGCAGAGGCCATGCACTGGTTCTCCGATCGCACCCTGCACTGGGAGCTGTGGGCGGACGTCTTCCGGCGATCCGTCGACTCCGCCCGCGCGCTGGGCAGCAAGCGGGACGAGGCCGTCCACCTCAACTACCTGGCCTGGGCCTACAACGTCTGCCTCTATGACCACGACTCGGCGCTGGCCACGGCCGAAGCCGCCCTGGACGTGGCGCGCGAGATCGACGACCGGCTTCAGGCCGGCTGGGCGCTGAACTACGCGGCCGAAGCGCTCCACCGGCTCCATCGGGTCGAGGAGTCCATCACCCGACTCCGCGAAGCGGCCGACCAACTGGGCCGGCACAACGACGTACGAAGTCGCCTCGCCGAGCTGTCCACCCTCAACAATCTGGGCCGTTATCTGCGCCAGGCCGGCCGCGCCGAGGAGGCCCTGACCATCCACCGGCGCAGCGAGGCCATGTGCAGCGCCGGCGTACCCGGCAAATCCCCCGACCTCATCGGCCTGTACCTCGCGTCGGCCCGGCAGCACATCGGAAACGACCTCGCGGCGCTGAAGCGCTGGGCCGAGGCCGAGGCCCCGCTGCGCTTCGCGGTGGCCCGCTTCGACAAAGGGCGGATGCCCGCCTGGTGCGAATCAGCCCGCCTCGACCTCGGCCGTGTCCTCCGCCGGATCGACCGTCACCAGGAAGCCCGGGAGACCCTGGCGGCTGCCCACGAGGCCCTCACCGAGTTGGATCACCCCCGGCAAGTCGAAGCCGCGGCCGAACTGGCTGAACTGCGGGAGCCGGGAGAACCCACCGAAGACACGAGGCGGGTGAGGCCCGCGCGAGGTAGGTGAGTTCGTACTCCCGCTACGGTCGGTGACGGCCCGGCGCGCCGAACTGATCCGGCGACTTCGTTGTCGTCGGCCAGCGCCCGCACGCTCACCCCGGCCTCGTGGCACAGCGCCTCCGGCTCAGTCCGGCGCTCACCCGTACGACCCGCAACCGCTGCCCGAAAGGTCTGCCCGGACACAGGCCGTGGTGCACCGCGGATGACGATGATCGTGCGGCCCGTACCGGCGCAAGCTCCCGGCAGACATAGTGCCGACCGTACTTCTGCCGGGAGAACCGCCTGGGCGAGGACTACCGGAAGTGGTCGACTGAAGGCCGACACGGAGCGCCTGTTCACGGACCTGTACGGGTCTCCCGTCCCAGCCGACGCAACATCGGGGCACAGGGGCGCACAGGCCAGGACCCTCCGTCGTCGACCGACCGGTATCACCACCCGGGCCGACGGCACCGCGCTGCGGCTCGTACTACACACAGGGGACATCTCCATGAACACGCTGCACCGCTCCACGCTGCTCGCCGTCGCGGGCACGGCTCTCACCCTGTCGCTCACCGCCTGCCAGAGCGACTCAGGCAGCACGTCGTCGTCCCGGCCGACCACCGCGGCCACGGTGGCGTCGTCCCCGGCGGCGGGTGCGACGACGGCAGTCGAGGGCACGGGCACGTCCGAGGCGTCCGGGTCGACCGGCTCCGCGCGTTCGGCGGCGGCACAGGGATCCACCGACGCCTCTTCGGCCGGCTCCACGGGAGGACGCGGGAGGGCTTCCACCTCGGTCTGCACCGCGCGGGACGTCCGCGTCACCGCCGCCACGCAGGACGGCCCGCCTTACACCCACATCGTGCTCACGGCGCGCAACACCTCCGGGCACTCCTGCCGGCTGACGGGCTTCCCGCACATCCAGTTCCTGGAGAGCCACAAGCAGGACGTCCCGGCCGTCGCCAAGAGCAAGCCGGCCACGCCGGTCGTGCTCACGGCCGGGGCCCCGGCCTACGGCCTGGTCAAGCTGTCGGACGGCGGGGTCGACGAGGACAACGAGCCCGTGTCGGCGTTCTCCGTGCAACTGGCGGGCGACTCCACGGTCATCGCCGTCACTGCCCCCGGCAGCGACGGCATCTCCGTCGACCCGGCCAGGGCCCTCACCGGCTACTGGACCCCGGAACTCCGCAACGGCGCGGACGACTTCTGAGTCCGATTCTCCGAGCGGGAGTAGACGAACTCGTTTGAGCCTCCTGCACTCCGCCTCTGAGTCAGGCCGGGCGAACCCGTACCAACCCGAGCCGGCAACGGCGCGAGTGTGCGTCCCGCCCGGCTGACCCGTACTCGGCCGGGAGGCCACGGAGACGGTGGGGGAGTGGGGCAGCACTGCCAGATGCGGCACGCCCGTGCCGTCACCCGCGACCGTCACCGTACAAGCGAACGTAGTCCACGGTCATCGTGGCGGGGGAGGGCGTGGTGCTGTCGGGCGCGCCTGGCCAGTCGCCTCCTACGGCGATGTTGAGCAGGAGGTGCATATCTTGTTCGAAGACCCAGTCGCCTGGCCGGTCCAGCTTGGCCGGAGTCAAGGTGAAGTACGGTTTGCCGTCGATGGACCAGGTGATGCGGTGTGGCTGTTTGTCGACGGCGTAGACATGGAAGTCCTGCGACGCGTCACTCGGCAGAGTGGTGGAGCCACCGATCCCGTTCTCGTTGAAGTAGGACGGTCCGTGCGCGGTTGCGTACACCGTTCGCGGCTCTCCGCCAACCACCTCGCAGATGTCGATCTCACCCTGCCCGGGCCACTCGACTCCGTTGTTGCCGAGCATCCAGATCGCCGGCAACAGGCCCGTGCCGGTGGGCAACTTCGCGCGGATCTCTGCTCGTCCGCGGGTGAGCGTGACCTTCCCCTCGGTGGTCAGACGGGCAGAGGTCCACGGGCAGAACTTCCGTGTGTAGCACGGTAGCTGCGAGCCGGCGGGGGCACGCCGTGCCGCGATCACCAGGTGCCCGGCGCCATCGAGAGCGGAGTTGGCCGCATCGTCGGTGTAGTACTGCAACTCGTTGTTGCCCCACCCCTCGGCTTCCCGGTTTCCGGTTTCGGTGTTCCACGACCGGCTTGGCGGACGGGTGCCGGCCGCACCCGCGAACTCAGCGCTCCAGAAGAGCTTTCGAGCGACTTCGGGCCTGTGCATGTCCGGGCTGCTGCCGCATCCACCCAACAGTGCGCTCAACGTCAGTACGAGTGTCAGGCGGAGGGGTCGGTTCATCGTGCTGCTCCTGCGTGCTGGTGGCGAACACCAGTGTGGTGCAAACCGGCAAGCGCCTGACTGTCAGGCCCACGTCGCTGCTGAGGAATGGCCAGGACTTGTGGATCAGGAAACGCGGAGAGCGCACTGGCGGCATCACCTTCCGGGCCGGGAGCGGCATCAGCCTGAGGACGGCTCTTCAGTCGTAGAAGAAGAGCTCGAGGTCCTCGACGGATCCCGGCCCGGTGAGGAAGCGTTCAGCCTTCGCGATCTCGTCTTCCGGTGGCAACTGGCCCTGCAGGAGGTACCGCATCCAGATTTCTCCTTGCTCGCCGACCGCGTAGATGCCGGACAGCAGCTCGGTCATGCCCGCAGGGCGCGGTGGACGGCGTCCGGCGACCGGCTGGAGCACCCATCCGCCGGATCGGGCCGCGAGCCGCAGCACCCCGGCCCAGTTCGCGATCCTCCCGATGCGTACGTGCCACGAGTCCTCGGTGAACGGGGCCATCCGTCCGCCGTGCAGAGGGTTCGTGGCGGCAGCGATGTCCTTGACCACTTGTCGTTCCACGGCGTCACGGACCCAGCGCCCTTCCTGCGCTTCTTCCATGGCGGCCTCCCACCAGTTCCACCCGCCCTCGAGTCGGTCCGCGAACGCATCCATGCGGACAGGCTAGGTCGCGAGGCCGGGAGACGCTGCGGGGCACCACCTGGTTGCAAGCCTCGGGAACAGAGTCGCCGGTGGCACCCGGAGTGAACGAAGCGACGGTCGCCGGGGCGCCCCCGGCTGCGGAGTCCTCGAGTGCCCTGCGCTCAGGCGATGTTGAACGCCTCGGCGACGGACAGTGTGTCGGCTGGCAGCTGGTCGACCAGGCCCGCGCGCTGCTGGTCGCCGCCCAGCGGGAACTGCCTGCCGGGCGCATCCGCGAGCTGCACAGCGGCCCGGCCGCACGAGTGGAGACCCTCGTCGCCCGCGGTCGCGCCGAAGGGGTCTTCCGTACGGACCTGCCGATCGCGTGACTGGTCAATGTCCTGCACTCGGTCATGCACAGTGCCGCGGACGAGATCCGCGCGGGCCGCCTGACCTCCGAGCACACCGCCGGCCACATCACCGCCACGGTTCAGGCGGCCTTCACCCCGCCGGGAAGCCCGGTGCCGGGTCCCGCCCCTGGAGCGTGACGCCCCCTGGGGTGAAGGGGTGCGGCAACTGGCCGACGGACCCTGCCGCGTGCGGGCTGCCCCGTACGATGAGTCCCGTGACCAGGTGCATCCGCAGCAGCAGCCGCCCCGCCGGGCGGCTGTTCGTGCTGCTGGTGCTGGCGGTGCTCACCGGAGTGCTGGGCATGCACGGTCTTGCGCCCGGTGGGGCCGTGGCGGCGCAGGCGCGAGCCGGCCACGAGATGGCCATGGCCGCCGCCGACGGCACCGCGTACCTGAGCGCGGGATGCTCGCACACGGACGGCGGGCCGGGACATCTCGACCACGCCGACGCCACCTGTGCGGCCACCGGTACCGGCTCGCCGTACACACCGCCCGCCCTGGCCGTCGGCCCGGTGCTCCAGGCACTTGCCGCCACCGGTCTCGTCACCGCGCCCAGCGGCTCATCGCATGACGGACGTGCGCCGCCCGACCTGTCCGAGCTGCAGCTTCTGCGGATCTAGAGCGGCCCGCCCGGCACCCCGCGCGCCCATCTGCGCGGGTGCCGTGCTCTCGCACGCCCTTCATCCGATCCATCGCGCGCCGTGAACCGCCGCGCATCAAGGAGTTGCAGCACCATGATCCGTACGCGTTCCGTGTTCCGCCGTACCGTTGTCGTCGCCGCCGCAAGTGCGGCAGCGTTCGTCCTGGCCGCCTGCGGCGGCGACGGCGACGACTCGTCCGGGCACGGAAGCCACAACAGCAACAGCGCTTCCCCCGCTGCTTCTGCGCCGGCGTCCCGAGGGCAGCACAACGCGGCCGATGTCGCCTTCGCCGCAGGGATGATCCCGCACCACCGCCAAGCCGTCGAGATGGCCGACCTCGCGCCTGAGCGGGCTCAGTCGGCCGAGGTGAAGAAGCTCGCCGCCGACATCAAGAAGGCCCAGGACCCTGAGATCAAGACGCTGTCGGGCTGGCTGACCTCTTGGGGCGAGCAAGTGCCCGCCCAGGGGGCCATGGGCCACTCCATGCACGGCGGTGCATCCGGCGGGATGATGACCGTGCAGGAGATGGAGCGGCTGGAGAAGGCCTCCGGCAAGGCGTTCGACACCGCCTTCATGGACCTGATGATCAAGCACCATGAAGGCGCGGTCGCGATGGCCGAGACCGAGCAGGCCGACGGTGCCTACGGCCCGGCCAAGAAGATGGCGGGGCAGATCATCACCTCGCAGAGCGCGGAGATCGAGCGGATGAACAAGCTGCTCGGCAACGACTGACGCCCCTCCACGAGCACGGGGCGGGCACCACCGAGCACGGGGCGGGCACCACCGTCCACCGGGCGGGGCACCACCGGTGCCTGCCCCGTCCCGCACCGGCGGTACAACCACCAGTGCCTGCGCCACCCAGCCCCCGCAGCACATCACGCCTGCCGCCCCTGCCTCCTTCTCCTTGCCTGGAACCACTCGCCACGACTGCCGCACCGCGGCGCCGACGACGGCCGCACCCGGACGGTGGTGCGCCGCCCGGGAGCAGGCGGGCAGCCCCGCTCGCCATATACCCCCAGGGGGTATATGGTCTGGGTTGTGGGACCGCCTCCGGTCAACCACGCTGGAAGCCGAACAGGGGATGACAGGTCATGGACCACAGCACCCACCACACCGGTACCGCGCACGGCCACACGGCCCCTGCACCTGGCCACGGCCACGGGGGCCATCAGGAACACGGCGGCGGCCACGGCAAGGGCGCGTCCTGGTCGACGGCGGTGAAGGCGACCCTGCACTGCCTGACCGGCTGCGCCATCGGCGAGATCCTCGGCATGGTCATCGGCACCGCCCTGGTGTGGGGCAACGTGCCCACCATGATCCTTGCGATCTCCCTCGCTTTCGTCTTCGGCTATTCCTTCACCCTCTTCGCCGTCGTGCGCGCCGGCCTGCCCCTGAAGGCCGCCCTCAAGGTGGCCCTGGCCGCCGACACCGTCTCCATCGCGGTGATGGAACTGGTCGACAACGCGATCATCGCCCTGACGCCGGGCGCGATGGACGCCCAACTGTCCGACGGCCTGTTCTGGTCGGCGCTGCTCGGCGGCTTCGCCGTCGCCTTCCTGATCACCACCCCGGTCAACAAGTGGATGATCGGCCGAGGCAAGGGCCACGCCGTCGTCCACGCCTACCACTGACGCCACGGGCGGTGCCGACGTCGAACGGCCGCCCCACATCTGCGGCCCGCGCACGCAGCGAGTCGTCGGACTGCTCCTGGCGCAGCCGCGGCGCCTTGATCACACGGAACGATCACCGCCCCCCGCCCGCTCCCCGGTCGTCATACCGGCGCCGACTGGTGCTGAAGGACTCCGGACGGGACATACGTCAGGAAGCGGTGCGCACGAACGGCGCCGATGACAGGAGGGACAAGGTTGGCGATGCGTGCATTGACCGTGCGGCCCGGTGAGAAGGGGTCCCTCGAGGTGCGGGATGTGCCCGATCCCGTTCCGGCAGCCGGAGAGCTGCTGGTGCAGGGCCTGGCCGTGGGAGTGTGCGGAACGGACAAGGAGATCGTCCAGGGCGAGTACGGCTGGGCTCCCGCGGATCGTGAGTGGCTGGTGCTGGGGCACGAATCCCTCGGGAGAGTCCTGCAGGCGCCGCCCGGCAGTGACTTCACGGCCGGCGACCTGGTGGCCGGGGTGGTGCGGCGGCCGGACCCGGAGCCCTGCGGTGCGTGCGCGCAGGGCGAGTTCGACATGTGCCGCAACGGCCGCTACACCGAACGCGGCATCAAGAGCATCGACGGCTTCGGCGCGCAGACGTGGTGCGTGGAGGCCGACTACGCGGTGAAGCTCGCGCCGCATCTGGAGCGCGTAGGTGTGCTGCTGGAGCCTACTTCCGTGGTGGCCAAGGCATGGGAACAGGTCGAGCGTGTCGGTGCCCGCTCGTGGTTCGACCCACGCCGCGTCCTGGTGACGGGTGCTGGGCCCATCGGTCTGCTGGCCGCTCTTCTGGGCGCACAGCGCGGTCTGGAGGTGCATGTGCTCGACCGGGTGACCGAGGGGACCAAGCCCGCCCTGGTACGGGACCTGGGTGCCACGTACCACGCGGGGGACGTCGGGCAGGTCATCACCGATGTCTGCCCGGATGTCGTCATCGAGGCCACGGGCGCGAACGAGGTGGTCCTCACCTCCCTGACGGGCACCGCGCCCTACGGAGTCGTGTGCCTGACCGGGGTGTCTCCCACGGACCGCAGGACCACCGTGGACGGCGGCGCCATCAACAGGGAGATCGTCTTGCAGAACGACGCGGTGGTGGGATCGGTCAACGCCAACCTGCGCCACTGTCGCCAGGCTGCCGACGCCCTGGCGCAGGCGGACCTGCCATGGCTGGAGCGCATGCTCACTCGGCGGGTGCCGCTGGAACGGGCGACGGAAGCGTTCAGCCCACAACAGGACGACGTCAAGGTGGTCATCGAACTCTGATCGGCCGGTGACACCATCTCGAAGGAAGGACCTGAATGCCTCACCACACCGTTCCCTTGGTTGTCGTCATGGGCGTTTCGGGCTCGGGGAAGACCACAGTGGGCCGACTGCTGGCAGAGCGCCTCGGTGTCGGTTGTGCCGAGGGGGACGACTTCCACCCTGCGTCGAACGTGGCGAAGATGCGAGCGGGCCGCCCCCTCGACGACACGGACCGCGGGCCCTGGCTCGACAAGGTCGCACAGTGGCTGGTCGACCATGCCGACAGCGGCGGAGTGGTGACATGCTCGGCACTCAAACGGCGCTACCGTGACCGGCTGGCCTCCGCCGCGCCATCTGTCTTCTTCCTCCACCTCGACGGCTCGCCGGAGCTCATCGCCGCACGCATCACCGCCCGGCGGGGCCATTTCATGCCGCCCGAACTGCTCCGTTCGCAAGTGGCGGACCTCGAACCGCTGGGCGAGGAGGAAAGGGGCGCGGCCGTCCCGATCGACGGAACGCCACAGCAGACCGCTGCCCTCGCTCACGCCGCCGTCCTGTCCGCCTGAGCGGCACACGCGCTGACGAGCACCCGCGTACGGTGCACAGCTGTCGGTTCCGCCCCCCTTGCCGCCGCCGGGAAGCCGAGTCCGCACACCCTCGCCGAGTACGACCTGCTCGAGCATCCGGACGCGGCTCCCGAGCGGCATGAGGCCCGCCTCGCGCGTGGTCTGCGAGGTGCGTCCCGGGGCGTGCCGAGGCTTCAGGTCAGGGCATCATCTCGTACGCCCCGGACAGTGCCTCGACGCGCTTCCAGACCCGCTCGGAACGGCCGCCGTCGACGACCGGGCGCCGCACCGCGCCGAGCGCCCAGCGCTGCTGCTCCTCGGTGGCGGAGTCCTTGCCGTGCAGCTCGACGGCGTGCGCCGAGAAGTCCCGTACGAGGACGGCGAAGAGCTCGTCGAGCACCTCTTCGTGGAGTCCCGACAGGGCTGCCTGCTCCAGGACCAGCTGCCCGTGGACGACGAGCGCGAACAGCTGACCGACCGCGAGGAGCAGGTCGAGGTCACGGCGCTGCTCCTCGTCGGGAGCCATCGTGCGGACGAACTCGCACAGAGCATCGGCCTGTTCCCGGAACCGGGCGACGTTGGGCAGGTGGGCGTAGGTGTCGAAGGCCGGCCGCCAGTCGTGGAAGCGCACCGAGCCGAGGCCGCGGGCCGGGCCCTGGCGGAAGAGGAAGTCGTCGTCGGCCGCGGCGAGGCGGGACGGGACCGGCTCGTAGGCGACCGGGTCGAGGAGGTGGTTGCGCATGAACTTCAGGATCAGCGCCAGATTGACGTGGACGGTGCCCTCCAGCTTCGGCAGACTGCGGATCTCGACGGCGGCCTGGGAGAAGTAGGTGTCCTTCTCGAAGCCCTTGGCGGCGATGACGTCCCACATCAGGTCGATGACCTTCTCGCCCTCGGTGGTCACCTTCATCTTCGTCATGGGGTTGAAGAGGAGGTAGCGGCGGTCGTCGGGGCCGGCCGTGCGGAAGTAGTCGACGGCGCGGTCGCTGAACAGCTTCATCCCGACGAGCCGGACGTACGCGTCGGTCAACTCCCGTCGCGCGTGCGGGAAGGCCGTGACGGGGCGGCCGTACAGAATGCGGTTCTGCGCGTGGGTGACGGCCTCGTACATCGCGTGCTCGCAGATGCCTATCGAGGCGGTGCACAGGTTGAACTTGCCCACGTTGACGGTGTTGAGGGCGGCGTCGAAGGCGGCGCGACCGGTGTGCAGGACGTCGTCCGGGGTGACGGGGTAGTCCTCCAGACGGAACTCGCTGACGAACTTCGAGGAGTCGACGACGTTCTTGACCAGGTGGTAGGAGGGGTGACGGCTGTCCGCGGCGAAGAAGACGTAGCCGTCGGGGCCCTCGACGTCGGTGCGGCGGCCGAACACCGAGACGAGCCCGGCGGCATTGCCGTTGCCGATGTAGTACTTGGAACCACTGGCGCGGAAACCGCCGGTGCCGTCGGGCTCCAGGAGCATGTCCGTGGAGTAGATGTCGGCGCCGTGCGCCTTCTCGGACAGGCCGAAGGCGAACACCTCACCCTGGGTGAGAAGTTCGGCGGCGCGGGCACGAGCGGCGGCGTTGTCGCTCTGCCACACCGGGCCGAGTCCGAGGATGGTGACCTGCCAGGCGTACCAGTAGTCGAGGCCGTAGAAGCCGAGGATCTCGTTGAGGGCGGCGATGCGGGCGGTGTCCCACCGTCGGTCGCCACCGTCCTCCGCCGCGGCGGAGGCGGGGGTGAGGAAGGTCGCGAAGAGGCCCTCCTTGGCGGCGAAGGCGAGGAAGTCACCGAGCCAGGCGCGGGTGCGGTAGTCCTCGATCAGCCGGCGCTTGCCCCGCTCTTCGAACCAGTCGACGGTGGCGCGCAGCAGCCTGCGGGTCTCCGGATCGAAGTGTGCGGGGTCGTAGGTGCGCGGGTTAAAGAGCAGCGCGTCGGTCACGTGTGCCGCCTTTCGGCTGGGAGGGGTGGGAGGGGTGAGGGTGGGCCCGGGTGTGAGTCCCGGGGGGGGGCTCGGCCGGTCAGCCACCGGTCTCGAAGCGGGCGAGTGTGGCTCGGACGTCGTCGAGCCAGGCGATCATCATGCGTTCGTACGCGATGCCGCCGCGCAGTACGGCGTGCTGGAGTTCCCGCTCGGCGTCGAGCAAACCGTCCGTCGGTGGGTCCCCGAAGTCGCGGGACTCGCCCGCGAGGTAGTGAGCGAGGCGGTCGGTGTGCGTCTGCTGGTGCCGCTCGACCTCGCCGATCAGGGCTGCCGGATCAGCGAAGGCGGCGCCCCGGATCTTCACCGCCAGATCGTGGCGCACGCTCTCGGGCTCGGTCGGCTCGCTCAGCCATGCGGAGAGCGCTTCCCGTCCGGGCCGGGCGACGGAGTACTCCTTCTTGTCCGGACGTCCGTACTGCGGGACTTCGCGGACGTCGACCCAGCGGTCGCTCTCCATGCGCTTGAGAACGCGGTAGATCTGCTGGTGGGTGGCGGTCCAGAAGTACCCGATGGACCGCTCGAACCGCCGGGCGAGCTCATAGCCGGAGCCCGGCTTCTCCAGCAGGGAGACGAGGATCGCGTGTTCGAGCGCCATGGTGGGATCTTGCTATGCGCCTAGTTGCATAGCAACGTCTCCGCGGTGAGACACCGCTCACCCGGGGCGGTTCGCGCGCGGAACATCCCTGGCGGCGGCATGTGGGGGAGGGGGAAGCCCGGCGGGGTGTGCTCGGCGGCCGCGGTGTCCTCGCTGAGGAACGCCTGCCTCACCCGGCGGGCTGCGCCGGAAGCCCGCTGGCCGAGGGTCCCGGTTCGCGACCGTTGCGCAGATCGGTACCGGTGCTCACTCCGGTATCGGCGCTCACTCCGGTCCCGGTCGCCCATGACCTCAGCCGGCGTCGTCGATCTCCTCGACCGGCGGCATGAAAGCCCGCAGCCACCGCTCCGTCTGGGCGACGTGCGCCTGCGCCGCGCCGGCCGCCGCGACCGGGTCGCGATCGGCGATGGCGGTGGCCAAGGCGCGGTGGTCCTCGTCGCTCTTCCTGCGCAGTTCGGGGCCTTCGGGCAGGGTGAAGACCTGGTATTTGCGGGACCGGGAGCGGAAGACCGCGAGGAGCGTGGCCAGAGTCGGGTTGCCGCCCAGGCGAGCGATCTCGGCGTGGAAACGGTGGTCCAGTTCCGACGCCTTGGCGGGGTCGCTCGTGGCCTCCATGTCCTCGATGAGAGCGAAGAGCGTGTCCACCGACTCCGGGGTGCAGCGTGCCGCCGCCTGGGCCGCGACGTGCGCCTCGAGGACCCGCCGGATCTCGTAGACCTCCAACAGGCCCGACAGCGGCAGAAGTTCGAGGGTCAGGGAGAGGCTTCCGATCACGTCCTGTGGCCTCAACTGCGAGACGTACGTGCCCGAGCCGTGCCGCGGTTCGATGACACCCAGGGCGGCGAGCATCCGCACCGCCTCGCGCAGCGACCCCCGTGACACGCCCAGTTCCTCGCAGAGATCCCCTTCGGGCGGGATGCGCTCGCCCGGGCCGAGACGCCCGGTCCCGATCATGTGCCGCAGGCCGTGGAAGGCCTTCTCGACTGCGGACATCCGATTCCTTCTTCCTCCCCGGGCGAGCCGCGATCAGGCCGCGTCCCTCGGAGAACTGTAACGAGGCCCGGCGGGCCATCAGATGTGCCGGGTACGTTTCCCCGGCAAGTCATCTGATGACTTTCACTGTACGACCCTTGTTTCCGCTCGGGAAGGTGGGCAGGATGCCGAGTCATCAGATGTGTCCGGCGGAGGGTGAACCTCCGCAGGACCGCCCTGCCCAGATGTGGAGTCCCGTGAGTGAGACCGAGGTGACCACCGCACCGCGCCCCCTGCTCCTGGCGGACGGCCGGCCCGCCGACCGGGCCTGGTCGCTCGACCCTGCCCTCAAGCATCTGAACCACGGCTCCTTCGGTGCCGTTCCGCTGGTGGCACAGGAGCACCAGGCCCTGCTGCGTGCCGAGATGGAACGCTCACCCGTCGTGTGGTTCCCGGCGCTGCCCCAGCGCCTCGCCGCGACACGGGTCGAGCTCGCCGGCTTCCTGCGGGCCGACGCCGGCGATCTCGCCCTCGTACCGAACGCCAGCGCGGGCACGAGCGTCGTCTACTCCGCGCTCGACCTGCCTCCCCGCTCCGAGATCGTCGTCACCGACCACGGCTACGGTGCCGTGACGATGGGCGCCGAGCGGCTGGCCCGCCGCAGCGGCGGCCGGGTCCGCACCGCCCGGGTGCCACTGGACGCGGACGAGGACCAGGCGTACGAGGCGGTCACCGCCGAGCTCGGCGACGCCACCGGCCTCGTCGTCGTCGACCAGATCACCTCGGCGACCGCACGCCGACTTCCGGTGGAACGCATCGGGGCGGAGGCCCGCCGTCGCGGCATCCCCGTCCTCGTCGACGGCGCACACGCGCCCGGCCTGCTGGAAGAGCCCCTGGCCGGCGCCACGTACGACTTCTGGACCGGCAACCTGCACAAGTGGGGCTGCGCCCCGCGCGGCACCGCGGCGCTCATCGCCCGTGGGCCGCTGCGCGAGCGCCTCCACCCGCTGATCGACTCCTGGGCCGCGGCCGATCCCTTCCCCGACCGCTTCGACCAGCAGGGCACCGTCGACGCCACCGCCTACCTGGCCGCGCCGACGTCCCTCTCCTTCGTCGAGCACACCTGGGGTTGGGCGACCGCCCGCCGCTACATGGACGACCTGGTCGACTACGGCGCCCGTGTCATCGGCGCGGCGCTCGCCGATCCGTCCGGCGCGGACTGCCCGGTCGACGTCGGCATGCCCGTCCCGGGCATGCGTCTGGTGCGCCTGCCGGACGGGCTCGCCGCCGACCGGATCGAGGCGGACGCCCTGCGGGACCGGGTGGCCCGGGAGCTGGGCGTGGAGGCGGCCTTCACCAGCTTCGCAGGCGCCGGGTACATGCGCCTGTCCGCACACGTCTACAACACCGCCGCCGACTACGAGTACTTCGCCGAGGAATGCGTCCCCGTCCTCGGCACGTGGGCACGACAGAGCACAGGAAAGAGGTCAGCACCATGAGAAGAAGGACGGTGGCCCTCGCGCTCGGCACCGCCGTGGCGACCCTCCTCACCGGCTGTTCCACCATGAGCCCCCAGGCGAGCGGAACGGTCACCCTCGACATGGTCGAGAGCCTGACGAACCCGACCCGCACCGCCCTGCTCAAGGACCTCATAGCCGACTTCGAGCGGCAGAACCCCAAGATCAAGGTCAATCTGGTCTCCCCGCCCACCGAGCAGGCCGACCAGAAGCTCCAGCAGATGCTCCAGTCCGGCAGCGGGGTGGACGTCCTGGAGGTCCGCGACATCACCGTCGGGCCCTGGTCGAACAACGGCTGGCTGTACGACATGAAGAAGGATCTGGAGGGCTGGAAGGGCTGGCAGGCCATGACGGAGAACGCCGTCAACGCCTCCAAGGACGCCGAGGGCCGGACGTACTTCGTCCCGTACGGCTTCTACGGCCTGAGCCTGTTCTACCGAACCGACCTGATCGAGAAGGCGGGCTTCGACAAGCCGCCGGCCACCTGGAAGGAACTGCTGGAGCAGGCGTCCGCCATCCACGATCCGGCAGAGCGCCGGTACGGCTACGCATTCCGGGGCGGCGCCAACTCCCACAGCAACGCCACCGCCGCCATCGAGGCCTACCTCGCCGACCAGGTGGACCCGGCCGACGGCTTCAAGCTGAAGGACGGTCGCACGATCTTCTCCGCTCCCGAGGCCGAGGACGCGATCGACAACTACCTTGAGCTCTTCAAGAAGGCGTCCCCGAAGTCCTCCGTCTCCTGGGGCTATCCGGAGATGGTCGAGGCGTTCTCCAACGGCTCCACGGCGTTCTTGCTTCAGGACCCCGAAGTGATCGCCACGGTCTCGGAGTCGAAGTCCATCTCCAAGGACCAGTGGGCCACCGCGCCGCTGGTGGCCGGGCCCGAAGGCAAGACCGTGCAGCCGCTGGCCACCGCCGGCTGGGGCGTCGCCAAGGGAAGCGATCACAAGGCCGAGGCGGTGAAGCTGGTCGAGTTCCTGTCCCAGGGTGACGCCTCGACCTCGTTCACGCAGAAGAACAGCCTGGTGCCCATCCTCAAGTCCGCGACCGACGAACCCTTCTACCGGACCGGCCCCTGGTCGAGCTACGTCACCATGACCGAGCAGCCGGACAAGTACCTGGTCGTCGCCCAGCCGCGCGGCGTCAGCTGGTGGGCCGAGTGGCAGCAGAAGGCGGACACCGACGTGCAGAAGCTGATCCTCGGCAAGACGACGCCGAAGAAGCTGCTCGCGGGCTGGGACGCGTACTGGACCGAGAAGCGGCGGCAGGAGCAGTAGACATGCCCCTCACCTCCACCAGGACGCCGAAGACAGCGCCGGGCACGGGGGAGGCCGTCCGCAAGGGCGGCGTCCCCCGCGGGGGCGGGCGCAGGCGCGAGTTCACCACCCGGCGCGGCCTCAGCATCGCCGCCTTCATGGCACCGGCCGCGGTCTTCGTGGCGATCTTCACCTACTACCCCGTGATCGCGGGCGGTCAGATGGCCTTCCGCAACTGGAAGTTGACCGACCTGACCGACACCTCGTGGGTCGGGCTGCACAACTTCGGCGACGTGTTCAGCGACCCCGCCTGGGGGACCGTGCTGAGCAACACCGCCCTGTGGGTGGTCGGTTCGATCGTCCCGCAGCTGGTCATCGGCTTCGCGCTCGCCCTGTGGCTGCGCCGGCGTTTCCGCTTCCGGGGGCTGTACCAGGCGCTGATCTTCTTCCCCTGGGCGATCTCCGGCTTCCTCATCGGCATCCTCTTCCGCTGGCTGTTCAACAGCGAGTTCGGCGTCGTGAACGACCTGTTGCAGAAGGCCGGACTGATCGACGAACCGATCGCCTGGCTGGCGGATCCGGACACGGCGATGGCAGCCGTGATCGTCGCCAACATCTGGTACGGCGTCACCTTCTTCACGATCATGATCCTGGCCGCGCTCCAGTCGATCCCGGACGAGCTCTACGAGGCGGCGGCGCTGGACGGCGCGGGCAGGACTCGCACGCTCTTCCAGATCACCATCCCGTACATCCGCACCACGCTGGCCCTGACCGTGCTGCTCCGCGTGATCTGGATCTTCAACTTCCCCGACCTGATCTTCGGCATGACCGGAGGCGGGCCGAACGACGAGACGCACATCGTGACCACCTGGATGATCAAGATCACTCAGCAGGGCGACTACGGCAGGGCGTCTGCGCTCGGCCTTCTCGTGGTGGCCGCGCTGCTGGTGTTCGCGGTGTTCTTCCTCCTGGCCACGCGTGAGAAGAAGGGGGTGAGGTCGTGACCGGCAAGGGGTCGGCGGCCGGCCGGGCCGTCAAGTTCACCTTCCTCGGGGTGTGGCTGCTCTTCACGGTCTTTCCGCTCTACTGGATCGCCGTCACCTCGCTGAAGGCACCGGGCGACATCTTCCACTTCCCCATCGCGTACTGGCCCGAGCGCTTCTCCCTGGAGAACTACCGCGGTCTGTTCGGCACCGCCGACTTCGGCACCTACCTCACCAACAGCCTCGTCGTGTCGACCGTGGCCGGCGTGACGGCCACGGCGATCTCGATGCTCTCGGCGTACGTGCTGGCCCGCTTCGAGTTCCGCACGAAGTCGGCGCTGCTGATGGCCGCGCTGGTCACCCAGATGATCCCCTCGTTCATCGCGCTGGGCCCGCTCTACCTGCTGATGACCGACCTGAGACTGGTCGACAACCGCCTGGGCCTGATCCTCGTGTACATCGCGGTGTGCATCCCCTTCTGCACGGTCATGCTCCGCGGCTTCTTCGAGAACATCCCGGACGCGTTGGAGGAGGCCGCCATGATCGACGGCCTGTCCCGCTTCGCGGCGCTGTTCCGGGTCCTCTTGCCGGTGATGCGCCCCGGCATCATCGCCGCTTTCATCTTCAACTTCGTCAACTGCTGGAACGAGCTGTTCCTGTCGGTGACCCTCATGAACAGCGACAGCAACAAGACCGTCCCCACCGCCCTGAACGGCTTCATCTCCAGCTTCAACATCGACTGGGGCTCGATGTCGGCGGCGGCCGTGCTCACGATCGTGCCCACGATGCTGCTGTTCGCCTTCGCCAGCCGTCACATCGTCGAGGGACTGACCTCCGGTTCGGTGAAGGGCTGACAGCCACCCGGCAGGCCCTCAGCGGCAGAGGGCCGCGATGTCGTCGCCGTACGAGGGGAACTCCGCCCGGGCGGCAGCGACGATCTCGCGTGCCGTCCGGCGTGGCCTGCTCGCGTGCCGCTCGGCCAGCGACACGAGGGCCGGGTCCGCACGGCCGGTCACAGCGCCGAACTCCACCGCCTCCATCGGTCCGACGCCGTCCGCCAGCAGCCACAGGAAGTCCGACAGGTCACCGGCCACGACACCGACGGCGCCCTCGGACCCCAGGAACACCACGGGCTGTTCCGCCAGCGGTCGCCCGGCCCGCACGCACCACAGCGCGGCGAGCCCGCCCGTGCCGTCCTGACCGAACACGCGATACGGGCTCCCGTCGAGATCGTCGTTGCCCGTCCAGCTCCGCAGCCAGCCGGTGGTCTCCTCCGCCGAGTCGAAGGCTGAGTAGGGCTCGAAGTCGATGCCCCGCCCGTCGGCGTAGTCGATGTCCACGTCGGCCAGATCGGCCAGCGCGGGTGGGAAACGGCGGTCCTCACCAGTCATGTCGCTCACCGGTGCACCATAATCACCGGCCTGGGCAGCGGCGGCAGCGGACCCCGGCACTCGGACGACCGTGTCGCAGACTCGGGGGTCTTCGCCGAGGGCACTGTCTGGTTCGGTGTGGAGGCGGACGCTGGCGATGACGAGCGCCGCGAGGGAGGGCGACTGACGCAGCTGTTCGCGCGGGCGGAGAGCGGTGATTCGCTCCGCGGGATCAAGGCGCCGCGGCTACGCCAGGAGCAGTCCGACGACGACCCGCGGCGTTCTCACGCCCACGGGAGTCCTCCACTACACGCTCCACGCCCCGCGACACCGAAGCGGTGCTTCCGGACGTCGGCCTTCACCGCCACTCCAGGACGTCCCCCGCGCCCAGCGCCCGGTCCGCGCCCTCTGCCGTGATCTTCTTCGGGGTCGCGCCGGGAGTGATGGGGGAGGCATAGTAATCGAGCCGGGTGCCCTGCAGCGATGCGAAAATCATCTGCTTTCCGTCCGGCGCAATGGCCCGCACCGTGTTCTTGCGATCCGTCGCCGGGATGATCGGACCGCCCAGGGCACCCTTCACCAGATCCGCCGTGCCGTCGAGTCGAGAGACATCCAGCGTCCAGAAGGAATTTCTTCCGCTTCGGGTCTTTGGCTTCGCCGTTTCGTGGGCCGCACAGCACGGTCTTGTTGTCGACCCAGCCGTTGGGGTGGCAGTCGGCGCCGACCGGAATGCTGGCGGCCGTGACACCCTTGGCCGTGAGCAGCGCACTGCGCTGTGGCGTGTCGACCACGTTGTAACCCTGCCAGGTGATGAAGGCCGTCGCCCTGCGCCCGCCGGGGCTGACCCGGACTTCCTTGCCGAAGAGCCCGCGCGCAGGGTCACCCGCGAGTGCCAGGCCGGCCCCGTCCATGTACTCGCCGTCACCGCCCGCTTGTTGGGTCACGGCGTGATCCCCGGTGACGGAACGGCTGGCGATGCGCACATGATCCGAGGAGTCGGTCTCGGTGAACCAGAGAGCACTGCCGTTACGGGCGAAGACGGCGTTCTCCTCTCTGGGCGTGTCGCCGAAGTCGTCGCCCTGTTCGGCGGACAGCTTGGTCAGCTTGCCGCTGGTGTCGACGTAGCCCACCCCTGTCGCCTCGGTCTGTCGATCGATGAGGACGACGGCCATCCGGGAGAAGTCCTCGTCGAAGAGTTGCCGCAGCCGGGTGGCGGGGAGGGTGCGCGGCCCGTCCTCCGATGTGCCGACATCAGGGAAGTTGTTGGCGCACAGCTCCACGAGAGGGGAGGCTACGTCGTCGGCCTCCGCGACCACGGCCTCCGCCGGGACGGTGAAGGTCCGCGAGACGGTTTGTTCCCACGTCGTGGGATTCCAACCCGTGACCGTCACGCTGGCCGGCTTGGTCGCGGGTACGGAACACAAGGCGGTGATGATGACACCCTTGTCTGGGAAGGCTCCCTTCCCCTTGCCTGCGTTCTCGCTGCCGCCCTGCTGTCCGGCAGTCGCCTCGGTGCCGTTGACACGGGGATCGGAGTCGTCATGGCCCCCGCCGCACCCCGCTACCAGCGGAAGCAGCGCCGTGACGACCGTCGACGCAGCCACGCCCCAGCCCCGCCGACCGCCTCCGTGGCTCTCTGTTTTCCACACAACCGTGTCCCCTCGCGATGTCCTGCCCAGCAGCGGCCAGGTGATCGTAATGCAACTAGTGCGACGGTCCGCGGAGTTGGTCGACGACCGTGGATCCGTTGGACGCGGAACGGCGGAGGAGCCCGGGATCGTCTATCGATTTCTCGGCGGCTCTCTTGGCGGTCCTGCAAGAACCTCCCGAGTGACAGCAAAGTGTGCTGACCCAAGGGCTGTGCCGAAGTCGTGCGGTCAGGCAGACGAGGGGACCATGCGCCTGGCCCGCACCGCCCGAGGAGCCCACATGACACCCGTCTTGCACACCGAATGACTCAGCTTCCGCCCCCACCCACCCGAGGACGAGGACCGCTGCGTGGGACTCCTACGCGACAAGCAGATCTGCCGCTGGATGGGCCAGGACCGCGTGCCCGAGGCGGACGGACCCGGTCGCGACAGCCGCCGCCAGGGGCCGGGCAGGACCGCCCGCCACTCAGGAGAAGTGCGCCGCGGTCATGCCTTCGGAGTGTCCGGCCGGCCACTCCACCAGTTCGATCCGGTACCCGTCCGGGTCTGTGAGCCACGAGGTCTTTGGCCCCGCAGGTCCGCCCGGACGCAGGACGGGCGCCGGGTCCAGACCGGCTACGGCCAGCGCCTCCAGGGTGCCCGTCCGCGAGGAAGCTGCAGCCAAAGCCGCCCGCATCCAGGCGCCCACGCCACCGGAGCCGAGGCACAACCAGGAGCCGTGCAAGCTCGCGGTCTGTTCCGCCGCCGCAGCTGACCACGAAAACGGCTCTCCCCCTCCCGTCGGAGGGGGGGAGGACGGCGTCGGCGAGCAGCGGCCCCTGTCAGGCCGGGGCGGCCTGATTGGTCGGTGCGGCGAGCGGGGAGCGCCGACCTTTCTCCAGCGCGCGCAGCTGTTTCCAGTCGACTTCTGGGTGGGCGGGGACGACCGCGTCGACGGACGCGACCCGCAGAGCGGCGTAGCGGCGTCGCCCGCTGGCTCCTTCCAGAGGCGAAGCAGGAAGAGGGCGGGATGGGGAGGCTCTCCTACGGGGTAGGCGAGCGGGACGACGCGGGGCGGCCCGGCGCGCTGCTTGAGGGAGGGTCACCGTATGCAATTCGACGACGATGCTGCTCTGGACACGTCCGAGGTCGTGGACGGGCGGGGAGGTACGCTGTCCGGCATCCCCGGCGGCGGGAAGACCGTCGGCGGGGGACTGGTCGGGCTCGTGGTGCTGGTCGTGTCCGTGCTCCTGGGTGTCGACCCCGGCATGTTCGACTCGGGCAGCGGCGACACGTCCTCGTCCGGCAAGTCGGCCGCGGACCTCGCGGCGGACTGCCGGACCGGTGCCGACGCCAACCGCAAGGAGGAGTGCCGGATCGTCGCTGTGGTCGACAGCGTGCAGGCATTCTGGGAGCAGACGGAGACAGCCGTCGGCAAGCCCTACCAGCAGTCCCCGACTTTCCTGTTCACCGGCAGTGTGAACACGGGTTGCGGGAACGCGACCTCCGACGTCGGCCCGTTCTACTGCTCAGCCGATGACAGGGTCTATCTCGACCTCGACTTCTTCAACGACCTGAGCAGCAAGTTCGGCGCCAAGGGCGGCCCGTTCGCCGAGGCCTACGTCATCGCGCACGAATACGGTCACCACGTCCAGGACCTCAGCGGAACGATCTCCCGCGGCAGCGGAACGGGCCAGAACAGCGGCTCGGTGAAACTCGAGTTGCAGGCGGATTGCTACGCCGGAGTGTGGGCCCACCACGCCACCACCACCCCCGACCCCAGGAGCGGTAAGCCACTGATCACCGACGTGACGAAGGACGACATCAGCCGCGGGCTGGACGCGGCCGCCGCCGTGGGAGACGACCGTATCCAGCAGCGCTACCAGGGCAGGGTCACACCGGACACCTGGACGCACGGCTCCGCGCGTCAGCGCCAGCAGTGGTTCTCCACCGGCTACCGCTCCGGCCGCGTCTCCAGCTGCAACACGTTCAGCTGATTACGCTGACATCCCCGGCACGGGGCCAGGCTGGGAGCCGCCGCTGGTGGGCAGATCGCATACTGTGCCGTGCCGTGCCGTCCCGCGCTCGGTGGTCGACAGCCGGCACCACGTGGGACTTCTGCCTCGACAGGCTGACTGCATCCAAGACCTTGCTATCGGGCGGCTCGCGAGAACTACCGCAAGAATCTCTGACTCACGCCACGAGTAGTGCTTGGTTGGGTTGCGGGCTGTCTGCGGGTTCGTCGAGTGCTGGACAGCGGCTCGCCCGGCTCTGCACGGGTATCCGTCGGCTCTTCGGGCACCCGAGACATCATGCACGGACACCAAGCGCGTCCCACCAGCAGCACTCTCAGCGCCCAGGCCTCCACCGCCGAGACATCGACGCCCGGTCACAACGGCGCCAAGCACTCACGCCGAGGCCGACGCACCGGCCGTCTGCGCCGCCGCGTCCTCGCCTACCGGGCAATCGATTTCCTGTCGACGCACATCCCGGACGACCCCGGACCGGGCCACGAATGCCTGCTCCTGGTGTACATCCGACAAGTCGTCGGCCAGGTCCGCTACCAGATCTGCACTGACTGCGCCCAGGGCGTCATCACCACCGTCACCATCGACGAGCGCTTCCACAGCACCGGTCTGGGCACCCGTGCGCTGTCACACCTACGGTCCCGCCACCCGGGACTGACCTGGCGCAGCACGTTGCGCAGGCGCACCACCCGTGATCTCCTGCGCCGGATGCGGATTGCCGCAACCACTTCTGTCACGCCCTGCCCCCACGCTCACCAGACACTCGCTGCCCCGGCCGGCCCGATACTCGCCAGCAGCTGACCCCATCACCCACCGGTCACAACACACGGTGGAGAAGGTGTCCCCCTCAGGCCGCGACGGGTGCCTGACGTACATCACCGCGACGCACGGCCGGACCGGCATGGAGGACGGGCGGCAGGGCATCCGAGGCGAAGGGAAGGGGCTGACCGTGCTTTCGGTGCCGCCCATCGACGTCAAGAGCCCCCGAGGGGTGAGAAGGTGAAGGGCTTCCGCAGCTTCATCCTG
The DNA here is from genome assembly GCF_044328425.1 of Streptomyces sp. NPDC017943. Taxonomy (NCBI): domain Bacteria; kingdom Bacillati; phylum Actinomycetota; class Actinomycetes; order Kitasatosporales; family Streptomycetaceae; genus Streptomyces; species Streptomyces sp. NPDC017943. The sequence goes on along the minus strand of NZ_JBIRHH010000010.1, from coordinate 58,129 downwards.
CGCGGCAACGTGGTCGACCTGGCCGTCGGCATCGTCATCGGGGCAGCGTTCACCGCCGTGGTGAACGGCTTCGTCAGCGCCTTCCTGACCCCACTCGTCGGACTGGCCACCGGCGTCACCGGTGACATGAGCCACAAGACCTTCACCCTGGGGGCCACCAAGTTCCCCTACGGCGCCTTCATCAACGCGGCGATCAGCTTCCTCCTCCTCGCCAGCGCCCTCTACTTCCTGGTCGTGCTCCCGATCAACAAGCTGCACGAACGCCTCGCCCCGCACCACGATGTCCAGGCCCCCAAACGGGACTGCCCCGAATGCCTCAGCCCCGTACCCGCCCAAGCCCGACGCTGCGCCTCCTGCACCGTCGCCCTGCCCGCCGTACCCGCTCAGGCCGGGGAGACAACCCAGCGTGCCGGGTGACCCCGCCTCCATGACCCGGTCTGCGTTGCCATGCCTCTCGCGAGCCCTTGACGACCGTAGTTGGCCACGGCGTCCGATGCCGAACCGCTCCCCAGGTCCAGGCGCTCGGCAGCGTCGCACGCCCGCAGTGCGTCGACGGGTGGCCTGTTCGAGGATGCCGGCGCGCTGGCGCTGCTCGACGTAGGTGCGGTCCCGGTGCTCCAAGACCACGCAGTCGATGCCCGTGTCGGCCGGTCGGTGGAGGGCGTGACCGGTCCTGAGCGCGCGTACCCCCATATCGTGCGCGCGTCCCATGTACCGTCAAGCCACCCGCCGATCCTCGCCGTCACCCCCCCCGCAGACACGAGGTCCGCGCCACCGGCTCGAAGCTGGCCCTTGTCGATGTCGCCGTCGGAACAGGAGCACGTCATGCGTCTCTACGCCCAGAGCCCAGCGCGTCGGGGTCGTCAGCTGATCGCGGATCTGATCGCTCTGCTCCTGATCGCGAGCACAGTGAAGTTCGCTCTGGTCGTCCGTGACGCGATCCTGACGTTGGCCGAGCCCGGGCGGAAAGCCGAGAGCGCGGGCGACAGTCTTGCCTCCAGTCTCGACGATGCGGGCAACGCGGCCTCGAAGGTGCCGTTCGTCGGTGACTCGTTGAAGAAGCCACTCAGGTCCGCGGCCGAGGCCGGCACGAGTCTCTCCGATGCCGGACAGTCGTTGCAGGACACCGTGGGCCATGTCGCCACGCTCACGACGATCGCCCTGATCGTCCTTCCGACCGCCGTGATCCTGGTGTTGTGGCTCGTTCCACGACTGCGGTGGATCCGGCGGAGCGCCACCACTCGTCGCCTCCTCGATGCCCCCGGTGGCGCCGACCTCCTCGCGCTGCGTGCGCTGACCGGACCGCAGCGGCCGCTGGCCGCGCTTGCCACGCCGCCGGGCGGCCTGGCCGACGCCTGGCGTCGCGGGGACCCTGACGTCATCGCCGACCTGGCGGCGCTGACGCTGCGACGCGCGGGTCTTCGACCCTGACCGCCCTCCCTGAGTCCAGACGTCCCCGGTCTGGAGCAACCCGGCTTGGGAGTACCTGATCAAGAGCTGCGAGATCCGCAGAGGTGCCTCGCACCTGCTGACACAGGGCTAGCGGGGTGTCGCGAGGACTTCCTGGAGTACGTCTTCGAGCGTGACCCGGGCCAGTTCGTGTCTCAGGGTCTGCTCGATGCCGTCGTAGACCCGCTGCATCGCCGGCTGGATGCCGTGGCCCACCACGCAATTGTGGTCCGGCGTGGTGCGGTGCATCGCGAACAGGGGGCCGGATTCCACCGCCTCGTACACGTCGAGCAGGGTCATCGATCCGAGGTCGCGCGCCAGTGACCAGCCCGCTCCCACGCCCCGCCGTGATTCCACGAGCCCGGCCCTGCGCAGATCGCCCAGGAGCCGTCTGATCACCACGGGGTTGGTGTTGGCACTGGACGCGATCTGCTCGGAGGTGGCGACCTCATGGCCCTGACGTTGGTAGAGGCCGATCCAGGCCAGGGCGTGCGAGGCGATGGTGAGCCTGCTGTTGGCGCTCATGACCCTCCTCTCAGGACGCAACGCCTCATGTTACGACAGCGCAGTCGTAACAAGTAAGGTTGCAACCGCCTGTCGTAACAATTAACGTTGCGACAGCAGGACGGATCGATCAACGAGGTGAGAAGAATGAGCAAGCCACTCACGGGCAAGGTCGCCCTGGTCACCGGGGGGTCACGAGGGCTGGGGGCCGCGACTGTGCGACTGCTGGCCGAGCAGGGCGCCGATGTCGCCTTCACCTATGTCAGCTCCGAGGAGAAGGCGCAGGCCGTCGTCGACGAGGTGCGCGGCAAGGGAGCGAACGCCCTCGCCCTCCGGTCCGATCAGGCGGACACCAGCCGGGCACCAGCCCTGATCGACGACGTGGTCGCACACTTCGGCGGCCTGGACATCCTCGTCAACAACGCCGCGATCTCCGTGGCCGGCGCGGTGGACGATCCGGACGCCGACACCGCTGCCCTGGATCGCATGCACGCCACGAACTATCTCGGCGTGATCGCGGTCATCCGCGCCGCCGCCCGAGTGCTGCGCACGGGCGGTCGCATCATCACGGTGAGCTCCGGCCTGGGTTCCCGGGTCGGCGCCCCCGGCCTTGCCGACTACGCGGCGACCAAGTCCGGTATAGAGAGGTACACCATGGGCGTCGCACGCGACCTCGGGCGGCGTGACATCACGGCCAACGTCGTGGAGGCCGGACTGATGGACGGTGGCATGCAGCCGCCGGACCCCGACACCCTCAAGGCCCTGCTCGGCTCGCTGTCCCTGCAGCGCATGGGGCACCCCGACGAGATCGCCGCGGCGATCGCCTTCCTGGCGAGTCCGGCCGCGTCGTACGTCACGGGCGCGGTGCTGGACGCCCACGGTGGCTACAACGCCTGAGCCGCCGATTCCCGCCGCTTGATCCGCCGGCAGCACCAGGCCGCGCGCGTTCCCATGCACGCGCAGGTCACTGTCGCAGAGCTGGCCCGAGAGCCATAGCGACCAACGACGAGGCGCAGGGACTGGCCAGGGACGCCCACAGCGTCAGGCCGACTGGTTCAGGAACCCTTGCCGGGCCTGGGATCATCACAGGTGAGCAGCCTCGTGACGGCCTCTCTGTCCGTCTTTCCGTTCGTGGTGAGAGGGATGGCGGCAACCGCCCTCACACGGGTGGGCACCATGTAGGGCGGCAGGAGCTCGCGGAGCGCCTCGCGTGGGTCCGGGCCGGGCGCTGTGCCGGGTGTGCCGTCCATGCCGGTGTGCACGGCCGCGAGCTCGGTGCTGCCCTCCGGGGTGGGGAGGGCGACCACGACCGCGTCGAGCACACCGGGGAGGGTGCGCAAGGCGGCCTCGACCTCTCCCAGTTCGACCCGGTAGCCGTGCACCTGCACCTGCTGGTCGACCCGGCCGAGATGGACCAGCACCGTCCCGGGCGGAAGCGGCCCGTCGGTGCTGGGCGAGTCGGCCCGGGCGGGGCTGACACGGTCCCCGGTGCGGTACCAGTGGGCGACGGTCAGCGGCGTCGCAGGATCGTAGGGGGCGCCGTCCGGCGTGAGGAAGCGGCCGGCGTTGTCGGCCGGATCGAGGTACCCGGAGAAGCGCTGAGGCCCGCGCACGCACAGTTCACCGTCGAGGAGCCGGCCCTCCAGAGCCGGGTGGAGGGCACCGATGGGCACCGTGCCGTTGGCGGGCCGGGGCCAGGCCGCGTGGTCCCGAGGCAGGCGGTGGTGGGTGCATGTGACGGTCAGCTCGGTCGGGCCGTAGGCGTTGTCCACGGTGCTGTGCTCGGCGGCCAGCGCCCAGGCCCGCGCCTGGCGCAGTGTCAGCGGCTCGCCGCAGAACATGCTGCGGCGCAGGCCGGGCAGGCTGCCGGGTCTCAGTGCCCGCAATCGCTGGGCCAGCGTGATGACGGAGGGCACGGAGTTCCAGTGGGTCAGGGCGCGGGTGGCGGCGTACCGGACGGGGCGCAGCAGGTCGGCACGGGTGGCGGGGGCGAGGGTGGCGCCGGTGCCCCAGGCCGCGTACAGGTCCAGGACCGACGGGTCGAAGGTGAGGTCGAAGGTCTGCGAGACGCGGTCACCCGGGCCGGGGCCGTAGCGTGCGACGGCGTGGGTGAGGTAGGTGCAGACGTTTCGGTGGCTGACCGGCACGCCTTTGGGCGTGCCGGTGGAGCCCGAGGTGAACAGCACGTAGGCGAGGTCGTCGGGCCCGGCACGGAAGGCCGGCGGGCCCGGTGGTGGGGTGGCGGCGAGCGCGTCCGGCTCCGTCGCGGTGAGGGTGAGGACGGGCGCGGGCAACAGCGCGGCGTGGCCGCAGGAGCCGTCCGTCAGGATCACGTCGAGGCCCGCTGCCGCGGTCACCCGCGCGTTGCGGGCGAGGGGAGAGCCCGGGCCGAGCGGCACGACCGTGGCACCGAGGCGGTGGACGGCGAGGTATCCGGCGTAGGCGACGGTGGTGCGTGCGGCCAGCAGACCGACCCTGCGCGGGCGTACCCCCGCGGTGCGGTCCAGGAGCCGTCCGGCCACGTGGTCGGCGAGGGCATGGAGTTCGCGGTACGTCAGTGTGATGTCGCCGAGGTCGAGCGCAACGGCGTCGGGGAAGGCGGCGGCGGTGTGCGTGAACCAGTCGTCGAGGGTGCGTCGTTCGTCTTCCATCAGCGGGCTCACGTGTCGCTCATGCCTTTCGCGAAGGTGTGTGTGCGTGGTCCGTTGTCCACGGCGCCCGGCCGGGCCGGGCGCCGGGGAGGGCCGAAGGCACAGCTGAGGGGGGTGTCGGAGACATCGCGCAGGGAGATCCAGCGGTATGTGCCCCAGTGGCCGGTACGGTGGCCGGGTGGCACGTCGATCTCCCAGGGACGGCCCGCCAGCCCGGTGCCCGCCGCTTTCACGCACGCCTCCTGCGCGGTCCACACCCAGGCCACTTCCCGCGCCGCCTCCGCCGGCGGAAGGGCCAGGACCCTCGGCGCGTGGGAGCGCAGCAGCCGCCGGGCCAGGACACGGCCGGCCGATCCCGAGGGGCGCTGGAGGTCCACCCCGACGGGTCGGCCGGGAGCGAAAGCGCAGGCCGTGGCGCCGTCGCTGTGGGAGACGCTGATCCCGGCACGCGGGAAGCCGGCGAGCCGGGGCTGTCCGCGCCCGTCCGGCACGATGACGGCTTCGGCCATCGGCGGTGCGACGGTGTGCAGCAACCCGCGCAGCAGCCCCCGCCCGCGCAGGAAACGCTCGGTCCGCCACCCGGGCAGGGCGGCGGACCTGCGCCGGTCGTCGGGGTGGGCGCTGAGCGGCCCGGCGCCGGCCAGCACCCAGACGCCGTCGGCGACTTCGAGTGGCCCGATCACCAGGTCACACCCTTGCGGCCGAGGTCGTCCAAGACCCGTTCGGCACTGTCCGCGAGGGTTTCCAGAACCACTTCGGTCGCGCCGCCGCCGATGCCGAACAGCGCTGCCTGTGCCCTGGTCTGCTGGATGCCGCCGTCGACGAACCCGGCCGCTCCCCACAGCTGGGCGCACTCCCCGAGGACGTAGGGGACGGTGGTACCGGCGGCCGCCTTCAGCGTGGCCGCGGCCCGGGCGTCGTGACGCAGGGCCACCTCGGGAGCCCACCGGGCGGCCAGCGCCTGCAGCTCCTGCACCCGTACGAGGCAGGCGGCGAAACGCTGCCGCACATGGCCGAGACTCCACAACGCGCCTTGCCCGTGCGCCCGGTGCGTCAACCGGCCTCGCGTGTCGGCCAGCACCCGCCGGCACAGCGCGACGCCCCACAGCGCCCCGGCCAAGCGCTCCACGGCGATGTGCCGGGCGAACACCGGCAGCCCCAGGCCGACCCGCCCCACCACGTGGTCCCGGCCCAGGCGCACCCCGCCGAACGACACGTGCCCCACGCCCGAACCGGCGTACAGGCGGCTGGGTGCCGGCCGCACCGTCACCCCGGGCGCATCCGTCGGGACCAGCACCCAGGTGAAGTGGGTGACATGCCGGCCGGGCCGGTGCCGGGCGAGCACGAGAAAGGACTCGGCGGTGGTCGTGTTGGCGATCCACTGCTTCTCGCCGGTCACGGTGACGGCGTCCTCCTCGATCGTCACCTCGGTCCGCAGCGCCGTCAGGTCGGTGCCGGCCGTGGTGTCCGTCGCGGCCAGGGCCAGCGTGGCCCGGCCGTTCAGGACGCGGTGCAGGCAGCGCTCCACGGCCGCCCCCGTGCCGGTGGCCAGGACCGGCATGGCGGTGGCCAGTTGCACACTGGCCGACAGAGTGGCGGGGATGGACCAGCGCCCGTCGATCGCGGCCAGGAGGTCGGCGAGCCGGTCGGGATCGATACCGTCGCGGACGGTGCCGCCGCGGTAGACGCGCGCGAGGTGCCCGGCCGCGCCGAGCGCCGCCCACACCTCGGCGCCGGTGGCATCCGTAGGGAGTTCGGCCGGGCTGAAGGAGGGCAGGTCAGGCAAAGGTGACCCCCTGGTCGCGCAGGGTCAGCCGGCCGTCCGCCAGGTGGAGACGGTCGTTGTGGTAGTTGAGACCGGCCGAGCGCAGGTCCCGCAGGGCCAGTTCCAGCCGGGTCGGCGAGTCCTTGAGGTAACCGTGCCGCAGCCCGACCGCCTCGACGAGGTCGTCCACCGCGGCCGGGCACTGCTCCGACGCCGTGATCTTGAGGGAGTTGAGCAGGAGCTGCCGTGCCGGGCGGGACAGGTCCGCACCGGTCTCGACGGTCGCCAGCGCCTGCTGGAGCAGCGCGTGGACGGCGTCCAGACGCTGCCGGGACCGGGACAGACGGGTCAGCAGCAGTTCGGAGCCGACGTCGAACCGCTCCCGGCCGGCGGGGCTGCGCAGCATCCGCAGGACCCGTGAGAGCGCCCCGGCGGCGGTCCCGAGCCATGCGGCGGACCAGCCGAGATGCGCGAGCGGCCCGAAGACGTCCGCGGCGATCTCGTGGAACCGCCCCGGCGTGCCCACGATGTGGTGGGCCGGGACGCGGCCGGTCAGACGCAGGGGCACGCTGTGGCTCGCCCGCATGCCCATCGGCTGCCAGTCACCCGACGCCTCGACGCTCAGCTGGTCGCGGTCCGCGTAGACGAGGGACACCTCGTGCGCGGTGGCGTCCCCCGCGGCGCGCATCGTGACGAGGAAGCCGTCCGCGTGGGCGCCGCCGGTGACGACCGGCGCGAACCGGTCGATCTCCAGCAGCCCGCCGCTGTCGGTCAACCGGGCGTCGGCCGTGCCCAGATGACCGCCCTTGCCGGCCTCGGTGGTGACGGACGCGAGATACACCTCGCCTCCGGCGACGCGGGGCAGCAGGGAAGTGGCCAGGCGCGGATCGGCGTAGCGGACCAGGGCCGCGGCCTGCTGGCAGTGCATGGCGAAGACCATGGCCACGGACAGGTCCGCGCGTCCCAGCGTCGACGTCGCCGCGACCAGGTCGCGCGCGGTGCCGCCGAGACCTCCGTGCGTGGTGGGCACCAGCAGCCCCAGCAGTCCCGTGCGGCGCAGCGCGGCCAGCGCCTCCACGGGGAAGACGGCGTCCCGGTCGGTGCGCGCGAGATGGGCCTCGGTGACCGCGGTGACCTCCGCGAGCCGGGACTCCAGGTCCGGCAGGACGACGACGTCCGTGCTCACGCCGTCACCCGGCCGGCGTCGCCGTCGGGCAACTGCGCGGCGACGACCCGCCACAGGCTTCCGGCGGTGGCGAACGTGGCGTCGTTCATGTCCTCGTCGGGCAGCTCGATGCCGAAGGTGTCCTCCAGACGGAAGAGCAACTCGATCGCCTGCATGGAGTCGACGCCGAGCCGCCGCAGGTCGGTGTCGGCGTTGATGGCGACCTCTTCGGGACCGGCGTGTTTGAGGAAGGGCCGGAGCAGCTCGGTGAAACGGGCGTCCATGGGGGAGCGGTTCCTTTCGGTGCTGGGCTCGGTGCTGGACTCGTCGGAGACGAGGTCGTCGGTGCTGGGCTCGGTAAAGACGAGGTCGTCGGTGCCGGATTCACGGGAGACGGCCGATGCGGCCACGTCCGCGGTACCGGGCTCAACGGTCACGGGCGAGGCGGCAGAGGTCGTCGATCCGGCGCAGCCGCTCCGGGACCAGCTCGTCGGCGGCCAGTTCCCGGCCCAGCTCGCCCTCGACCCGTTCGACGATCTCCACCAGCCGGAAGGACGTGAAGGACGCGAACGAGTCCAGGGCGGCACCGGACGCGAGGTCCTGCGCCGTGATGCCCAGGACGTCGGCGACGATCCGGGTGATGCGGCGCCGCAGCTCCGGGTCGGCCGGGTGGTCCTCACCGGACTCCGGCAGCGGCGCCGGCTCCGGCTGCGGGGTGAAGACCTGCTGGTCGGCGGCGAGCAGTTCCCGCAGGCGGTCGACCGTGCCGGACGGTTCGGCCCGGCCGCGGGCGACCCGGCGGTGCGCGAGGTAGGTGTGCTCGACGAGCCGGTCCCACGCAGCCAGGTGAGCGCGTTCGGCGTCCGTCTCCATGCTTCGTCCGGCGCACTGCGCCCGGTACGCCGCGTGCAGCTTGCGGGCCCGGGCCAGCAGCCAGGTCTCGGCCGCGAGCTGTTCCAGCGCGCGAAGACGGTCCGGCCACTCGGCGTACGCGGTGAGGTAGGGCTCCGGGTCGCCGGCCGCCACCGTCGGCGGCGCCGGCACCGGGGCGGCCGCGACGAAGGTGACCAGCTCGGCCGATGCGAACCCGGACAACTCGTGTGCGCTCAGGACGTGTTCACCGGGCACGGCCGCGCCCCACCGGGTCTCGATGCGGTAGGCGTCGGTGACGTGCCATCCCGAGGGTCCCGCCGCCAGCAGGAAGCTGTGGTCCATGTGGGCCTTGCCGTGGTACGGCAGCCAGGGCAGGTGGAAGCTGTCGGCGACGACGTAGTGGACACCGGTGTGCCGGGCCGCCTCGGCGAGCAGGTCCGCCGGGGCCAGGCGGGCCCGGCGGACCGCTATGAGTCCGGCGAGGGGGGCGTCGTTCGCCAGCCGGGTCTCCAGCGCGGGGTCGGCCGTGGGCAGGCCGTCGGGCAGTGGGCGTACCGGCAGGTCCAGTCGTGAGCCCAGACGCAGATGGGTGCCGGGGCCGTGGAAGTGGTCCGCCAGCACGGCGAGGTTGGCCTGCACGCAGTCCAGCAGGCCGGTGCGGATGCCGTCCAGGCGGAATGCGGCGGGGGAGCCGGTGCGGGGGGTGGTGGGCATGTCGGTCGCTGATCCCTCGGTCGTTCGGCGGCAGGGCGGGTCGGACTGGTCGACGGCGGTCAGATCCATGGGGGCAGCACGGGAAGCCCGTGGGGTGCGTGCAGTGCGTCGCCGCTGCCGCGGCCGCTGAACCAGGCGAGCAGGTCCGCCGGTGTCCCGGACACCACCGAGGCGCCCCTGCCGAAACGGGCCAGTTCCGTGCCGTCCATGGTCCGGACCGTGAGAGACGGCATCCCGTCGGCCTGGGCGTAGTAGCCGATGACGTCCGCCAGGACGATGTCCCGCGCCGACGGCGGTGTGTCCGCGACCTCGTGACCGGTGTCCAGGTCGACCACATGCAGCGTCAGTTCGCGCAGCCGGATGACGAGGATGCGGCGCGGTGTGCACATCTCGCCGGTGAACGGGACGACGGTGGCGTCCCAGGCGGATGCCGGCAGGGTCTGCACGGCGTGCTGCCAGTGCGCCGCGCTGTCCCGCAGCCGGGCGAGCAGGTCGGCGGCGGGCAGCCGGGCCCCCTCTTCGATCTCGGCGTCCCGGGCCTCGCGGCTGGGGTACTGCGGTGTCCTGACACCGGTGCGCGCCCAGGTCAACAGCCGTTCCAGGGCGGGCGCCTGCGCGGTGAGGTGGCTGAGCACATGGGCGCGTGTCCAGCCGGGCAGCCGAGACGGCGCACGCAGGTCCGCCTCGCCGAGGCCGTCCACCGCGCGCAGCAGCCGGTCGGCGGCAGCGGCGAGTTCGTGAAAGGCCTCGGGGCCGGGGTCGATCTCCTTCATCGGGCGGTCTCCGGGACGTCGTGGGCGGGAGCCTGCCGGCCGGTGAGCCGGGCGAAGGCGGTGGCGATACGGGCGAGGCGTCCGGCGATGTGCGGCAGGCGCACCGGGTCCGCGGCGGCCAGGGCTTCCCGCTGTTCCTCGTCGTCCCCGTACAGCAGGCTGGTCGCGGCCTTGAAGCGCAGCGCCCGGGGGTCGTCACCGAGGAGGTGGCCGCCCAAGACCACGACGCCGGACTCCTCCAGGAGTCGCCGGGCCAGCGAGGCGGAGTCCGTGACGCCACGGTCCGCCAGCTCCCGGCGGAGCGGGCCGAAGTCCGGGTAGACGTAGAACGCGCCGGTGGGCGGCCGGCACAGGGCCCCGGAGCCAAGGGCGATCCGGTGCACGGCCCGCGCGACCGCGCCGTGCAGCCGGGTGGCGTCGCGCAGCCGCTCGACCACCTCCGGCGGTTCGGCGAACGCGTAGGCGGCGACGTCCTGCATGGGACCCGACAGTGCCGACCACAGCTCGCTCGCGACCGCCACCACGCCGTTGCGCATCCGCCGTCCGGACTCCCCTGGGGGGAAGCGGGCGGCGCCGATGCGCCAGCCGCCCAGGCCGAGGCTCTTGGACAGGCCCGTCGTGACCACCGTGCGGTCGGGTGCGACGTCCGCGGGGCTGAGGAACGGGATGGCCGCCGCATCGTGCACGACGTCCCGGTAGATCTCGTCGGAGACGATCACGAGGTCCTCGCTCCGGGCGATGTCGCACACGTCCCGCACCAGGTCCGGCGGCGCGAGCGTGCCGGTGGGGTTGTCGGGCAGCGTCAGCACCATCAGCCGTGGCCGCAGTCCGTCCGCCCGCGCCCGGCGCAGGGCGGTGCGCAGCGCGGCGGGGTCCGGCACTCCGCCGCAGGACGCCGGCACCGGTACGCCGACGGCCCGCTTGCCCGCGAGGGCGGCCTGGGGGGCGTAGGTGTTCCAGGCGGGCGCGGGCAGCACGACATCACCGGGGAGGGTGAGCTGAAGGGCCATCAGCAGGGGTTTGCTGCCGGGGGCCAGCACGATCCGGTCGGCGTCGGTGGGCAGACCGCGGCGTGCGAAGTACCCGGCGACCGCCTCGCGGGCGTGTTCCCGGCCCGCCACCGGACCGTAGTCGGTCCGCCGTGCCCCGGCCGCGAGGGCGTCGGCGACGCCGGGCAGCAACGGCAGCCGTGCCTCGCCGAACGCCAGGTGCACCAGCGACTCACCGGCGGCCCGCCGTTCCCGGACCAGCTGGTCGAGGGCCAGATTGGGCGAGGGCGCGAGCTCGGCCGGACCGGCCCCGTGCGCGTCCCGCTCGTACGGGGTGACGCGGGGCGTGGGGGAGAGGGGCGGGCTGGTCATGCGGCCGCCTCCCGCTCGGGCCCCTGGCCGCCGTCCGGTGTGGATGGCTCCGATGAGGTCGTGCCCGATACGGCCGTCTCGGGTGCGGTCGTCTCCGATGCGGCCCTTGCGGGTGTGGGTGGCGCACCGCGCAGGGCGGCGGCCAGGTCCGGCGGGGTGGCCGGGTCGATCTCGAGTTCGTCCAGCCAGGCGGCCTCCGTACTGAACGGCGCTCGGAAGGGACGGCCCACCAGGGCCGGATCGCGTGCCTGGAGCATCCGCAGCTGGAAGAAGGAGCCCTCGGGCGTGTGCTGCACCCCGTCCACGACCACCTTGCCCGGCGTCGCCGACATCACCGGCCCGCGCACGGTCCGGGCGAGACCGGGCAGCGTGCGGTAGGCCGCCTGGAAGATCTCCACCGCCCGGGCCAGCGGCACCTTGAAGTACTCGTGCGGGCCGGTGTCCCGCTCCACGAACAGGTAGTACGGGACCGCGCCCGCGGCCAGTTCGGCCCGCCACAGCGCACTCCAGGTCGCCGGGTCGTCGTTGACCCGGGCGATCAGAGGGGCCTGGCAGTACACGACCGCGCCGGCCGCGCGGATCCGTGCCAGCGCCCGCCGTGCGGGCTCGGTCTCCAGCTCGCGCGGATGACTGAAGTGGGCCATCACGGCGAGCTGTTTGCCGGCCGCCACCACTCGTTCGAAAAGGCGCAGTACGTCGTCGGCGTCCTGGTCGGTGGTGAAGCGCTGCGGCCAGTAGGCGACCGACTTGGTGCCGATGCGCACGGTGGAGACCGACGCGACTCCGAGCAGGGGCTCCACGTGGCGGCGCAGCCGCTCGGTGGTCATCACCATCGGGTCGCCCCCGGTGATCAGTACGTCGCTGACCTCCGGGTGCGCCGCCAGATAGGCCAGCAGTCCGGAGGGGTCCGGCGCGGCGAACCGCAGGTCTGCGTCGCCCACGAACTGGGCCCAGCGGAAGCAGTAGGTGCAGTACGCGTGGCAGGTCTGCCCCTGGCCCGGGAAGTACAGGACGGTCTCGTGGTACTTGTGCTGCAACCCCGGCAGGGCGGACCCCTCCAGGTGCGGCACGTTGTACTGCTGCTGACCGGACGGGTGGGGGTTCAGACGCGCCCGGACGTCGCCGACGAAGTCCCGCAGCAGCAGCCGGTCCCCAGGGTCCGCGGACAGCTTGCCGAGTTGCTCCTCGTCGGCCGCGTCGAGCATGCCGGCTTGCGGGAACGTCAGCTGGAACAGCGGGTCCTCCGGCACCCGGTCCCAGTCGACGAGATGAGTGAGGACGTACTCGTTGACCCGGAAGGGCAGCACCAGCGACAGGCGGCGCACGATCTCCCGGACGTCGTCGGGAAGACCGAAGCGGACGGCGATGTCGTCCAGCTGCCGCGGGCCGTAGGCACGGAACCGCTCCGCCGCGGGGAGCCCGGAGGCCATCAGCCCACACCTCCCGCCGTGTTCTTGCGGTACAGGGCGTCACCCAGCACGAGGAAGTCCAGGTCCATGCTGCGGAACGCGGCCAGCGCGTCGGCCGCCGAGTCGACGACCGGTTCGCCGCGGTCGTTGAAGGAGGTGTTCAGCAGCACCGACGGCGCGCCCTGGGCGTCGAGGGCGTCCAGGACCGCGCCCACGACCGGCGCCTCGTCGCCGCGCAGCACCTGCGGGCGGGTGGTGCCGTCGACGTGGACGACGCCCGGCGCCACCCGGCGGCCCAGCTCGGTGGCGCGCGCCGCGCCCAGCATGTACCGGCTCAGGTACTCCTGCTGCTCCCACAGCCGCATGCCGTAGGCGGGCCGGGTGACACCGGCGAACGGCCGCCACTGCTCGCGGCTCTTGACCCTGTTGACACGGGTGTTGACGTCCGGGGTGTCCGGAACGGCGATGATCGAGCGGCGGCACAGCGCCCGGGGGCCGATCTCGGCGCGGCCCTGCGCGACCGCGCCGATCCGCCCGTCCAGCAGCAGCGCGGTCAGCTCGTCGAGGTCCAGGGGCGTGCGCACCAGGCCATCGGTGTCCGCCGCACCGGTCGCGCTCGCCGCGATGTCGCTGCCGAGGTAGGGGCTGAGCGGGGAAGTGCGGGAGACCGGCGGACACACCGTCCAGGCGGCGCCGAGGGCCACGCCGGCGTCGTGCGGCACCGGCGGGATGTACAGCGGACCGGGCAGGGTGCCGTTGGTGGAGCAGTTCAGGGCGACGCCACCGCTCATGCACAACTCCTCGACTCCGGCAGCCTTGCGCGTCTGCGCGGCGAGATGGGTGACGGCCTCCTCGACGACGCGCTGCGCCGTGTAGGCCACCAGCACCGAGCGGGGGTCGTCGGCGAGCCGGTCCTCGGGCGCGTCGGGGCCGTCGGCCCCGGCGATGCGGCAGTACCGCTCGCGCCAGCGGTCGACCGTGAGTGCGTACTGCTCCTTGATGTCCGCGGCGGTGGCCCGTCCGGTGCTCTCCTGCAGCGGCTCGACGGCGAGCCGGAAGTCGTCACCGCGCGTCTCCACCAGGGGCTCCGTCGGCACGCCGGCGGCGCGGCCGTAGGCGGCGAGGCCCATCGTCTTGCCGGCGTTGAGGAAGGAGAAGCCGAGCCAGGTGGAGGCGGCGTCGTACGCGTAGCCCAGTGAGGCGGTGCGCCGCCAGGAGCGTTCGAGCCGGGGCGTGCGGCCCTCCTCGTAGGTCCAGATGCTCGACGACTCGTTCTCGCCGTGCCCGTCGACCACGAGCACACCCGCCTTGCGGAACGGGGAGGCGTAGAACGACGAGGCGGCGTGGGCGCGGTGATGCCCGACGCGGACCACCTCGGGCAGCCGGTCACCGAAGTCAAGGCCGACGGCGTAGGCGAGGAACTCGGCGTCACCCGTCCACCGGCCAGGATGGAGCTGGTGGTCGTCCCAGCCGACGGCCACCACGTCGATGTCGGCGGCGCTGATGCCGGCCCGCGCCAGGCACATGCGGGCCGCGCCCAGCGGCTTGCGGTACAGCGAGTGGCGCCGGCGGTTGAGGCGCTCCTCCTCCGAGAAGGCGACGATCCGTCCGTCGCCGTCGATCAGGCAGGCCGCGGTGTCGTGCCGGCCGGCCGGTGGCGCGTTGACGCCCAGGATCCACATGATCGGGCAGCTCCTTCAGGGTGGAGGTCAGGGGGACAGCGGCGTGAGCGTGTACCGCACGGCCTGCTCCGCGCGGTCCAGGGCCGTGGCGCACTGCGCGGGGGTGTCGCCCACGGCGACGAGGGCGGCGAGGCGGGGGACGATGCCGCGCGGCGGCAGCCGCAGTTCGGTGCCGGGCGGGGCGAGTTCGACGGTCTCCACGATGCCGGGGACGGCTGCGGCGGCCGTGACGTCCAGCTCGCGCACCACGGCGTCGTGGCCGGGGTAGAGGAAGCGGACCTCGGCGCACCGGTCGTGGTGCGGCACCAGCGCGGGCGTCCGGCCCAGGGCGAGGTCGGCGGCGGCCGCCACCTGGTCCACGCCGGTGGCGAGGGCGCCGAGAAGCGGGATGAAGTCACCGCCGAGCCGCCCGTTGACCTCGACCACGCGTGGTCCGGACGGGGTCAGGCGCACCTCGCTGTGGGTGATGCCGGTGCGCAGCCCGAGCGCGGCGTGTGCGGCCGCGACCACGAACTCCACGTCGTACGCCCAGCTCTCGTCCCGCCAGGGCGCTACGAGATGGCCCGTCTCCTCGAAGTGGGGCGCGAAGCCGAGCCGTTTGCGGGCCACGTTGACGACGTGCACCCGGCCGTGGTCCACGGCGCAGTCCACACTGATCTCGGGTCCGGTCAGGTACTCCTCGACGATGGCGCCGTCGAGCCGCCGGATGCCCGGGAACGAGGAGGTTGTCGCCCGCTCGAAGGCACCGGTCACCTCGTCCGGCCGGGTGGCGAGGGTGACGCCGATGGAGCCGGCCAGGCCGCGGGGCTTGACGACGACGGGCAGACCCAGTTGCTCGGCGGCCGCGAGGGCCTCGTCGTGGTCGTGGACGTGGCGGAAGCCCGCGGAGGGTACGCCGGCCGCGGCCAGCGCCCGGCGGGTGGCGAGCTTGTCGCGGCAGTGGCGCACCGCCTGCGGGCTCAGGTGCGGCAGCCGAAGGCGCCGGGCGACCTCGGCGGTGGTCTCCAGGAGCGTCTCGTCCCAGGTCAGCACCGCAACCGGGCCCGCTGCGGGCGCGAGCAGGTCGGCGACTGCGGCGGTGACGGCGTCGGCGTCGGAGGTGTCGGCGGACCGGAAGCGGTCACCGATGTACGGGCGTTGCCACTGCGGCGCCGCGGGCTGCACGAGCGCGGTCTCCACCCGCTGCGCCAGCGCGGCGAGCGCGTACCTGCGGTAGGGCGGGTTCCCGCAGCCCACCACGGCGAGCCGGGCGGGCGCGCCGGCGTCGACCGGCGCACTCAGCACGGACGTGTCGCGGGCGGTCCGCAGTACGTCCGCCTCTACCTCTGCGGTACTCGCGCCGGAGAAGCGGAACCGTGCGCCGGTGTGCTCGTAACCGCCGCCCGTCAGCAACCGGCCCCGCGGCGGGATCTTCCGGGCGTACGCCAACCCCTCGTCCGGCAGGCGGACGGACCGCACCCGGCAGGGCGTCGGCGCCGAGGGCGGCACCAGCAGCCAGCCCCCGATCCGGCCCGTGTGCGGCAGTGCGGCCGGTGTCGGGTCGGGCGTGCCGGTCTGGTGGGCCAAGGCGGCGGCCATCAGGTCGACGCCGTGCACCTCCCGCCACACGAACGGCACTTCGGCCCCGCCGGGCCGGGCCCCGAGCTCCAGGACGGTCAACGCCCCCGACTCGCTTGCGAACAACTCGAGATGGAAGACGGAGGGGCGGGCCAGCAGTGCTCGCGTGGCCGAGGAAACCAGCTCGGCGAGCCCGGCCGGCAGGGAGTGCTCGTCGATCTCCACCGAGCCGAGCGCCTCGCCCTCCGTGAACTCCAGGCACGTGCTCAGGTAACGCGAAGCCCGCCAAGGCCCCGGCTCGCGCCCGGTGAACACGCCGTCGACATGCAGAACCCGGTCCGCCACCCACGGCTGGACGATCAGTTCGACGCCGTCCGGGAAGGCGAACTCGGCCAAGGCCAAGGGGGAGTCGAGGCGGGTGACACCCGCGCTGGCCGTGCCGCGCCGCGGTTTGACGAGCACTGGCCAGCCATGTGCGGCGGCGAACCGGGCGACGGCGGCGGGATCCGGGGCCGCGGCGGTCGGCGGGACCGGAACCCCGGCGGCCTCCAGCCGCTGCGCCATCAGCAACTTGTCCCGCACGGGCCGCAGTTCCTCTGCCCCAGGCCCCGGCAGGGCGAACTCGTCCCGCAGGAGGGCCGCCACGTCCAGGTCGGTCTCCTGCAGCGCGACGATCCGCGTCGGCGGCCCCGACCGCTCGATCAGCCGGTCCACCGCCTCGCGCACCGCCTTGACGTCCTCGGTGCTGTCCACCAGCTCCACTCCGGCCGCTCGGGCCACGGGCAGGTGGCGCAGTGCCTGCTCGGTGGTGACGTAACTGACGCGGTGGACGGTGTGGTCGAGGTAGCGGCCGTAGTCGGCGTAGCGATCGGTCCAGCGGTGCAGGACGACGACATGGCCGCCTTCGCGGGGAGAGCCGGGCACAGAACCTCCTGGGAGCACGGGCAAGGACGTGGGGGGCGGGCGCCGGGAGACGGCAGGTGTCAGGTGGCGGTGAGCAAGGTGTCGTGCAACTCCCAGAGCAGAGCGGCGCACTCCGCGCGGCTCACGTCACGCGCGGTGAGCCGCACCGTCAGCACCTGCCCGTCCTCCTGGGAACGGGCGTAGCAACGTGGACCGATGGTCGTGAACGGCCTGTCGAAGGAGAGGGCCGGTTCCGCCGGTCCCTGTGCGTCCGCGGCCGCACGGGCCTCGTCCCCGGGGGGCGCGGCGACATGGTTGAAGGCGCAGGCGGGTTCGAAAGCCTGCGGTGTGCGGGCACGCAGGGCGGCGACCGCGGTCACGTCGGACATGCCGTGCCGCACGGCGCGCAGGCTGTTCCAGTGCACTGTGCCGGCGAGGGTGGTGAGTTCGGCGCGGGCCCCCTCCACCAGGGCGGGAACCCACTGGTTCATCGAGGTGACCACGTCCTTCCAGCGGCCGGCGAACCGGTTGGCGCTCATAAGGTGCACCAGCAGCGTGTCGCTGCCGCACCGGCGCGCCACGGCGCGCACGTAGGCGGCCATGACCGCGCTCGCGACGGAGACGCCGGCCCGGTCGGCGAGCGCGCGTGCCGCGGCCAGCGCGGGCGCCGACCGCAGCGTCGCTTGCACCACCTCGCAGGGAGCGTCGCCGCTGTCCGGCAGCCGAGCAGCCGGCGCCCGGCTGCCCAGCCGCTCCCAGTGCTCCAGCGCGGCTCGCTGCCGCCGCAACCCGTTCGGGCCGTGCTGCTCCGCGGCCAGGTGCAGGGGACCCGGTGCCGTCGCCCGCAGGCTGCCCGGTACGGCGATCTCCCGCAGGAGTTCCCGGCGCAGCACTTCCTGCGCCCAGGCGTCCGCCAGGATGTGGTGCTTGACGAACACCAGGCGCTGTGAGCCGGAAGGGTCGCTGACGAGCCGGGCCCGCCAGCCGTCCTCCCGGCCGAGGTCGAAAGGCTCACCGGCCAGTACACGAGCCTGGTCCTCGGCCGGGGCGCCACCGGCTGGGGCGGCGGGCAGCACCACGGGCGCGGTCTCCTCGGCCACCCACTGCCGGGGCGCGTCCGGGTCGCGCAGGTCGTAGCGGGTGCGCAGCGAGGGGTGGCGGCGGGCAAGGCAGGCCAGCGCCGCTCGTACGGCGTCGGAGGCCGTGCCGGGCGGCAGGTCCCACACGGCCGCGTTGTTGGGCTCATGGCGCCGGGAGGGCGGCAGTTCGCGGATGTCGTGCCAGACCGAGAGCTGGCCCAGGGAGAGAGGTCCGGCGTCGTTCGGCTGCACGACGGGCGACCTCCTATTCCATGATGCGGAAATCGTTTTCCGCTGCGGTGGGCTTCCACGCTGCCACAAACTGTTGAAGCCTGTCCAGGGATATCAAGGTCACCGCATCAACGCTGCCGTTCTGTAGGGCTGTTAAGTGCGTGCAGTGGTCGTACCGAGCCCGCCGAAGGGGGAGTGGGGTGGCGCTCCCGTGGGCGACTGTGACACCGTAAGCGCCCGTATTGCGGAAGAAGGATTCCGCAATACGAAAGAGCGCGTCTGAAGCGAAGTCACCCCGCACCGAAAGGACCCCGTCAGTGAGCCGACCGCCGGCCGCCACCGCCGCGGCAACCGGTGAGTTCCTCCACGACCTCCTGCTCGATCCGGCGCGCCACGCCCCCGGCCGGCCCGCCGTCATCGAGCCCGTCGCCCCCGGCGGAACGACTGTCACGACCTACGCCGAACTCGTCCGCGCGGTCGACGCCTACGCCACCGCCCTCCGCGCCCTGGAGTTCGAGCCCGGCACGCGCGTGCTCCTGGAGGCCGAAGCCGGCGCCGAGGCGATCGCCGTGCTGCTCGCCTGCTCCCGGGCCGGGCTCACCTTCGTACCGATCCCTCCCGAGACCCCACAGGAACGTCTGCATACCCTCATCGGCACCGCCCGCCCCGCCCTGCACCTCCAGGCGAGGACTGGCGAGCGCACCGACCTCCCGCCCGGCCTCGGCACAGCCCGCTTCGCCGCGGGTGAACTGGTCGTCGAACGGCCCCCCACCGCGACTGCCCGCCGACGCCGCGTGCCCTGCGTCACCGACCCGGCGTACATCGTCTTCACCTCCGGAACGACCGGACGCCCGAAGGGCGTCGTCATGAGCCACCGCGCCGTCACCGCGTTCTACCGCGGCATGCTGGCCCACCGCCTGGCCGCCCCCGGTGACCGGATCGCCGGCACCTCACCCCTCCACTTCGACTTCTCCCTGCTCACCATCGGGCTGGCACTGGCCAGTGGTGCCGCCGTCGTACCCGTGCCCCAGCACGCGGTGCGCTGGCCCCGGCGCTTCCTGCGAGCCCTGCACGACACGGGGGCCACGCACGTCAACGGCGTACCGTCCATCTGGCGTCAAGTGCTGCGACACGAACCGGACCGCCTGGCCGGGCTCACATCCCTGCGGCAAGTCCTCTTCTGCGGAGAGGAGTTCCCGCTGCCCGAACTGCGCCGCATCCAGGAACTGCGCCCCGGCATGCGCATCGTCAACTGCTACGGCGCCACCGAGTCGATGGCCGCCTCGTTCGAGGACGTGCCCGATCCCCTCCCGGCCGACCTGGAGCGCCTGTCGATCGGCACCGCCCA
Organism: Streptomyces sp. NPDC017943; assembly: GCF_044328425.1. Classification (NCBI taxonomy): domain Bacteria; kingdom Bacillati; phylum Actinomycetota; class Actinomycetes; order Kitasatosporales; family Streptomycetaceae; genus Streptomyces; species Streptomyces sp. NPDC017943. The sequence goes on along the minus strand of NZ_JBIRHH010000010.1, from coordinate 38,665 downwards.
CCCCGGTGCCGAGATGATCCTCGTCGACGAGGCGGGAGACGTCGTGGACGGACCCGGCGTGCACGGGGAGATACTCCTGCGCAGTCCCGCCCTGTTCACCGGCTACTGGGACGATCCCGAGGCCACCCGGGCCGCGCTCGTCCCCGACCCGCTGTGCCCCGAGTCCGGGCAACGCGTGCTGCGCACCGGCGACCTGGCGGTGCGTGGGGAAAGCGGCGAGTTCTACTTCCTGGGACGCACCGACTCCCAGGTCCAGATCAACGGCAACCGCGTGGAACTCGGCGAGGTCGAACGCCGCCTGCTGCAGCACCCCGCGGCCACCGCCGCCGCCGCCGTCCTGCGAGGACCCTCGCCCGAAGGCGGGAGCTGCCTCGCCGCCTTCGTCGTCCTCGCTCCCGACTCACTCCGGTCCGACACGGCCACCACGAACTCCGCCTTGGCTGCCGAACCTGCCGCGCCGGACCAGGACATCGCCCCCCTCCTGCGCGCCTTCTGCGCCCGGACGCTGCCCTCCTACATGGTCCCGGCCGAGGTGCGCGTCGTGAACGCCCTGCCCCTCACGGCGAACGGCAAAGCCGACCGTGCGGCGCTGGCGGCGAGTCTCACCGCCCCGGAAGGAGCAGCGCGTTGACCCGGCCCCCGAGCCCGACTCCGATCTCGGCTCCGGGCAAGGCCGGCCGGCTGCGCACCATCATCCGCGTCCGTGTCGGCGGGCTGCCGGGCTCCTTCTGGGTCCTGTGGACCGGGAGCCTGGTCAACCGCCTCGGGGCGATGGTCAACCCGTTCCTCAGCCTCTACCTCACCCAGGCCAGGAGCGTTCCCCTCCACACGGTCGGTCTCATCCTCGCGGTCGTCGGCGTCGGCTCGGTCCTCTCGCAGCCCCTCGGCGGCTTCCTCACCGACCGCTTCGGCCGTCGCGCGGCGCTGACCGGTGGGATGCTCGCCAACGCCGCCTCGCTGCTGGCGCTGGGCAGCGCACACACCCTGCCCGCCCTCACCGCGGCAGGTTTCGCCCTCGGCGTCACCATCGACCTCTTCAGGCCCGCCGCGCAGGCCCTGGTCGCTGACGCCGTGCCCGCCGCCGACCGCACCCGCGCCTTCGGCCTGCTGCTGTGGTCGGTGAACCTCGGCTTCTCCGCCGCCATGATCCTCGGCGGTCACCTCGCGACCCGCGGCTTCCACCTGCTGTTCTGGGCGGACGCCGCCGCGTGCGCGGTCTTCGGCCTGCTGGTGTGGTTCGCCGTCCCCGAGACCCGTCCGCAGGCCGCCGGCCGGGGGAGCGGCAGTTACCGCACGGTCCTCGCAGATCGCGCGATGGCGGCCTTCGCCGGCGTCGTCGTCCTGTACGCCGTCGTCTTCCAGCAGGCCTTCGCCACCCTGCCGATCGCCATGGCCCGCGACGGCCTGCCCGGTGACGTCTACGGCCTGGTCATGGCGGTGAACGGCGTGGTCGTCATCGTCGTACAGCCGCTGATCGGCCACCGGCTCGACGCCTACGACAAGAGCCGCATCCTGGCCACCGGCTTCCTTCTGGCCGCCACCGGCAGCGCCCTCGTCGCCGCCGCCTCGGCCGGCCCGGCCTACGGGGCGGCCGTCGCGGTGTGGAGCCTGGGAGAGGTCCTCGTCTTCGCCGTCACGGCCGCCATCGTGGCGGACATTGCCCCACCCACCCTGCGCGGGCGCTACAACGGCCTGCTCGGAATGGCCTGGGGCACCGGGTTCCTCATCGCCCCGCTCCTCGGCACCCGCCTCCTCGGCATCGGATCCACCGTCCTGTGGCTGTCGTGCACCGCCCTGTGCTGCCTGGCCGCCCTCGCCCAACTCGCCCTGGGCCCGACGATCAGAGCCCGGGGCGCCCTGGACGCCGAGGGCCCCGGGCTGCGGCGGGCCGACGCGGCGTAGCCCCCCGGCCCGGCCGGACGTGATCGACGCGTTTCCGCTGGTCGGCGATAGGGCGTGGTGGTTCCGTGGGAGGGGTGGCCTGTCGGGTGCTCCTGGGGATGCGGCGAAAGCGAGGTCGCAGGTGCCGGTATGGCGCCAAGGGCTGGCCTGGTCGGCGCTGCCGGCGACTACCAACGCATCCTCAGGAGATGGCCGCCATGTTCGGCATGGACGTGGTGCCGGCGCGAGTGGAGGCTCTGCGGTCGAAAGCGAAACGCCGGGTGGCCCGCGACTGGCTGGCCGAGCAGCAGCCGGGCCGGTTCATCCTCGCGGCAGGCGTGACCGGGCCGGGCGACGGGTGAGCAGGGCCATCGACCAGCAGACCAACGCCTCGACGCTGGTGGTGCGGCGCTCGAAGTTGCGCACCAGGTGGCGGCTTCGCATGAGGTGGGCGAAGAGGCGCTCGACGATCCACCGCTTGGGCAGCACCACGAACCCTCGTCGGTCGACACTGCGTTTGACGATCGTCAGGACCAGGGCGAGCGTGGCCAGGCAGTACTCGACGGGGCTGCGGTGTAGCCGCCGTCGGCGCAGACCAGGGCCAGGCGATGGTGTGCCGCGGCCACCTGCGGGAAGTCGGCGGGCATTGCCCGCCACTTGATCCCCTTGCCCACGAGATACCGGATTGCATCGAGCATGGCCCGGTGGCAATACGTCTCCGGCCGGCCGCCCCGGCCGCACATCCAAACCCGGTACCGGCAGCAGCGGCAGGGCCCGGGCCCACTCCGCGTCCGTCATGTCCGTCGGATACCGCCGCACACGCATCGGGGTGTCGGCGGCGCTCCCGAACCGGTGAGCCAGGCAGTCACACGCCAGAGTGACCGAAGGGGACTCCGTCTCCGCAGTGGCATACAACTGCAACAACAGGGCCTCTTAGAAGACGAGTTGCGGTAGAAGCCCTCTGAGCTACCAAGAGGCCCTGCTTAGATCTCTCAAGCGACCCTTTACGGAAGTTCCGTTCGCGATGGAGGCGGGCCACGGCCGTGGAGACATCGGTGTGGCTCGCCATGCCGTTGGCTGGTCGCGGCCGTTTCAGGGTTGGTTTCCAGGCTGGAGCCTCAACTGGTGGCCAGGGTGCGGTCCAGAAGGGGGAGCAGGCGATCCCAGTGACGCTTCAGCCCAGAGGCGCTATAGGCGTCGGTGTCGGACATGGTGAAGCCGTGGACGGTGCCGGGGTAGATCTCGGAGGTGTAGCCGACGCCTGCTGCATCCAGGGCCTGGTTGAGCTCGCCGAGGGCCTCAGGTGTCATGTCGCCTTCGGCGTGGCCGAGGTGGACCTGGGCGGTGAGCTTGGAGAAGAGGTCGGACCCGTCGGCGCCCACGGGGCCGTGGAACGCGGCGACGGCCGCCACCTGGTCGGGATGGGCCGCAGCGGTGCGCATCGCGTAGAGGCCGCCTATGCAGTAGCCGGTCACCGCGACGGGACTGGCGCCGACCTCGGGCTGAGTGGTGAGGAACCTGAGGTAGGCGTCGGCGTCGCTCAGGACACGTTCAGCGGTGTGCGCCTCGATCAGGGGCATCAGCTGGGTGAAGACCGCAGACCGGACCTCCTCTCCGATGTACTCGGGCAGCTCGACCAGCGGTGCAGGCCATGTCGGTGGAAGGAGTTGGGGACGAGCACGTAGTAGCCGTGCCCGGCCAGTTCGCGGGCCATCTCCCGCAGCATGGGCCGGATGCCGAAGCCGTCCGCGTACATCAGCACCCCTGGGTGCCGCTCGCCGTGGTCCGGGTAGGCCAGGCGGCGAAACCCGGGCATGGCGGGGTGAAAGCTTTTGCGTCATCTTGCGCAAGCCCGTCAGGGTGCTCGTGGCAGCCGGAACGCCGACGGAACGTGGCCTTCAGGTGTACTCCGGCGACCTCGACCGACTCCCCGTCCGCTGCGACCAGTTCGTGTGGCTTCCTGCAGTGGGTCATAGGCTCTTCGTTCAGGACTTGGACGAAGGCGCAAGAGAGTTCGGCTTTCACGGCCGAATCGCATGCCTGATTGAACGCAGAGAGCGGATGCCGTCGCTCTCTGTCTTCATCCTGTGTTGAATGTGCGTGGACGGCGGGCAGGAATCCGCCGTCGACGAGTCAGAAGGGGATGACATGCTCTCGACATATCAGCGGGTGCCGGCCGCCTGGCGGCCGGTGCTCGTGCTCGCCGTGCTCCTCGCCGACCTCTTTGCCGGTACGGTCTCTCACGCCCGTGCGGCCACGACGCAGGACACCTCCGTCACCTTCCGAGTGGAGGCCGCCACGCAAGGGGAGACCCTGCTCGTCACCGGCAGTGCTCCGCAGTTGGGCTCCTGGGATCCGGCCAGAGCCGTCCCTCTGGGCACCACCGCAAGCGCCTACCCGCACTGGTCGGCCGGCGTCCGACTGCCCGTCGGCGCCACCGTGCAGTACAAGTACCTCAGGCGCTCACCCACCGGCGCGGTGACCTGGGAAAGCACCCCTAACCGCACACTGACGGTCTCCCCGAACACGCCGGCCAACCACGACCGCTGGGACGTCAGCCCGGTCTCCGCAACCTTCCGCGCCACCGCCACCACCAGCTGGGGCCAGAACCTCTACGTCACCGGCCACCTGCCCGACCTGGGCAGCTGGGACCCGGCCAAGGCCGTCCCCCTGACCACCGGCGCCACCACGTACCCGCTCTGGTCCGGAGCCCACCAGCTCCCGCCGAACACCACCGTGCAGTACAAGTACTTCAAGAAGAACCCCGATGGCACGGTCACCTGGGAGAACGGCGACAACCGCACCGTCGTCACGCCGCCCACCGGCACGTTGACCGTCAACGACACCTGGCGCTGACGCCCGGCACCGGGGCCGGGGGATATGTGATGGATACCCCTCGGCCCCGGCACCCGCCAGTATCCCCGCCCTCGACCCCGGTCATACGCGCGAAGCGATGCACAGCCCTGTTCGGTGAGCCGCCGAGTGTGCAGTCGCCCCGCCGAAGCGGGCGGTGGTCAGGCGCTTCAGCTGCCGACATGGATACCGGGGCGGCGGTCGGGGTCGGGTTCGTTGCGGCGGATGATCTCGCGGGTGACGGGGGCGGTGTCGCCGCGGCCGAGGAGGAAGTAGCGGAACATGTGCTTGAGCGGGCTCCCCTCGGCCCAGGCGAAGTAGCAGTGCGGCCGCACCCCCGTGGCATCGCGCAACGCGAGCAGGATCGCGGCGATGGCGTTGGGCGCGGCCGGGGCCTGCGCACGCAGGATGCGGTAGCCGCCGACGTCCAGGCCGTGGACGGTGAGGGTCTCGCTGAAGTCGGACGGATCGACCACGTCGATCTCGAGGAAGAGCACGTCCGCGAAGCCGGGGACCGGGTTGGTGCCGCGCTGCTCGCGTTCCTTGGCGGCGTACTCGGCTTCGTCGCCAGCCTGTCGGCGATTGGCGATGATGTTGATGGACTGGTCGTGGGCGAGGGTTTCGGCGATGAACCGGCGTGCGCTCTCGTCGAAGACGAGACGGTCGGCGCGCAGCTCGGTGGTCCGCGCGACGCGGGAGATCAGCGAGACGGTGATGATGCCGAGGATGAAGAAGCCGGAGATGGCGATGCCGTCCGGTTTGTCGATGATGTTGGCGCCCAGGGCGTACAGGAGCACCGCGGTGAGCAGTCCGAAGCCGACGGTGGCCACGCGGCGGCGGCCGCGGGCGACGAAGACGGTCACGGCGAAGGCCCCGGAGACCATCATGGCCAGGATCCCGGTGGCGTAGGCACCGGCCTGGGCGTCGACATCGGCGTCGAACGCGATGGTGATCACCACGCACAGCGCGGTGTAGACGAGGACGACCGGACGCACCGCGCGGCCCCATTCCGGCGCCATGCCGTAGCCCGGCAGGTAGCGCGGGACGATGTTGATCAGCCCGGCCATCGCGGACGCACCGGCGAACCACAGGATGAGGATCGTGCTGATGTCGTAGACCGTGCCGAACGCCTCTCCGACGTGCTCGTGGGCCAGCCAGGCCAGCGCGCGGCCGTTGGCCGCGCCACCGGGCTCGAACTCGTCGTGCGGGATGAGCACGGTGGTGACGAAACTGGCGGACAGCAGGTAGACGCTCATGGTCACCGCCGCCGTGGTCAGCAGCCGGCGGGCGTTGCGGATGCGCGCCCGCAGGCGCTGTTCGTCGTCGGCGCCTTCGCCCGCGATCAGCGGGATCATGGACACACCGGTCTCGAATCCGGACAGGCCCAGCACGAGCAGAGGGAAGGCCAGCAGCGCCGGGCCGGCGACGTCACCGAAGCCGCCCCCGCCGTCGGTGAGTGCGTCGGTCCATGCCGACAGCGCGCCATCGGTGGTGAACACCTGGACCAGGCCGACGGCGATGACGACCGCGTTGAGGACCAGGAACACGGCGACGAGCGGGATGGCGACACTGACCGCCTCGCTGAACCCGAGCAGGAACACACCACCGAGTACCAGCAGCAGCACCACCGTCAGGGCAACCTCGTGGCCGTGCAGCGCGGCGGGGAAGAAAGGGTTCTCCACCACGTGCACCGAGGCATCCGCCGTCGACAAGGTGATGGTGATGATCCACGAGGTGGCCACGAACCCGAGCAGGGCCAGCACGAACAGCTTGCCCCACCAGAACGGCAGCAGATCCTCGAGCATCGCCACCGACCCCGCGCCGTGCGGGCTCTGCTTGGCCACCCGCCGGTACATCGGCAGCATCCCCAGCAACGTCAACGCCACGATCAGCAGCGTCGCCAGCGGTGACACCGCCCCCGCGGCGAGCGCGGCGATCGCCGGCACGTAGGCCAGGCTGGAAAAGTAGTCGACCCCCGTCAGGCACATCACCTTCCACCACGCATGCGCCTCGGCATGCGCCACACCGGCCGCCGGCCCCACAGGCTGGACCTGATGCCGCAACAGCCACCGCGCGGTCCTGCCTGTCGGGTGCGCCCGCAAAGCGGGACTGTCCACCACCTCCGGAATCACCGGCTGACCCGCGCTGTCCATGTCCCCCACGTCCTTCCCTGCCTGCCTGTCGGATGCGTCGCGGCGGTCATCGCCTGGATGCCGCCGCGACGATCACCGAGTGCGCGTCCCGCGATCACGCGATCCAATACCTGTAATGCCCTGGACCAGCGGCTTGTCCCAGGTGGTCACTCGCCTTGCCGGGCTCTTTGCCAAGGGGGCGTCTTCGGACGCGCCGGAAAGGGCCGCCGAGACGATCCGCGGGATCCTTTGGTGCCGGTGGATGCACCGGGTTCGGTGACACCGCAGCACGCGCGGCGCCGCCCGCGGGGTGTGCTTCCCCGGGACACGTCATGGCCCGCGCTGTCGATCGGTGGAGCCGGATCGTAGGCTTCGGATCATGACCGACACCCATACTCCGGCGCCGCGTGATGCCTATGAGCTGTTGCTGGCCGGCAACCAGCGCTTCCTTGCGGGCACCCCTGAGCACCCGCACCAGGACGCCGCGCGCCGCGCGCAGATCGCACCCGCCCAGAAGCCGTTCGCTGTGCTGTTCGGATGCTCCGACTCCCGGCTGGCCGCCGAGATCATCTTCGATCAGGGGCTGGGGGACCTCTTCGTCGTGCGCACCGCCGGGCACGTCGTCGGCGCGGAGGCGCTGGGCAGCATCGAGTACGGCGTGAGCGTGCTGGACTGCCCGCTGGTGGTGGTACTCGGCCATGACTCGTGCGGGGCCATCGCGGCTGCGTGCGCCGCCGCCGACGGCGGTCAAGTGCCCGCCGGATTCGTGAGGGACGTCGTCGAGCGGGTGACCCCCAGCGTCCTGGCGGCTCGGGCCGCCGGGCGCGACCAGCCCGAGGAGATCCTCGCCGAGCACATCGAGCGGACCGTCGACCTGCTGCTGGAACGCTCCCGCGTCCTGGCCGATCGGGTCGCTACCGGCCGAGCGGCCGTGGTGGGCCTGTCCTACCGCCTGGCCGACGGCAGTGCCCAGCCGGTCGCGGCCCGTGGGATCGAGGCCTCGCTGCCCGCCGTCCCCTGACCTGCTACTTTGCCCCTACGGACCCCGGCGTCAGTGGCTCGCAGGAGTACGTCCTACGGGCCGCGAGACGGTCGCCGCCGAGGCGGCCTGCCTCGGCTCATGGGCATGGTGGGTCCTGGACATGGTGCGTCTTCGGGATGGTGCTCTTGCGGGTGGCCGCGCCGGTGAGGTTGTACAGCGTCGACGCGCAGGAGGTCGACGGGGGCGAGCGTTTGCACGTTGGCGGCGGACTGCAGAAGAGCGCACTCGGCCGCCCCACGCACCCAATCCGACCACGCGTCAGCCACGCAGTACCTGACGTGCGCGAGCGAACGGACGACGGTGCAGCCCACCCCAGGAGTGGATGTCGATGCAGGAGCTCGTCGACCTGCTCCGACTCAGCCAACTCAACCTCACCCGCGGCCATCGCCGCCGAGCCTGCCGCAGGACGGGCCCACCCTTCGGCCCCCGGCCGTGATGGACATGCCTGGAAGTGCGCGAGCTGGACATCACCGCATCCACACCACCGTGGGGACCGCACGGCAGGCATGGAGCCGGTGAGCAGGAGTACGTGTCCGGCCGACGGCTGAACCAGCCTTGTGACCATGGTGAGGAAAATCCCCACCTTCCAGCCTGAGGCCGGCCGCAGCGACAGCCGAGGCATCGAGAGGCCAACTGCGCTCCCCTCTAACATGGGCTGTCTGAGTGAGCGGAAGGCGGGGCGCCGGCCGTCCAGCGCGAGGCAGGGTCGGCCACCCTGTTCGCGACCACGTTTCCGCAATGGGTTTCAGCCGTCCGACGACAGCACAGCCATCGTCCAGAGCCTGGTAGCCGCCGCCCAGCTTCTGCCAGGTGTAGTAGTCGTGCCAGTCGCGATGGCGGGCGGCGTGCTGCTCCATCGCACGAACTTCCCACTCCGGTAGGCGCGTCTGGACCATGGCTCGGGGATGCCGTCACGTGCTGGGTCTCCGCCGGGATCGGCTCGCCGCCGGGGTTGGTGAGCGTGCCGAGCAGCACCGTTCCCGGGGCTGTGGTGATGGCGATCTCCATGATCTGTGAGTTCGCGGACGCTGGGGGTACTCCCTGCTCATCACTGTCCCCTTTTGGGAAGGAGAGAGTCATGTCGCAGGCCACTGGGAACGGCGAGGGTAATCGGTTCTGCAAGGCGTGTGGCACGCCGGCCGAGGACGGGAAACTGTGCAGCCACTGCGGCGCTGTCCTGGACCTCCCCGACGATGCAGGCCTGGTCGAGGACCAAGGTGCAGCAGTGCGCCGTGACTTTGAAGGACGCGCCCAGCAGTAAGGGGTGGGAAGCGGTCGAAGGGCCAACTCGATCAACCTGCAACGTTGTTCAGCGTCCGCTGGGGTACAGAGGCTGGCATGGCATGCAAGTCTGATCGCGTCATGTCGTTGCGGGAGGTGCGGCAGCTGCACCGGGTCCGCACCTTCTACGTCGGTGGTGCCCTGCTGTGGGTGGTGTTGGCTGCCTTTACCGCGTGGCAGTCGCCCGGCAGCCGGCAGATGTGGGTGTCCGCTCTCCTGCTGGCCGTCTTCAGCGGTCTGCTGCTTACAGTCTCCCTGTGGCGGGAGCGCCTCCAAGGAACAAGCGAGGGACGTCCGGCGCACCACGCTGTATCGCGGAAGGCGTCTGCATCACGGCACGCGTCCGCCTGACGCGCCCCGCGACCCGTCCCGTTCCGGCCTTCTCCTCAGGAATGGGAGGCAAGGGGCGGTCAGGGGGTAGGCGGGTAGGTATGGATGGCGCACGACTTCGACGGGGTGATCAGATCTCACGGGAAGCCCGTGTCCGTGGGACGATGCGGATGTGGCGTTGGGCCAGGTGGGCGGCGCTTGTTCTTGCGGTCAGCTGGGCGGTGAATGGGACCGTCAAGCTCATCCAGGGCGAGCAGGGGTGGGACCTGTGGTGGCCTATTGCCAGTACCGTCATCTGGGCAGCGCTGACCGTGTACGGCTTCAGGACCTACCGCCGGATCAAAACCACGACCCTGCCGGCCATCACTGGCCGCTCGTCTGCCTGACCACCTGAAAACGTTCCTGTGCGCCGCTCCTGATGTGGCGGGCCACCGCAGTTCGACTCAGCCGACTACCGCGAGCGTCACAAAAGGGTGCTGCCTGTCCACGTTCGCTTTGGCGCGAGGTCCTTCTCCCCTCAAGGAGGTCATCAACTACCGCACGACGTCTGTCCGGTGGTGGAGTCGGTGTGGGGTGCGCGGTCCTGCTCCACGCCACCTCTGGACGGCTTCACGCGGCTGCGGGTCGGCACATTCGGATGCCAACGATGCCGACGCCGCTCAGCGCCGGCCGACTCACCGGCAGCTCCGTCAGCGGCTGACAGCTGTCCGGTCACGGGCCCTTCGCCCCCTGGCTGTCCTGGTCTCAGGCGCGAGGTGGCAGATCCTCGATGATTTCGGCGATTTCAGCGGCCGGTTGGGTCTCGTGCATGGTGATCACGTCACCGGGCTGCAGATGCTGCCCTTGCTCGGGCTGCAGGGGAGTCAGGCGAACGTGGGCGGTCCTTCCAGGGCCCAGCTGCGGCTCGCACTCCACCCAGAGCCGCGCGATGTTCAGATCTTGCTGTCCGTCTGCGGTGCGGTGACCGATGTCCCACAGCGGTCTGAGCTGGCCGTCCCCGGAGAAGGCACTGTGGCGTCCGCCCTCGTCGGCTCCTAGAAGGGTCAAGGTGGCACGGATCGTGCCGTGTTTGGCTTTCTCGCCCCGCCACTCGCACCCACGGCGGCTGTGGTCGAGCACCATCTGCCGGGCAGCCTCGGAGAGCATCTCCCACAAGGTGATGGATGCCGGATGGATGTCCGCGATCTCGATGAGCTCGTCGAGCGCCATCTCCCTCTCCTGGAGCTCGATCTCCTTGCGCACATCTCCAACCGTCTGGCCGTTTCCTGCCATGGCGTCCTGCGGCAGTACGTCAACGGCCTGCCGAAGGAGTGTGAACGCGTCGTCCATGTGGGGGATGGTCGCCTGGTCCCGGGCGCCGTGTCACAGGTGACCGTGCAGAACGCAGCGGTGCGCGACACGCCCGGACACTCCAGGGCTTCACGACTTCGGACAAGCACGTTCAGTGACTGGACCCGCGCAGACTCCTGCCGGGCCGTCGGCTGGGCTAGTTCGGATCGAATCAGCTCGGCGCGCTGGGCCTGGTCTTCAACACCATCGTGCTCTGGACGAGCCGGTACATCGACGCCGCCGTCGAACAGCTCCGTGCCGAGGGCCACGAGATCCGCGACGAGGACATCGCCCGCTTGTCCCGCGGAGCAGCGGCCGACCTGGCCTGTCCGGCCTGTGAGGAGGACGGCACCGGCCGCTGTCAAGGAGCGGAGTGGATGGTCTACGACCTCGACACCGACCGCTGCGGATGGCCCGTCGACACCGAGTGCGTCACCCCGTAACGGGGGCTGCGGGACCGTCCTCCGTTCGAGTGGATCCGTAAGAAGCGGATGACCGCTGCCACGCTGGCCAGGCAGTGTTCTGAGCGGTTCGCAGCCCTTCCAGGTCTTGTTCCCGGGGGTCTTGTGTAGCTGTTCCCGCGCATACCGGCGCAGGTTCGCAGGATGGGGGCGTGGTTGGTGAAAGGGCGGGTGGATGTGAATGGCCGGTACTCCGTTGTCCGCAAAGCCACATCTATGTGAGGGCCGGTCGTCGGCGTGGGAGCCGGAGCGGGTTCCCGCACACGTTGCCTTGATCGTCGACGGCAACGGCAGGTGGGCCGCTCGTCGTGGACTGGCCCGCAATGACGGGCACGCAGCCGCCGTGCCGCGCCTGCTCGACACCATCGACGGTGCGGTGCAGGCGGGGATCCGGCATCTGTCGTTCTATTTGTTCTCCACCGAGAACTGGCGGCGCGAGCCGGAGGAGGTTGCGAGGACTCTGGAGATCATCGGTGGCTTCGTCACCGACAACCAGGCTGCCCTGCATGCCAAGGGGGTCCGTGCACTGTGGTGCGGACGACGCGACCGTGTCCCTCCCACACTGGGCCGTACGCTTGCCGACTTCGAACAGTTCACCCGGAACAACCGGACCATGGACCTGATCTTCTGCGTCGACTACGGCGCCCGCGACGAACTGCTGCGGGCGGCAGCCGAGTTGGCGCGGGATGCCGCCGAGGGACGGTTGAGCCCCGACCGCATTGATGCCGCTTCGCTGACCAGTAGGCTGTATCAGCCCGGCGTCCCAGATGTGGACCTGCTCATCCGCACCTCGGGCGAGCGCCGGATCAGCAACTTCCTGCTGTGGCAGTGCGCTTATGCGGAGCTGTACTTCACCGACGTGCTCTTCCCCGACTTCGACCGCTTCGCCCTGTGGGAAGCGGTGGCCGACTACGCCGGGCGCGAGCGACGCTTCGGACGCGCGGGGGCCGCCTGATGCAGCTCATCGCCCCCGTGCCCTACCACACCGTCCTGGATCACGCCGGCGTCCACGCCCCTTCGGTGAGGAGGGCATACCGGGACATTGCCCGCGAGGTCCGCCGACTTGAGCCCCCTTACTACGCCGCGATCCGGCTGCTCGCTCCGTCCCGGCTGCAGCCGCACATCCTGTGTGTGTACGCGTTCATCCATGCCACGGACACCGCTTCCGACAGCGGGCCCGCCGCCACGCGGCCCGACCGCTTCCGCGCCTGGGACACCGCCGTAAGGGAGGCTCTCGCCGAGCGCAGGGCGGACAACCCCCGGCTGGCCGCGCTGCTGCATGCTCTGGACCACACCGGACTGCCCGATGCGTGGGTGAGTGACTTCCTGGACGGCATGGCCGGCGACCTCGAATACCGTGCCTTCGGCTCGGAGGCCGGCTTCCAGGCCTACGTGGACCGCGTCTCGCATCCCCTGATGGTCCTTGTCTGTGGGGTCCACCCCGGGTGCCGAACCCCGGAGGTGGTCCGCGCGCTGCGCGACGCGGCCGATGCGGGGCAGCGCATCGACTGCCTCGGCGACCTTGCCGACGACCTGCGAAGAGGGCTGCCCTGCCTGCCGCACACCGGCCGGCAGCTGCACGCTCAGATCGAGCTGGCCGCTGCCGCCCTGGGCCGGGCCCGTGACGTCCTGCCGCTCATGCCGCCGGAGTTCGTTCCGGTCATGACGGCGTTCCTGGACGTGCAACGGATCCAGCTACGGGCGCTCCGACGAGCCGGCTCCCGCCTGCCACGACACACCGTCCGGACCCCTTGGCTGCCCTCGATCAAGGTCCTCCTCGCCGCTCGGCGACAGCACATGGAAGGCGCCTCGTCATGACCGCAACCCTGCCGGCCCCAGAGCCCGAGATCTCCGCCGATGGGGCGGGTTTCCCCGGCCCCGGATCGGTGACCTGGCAGCTGCTGGGCCAGTGGCGGATGACCCTGGTGATGCCACGGCTGCTGGTCCTGCAAGCGGCCCACCCCGTGGTCGGTGCCGGCCTGGCCAAGCACTCCACGTACCGCACCCATCCCTGGCGGCGGGTCGATCACACCCTGATCAGCCTGCAGCGTTTCGTCTACGCCCCGCCCGAGCAGCGGCTCCAGGAGGTGCAGCGGGTCCTGCGCGCCCACCGGCGCATCAAGGGCACCGACGACCGCGGCCGTGACTACAGCGCCGAGCAGCCGGAGGTGCGCGCCTGGGTGCTCGGCACCGTGTTCGAGGCGATGAGCAGCATGGAGCGGCTCGCCGGCCGCCCGCTCTCGCCTGCCCACGAGATGCGGCTGTACGACGAGTGGTGTGCCACCCTGGGCGCCTTCGGCTTGGACCGCGACCTGCTGCCGGCTGATCTCGCCGGGTTCTGGGACTACTTCGAGCGGATGCAGCGCGAAGTGCTGGAGGACAACACCGAGGTCCGTTTCCTGATGCGGGACATGTACCGGGGTGCTGCGACACCATCGCAGCTGGAGTGGTGCCCGCCGGTGTGGTCGTTGATGCGTTCCTCCGCCGCGATGCTGATGCCCGGCGCCGTGGCCGCACAGCTGCCGCAGACCTACCGCGAGCGCCTCCACCTGCACGTCGGACAAGCCGACCGCGCGCTGTCGCGTATGGTGCACCACGCCGCGCGAACCGCCATGGAGCCGCTGCCCCTGCGCAGCCGCTACATGCCGGTCGCCGCCGCAGCGATGACCGGCCAGGCTGCTGCGAGCGGGGCGGACGAGGCCCGGCCCGGCGGCATCCGGCTTCCCGGCGCCGGTCTGCTGGCCCGGCCCCTGGGACTGGTCAAAGCGGTGGCCTCGGCGGCCGTCCGCGGCCAGGACCGCGACTCGCGGGCCGACCGGCTGGGCCGCTTCTTCTCCCAGGTGCTCGACCAGACCGGCGACGGCCGGATCGACGCCCCGGACCTGCAGGCGATGGCCCGCGCCCTGTGCTGGCAGCTGCAACTCACCCCGGAGCAGGAAGACAAGGTGTATGCCGGCTTCACCGCATGGTGGGACCACATGCGCGCCACCATGGACACGGACGGCGACGGAAGCGTCAGCAAGGACGAGTGGGTCACCGCCATGCTCCGCAACTGCGACGCCGACCCCGGGTACGTGCGCGACGGCGTACACCACGCCGTGCGCGCCATGTTCGAGGCAGTGGACACCGACGGCAGCGGAGCCATCGACCGCCACGAGTACCGTACGGTCTTCGCCGGCGGACGCGTCGACCCCGGGGACCTCGACCGTGGCTTCGACGAACTCGACCGCGACAAGGACGGCGCGATCAGCCTGCCCGAACTCCTGGACGGCCTCACTGCGTTCTTCATGGCCCGGGAACCCACCGCAGCGGGAACCCAGCTGCTGGGCCGAGCCTGAGACCGGCGGCCGTGGCAATGAAGGCGGCTCGAGGGGTGGGCGTGGCCCGGCTGGCCGGACTGCTCGCACAGGACGCGCTCACGGCCCAGCAGGGAACCGGCACCACTGAGCGCACGAAGCACGCGCAACGCGTCCGGGCGCGGCGTATCCGGGAGGCCATGGAGGCACTGGGGCCCTTCTACATCAAGGTCGGACAGGTACTCGCCACCCGACCGGATCTGATCTCCGGAGCGCTGGCCACGGAGCTGGAACGGCTGCACCGCACCGTGACGGCCGCCCCGTTCTCCGTCTTCGAGCCCGTACTCGAGCAGGAGCTCGGGCCCGCATGGCGCACACTGTTCCGCGAGGTCGACACCGGCCTGCCCTGCGGCTCCGCGTCGCTGGCCCAGGTCTATCCCGTGGTGCTGCACGACGGCACCCGCGCGGTGCTCAAAGTGCAGCGACCCGGTGCCGAGAGACGGATGCGGGCGGACATGGCGACGCTGAGCCGAGCAGCCCGGATGACGGGGCGGGCCACTCCGCGACTCGCCGAGGTGCTGGACCTCGACGCCGTCCTGCAAGGAATCTTCGACTGCATGCGACCCGAGCTCGACTTCACCGCCGAGGCCGCACACATGGAGGCCGGCCGCCGAGCTGCCGAAGGCTTCCCGCACCTCGCAGTACCAGCAGTACGGCAGGCGGGGCGGCGGGTGCTGGTCCAGAGCATCGCACCCGGACGAGCACTGAGCTGCGGGGCAGCGGACGACATGTGCGAGCAGCAACGCGAGCGGGTAGCCACCGACCTGCTCAGATACATGTTCCGGGGCTATTTCGTGGAGCACTTCTTCCACGCCGACCCGCATCCAGGCAACGTCTTCCTGCACCCCGAAACAGGCGCGACCCTCATCGACTGGGGAATGGCCGGCCGCATCGACCGGCACACCGGGACGCTCGGCGCGCTCGCCTTCACCAGCATCGCCCACAACGACGCACGCGGGCTGGCCACCGCCTGGCTCGAACTCGGCCGCCCCACCTCACGCACCGACCTGCCCGCCTTCCGGGACGACCTGACACGCATCGTGCCCCAGCTGGCCACCAGCCGACTCGACCACATGAACTTCGGCTCAGCCCTGTCCACCATCCTGCGCTGCGCCGCGCGCCGCGGAATCCGCACCAGCCCCACCATCGGAATCCTGGGCAAATCCATGGCCAACACCGAAGGCACAGTGCGCGCCCTCGCCCCCGACCTGTCAGCCACGGACGTATTCCGGCAAGCGCTGATGGACATCATGACTGAACTGGCACGAAAGCACCTGTCACAGGAGCAGGTGGCACGGCGAGGGCTGGAACTGATCGCGGCGGGCGACAGCGCCCTGGACGAAGCGCGCGCTGTGCTGCGAGCCCTCGCCGGCCGGGAAAGCACGGTGAGTGTGGGACGGATACCCGGCCCGGGATCGAGCGGTGACCAGCATGGCGGCCCACTGGGGCAGTACGGCGCCGTAGCAGGCTGGGCGCTTGCCGCATGGACAGCGCACAGGCTGATGCGCCGGACCCCCTCGGGCCTGTCTGACAGATGATCGCCATCTCGTAGTCGGCGGTCTCGATCAGCGGCCCGGTCCGGTCGGCGAAGCGGTGCCCGCACGGCCGGGGAGAACCGGACGAGTCCGTGGCCGGAACGGCCTCGATTCCGAGTCCGGATCGGGGGAGCGTGGGGACCAGAGCGCGGAGGCAGCGGCGGTGCTGGGCGATGCTCCGCTCGGTGGCCTCGCTGAGGTTGTGCCGGAGATGCCACCGGTCCGCGACCCGGACGGCCTGCGGTGCACCGGCGGTGGCGCCCTCGACGAAGATTGGCGCCCGGCCCCGGGACACGACCTCGACGCCGGGCCGATCGGCGAGCCGGGCCGCCAGGCTCGATGCCTCCCGGTCGGGCCGCAGGTCGAACAGGGCGGCGGGTTTCGAGTCGACGAGAACGGTGCCGTATCGGCGACCCTCGCGGGTGGCGTACTCCTCAATGCCGACCACACGCGGGGCAGGCACTTACGGCTCGGGAAAGGGCGTCGACCAGGCGCAGGACGGTGCTCCGGCTGACGCAGATCCCGAGCGCGGAGCTCAGGCGGGCGCCGGCACGGCCCGCCAGGGCGAGACCGACCGCGGCCGGCGTCGCGCGCAGCCGCTCGGTCCGCTGACCGTGCCGACGGGTCAGGCCGGGTATCCACTCGAGGAAGGTGCGGCGGGTGCACCGCGAGTTCCTGCAGGCGAACCGGCCCTCAGCTGAAGGACGGCGCTTCGTCCGGCGCTGGGCACATCAGCGGGAAACCGCAGGTAGCAATCATGAAACCGGTTCCACCAGAGCCCGCACGCCGGGCAAGCGGCACCGTTGGCAGTGCATGCTGCGCCGACCCGCACCATCGCGTTGCCCACGTCCACAGCCAGCACCGCAACGTCCGCGATCGACGGGAACAACAGCTCCTTCCTCACCTACTGCCTGAGGAAGCCCAGCCGTCGCTCAGCGTGGCCGCGTCACAGAAGCTGAGCCAGAACCGAGTGTGGACGGCGCTCTGAGTCACCGATGTTTGATCGGGGCGGGACTGATTTCTGCCGGCGGCCTGTTCAGGTCGGCAAGCCCGGGAAGTCCGCGGTTGCGCCGTTGGTCAGGGGAGCGTCTTGATCCATTGGGTGAGGACGTCGGCGTACTGCTGGGCCATGGGTTCGTGCATGGTGTGCGGTGCGTCGAGCTGCTGGAAGGCGACGGGCAGGCCGGTGGACTCCAGCAGCCGGCGTGCCTGGGCGGCCTGGATGTCGGTCATGGCGCCCATGAGCCGGCCGGTTTCGGGGTCGGTCATGTGGAAGTGATGGGTGAGCAGTACGGGGGCTTTGACCTGGGCGAGCATCGTGGCGTGGTCGACGCCGGCGTTGGCGGTGTCGGTGGCCCAGGCCTGGCCCCATTCGGGGTCGTACTCCTTGAGGTGCTGCACGGGAGTCGGTGAGGCGCCGGCCTCGGGGTCGCCGTCGCCCATCATGAACCCGATCCCGGGGTGCAGGAACGCGGGCAGCTCGGCGGGTGCGGCCTTCACCATGCCGCTCCAGTCGCCGATGGACCACTGCGGCCCGAGCCACTTCGCCCACAGTGCGAAGATCGGCCCCAGCGTCTGCATCATGCCGGGCCCGTAGGGCGGGGCGGCCTGGGAGGAGAACAGCGGCGGGTCCTCCAGCATCGCGCCGCGGACCAGGCCCGGCTTGCCGTACGCGGCCACGTAGGCGGCGATGATGCCGCCGGAGGAGTTCCCCGCCACGACCACGGGCCGCTTGACGACCAGATCGACGAAGCGTTCCACGTCCGCGCCCCAGGTACCCAGGTTGTAGCGGCCGGGGGTCCACGTCGAGCGGCCCTGGCCGCGCAGGTCGATCGCGAACACCTGGAACTCGGAGCTGAGCAGGTCGATCGCCTCCTCGTAGCCCCACCAGGACTCGCCCTGGGCGGGCACGAGCAGCAGCGCCGGGGACGCCGGATCACCCTCGACGACGTAGTTCATACGGATCTCGCCCAGGTCCACCAGCTGCTCGGTGAACCGGTGCGCGACGAAGGTGTCGGCGCGGTCGGCGGCCTCGGAGATCCCCATGGTCGTACTTCCTTACGTGTGCGACAGCAGCCCACATAGTCAGCGGGCTGCCCTCGTCATCCTGGCGACGAGTCACCCGATCGGCGACCTGGAACGACCGTGAGGGCCACCAAGGACAGATACGGTCCTCAACCACCTCCGGACTCCCGAGCCTGTTCGACCCCCGGGGCCGGGGCAGCCAGATGCGTCACGCGCCGCGAGGCCGTCATCTTCCCAGCCATCTTCCGGGCCGCGGTGGTCCTTCGCCCGGGCCCTTTGCGTCCTGTACGTGAGCACCCAGCCAGCCGCTCGTGTCGTCACCGCCCGCCAGCCGTTGGGCAGACCATGCGAAAGATCACCCCCGCCCCCGCAGCAACGGCCGCCCTCGGCGCAGCGCTCCTCGGTCCCGCGCTCGCCCGCGCGTCTGACTGCGGGTACGAAGCCACCGCCACCCCACGTCTTTGGCCTGTTGGGACCGCACAGCTGAAGCGGCACGGTGCGGTTCCACGGCCCGGTCGGCGCGTCTCCTGCCGCCTCGACTGGCGGAGGTTGCGTCTTGAGAAGTGGTGTACCGGTTCCCACCTGATCCGGGCGTTTGTCCCGGCGTCGGAGTGAGGGGCCGGCTGGCTGGGGAAGATCACGAACTGGCCTCAGGGCTGCGAGCCCAGCTGAGACATATCGCCTTGCCGGGCACGACGCGAGTGGGTGCTGGCCAAGCCAGGACATGCCGAGGCGAAGAAGCTGCTGGAGCCGAAGGGCATACGGGTCTCGGCGCTACGCGAGGAGGAGTACGACCCGGTCACCGGGGAGCTGTTGGGCGGCGGCTACGACGACCACGCGGCGGCGGTCACCTCGACGGCCGCCGAACCTCACCGTGCCGGGATCGGGCATCGGCTCGCGGACGGGTACGTGCAGCGGGCGGACCTGGCGGTGCGGGCGCCGGAGGCCGGGGTGCCGGTGATGCTGCTGGAGATCGACCGCCGCTGCGAGGACGTCCACAACCTGGTGCAGAAGCTGCGCCGGTGAGTGGGGCCGGCTGCTCCCGAAGGACGCGGCCAAGCACACCGTGGACCTGGTCCGCTCCCGGCCGGGTGCGATCGAGCACATCGACTCGAGCAGCGGCCGGCCGGCGGGTTTACCCGCCGGCCGGCCGGGAGGGCCTGATGCCGCTCGCGATCGTGCTCGCGGACACCACCGAGGCGAAGGTCGACAACACGGTCGCCGTGCTGGAGGAGACCGGCCGCCTTTACTGGGCGCCGCGCCGGTACGACTCCCCCTACCCGAAGGCGGTCACCGCGCGGGACTACCGCCAGGCGGTGCCCGTGGTCGTCACCACCCTGGAGAAGCTCCATGAGCACGGCGCCGGTACGGCGGGCGGTGTGGCGACGGCTGGGACGGACCGGGGAGCAGACGCTGACGGGATGCGCTCGACAACCCCGACGGCCACGCAGCATTACCGTGCTCTGCGAGCCATGTCGGACGGCGGTGGCTGGGCAGCCCACGCGGAAGACCGTCACCCTTTTGGGAGCGGTGCATGAGGTCAGGGGGCTGTCAGCATCGGGAGGGTGGAGAGGTGTTCCTGGGGGATGGAGAAGGCGTCCGTGAGGGCCGGCAGGTGCGGTGCGAGCCGGGTGATCAGGAGGTGCCGGGTGCGGGGGATCTCGCGCACGTGGTCGCGGGTGAGGGCGCCTTCGGCGAGGAGCAGTCCGCTGCGGGAGTCCACTTGGTCGAGCAGGAAGAGGACGTACAGGTCGGTCAGGGCCGCCCGGGTGCCGTCCGGGGTGGTCCGGGTGATGGCGGTGGCGAAGGCGTCGGCGGCCCGGCCGATGATGTGGGCCTCGGCGAGGTTGAGGGCTGCGGCGGAGGCGTTGTTCCAGCGTCCGAGCGCGTCGTCGGCCTCCCCGCTGCGTAGGTCGGACCGTGCGCCGGCGTGCCAGTGGCGTTCGGCGGCGGTGATGCTGCGGCGGAGGAAAACGGGATCGGTGAGACTCTCCCGGCCGGTTGCCGGAGAGGGTTGGGGAGCAAGGGTGTGGCCGAAGATCATCTCGGCTGCGGCCTTGCACCAGATCGCGAGGTTGTCCCCCTCCGCGGTGATGGCCCCGTCCGCGTTGGCGGGGTACTCCGCCAGCCCGTTCACCGGGAACAGGGCGCGGGCGCCGCAGCGCTCCCGGCTCTCGGTGACGATCTCCCGTGCCTGCCAGGTGATCCAGCCCTTGGCGAGGGCCACGAGACGCTCCGCCGCCGGCCGGTCCGCCGGCGTGTGCGTGATCCAGTGGTCGGTGACCTCCCGGTGGAGGAAGGTCATCGCGTAGCCGGTGGCCACCCGTTCCAGCAGGCGGGCGTGGTGACTGCGGTGCGCGGCCAGCGGGACCCGCTTGCCCGCGACGGGGCCGGAGATGTGGCGGGTGTGCGCGTAGCGGACCGCGATCGCCAGCGCGGCACGGCAGCCGCCGAGGGTGCTGGCGCTCATGCACAGCTTTCCCACCGTCACCCGGCCGATCGCGTGGAGGAACCGCTTGCGCGCGCTGCCCACGGAGCCGGTGAGGCTGCCGTCCGGCCGAAGTTGCCCGTGCTCGCCCTGGATGAGGGCGGTCCGTGGCAGGCGCACCTGGTCGAAGCTGGTGACGCAGTGGTCCACCGGGCTGCCGACGCGCTCGGGCAGCACGGTCACGGTGATCCCGGGCAGTGTCCCGCGACCGTCGCTCAGCGGGATGAGGAACAAAAAGACGCCGTGGTCCTGGTCCCCGACCAGCAGGCGGGCCGCCACCACCGCGCTCTTCGGGCCGCCGGCGGCGCTGGTGTTGGGCATGTACTTCTGCGCGCCCTCGTGCGGGGTGTGCAGCACGAACTCCTGGCGTTCCCGGTCGTACCGGGCGCAGGTCTCCAGGGCGGCCGCGTCGTTGCCGTGGGCGCGTTCGGTGCACAGGAACGTGCCGATGCGGTCGAGGCCGTAGAACGCACTGAGGTCGCGCGGCGGTGAGAAATGGTCGTCGAGCAGGCTGCCGAGGAAGAGGTTGTAGTGGATGCCGGCCACGGTCGCCGTCGCGCCGTCCACCACCGCGGCCCACTCGTGCAACGCCGCCAGGCCTCGCGCGTCGCGCGCCAGGTCCTCGGGGCTGGGCAGCTCTTCGTTCAGGGCCCGCAGCCGGTCATAGGCGAGCTGCCATCTCTCCTCGGTGCCGGCGCCGGTGCGGTGACGGAAGAGTGCGGTCGAGACCGCCTTGCGCCACCTGCCGTGGACGTCGGGACCCTCACAGCCGTCGGCGAAGAGCGTGTCGGCGAGCCTGGCCGGGTCGAGGTCCGGGTACACACCGGCCACCGAACTAGCATCGATCATCATGCCTGGACCAACGACCCGGGCCCACAGGCGGAAACCATCCCGACAAGAATCTGATCGACAGCGACGGGTTCGTCCAGCCAACGGTGGGATATCCGGTGACGTGGCTTATCAGCAGCCGACGGAGAGTCCCGGGAGTCCGTCGGCCAGGAACCGGATCAGCACCGCCTACCGTTGATGAGCTCGTTGGGCAACCGGTCTGGGCTCGCGAAAAGGTGATGCGTGCCCCCGATCGGGTGACGTTCGGCCCGCGTGAAACGCTGTTGCCGGTGGAACGGACGCATGCCTTCCTCTTCAGTGCCGTTTCCCGTTACGCCGCGTCCTGGTAAGCGGGAGGGTCCGGCCTGGAGCGAGGAGGACTTGCAAGACGCCGCAGAGATTGTCCGGACATCTATCGACGGGCTGTATCCGCAGCAGCTTGGTGAGTCCGTGGCCCGCGAGTTCTTGGCCTGCCGCCAGGACTGTGTACTGCCACCCGGCACCGCAGCGCGGGTGCAGGGGGCGCTGGTGGATCCCGTGTGCTATCTGATCGAGGAGGGCGGCGGGCGGTGGCACCCGTATCTGATCGCTGCGGCGATCGATGCGCTGGGTGGCGACAGCACACAGTTCGGGCCGCTACTGGCGGCTTTGGAAGTGATGCACACCGGGTCGCTGATGGTGGACGACCTGCAGGACGGGTCAGTGGTGCGGCGCGGTGCAGCGGCCGCGCACGTCGCGTTCGACCCGGCTTTGGTCCTCAACGCGGCGACGGCCGCGTTCTTCGTGCTGGACCGGGCGCTGCGGCTGGTGATGCCCACAGATCCGTGTACGCAGGTGTCGATGTATCAGTCGTATCTGGGGATGTTGCGTTCGGCTCATGCCGGGCAGGCACTGGACATCGCCGGACTGCGGACGGTGATGGACCCGGCGGTGGCCTCCCATGCCGGCGAGGGTGTGCTGGACGCGGTACGGCTCACCCACACACTGAAGTCCGGGGCCCCGGTGCGCTGTTTCTTGGAGCTCGGCCCATACGGATGCGGGGCGAGCACTCAGCAGCGTGAAGCTCTTGCCCGGTTCGGAGAAGCGATCGGTACCGCATACCAGATCACCGACGACGTCCAGGACCTCACCGGGGTACTGCGCAGCGGCGCGCCCACCAAACAGGTCGGTGAGGACTTGCGCAACGGCAAGGTCACCATGCCGTTGGCGCACGCAGTCGATCTGCTGCCGCAACCGGACATGGCCGAGTTGTGGTCCCAGGTCCGTCAGCCGGGCACGGACCGCGAAACGGTGGACCGGGCGATCAAGGTCCTGACGTCGTGCGGTGCGGTGCATGCCGCTGCGCGGGAGGCCGATGAGCCTCTCCTAACCGATCCAGGGCGCCATCCGCTGCATCCGGAACCGCGCCGTCTCGTACGGCGGCTCACCGCGACTCCTGCAACACCGCCCTGCATCAAGGGAGCGCAACAGAGCCCCCGTTGCACTCCTGACCTGTGAACATTCCCATGAACACAGCACCGGCCCCGGGCCTCAACAGGCCCGGGGCCCGACAACGATGCGGGAAGCAGGTCAGTAGTCGCCACGTTCGGAGTTCGGCCTGTACCGCTCGATGAGGTCGCAGGTGCAGGCCCCGCCTTCGTAGTGCATCTTGTCGCACTCCTCATGGTGGTCCCACGGCGGCCGCTTCCCCGAGGCCGTCGGCGGGGCCGGCTGCGACCGCCTGACCACTCGCCACTGAAGGCCCCACCCGGTTCGGGTGGGGCCTTCGTCTGTGCCCGCAACGCTCGCCGATTGGGGGCGTTAGGCCCGTTGCGATCTTGACGGAGCAGGAAGAAGGGTTTCGTGGTGAGCAAGCGTCTGACAGTGCGGGCGGTGATGGCGGCCGTGGCGGTCGCAGGGGGTCTGCTGGTTCCGGCCGGTGGTGCGGTAGCCGATCCGACGCCGCCCCCGGGCACGGAGGAACCGGACCTCGGGGGGCTGCTCGGCGGAGCGATCCCGCTGCCGCCGATCGGGGTCGACATCTCGCACAGCATGTACGCGGCGAACACGCAGATCCGGCTGAACGACCTGGGGCTGCTGTTCGCCGATTTCAAGGGCGGTATCAATCTGACGACCCGCAGCTCCGGGACTGAGGGCATCACGCTGGAGGAGCAGGGGTTTCGGATGGAGGCCGACCTCAACCACGCCGATCCGTCCTCGGGGTATCGGCTGGTGCTGGAGCGTGATCAGGAGCAGACAGGGCCGCTGTCGACGCTCACCGTGGCCGATGGCGGCGGCGTCGAGATGCTGATCCACATCCCGATGCGGGTGTCGTACGTGGATAAGGCGACAGGTAAGGAGACGGTGGTGGGGTCGACCGCTCCGGGGCGTCACGCCACATTGCGGTGTGCGGATGTGAAGGTGTTCCCAGCGGTGAACCAACCGTGTTCGCTGCGGGATCCGGTGACGCTTCTGAACGCGGCCGGCGCCGAGCGCGGAGCCCTGGAGATCTTCGACGTGTTGATGAACCAGAGCGCGTAGCGGAGCACGTGAGGCAGTGCCGGCCAGAACAGGCCGACGCCTTCGAGCCCCTCGCCGTGCAACACGGGAGTGCAACAGAGCCCGCATTGCACCCCTGACCTGGAAGAACATCGGCTGACGCACGGCCACAGAAACGGACCCCGGGCCCTAAGAAGCCGGGGGTCCGGTCACGACACTGGGAGCGGTCAGGGGTTGTCCGCTGGTCTGGGGGATCGCCACCGGGCTCGCCCAGTCCATGCCCAGCTCCGCGAGCGCGGCGAGCCGGTCGGCGGCCAGCCGGTCCCTCCTGGATTTCGTGTTCGAAATCCATACCCCGAGTTTGACCGGCACCGGCTCCGCCTCGCCGTTGACCGTGATCTGTTCGCTGTGCCCCCTCGGTACTGGCCGATCGCCCTCACGCTCCACCCACTGCACCAGGGCTGCCAGGCCCCGCTGGAACGCCTGCTGCCCCTTGCTCGGGGCCTTCGTCGCCCGCGCGGCAGCCGGGGCGGGAGACGGGGCCTGGTCGGGCTGAACGCCCAGCTTCGCCAGCCGCTGCTGCTGCTCGGGAAGAAGCTGCGCCCAGGTGCCGGGCTGTTTCTGTCGCTGGAGCCATCGCCCGAGGTCGTCACCGTCGAAGGTGACGCCGGGCTGGATATCTGGCAGGAGCCCGCCGGGCTCGTCGGCGGCGAGGTCGGCGAGCACTTTGTAGTGGCGTTGCCAGTTCAGCGGCCACGGGCAGTTCCAGTCCGGGTCGATCTCCGTCAGCTGCGTCGCGCGTACGGCGGCCCGCTCCGGGTCCTTGCCCAGGCCATTCTTCGCACCCTTCCGGCGGAGGTTGGCCATGTGCTGCCCGACGGGCACCATCGCCTCGCCCTCGCCCCACACCGCGTCCTGACGCGGCGCGAGGTGCCCGGTGGCCCGCCGGTAGGACCGGAGCGCGGCGAGCTTGGCCTCCCACGCTTCCTCGCCCGGCTCCCAGAGCATCCCGGCCTCCGGCGCGTCCAGAAGGACCTTGCGCCGCTCCTCCAGCACCCCGGCCCGCAGCGCCTTCCGCTGCTGGTGCACCCACCGCCCGAGCGGAAACGCCTTCGTCGCCCCGACCTCGACCTCAACGTCGTAGGGCACGGCGTAGACGCCGGTGATCTCGTTCTCCTTCCGCCAGCGCAGCAGGGCCTGGTAGCCCTCCAGCCACATTAGCGACTCCGGCCGGTAGACCCGGGTGCGCAGGAACGCGGCGATCGTCGCCGCGTCGCGGGGAGAGGAGAAGTGCAGCAGGGTGGACTCGGCAGCGGCGTCGGTGTCGTCCTGCTCCTGGTCCTCGCCGTCGCCCTCGCCGCCGGCCCCGACGATTTGCCCGTCCTCATCGAGCTGGAGGTGGATCTTGCGCTTGCCGTGGGTGAGTGCGCGGGAGGCGAGTTGCTCGACGAGTTGTTCATCGTGGCTGCGCAGGCCCTTTATCTGGAGCTGAGTATCTGGGCGGTGTGTTTGGTCTGCTTGCTGTGTCGGGTGGTTGCGGTGCCAGTGCCGGGCTCATGGGATCTGGGCGGCGGCTTGGCGGACGCGTGCGCTGTTGTCGGTTCGGAGTTGTTGGGTGATGGCCTGGTACCTGGGGCGTTCATCTGCAGGGAGTTCAGTGAGGGCGTGCGCCAGGTTGTGGCGTACGCCGGTATTGGAGTCCTCGGCGAAGACGCGTGCCAGATCCGGGTCCCGGTGCGCGGCGCGGCCCCAGCAGATCACGGCGGTCTGCCGCAGGAAGCGTGAGGGGTGGGCGGCTATCAGGGATGTCTGCGCGGGGGTCAAATGGTCGAGCGCGAGCACCGTTCGCGCCTGCAGCCAGCCTTGACCTCGCTTCCGCTCGGGGCGAGTCAGCTGGGGGAGCAGGCACTGTTCGACGCGGACGGCTTGCTCGGTGGTCGTGGCGAAGACGGCGGCTGCGTGCAGGATCTCTCCGGGTAGGCGCCAATCGCCTCCTGTATCGATCTTGAAACGGCTCAGGGGATGCAGGCTGCGTCGTTCGAAGGCATCGACCGGGTGCTCTCCGGGATCTTGGTACAGGGCCATGAGGCGTTCGAACATGTCAGTTCGCACGGGCACCGGCAGACTTTCAGCGAGGATGGATAGCGCGCGAATGGCGGACGAGCGTCGGTCGGCCATGTCGTTGCGGTCTTCGGCCCACAGCAGGAGGTGAGCTGCGACGCGTTCTTGCAATCGCGTGATCGACTCTTTGTCCTCTTCCGGTGTGGCTTGTGTATCCGTGCATGCGGCAAGGAAGGCTGCGCACCGTTGCGCGGTGTTGCCCATGGAGTAGGAGGAGCGGACGGTTCCTACCGGTTCGGCCAGCACGGTGTCGGCCAGATCCCGCGCGGCCTCGGCGACAGACGGGTCGTCCACCCGCCAGTCGGCCAGGAGGGCTGCAGCGCCGCGGTGGCCTGCTTGCGCCCGTTCGCGTACCACCGGCACGGCGGCCGGCAGTTGTGCGCCGAGGCCGGCGAGCAGGTCTTCAGCGCCGTTTACGTCGAGTTTCCAGGCTTGTAGCAGAGCTTGGACGGCTTGGTCCGCTACCGGCAGTTCGGCCTTGATGCAGGCACCGAGGAAGGCCAGCATCTGCTCGTCGGTGAACCGGTAGGTGTTCGGTTCCCTGGGAATCCATTCGACCAGCAAGGGCAGGATCTGCTGCGCTGCCTCCGCTGGCAGCCGCCTGTCGAGTGCTCCAAGTGCTCCGAGTGCTTCCTTGACTGGATCGCTGCCCGTCAGCCCCGACTGCGGGCCTGTGGTGACGATGTCCGCCAGCCGTGCGGCGATGCCAGGGACGGCGTCGTCCGGGATCAGGTCCGCCTGCTCGCCGGTCACCGCAGCGGCTGCGCTGCATACCCACCGTGCCCGGACCTGTAGCAAGTCGCGCACATCGAGGTAGTCGGGTACGGATTCGGCGGCGCTCCGCGCATCTTTTCTACGCCCGGCAAGGATGAGGTGATGCACTGCGCGGTTTGTCTCTCCGGCACGGTCGAAAACTTCGCCGTAGCGCTGATGGGCGAGGAGTTCGTCGGTTAGGGCACCGGATATCCGGTCCTGCCACAGCCACTGGTGGGAGGCGCGGGAAGCGTCTGGCAGCTTGCCGTCGGCCAAGGCCTCCAGGGCGCTGACGGCCGGGTCGAAGGAGAGATCGATGAGTCGTGCGCCCTTGGCGCCGACTGTGCGGGCCGACTGCATGGCCCTCGACGAATGCCCGAAGCCGAGGTTGTACTGGTCGGACAGGTAGGAGATGGCCCGCAGGGCGTGCCGGGCATCGCCTCCCAGGCCCTCGCGTGTCGCAGCCAGTACGGCGCGCCGGTAGGCCTCGATGGCTTCGTCTCCGAGGTCGGCCAGGGCCAAGGCGCGCCCGCGGCGCATGTGCACCAAGACCGCGCACCGTTCCGGTATGCGGCCGCCCAGCGCACGCCGGTCGAGGTCGGCGTAGGCCTCATCCGGGCTGTGTCCGGAGCGGATGGCCAGGTCTGCCAGGCAGCATTCCAGCCGAACACGCAAAAGACCTGTCTGGGAAGTGACGAGGCCGGCAGCCAGATCGGACAGTCCCGCCGGATCATCGTCGGGATCTTCGTCGACAACGATCTGCTCGATGACGGCCAGTACCAAGCGGGACGCCCAGGGCTCACCGGCCTGGACCACAGTCTCAAGTGCGGCGGTCACCGGCGCGAGGTCGAAGCCGTATTCGAACCAGTCCGCCAGCGCCTTCAAGACCACATAGGTGTCGGGTGCCATGCCCCCGGCGTCGGAAGCCAGCCGCTCCAGTTGGTTCTCTAGGAAGACGCGGTCCCCGGCCTCGTACCGGTCCAGCAGCAGCTCCGCCGCGACAGCGAATGCCGCACCGTGCTGTCCGGCAGACGCCAGCAGGTCGCGCTGCTGGATGCGCAGCTGGCCGGCATGCCCCGTAAACGACACACGTTCCAGCTCCTGGGCCAGTTCACCGAAGAGCTCGGCAGCTGGCCCAGGTTCCGTATCCGCGAGGTGCTGGGCGCGCTGCAGAGCATCGGACAGCCCCATGTGCTCAAGCGGATCGTTGAGAAGCGCGTACCCGTGCGGCAGGGACGGAACCGGAGGGGTCTCCACCCCGCAGAATGCCTTGGCCCACTCCGGACCGAACACGCCCGCGACAAGATGCGGGCGCTCCCGCAGGAACCGAGACAGGGCACCCGCGTCGTACAGATCGATTTCTATGTCGCCCTGGTACTCCTCCTGCAGGGCAACGAGCTCGTCCTCTACCTTCGTATCGTCGACGACGCACCCTGCTGCCAGGACGAAACGCACCGCGTCGAACCGTCGCTCGGACCATCCTTCCTCAGGGGTGGTCGTGCGAGGTGGGCCGGTGAAGTCGGTGACGGCCGCACGGAGGGCGGGCGCGGAGAGGGAGACGATTCTGCGCACCTGGTAGACGTGCGTCTTGCCCTTCTTCCTGCCGATGAGGTCGAGCCCACCTTGATCCTGTCCTGATCGGCCGTAACCGCGGATGTCGTTCATCCCGTCGACAAGCCACATGACCTCGCCGACCACACGCTCGAACACAGGTGGTGAGAGCTGTCCGAAGGGCAACACGTCGGGGGCTGAAAGCGGCGGCGTGAGGGCAATGTCATTGCGTCGGCTGACAAGTGCGCTCAGCCGGACTTCCTCAGAGGA
The DNA here is from genome assembly GCF_044328425.1 of Streptomyces sp. NPDC017943. NCBI lineage: Bacteria > Bacillati > Actinomycetota > Actinomycetes > Kitasatosporales > Streptomycetaceae > Streptomyces > Streptomyces sp. NPDC017943. The sequence goes on along the minus strand of NZ_JBIRHH010000010.1, from coordinate 9,951 downwards.
CCGTTCACAACCCATCCAGCACCCCTCGCGAACCGCCTACCTATGGGCGCTTGTCCAACTCGGGCACATCCATTATCTCAGGGGAAGTGGACGATGAGGGATGTTTGTTTGGGTTGTCGCCTGCGGTGATGGTGCTGGCAGGAGTGCGGTACTCGCCGCTGGGCGTGGTGGTTGTGTTTGTTCGTGGATGCCGAGTTTGTGGCGGAGCGTGCGGTTTCTCCGGTGACCGGTGTGGTGCGGTGGGTGGTGGTCGACGCCGGCTCATTCGACCTGCACCCCGAGGCGGTGGCGTTCCTGGCGTCGTTGCGGGCGCGGGGGTGTTCGCCGAACACTGAGCGGGCGTATGCGGGGCGGGTCGCTCTGTACTTGAGCTACTGCCGGATATGGCGGCTGGACTGGCGGACTCTCGGCTTTCTGGATCTGGCCGGGTTGCAGCGGTGGCTGGTCGAGACGCCTGCCCAGCACCGGGCCAGCCAGGCGCGGCCGGGGCCGGTTCGTTACCGGTCGCGGGGGACGGCGAACGCGATCATGACGGTGGTGGGGGAGTTCTTGCGGTTCGGCGCTGTGCACGGCTGGGTGCCGGCCGACACGGCTGGGTTGCTGTCCCAGCCGAAGCTGCTGCGCTTCACCCCACCCGGCTTCGATACCGGCGAATCGGGCCGGCGGCGCCAGGTCGAGGCGGCCGCGTTCCGCTTCAAGATCACCGAGCCGGGCTACGAGGACCTCAGCGGTGAGCAGATTCGCGGGATGATCGCTGCGGCGCCGAGTGCCCGGGACCGTTTCCTGGTGGCGCTGCTGGCGTGTACCGGGCTGCGGATCGGCGAGGCGCTCGGCCTGCACCGCGGCGACATGCATCTGCTGGCTTCCTCGCGCGTGGTGGGCTGCGGCGTGGAGGGTCCGCACGTGCATATCCGCCGCCGCGTGGACAATCCCAACCGGTCTCTGGCGAAGTCCCGGCATCTCCGCTTCGTGCCGGTCACCGCCGACCTCGTGGCCCTCTACACCGACTACCAGTACGAACGTGAGCGGGTAGCCGAGGCGGCGGAATCGGAGATGGTGTTCGTGAATCTGTTCCGCCATCCGCTGGGCCGGGCGATGTCGTACCCGAATGCCAAGGAGATGTTCGACCGGCTGGCCCGCGCCGTGGGGCAGGCGTGCCGTCCGCACATGCTGCGTCACTCGGCGGCGACCCGCTGGCTGCGTGACGGCGTCGACCGCGATGTGGTGCAGCGGCTCCTGGGCCACGCCTCGCCGTTGTCGATGGAGCGCTACCGGCACGTCAACGACGCCGAGGCGCGGGCAGCGGTCGAACGCGTCGGTTCCCTGAAGGAGCGTCGATGAGCAGCATCTCGTCCGCACTGTCGCGGTTGCCCGCACCGCGCGCCGAAAACGCGGTGGATCTCGACGGCGGGGGATGGGCTGCGTGGCTGCGAGGTCATCTCGATCCCGTCTGGCGGACCAGTGAATGGCGGCAGGACTGCTGGCTGTTCACCGGCAGCGTCCACGAGCCGCGCACCTCGGTTGCGCTGTGCCGTACCGAGGCGTGCGACACCGTGGTCTCGCCGGCCAACATTTTTTGCCCTTTCTGCAAGGAGGAGCAGAAACGGTCGCCGCTGCCCGACGCGGAGTTCGCGCGGGCCTTCGTGCCAGTGCGCAACCGCGTTGCCTTCGGCGGTGTTCCAAAGCCGTGCAGTTTCACGAAGGACGGGCAGCGCTGTGTCCGGCCCCGCCACTGCAAGGAACTGTGCGCCACGCACTACACCCAGTGGAAGACCCACACCACCCGCAAGACCGCAGGCCGGTGGGAGGACACCGCGGTCCCGTATGCCGATACCCCTGCCTGCCCGGCTCCTGCCTGTCCGCTGCCGGGCCTGTACGGCCGGGGTCTGTGCCGGCATCACGCCAAGCGTTTCCGTGAGCACCGACGCACTCACCCGGACGCGGCCGTGGCGCCGTGGGCAGCCGAGCAGCCCCCGTACCTGGCCCCGCACCAGTTCAGTCTCCTGCCGCTGCCCGAACTGCTGCGCCGGGAGGTCCTCTACGGTCTGCAGCAGGTGGACCCGTGGCTGCGGATCTTCGAACCCCCGCAGGTCCGCCGCATGGTGCGTGACCTCGCCGCGGCCACCACGCTCATCGTCGACGCCACGGACGAGCAGATGTGCCCTCGTTCCACCGTCGCGGTCCTGCGGATGCTCGACCGCGTGCGTACGGCGGTCCGGGCGGGCCATGCGCAGTACACCGGCACCGCGCCGACGCAGGACGACGTCCTGGACCTGCGGGCGCTCGGCCAGCGCTCCCGCACCCCGGCCGGCATCCGGCAGCCCAAGACCGTCGATCTGCGCACCATCCGGCAGCCGTGGCTGCGCGGCCTCCTGCGTACCTGGACCGTCCAGCAGCGCCCGGGAGCGGACGAGTTCGCCCGCACGCTGCGCGGCGTGGAGCTCGCCTCCCGGGCTCTCGCGCAGCGCCCGGGAACCGACGACCCCACACGGCTTCGCTACGACGACGTCACCGCCGTGGTCGACGCGATCCGCACCGCACGGAAACGGGACGGTCAACCGGCCGGCTGGAACTACCGCATGTCCATCGCCAGCCACTTCTTCGCCCTGATCGACTACGGCCGCCGCTCGGGCGCCGCGGACGACCTCTCGGCCGCCTTCGTCCGTGACCACGCCCTCCACCGCATCCCTGAGCAGGAGGCCAACGAGGACGAGATCGGCAAGGCGATCCCCGAACCGGTGATCCGCCAGCTCGACGCCCACCTCCACCTCCTCGGCCAGGGCCGGGCCCGCGGCCAGCGCACCCTCGCCCCCGAAGACCTGCAGCTGATGTACCGCACGCTGTACATCCTGCTCAGAGACACCGGCCGGCGGCCCCTGGAAGTCTGCTCCCTGCCCCGCGACTGCCTGGAGACCCGCAACGACCAGATCTCTCTGATCTGGAACAACCACAAGGCCCGCCGCCACCGCAGGCGCCTGCCCATCACCACGTCCACCGCCCAGGCCATCCGTACCTGGCAAGAACGCCGAGAACAGCTCCAGACCAGCCTTCCGCCCACCGGCGCCGACTACCTCTTCCCCGCCCTCACCCACCTCGCCACCCGCCCCTACCTGCACACCAGCTACCTCGGCGAGACCCTGCGCGACTGGGTCGACTCCATCCCCCACCTGCACGGCGAAGGCACCGACACCCAGGGCGACCCACTGCCTTTCGACCGCTCCCTCATCTACGCCTACGCCTTCCGCCACTCCTACGCGCAACGCCACGCTGACGCCGGAACCCCACTCGACGTCCTGCGCGAACTGATGGACCACAAGTCGGTGAGCACCACCCAGCGCTACTACACCGTCTCTCTGAAACGAAAGCGCGACGCCGTCACCAAGCTCGCCGCCCACGTCGTCGACAACCACGGCCACCCCAGCCCCAGCTCCGAGACCGCCTACGAGCTGCGCTCCGTCGCCGTCCCCTACGGCGGATGTACCGAACCCAGCAACGTCAAAGCCGCAGGCGGCTCCTGCCCCATCCGCTTCCAGTGCGCCGGCTGCGGTTTCTACCGCCCCGACCCCTCCTACCTCCCGGCGATCGAACAGCACATCAACGAACTGCGCGCCGACCGCGAAACCGCCCAGGCTATGGACGCCGCCGAATTCGTCATCACCGCCTTCACCGCCCAGATCACCGCCTACGAGCAGGTCACCGACCGTATGCAGCGCCGCCTCGCCGCTCTCCCCGCCGCAGAACGCCAGGAGATCGAGGAAGCCAGCACCATCCTGCGCAAAGCCCGCGCCGGCAACGCCCACACTCTCCTGCCGCTCACCGTGGTCTCCAGGACGGACCCGGCATGAACCCCCGCGGCAACCCGCACACCCTCGCCCAGGCCCGCCGCCGCACCAGCCTCGACAAGCGCCAGCGTGCCCTGACCGCACTCGCCCTGCTGGAACAACAGGGCAAGAAGATCACTCACACCGCGGTCGCCCGCACCGCTGGCGTCTCCGCATGGCTCACCTACACCGAAGGCATCCGCGAGCACATCGAAGCCGCACAACAACGCCAGCACCCCACCACCCCCTCGCCCGCCCGCACCCGCAGCACCACCGCCACGCTGCGCACAGAACTCGAGCTCGCCAGGCAGGAGATCCGGACCCTAAGAGAAGACAGAGACCGGATGAGGAAGGCCATCCAGCACCAGCTGGGACAGCAACTCGACGCCCTCGACACCAGGAACCTGACCGAACGCGTCGACGAACTCACCCGGAACAGCCAACGGCTCGAAGACAGCCTCCAGCAGGCCACCGACGACAACCACCGGCTCCAGGCCCGCGTGGGCACCCTGGAAACAGACCTGGCGGCAGCACGCACCAGCCTCCGACGGATGATCCGAGAGGAGAACACCAACCGCTGAGGCGGATCCAGGCACCCCGCAGGACACGCCACGCTTCAGCAACCCGACAGACCCTGCTGCTAAGCCCACTCGACTCCGAGTGCGGCGAGTGCGGTGCGCTGGTCGTGGGTGAGTTTGTCGCGGCGGGTTTTGGTGTTGGAGATCCATACGCCGAGCTTGTGGTGGTGCTCTTGGCCGTCGATGACGACGCGTTCGATGTGTCCTCTCGGCACTGCCTTCTGGGCGCCCTCGCGCTGGATCCACTGGGCGAGGGCAGCCAGACCGCGCTGAAAGGCTGACGTCTTCCCGCCGCCCTCGGCCGCTGGGGCCGGAGCGGGCCGCTCAGCGGGTGTCACGCCCAGTGCCGACAGCCGCTGCTGTTGCTCTTCGGAGAGCTCCGTCCAGCTGTGGCGCTGCCGTTGCAGCCACCTGCCCAGGTCGTCGCCCTCGAACAGGACGCCCGGCTCGATGGCGGGCAGGGTTCCGCCCAGTTCGTCGGTGGCGAGGTCGGCGAGGACGCGGTGGTGGCGTTGCCAGTCCAGTGGCCAGGGGCAGTTCCAGTCGGGGTCGATGGCGGCCAGCTGCGCTGCCCGCATCGCGGCGCGGTCGGGGTTCTTGCCGAGGCCGTCTTTGCGGCGGAGGTTGGCCATGTGCTCCCCGACCGGCACCAGCTCATTGTCGGCGTCGCGCCACATGGCGTCGCGTCTGGGGGCGAGGTGTCCGTGGGCGCGCCGGTAGGAGCGCAGGACGGCGAGTTTGGTTTCCCAGGCTTCCTCGCCGGGTTCCCACACCATCCCGGCCTCGTCGAGCAGCATCTTGCGGTGATCATCGAGTTCGCCCGCACGGTACACGCGCCGCTGCTGGTGGACCCACCGCCCGAGAGGGAATGCCTTGGTGGCGCCGGCTTCGGTCTCGGTGTCGTAGGGGACTGCGTGCAGGCCGGTGATTCCGTTTTCCTTCCGCCACCGGAGCAGGGCCTGGTAGCCCTCGAGCCAGACCAGGGACTCGGGCCGGTAGACCCGGGTGCGCAGGAACGCCGCGATCGTCGTCGCGTCCCTCGGGGTGGAGAAGTGCAGCAGCGCTGACTCCACCGTGCCCTCGGTCTCGTCCTGCCCGCCTTCTCCTTCGGCTGTGGTGCCGATGATCCGCCCGTCTTGGTCCCGCTTCACGTGCACGTGCCGCTGCCCGCTGGTCAGTGCCCGGCTGGCGAGCTGTTCGACGAGGCGTTCGGAGTGTGAGCGCAGGCCTTGGAGGACGGCTACGAGGGGTGCGAATGAGGCGGAGGCGACCATGTCGGTCGGGTCCTCGCTGGGCTTCAGGAAGATGGGCACGATGATTCGGGCGGTCTTGGCCGTGCCGTCGGGGTTCGGGCGTAGTGCCCGGCCGATGTTCTGCACGATCTCGACCTGGGAGCCGCGGGTGTCGGCGAAGCAGACGGCCTCCACGCCCCGCTCGCCGACGATGTCGACGCCTTCGCCGAGCACCCGGACGGAGGCGAGGAAGGCCCGGTGTACGCGGCGGCCCGCGCCGTCGATGCCATTGGCGAACTGCCGTAGGGCTTCCCGTCGCTCAGCTACGAGGTGGTCGCCGCACAACCATGCCGACCACACCCGCTCCGGCGGTACGTGGCGGCCGGCCTCCAGCTCGTAGAACTCCGCGTCGATCGACGACTTCGGCAGCAAGTCCGCGTCGGCCAGAGCCTCGTCGGAGACCTCGGCCGCATACAGCTCGGCGGCCGTCTGCGGCATCTTCTCCGCGAACGCCATCGCCTCCTCAACCCGCTGGTGGAAGGTCATAACTGTGCGCAGGTTCCGCGCGGCGGCATGCTCCAGGAGCGCCGTCTGCAGCAGGGCCAGGCGCCGGCCCCGCTGCGCCTCCTCGGACTCCCCCAGGACGGGGGAGGGGTCGTGGATCTCCAGCACGTCGATCTCGAAACCGGCGAGGATGCCGCGTTCGATCGCCTCGGACAGTTCGAGCTCGTAGATCCACTCGCCGTACGGGCCGTCCGGGGCGGACGCCATGGTCGCGATCTCCAGCTCTCGCCCGTCAGCGCCCTTCTGCGGCCGGGGGGAGGCGAGGATGCGGGGGGTGGCGGTGAGATAGAGCCGGAAGTCCGCCGAGATGCGGGTGTTGTCGTGGATCGCCGCCCACGGCCGACCAAGATCACCCGCCGTTGAGTGGGCTTCGTCAACCACGGCGAGGTCGAACGGCGCCATTGTCTGCCCGTACAGCCGATCCCCGCCCGCCAGAGCTGCCTCCAGCGGCCCGCGCACCTTCGCCCGGCCCGTGACATCCTCGGGATCCTCCCGGTCCACGAGTGAGGCGTACGTGGCGAGCACGACCACCGGCCCCGCGCCCGCCCACAGCGCCAGCTGGATCGCGTTCGTGGTGGTCCGTACGCCTAGCTGCTCCAGGATGTCGTCCTTCTCCAGCGAGCACACGGCGACCATCGGCCCCCCGTGGCCGACCCTCCGCCACGCCTGGGCGGTCTGCACGAGCAGGTCGAGGGTGGGGACCATGACGAGGATCCGTCCGCCACGGAAGCACTCCAGCGCAGCCCACGCGGCGGTGATCGTCTTTCCCGAGCCGGTCGCGGAGACCACCGTTCCACGCAGCCCTTGAGCGGGCGCGGACGCGCGTACGGGGAACCCCGCCCACTTCCGGATCCGCGAGACGGCCTCTGCCTGGTGTTCCCGCAGGCTGATCATCGCTCGTCTCCCGCCTGGCCGACGGTCTCTGGACCGTCCTGCATCGTCGGGCTGTCGGTCGGTGGCTGCTGGAGTGGCGGGGCCTGCAGTTTGCGGCGCCGGCGGAGTTCGCGCTGCGCCTGGGCGCGGGCGCACTCGCGGGTGCAGTACTTGATGCCGCTGGTGCGGTTCTGCCCGTACTCGGCGCGGCCGCGCTGGCGTACGAAGCTGCGGCGGCAGGTCTCGTTGGCGCACTCGCGGATGGTGGCGTCCTCGGCAAGGTGGTTGTACAGCTGGAGGAAAACGACCGACAGGACGCTGGGGTAGCGGTCCGTCAGGCCGCCGATGCCGATGCTGAACGGCTTGAGCGCGGCGTTCAGCTCATCCACCAGGTCGCTGATCCGCATTCCCAGGACGATCTCACGCATATGGTCCAGGTCGCGCGGCCATACCTCGTCCCGATGCGTGTTCTCGGACTGCCACTGCGCCAGCTGTTCCTCGCATACCTCCGGCTCGATGAGCGCGTTGAGACCGCCTTCGTGGCGCAGGGCCAGCCAGGTGGTGATGGCTGCCTGGGCCTGCGTCACGTACAGCGTGGCCAGTTCGCCGTGAAGGGAGAACGTCCCGCTCCTGGGGTGTTCGCGCTCGGTGAGCTCCTTGAGCCGCTCGTACTCCTCCTCGTCCCAACTACCAGTGTTGATGCTGCCACCCAGGTATCCGTAGGTGCGCATCAAAGTGGCCACGGCGTCGAGATCTGCCGGGTCAAGTTCCATGAACTCCCGCAGATAGAAGTCCTCGGGCAGTGGAACGGTTGCTCCCTCGGATCGCAGATGAGGCTCCCAGACGATCCACTCGCCGTCGGCCCGCGCCCCCGGGACGGGCCGCAACTCCGGTGCGGGCACAGGAGTTCCCGGCCAGAGCGTGGGACGAAAGCGTGGGTCAACGTATGCCGCCATGAGGGGCATCATAGCCACCGAACGGGTAGTACGAACAGTGAACGCTTCGTATCACCAACGCGGGTTGCTGAACTTACTCGAGGGGGAACCACAGTGAGGCAGTGGCAGGACCGCAAGGCGGTAGGCGACACGCACGAACGGCGGGTAGCAGCCGCTCTGCGCGCACGCGGCTGGACCGTCCACCCCTGCGGACAAGGCACCTACCCACCCGCCATACGGGAAGCCCTGCGCCAAACCCGCTCCGCCCTACGACAGTTCCCCGACCTCATCGCCGCCCGCGGCAGCGACCTCATCACCATCGACGCCAAAGACCGCATGCCCAGCACCCACACCGACCGCTACGCCATCAGCACCGACACCGTCAACGCCGGCCTCCTCTTCACCGCCGCCCACGCCCCCACCCCGCTGTACTACGTCTTCGGCGACCTCAAAGTCCTCACCCCAGCCGAGATCGTCCACTACGCAGCCCACGCCTTACGCCACCGCAGCGGGTCCTTCCACCTGGTGCGCACCGAGCAAGCCCACCCCTTCGACGACGTCTTCGGAGCAGATGGCGCAGCAACTGCGGCATGACGACCGCCCCGGTCGTGGACGTGCTCTCCGCGCCCGCGGGGATGGTCCCGACCTTCAGGACCAGCTGGAGGACATCCAGCGGTGCTCCCTGCACTCGCGGGGGTGGTCCCGTACGAGAGTGGCCGGCGGACTGCGCGGGTCGTGCTCAAGCTTGCCTCGCCCATGGGCGAGGCCTCGACTGTTACTTGACGTAACGTGCGACTACGCCGAAGAAGAAGGTCAGGGCGGCAGCAGCTCCTGCGACCGGGTAGAGGAGCACTGCAGCCACGAAAGAGAAAATGAGAAAATCACGCTCAGACATCTGTCCTCCAAAGAAATTTTTCCAAATGCGACGCTCCTTGCGTCGAGGTGTTGAACTGCTTTAATCGTACCGTCTACTGACGGTGCATCATTTTCCTTGGGTGGCTCCCTGTAGCCGCCGACTATTTCTTCTTTTGGCACGCAAAAGCCTAGGCCCCTCAAAGGGTTATGTGACGTTGCTCACAGCAGTGTGGCGCGTAATTCTCTACCCCAGAACAGCCTCACAGCGCCGCACGCCCAGAACACTCAGCACAGCGTCTGCCCATGACGACCTGTAGGGGACTGACGGTCAGCCCTCCACAGCACTGCCCGCCCCATCCCCGGCCGCCCACATGACATCACCCCAACTGCGCACCCTTGCAGCCCACGCTGGGTCTCTGTACACGGTCACCCCGCGCTCCATTCCTACTGCTCACCCGCGAACACCCCCAATTGCCGCGCGACTTCTACAGGTGAAGCTGGTGAGAGTCATAGAGCGAATTCGGAACGCAACCTCATGAATTCCCTTGAGGGGATGCAGCGATCTCTCTTAAAGTGATCCAAAAAAGCAAGCCGCCTTTCGTGCCGGAGTCGAGAGCTTCGCGGGAAGGGCTAAACGTATGTTTGTCGGCCAGCTCCCTTTAGGGAAGGGCGATAGGCTCGTCGATCTGCGGTTAAGCTTGAGGAAAGAAGTGGGGCACTTTCGCCAACTCAACATGCTGCATCTGTTTGATGCACGTCCCCTCGCAGACCCGCGAAGCCCCGTCCTTGTAGCCAGCCCGGCCCGCGTCAGCGGGCCTACGGTCCTGGAGGCGCAGCCGGAAGGACCGCCAGGCGGGGGAGCGCAGCGGACCCGCCGGCCAGGCCGGAGCGAAGCGAAGGCCTGACAGCGGGACAGAGTCCCGCTGGTCCGGGAGCGCAGCGAACGGACCGTCAATCCCGGCGCGCAGCGCCGGGATTGCGCGGGGTGCGCAGCACCCCGCCAGCGCGCCGGGGGTAGCGGGAGCGCAACCCCCGCGCGCAGCGCGGTGGTTCGTTTGCTCCGGGCGCAGCCCGGAGGGACCCGCTCCGCGGG
>NZ_JBIRHH010000009.1:0-376120 GCF_044328425.1 Streptomyces sp. NPDC017943 | reverse complement strand
CAGCGGCTCGATCCGGTCCCACATCGCATCGGTGATCATCAATCGGACAGGCACATCCGATCAACTGATCAACCCATCAAAGAGACACGACCTAGGCCCCATCCGGCCCGCCCTGGGGCGTCGCCCCTGGGCCGCGTGGTGCGTGCGGCCGCGTGTCCGGGGTGTCCGTCCCGCAGGGGGCGGGCCCGGGTGTCCACACTGGCCGCATGCCCGATGCCTCACCGGCCCTCGCGAGCGACACCCGGCGGGTGGCCGTCATGACCGTCCTCACCGTGCTGGCGGGCGCCGTCGACGCCGTCAGCTTCCTGACCATGGGAAAGGTCTTCTGCGCCCTGGCCACCGGCAACGTGCTCTTCCTGTCCTTCGCCCTCGCCGGGGACGGGGACATCCCGGTGGCGCGGCCCGTCACCGCCATCGGGGCGTTCGTCGCCGGAGCCGCCCTCGCCGCCCTCGCCCTCAAGGCGGTGGCGGACCGGGGGCGGGCCTGGTTCCCGGCCGGGCTGGTGTGCGAGGCCGTGCTGCTGGTGGCCGCCGGTGCGGTGGCGCTGTGGCGGCACGGCACGCAGGCCGCCGCCGACGCCGGCCAGGACCACGCCGTCATCGCGCTGGTCGCCCTCGCCATGGGGGTGCGGGCCTCCACCGCGCTGCGCGTGCACGTGCCGGGCATGCCGACGCTGCTGAGTCAGACGGCGATCGCCGAGCTCGTCAACGACGTGCTGAGGCGCCCGCGGACGGCGCTGCGCGGGGTACCGGTGAAGCAGCGGCTGGCGCGCACGCGCTGGACGGCCACGGTCGGCGGCATCTTCGCCGGCGGGGTGCTGGGCACGCTGCTGCTGGTGCCGCTGGGCACCGGGCGGGCGCTGCTCGTCATCGCCGCAGCGGTGCTGCTCCTCGCGGCGGTCACGTCGGCACTGCCGGCGCGGGCCGGTAGCGCCGAGGGCCCCGGGGGTTCCTGAGGTCTCCGGTCTCCGGTCGCGGCGCGGCTGCCTACTTCGCGGCCGCCGCGCACTCCGCGCAGGTGCCGAAGATCTCCACCGTGTGGGCCACGTTCACGAAGCCGTGCTCGGCGGCGATGGCCTCGGCCCACGACTCCACGGCCGGGCCCTCCACCTCCACGGCCTTGCCGCAGCCGCGGCACACGAGGTGGTGGTGATGGTCGTCGGTGGAGCAGCGGCGGTAGACGGACTCGCCGTCGGCCGTGCGCAGGACGTCGACCTCGCCGGCGTCGGCGAGGGACTGCAAGGTGCGGTAGACCGTGGTGAGCCCGACCGAGTCGCCCTTGTGCTTGAGCATGTCGTGCAGTTCCTGCGCGCTGCGGAACTCGTCGACCTCCTGCAGGGCCGCCGCCACGGCGGCCCGCTGCTTGGTGGCGCGGCCCTTCACGGACGGTCCAGCGGTCGTCACCGTTGCCTCCTCACGTCTGCCTTGCCCGGGCCATTGTGCCAGCCCGGTTGCGGGGGCGGTCAGACGCCGACCTCGTCGGTCGCCTGACGGCTGCCCGGGATCGCGCACTCGGCGGGATCGGCCGCACCGAGCGCGGCCGCCCGGGCCCGGGCGCGGCGGCGTGCCAGCGGGGTGGCCAGCGCCGTCAGCACCACGAACGCGCCGATGGTAAGCAGCACGATGGTCGCCCCGGGCGGCACGTCCTGGTAGTACGAGGTGACGGTGCCGCCGATCGTCACGCTCACCCCGATGGCCACGGCGATCACGAAGGTGGCGGCGAAGCTGCGGGCGATCTGCTGGGCGGCCGCGACGGGCACCACCATCAGCGCGCTCACCAGCAGCAGGCCCACCACGCGCATCGCCACCGTCACCGTGACGGCCGCGGTGACCGCGGTCAGCAGGTTCAGCACGCGCACCGGCAGGCCCGTCACCCGGGCGAACTCCTCGTCCTGGCTGACCGCGAAGAGCTGCCGGCGCAGGCCCAGCGTGACCAGCACGACGAAGGCGGCCAGCACGCAGATCGCCGTCACGTCCGACGCGGACACCGTCGACAGCGAACCGAACAGGTAGGACGTCAGGTTGGCGTTGGAGCCCGTCGGCGCGAGGTTGATGAACATCACACCACCGGCCATGCCGCCGTAGAAGAGCATCGCGAGGGCGATGTCGCCGCGGGTCCGGCCGTACCAGCGGATCAGCTCCATGAGGACCGCGCCGAGGACGGAGACCAGGGTCGCCATCCACACCGGGGACCAGGTGAGCAGGAAGCCGAGGCCGACGCCGGTCATCGCGACGTGGCCGATGCCGTCGCCCATCAGGGCCTGGCGGCGCTGGACCAGGTAGATGCCGACCGCGGGGGCGGTGATGCCGACCAGGACGGCGGCGAGCAGGGCCCGCTGCATGAAGGCGTAGTCGAGGAAGTCCATCAGCTCAGCAGTCCCGTGCGGATCGGTTCGGCGCCCGCCGGTGCGTGCGGGTGCACGTGGTCGTGGCCGGGCAGGGCGTGCTGCCCGACGGCCTTGGGGGGCGGCCCGTCGTGCACGACGCAGCCGTCGCGCAGGACGACCGCCCGGTCGATCAGGGGCTCCAGCGGGCCCAGTTCGTGCAGGACGAGCAGCACGGTGGTGCCCTGCGAGACCTGCTCGGTGAGCGTGTGCGCGAGGACCTCCTGGCTGGCCAGGTCGACGCCGGCCATCGGCTCGTCCATGATCAGCAGTTCGGGCTCGGAGGCCAGGGCGCGGGCGATCAGGACGCGCTGGTGCTGGCCGCCGGAGAGGGCGTCGACGGGGTCCTTGGCCCGGTCGGCCATGCCGACGAGCTCCAGGGCACGCCGCACGGCCGCGTGGTCGGCCTTGCGCAGCACGCCGAAGCGGGCCCGCGACAGGCGGCCGGAGGACACCACCTCGGTCACCGTGGCGGGCACGCCGCCCGCGGCCGTGGTGCGCTGCGGGACGTAGCCCACGCGGTGCCAGTCGCGGAAGCGCGCGCGGTCGGTGCCGAACAGCCGGATCTCGCCGGCGCCGGTCTGCACCTGGCCGATGATGCTGCGCACGGCCGTCGACTTGCCCGAGCCGTTCGCGCCGAGCAGCGCGACCACCTCGCCGCTGCGCACGGTGAGGTCGATGCCGCGCAGCACGGGGCGTGAGCCCAGGTCCGCGCGGACCCCGCGCAGGGATACGACGGGCTCGCTCATGCCGTCCTCCGATGGGTCGATCACTTGGCGCCCAGGGCCTTCTGCAGGGCCTTGAGATTGGATTCCATGACCTGGAAGTAGTCGTCGCCGCGGGACCTGTCGGTGATGCCCTCCACTGGGTCGAGGACGTCCGTCTTCAGGTTCGCGTCGCGGGCGAGGGTCTTCGCGGTCTTGTCGGAGACCAGTGTCTCGTAGAAGACGGTGGTGACGCCGTCGGCCCTGGCCTCCTGCTGGAGCTCCCTGACCCGGGCGGCGCTGGGCTCGCTCTCGGGGTCGACGCCGGAGATGGCCTCCTGGGTGAGGCCGTAGCGCTCGGCGAGGTAGCCGAAGGCGGCGTGGTTGGTGAAGAAGACCTTGCTCCGGGTGTTCTTCAGTCCGTCCTCGAAGTCGGTGTCCAGGGCGTTCAGCTTCTCGACGAGGGCCGCGGTGTTCTTCTCGTAGTCGGCCGCGTGGTCGGGGTCGGCCTTCTCGAAGGCCTTGCCGACGCCCTTGGCGATCTCTGCGTACTTGACCGGGTCGAGCCAGACGTGCGGGTCGCGGCCGTGCTCGTCCTCCTCGGCGTGGGCTTCCTCGGAGTGGCCCTCCTCGGCGTGGCCCTCCTCGCCCTCGTGGCTGTGGCCGCCGGTGCCGTGGTCCTCAAGGTGGGTGAGGCCGGCCGCGTCGATCTTCGTCTCGATGCCGGTCTGGGCGACGGCCTCGTCGACGGCCGGCTGGAGACCCTTGAGGTAGAGCGCCGCGTCGGCCTCCTCGAGCTGGGCGCGCTGCCTGGTGCTGATCTCCAGGTCGTGCGGCTCCTGGCCCGGTTCGGTCAGGCTGGTGACGTGCGCGTGGTCGCCGCCGATCTGCTCGGCGAGGAACGCCATCGGGTAGAAGGAGGCGACGACGTCGAACTTGTCCGTGTTGCCCGTCGCCGCGCTGTCGCTGGAGCAGGCGGTGAGGGCGCCGAGGCCCAGAGCGGAGGCCAGGGCGGCGGGTATGAGGCGTCGTCGTACGTTCATGACAGTCATTTTCAACAAATATGGAAACCGTTGTCAACAAACGCCCTCACCAGGGCCTTGAGGGCGGTCGAGGGGGAGCGATTTGATTGAGGGGGCGCCCCCGCCGGTAACCTGAGTCATTCGCTGGAAGCATCTCGCTTCGCCCGCCCGTCTCCCGACCACCACCCCCTCATCGAGGCGCTTCCGCGCCGCACCGTCACTATTCGTCGTCGTAATGAAGAGAGCACCGTGGCCGCCGACAAGATCGACACCATCGTCAGCCTGAGCAAGCGCCGTGGCTTCGTATTCCCCTGTAGTGAGATCTACGGCGGTCAGCGCGCCGCTTGGGACTACGGCCCCCTCGGTGTCGAGCTCAAGGAGAACCTCAAGCGCCAGTGGTGGCGCTACATGGTGACGTCCCGCGAGGACGTCGTGGGTATCGACTCGTCCGTGATCCTGGCTCCCGAGGTCTGGGTCGCCTCCGGCCACGTCGCCACCTTCACGGACCCGCTGACCGAGTGCACCTCCTGCCACAAGCGGTTCCGCGCGGACCACCTGGAGGAGGCCTACGAGGCCAAGCACAAGCGCCTGCCGGAGAACGGCCTGGCCGACGTCAACTGCCCCAACTGCGGCAACAAGGGCCAGTTCACCGAGCCCAAGCAGTTCTCGGGCCTGCTGTCCACCCACCTCGGCCCCACGCAGGACTCCGGCTCCGTCGCCTACCTGCGCCCCGAGACCGCGCAGGGCATCTTCACCAACTTCTCGCAGGTGCAGACCACTTCGCGCCGCAAGCCGCCGTTCGGCATCGCCCAGATGGGCAAGTCCTTCCGCAACGAGATCACGCCCGGCAACTTCATCTTCCGCACCCGCGAGTTCGAGCAGATGGAGATGGAGTTCTTCGTCAAGCCGGGCGAGGACGAGAAGTGGCAGGAGTACTGGATGGAGCAGCGCTGGAACTGGTACACCGGCCTGGGCCTGCGCGAGGAGAACATGCGGTGGTACGAGCACCCGAAGGAGAAGCTCTCCCACTACTCCAAGCGCACCGCCGACATCGAGTACCGCTTCCAGTTCGGCGGCAGCGAGTGGGGTGAGCTGGAGGGCGTGGCCAACCGCACGGACTACGACCTCGGCGCCCACTCCAAGGCCTCCGGCCAGGACCTGACGTACTTCGACCAGGAGGCCGGCGAGCGCTGGACCCCCTACGTCATCGAGCCCGCGGCCGGTGTCGGCCGCGCCATGCTGGCGTTCCTGCTGGACGCCTACGTCGAGGACGAGGCGCCCAACGCCAAGGGCAAGCTGGAGAAGCGCACCGTGCTGCGCCTGGACCACCGCCTCGCCCCGGTCAAGGTCGCGGTCCTGCCGCTGTCCCGCAACCCCGAGCTGTCCCCGAAGGCCAAGGGCCTGGCCCAGGCGCTCCGGCAGAACTGGAACATCGAGTTCGACGACGCCGGCGCCATCGGCCGCCGCTACCGCCGCCAGGACGAGATCGGTACGCCGTTCTGCGTGACCGTGGACTTCGACACGCTCGAGGACAACGCCGTCACCGTCCGCGAGCGCGACTCGATGAAGCAGGAGCGCGTCTCCCTCGACCAGATCGAGGGCTACCTGGCGGCCCGCCTGGTCGGCTGCTGACGCCTCTTCCCCGTACGACGGTGCCGGGTCCCTCCCGAGGGGGGCCCGGCACCGTCGCGTTGCCGTGATTGGTCCCTCAAGCGGGGTGCCGATTGGTCCTGTTGCCGTGAGATCCGCGGCGCGAGGGTGGGGTCATGAGCCTCGCCTTCCTGCTGACCACCCTGATCGTCGTCGCCACGCCGGGCACCGGCGCCCTCTACACCCTTGCCGCGGCGCTCTCCCGCGGCCCGCGCGCCGGTGTCGTCGCGGCCGTGGGCTGCAGGCTCGGCATCGTGCCCCACCTGCTGGCCACCGTCACGGGCGTGGCCGCCCTGCTGCACGCCGGCGCGACCGCCTTCCAGGTGCTGAAGTACGCCGGCGTCGCCTACCTGCTGTACATGGCCTGGGCCACCCTGCGCGACAAGGACGCCCTCGCCGTCGAGGAGGGCGAGGCCGCACCCCCGCCCGCACGGCAGGTGATCGTGCGGGGCGTGCTGATCAACATCCTCAACCCGAAGCTCACGGTCTTCTTCTTCGCGTTCCTGCCGCAGTTCGTGAGCCCCGGGGAGCCGCGCGCGGTGGTCCGCATGGCCGGGCTCGGCGGGGTGTTCATGCTGGCCACCTTCCTGGTGTTCGCCGCGTACGGGCTGCTGGCCGGGGCGGTGCGCGGCCGAGTGCTGGGCCGGCCGCGGGTCATGGCGTGGCTGCGCCGGGGTTTCGCCGGGTCGTTCGTGGCGCTGGGCGCGAAGCTCGCCACGACGGTCCGGTAGCGGAGCGACGGCGCCGGCGAGGACGGGCGCCGGCGAGGACAAGCGCCGGCAAGGACAGGCGCCGGCGGAGGGGTACTGACAAGTATCGAATGACAGATATTGAAATCTGTCAGCTGTCATGCCATCGTGGAGGGCATGACGATGCGAACGCGTTCCCTCGGAACCACCGGCCCCCGGGTCTCCGCCCTCGGTCTCGGCTGCATGGGCATGTCCGCCCTGTACGGCGAGGCGGACCGGGCGGAGTCCGTCGCGACGATCCACGCGGCGCTCGAAGCGGGCGTCACCCTCCTCGACACCGGCGACTTCTACGGCATGGGCCACAACGAGCTGCTGATCGGCGAGGCCCTGCGCGCCGCCCCCGCCGCCCGGCGCGAACAGGCCCTGGTCAGCGTCAAGTTCGGCGCCCTGCGCGGCCCGGACGGCAGCTGGTCGGGCTACGACGGCCGGCCCGCCGCGGTGAAGAACTTCGCCGCCTACTCCCTCCAGCGGCTCGGCGTCGACCACATCGACGTCTACCGCCTCGCCCGGCTGGACTCCGACGTGCCGGTCGAGGAGACGGTCGGCGCGATCGCGGAACTGGTCGAGGCGGGGTACGTGCGGCACATCGGCCTCAGCGAGGTCGGCGCCGCCACGATCCGCCGGGCCGCCGCCACCGCACCGATCTCCGACCTCCAGATCGAGTACTCCCTGATCTCCCGCGGCATCGAGGCCGAGGTCCTGCCCACCACACGCGAACTGGGCATCGGCGTCACGGCGTACGGGGTGCTCTCCCGGGGGCTGATCTCCGGTCACTTCACGGCCGACCGGCAGCTGGGCCCGGGCGACTTCCGCGCGATGTCGCCCCGCTTCCAGGGGGACAACCTCCGGCACAACCTGCGCCTCGTGGACGCGCTGCGGAAGATCGCCGAGCAGAAGGGCGTCAGCGTCGCGCAGATCGCGATCGCCTGGGTGCTCTCCCGCGGCGAGGACATCGTGCCGCTGGTCGGCGCCCGCCGCCGCGACCGGCTGGACGAGGCCCTGGGCGCCCTGGACGTCGCCCTCGACGAGGCCGACCTCGCCGCGATCGAGGAGGCCGTGCCGGCCGGGGCGGCCGCCGGCGAGCGCTACCCGGCGGCCCAGATGGCGCACCTCGAGAGCTGAACCGGGCTCCGGGTACGGTCGGGGGCATGGCACCGACCAGCGAGACCCTGACCGCCGAGCGCATCCTCGAAGCGACGGAGGAGGTGCTGCGCCGCCACGGACCGGCCAAGGCCACCGTGGTGGACGTGGCCCGCGCGCTCGGTGTCAGCCACGGCAGTGTCTACCGGCACTTCCGCACCAAGGCGGCGCTGCGCGAGGCGGTCACCAAGCGCTGGCTGGACCGCACCTCCCGCGAGCTGTCCGGCATCGCCGCCGCGGACCGCGACCCCGAGGCGCGGCTGCGGGACTGGCTGAGCGCGCTGTTCGCCGCCAAGCGCCGCAAGGCGGGCGACGACCCGGAGCTGTTCGCCACCTACACGGTCCTCACGGACGAGGCCGGCACGGCGGTCGGCGACCACATCGCCGACCTGACCGCCCAGTTGGCCGCCATCGTGCGGGACGGGGTGGACGCCGGGGCCTTCGCCGCCGCCGACCCCGAAGCCGCCGCCCGCGCGGTCTTCCACGCCACCGGCCGCTTCCACGACCCCGGTCACGCCCGGGAGTGGACGGAGCCGGGCGCCGAGGCCGACTTCACGGCCGTCGTCGACCTGCTGGTGCGGGGACTGCGGCGCGCGGCGTAGGAAGGCGCGCCGACCTCGGCCCGGCCGTCGGGTCCACCGTCGCCTGATGGGCCTCCAGCAGGTGCTCCTCGGCCGTCAGCCCGGGCAGCGACGCGGCGGTGCGCCAGCCGCAGGTGTCGCACCGGAGGGTGCGCTGCCTGCCGGTGCGCCGCACGCGTACCACGTGCCGCCGCCCGTGCTGGTCCCACCGGCAGACGCTGCCCGTGTCGGTCTGCGTCATGACGCCCCCCGTGTCGTGCTCGGCTGCTCACGGTCCCTCCGCGGCACCGGAACTGCTACCCCGGCGACGCGCCCTCAGGCCACGCGGCGCACGCCGGGCGTGCCGCGGGGCAGCCGCCCGCCGCTCCGGACGCGGGCGCCGGAGCCGGGGCCGAACGGCCCGTGTCAGGCGCGCTCCGCCGTCGCCACCACGTCCCGCGCCTCCGCCGGCCGCAGCCGCTCCGCGGCCCGTTCGGCGCTGCGCCGGGCCCACCGGCCCGTCGTCAGCGCGCCCAGCGTCAGCACCGCGAAGCCGCACGCCGCGAGGATCCACCAGCCGGGCCGGGCGGCGGAGACGAACGCGGCGCGGTACGAGGACGCCCCCACGCCTGCCGCGAGCACCGCGCCCACCACGGCCACGCCCAGCGTCTGCCCCAGCTGGCGGCTGGTGGAGGCGACGGCCGCCGCGACGCCCGCCTGGGCGCGGGGCATGCCGGACACGGCCGTGTTGGTGATGGGCGCGTTGACGAAGCCGAAGCCGACGCCGAACAGGACGTAGCCGAGGAAGAGCGTGGTGTTCGACGTCTCCGCCTCGAACGCGGCGAACAGCACCCCGCTCACCGTCATCGCCGCGCCCGCGATCAGCAGGGGCAGGCGAGGACCGCGCGTGCCGACCAGGCGGCCCGACAGCGGGGCGCACAGGAACGTCGGCACCGCCATCGGCAGCATCCACAGGCCCGCCTCCAGTGCCGTCAGCCCGCGTACGCCCTGGAGGTACAGCGTCGACAGGAACAGGAACCCGCCGAGCGCCGCGAAGGCGCTGACGGCGACGACCGTCGCCCCGCTGAACGGCGCCGAGCGGAAGAACCGCAGGTCGATCAGCGGTTCCTCGCGGCGGGGCTCGTACAGCAGCAGGCCGGTCAGCGCGGCCAGGGCCACGACGGCCAGCGGGGCGATGGACGCGAAGGACGTGCTCGGCGCCTCGATGATCGCGTATGTCAGAGAGCCGAACAGCGCGATCACCAGCACCTGGCCGACCGGGTCGGGGCGGCGGGCCCGGGGCGCGCGGGACTCGGGGACGAAGCGCAGGGTGAGCAGCAGGGCGGCCAGTCCGACCGGCAGGTTGATCCAGAAGATCGAGCGCCAGCCCACCGACTCCACCAGCACGCCCCCGACCAGGGGACCGGCGGCCATCGAGAGGCCGACGACGGCACCCCAGGCACCGATCGCCCGGGCCCGCTCGCGCGGGTCCGTGAACGTGTTGGTGATGATCGACATGGCCACCGGGTTGAGCATCGAACCGCCCACCGCCTGCACCATCCGGAACGCGACCAGCGCCTCGAGGTCCGGTGCGAGGGAGCACAGGACCGAGCCGAGGGTGAAGACCACCAGGCCCGCCATGAAGACCCGCTTGCGGCCGATCCGGTCGGCGGTGGAACCGGCGAGCATCAGCAGCGAGGCCAGGACGAGGGTGTACGCGTCGATCGTCCACTGCAGGCCCGAGGTGCTCGCGTGCAGGTCCCGCTGCATGGCCGGCAGGGCCACGTTCAGGACCGTGTTGTCGAGGCTCACGATCAGCAGGCTCATGCAGCAGATCGCGAGCACCAGCATGCGGCGGCGGGGACCGGGTTCGGGCATGGGGTCCATCGTACGCCGATTTCGATAGTGTGCCTAACTAACGAACTTTACCCGTTCATTGCACGGCACAATGGAGGAATGTCCACGCCCCTCCAGATCGGCCCGCACACCGTCCGGCCCCCCGTCGTCCTGGCCCCGATGGCCGGCATCACCAACGCTCCCTTCCGCACCCTGTGCAGGGAGTTCAGCGGGGGCAAGGGCCTGTTCGTCAGCGAGATGATCACCACCCGGGCCCTGGTCGAGCGCAACGAGAAGACCATGCAGCTCGTCCACTTCGACGCGAGCGAGCGGCCCCGGTCCATCCAGCTCTACGGCGTCGACCCGGCGACCGTCGGCAAGGCCGTCCGCATGATCGCGGAGGAGGACCTCGCCGACCACATCGACCTCAACTTCGGCTGCCCCGTGCCGAAGGTCACCCGCAAGGGCGGCGGCTCGGCGCTGCCGTACAAGCGGAACCTGCTGCGCGCCATCCTGCGCGAGGCGGTCAGCGGCGCCGGCGATCTGCCGGTGACGATGAAGATGCGCAAGGGCATCGACGACGACCACATCACCTACCTCGACGCCGGCCGGATCGCCGTCGAGGAGGGCGTCACCGCCATCGCGCTGCACGGCCGCACCGCCGCCCAGCACTACGGCGGCACCGCCGACTGGGAGGCCATCGCCCGGCTCAAGGAGCACGTGCCGGAGATCCCCGTGCTGGGCAACGGCGACATCTGGTCCGCCGAGGACGCCCTGCGCATGGTCCGCGAGACCGGCTGCGACGGCGTGGTCGTCGGCCGCGGCTGCCTGGGCCGGCCCTGGCTCTTCGCCGACCTCGTGGCCGCCTTCGAGGGCCGCACCGAGGACATCGCCCGGCCCGCCCTGCGCGAGGTCGCCGACGTCATGGTCCGGCACGCCACCCTGCTCGGCGAGTGGATCGGCGACGAGTCCAAGGGCGTCGTCGACTTCCGCAAGCACGTCGCCTGGTACCTGAAGGGCTTCGCGGTCGGCTCCGAGATGCGCAAGCGTCTCGCGATCACCTCGTCCCTGGAGGAGCTGCGCTCCGGCCTGGACGAACTCGACCTCGACCAGCCCTGGCCCGCCGGTGCCGACGGGCCCCGCGGCCGTACGTCCGGCAACAACCGCGTGGTGCTGCCGGACGGCTGGCTGAAGGACCCCTACGACTGCGCCGGCGTCGGCGAGGACGCCGAACTCGACACCTCCGGCGGCTGATCAGCCCGTCGAGGGGTGGGGTGTGGAGCCGAACGCCTTCAGGAAGCGGTCGCGGAAGGAGTCCATCCGCCACACCGGTGCGTCGTGAGCGGGCCTGAGGCCCTCCGTCCAGTGCCAGTCGGCGACCTTGTCCAGGACCTTCGGGTCCTTGGCGACGATCGAGACCGGTACGTCGCGTGAGGCGTGGTCGCCGCTGACCCGGGCGATGGGCTGGTGGTCGCCGAGGAACACCAGGACGGTGTCGTCGGTGCCGTAGCGCTCGAGCCACTGGGTGAGGCTGGTGACGGAGTACTGGATGGACCTGCCGTACTCCTCGCGGGACCTCGTGGTGTCGGTGATGACGTCCGAGGCCCTGTTGCCGGCTCGCTGGATCGCGTCGAAGACCGAGCCGTCGCCGAGTTCGTCCCAGCCGACCAGCTTCGGGATCGGGGCCCAGGGCTGGTGACTGGAGGTGAGGATGACGAGGGACATCAGCGGCTTGTCCCGCTCCCTGCCGTGCACCCGCCGCTGGAACGCCTCCAGGGCGTACTGGTCCGGCATGGTCGACCAGCTGAACTTCGGCCCTCGGTAGCCCAGGTCGAACGCGTCGTAGACCTGGTCCAGGCCGTACCACTTCTCCTCCGGCCAGCCCTTCTGCACGCCCGGCATCACGCCGACCGTGTCCCAGGCCCCGGTCCGCTGGAACGCCTTGGTGAGGGTGAGGTGCTCGCCCGCGGTGACCGTGCGGTAACGGCGCTGGTTGTCGATCCACAGGCCGGACATGGCCGTGGAGTGACCGAGCCAGCTGCTGCCGCCGTACGTCGCCGAGGTCAGCCAGCCGCTGCGCGCCGCGAAGCCGGCCTCGCGCAGCGCCGCGGTGCTCGCGTCCAGGGTCCGATCGACGCCGGGGGCCATGACCGGGTCCTCGACGGCGCTGCGCCCGTAGCTCTCGATGAAGGTGAAGATCACGTCCTTGCCGCGCAGATCGGGCAGGAGCTCGCCCGGCGGGGTGTCGCCGAAGGTGTCGGCCCGGGCCTCCTTCGCGAACGCGGCCTCGTCCCGCAGCGAGTCGACCGTGCGCTGGGCGTGCACCCGCAGGGCCCCGGCGCCGCGTCCGGAGGCGAGCGGGCCACCCGGCAGCGTCAGGCCGAGAGCGGCGCACGCGACCCACGCGGTGCCCGCGAGCAGGACCCCCTTGGTGGACCGCGCCCGGTGGCGGGCCAGCACGCCGGACAGCCGGACCGCCGCCGCGACCAGGACGGCGGCGACCAGCAGCACGAGCACCACCGCGCCGACGGCGGCCGCGGTCGCCACACCCCCGCCGAAGGTGTCCCGGACGTACCCCTGGGCGTCCGGCAGCAGGTCCCAGTCGAGCGCGGCGTTGAAGCCCCGGCCGAGGTACTCGTTGAACCCCATGTCGAGCAGGTTGACCGTGGTCAGCACGGTCAGCCCCAGCCCGTACAGCACCGCGGCGGCCAGCCGGGGCCGCGGCGGCAGCACCAGCACCACGACGGCCCCGGCGACCGCCTCCACGGGGATCCTCGCGAAGCTGCCCGCGTGCAGCGCCGCGAGCCTGTTCGGCAGCAGCAGCGCCCCGAGGACCAGGGCCGCGGCCAGCAGGGTCGTGGCCCGGTGCAGGGCGCGTGCGGTCCCCGGGTGCCGGGCGCGCCAGGCGCGCAGACGGGCCGGCAGGTGCCCGGGGAGCGACCGGGAGAGGGTGCCGCGCACCGCGCCCCCGTCCCGGGCCGCGACGGACTCCCCGGCCGGGTCGCCCCCGCCCTCCCCTCTGCCTCCGGCCCCCGTCCCGGCCGCGACGCGGGATGGGCCGTCGCCCGGCTGGGGCGGCTCATGGAAGCGTGTGAAGACAGGCACCCGGAGGTCCTTCCCATGCGGAACGCGGCGAGGTGGCGGACCCGCGTGGGGGAACGGGTCCGCCACCGTTGCGTACGGGACGCCCACCAGGTGCGTTCAGCCCGCCGGGCCACGGCTCGGCAAACACCCGGCAAACCTCCGGCGGGACCGCGCGTGCACGGCGGCGACCGTCGCGACCCTGCCGGACCGGGGGTCCCGGTGATCGCCGGGAATCCGGCCGGAACTCCCTCCCTCACCGGCGTGCGCGCACTGCGAGCGGGCCGAGGGGCGACTGCGCGTGTCCGGGGTGTGACCACGGTGTTCCCCGGCCCGTGACCCGTCCGCATGGTGAAATCCGGGCGGCTGTGGCAGCGTGATTCTCGCCACCCTTGATAAGGGCTGCGCTCAGATGAGCGGATCATGGGCGACTGCACTTCCTCAAAGGGTGGCACTCAGTGCCACCCTTTGATCGTTCATCGAGCGAAATCATATGTGCGCAAACTTCGCTCAGATGAGCGCGCAGAGGCTGGAGAGAAGCGTCTTGCGTTCAAGAAGTGAAAACATGCGGCTGCGATCGCTTGCTCAGCCTTGACTTTCGATCCGCTGGCGGACGAGTGGTTACAGGCGCATGACGCGCGAGTGGACCTCCTCAGACGCCTTTGATCTGGGTATGTTCCTCGCCGTCAGGGCAGCCACCGCGTCCTCGAGGAGTCGAGACCCGTGTCGGAAAACAAAGATCCCCACGTAGCTCAGCCGGGCCAGAGCGTTGAGGGCGTGAAGTTCGTCTACGACTTCACCGAGGGCAACAAGGACCTCAAGGACCTCCTCGGTGGCAAGGGCGCGAACCTCGCCGAGATGACCAACCTCGGACTGCCGGTTCCCCCCGGCTTCACCATCACCACCGAGGCCTGCAAGACCTACCTGGAGAGCGGCGAGGAGCCGGCGGCACTGCGTGACGAGGTGAGCGCCCACCTCGACGCCCTCGAGGCCCGCATGGGCAAGAAGCTCGGCCAGGCGGACGACCCGCTGCTGGTGTCGGTGCGCTCGGGCGCCAAGTTCTCCATGCCCGGCATGATGGACACCGTCCTCAACATCGGCCTCTCCGACAAGTCCGTGCAGGGCCTGGCCAGGCAGGCCGGCGACGACCGGTTCGCGTGGGACTCCTACCGGCGCCTCATCCAGATGTTCGGCAAGACCGTCCTGGGTGTGGACGGCGAGCTGTTCGAGGACGCGCTGGAGGCGGCGAAGGCGGCCAAGAAGGTCACCGTCGACACCGAGCTGGAGGCGGCCGACCTCAAGAAGCTCGTCACCAAGTTCAAGAAGATCGTCAAGACCGAGGCCGGCCGGGACTTCCCGCAGGACCCGCGCGAGCAGATGGACCTCGCCATCAAGGCCGTCTTCGACTCCTGGAACGGCGACCGCGCCAAGCTCTACCGACGCCAGGAGCGCATCCCGCACGACCTGGGCACGGCCGTCAACGTCTGCTCCATGGTCTTCGGCAACCTCGGTCCCGACTCGGGCACCGGCGTCGCCTTCACCCGCGACCCCGCCTCCGGCCACCAGGGCGTCTACGGCGACTACCTGCAGAACGCGCAGGGCGAGGACGTCGTGGCCGGCATCCGCAACACCGTGCCGCTGGCCGAGCTGGAGCAGATCGACAAGAAGTCGTACGACCAGCTCATGCAGATCATGGAGACGCTGGAGAACCACTACAAGGACCTCTGCGACATCGAGTTCACCATCGAGCGCGGCGTCCTGTGGATGCTCCAGACCCGGGTCGGCAAGCGCACCGCGGGCGCGGCCTTCCGCATCGCGACCCAGCTGGTGGACCAGGGGCTGATCGACGAGGCCGAGGCGCTCACCCGCGTCAACGGCGCCCAGCTCGCGCAGCTGATGTTCCCGCGCTTCGACGAGAGCGCCAAGGTCGAGCAGGTCGGGCGCGGCATCGCCGCCTCCCCGGGCGCCGCGGTCGGCAAGGCGGTCTTCGACTCCTACACGGCCGTCAAGTGGTCCCGCTCCGGCGAGAAGGTCATCCTGATCCGCCGCGAGACCAACCCCGACGACCTGGACGGCATGATCGCCGCCGAGGGCATCCTGACCTCCCGCGGCGGCAAGACCTCCCACGCGGCCGTCGTCGCGCGCGGCATGGGCAAGACCTGTGTCTGCGGCGCCGAGGAGCTGGAGGTCGACACCAAGCGCCGCCGGATGACCGTCCCCGGCGGGCACGTCGTGGAGGAGGGCGACGTCGTCTCCATCGACGGTTCCTCCGGCAAGGTCTACCTCGGTGAGGTGCCGGTCGTGCCGTCGCCGGTCGTGGAGTACTTCGAGGGCCGGATGCACCCGGGCGCCGACGACGCCGACGAGCTGGTCGAGGCCGTCCACCGCATGATGGCCTTCGCCGACCGCAAGCGCCGCCTGCGGGTGCGGGCCAACGCCGACAACGCCGAGGACGCGCTGCGCGCCCGCCGCTTCGGCGCCCAGGGCATCGGCCTGTGCCGCACCGAGCACATGTTCCTCGGCGACCGGCGCGAGCTGGTGGAGCGGCTGATCCTGGCCGACACGGACGCCGAGCGCGAGGAGTCCCTCAAGCAGCTGCTGCCGCTGCAGAAGCAGGACTTCGTGCAGCTCTTCGAGTCGATGGACGGCCTCCCGGTCACCGTCCGCCTCCTGGACCCGCCGCTGCACGAGTTCCTGCCGGACATCACCGAGCTGTCCGTCCGCGTGGCGCTGGCCGAGTCCCGCCAGGAACCGCACGAGAACGAGCTGCGCCTGCTCCAGGCCGTGCACCGGCTGCACGAGCAGAACCCGATGCTGGGCCTGCGCGGGGTGCGCCTCGGCCTGGTCATCCCCGGCCTGTTCACCATGCAGGTCCGGGCGATCGCCGAGGCGGCGGCCGAGCGCAAGGCCGCCAAGGGCGACCCGCGCGCCGAGATCATGATCCCGCTCGTGGGCACGGTCCAGGAGCTGGAGATCGTGCGCGAGGAGGCCGACAAGGTCATCGCCGAGGTCGAGGCGGCCTCCGGCGCGCAGCTGAAGCTGTCCATCGGCACGATGATCGAGCTGCCCCGCGCCGCGCTGACCGCCGGTCAGATCGCCGAGGCCGCCCAGTTCTTCTCCTTCGGCACCAACGACCTCACCCAGACGGTGTGGGGCTTCTCCCGGGACGACGTGGAGGCGAGCTTCTTCACCGCGTACCTGGAGAAGGGCATCTTCGGCGTCTCCCCGTTCGAGACGATCGACAAGGACGGCGTCGGCTCGCTGGTGAAGCTGGCCGCCCAGGCCGGCCGCGCGACCCGGCCCGACCTGAAGCTCGGCGTCTGCGGCGAGCACGGCGGTGACCCGGAGTCGGTCCACTTCTTCCACGAGGTCGGACTCGACTACGTCTCCTGCTCGCCGTTCCGCATCCCGGTGGCCCGCCTGGAGGCGGGCCGGGCCGCGGTCCAGTCCCAGGGCAGCGACCACCGCTAGCCGCACGGACCCGGAGCCGCCGTCGGTCCCCGACCCTCACCGATCGCGGCGGCTCCGGACCACGGGGGAGAGCGGGGGCGGCACCTTTTGTGCGGAGGTGCCGTCCCCGCTCTTCGGGCATGTCCACCCCGGGCCGCTCACACGGGCCGGCTCTCCCGCAGGCACACCACCGTGCCGGTCAGGGCCGCCGCGTGCAGGGCCGCCAGGGCGGGCAGCCCGGGCGACAAGGAGACGCCGGCCAGGTCGCCCGGGGCGAACAGACCGTCGTCGTCGTGCTCGGCGCTGCGGCGCACCGACAGCGGTGACGGGAGCCGGCCGCCGTGGAAGTAGAAGTCGATCACCGGCCCGGTGCCCAGCACCTCCGACCGGTGGTCGTAACCGAGGAGCCGGGGCGCCTCGGCCGGCACGAGGCCGGTCTCCTCGCACAGCTCCCGGCGGGCGGCGGTGACGGGATCCTCCCCGTGGTCCAGCATCCCGCCCGGCAGCCCCCACATCCCCGCCCCCGGCTGGCCCGCGGCATAACGCAGCAGGAGCATCCGGTCCTCGGCGTCCAGCAGCAGGACGCAGGAGGCGGCGATGCTCTGCGGCAGTGTCCTCACCCACTCGGCACGCGGCAGGACGAGCGGTACGTCGGAGGCGGGCACGGTCGTGTCCACGGGTGGTGTCCCTTCCGTCGGCACGGCAGCCCGGACGGGCTGCCCGACCGGAGGAACGCCCGGGACCGCCGATGGTCACCGGCGGTCCCGGTGCAGGAGGGGGCGCACGGGGGTCACGCCCGGAACGGGCCCCGGACCTCGTAGGTGATGCCGCCCGAGGAGCTGCCGGACGTGCCGCGCTGGCTGGAGAAGTACAGGCGGGTGCCGTCGGGGGAGAAGGCCGGGCCGGTGATCTCCGAGCCGGACTGGCCCTCGACGCGCAGGAAGGGGGCGACGACGTCGGCGGGGGTGATGACGCAGATGTCCATCGTGCCCCCGTCCTCGGCGACGAAGAGGTCGCCGGAGGCGGCGCCGGTGACGTTGTCGACGCCGGTCAGGGGGGCGGTGCCGCCGGTCACCAGTGAGTCGTCGTAGGCGAGTTCGACGGTCTGCGCGGCCGCGTCGTACCGCCAGACGCGGTTGTCGCCCTTGGTGGTGAACCAGCACGTGTCGTTCGCGTAGTGGCAGCCCTCGCCGCCGTTGAAGCGCTTGGCGCCCGCGACCTGGTTGCGGGTGGCGGTCGCGCCGGACGGGTCGGGGACGCGGGACCAGGTGACCGGGCCGCTGGTGCCGCTGCCCGCCACCAGCACCTCCAGCGTGCCGGAGGACAGGTCGCCCCAGGTCGTCGGGCGGAAGCGGTAGAAGCAGCCGTCGGTGACGTCCTCCGTCAGGTAGACGACCCGCCGGACCGGATCGGCCGCCGCAGCCTCGTGCTTGAACCGGCCCATCGCGTCCCGCCGCACCGCCGGCTTCACGCCCCACGGGTCGGTCTCGTAGACGTAGCCGCGGTCGACCTCCTCGCAGGACAGCCAGGTGTTCCAGGGCGTCCTGCCGCCCGCGCAGTTCTGCCGCGTGCCGGACAGGATCCGGTGCGCCCCGGTGATCGCGCCGGTGGCGGAGAACACCACCGCGCTCGCGCCGCCCGACGGGTTGACCTCGGAGTTGGAGACGTAGATCCAGCCGGTGCCGTCGGCGTAGCAGGCGCCGCCGTCCGGGGCGGGGTGCCAGGTGTAGGCCGTGGCGCCGACCCGCTGGCCGGAGCGGGCCACGACCCGGCTGGTGAAACCGGCCGGGAGCCTGATGCCGTTGGCGTCGGGGGAACCCAGCGGGCCGTAGGGGCCGGCGCCGGACTGGGCGGGGGCGGCGTACGCGGCGCCGCGCCACAGGGTTCCGCCCAGGGCGGCCGAGGTACCGCCGAGGACGGCCGCACGCAGGAGACTGCGACGTTCCACTCTCACTCCATCAAGTGCCGTACCGCCCCGCCGCCGGTCGACGGCGGGGTCGTGCTGGGAGCAGGGGAGGGCGGGAGGAACGCTAGGGTCGCCGGATTGACGGAGCATGGACAAGAAATGGCGGCCGGGGGGCCGATCGTCCCCCGGCCGCGAGCCGTTCGTGATGTGTCCCGGTGGGGGACGCCCCTCAGGCGGCGCGCACCTCGTACGCCGCCACCCGGACCGCCTCGTCGTCCAGGCACTGGCCCGACGCCAGGTCGAAGCGCTGCTTCAGCAGCGGTGAGGCGACGAACGGGCGGCCCCGGTGGGTGCCTGTGAGACCGCGGGAGAGGACGGCCGCGCCCGTGAAGGGGTCGCGGTTGTCGATGGCGAAGAGCGCTCCGGTGCGGTCGCGGAAGAGCGCGGCCTGGCGTCCGCCGGGCAGCAGGGCCGCCACTCCGCGGCCCGGGAGCAGCGCGTCGAGGTCGCAGACCGCGAACCATTCGCCCGACAGGCGGAGTTCGACCTTCAGGTCGGTGGTCTCGGGTGCCAGGGTCATCGCTGGGCGCTTCCTTCCAGTACGTCGTCGGCGGGTCGCATGCCGAGGGAGAGCAGTGGCAGGTCGGGCTTCATCTGGTCGCGCTCCGGGACGAAGGCGACGACGGGGTCGGGGGTGTCCGGGGCGTTGACGAAGGACACGAACCGGGCGAGCTTGTCAGGGTCGTTGACGGTCTCGGCCCACTCGTCGCGGTAGTGCGCGACATGCGCCCGCATCAGCTGCTCCAGCTCCTCGCAGATGCCGAGCGAGTCGTGCACGACGACGTCCCGCACGTGGTCCAGGCCGCCCGGGATCCGCTCCAGCCAGGTCGAGGTGCGCTCCAGCCGGTCGGCCGTGCGGATGTAGAACATCAGGAACCGGTCGATGAGGCGGACCAGTTCGGCGTCCGAGAGGTCCTGCGCGAGCAGGTCCGCGTGGCGGGGCGTGGCGCCGCCGTTGCCCCCGACGTAGAGGTTCCAGCCGTTGGCGGTGGCGATCACGCCGAAGTCCTTGGACTGCGCCTCGGCGCACTCGCGCTGGCAGCCGGAGACGGCCGACTTGAGCTTGTGCGGGGAGCGCAGCCCCCGGTAGCGCAGCTCCAGGTCGATCGCCATGCGTACGGAGTCCTGGACGCCGTAGCGGCACCAGGTCTGCCCCACGCAGGACTTCACCGTGCGCAGCGACTTGCCGTAGGCGTGGCCGGACTCGAAGCCGGCGTCGACCAGGCGGGCCCAGATCAGCGGGAGCTGCTCGACCCGCGCGCCGAACATGTCGATCCGCTGGCCACCGGTGATCTTCGTGTAGAGCCCGAAGTCGCGGGCGATCTCGCCGATGACGATCAGCTTCTCCGGGGCGATCTCGCCGCCGGGGATGCGGGGCACGACGGAGTACGAGCCGTTCTTCTGCAGGTTGGCCAGGAAGTGGTCGTTGGTGTCCTGGAGGGCCGCCTGCTCACCGTCCAGGACGTAGCCGCTCGCGCCGATCGCCGGGGCGAGGGAGGCGATGATCGAGCCGACGGTGGGCTTGCACACCTCGCAGCCCTCCCCGCCCCGGGCCTCCTCGCGGCCGTACCGGTCGAGCAGCTCCCGGTGGCCGGTGATGCGCAGGGCGAGGACGATCTCGTACAGCTCCTCGCGGGTCTGGGAGAAGCAGCCGCACAGGCCCTTGTCGACCGTGACGCCGTTCGCCTCCAGCTCGGCGTCGACGAGCTGCCCGAGGACCTTCACGCACGAACCGCAGCCGGTGCCGGCCCTGGTGCACTTCTTCACCTCCGGCACGGTCGTGCAGCGGTGGTCGGTGACCGCGCCGCGGATCGTGCCCTTGGAGACGTTGTGGCAGGAGCAGACGATCGCCTCGTCCGGCAGCGCCGACGGGCCGAGCGCGGCCGGCTGCCCGGCCCCGGCGGGCAGCACCAGCGACTCCGGCGGGACCGGCGGGACGGACCCGGTGAACGCCTTCAGCGTGCCGTAGGCCTCCGCGTCGCCGACCAGGATGCCGCCGAGCAGCGTGCCGTCGCGGCCGATGACCAGCTTCTTGTACAGGCCCGCCCGGGAGTCGGAGTACACCACGTCCAGGCAGTCCCCGGCAGTGCCGTGCGCGTCGCCGAAGGACGCCACGTCCACCCCGAGCAGCTTCAGCTTGGTGGACAGGTCGGCACCCGTGAAGGACGCCTCGTCGGAGGCGATCGTGGCCGCCGCCGTCTCGGCCTGCTCGTATCCCGGTGCCACCAGCCCGTACACCCGGCCGTCCGCGGCCAGCGCGCACTCGCCGATGGCGAAGACGTGCGGGTCGGCGACCGTACGGCACTGCTCGTCGACCGCGATGCCGCCGCGCTCGCCGACGGTGAGGCCGCAGTCGCGGGCCAGCTGGTCGCGGGGGCGCACACCGGCGGAGAACACGACCAGGTCGGTGGCCAGTTCGGAGCCGTCGGACAGCTTCATGCCGGTGACGGCACCGTCCTCGCCGACGACGATCTCCTGCGTGCCGACGCCCGTGTGGACGCTCAGGCCCATCCCCTCGATGGTGCGCAGCAGCGCGGCTCCCCCGCCCTCGTCGACCTGCACGGGCATCAGCCGGGGCGCGAACTCCACGATGTGCGAGGTGAGTCCGAGGCCCTTCAGCGCGCCCGCGGCCTCCAGGCCGAGCAGGCCGCCGCCGACCACGGCACCGGTGGTGGCGGTCCTCGCGTACTCCTCGATGGCGAGGAGGTCCTCGATCGTCCGGTACACGAAGCAGCCTTCGGCGTCCTTGCCCGGGACCGGCGGCACGAACGGGTAGGAGCCGGTGGCCAGGACGAGGACGTCGTAGCCGACGACCTCACCGGAGCGGGCGGTGACCGTGCGGGCCACCCGGTCCACCGAGACCGCCGGGTCGCCGACCCGCAGCTCGATGCCGTGGCCGGCGAGGAACCGCGGATCCGTCAGGGACAGGTCCTCGGGCGTGCGGCCGGAGAAGTACGAGGTGAGCTGGACGCGGTCGTAGGCCGGGCGCGGCTCCTCGCAGAGCACCACCACGCGGTGCGTGGCGGTCAGGCCGCGCTCGGCGAGCGCTTCGAGGAAGCGCTGGCCGACCATGCCGTGGCCGACGAGCACGATCGTCGGGGTCGCCCCCGGGGTGGCCGTCATCAGGAGCCTCCATCGTTGGTGAGCAGGTGGAGCAGCGGGCCGCCGGCAGGGAGCGGCTCTGCTCCCTCCCAGGCGCGGGCGAGCGTGCCGACGGTGCCGAGTTCGCCGACGAGGACCCCGCCGACCAGGCGGTCGTCGCGGACGACGACCTTGCGGTAGGTGCCCCGGGTGGCGTCGGCGAGCTGGACGACGTCGTCGCCCGGGAGCGCCTCCGTCTCGCCGAACGCGGCCAGATCGAAGGGACCGTCCCCGCCGGTCAGGGTGAGCCGGGTCAGGGAACGCGTGCCCGTGTAGCGGGCGGTGGGGTCCCCGGCCAGCGACCGGGCCAGCACCTCGGCCTGTTCGAGCGCCGGGGCGGCGAGTCCGTACAGGACGCCGTCGTGCCGGGCGCAGTCGCCGATCGCGTGGATGTACGGGTCGGAGGTGCGCAGTTCGTCGTCCACGACGACGCCTTTGCGCACGTCGAGTCCGGCGTCCTGCGCGAGACCGGTCCGCGGACGGACCCCGCAGGCGACGACCACCAGGTCGGCGTCGAGCGCGTACCCGTCGGCGAGTTCCACCGAGCGGACCGCGCCCGCCGCGCAGCGCACGTCCCGGACCCGGCACTCGGTGTGCACCTCGACGCCGAGGTCCGTCAGGTGCCGCAGCACCAGCCGTGAGGCGGCCGGGTCGAGCTGACGCTCCATCAGCCGCTCGGACTGCTGGGCGAGCACGACCTGGGCGCCGCGCAGGGCGAGGGCCCGGGCCGCGGAGACCCCGAGCAGGCCACCGCCGACGACGACCGCCCGCACACCGGGCCGGACGGCCTCGGACAGGCCCAGGCAGTCGTCCATGGTGCGGAACGCGTGGACGCCCTCGGGCAGTTCGCCGCCGCCGGTGAACAGCCCGCGCAGCGGCGGCAGGACGGGGTTGGAGCCGGTGGCGAGGACCAGCCGGCCGTACGCGATCCGGGAGCCGTCGTCGCAGACGACGGCCCGCCGCTCGCGGTCGATGCCGGTGACCCGGGCGCGCCGGACGTCCGCGGGGGCGGGCAGGGCGATCACCTCCGGGCTGTACCGCCCGGCCAGCACCTCGGCGAGCAGGACCCGGTTGTAGGGCCGGTGCTCCTCCTCGCCGACCAGCAGCGCGGACGTGCCCAGCTCGCCGAGCCGCCGGGCGAGCCGTACGCCCGCCAGGCCGGTGCCGATCACCACCACACGCTCGTTCGAGGTCATGTCCCGAGCGTGCGGTGCCGGTGTTACCCGGCCGCATCCCCCCTGTTTCCCGCGGGGAACGCTGCCCTCAGCGGCGGCGCCGGGCCCGTGTGAGGGTTCCTGACGTGCGAGGACGGGGGGTGTGAGGCGCCGCCCGGGCGTCGCATAAGGTCGCCGTCATGCCCGACATATCGCTGACCATGATCGTCCTGCTCTGCGTCGCGGCCCTCGCCGCCGGGTGGATCGACGCCGTGGTCGGCGGGGGCGGCCTCCTGCTGCTGCCGGCGCTGCTGCTGGGCCTGCCGTCGCACACCCCCGCCGCGTACGCGCTGGGGACCAACAAGGCGGTCGCCATCGTGGGCACCACCGGCGCGGCGGTCACCTACGCCCGCAGGGCCCCGGTGGACGTGCGGACGGCGATCCGCATCGGGCTGGCCGCCCTGGCCGGGTCCTCGGCCGGGGCCTTCTTCGCCGCCGGGATGAGCACGGAGGTCCTCAAGCCGGTGATCATGGTGGTGCTGCTCGGGGTGGCCGCCTTCGTGATCCTGCGCCCGGCCTTCGGCACGGCCCCCGCGACCGGCCCGGCGGGCCCGCGCCGGATCCTCGCGGCGATCGGCCTGGCGGGCCTGGGCATCGGCTTCTACGACGGGCTCATCGGCCCCGGCACCGGCACCTTCCTGGTGCTGACCCTCACGGCCGTCCTCCACCTCGACCTCGTCACCGCCTCCGCCACGGCCAAGATCGTCAACTGCTGCACCAACGCCGGGGCCCTGGCCACCTTCGCCTGGCAGGGCACCGTCCTGTGGCAGCTGGCCGCCCTGATGGCCGTGTTCAACCTGGCGGGCGGCACCCTCGGCGCCCACACCGCCCTGAAGAAGGGCAGCGGCTTCGTCCGCGTCGTCCTGCTGACGGTGGTCTTCGCCCTGGTGGCGAACCTCGCGTACGAGCAGTGGGCGGCCTGATCGCTGCGGCCCCGCCGGCCGTTCGGAGCGCGCTGCGCGCCCGCCCTCGCGGTGTGAAACTGGAGGTGGGGGACGGCGCGCGGGACCCGGGCGGTGTGCGGCGCCGGTGCCGGTGACCGCTTGCCGGACGTACCCGCGCCTCTGTGCAGAAGGAGGCCGCCATGACAGTGGAACGCGACCGGGGCGACGCCGTCCCGGCGGAGTTCGGCGGGCTGTTCGAGGAGTTCCGCGGCCTGCTGGAGAAGTACCCGGACGCCGCCGGGCACTTCTCGCTCGCCTATCACCCCGCCGGGCACGGGCAGGGGGCGGGCACGGCGGTGACGGCCGGGTTCACCCAGCCCGTCTTCGAGTGCTCGGAGATCGAGCCCGGGTTCGTCGTCTGCGAGCGCGTCGACGAGCAGTGAGCGGGCGGGCCGGCGGACCACGCCTCGGTGGAACGGGCCTCAGGCGTCCACCCGGCGCCGCAGGTCCAGCAGTTCGATCGTCCCCGTGCCGTCCTCGTCGCCGTGGCCCTGGGCCAGCCGCCGTTCCATCAGCGCCATGAACGGGGTCAGCAGCTCCGCACTGACCCGCTGCTCCTGGGCCGTGCGCAGCAGGGTGGCGTTGCCCGCGACCTGCATCGCGAGGGTGGAGACCACACCCTCGGTGTAGTCGCCGCTCTCCAGGTGACCGGCGGTCCCGTGCACGGCCGGGGCCATCGCGGTCAGCCAGTCCGCGAGCAGCGGCGCGAAGTCGTGCGGTGCGACCTCCTCCGGGCGGATCAGGGCGAAGGCGTGCGTGATGCCCGCGAACATGCCGGTCATCGCGCTCAGCAGCGCCACGTCGTGCAGCGCGGCGAATCCCGGGTCGGCCCCCACGTAGCGGGTGCCCGCCGGGACGGCCAGGGTGGCGCGGTGGTCCCCGAACAGCTCGGGGGAGCCGCTGTAGAAGACGTAGCCACCGGACTCCGGGTCACCGATCATCGGCGGCACGGCCATGATCCCGCCGTCCAGGAACCGCGCGCCGCGCGCCTCGGCCCAGGCGCTGCGCGTGCGGGCCTCGCCGGGAGTGCCGGTGGTGAGGTTCACCAGGTCCCGCCCGGTGAGGTCGGCCCCGTCGAGGGCCTCGCCGACGGAGGCGTCGTCCAGCAGGCAGGCGATGACCAGGCGGCTCGCCGCGACGGCCGCGGCGGCGCTCGGTGCGACGGCCGCGCCCTCGGCGGCGAGGGCCTCGGCCCGGGCGGGCGTGCGGTTCCAGACGGTCACCGGATGCCCGGCGGCGAGCCAGGCCCGGGCCAGGGCGGTGCCCATGGCGCCGGTGCCCAGCAGGGTGAGAGGAGTGCGGGATGCGACTGCGTAGTCGGTCATGGCGTCTAGGCTCGCCGGAGGGGAGTGGCGGCTCAAGTAGGCACTTGGAAGTGGGTGGTTACTCCCGGGAAAGGGTCGAGGCAGCGCGAGCGGAGGAGTCGGGCATGGGGACGGCGGGCCGGCGGCCGGGGGTGTACGTGTGCGGGATCGACGCGGCGATGGACGTGATCGGCGGCAGGTGGAAGGTGCTGATTCTCTGGGCGCTGAACGAACGGCCCCACCGTTTCGGTGAGTTGCGCCGCGCGCTGCCGGGCGTCACCGAGAAGGTGCTGGCCTCGCACCTCCGTGAGATGGAGGCCGACGGGCTGGTGCACCGTGAGGCGTACGACGAGGTGCCGCCCCGCGTGGAGTACTCGCTGACCTCCCGGGGCGGCTCCCTGAACGCCGCCCTGGAACCGCTGGGGGCGTGGGGGAAGGCCCATGTCCTCGGCGGGTCACCGGCTGCCGGTGAGGTGGGCGAAGACGACGACGTTCCCCCGGTACCCGGTGCCGCGTGACCAGCCGCCGCCGCAGGTGATGACCCGCAACTCGGGCCGCCGGGCCGGACCGTAGACCTTCTCGTCCGGGAAGTCGCGCGCGTCGTACACCTCGACGGCGTCCACGGTGAACACCGCGACCCGGCCGTCCCGGCGGTCCACCTCGATCGTGCTGCCCTTGGCGAGGGCGCCGAGGCGGTAGAAGACGGCGGGACCGTCGGCGTTGTCGACGTGGCCCGCGACGATCGCGGTGCCCCGCTCGCCGGGCGTGGTGCCGGCCTCGTACCACCCGGCGAGGTCCGGGCGGGAGGCGGGCGGTACGTCCAGGCTGCCGGTCCGGGTGAGGCCGAGTCCGGTCAGCGGGGCGTCCACCCCGATGGCCGCGATGCGCACGCGCCGGGGCGGTGACGGCGGCAGTGCGGGCACGGACCGGTCCCGGGCCTCCTTGCCGCCCCTGCCGTCCTGCCCGGTCCCGGCCTGCGCCGCGGAGGGCTGGGGCGGGCCGTGCGTCGTGGCCCCGTCGCGCAGCAGCCAGGCCCCGGAGCACAGGGCGAACAGCGTCACGGCCGTCAGGGCGGCGTTCGCGGGGCCGCCGGGCCGGGGGAACCTGGGCATACCCACCCCTTCCTCGACCCCCGGGCGCGGCGGGGGAGTTCGGCCCCGTTCCCCCTCCGGGCCGCGAGGGGCGTCGGACCCGGAGGGGGAGGGGCTGCGGTACCGGCGACGGACAGCGGAGGATGTCCGTCAGATCCCGTCGCCTCTCGCCCGGCGATGCAGGAGCCAGGTACCGCCCGCGGCGGCGACGGCCAGAGCCGTCACGCCGGCCGCGGTCTGCACGGGATCGGGGCCCAGAGCGCCACCGACCCCCGTCTTCACACTTCCTCGCGGGTGCACCTGCTCGCGCGCCGGTGTCAGCGTGACCACCAGGTCGCCGGTGACCCGCCGCCCGCTCCCGGCGCACGTCGCGACGATCTCGTACGTGCCCGGCTGCGCGCCCGGTGGCACCCGGAACCGCCCGGTCGCGTCCTGCTCGTGCCGCCCCGCCGCGAGCGGCAGGGTCCCGGCGCCGACCGCGCCGGCGTCTCCCGTCGCCGTGCCCCCGGCGCCACAGGCCGCCGTCCGGACGGTGACCTGCCCGCCGGGGACCACCGACGCCGGTGACAGCTCCAGCTCACCGGCCCGCGCGCCGTACGCGGGGGCGGCGGCCAGGGCCGCGGCGGCGACGGTGAGCGCGGCACCGGTCAGCGGGCGGGCGGTACGTCGCATCGGTGCTCCTTCGAGCGGTTCGGTCGGGCGCCTGCCCTTCCGAGGAAACGGGGTGTCCGGCGACCCCGCTTTCTGAGAGGGCGTCAGAATTGGGGTGAACGGGTGTCGTGTACACCTGTCCCCGACGGTCCGTCAGGTGCGTTTCGGCTGGTCAAGCGGGTCGGCCGGGCGGGAGGGGGAATTGCCTCCGGCGCGGGGGTGAACGGGTGACCCGGTGCGGTGCGGCCGGGCTTGACCTCGACAAAGGTTGAGGTATCAGGCTGTGTCGCATGAACCCGATCACCGCGCACACCGCCGTCCACCCGTCCGCCACCGAGCCGCTCCGGGTGACCCTCGTCGTCGGCAGCAACCGCCACGGCCGCTTCGGTCCCGTGGTCGCCGACTGGCTCCGCGGCCGGCTGACGGACCGCGACGACCTGGTCGCCGAGGTCGTCGACGTCGCCGAGGCCGACCTGCCCACGTCCCTCGAACCGACCCCTGCGGCGCGTGCCGCCCTGTCCGGCATCACCCCGAAGCTGGCCCGGGCGGACGCCTTCGTGGTCCTCACCCCCGAGTACAACCACTCCTTCCCGGCGGGCCTGAAGAACCTCGTCGACTGGCACTACGGCGAGTGGCGGGCCAAGCCCGTCGCCCTCGTCTCCTACGGCGGCCTGGCCGGGGGCCTGCGTGCCGTGGAGCACCTGCGCCAGGTCTTCGCCGAGCTGCACGCCGTGACGGTGCGCGACACCGTGTCCTTCCACAACGCCGGCGCGTCCTTCGACGACGGGGGCGCCCTGCGCGACCCCTCGGGCCCGGACGCCGCGGCCAAGACCATGCTGGACCAACTGGTCTGGTGGGGCCGCGCCTTGAGGGAGGCCAGGGCCCACCACCCGTATGCCTCCTGACCCGCGCGCCCGCCACCCTGCCTGCGGCGGGCCCTGGCCTTCGTCGGGCCCGGGCCTTCGTCGGGCCCGGGCCTTCGGCGGGGCCCCGGTCGTTCGGCGGGCCCGGTCCGCGACCCGTAACCGGCCCCGGGTCGTATCACCCCAGCCCTCAGCCGCCTCTCGGCCCGATCCTCCTCGCTCTGTCGAGGACGTGGGAAGGACACGCGCGCAGATCACGGGTGTCTGCCGGCCTCCGGTCCGCATCCGGTCCCCGGGTTGCATCGGGCCCCGGGGGCCGGGCCGGACTCGCGCTCTGTCCGGGGCGCGGGAAGGCCGAGGGGTCGTCACCGCGCCCCAGCCGGCCTTCGGTCCGTCAGCCGGGCTCCCGGGGCCGACCGGTTACCTGGCTCCCCGGGGGCCGTACGCGGCCGCCGGACGCTACCCGCCCGCCGGGTTGTACCGGACCCCGGGGCCCGGCCGGGGGGCCGAAACGGCGCCGGGGTCCGACCCCGCACCCGCAGCCGACCCCTGGCCCGTACCCGCACCGTGCCCCAACGACCCGCCGCCCCCGCTACCGCCGCCCTCGCCACTCCGTACCCGCGACCCGTCGCCCCGCGTCGCGCAGCCGCTTCGCCGCGTCCGGGCCCGCGATGTACACCCAGGCCCGTACGCCCGCCCCGTCCGCGTCCCGTACGACGTCGCGTTCCACGCGCACGTACAGGCTGCGCGGGTCACCCGGCGCGTACTCCTCCAGCCGGTCCAGCTCGGCGAGCAGCGCCCCGTACGCCCGGGGCAGCGCGGTCACCAGCTCCCCGCGCACCTCGCCGCCGCCCGGCTCCTCGACCGCGTACGGATAGCCCGGGCCCTCGTACAGCACGGTGTCCGCCAGCCGGGCCGGCTCCTCGGAGCGGGTGCGGCCGTGCAGGAAGAGACGGTGGTTGACCTCCCCGGGACGGAGGGTGCCGTAGACGAAGAAGGGCAGGGTCACAGGAACGATTCTGCACCTTCGGTCGACCCACGGCCGGACCGCCCAGCTCGACCCTCACGGCCCCGACCCCTACGGCCGGACAACCTCCAGTCGTACCGCGCACGCCTTGAACTCCGGCATCCGCGACGTCGGGTCGAGCGCGGGGTTGGTGAGGGTGTTCGCCCGGCCCTCGCCCGGCCAGTGGAAGGGCATGAAGACGGTGTCGGGCCGGATGGTGGCGGTGATCCTCGCCGGCGCCACCGCCCGGCCCCGCCGCGACACCACCGCCACCGGATCGCCCTCGGCCGCCCCGAGCCGGGCCGCCAGCCGCGGGTGCATCTCCACGAACGGTCCGGGCGCGGCGGCGTTCAGCTCCGCGACCCGCCGGGTCTGCGCCCCGGACTGGTACTGCGCCACGACCCGGCCGGTGGTGAGCAGCAGCGGGTACTCCTCGTCCGGCTCCTCGGCGATCGCCCGGTGCGTGACGGGCACGAACCGCGCGCGGCCGTCGGCGGTGGCGAAACGGTCGAGGAACAGGCGGGGCGTGCCGGGGTGCGCACCCGCCGTCTCCCCGGCCGGTGCCTGCGGGCGGCTCCCCGCCGCCCGTCCGGCGGGGTCGTCGGCCGGGCGCGGCGCGCCGAG
Organism: Streptomyces sp. NPDC017943; assembly: GCF_044328425.1. Taxonomy (NCBI): domain Bacteria; kingdom Bacillati; phylum Actinomycetota; class Actinomycetes; order Kitasatosporales; family Streptomycetaceae; genus Streptomyces; species Streptomyces sp. NPDC017943. Next base: position 346,740 of record NZ_JBIRHH010000009.1, on the reverse strand, counting down.
CAGCGCGTCCCTGCTCCCGTCCGGCGCCGGTGGTTCGGCCGGGCAGGGCCAGAACACCCCGTCCTCCTCGGCCAGCCTGCGGTAGGTGATCCCCGAGTAGTCCGCCGGCCCGCCCGCGCTCGCCCGCCGCAGCTCCTCGAACACCTCCTCCGGGTCCGCCGGGAAGCCCTTCTCCACGCCCAGCCGGACGGCCAGTTCGCCCAGGACCTCCAGATCGCTGCGCACGCCCTCCGGCGGGGCGACCGCCCGCCGGCGCAGCAGGACCCGGCCCTCCAGGTTCGTCGTCGTGCCCGTCTCCTCCGCCCACTGCGTGACCGGCAGCACCACGTCCGCGAGCGCCGCCGTCTCCGACAGCACCACGTCGCAGACCGCCAGGAAGTCCAGGGACCGGATCCGCTCCTCCACGTGCGCGGCCCGGGGCGCCGACACCACCGGGTTGGACGCCATCAGCAGCAGCGACCTGATGTCCGTGCCCAGCGCGTCCAGCAGCTCGTACGCGCTGCGCCCCGGCCCCGGCAGACTGTCCGGGTCCACGCCCCACACCCCGGCGACGTGCGCCCGGGCCGCCGGGTCGTCCAGCTTGCGGTACCCCGGCAACTGGTCGGCCTTCTGCCCGTGTTCGCGCCCGCCCTGGCCGTTGCCCTGCCCCGTCAGACAGCCGTACCCGGACCGGGGGCGGCCCGGCCGGCCGGTCGCCAGGCACAGGTTGATCCAGGCGCCCACGGTGTCCGTGCCCTTGGACTGCTGCTCGGGCCCGCGGGCGGTGAGCACCATCGCCGACTCCGGCTCGCAGAACAGCCGTACGGTCTCCCGCAGCCGGGGGACGGGCACCCCCGTGATCCGCTCGACGTACTCGGGCCAGTGCGCCATGGCGGCGGCCCGGGCCTCCTCCCAGCCCGTGGTCCGGGCGGCGACGTACTCCTCGTCCACCCGGCCCTCGGCGATCACCAGGTGCAGCAGCCCCAGGGCGAGGGCCAGATCGGTGCCCGGGCGGGGAGCCAGGTGCAGATCGGCCTGCTCGGCCGTCCTGGTCCGCCGCGGGTCGACGACGATCAGCGTGCCGCCGTTCTCCCGCAACTCGGTGAAGTACCGCAGCGACGGCGGCATGGTCTCCGCGGGGTTCGACCCGACGAGGATCACGCAGCCCGACCGCGGGACGTCCTCCAGCGGGAACGGCAGGCCGCGGTCCAGCCCGAACGCCCTGATCCCGGCCGCCGCCGCGGACGACATGCAGAACCGCCCGTTGTAGTCGATCTGCGAGGTGCCGAGCACGACCCGCGCGAACTTGCCGAGGCTGTAGGCCTTCTCGTTGGTCAGCCCGCCGCCGCCGAACACCCCGACCGCGTCCGGGCCGTACGCGGCGCGCGTGCGGCCGAGGCCCTCGGCGATCCGGTCCAGGGCGTCGTCCCAGGAGGCCGGCACCAGCGTGCCGTCCCCGCCGCGCACCAGCGGCGAGGTCAGCCGGACCTCCCGCGCGAGCAGCTCCGGCGCGGTCCGGCCCTTGCCGCACAGCGCGCCCCGGTTCACCGGGAAGTCCGTCCGCTCGCTCACCGCGACGCTCCCGTCCGGCGCGGGCGTGAGGTTCATCCCGCACTGCAGGGCGCAGTACGGGCAGTGCGTGGGCGTCACGGTGTTCTGCATGCCGACCAGCGTGCGCGGGCCGTGTTACGCCCGGGGCGGGCCCCCTGTTACACGGCGGGGACGGCGACCTCCCCGCCGCCGCCCGGCCCGCGTGAGGTGCGGATCCGCTACCGCCCGCCCGCGGCCAGCGCCCGTTCCACACCCGGCTCGCGGGGCCCCAGGAAACGCGGGTCCGGCCGCAATGCCGCGTCCACGGCCGCCTTCCCCGCCGCGAGGATCTCCCGGGCGCCCCCGTAGTACCAGGTCGCGTCGTGCACGGCGTCCACCCCGACCCCGTAGGACTCCACCCCGGCGGCGCGGCACAGCGCCACCGCGCGCCGGATGTGGAAGCCCTGGCTGATCAGCACGGCCTCGTCCACCCCGAAGATCTTCTTCGCCCGCACGCACGAGTCCCATGTGTCGAACCCCGCGTAGTCGCTGACGATGCGCCCGTCGGGCACCCCGTGCCGGGTCAGATAGGCGCGCATGGCGTCCGGCTCGTCGTAGTCCTCGCGGCTGTTGTCCCCGGTGACGAGCACCACCCGCACCCGCCCGTCCCGGTACAGCTCGGCCGCCGCGTCCAGCCGGTGGGCGAGGTAGGGGGAGGGCTCCCCGTCCCACAACCCGGCCCCGAACACCACGGCGACGTCGGTGCGCGGGACGTCGGCCGTCGAGCGCAGCCGGCCGTCGGCCACCAGGTGCATCCAGGTCGCGGGCAGCAGCGCGAGCACGCACCCGGCCATCACGGCCTGCACCAGGCGTCGTCGCCCCCGCCGGGTGCGCGGCAGCCGCGGTCTGCGCATGGTCACTGGACGCATCGGACGGTCCCCTCCCCGGATCGGCCCACACCGTCAGGGACGCCCGGCCGCACCGCCCGGTTCACTCCCGACGCGGTGACGAGCTTCACGCCGCCGGCCGAAACCGCAGCTCACGGCGGCTCACAGCGTGCCCGCCCCGGGGCGTGAGCCACCGGAAAACCCCCGTGACCCCCGCGCAACGGCGGGGACACACGGCCCGGTGACCATGGAGGCATGTCCAGTCCTCCCGTGCAGCCCACCCCGCCCGCTCTCGTGGCCGTCGCCCACGGCAGCCGCGACCCCCGCGCGCTGCACACGGTGAACGCGCTCCTGGACCGGGTCCGCGCCCTGCGCCCCGACGTGCCGGTGCACCTGGGGCACATCGAACTGAACGCCCCCCTGCTCCCCGAGACGCTCGCCGCCCTCGGCGACCGGGAGGCGGTCCTCGTGCCGCTGCTCCTCAGCCGCGGCCACCACGTCAAGCGGGACATCCCCGCGACGGCCGCCGCCTCGTGCGCCCGCACCCGTCCGGCGCCTCCCCTCGGACCCCACCCGCTCCTGGTGGACGCCCTCCACGACCGCCTGACGGAGGCCGGCTGGGGCGGCACGCCCCGCCGCACCAGCGCGGTGGTCCTCGCCGCGGCGGGCTCGCGCGACCCGGAGGCGAGAGCGGACACCGCGCGCACGGCGCACCTCCTGGCGGCCCGCCTCGGCGTCCCGGTCGTTCCCGCCTACGCCTCGGCCGCCGCCCCCACGGTCGAGGCCGCGGTCCGCACCCTGCTGGCGAGGGGCCGCCGCCACATCGCCCTCGCGTCCTGCTTCACGGCCCCCGGCCGCTTCGCCACCGAGTGCGCCCAGGCGGCCCCGTGGATAGCGGCGGCCCCCCTGGGCCCACACCCGTCGATGGCACAGCTCGTCCTCCACCGCTACACCCAAACCCTGCACACCTCACCCCCGACACCACACCTGACCCGAGCCTGACCCCCCACACCGGGGCCACCCCCTGAAGGGGCGCGGGGAACTGCGCAACACCTGCGCACCTAGCCCGAACCTGACACCCCACACCGGGTTCACCCCTGAAGGGGCGCGGGGAACTGCGCGACAAGCCACGACGACCCCGCACCCGCCGGACGCCCGCACCCGCGACCCCCGCACGCGCCCCGCACCCGCCCGACCCCCACACCCCGCAGACGTTCACCACGTCGCACCCCCGCACCCCCATGCCCGTACTGTCGACCCATGCCAGGCACCACGACGAACCCCACGGCCTACGACCCGACGTCAGTCGAACGCTGGGCGCCCGAACCGGACAAGCGCCCCGGCCGCACGGCCTTCCAGCGCGACCGCGCCCGGGTCCTGCACTCCGCCGCCCTGCGCCGCCTCGCCGGCAAGACCCAGGTGGTCACGCCCGGCACGCTCGGACCCGTCTGGGACGCCAGCCCCCGCACCCGCCTCACCCACTCCCTGGAGTGCGCCCAGGTCGGCCGCGAGCTGGGCGCCGCCCTCGGCTGCGACCCCGACCTCGTCGAAGCGGCCTGCCTCTCCCACGACCTCGGCCACCCGCCCTTCGGCCACAACGGCGAACAGGCCCTGAACGAGTTCGCCGCGGACTGCGGGGGCTTCGAGGGCAACGCCCAGTCCCTCAGGCTCCTCACCCGCATCGAGCCCAAGCGGTTCACCCCGGAGGGGTCCGTCGGCCTCAACCTCACCCGGGCCACCCTCGACGCCGCGACCAAGTACCCCTGGCCCCGCGGCGCGCACCCCACCGACCCGCACTCGCCGAAGTTCGGCGTCTACGAGGACGACCGCCCCGTCTTCGACTGGTTCCGCAAGGACGCCCCCGGCACCCGCACCTGCTTCGAGGCGCAGGTCATGGACTGGTCCGACGACGTGGCCTACTCGGTGCACGACGTCGAGGACGGACTGCACGCCGGCCACATCGACCCCAACTGCCTGCACGCGGACCCCGAGCGCGACGACGTCTTCCGGGTCGCGCTCGGCCGCTACGCGCCCCCCGGCACCGACCCGGCCGAACTCGCCGAGGCCCTCGACCGGCTCCTCGCCCAGGAGTGGTGGCCGCACGGCTACGACGGCACCGCCGTCGCCCAGGCCCGCCTCAAGGACGCCACCAGCCAGCTCATCGGCCGCTTCTGCCTGGCCGCCGAGGCCGCGACCCGGGCCCGGTACGGGCCGGGCCGGCTCACCCGGTACGCCGCCGAACTCGTCGTCCCGCGCGGGACACGCATGGAGTGCGCCGTGCTCAAGGCCGTCGCCGACCTGTACGTGATGCAGCGGGCCGAGCAGGAGCGCCTGCGCGCCGACCAGCGGATCGTCGTCGCCGAACTCGCCGAGGCGCTCACCGCGCGGGCCCCGGACGGCCTGGACCCGCAGTTCCGGACCCTGTTCGACCAGGCGTCCGACGACCGCGCCCGCAAGCGGGCCGTCGTCGACCAGATCGCCTCCCTCACCGACACCTCGGCCCGGTCGTTGCACGCCCGGCTGACGGGGCACGCGTGAGACGGGCGGGACCCGCGGGGCGTGGGCGCCGCCCAAGGTGACACTGCGTGGCCTGATCGGGTCACACCCTCTTCCCGCATCACGCTCCGTGCGGGACGCTCGCAAGTGCTACACCCTGACGAGGAGGCATCAAGTGGTCGACGCGGATCAGACATTCGTCATCGTCGGAGGCGGACTGGCCGGCGCCAAGGCGGCCGAGACGCTCCGGGCGGAGGGCTTCACCGGCCGCGTGATACTGATCTGCGACGAACGGGACCACCCCTACGAGCGCCCGGCCCTGTCCAAGGGCTACCTCCTCGGCAAGGAGGAACGCGACAGCGTCTTCGTCCACGAACCCGCCTGGTACGCGGCGAACGACATCGAGCTGCACCTCGGCCAGACCGTCGACGCGATCGACCGCACGGCGAAGACGGTCCGCTTCGGCGACGACGGCACCGTGGTGCGCTACGACAAGCTGCTCCTGGCGACCGGCGCGGAACCCCGGCGCCTCGACATCCCGGGCACCGACCTGGCGGGCGTGCACCACCTGCGGCGCCTCGCCCACGCCGAACGTCTCAAGCACGTGCTGGCCAACCTCGGCCGCGACAACGGCCACCTGGTGATCGCCGGGGCGGGCTGGATCGGCCTGGAGGTCGCGGCCGCGGCCCGCGAGTACGGCGCGGAGGTCACCGTCGTCGAGCACGGGCCGACCCCGCTGCACGGCGTGCTCGGCCCGGAACTCGGCGGGCTCTTTGCCGAGCTGCACCGCGACCACGGCGTCCGCTTCCACTTCGGCGCCCGTCTGACCGAGATCACCGGCCAGGACGGCATGGTCCTCGCGGCCCGCACCGACGACGGCGAGGAGCACCCGGCCCACGACGTCCTGGCGGCCATCGGCGCGGCCCCGCGCACCCACCTCGCCGAGGCGGCCGGCCTGGAGGTCGCCGACCCCGCCCTCGGCGGCGGCATCGTCGTCGACGAGCGGCTGCGCACCTCCGACCCGGACGTGTACGCCGCCGGGGACGTCGTCTCCTTCCCGCACGCCCTGTTCGACACCCGCATGCGCGTCGAGCACTGGGCCAACGCCCTCAACGGCGGCCCGGCCGCCGCGCGCTCCATGCTGGGCCGGGACGTGACGTACGACCGGGTGCCCTACTTCTTCTCCGACCAGTACGACCTGGGCATGGAGTACTCCGGCTGGGCACCGCCGGGCAGCTACGACCAGGTGGTCGTGCGGGGCGACGCCGGCAAGCGCGAGTTCATCGCCTTCTGGGTGAAGGACGGCCGAGTGCTGGCCGGGATGAACGTGAACGTGTGGAACGTCACCGACAAGATCCAGCGCCTGGTCCGCAGCCGCGCCCAGGTGAACACGGACAATCTGGCCGATCCGCACGTTCCGCTCGAAAACCTCGCACCGTGAGTGTCACTGCGCCCCCGTAGACTTCACGCGTGGCAGGACGGATCAACGACGAGGACGTGAAGGCGGTACGGGACGCGGTCCCGATCGACGCCGTGGTGTCCGAGTACCTCCAGCTGCGCAACGCGGGCGGCGGGAACCTCAAGGGTCTGTGCCCGTTCCACGACGAGAAGTCACCGTCCTTCCAGGTCAGCCCGAGCAAGGGGTTCTTCCACTGCTTCGGCTGCCAGGAGGGCGGCGACACCATCACCTTCGTGATGAAGATCGACCACCTCACCTTCTCGGAGGCGGTCGAGCGCCTGGCCGGCCAGGCGGGCATCACCCTGCGCTACGAGGAGGGCGGTTACAACCCCTCCCACCAGCGCGGCGAGCGGATCCGCCTGGTCGAGGCGCACAAGATCGCCGCGGAGTGGTACGCGGAACAACTCGCGACCTCCCCGGAGGCCGACACCGGCCGGGTCTTCCTCGCCGAGCGCGGCTTCGACCAGGACGCCGCCCGGCACTTCTCCGTCGGCTACAGCCCCCAGGGCTGGGACCACCTCACGCGCTTCCTGCGCGGCAAGGGCTTCACCGACAAGGAGCTGCTGCTCTCCGGCCTCTCCCAGGAGGGCCGCCGCGGCCCCATCGACCGCTTCCGCGGCCGGCTGATGTGGCCCATCCGCGACATCGGCGGCGACGTGGTCGGCTTCGGCGCCCGCAAGCTCCACGAGGCGGACAACGGCCCCAAGTACCTCAACACGCCCGAGACGGCGATCTACAAGAAGTCCCAGGTCCTCTACGGCATCGACCTCGCCAAGAAGGACATCGCCAAGGCCTCCCGCGCGGTCGTCGTCGAGGGCTACACGGACGTCATGGCCTGCCACCTCGCCGGCGTCACCACCGCCATCGCCACCTGCGGCACCGCCTTCGGCGGCGACCACATCAAGATCCTGCGCCGGCTGCTCATGGACAACGGCTCGGCCCGTGTCATCTTCACCTTCGACGGCGACGCCGCCGGCCAGAAGGCGGCGCTGCGCGCCTTCGAGGACGACCAGAAGTTCGCCGCCGAGACGTACATCGCCATCGCCCCCGACGGCATGGACCCCTGCGACCTGCGCCTGGCCAAGGGCGACGAGGCCGTCGCCGACCTGGTCGAACCCCGCACCCCCCTCTTCGAGTTCGCCCTGCGCCAGATCGTGGCCCGCTACGACCTCGACACCCCCGGGGGCCGCGCCGCCGCCCTGGACGAGGCCGCCCCGGTCGTCGCCCGCATCAAGAACAGCGGCGCCCAGCACGAGGTCGCCGTGCAGCTCGCCGGCATGCTCGGCATCCTCGACACCCAGTTCGTCGTCAAGCGCGTGGCGCAACTGGCCCGCTGGTCCCGCGAGCGGGGCGGCAAGGGCCCCGCCCCCGACCGGCACGCGCCGCCCCAGCAGTACACCGCCCAGCCGTCCGCCGCCCCCCGCGGACCGGCCCTCAACCTGCGCAACCCCGTCTACGCCACCGAGCGCGAGCTGCTCAAACTCGCCCTCCAGCGCCCCGAGCTGGTCTCCCCGGCCTTCGACGCGTACGGCGTGGACGAGTTCACCGCCCCGCCCTACGCCGCCGTGCGCCAGGCCATCCTGGACGCGGGCGGCGCCGAGTCCGGCGTCGCCGACCCCCAGGACTACCTGGTCAAGGTCCGCGAGGCCGCGCCCGACGACGCGGTCCGCGCGATGGTCACGGAGCTGGCCGTCGAGGCGATCATGCTGCACAAGGGCGTGAAGGGCGTCGACGAGACCTACGCCGGAGCCCAGCTGGTCACCGTCCGCCGCCGCGCCGTAGAGCGCCGCATCCGCGACATCACCGGCCGCCTCACCCGCCTCGGCAACCACGGCGACCCGGCCGAACTGGCCGCCGTCCAGAACGAACTGTGGGTCCTCCAGCAGTACGACCAGACCCTGCGCGCCCACGGCGCCGCCGCCCTCTGACGCATCGTCGGCGCCGTCACCGCGCGTGAGGGACGCGTGAGGCATCCGGTGTCCCACCGGGGGCGACCGCCCGGTCACGGAACGGAAGCAAAAAGTCACCGCACGCCCCTCGTGGCGGCCATGTGTCGTACCCCACACTGGGGTGCGGTGCCTGAGTCCCCGGAGCGCGGCCGATCCGTCACCGACGGGTTCCGGACCCCCGCGGTTCCGCCCATCGCGTACGGGGCGGAACGCGGCGAGGCCGCCGACTCCGCTCCCGACGTACCGCTGCCGCAGCCACTGGCAGCGATCATCCTGGAGGTCGCCCCCGTGCAGACCCAGACCCTCCGTCAGACCGACGCCGCCCCGCCCCGCCGTGCCGGCGCACCGGTGCCCGACGCGCAGGCCGACGCCCTGTCCGGGGTTCCCGTGCAGGACCGCGCCGGGCAGCACCCGGAGACGGAACCGGAAACGGAGCCCGAGGAGCCGCCCGCCGAGGCGATCGACACGGCCGGGGGCCCCGAGGCCGTCGAACCGCCGCCGGTGCGCACGGAGACCGGCGGCCCCTCCTCGGACCTGTTCCGCCAGTACCTGCGGGAGATCGGCCGCGTCCCCCTGCTGACCGCCGCGGAGGAGGTGGAACTCGCCCGCCGCGTCGAGGCCGGCCTGTTCGCCGAGGAGAAGCTGCGGCTCACCCCCGACCTGGACAGCCGGCTGGCCTCGGACCTCGACCGGCTCGTGGTGATGGGCCGCGTCGCCAAACGCCGCCTCATCGAGGCCAATCTGCGCCTGGTCGTCTCCGTCGCCAAGCGCTACGTCGGCCGCGGCCTGACCATGCTGGACCTCGTCCAGGAGGGCAACCTGGGCCTGATCCGCGCGGTGGAGAAGTTCGACTACGCCCGCGGCTACAAGTTCTCCACCTACGCCACCTGGTGGATCCGGCAGGCCATGTCCCGCGCCCTGGCCGACCAGGCCCGCACGATACGCGTGCCCGTCCACGTCGTGGAGCTCATCAACCGGGTGGTGCGGGTGCAGCGCCGCATGCTCCAGGAGCGGGGCTACGAGCCGACGCCCCAGGAGGTGGCGGCCCACCTGGAGTTGCCGCCGGAGCGGGTGGGGGAGGTGCTGCGGCTGGCCCAGGAGCCGGTGTCGCTGCACGCGCCCGTGGGCGAGGAGGACGACGTCGCCCTCGGTGACCTCATCGAGGACGGCGACGCGGCCTCCCCCGTGGAGTCGGCGGCCTTCCTGCTGCTCCGGGAGCACCTGGAAGCGGTCCTGTCCACCCTGGGCGAGCGGGAGCGCAAGGTCGTCCAACTCCGCTACGGGCTGGCCGACGGCCGCCCCCGCACACTGGAGGAGATCGGCCGCATCTTCGGCGTGACCAGGGAGCGCATCAGGCAGATCGAGTCGAAGACGCTCAACAAGCTGCGGGACCACGCCTTCGCGGACCAGCTCAGGGGCTATCTGGACTGACGCCGGCCGCACGTCCCCCAAGGGGCGCGGGGAACTGCGCGACCCGCCACGACGGGCCCGCAGCCGCCCCGCGACCTCACTCGGCGCCCCCGGACGCGACTCAGTCCACCTCCGCCACCGCCTGCGCGAACTGCGCCTGGTACAACCGGGCATACGCCCCGCCCGCCCCCAGCAGGTCCTCGTGCGTGCCCTGTTCGACGATCGCCCCGCTCTCCATGACCAGGATCGCGTCCGCGTCCCGGATCGTGGAGAGCCGGTGCGCGATGACGAACGAGGTCCGCCCGTGCGCCAGTTTGGCCATGGCCTTCTGGATCAGCACCTCGGTCCGCGTGTCGACCGAGCTCGTCGCCTCGTCCAGCACCAGGATCACCGGGTCGGACAGGAACGCCCGGGCGATGGTGATGAGCTGCTTCTCTCCCGCGCTCACCCCCGTGCCCTCGTCGTCGATCACGGTGTCGTACCCGTCCGGCAGCGTCCGCACGAACCGGTCCGCGTGCGCCGCCCGCGCGGCCTCCTCGATCTCGCCCCGGGTGACCTTCCGCGAGGCCCCGTAGGCGATGTTCTCCGCGATCGTGCCGCCGAACAGCCAGGTGTCCTGCAGCACCATGCCGATCCCGGCCCGCAGTTCGTCCCGGGACATCCGCGCGATGTCCACGCCGTCGAGGGTGATCCGGCCGCCGGTGACCTCGTAGAACCGCATGAGCAGGTTCACCAGGGTCGTCTTGCCCGCGCCGGTCGGCCCGACGATGGCCACCGTCTGCCCCGGCTCCACCGTCAGCGACAGGTCCTCGATGAGCGGCTTGTCGGGGTCGTAGCGGAACGACACGTGCTCCAGCGCCACCCGCCCGCGCAGCTCCTCGGGCCGTACCCCCGGCACCGGGTCGGCGTCCTGCTCCTCGGCGTCGAGCAGTTCGAAGACGCGCTCCGCGGAGGCGACCCCCGACTGCACCAGGTTGGCCATCGACGCCAGCTGCGTCAGCGGCATGGAGAACTGTCGCGAGTACTGGATGAACGCCTGCACGTCACCGATGGACAGCGAGCCGGACGCCACCCGCAGCCCGCCGACGACCGCGACCAGCACGTAGTTGAGGTTCGACACGAACATCATCAGCGGCTGCATGACCCCGCTGTTGAACTGCGCCCTGAACCCCGCCTCGTACAGTGCCTCGTTCTGCTCGGCGAACTGCCGCGCCGACTCCTCCTGCCGCCCGAACACCTTCACCAGGGTGTGCCCGGTGTACATCTCCTCGATGTGGGCGTTCAGCTTGCCGGTGGACCGCCACTGCTGCACGAAGTGCGGCTGCGAGCGCTTGCCCACGCGCGTGGCGACGACGAACGACAGCGGGACGGTCACCAGCGCGACCAGCGCCAGGATCCACGAGACCCAGAACATCATGGCGAGCACGCCGATGACGGTCAGCACCGAGTTGATGAGCTGCCCCATCGACTGCTGCAGCGTCTGCCCGATGTTGTCGATGTCGTTGGTCGCCCGGGACAGCACCTCACCGCGCTGACGCTTGTCGAAGTACGACAGCGGCAGCCGCGACAGCTTCGTCTGGACGTCCTCGCGCATCCGGAACATGGTCCGGTTCACGGCCCGGTTCACCAGCCGCGTCGCCACCGCCATCAACAGCCCGGCCACCGTGAACACACCCAGCGCCAGCAGCAGCACGTGCCCGACGGCCGTGAAGTCGATGCCCTCGCCGGGGGTGAAGTCGGTGCCGCGCAGCATGTCGGCGACGTCACCGTCGCCGCGCTGCCGCATCTGCTCCAGGACCTGCTCCTTGGACGCCCCCTCGGGCATGCCGCGCCCGACGATGCCCGCGAAGACCAGGTCGGTCGCCCTACCGAGGATCTTCGGCCCGACGACGCTGAGCCCGACGCTGAGCACCACGCAGGCCAGCAGCACGCCGACGGTCGCCCGCTCGGGCCGGAACCGGGCGAGGAGCCGCTTGCCCGATCCTTTGAAGTCCAGCGAGCGCTGGTCGGGGCCGCCCCCGGCCATCATCCGCCCCATGGGCCCCGCCATCAGGCCGCCTCCGCTTCCGTGAGCTGGGAGAGCACGATCTCCCGGTAGGTCTCGTTGTCCGCCATCAGTTCGTGGTGCCGGCCCGTGCCGACCACCCGGCCCTCGTCCAGCACGACGATCCGGTCGGCGTCCCGGATGGTCGCCACCCGCTGGGCGACGATCACCACCGTCGCCTCCGCGGTCTCCCGCCCGAGCGCGGCCCTCAGGGCGGCGTCCGTCGCGTAGTCGAGGGCGGAGAAGGAGTCGTCGAACAGGTAGATCTCGGGGCGCTGCACCAGCGTCCGGGCGATGGCGAGCCGCTGCCGCTGACCGCCGGAGACGTTGGTCCCGCCCTGCGCGATGGGCGCGTCCAGCCCGCCCTCCAGCCGCTCGACGAACTCCTTGCCCTGCGCGACCTCCAGCGCGTGCCACAACTCCTCGTCGGTGGCGTCCGGATTGCCGTAGCGCAGGTTGGTCGCGACCGTGCCCGCGAACAGGTACGGCTTCTGCGGCACCAGCCCGACCGTGCGCGCGAGCAGCTGCGGATCGATGTCCGCGACCTCCACCCCGTCGACGAGGACCTGCCCCTCGGTGGCGTCGAACAGCCGCGGGACCAACCCGAGCAGGGTCGACTTGCCGCTGCCGGTCGAGCCGATGACGGCGGTCGTCTCGCCCGGCCTGGCCACCAGGTCCACGGCCCGCAGCACCGGCTCCTCGGCACCCGGATAGCGGAAGCCGGCCCCGCGGATCTCCAGATGGCCGTGCCGGCGCAGCTCCCGCACCGGTGCCGTCGGCGGCACCACGCTGGAGGAGGTGTCGAGCACCTCCTGGATGCGCTCGGCGCACACCTCGGCGCGCGGCACCATCATGAACATGAAGGTGGCCATCATCACGGACATGACGATCTGCATCAGATAGGCGAGGAACGCGGTCAGGTCGCCGATCTGCATCCCGCCGCTGTCGATGCGGTGCGCACCGAACCACACCACGGCGATGGACGACAGGTTCACCACGGTCATGACGATCGGGAACATCAGCGCGAGCAGGTTGCCGGTGCCCAGCGCGAACCGGGTCAGTTCGGTGTTGGCCTCGCGGAAGCGCTGCTGCTCGTACTCGTCCCGGACGAAGGCCCGGATCACGCGGTTGCCGCTGATCTGCTCGCGCAGCACCCGGTTGACGGTGTCCAGCCGCCCCTGCATCGAGCGGAACAGCGGCCGCAGCCGCCGCACGATCAGCGTCACGCAGATGCCCAGCACCGGCACGACGGCCACCAGCACGCCGGACAGCGGCACGTCCAGGCCGAGCGCCAGCACGATGCCGCCGACACACATGATCGGAGCCGACACCATCAGCGTGAACGTCATCAGCGCCAGCATCTGCACCTGCTGGACGTCGTTGGTCGTCCGGGTGATCAGCGACGGGGCGCCGAAGTGGCCCACCTCACGCGCGGAGAACGACTGCACCCGGTCGAACACGGCGCCGCGCAGGTCCCGTCCCAGCGCGGAGGCGGTACGGGCGCCGTAGTACACCGCGCCGATGTTGCACACGACCTGCACCAGCGAGATGCCGATCATCAGCGCGCCGTAGGCCACGATGTAGCCGGTGTCGCCGTTGACGACGCCCTGGTCGATGATGTCCGCGTTCAGCGTGGGCAGGTAGAGCGTGGCGCAGGTCTGCAGGAACTGCAGCAGCACCAGCAGGGTGATGGGTCTCTTGTAGGGCCTGAGACAGGTCCGCAGGAGTCGTATGAGCACGCTGCTTCTCTCGGAGTGGTCGACGGGGGCTGGTGGTCGCCCCTGGCCCCTATCGTCGACCACTCCACCGGCGTTACCTCAACCGAATTAGCCCGACGAGCACCCGGGAACGCCGCGTCCTCACCGACTTCTTACCCTCCGGCCCGCTACAGCCGCAGCGCCCCGGGATGCGTCTGCTCCCGCACCGCCACGAACTGCTGCCGTACCGCCTGCCCCACGGCCAGCTCCTCCCCGGGCTCCAGCACCTGCGCGACGGCGCCCTGCCAGGCCGGCGGGGTGCGCACGTCGAGCGTGCCCTGCGACGCCCCGAGCGCCCAGGCCGCCTGGCGGGCGGCGCCGATCGCCGCGTAGTCCGCCGGCTGCGGCACCACGACCTGTGTCCCGAACAGCATCGGCGCGGCGGCCTGCACGGCGGGCAGCTCCGCGGCCGGCCCGAGCAGGAACACCCGGCGCACCTCGACGCCCCGGGCCCGCAGCACGTCCAGCGCGTCCGCGAGTCCGCACAGCATGCCCTCGAACGCGGCCCGAGCCAGGTGCTCCGCCTTCATCGACTCCCGCCGGAGCCCGGCCAGGGTCCCCGCGGCGTGCGGCAGGCTGGGCGTCCGCTCGCCCTCCAGATAGGGCAGCAGCACCAGCCCGTGCGAGCCGGGCGTCGACTTCATCGCCAGGTCCGACAGGCTCTCCAGATCGGGCAGCCCCAGCAGTTCGGCGGTCCCGCGCAGGGCCCGCACGGCGTTGAGGGTGGTGACGACCGGCAGATGCATGCCGGTGGCGTCCGCCAGCGCGGTGATCATCCCGGAGCCGTCGACCAGTGCCTCGGGGTGGACGGCCATGACGGACCCGGACGCGCCCAGCGACACGACCGCGTCGCCGAGTCCGATGCCGAGGCCGAACGCCGCCGCCATCGTCTCGCCGGTCCCGACGGAGATCAGCAGGCCCTCCGGCGTCGTCCCGGCGGCGTCCGCGGGGCCGATCACCTCCGGCAGCATCGCCTGGTGCCCGAGCGCCAGCTCGACGAGGTCGGGCCGGTAGGCGCCGGTGGCCGCGGACCAGTACCCGGTGCCGGAGGCCCCGCCCCGGTCGGTGGTCCGGCGCACCGGCCGGCCCAGCAGCTGCCACACCAGCCAGTCGTGCGCCTGCATCAGGACGGCCGTGCGCCGCGCGTTCTCCGGTTCGGTCCGGGCCAGCCAGCGCAGCTTGGTCACCGGCTGCGGCGCCCGCGGCACACAGCCCACCGCCTGCGCCCACGCCTCGCGCCCGCCGAGCGCGTCGACCAGGTCGGCCGCGGCGACCTGCGTCCGCTTGTCGCCGCCGACCAGGGCGGGGCGCACGGTGTTGCCCTGCGCGTCCAGCGGCACGACGGCGTTCTGCTGCGCCGAGACGCCGATCGCCTGCACACCCTCCAGCAGTCCGCCACCCGCGGCCTCGCCCAGGGACAGCAGCCAGGCCTGCGGATCGACGTCGGACGGCCGGCCGCCGCTCTCGGGGCTCTCCACCGGATGCGGTGCATATCCCTGCCTGAGCACGGCTCCGGTATCCGCGTCACAGACGACGATACGAGTGAAATCGGGCGAACTGTCCAACCCGGCGACTATCCCCATGGCCGAAATTCTGCCGCACGCTCCCACGAGGTTGGGTCGTGGGAGCCGTGGGGGGTGTCGCCGGGTTTCGCGTGCGGGCTCGTCGTGGCTGGTCGCGCAGTTCCCCGCGCCCCTTTCCGGGGGGTGAGCCTGCTCGGCATCAGTCGCTCACGTGTTGCTCGTGCCCCAGTCGTCCTGGCCGCCGTTGTGCGTGGCGCGGTCGCGCAGGTGGCGGACCCGGTCGGCCACCGACTCGGGCACGCGGTCGCCGACCTTGTCGCTGACCACGTGGTACGCCTTGCCCGCGAACTCACGGCCCTGGTGGGCCGCCGTCTCCGCGGTGTTCCGCACGGCCGGGTTCTGTGCGAACTGGCGGGCCGACTTCTTGAGCTGTTCGTAGCGCTCGCGTCCGGCCCTCGTGCCCAGCACGTAACCCAGAACGACTCCGGCGACGAACGTGAGCCGGTAACGCATGGCTGCCACCCTTCTTTGCAGAGGTCTCCGGTGCGGCGCGGACGCCGGGGAGTACCGATTGGCGGAGCACCCCCCTGCTTGCGCTAATGTATGTGTCGCAGCGAGCGCGCGCCCCCTGGCGAATACCCAGGTAGGTACGTTCGATGCGCACGAGACCTTCCTCGGTAGCTCAATTGGCAGAGCAGCCGGCTGTTAACCGGCAGGTTACTGGTTCGAGTCCAGTCCGGGGAGCTCGGTCCTCCGTAGCTCAATTGGCAGAGCAGCCGGCTGTTAACCGGCAGGTTACTGGTTCGAGTCCAGTCGGGGGAGCAGATGGACGAGGACCCCTCGCAGGGGTCCTTTTTCATGTCCGTCGCGATCTTCGGGAACCACGCGGCAACCGGTGCAGTCCTCATGGTCACGAGCGCCGTGGCGAAGCCGACCATCCGAAGCAGGAGATCGTATGAGCGGCTATGCTGCGGCAGACGGCGCGCACACATGTACGCGACACGCCGCTATGGGGCGGTAGCTCAGCCGGTTAGAGCAGCGGACTCATAATCCGTCGGCCGTGGGTTCGAGTCCCACCCGCCCCACCATGTGCCACCCGCGCAGAACCGTTTCTGCCCGGGTTCGTCCAGCAGGGCGCCGCTCCGAGGCGGCGCCCTTCGCCGTTCCCACGACGACCCGTCAGCCGGCGTGCCCCGCCGGGCCCGTCGCGGCCGGGGTGGCACCCAGACGGCGCTGCCGGCCCGTGTAGGCGGTGACGGCCTGCCAGAGATCGCGGCGATCGGTGTCGGGCCACAGCTCCGGAGTGAAGTGCAGCTCGGCGTAGGCCGCGTGCCAGGGCAGGAAGTTGGAGGTGCGCTGCTCGCTGCCGGTGCGCCAGAGCAGGTCCACGTCCGGCATGTCCGGCTGCGGCAGGTGCCGGGCGAACACCTCCTCCGAGATCAGGTCCGGGTCCAGGTGGCCGGCCCGGGCCCGGCGGGCCAGGGCGGCGGCGGTGCGGGTGATCTCGTCGCGGCCCCCGTAGTCGATGCACATCGTCACGGTCAGACCGGTGCGCGAGCGGGTGGTGCGCTCCCTCAGCTGGAGCAGGTCGACCAGGTCGGGGGGCAGGCGGCCGGCGCGGCCGTGCCAGCGCAGGCGGACGTCCAGGTCCCGGAACGGGTCGTCGGCCACCTCGTCGTGCAGCAGGTCGAGGATCGCCCCGACCTCCTCCGGGTCCCGGCTCCAGTTCTCGGTGGAGAAGGTGTAGAGCGTCAGGTGCCGCAGGCCGATCTCCAGGGCCCCGTGGACCATCTCGCGCACGGCCACGGCACCCGCCCGGTGGCCCTCGTGCCGGGGCCAGGCCGCGCTGCTGGGCCCAGCGGCCGTTGCCGTCCATGATCACTGCCACGTGGGCCGGCAGGTGCGCGGCCGGGACGGACGGCGGCCGTTCGCCGGTGGGGTGCGGCGGAGGGCGGCGGAAGGCCCGCGCGGGCGTTCCCGGCGCCGGTGCGGCCGGGGCCTGCGCGGCGGGCCGGTGCGGATCCGGGGCCGTGAGCGGGGTCAGGGTCCAGGCCAGGGCCGCACGGGTGCGTGCGGGCGCCAGGATGCGGGCCCGGGCCCGCAGGGACGGCCTGGGCGGGGCGCGCAGCACCGACGGTCCCGCCGCGTCGACCGCGTCGAGCTGCGCCCGCAGCAGCGCCGCCATGGTGTCCAGGACCGTGGCCGGCCCGGGGTGCATGCCGCGCGTGAGCCCCGGCTGCGTCACCCAGCGCCGGGCCAGCCCGGTCAGCTCCGTCACCAGGGCGGCGACGGCCGGGCTCCAGCGGCGGTGCGTCAGGTCCCGCGCCGAGCCGGGATGGCCGTCGAGGGCCTCGTCGGGCAGCAGCAGGTCGCCCTGGGCCAGGTCGGCCGACAGGTCGGTGAGGATGTCGGTGAGCCGGACGCCGTCGAGGAACTCCTCGTAGGCCTCCCGGGAGTCCAGCCGCAGGGCGACGGGCACGCCCGCGCGGTCGAAGATCGTGCGGACCTGGCCGAACCACGGCAGGAGGTTCTCCCGGCCCCAGCCGCGCCACTGCGACCAGTCGGCGAAGCGGCGGCCGGCGGTGTCGTCCTGCACCTGGGTCATGGCCGCGTGCAGCTCGGACAGGTCCAGGCGCCAGCGGTGCGCGGTGTCCACCAGGGCGCGGCGGATCGGGTCCGGGCTGGTGCCGGTGGGCAGTTCGCGGTGCAGGGCGTCGATCCAGGCCGCGACCCGGGTGGCCCGCTGCGCCGCGGGGGCGGTGCGGTCGTCGCCCAGGTCGTCCAGCGCGTTGGCGGCGGCCCACAGGGCGTGCAGGGACGGGCGCAGCGGGGCGGGGGCCAGCTGGATCAGGGCGTACTCCGCCGGGTCCTGGTCCCTCGTCCGGCGTCGGCACAGTCGGTAGGCCGCCCGCAGGGCCGGGTCGGCAGGCAGATCGCTCACAACCAGGACACTACGTCCCCGCCGTACGGCGTCCCGTGCAGGTGGCCCGGGGCCGCGTCGCCGCGGCCCGCCCTCCCGGCGTCCTCACTCATGTCGTCCTCCCCTTCCGCGCGTCCGCCGGGCGATGCCGTCACGCGGTGCTGTCGTCGTCCGTGTCCTGCTCGTCGTCCCGGTCGCCCTCGGCCTGGGACGGGGTGGGGGTGGGTGTGGTGTCCGGCTCGTCGTCGCGGTCGCCCTCGGCCTGGGACGGGGTCTGCTCGCTCATGTGCCTCTCCTTACGCTGCGGCGGCCTGCCGGGTACCCCGGTCGGTCCGGAACGATCGGCCCCGTGCGCGATACCACTGGGACGCCAGCACCAGCGCCAGGACGATCTCCACGGCGTCACCGCCGTAGTACATGAGCCGGGCGGCGGAGTGCAGGTCGGCCGGGGAGAAGGCGGTGCCCGGCGGGCCCGTCGCCCACAGGCTCTTGGCCAGCACCGCGTGGCCCGCCGCGGCCGCCAGCAGGGTGCCGCCGCGCAGGGCGTGGCCCGGCCGGTGGCGGATCGGGTCCACGGCGAGCAGCGCGAAGGTGAAGAGGGCTCCCGCGGCGAAGAGATGCAGGGTGAGCAGAGGGCTGTGGTGCCAGGACGACGGAACCGGCGCCCGGTACAGCAGCCACAGGCCGCCGATGTCCAGGGCCGCGGCCACCGGCGGGAAGACCAGCGCGCTGACGGGGCGGGAGCGGGTGAACCGGACCAGGGCACGCCGGCCGGGCGGCGGGAGCGTGCGCAGGGCCAGGGTGACCGGGCGGGCGAGGACCAGGGGGATCGGCGCCGCCATCCCGGCGAGCAGGTGGGCGGCCATGTGCGCGGTGAACGGCGCCGGCCACGTCTCCCACGGCACGGCGAACGCCGCGACCAGCAGCCCGCCGCCCAGCCAGAAACCGGCGTCGCGGCGCACGGGCCAGCGGTCGCCGCGGCGCCGGAGCCGGGCCGCGCAGGCGGTGTACAGCACGCAGCCCAGCACGACGAGCACGGGCAGCGGCCCCGGCGTCGTCATCACCCGGCCCCGGGTGCCGGCCGCGGGGAGCGGCGGGGGTCCGGCGGCGGGCCGGCCGGAACGGCGACGTGGCCGCGGGACCGGCTGTGTGGGCAGCTGTGCCGACGATCGTGCGGGCGGTCGTGCCGACGGCACGGGCCAGGGTGGGACGCGTCGGCGGGGCGCTCGTGCGGGTGGTGCCGGAGGGATGGCCGAGGTGAGCCGATCCCGTCGACGGACGCGGAGGCGGGACCCGGGGACGCCCCACCGGCGGGGGAAAGGTGGTGGGCGCGGCTGCCCGGTGGGCTCTCGTACGGGTGGTGTCGGAGGGGGCCGGTTCTGTCCGCGGGTGCGGCGGCGGGGTCGGGGGGCACTGCGATGGCGGGGGAGCTGTGGTGGGCGCGGCTGTCCGGTGTCCTGTCCGCCGGAACGGCGGGGTCGGCGGACCGGCCGGGCGGGCCGTTGTGCCGAGCGGGCGGGTCGGGGTGGTCCCCGTCGGCGGGGCCCACGGGCGGGTGGTGCCGGAAGGGGCCGGTTCTGTCCGTGGGTGTGGTGGCGGGGCCCGGGGGCACCGCGAACGCGGGGGAGTGGGGGTGGGTCATCTGTGCTGGACCAGTGGCTCGACGGCCGGCTTTCGGCGGTTGTGCAGGGCGGCGTTGGAGGGGGTGCCTCGGGGCTCGAAGGGGTTCGGACCCATGCGTGTTCTCCTCGCCGGAGGGCGGAGCGGGACGCCGCCGGGTACCCGGCGCCACCGGCGGGAAACCGGCTCGGTGGGGGGCGGTCAGTCCCGGCGGAGCCTTCCCAGCGCCCGCCGCAGGGCCGTGCGGAGTCCGGGCGGGGGCGGCGGGCCGTCCCCGTCGGCGCTCGCCGTCACCGCCGCCGCCACGTCCCGGAGCTTGGTGTTCGACAGCTGGGACGCCTCGCGCAGGAGGTGCCACGCCTCGTCGGAGGTGCAGCCGTGCGTGGCCATCAGCACGCCCCGGGCCTGGTCGATGACCGGGCGGGAGGCGATGGCGTGGCGCAGTTGCTCGACCTCCGCCTCGAGCACCTGCAGGCGTTCCGCGCGCTCCAGGGCGACCGCCGAGGGCGCGGGGGCGGGGGCCGGGGCGGCCGCGGCCCGGCCGGACACCGGATCGGTCGTGTCCAGGCCCGCCAGCTCCAGGATCCGCCTCGGCTGGCCGTTCCAGTTGGTGGCCGTGACCGTCAGCGCCCGCTGCCCGGCGCAGTCCCTCAGCACCTCCAGGAACTGGAGCCCGGCGGTGTCCATGAAGTGCACGTCCCCCATGTCCAGGTCGACGCGCGTGACACCGGCCGGCAGATCGGCCAGGACCTTCGCGAGGGTCTCGGCGCAGCCGTGGACGAGTTCGCCGCGCGGGGCGAGTTCGGCGCGGTCCGCCTCCACACGGCCACGGACGACCAGGGCGCCCAGTCCTCCCGTGAGATCTGATGATGCCGCTGAGGTCATGTCACCGCCTTGTCGGTCCTCGTCGGTCGTGGCCGCCCCGCAGGACCGCACGACGCCACTCGCCCCGTGGACGCCCGTCGGTGCGCCTGCCCGCCACGCGACGGAGTACACACCGGGTCACGGGTGGTGCGCACGCGACCGTGCCCCGCCGTGATCACGGCGGGGCACGGGAGCCGAGGACCGAGGGCTCGGCGGGCCGGGGCGGCTCGACCCGGGCGGCCGGCGGGTCAGGTGGACAGCGGGTCCAGGGCCATCGGCTCGATCCGGCCCTCCAGCATCGCGCCGAGACCCTGCACGGCACACACGTCGGGCCGTTCCGCGATGTGCACCGGCATGCCCGTCGCCTGCCGCAGCATCTGGTCCAGGCCGGGCAGCAGGGCGCTGCCGCCGACCATCATGATGCCCCGGTCGGCCAGGTCGGCGACCAGGTCGGGCGGGCAGGCCCGCAGGACCTTGCCGATGCCGTCGAGGATGGCGGTGAGCGGCGTCTGGATGGCCTCCCGCACGGCGGCGGTGTCCACGTGGACCGAACGGGCCAGGCCGGTCGCGACGTCCCGGCCGTGGATCTCCGTGGACGCCGGCCCCTGCGGGGTCAGTCCGTTGCCGGACAGGGCCAGTTGCAGCGGCCGGACCGACTGGCTGGGCAGCATCAGCTCGTGCTGGTGGCGCAGGTGCTGCACGATCGCGTTGTCGACGGCGTCGCCCCCCACCGGGATGCGCTCGGCGGTGACGATCGCGCCGAGCGACAGCACCGCCACCTGGGTGGCCGCCGCCCCGCACACCATGATCATGGTCGCCTCGGGCTGCTCGACCGGCAGTCCGCAGCCGACGGCGGCGGCGATCAGCGTGTCGACGAGTTCGACGCGGCGGGCACCGAGCCCGACGAGCGTCTCGATCGCGGCGCGCTGGGCGAGCGGATCGGCGTCGTGCGGGGTGCAGGCCGCGGCCCGCAGGATCGGCTTGCGGCGCAGCGCGCGGCGCATCTTGTCGCCGAGCAGGTGGCGCAGCATGCGCTGCGCCATCTCGATGTCGACGACGGTGCCTCCGGAGACGGGCCGGACCACCCGGATGTAGTGCGGGGTGCGGCCCGTCATCTTCTCCGCGAGCTCCCCGACCGCGATCAGGGCCCCGGTGCGCGTGTTCACGGCGGCGGCGGACGGCTGGTCCACGACGAGACCGGCGCCCTTGACGTAGACGCGGGTGCGGGCAGCTCCCAGATCGACGGCGAAGTGGCAGCGTCGCAACTGCTCCAGACTGGCGGTCATGGCAGGTCCTCCCGAGAGCACAGACCGTGGGGGGCCGCCAGGTGGCGGGCCTCGCTGGACGTCGGGCCGCCGAACGGCGTCCCTCTTTCGCATCGTGGGGGTGAGGGCACCGGCGCGCCTTCCGGAGGGGGCCGGGCGGGGCACCGCCGAACGGGCGTACCGGGCCCCGTCACCGTGACCCGGCGGCCTCCGGCAGGGGAGAGAGGGAGGTCACGGCCGTTTGGCAGCCGGCCTCGCGCAGCCCCCGTGCGTTCCGGGCGGCGGCCGGGGAGAACGGCCTGCCCGGCCGTCGACGCCGATCAGCAGGACGGTTCCGGCGGCGGCGATCAGCTCCCGCGGCGAGGGTGAGACGTGCACCGCATGTCAGGGGCCGACCGTGCCGCGGATCACCCCGAGTTCCACCAGGTCCTGCGGGCGGATGCGCAGCCGGTCCGCCGTCGGCTCCACCTCGCGCGGCGGCAGCTTGAGGATCGCCGCCGCCAGTTCCGGGGCGATCACCGAGAAGTAGCTGTCGGGCGTGGCCCAGGTGTTGCCGGGTGCGGCCAGGGCCAGGGCGCCGCCGGAGCCGCCCTCGCCGACGACCAGCGTGGTCACGGGGGTGCGGGCGGCCGCGACCGCGCCGAACAGCTCGGCGATCGCCGGGCCCGCGCCCTGCCGTTCCGCCTCGGCGTCGTTGGCGGCGCCCGGGGTGTCGACGAGCGTCAGCACCGGGATGCCGAGCCGGTCCGCCAACCGGACCAGCCGGGCCGCCGTGCGGTACCCGGCGGGCCGGGTCGCGGCCCCGGTCTGCGCGGCGTAGGCGACGGTGCGGCCCTCGTGCTCGCCGAAGCCGCACAGCATGCCGTCCGGGTCCGTGCCGCCGCAGCGGTCACCGCTGATCGCGACCCGGTCGGTGAAGTAGGCGTCCAGGTAGGCGGCGGCGCGCGGACGCCGGGACGAGCGGGCGCGCCGGACGGCGTCCCAGCCCGTGGCGGGCAGCCCGGCCGAGTCGCCGAGCGCGCCGGGCGGCGGGGCGGGCACCCGGGACGGGCGCGTCAGCAGCCGCAGCCACCGCGCGAGCGTCCCGCGCAGCTCCTCCGGCGGGACGACGGCGTCCACCGCCCCGGCCGCGAGCTGCGCCTCGGCCGTGTACGCCGCGGGGTCGGCGTCCGCCGGGCGCACCCGGGAGCCGGCGAAGCCGACCTGGGCGCCGGGCAGCGCGAGCACCACGTCGGCGCCCGCGCCCAGGGTGGCCCAGCCTCCTCCGGTGGTCGGGTCGCGCACCACCGCCACCTGGGCGAGCCCGGCCTGCCGGGTGAGGGCCGACTGCCGGGCCACGCGCTGGAGCTGGGTCAGCGCGAGCATGCCCTCCTGCATCCGGCTGCCGCCGGTGGCGACCAGCGGCACGACCGGCAGCCGCCGCTCACGGGCCGCGGCGTACGCCGCCTCCAGCCGGTCGCCGGTGCGCTCGCCGAGGGAACCGCCGAGGAAGCCGAACTCGAACGCGATCAGCACCGCCCGGGTGCCGCCGACGCGGGCGACGCCGCACACCACGGACTCGTCCTCGCCGGTGCGCTCGGCGGCCCGGGAGCGCGAGGCGTCGTAGCCCGGCCAGCCGAGCGGGCCGTCGGGCCGGGACGGCCGGGCGGGGGAGGGGAGTTCGTCGAAGGTGGAGTCGTCGGCGAGGGCCGCCAGGACGCCGCGGGCGGACAGGCGGTCAGCCATCGGCCAGCGCCCGCTTCATGATCTTGCCCATGTCGTTGCGGGGCAGGGCGTCGAGGTACCGGACGACCCGGGGCCGCTTGTGCGGCGCCAGACGCTCCGCCACATGGCCGGCCACCTCCTCGGCGGACGGCGGCGACCCGGGGTCCGCCGGCACGATCCAGGCCACGATCCGCTCACCGAGGTCGGCGTCGGGCTCCCCGGTGACGGCCGCCTCCCGTACCCCGGGGTGTTCGAGGAGCGCGTTCTCGATCTCACCGGCCCCGATCTTGTAACCGCCGCTCTTGATCAGGTCGGTGGCCTTGCGGTCGACGATCCGGACGTAGCCGTCGGGGTCGCGCACCGCCATGTCGCCGGTGCGGAACCAGCCGTCGGCGGTGAAGGCGGCGGCGGTGGCGTCGGGACGGTTGAGGTACTCGGAGAACAGGTTCGGGCCGCGCACCTGGATCTCGCCGACGGTCTGCCCGTCGCGGGCGGTGATCTCCGTGTCGTCCTCCTCCACCAGCCGCAGCTCCACACCGCGCAGCGGCACCCCGACCGTGCCGGGCCGTGCCTCGCCGTCGGCGCGGACGCTGGTGTTCATCAGCGTCTCCGTCATGCCGTAGCGCTCGATCACCCGGCGGCCGGTCGCGGTCGCGATCCGGCCGTGGTCGTGCACGGGCAGCGCGGCGGACCCGGAGACCAGCAGCCGCGCCCCGGTCAGCGCCTTCACCAGGTCCGGGTCGCCGGTCACGGCCTCCGCGATGCGGTGGTACATCGTCGGCACGCCGAACAGCATGGTGGCGCCCGCGTTCAGCTCGCGGGTCACGCCCTGGGTGCTGAACCGGCCCAGGTGCCGCAGCGAGCCGCCGCGGCGCAGCGGGCCGAGGACGCCCAGGACCAGTCCGTGCACGTGGAACAGCGGCAGTCCGTGCACCAGGACGTCGTCGCCGGTCCACTGCCAGGCCTCGGCGAGCGCGTCCAGCGTGGCGGCGAGCGCCCGGCGGGGCAGGACGGCCCCCTTGGGCGGGCCGGTCGTGCCCGACGTGTAGACGACGAGCGCCGGGGCCTGCCCGGCGTGGTCGTCCGCGGGGACGGGGCCGGTGGCGTGCACGTCGACGTCCACGCGGGTGAGGTCCCGCAGCGGAGCGGGCAGCTGGTCGTCCGGGGCCGTGAGCAGCAGGGCGGGCGCGCTGTCGGCCAGGATGTGCGCCAGCTCCCGGTCGCCCGACTTCGGGTTGAGCGGCACGGCCGGCACGTCGGCCAGCAGCGCGGCGACGACGGCGACCGCCGTCTCCAGCGTGGGCGTCGCCCGGACGGCGACCCGCGAGGCCCCGCCGATACGGCCCGCCAGCGCACCGGCGGCTGCGGCGAGCTGCGCGTAGGTCAGGGCCCGTTCACCGAACCGCAGGGCGGGCCGGTCGGCCGGGTCGTGGGTGAGGGCCGGGAAGAGAGGGGTCACGCTCGACGTCTCCTTGCTGTCGGATGCCCGCCGGTCGCGGCGGGGCTCGCGGAGGCCGGCCCCGGCCCGCACGCCCACCACCGGGCCCACCACCACCGGGACGACACCCCCCACGATCCCTCCGTACACCAATGGCGCCCCGGAGAAACACCCGCACGGCCGGTCCTGCCCCGCGCCACCGATGCCGGGGGCTGCCGGGCCGCGCGCTCGCCGCCCCCGCCGCCACCGGGCACGGCCGGGCCCGGCCGGGCCCGGTGCCGGGCCCGCACCGGGGTTGTTAGCCTGCGGCGGGAAGCGGATCGATCACCCGTACGAGGATGGAGTCGCCCGTGGCCGGCAGCCCGCGCATCGCGCTCGTCACCTACGACCCCGGCGGCGCACGGCACAAGGACCGGGACCTGCCGGTGCTCGTGGCGGCGCTGCGGGAGGGCGGCGCCGACGCCCGGGCCGTCGCCTGGGACGACCCGTCGGCCGACTGGGCCGGGTTCGACCTGGCCCTCATCCGCTCCACCTGGGCCTACAGCTGGCGTGCCGCGGAGTTCACCGCCTGGGCCGAGGCCTGCGCGAAGGCGACGCGGCTGCTCAACCCGGTCGGTGTGGTGCGGTGGAACGCCGACAAGCGCTACCTCGGGCAGCTCGCCGACGCGGGGGTGCCCACCGTGCCCACCCGGTACGTCGCGCCCGGGGTCCCCGCCGAACTGCCCACCGGTCACGAGTACGTCGTGAAGCCCGCCTCGGGGGCCGGTGCCCGCTACGCCGGCCGCTACCCGGCCGGGGAGCGGGACGCCGCCCTGCGGCAGGTGGAGCGCATGCACGCCGAGGGGTTCACCGTGATGGTGCAGCCGTACCTGGCCGCCATCGACACCGAGGGCGAGCGGGCCCTGCAGTTCTTCGGCGGCCGGCTGCTGCACGCCAGTGTGAAGGGCGCCGTCCTCGCCCCGGGCATTGCGTACGACGCGGACAAGGTCGCCCACCCGGACCTGCGGCCCTGGCGGCCGTCGGAGGCCGAACTGGCCGTCGCCGAGCAGGCGCTGGCCGCCGTGCCGGGCGGCGCCGAGCTGCTGTACGCGCGCGTCGACCTGGTCACCGGCCCGGACGGGAGGCCGTGCGTGATGGAGCTGGAGCTGATCGAGCCGAACCTGTTCCTCGACCTGCACCCGCGGTCCGTGCCCCGGGTCGTCCGGGCGGTCCTGGCCGCCGCCGGCTGAGCGTCCCGGCGTGCGGTACGCCCGCTGAAGCGGCTTCTGGTGTAGTGGTGGGGCATGCCCTCCGCGCACCGGCCCCGGGCACCGCTGCTCGCGGTGTGCGCCGGGTACTTCATGGTGATCCTCGACGTCACGGTCATCAACGTCGCCGTGCCGGTGATCGGCCGGGAGCTGTCGGCCTCGCTGACCGGCATCCAGTGGATCACCGACGGCTACACCCTGGTCTTCGCCGGGTTCCTGCTCACGGGCGGTGCGCTGGGGGACCGGCTGGGCAACCGGCGGGTCTTCTGCGCCGGCGTCACGGTGTTCACGCTCGCGTCGGCCGCCTGCGCGCTCGCGCCCGGCACCGCCTTCCTCGTCGTGGCCCGTCTGGTCGAGGGGCTCGGCGCCGCGCTGATCGTGCCGGGCTCGCTGGCCCTGCTCCAGCAGGCCTACCCGGAGCCGGCGGAGCGCTCCCGGGCCTTCGGGCTGTGGGGCGCGATGGCCGGGATCGCCGCCTCCGCCGGGCCGCTGCTGGGCGGGCTGCTGGTCTCCACGGTGGGCTGGCGCTGGGTGTTCCTGATCAACCTGCCCGTCGGCGCGGCCTGCCTCGCGCTGACCCTGCGGCACGTGGCCCGCTCGCCCCGCCGCCCCGACCGGCCCCTCGACCTGCCCGCGCAGGCCGCCGTCGTGGCGACGGTGGCCCTGCTGACCGGCTCCCTCAACGAGGCCGGGCGGCGGGGCTGGTCCGACCCGGCGGTCCTCGCCGGACTGGGCCTGGCCGTCTCGGCCGCGGCGGCCTTCGCCCTGCGCGAGCGCCTCGCCCGCTCCCCGCTGCTGCCCCTGGGGCTGCTGCGCTCCCGGGCGATGGGCGGCGGTGCCCTGATCGGCCTGCTGTTCAACTTCGGCTTCTACGGCATGGTGTTCACCGCCAGCCTGGAGTTCCAGCACCAGCGCGGCTACAGCGCCCTGGGCACCGGGCTGGCGCTGTTCCCGGCGGTGGCCATGACCATGTTCGCCTCCGTGCTGTCCGGCCGGCTCACCCGTCGCACGGGCGACCGGCCGCTGGTGGTCGCCGGCATGCTCCTGGCCGGCCTCGGCCTGGCCGGCTGGGCGGCCGCCGGTGCCGGGCCCGCGTACGCGCTGCTGGTCGTGCCCATGATGGCCGCGGGTTTCGGCACGTCCTTCGCGCTCACCGGCTCCACCGCCACCGTGATGGGCGCCGCGCCCGCGGCCCACGCGGGAGCAGCCTCCGCCCTGTTCAACACCTCCCGGCAGATCGGCAGCGCCACGGGTGTCGCCCTCGGCGGCAGCCTGCTCGCCTCCGCGACGACCTACGGCACGGGGGTACGCACCAGCATGCTTGCCGGAGCCCTCGCCTACCTCGCCGCGGCCGCCCTGGCCTGGTGGTGCGTCCCCGCGAAGGCGCGGCGGCCCGCCGGGGCCTGACGCCCCGGGACCGCCGGTGCCGCTCAGGCCCGGGTGGCGCCGGCCGACACCCGCTGGAGCAGGCCCCAGGTGAACTCGGCGACCACCTCCCGCGGTACGCCCCCGGCGTCCGGGGCGCTGAACGCCAGGCCCCAGCGGGTGGGCGCCGTACCCTCCAACGGACGGACCGGGGCGAACGCCCGGGCCGCCTCGTCGACCGTGCAGGACCAGGGCGTGAGATCGTCCAGGGCGCGCAGGGCGGGTCCGGGCGTGCCCGGCGCGCGGACCAGCCACTCGTTCCACACCGCGCCGGTCGGGGCGGTCAGCACCTCGAAGCGCAGGGACGGCCACAGCGGCACCGGCCACAGGTGGGCCTCGCAGTCGAGGTCGCCGATCCGGCGGGCGGCCCGGGACTCCGGCTCGCCCAGCACCCGGCGGTAGCGCGCGAGGGGCGCCCGGGAGCGCGGGGAGCGGACCATCGCCTGCCAGCGCCGATTCGCCTCGCGCATCTCCGCGACGGACACGCCCAGCTCGCGGCGGGCGTCCTCGACCAGGCCGGGATTGTGGTCGGCCATGCGGCGCAGCAGCACCAGCTGGAAGTCGAGCGGGGTGAAGGGACTAGCGGGGTGTGTTCCGGAGGGCATGGGACCCATCGTCGCCGACCGGCGCGGGACCGGGGCGGCGGCCGTCGGGCAGGAACAGCACGGAGTTGACGTACCGCGGCCCGCGCAGCACGGACGAGGGCAGGACCCGGCGGAGCAGGCCGTGGGAGACGACGTAGGAGGCGGCCTCCTGGTGCTCCTCCAGCGGGAACGCGGCCAGCGGCACCCAGGTGTCGCCGGGCAGCACCCAGCCGTCGTAGCCCAGCAGGTTCAGATACGTCACCACGGGCGCGATCGGCTGGATGCGCGCCTCCAGCTCCACGAACAGGGCCGGGCGGTCGCGGGCCAGCAGACCGGTCGCCCCGCGCAGGACCGCCGGTTCGTTGCCGTCCACGTCGATCTTGACGAAGCCGACGTCGCGCAGGCCGAGTTCGTCCAGCGTCACGCAGGGCACGTCCAGGGCCCGGCCGTGGATGTCCCGCCGGACCAGGGAGGACACCCCCCGGTCACCCGCGTCGTCCGCGGGCAGCCACAGGCGGGCGATGCCCGGCCGGTCGGAGGCCGCGGCCCGGATCACGCGGACGTTCGGCGGGGCCGCCGCGGTCAGCAGCCGGGCCAGCCGGGGCACCGGCTCGATCGTCACCACGTGCTCGGCGCGGGCGGCCAGCCGGTGCGTCCACGGCCCGTACCAGCCGCCGACGTCGACCGCCGTGCGGCAGCCCGGCGGGCACAGTTCGGCCAGCCGGGCCAGCTCCGGTTCGAACCGGGGGTACAGCGCCCGGGCGGTCGCGGCCACCAGGCGCGGGGGCAGGAAGGGCGCGAGCCGGGCCGCGACACGCGTCATGGCGCCATCCTCCTCAGGAGCGCTTCGTGCTCGTCGTCCGGCACCTGCTCGCCGGAGGACGGCAGCAGCTGCGGGATGCCGTCCACGACCGGGTAGCGGCGGTGCAGGCGCGGGTTGTACAGCGCCTCCTGCTGCCCGGCCCGCGCGGGCAGCAGATGCAGCGGGCCCTTGTCGAGCGGGCAGGCCAGGATCTTCAGCAGCGGGTCGTCGGGCTTCACGGTGATGCCAACTCCTTGGCCGGTTCGTGGGGTCGGGGAGCGGAGTCGTGCTTCGGCATGGTCAGCAGCACGGCCACCGCCAGCGCCGTGCCGGTCACCCGCAGGGCGAGCCGGAACGGCTCGTGCGGGAGGGCCTCGCCGAACGACAGGGTGCCGAGCACGGCCGTGAACAGGCTGGTCACGGTGGTGCACACCGGCACGATCAGGGAAGCCCGGCAGCGCTGGAGGGCCGCCTGCGACATCACCAGGCCGAACGCGCCGGTGAACAGCAGCAGGTAGGGGTACGGGGAGCCGAGCAGACCGATGACGGCGCCGCCGATCCCGTCGGCCGTCAGCCGCCCGGAGACGCCCTTGATCGCCAGGGAGCTGACGCCGTACAGCAGCCCCACGGCAACGCCGTACTCGACACCGGTCGTGGGGCGCCGGTGCCGGTTGCGGGCGCGCCGCTCGGCGGAGCCGTACAGCAGCACCCCGGCCGCCAGCGACGGCACGCACACCGCCAGGACCAGCGGGTAGGGGGCGTCCTGCCCGACGGTGTCGGTGTCCTGCCGCAGCGACAGCACCACCATCAGCAGCGCGAGCAGGATCCCGCCCAGCGCGTACCGTTCCCGGCCGGTCGTCTCCTCCCCGAGCAGCCGGGACGACAGCAGCACCAGCAGCACCAGGCCGGAGACGAAGATGCCCTGGGCGGCGGCGATCGGCAGGGTGCGGTAGACGACGAGCTGGGCGGCGAACCCGGCGGCGAGGGCGAGACAACCGCCGATCCACAGGGGGCTGCCGACGACGAGGCGCAGCAGCCGGGCCGGGCGGCGGATGCTCACCTCCGGCAAGGAGGTCAGTGCCCGTTTCTCCAGCACGAAACCCAGGCTGTACAGGGTGTTCGCGAGCAGGGCCGCGGCCACTCCCCACCACACGGGCTACGACCTTCGCGCGTGCAGCAGCAGGATCGAGGCGAGCTGCGGCCGCAGGCACGCCAGCCGGTCCAGCGGGCGCAGCGGGCGCGGCACCCCGTGGAAGGGGGCGCCCTCCAGCCGGACCACGTCGAACCCGCTGGCGGCGACGAACTCCCGCAGCGCGCGCGGGGTGTACAGCCGCAGGTGCCCGACGACCTCCCTGCCCGGGCGGCCGTGCACGCGCCGCAGGCTGACCTCCGAGAAGACGGGCTGCACCCCGGCCAGCAGCAGGGCCCGGTTGTACCAGGCGGCCAGGTTCGGCGTGGACAGCATCAGATGGCCGCCGGGGCGCAGGATCCTGCGGATCTCGTCCAGCGCCGCGTCCGGGTCGACGAGGTGCTCGACGACCTCGCTGAACAGCACCGCGTCCGCCGACCCGGACGCGAACGGCAGCCCCCCGCCGGTGAGTTCCCCGCGCACGGCGTAGGGGATGCGGGTGCGGGCGCGCCGCAGGGCGTCCTGGGACCAGTCGACGCCGACGACGCGGTGGCCGGGCAGGAGCGGGGCGGCGGTGGCCGCGGCGGTGCCGTCGCCGCAGCCGATGTCGAGGACGGTCCGCGGCCCACGGGCGCCGGCCGGGCCGAGGGCCCGGGCCAGCATGCGTGCCTGCCGGAGGCTGCGCGGGGTGCCGGAGGCGACGGGGACGGCGGGGTTCTCGTAGAAGTCGCGCAGCTCGCGCGGCGGGGGTCCGGTGGTCGTGGTCACGCGGTCACCTCCGTGGTGTGCAGGTAGTGCGCGAACAGCGCGCGCAGCCGGTCGCCGTCGCCGTCCCCGAGCAGCGCCGTCGACCAGCGCAGCGCCAGGTGGAGACGGCCCGCCGTGGAGGCCGTGGTCACGGTCAGGCCTCGGGGCATGCGGGCGGGCGCCGAGAACCAGACGGCGTGGGCGCGGCCCGCCTCCGCGCCGAAGTCCAGGGGGTAGGGGATACGGCCGATGTTGCTGAGCAGGGTCGTCGACGTCCAGGGCGCGGCGGCCCGGCGCAGGCCCCGGGTGAGGGCGGCCCGGACGGTGACGGGCGCCCAGGGGGCGGTGAGCAGGGCGGCCCCGTGGCCCAACTGGGGGCGGGGCTGCGCCTTGAGCGCCCGGGTGCGCTCGGCGGTGCGGCGCAGCAGGTCGGCCATGGCGCCGCCGTCGAGTTCCCCCGGCACGAAGGGCACGTCGACCAGGCGGGTGCCGTTGCCGATCGGCATGGAGGCGTCGCGGGGGCGGTCGTCCACCGGCATGGTGATGCGCAGCGGGCGGGGCCGGGCCCCCCGCTCCCGGTTCCAGTGCGCGACGGTCAGGGCGGTGGTGACCATGAGCTGGTCGTTGACGGTGTACGGGGAGCCCTGGGGGCGGTGGGGCAGCGGCAGTTCGGTGACGAGCAGGCCGTTGCCGCGCCGGTCGCCGGGCGTGCCCGGGGCCACCCGTGCCGGGGGCGCCAGGCCGGCCCGGGTGTCGGGGGCGGTCCGCGGGGGTTCGGCGGGGCGGACCGGGGGCGCGGCGGGGGCGTTGTCCCTGCCTCCGTACAGTTCCGCCGCCGTCGCGAGGACGCGCAGGCAGGCCGGGCCGTCCAGGGCGGTGTGGTTCACGGTCAGCAGCAGCACCGAGCCGACCACCTCCAGCCGGACCGGCGGGGACAGGGACAGCGGCGGGGCCGCGGACAGCGCCCGGGTCCGGGCGTCGCGCAGCGCGTGCGGTCCCGGCGGGGCGAAGGTCACCGCCTCCGTGTCGGGGGCGCGCGTCAGCTCCCACTCGTAGCGGCGCCGGTACCAGGGCCCGGGTGCCTCGCGCATCAGGATGCGCGGGTGGCGGTGCAGGGCCTCCAGGAACGCCTTGCGCAGGCGTGCCCCGTCGAGGGGGCCGGGCAGGTGGACCTCGATGTGGACGGTCTCCGGCTCCTCCTGCTGAAGGCAGTGCCGGGAGACCTCGTCCACCACCGGGAACGGGATGCGCACCGGTGCCGTCACGCGGTTCCGCCCTTCCCCGTGCCCGTCCTCGGCAGGGGCCGGGTCGGCGCCTCGGCGGGCGGCCGTTCGCGCAGGCCCACCAGTGCCGCGAACAGACCGGTGAGGGCGAGGAACTGGGCGACGTGCCCGAAGGCTCCCCCGCCCGCGCCGACCGGTTCCCCGGCGCCGAACGCCGCGGCGACGCCCGCGCCCGCGAGAGCGGTGAACGCGATCGGCACCAGCAGCGCGGGCCGGCGCGCCGCGAGCAGGGCCAGCGCCGGGACCAGCAGCGCGAGCCATCCGGCGATCACGACGCCCACCCCTGTCAGGGCGACCGCGCCGAGCCACAGGCCGGGCGGCGGCGCAACGCGCTGCGGAGCGTCGGGGTTGGGGGCGCGGCGGCGCCAGAGGGCCAGGCCCAGCAGGGCCGCGATGCCCACGCCGCTGCCGATCAGCCCGGCGTCGTAGGTCGTGGCCGGCTCGTAGGACAGCTCGACCGTGCCGCCCGCCCCGGCCGGGACGCGCCAGCCCTGCTGCCAGCCGTCCAGCCGCACAGGGGTCAGCTCCTCGCCGTTCAGGGTGGCCCGCCAGCCGTCGTTGGCGTTCTCGTACGTCGTCAGGTACGAGGCCGCGCCGGAGCCGACCGTCACCTCGCGCCGGTCGCCCAGCCAGTCCCGGACACGCAGGTCACGCCCGGCGGAGGCGGGTTCGGCGACCGTGCCGCGGGTCAGGGTCACGTCCGTCAGCGCGAGCGGGCCGGCGTCGCCGCCCTCCAGCCGGTGCTCGCCCGCCGCCAGCCGCACCTCCGCCTCGCCGCGGCCCTTCTGGCACAGCGTCACCCGCACGCCCCGCCGCTCCACGAGGTCCCGCACGGTGCCCTGCACGCGGGTCGGGTACAGCTCGTCGTCCAGCGCCACCTCCGGGCCCTTGCCGCACGGCAGGGAGAAGGCCCGGCCGCCGTCGGGCTGCGGGGTGCGGTACCGGTCGAGGGACGGGACGTACGCCTCGGTCAGCCCCACGGGCAGGCGCAGCTTCTCGTCGGCGACGGGGTCGTGCAGGGTCAGCGGGGCCGTCCCGGTGACCGTGATGTCGAGCCGGTCGGTGGTGATGGCAGGGAAGCGCACCCAGCCGTTCTCGTCGACGCCGGCGATCGCGGCGCCGTCCGGCGAGCCGATCTCCACCTTCGTGGCGCGGCTGGACAGGCCGCCCGCGGGGGCCAGGACCAGCTCGCCGACCGGCTGCTTGCCCGGCCAGCGCAGGTGGATCGTCGGCCGGTCGCCCGCGATCCACGCCGTCGTCAGGTCCCCGTCGGTGAGGTTGCGGGCCGCGACGCCCGCGCCCAGGCGGGCCGTGGAGTCGGCGGTGGCCACGATCCGGGCCCGCTGCCCGGGCGCCACCTCGTAGAGCAGTTCGTCCAGCGCCGCGCCCGGTACCGGAACCGCGCTCGCCCGCACCTCGTACGTCCCGGCCTGCGCGGTGGTGAAGCGGCGGTGCAGCCCCGTCTCGGTGCCGGTCGGGGACAGGCCCGTCGGATCGGAGGCGCGGTGCAGGGACACGACGGTGGCGTCCGCGCGGGCCCGGTCCGCGTCGGCCGGCAGCCGCAGCAGCCGGGTCACCCGCACGTCCGGCAGCGTGATCTCGGAGAAGCCCGCACCGGTCAGCCCGGGGCGCCGCTCCGCCGCGTCCAGGATCGTCAGCCTCATCCACGTCGTCGCGCCCCGGGGCGCCTTGATCCGCTGCGGCTCGCCGTTCGGCCGCAGGAAGCTCGTCCGCTCGCCCTCGGCGGTCTCCACGCGCACCTTCGTGGCCGCCGCCCGCACGTTCTCCTGCGGCAGCGGCGTGACCTCGAAGGAGGACGGCATGGCGTACGGGCCGGTGAAGTCGATGCGCAGCCACTGCCCGTCCGGGGTGTCCGGCGCGCCCTCGGCCCACGCCGTGCGCGGGTCGCCGTCGAAGGCGTTGACGGGGTCGTACTGCGGCAGGTGGAACAGCCAGTTGCCGTACGAGGACGCCGACACCGCGCGGGCACCGCGCAGTTCGGCCACCGTCTGGTGCTCCACGCCCTCGGTGGGCAGGATCTGGCGCGGCTTCTCACCCGGGTCCTGGAGGGCGCCGGACGCGTTGCGCTCGTCGCGGGTGTACGTGTACGAGGTGCCCGCGTTGACCAGCCCGAAGCGGGTGTCGGCCCGCCGCATCCCGTCGCCCACCACCTGCACGGCCGGGGCCTCGAGCCCCGGGTGGCCGTCGCCGGTGAGGACCGCGGCCCGGCCGCGCAGCCGCTGCGCCAGCGGCAGCAGCGCCTCCGGCCCGCCGGACACCGCCGCCGTGCCGGCGACCGGCAGGAGCCCCGCCTGCCCGGGCCGGACCACGTCCGGGCCGGCCGGGCGGTAGATCTCCACGGCCCGCTGCCTCGGGTACAGCCCCTCCACCTGGAGCGGCGCGTCCCGGGCGATCCGGCCGCCCGTCATCACCGGCCCCAGCCCCGTCACCCGCTCGTACCCGGACTGCTCCAGGGTGCGCTTGACGGTCGCGGTCGGCACGTGGCCGATCTGGTCGGGGTCGAGGTCGTTGCGCACCACGACGTAGTACAGCCCCGCCCGGCTCAGGTAGTCGGCCAGCCCCGGCACCTGGGCCCCGGTCGTCAGCGCCTGCTCGACGGCGTCCATCGCGCGCCGGTTGCCGGGCGTGCCGAACGGGACGTAGTCGCGCTGCGCCCAGCGCGACTCGGCGAGGACGTCGAGCGGCTGGTCGATGGGGGAGCCCCACGTGTAGACGCCGTGCGCGGTCGCCGGGACGACCAGGGCCCGCGCGTCGGGTGAGTACTTCTCCAGCCAGTCGGCCGTGGCCTGCCAGTAGGCGGGCAGCTTCGGGAACGAACCCGGGTTGAGGATCGAGCCGTTGAGGTACGGCCACAGCAGCCCCGGCAGGACCAGGACGGCCGCGGCCAGCGGCGCGAGACGCCGGCCGCGCACCGGCCGGGCCCCGCGCGGCTCGGCGGCCACCGCGGTCAGGTGGGCCAGCCCCAGCACGAGCGCCAGCGCCGGGCCGGTCTGGAACTTGTAGATGTTCCGGAACGGCGACAGCCACCCGTCCAGCCAGTCCTGCACCACCCCGTGGAACGGCGCCCCGAACGCCCCGCCGTACCCGGCGAGCAGCACCAGCGCCGCCACGAGCACCGTCAGCACCAGCCAGCGCCGCTCGGGCATGTCCCGCCGGGCGAGCCCCGCGAGGCCCAGCCCGGCGGCCAGAGCCGAGCACACGATCACGAGCACGGACGAGGCCACGGTCCAGCCGGCGGGCAGCCAGGCCTCACCGAGATGCAGGTAGGCCACCCAGTTCCCGGCCCCGCGCAGGGCCTCGGTGGCCGACATGGTGTCCGTGGTGGTCCGCGCGGTTTCTATGTAGGGGAGGAAGTTCTCGCCGTGGACGCCCAGCAGCAGCAGGGGCACCCACCACCAGGCCGTCACCACGAGCACCGCCGGAACCCACCAGGCGATGAGCTTCCGCTGCCGGGGCCCCGGCGGACGGGACAGCAGGTACAGCCCGGCGGGCAGCAGCGAGGCCAGCGTCGCCGACGCGTTCACCCCGCCCATGAACGGCACGAGCAGCGCCGAGCGCAGCGCCGCGACCCGGGCGGTGTACCGCTCGTCGGCCAGCGGCAGCAGCACCCACGGCAGGAACGCGCCGGGCAGCGCGGCGGCCGACGTCGAGCCG
This sequence comes from Streptomyces sp. NPDC017943, assembly GCF_044328425.1. NCBI lineage: Bacteria > Bacillati > Actinomycetota > Actinomycetes > Kitasatosporales > Streptomycetaceae > Streptomyces > Streptomyces sp. NPDC017943. The sequence goes on along the minus strand of NZ_JBIRHH010000009.1, from coordinate 311,003 downwards.
ATGACGGTGGTGAACACCGGCCACAGCGCGTACGCCGCGGCCCCGAGCAGCCGGGACGCCCCGCTGCCCACGCGCAGCCGCTCGGCCAGCCGCAGCGCACCCCAGAACGCCACCGAGACGATCAGCGACATCCACAGCCGCTCGGCCAGCCACACCGGCAGCCGCACCAGATCGCACAGCCAGTGGAACGGCAGCATCGGCCAGAGGTAGCCGACGTACTGGTCCTGGATGCCGCCGAACCCCGCCCGGTCGTGCCACAGTTGGCCCAGGTCACCGAGGAACCGGCCCGGGTCCGTGGTCACCCCGAGTTTGGTGTCGAAGGTCTGCCGCCCGGGCCGCACCGCGAGGAACAGCACGAACGCCACGGCCCAGAAGCCCAGCAGCCAGCGCCGCGACCGGGGGCCCTCGGGAGGGCCGGCCGCGGCCGCGGTACGGGGGGCGGCTGCCGGGGGAGGAGCCTGGACCGTGGTCGTCATGTAGGACACCGCCGCAGAATGAGAAGGAGGTTCCAGGTGGCGAACTCGCGGATCCCGGGCGCCTTGACGACGGCCTCCGCGAGGAAGGGCCAGTAGCGGGAGCGCGCCGAGACGACCGAGACGTCGTCCCGGGCCCGCACCTGACGCAGGGTCGAGCCAATGTGCACCGCGAAGAGATTCTCGCCGAGCGTGTGCTTGGCGGGCCTTCCGGTGCGCCGCTGGTGGCGGGCCCGGGCCCGTTCGGCGCCCAGGTAGTGCCACGGGGCCCACTCGTGCCCGCCCCACGGCGACAGCCAGTTGGTGAAGGAGACGTAGATCAGCCCGCCGGGCCGGGTCACCCGGGCCAGCTCGCTGAGGAACGTCCCCGGGTCGGCGACGTGCTCCAGCACGTTCGACGAGAAGGTGACGTCCGCGACGCCGTCGCGCAGCGGCAGCAGGTACCCGTCGGCGACGACGGCCGGGCCGGGCGGCTGCTCGCCCAGTTCGGCCGGGTCCGGCTCGAAGAGGAACGCGTGCGCCCCGCGCCGCCGGAACTCCTCGGTGAAGTACCCGCTGCCGCCGCCGACGTCCACGACGGTCCGCCCGGCGACCGGCCCGTCGTACGCCTCGACCTGGTCGGCGGCGTCCCGGGCGAGCAGCGCGTAGCACGCCGCGGGGTCGTCCTGCTCGTGCAGGAACGCACGGAACAGGGCGAGGGACCGCCGCAGTGAGGGATCCCTCCACCCAGCCGCCCCGGAGGGGACCTGGCCGGTGCTGGACGGGCCCGGGGTCGCGCCGGGCGGGTCCGGGGGTGTCTGCGGGGAGCGTGGGGACGCGGAGGGGGTGCCGGGGCGCGGCCCGCCGTGTCCGGTGCGTACACGTGACACCGCGTCAGCGACGCGGCGCAGGGGCGACGTCACGGCGCCCAGCTCCGCACCGCCTCCGCGGCCACCACCCGGAACTGCCGTACCGTCCGGTCCCACCGGAACTGCGCGGCCCGCTCCCGGGCGGCCTTGCCCATCAGCTCCCGCCGCTCCGCCGACAGGGCCAGCGCGCACCAGGCCGCGGCGAACGACGACTCGCCGCGGGCGAGGACGCCGGTCTCGCCGTCGACCACGGAGTCCTTCAGCCCAGGCACGTCGAAGGCCACGCTCGGCGTCTGCCGGGCCGCCGCCTCCGTCACGACCAGCCCCCACCCCTCCACGGCGGACGGGTGCAGCAGCAGCCAGGCGGCGCACAGCAGGCGGTGCTTCTCGGCCTCGGAGACGTACCCGGTGAACTCCACACCGGGACCGGCCAGGCGCTGCAACCGCTCCCGCTCGGGGCCGTCGCCGACGATCACCAGCCGTCCGCCGGTCACCGGCCGCACCCGTTCCCACAGGCGCAGCAGCAGATCGATCCGCTTGTACTCGACCAGCCGCCCGACGGCGACGAACAGCGGCTCCGGTGAGCGCCCGGCGCCGGGCCCCGGCTCCTCCACGCCGTTGTGCACGACCCGGATCCGCTCCCGCGCGACCCCGATCACCCGCAGGGCGTGCGCCGTCGAGGACGACACCGCCACCAGCAGGTTGCGCTGCCGCGCCCCGGCCAGCGCCCAGTGCTCGAGTCTTCGGCCCAGTCGGGCCGCCGGGGCCAGCGGCCCGCCGAAACGCATCGCCCACAGGTCGGTGTGGACGTGGTTGACCAGGGTCAGGGTCGGCCCGCGGTGCCACAGCGGGGCCAGGTAGGGCATGCCGTTGCAGACCTCGACCAGCAGGTCGCACTCGCCGGCCTGCCGGGCGAACGCCGAACGGGCCCGCAGGTAGTGGCCGTAGGGGCCGCCCGCCGACACGACGCGGTAGTCGCGGAAGGACGCGGGGCCGCCGCACAGCAGGGTCACCTGGTGGCCCAGGCGGGTCAGGCCGTCGGCGAGCCGGTCGACCAGCAGCTCGGAGCCGCCGGCCGAGGGATTGTCCAGATCGCGGTGGGCGAGGAAGACGATCCGGCGCGGCTGTGGGGGGAGCGCCGGAGGGTGCTGCGGCCCGCCGGAGAGCGCGGTGCGCAGCTGGGACGGCACGTGCTGGGGCATGGGTGCTCCAACTCGTCTCGGAGTGCGGAACTCAGCGTGGGGAAGACGTGGGGGGTGGGGTGAGGGGGGTGGGGTGGTGAGTCACGGGGGGTCGGCCTGTGAGGGGCCTGAGCGCTTTCCAGGAGGGGAGTGTGGACGGTCTGTGCTCGGGGTGGGGTGGGACAGTTTTCGCCCGGACGTTCGCCACGGCTACTCACCGACGTGACAATTTCCGCCCTTGTCGACGCTGACGTCACATCACTTTGTGAGGGCGGGCCGGGGCGAAGGGGGCATATCGGACGGAACGGGCTGCTCCGGCTCCTTCCGCCCACGCACCACCAGAACGCCGCCCGCCACCGCGAGCAGCAGCCCGGCGATCCCGGCGCCGATCGGCAACGTGGTCCCCACGAGCCGGAGTTGTCCGCTGTCCCGCTTCGCCTGCCGCACGGCCTCCCGCTGCGTGGCGGGGGTGAAGGCGACCTTCTCGCTGTCCAGCAGCACCGCCGCGTCCTTCTTCCCGCCCGGTGCCCGCAGGGTGCGTCGCGGCCCGGTCTGCGCGTACAGCACACGTCCGGTGGCCTGGTCGACGACCAGCACGAACCCGTGGTTGGAGTACCACTCCTCGGCCAGGACCTGCGGGCGCTGCGGCCGTCCGACGAGACTGCCCGGCACCATGCGGGTCCCGGTCCTGGTCGGCTGCACGGAGCCGGTGAACCTGTAGCCCGTGTAGCCCTGCACCTTCTCGGTGCCGCGGTAGCGCAGCACGACCGTGTCCCCGAGGGTGTTGTCCCACCACTGGTAGGAGCGTTTCTGCACGTCGAAGGGGAACTTCAGGTAGGCCTCGCCCTCGATGTGGGGCTTCTCCCCGCAGCAGTGCACGGGCCGGGTCGTCCTGCGGTCCATCACCCAGCGGTGGGGCACGAAGTCCAGCGCGTCGTGCGGATCCGCGGCCGGCAGCGACGCGTCGGTGTCGACGGTGGTCGTCACGTCCCAGACGGCGTTGCCGCTGCGTTCGCTGTCCTCGACGTCGCCCCGGACGCGCTGGGTCACGGTGATCCGCCGGTCCGGGACCGTCTCGATCCGGTCGGTGTCGAAGACACTGCCCCGGCCGGTGTAGACGGCGGTGGTGTCGATGTCGATCGGGTTCACCGCGGCACGCGGCTGCACGTACCAGGCGAGCAGGGGCGCCAGCACCAGCAGGAACGTGCCGAGACCCAGCAGGACCAGGGAAAACGGGGAGGTTGTACGGCGCATCCGGGCACTCCAGTGGCTTGGGACGGCTCGACGTACGAGAGGACCGGCACGGCGGCGGAAATGCGCGCGTGCGGTTGGGCCGGGAACCGTAGGCCGCTCTTGACGGGGTGTCAATGCTTGTCGAGACTGGGCGCGACAGCAGGGACGGGGCGCCGGGGTGGGGCGACCTCCGGACGATCTCCGGGCGAATCCGGGACAGAGAGGCTGACCCTGCGATGTCCAGACTGCTCGCTGCTGCGCTGACCGTAGCGCTCGCCGCCGCCCTCGCCGTGGGGGCCGCGCTGGGCGTGGTCGCGCTGCTCGAAGCCACCCCCGACCAGCCGAACACGCCCCTGATCACGTACGAGCGGACCGGGCAGGGGAGTTGACCGATGACGGCCGCCCGCACCGGAACCGTCACCACCCGCTCGGCCTGGCACGACGTACCGCGCCTCCAGGTGCGCCGGTTCGCCGCGACCGTCATGGCCGAGGCACCCGGGCTCGCCGAGGAGATCCTCCGCGAGATCCAGCGCGAGTACCCGCACCTGCCCGTCGTCCTCGACGACTCCGGCGAGCCGATGGCCCTGATCGGCATCCGCCGGGCCATCGAGGTCTTCGTCCAGCACCTGGAGCGCTCCGAGGGCCGGCCCACCGTCCCGCCCGGCGTCTTCCAGGACTTCGGCCGCGGCGAGGGACTCAACGGCCGCTCCCTGGACTCCCTCCAGGCGATCTACCGCATGGGCGTACGCATGGCCTGGCGCCGCTTCGCCGACATCGGGCAGCGCGTGCAGATCCCGCCCCCGGCGATGTACGAACTCGTCGACGCCGGCTACGAGTACCTCGACGGCCTGGTCGACCAGTCCGTGCGCGGCTACGCCGAGGCGGCGGCCCGCCAGGCCGGTGAACGCCTGCGGCTCCAGCGCCGCCTCATGGAACTGCTGCTGGCCGAGCACCACCGGGGCGACCCCACCGAGGCCTTCGCCGAGCGGGCCGCCCGCATCGGCTGGCCCGTGCCGGGGAAGGTCGCGGTCGGCGTCCTGCTGCGCCCGGCCCGCGAGGCCATGGCCCCCGCGGTGGGCCAGGGCGTCCTGCTCGACATGGAGTACGAGCAGCCCCGCATGGTCGTCCCCGAGCCGGACGCGGCCGGCCGCCCCGAGCTGCTGCACCGGGCCCTGGCCGGCTGGTCCGGCGCGATCGGCCCGCCGGTCCCGCTGGCCGACGCGGCGAAGTCGCTGCGCTGGGCGGAGGCCGCGGTCCGCCTCATGGAACGCGACCTGCTCCCCTCCGGGGAGGTCCTGCACTGCACCGAGCACACCGAGGCCCTCGTCCTCCTCCAGCCCGAGGAACTGATCGACGACCTGGCCCTGCGCTGCCTGGCCCCCCTGGCCCACTGCGGCCCCACCCACGGCCGCCGCCTCGCCGAGACCCTGCTGGCCTGGCTGGAGACCCGCGGCGGCGCCCCCGAGGTCGCGGCCCGCCTGGGTGTCCACCCGCAGACGGTCCGCTACCGGCTGCGCCAGATCCGCGAACTGTGGGGCGACGAGATCGACGACCCGGACCGCCGCTTCGAACTCGAACTGGTCCTGCGCGCCCACCGCCTGAGGGGAGAACTCGGGGTACCCCGCGGGCGGCGGTGACCGGGGCCGGGGACCCCTACGAGACCCACCGGCCCCCGGCCGTCACACCCCCACCCGCTCCTTCACCACCGCCCGCCCGGGGACCGGGGCGTCGACGTGCACGACGGTGTAGTGCTCGTGTCTTTCGGGCCCTCGGCCCCCGGGCCATTGCCCGGCTCTACCTCTATGGCTAGCCTGTGTTCGTCATGCCGATCGCCTGTTGAAATATCGAACGCGGGCGCCGAGACACAGGGAGGGGGCCGGTCGTGGGACGCCTCGTACCAGCAGTGACCCGGGCTCTCGACATTCTGGAGCTCTTCCTCGACGGGGACGGGACGCTCTCCGCCCCCGACATCGTGCGCAGGCTGCAACTGCCGCGCACCACCGTGCACGAGCTGGTCACCACGCTCGCCGCGCGCAAGTACATCGTGCCCGTGCCCGGCCAGCCGGGACGCTACCGGCTCGGCGTGCGCCCGTACCAGCTCGGCGCCCGCTACGCCGAGCAGCTCGATCTGGCCGCCGAGGGGCAGCAGGTCGCCCGGTCCGTCGCCGAGACCTGCGACGAGACCGTGCACGTGGCGATCCTCGAGGACACCGACGTCATCTACATCGCCAAGGTCGACTCCACGCACGCCGTGCGGATGGTGTCGGCGGCCGGCCGCCGCCTGCCCGCGCACTGCACGTCCGTCGGCAAGATGCTGCTGGCCTCCCTCCCCGACGCCGAGCTGGCCGCGCGCATCCCGGACGGCGCCGAGCTGGCGGCGATGACGCCCAACAGCATCACCGATCCCGCGGCGCTGCGCGAGGCCCTGGCCGGGATCCGGGAGCGGGGCATCGCCGTGGAGAGCCGCGAGTCCAACCCGGACGTCTCCTGCGTCGCCGCGCCGGTCCGCGACCGCACCGGGCAGGTCGTCGCCGCGCTGTCCATCTCCGTGCCGATGATCCGCTGGAGCGAGGAGCGCCGCGCCGAACTGGAGCAACTGGCCGCCAAGGGCGCCGCCGAGCTGTCCGAGCACCTCGGGCACCGGAGCGTGGCATGAGGACCCCCTACGAGGTCGCCGTGCGCGCCGAGTCCGAGCTGGGCGAGGGCCCGACCTGGGACGCGGCGGCCGGCCGGCTGCTGTGGCTCGACGTCCTCGGCTGCCGCGTGCACACGTACGACCCGGCCACCGGACGGCGCACGACCCGCCGCACCGACCAGCACGTGGGTGCGGTCAAGCCGCGTGCCGGCGGCGGGCTGGTGCTCAACCTCCGTGACGGGATCGGCCTCCTCGACCCCGAGGAGGACGGCACCGGCGGCGGCTTCCGCTGGCTGCGCCGCGAGCCCGTCCCCGGCCGCCGGGCCAACGACGCCGCCGTGGCGCCCGACGGCTCCCTGTGGGCCGGGACCATGCGCTACGACGAGGCGCCGGGCGGCGGGACGCTGTCCCGCGTCACCGGCGACGGCTCGGCGGAGACCGTGCTGGACGACGTCACCGTGAGCAACGGCACCGGGTGGAGCCCCGACGGGCGGCTGATGTACTACATCGACACCCCCACCCGGCGCGTGGAGGTCTTCGACCACGCGGACGGGCGGGTGTCCGGACGCCGGACGCTGGCCGAGATCGAGGAGGGCGCCGGCTTCCCCGACGGGCTCACCGTGGACGCCGACGGCTGCGTGTGGGTCGCGCTGTGGCAGGGCTCGGCGGTCCGGCGCTACACGCCCGACGGACGGCTGGACCGGGTGGTCGACCTGCCGGTGCCCCTGGTGACGGCCTGCGCCTTCGGCGGGGCCGGGCTGGGCGACCTGTACGTCACGACCGCGCGCACCGGGCTCACCGACCCGCCCGCCCTGGCGGGTTCGCTGTTCGTGGTGCCCGGCGCCGGCCGGGGCCTGCCCCAGCCGGCGTTCGCCGGCTGAGGGAGCCTCCGGCTCCCGCCCCGCTCAGCGTCCCGTCCGGTCCAGTCCGCGCAGGATCGTTTGCTCCTGCTCCGTCAGCGGTGCGCCCACCGCCGGCGGCAGGGGCGGCCCGCTGAGCGTCGCGAGGACCGTCGAGGGCCGGAGCAGCCGCTCCGGCCCGGTCGTCATGCTCATCACGTCCCAGACCGCCGACGCCGCGGTGTACGAACCGGTCGCCGTGCGGATCATGCGGCGGGTGTACGCCGTGACCGCGCGGTCGGCCAGGCCGGGCGAGCCCCCGCGCGTTCCGGGGAACCAGACGTCCTGGCTCACCGCCATCGTCCAGGCGGCCTGGACCGGCCGGGCCGCCCGCCGCTGCACCCGCCGGGCGAGTCCGGGGCCTTCCAGGCCCGCCCGCCGCACCTCCCGCGCCAGTTCCCGCACTTCGAGCGCCGCCACCGACATGCCCTGGCCGTAGGCCGGGTTGAACGTGGCCAGCGCGTCGCCGAGGACGACGAGGCGTTCGGGCCAGGAGCGGACCTTCTCCAGGTACCGGCGGTGGTTGCTGGTGCTGCGGCTGACGTGGACGTCGGTGAGCGGTTCCGCGCCGGAGATCAGCCGGCCCACGATCGGGTCGGGCAGGTCCAGGGTGTACCGGAGGAACGCCTCCGGGTCGGAGGGCGGTTCGCCGCCGCCGCGCGTGCCGGCGAGGCTCACCATCCAGCGGTCGCCCTCGATCGGCAGCACCATGCCGCTGCGGCCGGGCCGCCCCCGGTACGGATCGGCCTGCACCATGGTCAGCGGGAAGCGTTCGGCGCCCTCGGGCATGCGGTACAGGCGGGTGGCGTTGACCAGGCCGGCGTCCACCGTCCTCGCGCGCACGTCGTCGATCCCCAGCCCCTCCAGCCAGGTCACGATCCGCGAGCCGCGTCCACTGGCGTCGACCACGAAGTCGGCGGGGAGCTCCTCGTCCCCGGCGGCGGTCGAGAGGCGGACCCCCGTCACCCGCTGCCGTGATCCGGTCAGCTCCAGCACCCGGGCCTTGCGGATCACCACGCCGGTGTGGTCCAGCACCGCGGCCCGCACGACCCAGTCGAGCAGCGCGCGGGTGCAGGTCAGCATCCGCGGCCCGGGGTGGCGCCAGCGGCGGAACCAGCCCTCGGGGGTGAGGGCGACCATGCCCGAGCCGAGGGACACCTCGTGCGCGCCGGCGGCGAGCAGATGCTTGCGCATGCTCACCCCGGGCACCAGGTCCTCCATCGCGGCCAGTCCGCCGGCCAGGAGGAGATGCGCGTGACGTCCCTGCGGCAGGCCCTTGCGGTGCTCCGGCCCCTCGGGCAGGTCGTCGCGGTCGAGCACGACCACCTCGTCCGCGACGGCGGACAGCGCCGCCGCGGCCAGCATGCCGGCCAGTCCCGCACCGATGACGACAGCTCTACGCGACATGCGACTCCTCGCACTCAGCCATGACGGCTCCCCCGCCCTGAGGGCTCTCCCCGGCGCCCGGCCACCGCCGCGCGACGCACAACGCCCGGCGCGGGCAACGGTTTCGAGCCATACAGGCTCCTGTTCCGGACGGCTCTCACCGTACCTTCACGTACCGTGTCCGCCACCCCCCGGTGCGGGTCCCGCCGGGAAACCGGCCGCGGGCGAGGCGGTCAGCCCGTGAGCGACCTGCCGTCCGCGGGGTCGGGTACCCGGGCGCGGACCGCCCGGAGGTCCTCCGCGCGGCGCAGGGCCCGGGACACCGCGCCGATCTCGCGCAGCAGGTCCGTGGTGTCACGCGCGCCGGCGCCGTCGTCCTCCTTCGTCCGGCTCCTGGCGTCGACCGCGTCCAGGATCGCCGCGGTCGCGGCCAGCGCCTTGGCCCGGTCGGGCGGGTGCCCGAGGGCAAGGGCGGCCTCGTGGTACCTCTCGCGCCGGTCCTCGTCGACGTACCGGGCGAGCGGCAGCAGGCAGTCGCGGATGAACGTCTCGCGGCGGACCAGCCGCAGTTCCGGAGTCGCGCGCAGCAGGAACGGGACACCGTCGCCGTCGACCGTCTTCATCAACTGGTACAGCGGCCGCAGTTCGTGGTACGCGAGCCGGACGTGCCAGCGGCCGTGGAGGTACTGCCCGGCGTGCGGGATGATGAAGCCGACCGCTATCAGCACGGCGGACAGGCAGGCGAGCGGCGGGGCGACGGCGGTGCTCAGCCAGTCCAGGTCGTGCCCGGCCCAGCGGGCCGCCACGGCCGTCAGCTTGGCGGCGTCGAAGAACAACTGCGCGGCGTAGCCCACGCCGAGGAACTTCAGCCCCCAGCGCAGCAGCGAGTCCAGTCCGTCGGTGCGGATCCAGTTCCAGATCAGCCCGTTGGTGACCACCGCCGCCACGGTGTGCGCGAGCAGGTAGAGCACGATCATCTCGCGCATGTACGGGGTGTTGGCGTAGTACGTGTCGAGATCGCGCAGCCGCTCCTCCGGCACGTCCGCGAGGGCGAACAGCACCCACATCGCGGCGATCACGCACGAGTAGACGACCACGACGCCGCGCATCGCGCGCCGGGTGCGGTCGGAGCGGTCGGCCAGGCCGTTGCGCCAGGTGATGATCAGCAGCAGGCAGAACGCGCAGAACGCGGTGAGCAGCGAGTAGACCCACGGGCCGGAGAAGTTCGCCACTCCGGTCAGCCGGTTGACCCGGGCGATCGTCGACGGCGCCACGAACACGAACACCGCACAGGCGAGCAGCAGCAGCCCGCCGACCGCGCGCAGCAGCGGGTCCTTCCAGAGCCGGATGATGCTGGGCAGCTTGATGGCCAGGGCGGCGGCCAGGATCCCGGCGGGGATCCACCAGAAGTTCGGATAGAACTGGTTGACGAACTCGACCGGCGTCAGCGCCACCGTCGTCACGGTGCCGCACCTCCTCGCGGCCCCCGGTAGCCCAGCGACCGCTGCACGGGTTCCAGGGGTACGTCCGGGGCGCGCCCGCCGGGCAGCAGCGCCCGGCACCCCGCCGCCAGCCGATGGCCGAAGGCGTCGGCCTCCGCCTCGTCCCGCTCCCGGGAGCCGTGGCGGGCCGCCACCGTCAGCGCGAGGTCCTGCCAGCCCGGCCGGCCGGCGAACGCGTGGGCCGCCGCCGTGCCGGCCCCGCGGTGATGGCCGTGACCGGCGTGCAGATGCCACAACTCATGGCCCAGTATGACCAGTTGCTGCACCGCCTCGGCCCGCTCCTCGACGATGACCAGGTCGAAGTCCTGGAACTCGACCCACAGCCCCGTCACCTCGATCTCGTCCGGGAACCGCTCGAACCGCAGCTGCACGGGACGGCCGCCCCGCCGCGCACTCATCTCCTCGCACAGCGCCCCGCACAACTCCCGTACAGAGGAGGGTGCTTGGGGTCTCCTCCGGACCGCGGCGGCGAGCTCGGCGGCCAGGCCGCGCATGGCGGAGCCGCTGCGGGAACGCCCGAGTGCGGCGGTGACTCGGGCGGCCATCGTCCGCGCGCCCGCGATGTCCATCGCTCCCCCTTCTCACCCCCGGCCGACGGCTGGGCAGCGCGTCCGAGACTACGCGCCCGAAAGTGCGCGCGTCATGCGATCGGGCGCCCGAGGCGCACGGGCGCCGCGCCGAACCCATTGACGCGCCCCGGCTTCGAACCTACGGTCCCGTTCGGAACAGCGACCCATGCTCGACATATCGAACGCCTCACGCCGTCACCGTCTCGGACCGCCTCCCCCCGACCCGAAAGGCGACCATGCGAGCCGCCCGCTTCACCCTGGACCCCGCATTCACCGTCGGCGAAGTGAACCCCCGCCTCTTCGGCTCCTTCGTGGAGCACCTGGGCCGCTGCGTCTACACCGGCGTCTTCGAACCCGGCCATCCCACCGCCGACGACGCGGGCCTGCGCCGGGACGTCCTCGGCCTGATCCGCGAACTCGGCGTCACCGCCGTCCGCTACCCCGGCGGCAACTTCGTCTCCGGGTACAAGTGGGAGGACTCGGTCGGCCCGGTGGAGGACCGGCCCCGCCGCCTCGACCTGGCCTGGCACTCCACCGAGACGAACCGCTTCGGCCTGTCCGAGTACATGGGCCTCCTGCGCAGGATCGGCCCGCACACCGAGCCGATGCTCGCCGTCAACCTCGGTACGCGCGGTGTCGCCGAGGCCCTGGAGCTCCAGGAGTACGCCAACCACCCCGGCGGCACGGCCCTGTCGGACCTGCGCGCCGCCCACGGCGACAAGGACCCCTTCGGCATCCGGCTGTGGTGCCTGGGCAACGAGATGGACGGCCCCTGGCAGACCGGCCACAAGACGGCCCGGGAGTACGGCCGCCTCGCCGCCGCGACCGCCCGGGCCATGCGGCAGCAGGATCCGGGGATCGAGCTGGTCGTGTGCGGTTCCTCCCACCAGTCCATGCCGACCTTCGCCGCGTGGGAGGCCACGGTCCTGGAGGAGACGTACGACCTCGTCGACCACGTCTCCCTGCACGCCTACTACTGGCCGGAGGACGGCGACCTCGACTCCTTCCTCGCCTCCGCCGTCGACATGGAGTCCTTCATCGACCACGTCGTCGCGACCGCCGACCACGTGGGGGCGCGGCTGAAGTCGAAGAAGCGGATCACCCTCTCCTTCGACGAGTGGAACGTCTGGTACCTGCCCGAGTGGGAGGCCCGCGCCCGGGCCTTGGCGCCGGACGACTGGCCCGAGGCGCCGCGTCTGCTGGAGGACCACTACAGCGTCATGGACGCGGTCGTGTTCGGCTCGCTCCTGATCGCCCTGCTCCGGCACGCCGACCGCGTCACCGTCGCCTGCCTCGCCCAGCTCGTCAACGTCATCGCCCCGATCATGACCGAACCGGGCGGCCCGGCCTGGCGGCAGACCACGTTCTTCCCCTTCGCGCAGGCGTCCCGGTACGGCCGCGGCGAGGTCCTCGACGTCCGGGTGGACTCCCCGGCGTACGACACGGCGAAGTACGGCGAGACCGCTCTGCTGCACGCCACCGCCGTCCGCGGCGAGGACGGGTCGGTCACCGTGTTCGCCGTCAACCGCGGCCGGACCGAGGCACTGCCGCTGGAGGTCACCCTGGGCGCCCTGGGGCTGTCGTCGGTCGTCGAGCACAGCGCCCTCGCCGACGCGGACCCCGACGCGCGCAACACCCTCGCCGATCCGGAGCGGGTCGCCCCGCACCCGGTCGACGGCACGGTCCTGCGGGACGGCACGCTGCACACCGTCCTGGAGCCGCTGTCCTGGAACATGATCCGCCTGGCGTGACGGCCGCGGACCCGGCCCGTGCCCCGGCGCGCGGGCGGGCACGGTCCGGTCACACCGGCGTGACGGGCACCCCTCCGGCCGCGGCGCCCAGCAGGGTCAGCCGCACCTCGCCCGGCCCGGAGGGAGTCGTCCCGTCGGACAGCACCGCCAGCGCCAGTGTGTTGGCACCACGTGTGCGCAGAATCCCGTTCGGCAGCACGAAGGTGTGCTGCGGCCCTACGTCGTTGATGTACTGGCCCAGGTTCCAGCCGTTGAGGAAGAGCTGCACCCGGTACGCCCGCTCGGGGTCGTCCTCGAGGACCAGGCCGACCGAGGCGTCCACACCGGGAGCGACGTCCAGCCGGAAGTCCGTGCGGTACCAGGTGACGCCCTGCCGCCGGTCCGCGCGCGGCAGTTCCGCGTCCTTCCAGTCCCGGTCGTCGTGGTCCGGCAGGTGCCAGCCCGCCCGCTCCCCGTACAGCCCGCCGTTGTTCGGCGCGCCGCGCACGGGGTCGGGCACGACGGCGCCCTGGACGCGCCAGGTCACCTTCGGGGAGGCGCCCCGGAAGGTCACGGCCGTGAGCCCGCGCGCGGCCTTGTGGGTGTCGCGCGCGCCCTCGTCCGTGTCGTGCTGCATCGGCCGGACGAGCACGGACAGCACGTGCCGCGCCCGGGGCTCCGCGCGCAGCCGCTCGCGCAGCCCCTCCGGCAGGTCGAGGACGGCCTCGGCCGTCCACGTGCCCTGCCGGGCGCGCTCCCGGTCCGGCACGGGCATGCGGTGCGTGCCCAGCGGCTCCCCGTCCAGCCAGGCCATCAGCAGGCCCTGCGTGCCGGTGCTGTAGGACAGGGAGACGGACTCGGCGCCGCCGCCGCCCGTCCACGCGCCCCGGTACCAGACGTCGCCGTAGTGGAAGCCGTAGTCGTCGGCGAACAGCACGGGCTGCCCGTCCGGCACGGGTGTGCTGCTGAAGGACGTCGTGCGGTCGGCCCGCGCCCAGTCCGCGTCGTCGAAGTCGGGTTCGGCCTCCGGGTTCTCGGTGCGCCGCCGCCAGCCGGTCAGGGCGGGCAGCGCCGGGCGGGTCACGCCGGGCAGCGGGCGCAGCGCCAGCAGGCTGCCGGAGGCGCTGACGCGGACGGGCACCGGGCGCCCGTTCCAGGTGACGTGGGTGATGCCGCGCGGCCCCCAGACCTCCAGCCCGGTGGCGCCGGTGGTGTCGCCGGTGAGGTGGACCGTGGAGTCGCGCAGGACGGCCGAGCGCAGCAGGGCCGGGCCGTAGACCAGCAGCGCGCCGGACGGCGTCTCGTAGGGCCACAGCCGCAGGGCGGTGGCGTCGTCGGCGAACAGCAGCAGCATCGGGGTGTCGACGCCGTCGCCCTCGACCCGCACCCGGCTCAGCCCGCCGGCGCCCAGCGGGACGGAGACGTTCAGCTTGCCGAGGTTGTACGCCCAGGCCGGTTCCGTGTCCAGCCGCATGGGCGTCGGCTCGTCCGCGCAGTCCAGCACGACCTGGGCCAGGTCGCCGTGCCGGCCGGCGAAGACGGCGATGTCCTGCCGGCCCGCGGTCAGGCTCAGCATCGGCTGCACGGAGGAGTACACCATCTTCCGTCTGCCGAGCCGGAGATCGGCCGCGATGAGCTTGGCGTCCCGGGCCGGGACGGTGACCGGGACGTCGATCCCGGCGTCCGGGAGGGTGGAGGAGACGGGCTCGTCGGTGTCGTTGCGCAGGACGTAGACGTGGGCGCCGGTGTCCGGGTTGGTCAGGTGCCGCACCCGGATCCGCTCGTCGGCGGCCCGGACCGCGCGCCCGGGGTTCAGCCGGGCGAGGTCGGGCACGGACCGCAGCAACTGCCCGAGCTGGTGCGTCGCGGCGAGCTTCGGGGTGGCGTTGCGGGCCTCGTCGAAGGCGGCACCGTAGTCGTAGGAGGTGTAGACGGCCGGTGCGGGCAGCCAGCCCCAGGAGGTCCCGCCGTAGGCCGGGTAGACGTTGTGCAGCGTGACGCCGTCGGCGAGTCGGGCGAGGCGGGTGCGCCGCTCGTACGCGGCGTCGTGGGTGCGGCGGGCCTCGGCGTAGCCCTTGCCGCCGAGCAGGGAGCCGCCCCAGGGGTCGGCCGTGCCGCCCGGCACCTGCGGCAGGAACGCGGGTGCCCGCCCGGCGGACCGGGCCTCCTCGGCCCCGAAGTAACCCCGGACGGGGGCCGGTTCGCCGGAGCCTGGCGCGCGGCCGGCCTCCGCGGCGTGGAACGGCGGTACGTCGATGCCGTCGGCGCGGACCTTGTCGTACAGGTGGGACAGGTAGGCGCGCCGGGCCGGGTCGCCGGGGTCGTCGGCGCCGGGGGCGTCCTCCAGGCGGTAGAGCAGGACGGTGCCCGTGCCCCGGGTGAACAGGTGCTTGGCGACGACGCCGTTGACGGCCGTCAGCCACTCGTCGGCGTACCGCAGGAAGGCGGGGTCGGTGGTCCGGGCGCGGCCCTCGGTGGCGGTCAGCCAGCCGGGGAAGCCGCCCGCGTCGACGTCGGCGCCGAGGTGGGGGCCGGGCCGCAGCACCACGTACAGGCCGGTCTCGGCGGCCGTGCGCAGGAACAGGTCCAGGTCGCGCACGCCCGAGAAGTCGTAGCGCCCCGGCGCGGCGGAGTGGACGTTCCAGGCGACGCTCGCGGTCACGGCGTTGTGGCCGTGGGCGCGCATCTTCTCCAGCACGTCCCGCCACAGGGAGGGGCTGGGCAGCCGGAACGGGTGCATCTCGCCCGACCAGAGCACCAGTCGCCGGCCGTCCACCAGCAGCGAGTGCCGGTCGAACCGGATCTCGTGCGGCCGGCCGTCGGCGCTCGGCACCGGCGGCGGCGGGCCGGTGCGTACGGGCCGGCCCGGGATCGCGGAGCTCGGCGACCCGCTGCCGGTCAGCGCGAAGCCGAGCGCCGCCGTGCCGGCGAGCGCGTGAAAGGTGCGCCTGCTGAGCTCCAAGGGAGCGCCTCCTGTTGTGCCGTGCCTTGCGTGGTGCCGGTGTTCCGCGGCCGCCGCGGGGCCGCCGAGGCCGGCCCGGGTGCCGGTGGTGCGTCCATGTCTACAGGGTGACCGCGACAATGGTCCTATGAGGATCTCGGCACGTGCGGACTACGCGGTACGAGCGGTCGTGGAACTGGCCGCCCGGCAGGACGAGGGGCCGGTCAAGGCGGAGGCCGTGGCCACCGCGCAGGACATCCCCCACAAGTTCCTCGAGGGCATCCTCGGGGACCTGCGGCGGGCCGGTGTCGTCGACAGCCGCCGGGGCGGGGGCGGGGGGTACCGGCTGGCCCGGGAGGCGGACCGGATCAGCGTCGCGGACGTGATCCGGGCCGTGGACGGCCCGATCGTCTCGGTCCGCGGGGAACGGCCGACCGGGCTGGCCTACTCGGGCACCGCCGAGCCGCTGCTGCCGCTGTGGATCGCGCTGCGGGCCAACGTGCGCAGGATCCTGGAGGGTGTGACGATCGCCGACCTGGCGGCCGGTGCCCTGCCCGAGCCGGTGGAGCGGCTGGCGGCGGAACCGGCGGCCTGGGAGAACCCCTGAGGGGCCGCGGCCGGCCGCCGCGCGATGCGTGATCCTCATTGCGTCCCGGGATGTCCTCGCTCTGACGCGGGTGTGCCGTGCGCACACGCCGACGCACGTGTGCAACGCACCTTATGCGCCCCCGGGCACGGCCCGGGCCGGGGTGTGCGCGAAGAGGCCCGTTCCGCCCGGGCGGCGGGCGACCGGGCCGCACGCGGGCCGGGTGGCCTTTGCGCCAGTGTGAATGGCCGGACAGCGCCCTGGCCGGTGCCCGCGGCCCTGCGTACGATGCCACCGCCCCCGGCCTTCACGGCTCCTCCACGGAACGGTCACAACCGGGGGCGCATGCGCCGAGGTGCTTGTCATGCGCATGTTCAGTCGCACGGTCCGACACACTCACCCCCCACGAACGGATGGGAGAACCATGGCCGGTGGCCTGCTCCTGAGCGGCGCGATCGCCGCGCTGCTCACCAGCGCACTTCCCGCACAACCGCCCTCCTCCGGGTTCGTCGACCCGCCCCCGGACAAGATCGTCATCAAGGTCGCCACGGTGAACGGCTCCGGCTGCCCGCAGGGCACCGCCGCGGTGGCCGTCTCCGAGGACAACACGGCGTTCACGGTGACCTACAGCGACTACCTCGCCCAGGCCGGGGGCAACTCCGACCCCACCGCCTTCCGCAGGAACTGCCAGCTCAACCTGATCGTCCACGTGCCCTCGGGCTTCACGTACGCCATCGCCAGCGCCGACTACCGCGGCTTCGCCGCCCTCCAGCGCGGTGCGAGCGCGACCCAGCGGGCGTCGTACTACTTCCAGGGCTCGTCGAGCACGGCCTACCGCAACCACCCCTTCAGCGGCCCCTACAACGACAACTGGCAGGCCACGGACGAGACGGACTGGGCGCAGCTGGTCTGGGCGCCCTGCGGGGTGCAGCGCAACTTCAACATCAACACGGAGATCCGCGTCAACGCCGGTACGCAGTCGGCCGACAAGGTCAGCTTCATGACCATGGACTCGACCGACGGGGACATCAGCACCGTCTACCACATGGCATGGAAGGAGTGCCCGGAGAAGAAGTCCTGACGACCTGAGCCGGGCGCGCGGGACCGCCTCCGCCCGCGCGCCCGGGGGCTCCGGGCCGGCGGCGAGGGGAGACACGGCGGGAGCCCCTGGAGTTGGATGAGCCATGGAGTTCTTCTGCTACCACCGCGACCGGCCCGGCTCGCTGCCGCTGCGCGAGCGACTGGGCGAGGCGCACTGGGCCTACATGGACCGCTACGAGGCGGAACTGATCGCGCGGGGGCCGACGTTCGCCGAGGACGGGGAGACACCCACCGGCAGCGTCCACATCGTCGGCCTGCCCGACCCCGCCGCGGCCCGGGCGTTCGCCTTCGACGAGCCCAACCACCAGGCCGGCGTGTACCGCGACGTCCTGCTCCGGCGGTGGCGCAACCTGCTGGGCCGGACGATGGTGCAGTTCCCCGGCGGGCGCACCGGCGGCAGCCGGTACCTCGTCCTCGGGCTGGGTTCGGGTGCCGGCGCCGACCTGGAGGTGCCCGAGGCTTTGCGCGACGAACTGATCGCGTACGGGCCGCTGTTGTCCGACGACGGTGCCGCGTGGCTGGGGACGGCGGCCCTGGTGCGGGCACCGCACGCGGCAGACGCGCGGGCCGTGCTGACCCCGGAGCGGTACGCGAGCGTCGAGGTGCACGACTGGGAGTGCGGCGGGCGGCGCTGACGCACGGCCGAAGAGGGCGGCGGCCCCCCCCCCGCCGCCGGGGGGGGCCCCCCCCGGGGGGGGGGGGGGGGGGGGGGGGGCCCCCCCGGGGCGGGGGGGGGGCCCCCCCGGGGCGGGGGGGGGGGCCCCCCGCCCTCGGAGGGGGTGCGGTGGATCGTGCGGGCCCGCCCGCTACTTCGGGTCGTTGCCGAACTTGGCCGCGGCCCAGAAGTAGCCGAGCACCGCCAGGGCCAGGCACCAGCCGACGGCGAGCCAGCCGTTGTGCCCGATCTCGGTGCCGAGCAGCAGTCCGCGCAGGGTCTCGATGGCGGGCGTGAAGGGCTGGTACTCGGCGAACGGCCGGAACCAGCCGGGCATCGAGTCGAGCGGGACGAACGCGCTGGACAGCAGCGGCAGCAGGATCAGCGGCATCGCGTTGTTGCTGGCGGCCTCGGCGTTGGGGCTCACCAGGCCCATGCCGACCGCGATCCAGGTGAACGCCAGGGCGAAGAGCACCAGCAGTCCGAACGCCGCGAGCCATTCCAGGACGGTGGCGTCGGTGGAGCGGAAGCCGATGGCCACGCCCACGGCGCCCACGAGGACCACGCTGGCGACCGACTGGAGCACACTGCCGACGACATGGCCGACCAGGACCGAGCCGCGGTGGATGGCCATGGTGCGGAACCGGGCGATGATGCCTTCGGACATGTCGTTGGAGACGGAGACGGCGGTGCCGATCGTGGTGCTGCCGATGGTCATCAGCAGCACGCCCGGCACGATGTAGGCGATGTAGACGGACCGGTCCGGGCCCCCGCCGGCGATGCCCGCGCTCATGGTGTCGCCGAAGATGTAGACGAACAGCAGCAGCAGCATGATCGGCGTCAGCAGCAGGTTCAGCGTGAGCGAGGGGTAGCGCCGCACGTGCAGGAGGTTGCGGCGCAGCATCGTGGTGGAGTCGCGGACGGCGAGGGAGAGCGAACTCATCGGGCAGCCTCCTCGGGCTGGTTCGTCTGGTGCGGGACGCGGGCGTCGCCGGTGAGGGCGAAGAACACGTCGTCGAGGTCGGGGGTGTGCACGGTCAGTTCGTCGGCCTCGACGCCGGCGGCATCGAGCCGGTCGAGGATCAGGCGCAGGGCGCGCTGGCTGCCGTCGCTGGGGATCTGCAGGGCCAGGGCCTCGTCGTCGTGGACGGCACCGTCCAGCGTCGCCGCGGCGGACCGGTAGGCGACCGGGTCGGTGAAGCGGAGACGCACGTGTCCGCCCGGGACGATCCGCTTCAGCTCCTCCGCGGTGCCCTCGGCCGCGATGCGGCCGTCGTGCAGGACCGCGATGCGGTCGGCGAGTTCGTCCGCCTCCTCCAGGTACTGGGTGGTGAGGAAGACGGTGACCCCGCCGGACACCAGCTCCCGGATGATCTGCCACATCGTGTGGCGGGAGCGGGGGTCCAGTCCCGTGGTGGGTTCGTCGAGGAAGATCACCCGCGGCGAGCCGACCAGGGTCATGGCGATGTCCAGGCGGCGCTTCATGCCGCCCGAGTAGGTGGAGGCGGGCTTGCCGGCGGCCTCGGTGAGGTCGAAGCGCTCCAGCAACCCGGCGACCACGCGCCGCCCTTCGGGCTTGGGCAGGTGGTGCAGGTCGGCCATGAGGAGCATGTTCTCCTCGCCGGTGATCAGGCCGTCGACGGCCGAGAACTGGCCGGTGACGCCGATCGCGGCCCGGACGTCCTGCGGCTGGGTGGCGAGGTCGTGGCCCGCGACCCGGGCCTGCCCGCCGTCGGCCCGGACGAGCGTGGAGAGGATCTTGACGGCGGTGGTCTTGCCGGCCCCGTTCGGGCCGAGCAGGGAGAAGATGGTGCCCTCCGGGACGGTGAAGTCGACACCGTCCAGGACGGTCTTGTCGCCGTAGGACTTGCGCAGCCCGTTCGCCGCGATCGCCGGGGTGGTCATGGATGGTCTCCTCTACAGGCTGCGGGCGGTGACGTCGCCGTAGGCGGTGGTGGCGTGGATGGTCAGTCCGGCGGCGGCGCCGTCGGCGTTCTTCAGCGAGTTGTGGATCCGGCCGTAGGTGGTGCCGGCGTCCAGGGAGGCCGAGACGCCGGGGGCGGCGCCGACCGAGATGTCGCCGTGCTGGGTGCGCAGCGTGAACGCGCCCCGTACGGCCTCGGCGATCCGGATGTCGCCCTTCTGCACGGCGACCTCGGCGGGGCCGCCCAGACGCCCGACCGAGATGTCGCCGGCCTGGACACCGATCCGGGCGGCCGCGGTCTCGTCGAGCTTGACCGGCCCGAGGGCGCCCTCGAAGGTCACG
This sequence comes from Streptomyces sp. NPDC017943, assembly GCF_044328425.1. NCBI lineage: Bacteria > Bacillati > Actinomycetota > Actinomycetes > Kitasatosporales > Streptomycetaceae > Streptomyces > Streptomyces sp. NPDC017943. Next base: position 290,998 of record NZ_JBIRHH010000009.1, on the reverse strand, counting down.
TCGCCGAGCCGCCCGACGCCCCGCAGTTCGGCGGCGGCCGTCCGGGCCCGGACGTGGGACCCGCTGGGAAGCTGCACGGTCACCTCGACGGCCCCGGAGGAACCGAGGAGCCGGTTCCTGGGAGCGGCGGCCGTGATGCGCAGGACGCCGTCGGCGCAGGCGACGGAGATCTGCTCCGCGGCCTTCACGTCGCGGCTCCTGGACGCGTCGGCGGGCAGGACCTCGACGGTGGTGTCGTCCCGGTCGGCGGCGATGAACAGGATGCGGCCCGCGGGGACGTCCAGCACGGTGGTGACGGGCTTGGGGGTGGGGAACCGCTGCATGACGTCTCTCCTTCGACCGCTGTTTCCGGCAAGAGAAACGCTACGTTGCATTCACGGATTGGACAACGCGCTTGTTGCATACGAACAGTGTCATTGCAGCTCAGAGCCTGGAAATCGTTGCAACTGTTCTGCCAGATAACGCAACGCACGGTCCAGGGTGCGTTGCAATGAAGGGGGATGAACGCTACTGCGGGACTGCTGCCGCGGAACGGGCGAAGGCGCGCGCCCGGTGGCGGCGCGGCGTACGTACCCGGGGTGGTGGGCTCCCGGGGACGGCGACAGGCCGGCGGGCGCACGGCCCGCCGGCGAGAGGTGTGCGATGCGGTGGGGCTAGCCGGCCTGGCCCATACCGGCCGCGTTGGGCCAGTTCTGCGCCGCGGGCCAGCCGGTGGCGGGGGCAGGTGACAGACCGTTCGTCCCACGGACCTGGGCGGCCGTGAGACCGCCACGGGCGGGCACACCGGGTGGCGTCGGACCGGTGGCCATGGGCATGGGCATGGGGGCGGGCGTGGGCGCCGGGGCCGGGATCTGCGCCGCCGGGGCGAACGGCTGGGCGGGGGCGAACGGTTGCGCCGGAGTGAGCGGTTGCGCCGGGAACGGCGAGGCCGCCGGGGCGAGCGGTTGCCCCGGGCCGGGCTGCGGCGCCGGCTGCGGCGCCGGCTGGGGGACGGGCTGCGGCGCGGGCAGGGGAGCGGGCTGCGGTACGGGGACGGGGGAGGGCTGGGGCGCGGCCGCCGGCTGCGGCGCGGCCGGCACCGGTGTCCCGCCGTCGTGGCCCGGCGGCAGGGCGGACGCCGCGGCGGGGAGCGGCACACCGGTGCCGGCGGTCCCCGGCGCGCCCGGACCCACCGCCGCGACATGGGCGGCCAGGCCCTGCATCCCCGCTCCGTTCGTCTCGCTCATCAGCCGGTCCACGGCCGCCGTACCCGAGCTGTAGCTGGTCCCGTTGCCCGGCTCGGGTACGGCGGCTCCCCTCCTGGACGTCCCGTAGAGCACCTGTTCCAGGCCGGACACCAGGCGACGCACGTCCACCTGGGGGCGCACCACGAGACGCAGGAAGCGGCTGGACGAACCGATCTTGTTGCCGCATTCGCGGACCAGGATCCGGTGCTCGGTGAGCATCCGGTCGCGGACCACGGTGCCCTCGGCGCCCACGGGCAGGCGCACGAAGAGGAAGTTGCCCTGCGAGGGGTAGACCGTCAGCCCCGGCAGGGACGAGAGCTGGGAGGCCATGTCCAGCCGGTCCCGGCGGACCTGGTGCAGGCTCTGCGCGTACTCGGCACCGTGCTCCTTCAGCATGAACACCACGTGCTCGGCGAAGGAGTTGAGGTTCCACTTGGGCAGCATGGAGCGGACGCGGCCGGCCAGCGCCGGATTGGCGACGAGGTAGCCGAAGCGGATGCCGTGCAGGCCGAAGTTCTTGCCGAGGCTGCGCAGGACGACCACGTTGGGCCGCAGCATCGCCTCCTGGACGACGGACGGCTCGGCCTCGGCGTCGGCGAACTCCAGGAACGACTCGTCGACGACGATCAGGTCGAGGTCGGCCATGGCGTCCATGAACTGCACGACGGAGTGCTTGTGCAGGTAGCCGCCGTCGGGGTTGTTGGGGTTGCAGATCACCGCGACCCGGGTGCCGCGGGCGCGGATGAACTCGGCGTACTGGGCGAGGTCGAGGGCGAAGCCGCTGGACTCCTGGAGCGGGAACATGTCGACCCGCTTGCCGGTCTCCATGGGCTGGTCGGTCCAGCGGCCGAACGTGGGGACGGGGACGGCGAGGGACTCGCGCACCAGCAGGTGGTCGATCCAGGTGATCAGTTCGGTCGAGCCGTTGCCCATCGCCACGCACTGCGGCGGCAGTTGCAGCAGGCTGCACAGCTCGGCGGTGATGGTGTCCGCGCTGCTCGGGTAGTACGTGATGATGTCGCGCAGCCGGGCGGCCATGTCGTCGAACATGGCCGGGGTGGGGAAGTAGGGGTTGCACGGGATGCAGAAGTCCACCGGCCCGGCTCCGTCGCCGCCCTCGCGCGTCAGCGCCGCCATCGAAGGGCTGTGTGCCGCGGTGCTGCGGAACAGCGAGGTGACCTTGTCGGCCATGGAACCTCCGTGTGAGGCGGGTCCGTCGGGGGCGGCCGGACCCGGCGTGCGAGGGCGGCCCGCGCGAGGAGCACGGGCCGCCCTCTCATACGGAGACCGCACGGACGCCGTTCAACCGTCGGGGAACCGGTCGGGATTCGTGCCGCTGTCGTGAAGACGACCGGCCTCCCCGGCGGCTCCGGTAGATTCCCGCCCTCTCACCGGCCGAAGGTGTGGACCGTCGACGTGCGGTAGGTCCGGCCGGGGCGCAGCACGGTGGAGGGGAACTCCGGCTTGTTCGGCGAGTCCGGGAAGTGCTGCGTCTCCAGGCAGAGCGCGTCGCCCTGCCGGTAGGTGCGGCCGGTCGGGCCGGTCAGCGTGCCGTCGAGGAAGTTGCCCGAGTAGAACTGCAGCCCCGGCTCGTTCGTGGCGATCCTCAGGGTGCGCCCCGAGGACGGGTCGCGCAGGGTGGCCACGTGCTCGGGCCGGGCGGTGATGCCCTTGTCGAGGACCCAGTTGTGGTCGAAGCCCTTGGCGGTGATCAGCTGGGGGTGCGCCGTGCGGATGTCCCGGCCGATCGGCTTGGCCGTGCGGAAGTCGAAGGGCGTGCCCGCGACCCTGGCCAGCTCGCCGGTGGGGATCAGTCCCGCGTCGGTGGGCGTGTAGCGGGAGGCGGCGATGCGCAGCTCGTGGTCCTCGATGGTGCCGCTGCCGGCGCCGGCCAGGTTCCAGTAGACGTGGCTGGTCAGGTTGACGACCGTGGCCTTGTCGGTGGTGGCCTCGTAGTCGATGCGCCAGTCGCCGCCCCGGGTGAGGGTGTAGGTCACCTTCGCCTTGAGCGTGCCCGGGTAGCCCATCTCGCCGTCGACGGACGTGTAGTACAGGTGCAGGCCGACGTCGGAGCCCGCGGTGAACGGCTCGACGTCCCACACCCGCTTGTCGAAGCCCTGGGCGCCGCCGTGCAGGCTCTGCTCGCCGTCGTTGACGGACAGCTGGTAGTCCTTGCCGTCGAGCGTGAAACGGCCCTTGCCGATGCGGTTGCCGTACCGGCCGATGAGGGCGCCGAAGTAGGGGCTCTCGGCGACGTAGTCCTCGAGGTTGTCGAAGCCGGCGCTGACGTTGGCGTAGCGGCCGCGGCGGTCGGGGATCTCCAGGGACTGGACGATGCCGCCGTAGGAGAGGACCTTCAGGCGGGTGCCGCCGTTCTCCAGCGACCAGAGGTGGACCTTCGTGCCGTCGGCGAGCTTGCCGAAGAGCGTCTTCACCGGCTTCCTGCCTCCCGTGGCGTGCGCTGTGCCGCCCAGTGTGGTGGCGGCGATGCCCGCCGCCGCGGCTCCCGCGATGACCGTGCGTCTGTTCAGTTCCATGTGCGGCTCCCGTATGAGGAGAGGGCCCCGCCGTGCGGCGGGGCCCCGATCTGACCTACGAACCGACCTTGCGCTTGTTCCACACGTCGAACCCGACCGCGGCGAGGAGCACCAGGCCCTTGATGACCTGCTGCCAGTCGGTGCCGATGCCGACGAGGTTCATGCCGTTGTTCAGCACGCCCAGGACCAGGCCGCCGATGATCGCGCCGAGGACGGTGCCGACACCGCCGCTCATCGACGCGCCGCCGATGAACGAGGCGGCGATCGCCTCCAGCTCGAAGTTGAGGCCGGCCTTGGGAGAGGCCGCGTTGAAGCGGGCGGCGAAGACCAGACCCGCCAGGGCCGCGAGCATGCCCATGTTCAGGAAGACCAGGAAGGTGACCTTCTTGTCCTTCACACCCGACAGCTTGGCCGCGGGGAGGTTGCCGCCGATGGCGTAGATGTGGCGGCCGATGATCGCGTTGCGCATGACGTAGCCGAAGCCGACGAGCAGCACCCCGAGGATCAGCAGCACGATCGGGGCGCCCTTGTAGCTGGCCAGCAGCATGGTCAGGGTGAGGATGGCGGCGCCGATCGCGACCAGCTTCAGCAGGAACAGCTTGGCCAGCGGGACGTCCAGTGCGAACTCCTGCTGCCGCCTGCGGTCGCGGACCTCCTGGAAGACCACGAAGGCGATCATCGCGAGGCCCAGCAGCAGGGTCAGGTTGTGGTAGTTGGTGTCCGGGCCGACTTCGGGCAGGAAGCCGTTGGCGACCTTCTGCAGGCCGTCCGGGAATGGGCCGAGCGTCTGGCCCTCCAGGAAGATCTCCGTCAGGCCGCGGAAGATCAGCATGCCCGCCAGGGTCACGATGAACGACGGTATGCCGCCGTAGGCGATGAAGAAGCCCTGCACGGCGCCCGCGACCGCGCCCACGGCCAGGCACAGCACCACGGCGAGCGGCCACGGCAGGTCCTGTTTGACCATGAAGACGGCGGCCATCGAGCCGACGAACGCCGTCAGCGAGCCGACGGACAGGTCGATGTGGCCCGCGATGATGACCAGCATCATGCCGATGGCCAGGATCAGGATGTAGCTGTTCTGCAGCACCAGGTTGGAGACGTTGCGCGGCAGCAGCAGGTCGCCGTCCGTCCACACGGCGAACAGCACCACGATCAGGCCGAGCGCGATCAGCATGCCGTACTGCCGCATGTTGCGGCGCATGCCGTCCAGCACCAGCTGCACCAGGCCGTCGCCCGCGGCCCCTTCGCGGCCCGGCGGCGCGGGGGCCGGGCTCTTGGCGGTCACGTCCGTGCTCATCGGGTTACCTCTTTGTCCTTCGTCATCTGACGCATCAGCGATTCCTGGGAGGCCTCGGCCCGCGAGAACTCACCCGTCAGCCGCCCCGCGGCCATCGTGTAGATGCGGTCGCACATGCCGAGCAGTTCGGGCAGCTCGGAGGAGATGAAGACGACCGCCTTGCCCTGGGCGGCCAGCTGGTCGATGACCGTGTAGATCTCGTACTTGGCGCCGACGTCGATACCGCGCGTCGGCTCGTCCAGGATCAGCACGTCCGGACCCGAGAAGATCCACTTGCTGAGGACGACCTTCTGCTGGTTGCCGCCGGACAGCTTGCCCACCGGCTCGAACACCGTCGGCGCCTTGATGTTCATGGAGGTGCGGAAGCCCTCGGCGACCTGCCGCTCCTCGTGCTCGTCGACCACACCCCGCTTGGCGACCTTGCCCAGGGCGCTCAGCGAGATGTTCCGGTTGATGGTGTCGATGAGGTTGAGGCCGTAGTGCTTGCGGTCCTCGGTGACGTACGCGATGCCGTGCTTGACCGCCTCCGGGACGGTCTTCGTGCGGATCTCCGTGCCGTCCTTGAGGACCGTGCCGGCCGCGTACCGGCCGTAGGTCCGCCCGAAGACGCTCATCGCGAGTTCGGTGCGGCCGGCGCCCATCAGGCCCGCGATGCCGACGATCTCCCCGCGCCGCACGTGCAGCGACACGTCGTCGCACACCTTGCGCTGCTGGTCGATCGGGTGGTGCACGGTCCAGCCCCGGATCTCCAGGGCCGGCGCCGCGCCCTCCTCGGGCTCGTGCGGCGACCGCTCCGGGAAGCGGTTCTCCAGGTCGCGGCCGACCATCCCGCTGATGATGCGGTCCTCGGTGGTCTCCGGCGCCTTCACGTCGAGTGTCTCGATGGTCCGGCCGTCGCGCAGGATCGTCACCGAGTCGGCGACCTTGCGGATCTCGTTGAGCTTGTGGGAGATGATGATCGAGGTGATGCCCTGCTTCTTCAACTCCAGGATGAGGTCCAGGAGTTTGCCGCTGTCCTCGTCGTTCAGGGCCGCGGTCGGCTCGTCGAGGATGAGCAGCTTCACCTTCTTCGACAGGGCCTTGGCGATCTCCACGAGCTGCTGCTTGCCCACGCCGATGTCGGCGACCCGGGTGTCCGGGTGGTCCGACAGGCCCACCCTGCGCAGCAGTTCGGTGGCGTGCCGCAGGGTCTCGGTCCAGCTGATGATCCCGCGGGTGGCGTGCTCGTTGCCGAGGAAGATGTTCTCCGCGAGGGAGAGGTAGGGCACCAGGGCCAGTTCCTGGTGGATGATCACGATGCCGCGTTCCTCGCTGGCCCGGATGTCCTTGAACCGGCAGACCTCTTCCTCGAAGAGGATGTCGCCCTCGTAGGTCCCGTGCGGGTGGACGCCGGACAGGACCTTCATCAGGGTCGACTTGCCGGCGCCGTTCTCCCCGCAGATGGCGTGGACCTCGCCCTGCCGGACGGTCAGCGTGACGTCCGACAGCGCCTTGACGCCGGGAAAGGTCTTGACGATCGAGCGCATTTCCAGGACGGGTCCCGCCATGGTCGTGCCTTCCAATCAGTGGTGAATCGTCGGTGGGTGGCGGGGACTACTTGAGGTCGCTCTCCTTGATGTAGCCGGAGTCGACGACCTCCTTCTGGTAGTTGCCCTTGTCGACGGCGACCGGCTCCAGCAGGTAGGCCGGGACGACCTTGGCACCGTTGTCGTAGGTCTTGGTGTCGTTGACCTCGGGCTTCTTGTCGTTCAGCAGCGCGTCGACCATGTTCGAGGACACCTTGGCGAGCTCGCGGGTGTCCTTGTAGACGGTCATCGACTGCTGGCCCGCGATGATCGACTTCACGGAGGCGACCTCGGCGTCCTGGCCCGTGACGACCGGCAGCGGCTTGCTCTTGGAGCCGTAGTCGTCCGACTTCAGGGCCGACAGGATGCCGATGGAGATGCCGTCGTAGGGGGACAGGACCGCGTCGACGCGCTCGCTCTTGTAGGCCGAGGTGAGGATGTCGTCCATGCGCTTCTGGGCGGTGCCGCCGTCCCAGCGCAGGGTGGTGACCTGGTTGAGCTTGGTCTGGCCGGAGCGGACGACGAGCTGCTTCTTGTCGATGTAGGGCTGGAGGACCTTCATCGCGCCGCCGAAGAAGTAGCGTGTGTTGTTGTCGTCGTTCGAGCCGGCGAAGAGCTCGATGTTGAACGGGCCCTTCTTGCTGCCGTCCTTCAGGCCAAGCTTCTCGACGATGTAGTTGCCCTGGAGCTCGCCGACCTTCTCGTTGTCGAAGGAGGCGTAGTAGTCGACGTTCTGCGTGCCGAGGATCAGGCGGTCGTAGGAGATGACCGGGATGTTCGCGTCCTTGGCCTGCTGGAGGACGTTGTTCATCGACTTGTTGTCGATGGCCGCGACGATCAGCGCCTTGACGCCCTGCGTGATCAGGTTCTCGACCTGGGAGACCTGCTGGTCGGGGTCGTCCTCGCCGAAGACCAGCTTGGTCTTGTAGCCCTTGGACTCCAGGTCCTTGACGACGTTGTTGCCGTCGGCGATCCAGCGCTCGGAGGACTTGGTCGGCATCGCGATGCCGATGGTGGCGCCCTTGGCGTCCCCTTCGCCCTGCTTGCTGCCGCCCTCGCTGTCCTGGCCGCAGGCGGACAGGGTCAGGGCGAGGGACGCGGCGGTGGCCATGGCGGCGAGAGCGGCTCTGCGGTTACGCATGATCATCATCCTTGATCTGTGTGCAGGGCTCGGTCCGGGAGGCGCGAAGTCGCTCCGGAGTGGTCGTGCCGGAAAGACCGAGAAAACTTGTGTGGGATTGTGGTCGGCTGTGTCGTCTTTTGTAAGGTGAGTTTCCGGAACGTTATGACGAGATTTCGAACCGTTGCAGTGCGCCGGGCAGTCGGGAGCCGAGCGGCGCCATGTCCCCGCCGGCGCCGTGCCGGGCCAGAAGGTCCAGGGCGAGCCGGCCGCGCCGCACGCGTTCCTTGGCCGTGGCCAGCGTCAGCTCCCGCACGTGGTGCCCGTACGGGTAGATCCCGGGGGCCTTGGACAGCCCGAACTTCAGGTACAAGGGGGCGCCCCGCCTGATGAGTTCGGCCACCTCGTACATGCGGACGTAGCCGCCGAGGTCGTCAGGGGCCTCGATGTACATGTCCATCGGAGCGCCCGACACCCGCCGGATCTCGGTGAGGTGATCGAGCGTCAGGTCGCTGGGCACGTTGACCGAGTCGGCCCCGAGCCGCTCGTAGACCGCGTACGCGGCCGGGTTGACGGGACCGATCAGCGCGCTCACCTTCAGGGTCGTGTCGGCCGGGATGATTCCCGCGGCCCGCGCCCGGTGCAGCGTCCACAGCACGCCCTCGTCGGCGACGAGCAGGCACTTCACGCCCAGCTCCGTGGCCCGCACCGCGTCCTCGACGCAGCCGGCGACGGCGTCGTGGCCGCGGGCGCGCAGCCCGGCGCCGCGCGAGTCGGTGCGTGTGGACCCGCCGATGTCCCAGGTGCCGCGCGGGCCGGTGAACAGGCAGAGCTCGATGTCGCGTTCGGCCGTGGCCTCGACCATCTCGGTGATCTCGGCGTCGGTCAGCATCCACACGCCGCTGCCCTGGCTGATCCGGTGGATCGGCACGTCCAGCCGGGAGGCCTCCTTCAGCACCACCGCCAGCGCCTCCGGCCCCTCGCACGAGGGGATCTCGGTGCGCCACCGGCCGCCGCCGGGAAAGGCGTGCGGTGAGGCGTCGGCGGGGTCCGGGGCGGGCGCGTTCAGGCCCAGCGCGGTGAGCGCCGGCTCACCGGGGCTGCGGACGGCCGGGGCGGAAGCGTCGATCACAGGAAAGTCCTTCTGGTTCGATATGTCGGACGAGGTTCGCGGCTCTGGGTACGGCGCACCGGCGCCGGATGTGGCGCAGAGGCACCGGATGCGGCACACCGGCTCCGGGTGCGGTGCCGCCCGGGAGGGCCGGGGCGGGTCCCGGCCGCGCGGCCGGTGCACGCCGGTACGGAGACCGTCAGGTCGCCCCCGTACCGGCGTACGGCTACGGGCGGAGCAGCACCTTGCCCACCTTCGGGTCGCCGGCCCCGACCAGTTCGATGGCCTGCGGGAACTCGGCGAGCGGCAACTCGTGCGTCACCAGCGGCAGCGGGTCGAGCAACCCCGCGGCGAACACCCGCACCGTGTGCGCCCAGGCGTCCGGCGGCGCACCGAAGACGGTGTGCACCTCCAGCTGCCGCACGACGAGGTCGGTCGGGTCGAGCCCCTCGGCCCCGGACGCCGGGATGCCGGTCAGGACCAGCCGCCCGCCGCGCCGTAGCAGACCGGCGGAGATCCGGGCGGCGTCCGCGGACCCGGCCGTCTCGATCACCACGTCGACGTCGCCCGGCAGGTCCTCGTCCTTGGTGCGGAAGTCCGTCGCCCCGTACCGCCGCGACAGCGCCTCCCGGTCCCGGCGGGTGCCGACGACCAGCAGCTCCCCGGGCGAGGCCGCCCTGAGGAACTGCACGGCGAACATGCCGAGCGTGCCGGTGCCGACCACCGCCACGCGCTCGCCGGGCCGCGCGTTCGCCTTGAGCGCGGCCGCCGCGATGCACGCCGCCGGCTCCAGCAGGGCCGCGGCCGTGAGGTCGCAGTCGTCCGGCAGGACGTGCAGCAGACGGGCCGGGAGGGTCAGGGTCGCCGCCATCGCGCCCGGCTGCGTGAACCCGGTCTCCTCGTAGCCGGCCGAGCAGAGCGTCGTCTCCCCGGCGTGGCAGCGGTCGCAGACCTGGCAGTTGCGGAACCCCTCCCCGACGACCTTGCGGCCGACGAGGGAGGCGGGGACGCCCGCGCCCACGGCCTCCACCGTCCCGGACCACTCGTGGCCCGGGGTCAGCGGATAGCGCACATAGCCCTCGGGGCGGTTGCCCTGGTAGACCTCGCGGTCACTGCCGCAGATCCCCGAGGCGTGGACGCGCACCAGGGCCTCACCGGCCGCGGGCCGCCGCGGCTCGTGCGGGACGAGGCGGTGCTCGCCCGGGGCGTCGATCACTACCTCGGTGCTCACCTGGCTCCTCCGGTCGTCGAGGGGGTCGGGGGCCGGCTGTGGACCGCCGCGGGCCGGGCGACGGTCACTGGGTGCCCTTGGGCTTGCGCTGCTCCCAGCCCTCCGCCCAGAGGTCGAAGCGCGCCTGCTGCTGCGGGAACTCCGCGGCGGCGTCCACGTCCAGTTCCACGCCCAGGCCCGGGGCGTGGGAGAGGTGGAAGCAGCCGTCCTCCGGGTCCACCTGCGGGGCGCCCTTGACCACCTTCTTGATCTCCGCGTCGGCGAAGTCGTTGAAGTGCTCCAGGATCTTGAAGTTCGGGGAGGTGAACCCGACCTGGAGGGAGGCGGCGGTCAGCACCGGGCCGCCCACGTTGTGCGGGGCCACCAGCATGTAGTGGGTCTCCGCCGTCGCGGCCAGCTTCCGGGTCTCCCAGATTCCACCGATGTGGCCGACGTCCGGCTGGATGATGTCGACGGCCTGGCTCTCGAACAGCTCCCGGAACTCGATCCGGTCGTGGATGCGCTCGCCGGTGGCGACCGGCATGTCGACCTTGGCGGCCACCTTCTCCAGCGCCTTGAGGTTCTCCGGCGGCACCGGCTCCTCCAGCCACGCCGGGTTGAACGGCGCCAGCTCCCTGGCCAGGCGCACGGCCGTGGCGGGGGAGAAGCGGCCGTGCATCTCCAGCATCAGCTCGGCCTCGGGGCCGATGGCGTCCCGCACGGCCTCGATCAGCGAGACGGCGTACAGCGTCTCCTTGTGGTCCAGCTCGAAGTGGCCGGTGCCGAAGGGGTCGATCTTCAGCGCCCGGTAGCCGCGCTCCATGACGCCCTGGGCGGCCTTGTGGTAGGCCTCCGGGGTCCGCTCGGTGGTGTACCAGCCGTTGGCGTACGCCTTCACCTTGTCGGTGACCTTGCCGCCCAGCAGCTGCCAGACGGGGACGCCCAGCGCCTTGCCCTTGATGTCCCAGCAGGCCATCTCGATCACCGCGATGCCGGACATCACGATCTCGCCCGCACGGCCGTAGTCGCCGTACTTCATGCGCTTGACGAGGTCCTCGACCGCGAAGGGGTCGGAGCCCAGGATGTGGTTGGCCTCCGCCTCCCTCAGGTAGCCGAGGAGGGCGTCGGTGTGTCCCAGCATCCGGGTCTCGCCGACTCCGGTGAGCCCTTCGTCGGTGTGCACCTGGACGTAGGTCAGGTTGCGCCACGGCGTCCCGACCACGTGTGTGCTGATTCCGGTGATGCGCACGGCGGTTGTCCCTCGCTGCTTCGTCGGATCGGTTTCCGTCAGTTTCGCCCGGGTGCCGAGTTGTTCGATATTTCGGCATGCGTTCGAAATGCTGGCGTGACAGTAAGGACGGCGCGGCAGGGGTGTCAATGGGTCGCGCACATAACGGTTTCGGCAGTTTCGAAACCCGGGGCAGGGGGTGTCCGTGCAGAACCTTCACAACTGGATCTAGGAACGGGACCAGCACGGAACTTAATCTTCCGGCGTCATGGACTACTGCGACCCGTGCCGACGGCACCTCAACGGCGCGCTGGCCTGCCCTGGATGCGGCGCCTCGGCCCAAGTGCTGCGGCGCCCCGCTGCGCAGCCCGCCGCGGCGTACGCCCTCGCCCCGGCCCAGGGCGCGGGCGCGCAGGGCCACTTGGCAGAGGTCGAGGCGGCAGACGACCCCGCCCTCCACGACCCCGCCGACGACGGCCGGGCCGACGGGCACGACGACCACGACGCCGACCACGACGACGAGGCCGGCGACGGCGACGGCGATCGTGACGACGAGGGCGCCCGCACCCCCTCCGGCCGGGCCGCCCGGCGGCGTGGACGCGGAGCCGGACCCGACGCGGACGGCCCGGGCGGTGCCAGCCGCCGGGACCGGAAGGCCGCCGCGCACCGGCGACGGCGGCGCCGGACCCTGTTCGTCGTCGCGGGCTTCCTGCTCGCTGCGGGCGGGCTGAGCCTCGCCGAACTCGGCATGGACGCCCAGGACTCGACACCGAGACCGGCGACCGCCGGCGGGGCGTCGGCGGACGGCGGCGCGTCGGCGGAAGCCGGGGAGGCGAGACCGGGCCGTCCGGACACCGCGGCCGGATCCGCGAAGGCGTCGGCCTCCGCCTCGCCGGACCCGTCCGGCTCCGCGTCACCCTCGGCGTCCGCCGAGGACAAGGCGTCGAAGTCCCCGAGCGGGGAGCCGTCGAAGGAGGCCCAGGCGGGTCCGGCGGGAACCGCCCCCAGCAGCCCCGAGTCCGGTGCGACGGCGGCCCCGCCCGCCCCGGCACCGACCCCGTCGTCCGGCCCGACCACCAAGGCCCCCGAACAACCGGAACCCTCCCCGTCGGAGCCGTGCAAGCGGTTCCTGTGGTGGTGCACATAGAACCCACCGCTCACGGCGGCATCCTCGGCCGGGTCTCCTAGGAAGCCGGTCGCCCGGCGGAAGCATGCTCAGCCCGAGCCCCATGCGACCCGGCCCGCCTCGCCTGAGCCCTTCGGCCGGTCCCCTGGCGAGCCTGTCGCCTGGCGGCAGCGCGCCCGGCCCGAGCCCTTCGCGCCTAGAGCCAGCTCGCCCGGGCCCTTCGGCCGCCCCCGACCGGTCCCCTAGGGAGCCTGTCGGCTGACCGAAGCGCGCTCGACCCGAGCCCCAGGCCGCCGCAGGCCCCCTCGCCCAGCCGATCGGCCGTCCGGCGGACCCGGATCGCCCGAGCCGTTCACCGGCCGGCGGACTCCGACCGCCCGAACCCGTCGGCGCCCACTGGCCGGCTCGGCCGAGCCTCGCTGGAGCCTCAACCGGCCAAGCGCCGAGCCCTCCGGGTGCCACCACCCGTCACGCGCCGAGCCCCTCAAGCCGCCAGGGCGTGCAGGCCCGCCCCAGGGCCTGCCCCCGGGCCCCGGGTCGCCCCGGGTTCAGCCCAGCATCACCCGCAGCGCGTTCCGCAACGCCACCCGCTCGTCCTCGGAGAGTCCCGCCAGGGGCTCGCGGGCGAACCGCAGGGACTCGCGCAGGCTCCTGGCCACGCGCCGGCCCTCCGGCGTCGCGGCGGCGACCTTCACCCGGCGGTCCGCCGGGGCCGGCCGCCGCTCCACAAGGCCGCGCGCCTCGAGCCGGTCCACGATGCCGGTGACGTTGGACGGCTCGCACTTCAGCCGCTGCGCCAGCCGCCGCATCGGCAGCGGCTCCAGGCACAGCAGGCTCAGCAGCCTCGCCTGCGCGCCCGTCAGGGCATGCTCCGCCGCCGCGGACTCGTAGTCCTCGTGGAAGCGCGCCACCACCTCACCGATCAGCTCGACGACCTCGAGGGTCAGCGGGTCGGGCCGGCCGGCCGGATTCCTGGTGGTCGATGTGGGGGAGGCCATGCCGATCAGGGTACCCGGTTGTTTGACAACCTGAAATATTCAGGAGCATGGTTGTTTCAGGTACTGAAATGTTCGCTTCCCGCATGTGAGGACTGGCGCACCATGACCGACACCCCCACCCTCCCGTCCGTCAGCCGCGAGTGGCACCTGCTGAGCCGGCCCGTCGGCTGGCCGAAGCCGGAGGACTTCGCCCTGGTCGAGGCGGAGGTACCGCAGCCCGGTGAGGGCCAGGTCCTCGTCCGGAACACGTACCTCTCCGTGGACCCGTACATGCGCGGCCGGATGAGCGCGGCGAAGTCGTACGTCGCCCCGTTCGAGCTCGGCAAGGTCATGCAGGGCGGCGCCGTCGGCGAGGTCGTGGCCTCCAACGCCGAGGGCCTGTCCGTCGGCGACCACGTGCTGCACTTCTTCGGCTGGCGCGAGTACGCCGTCGTCGCCGGCAAGAACGCCGTGAAGGTGGACGCCGACGCCGCCCCGCTCTCGACGTACCTGGGCGTGCTGGGCATGACCGGTCTCACCGCCTACGCGGGCCTGCTGCGCACGGCCGCCTTCAAGGAGGGCGACGCCGTCTTCGTCTCCGGCGCCGCCGGTGCCGTGGGCGGCCAGGTCGGGCAGATCGCCAAGCTGAAGGGCGCCTCGCGGGTCATCGGCTCCGCCGGGTCCGCCGAGAAGGTGAAGCTCCTGGTCGAGGAGTACGGCTTCGACGCCGCCTTCAACTACAAGGACGGGCCGGTGAGCGAGCAGCTGCGCGCCGCCGCCCCCGACGGGATCGACGTCTACTTCGACAACGTCGGCGGCGACCACCTGGAGGCGGCGATCGGCTCGCTCAACCAGGGTGGCCGGATCGCCGTCTGCGGCATGATCTCCGTCTACAACAACACCGAGCCCGCCCCGGGCCCGCGCAACCTCGCGCGCCTCATCCAGACCCGCGGCCGCATCGAGGGCTTCCTGGTCGGGGACCACTACGACCTCCAGCCGCAGTTCGTGCAGGAGGTCGCCCCCTGGGTCGCCTCCGGCGAGCTGAAGTACCGGGAGACCGTCGTCGAGGGCATCGAGAACAACCTCGACGCGTTCCTGGGCGTGCTGCGCGGCGAGAACACCGGGAAGATGATCGTCAAGCTCTGACGTCTTCCGCCTGAATTCCGGCATGCGGTAACTTGTTTCCGAATCCGTCCCGGCCCGGGCGCGAGCCGCGGCGGACCACCGAAGGAACACAACCGCATGCCGATCCAGCAGTCCGACGTCCTCTACACCGCCGTCGCCACCGCCGAGAACGGGCGCGACGGCCGGGTGGCCACCGACGACGGCAAGCTCGACGTCGTCGTCAACCCGCCGAAGGAGATGGGCGGCAGCGGCACCGGGACCAACCCGGAGCAGCTGTTCGCCGCCGGCTACAGCGCCTGCTTCCAGGGCGCGCTCGGTGTGGTCGCCCGCCAGGAGGGCGCCGACCTCACCGGTGCGACCGTCACCGCGAAGGTCGGCCTGGGCAGGAACGGGGACGGGTTCGGGATCATCGTCGAGATCTCGGCCGACATCCCCAAGGCCGACCGGGGCACCGCGCGGGCGCTGATCGAGAAGGCGCACGAGGTGTGCCCCTACTCGAAGGCGACGCGCGGGAACATCACCGTGACGCTCGTGTGAGAACGGTCGTTGCACAGCCGGAGGCCGCACCCTTGGACGTGGGGTGCGGCCTCCGCCCGCGTCCGCGGTTCACCGCCCCAGCGCCGCCCGGTGCACGGCCCGCACCAGGCGGTCGTTCTCCGGGGCGGCCCCGCCCGGGAAGGCGGCCCGGCGGCGCGTGTAGCCGTACGCCAGCCCGCTCCACGGGTCCGCGAACGCCTGGGAGCCGCCCTCGCCGCTGTGCCCGATCGTCCCGGCGCCGAGGAACGGGTGCCACGTGTCAGCGGTGGTCTCGAAACCGAGCCCGAACGACGCGTGGGCCCGGGTCACCAGGTCGTGGCCGGCCGAGTGGACCTGCCCGAACTCCGCCACCGTGTCGGGCTTCAGCAGCGGCGCCCGCCCGTCCACCTCGCTGATCGCCGCCGCGTACATCCTGGCCAGGCCCCGCGCGGACGCCACCCCGCCCACCGAGGCCGGACCCCGGGCGCGGATCAGCGGCGCGTTCGCCAGCGCGGCCGGCTCGGCCGGTTCGGCGACGTGGCGGTTGAGGGCGATCGAGGCCAGGGTGTGCGGGCCGGTGGGCATGGCGTCCAGCAGGGCCTGCTGCCGGGGCGTCGGGGCCACCGGCAGGGCGGTGCGGAAGCGGGGCTCTTCGGACGCGGGCAACCCGAGGTGGAGGTCCAGGCCGTACGGGGTGCGGACCCGCTCCCGGTAGACGTCCTGGAGCGTACGGCCCGTCGCGCGGCGGACCACCTCGCCCACCAGGGCACCCCCCACCAGGACGTGGTGACCGAAGGCGGACCCCGGGTGCCAGAACGGCCGCTGGTCGGCGAGGCGTTCGGCGAGCTGACGGTCGTCGGCCAGCTCGGACAGGGTGAAACCGGTGTCCGTGCCGACCACCCCCGCCCGGTGCGCCGGCAGATCGCGCAGGGTCAGCGCGCCCTTGCCCTCGGCCGCGAACTCCGGCCAGTAGTACGTCACCCTGCGGTCGAGGTCGAGCGTGCCGTCCTGCACCAGGAGGGCCACGACCAGGTGGGCCGCGCCCTTCGTGGACGAGGAGACGCCGTAGAGGGCGTCCGCGTCGGTCCCCGCCCACAGGTCGACGACCTTCCGGCCGTGCACGTAGGCGCACACCTGCCCCTCGTAGTCGTCCCGCTCACCGGCCGCGAACGCGGCGAACACCTCGCGGACCCTCTCGAAGCCTTCGGCCACCGTGCCGTGGATCTCCCGCGTCATCCGCCCTCCTCGGGGAACCGCCGTGTCCCGTGGTGCGCACGCGAACCTCACCCGGGGCTCCCGCCGATCGGTACGGCGAGGCGCACGGGTTCGACTCAACGGCCGGGCGGGCAACGCCGGCCCCGGCGCCCGTGACACCGGTGTGACCGGAGCGCGTCAAGAGCGCGACACCGGCCCGGATAGGGTCGACCCATGCGCGATCTGGGGACGGGTTTCCGGTACTTGCTCAAGGGCCAGCGATGGGTGGCCGGGCACGGCAGGCAGTACGGCTTCGGGCTGCTCCCGGGCCTGATCACCCTCGTCCTGTACGCGGCGGTGCTGGTCGCGCTCGGGGTGTGGGGCGAGGACGCGGTGGGCTGGGCGACGCCCTTCGCCGACGACTGGTCGAGCCCCTGGCGCGGCCTCTTCCGCGGCCTGCTCACCGGTGTGCTGTTCGCCCTCGCCCTGCTCCTCGCCGTCGTGACGTTCACCGCCGTGACCCTGCTGATCGGCCAGCCCTTCTACGAGAACCTCTCCGAGAAGGTCGACCGCGACGTCTCCCCGGACGGGCACGCGCCTGCATCGGGGCTGCCGTTCTGGCGGGAGCTGTGGATCTCCGCCCGGGACAGCCTGCGGATCGTCGTACGGGCCGCCCTGTGGGGCGTGCTGCTGTTCGCGTGCGGATTCATCCCGGTCGTCGGGCAGACGGCCGTCCCGGTGATCGGGTTCTTCGTCACCGGGTTCTTCCTCACCGAGGAACTGACCGCCGTCGCCCTCCAGCGCCGCGGCGTCGAACTGCGCGCCCGGCTGCGGCTCCTGCGCGACCGCAAGACGCTGGTGTGGGGCTTCGGCACGCCCCTGGCCGTCTCCTTCCTGGTGCCCTTCGTCGCCGTGTTCCTGATGCCGGGCGCCGTCGCCGGCGCCACCCTCATGGCGCGTGACCTGCTGGGCGAGGAGATCACCGAGGGCGGCGGCAAGGACGGCGCCGCCGTCACGAGTTCTCCGCGGCCACCGTCAGGATCCTCCGCACCTGGGCGATGATGTCCAGCCGGTTCCGCACGAAGTCCGGGTCGGTGACCTCGGTGGTGTTCCCGGCGCCGAACTGCAGCACCGGAGTGTGCACGTGCCCGCCCGGCAGCCGGTCGTGCAGCCCCAGCCGGTCCCGCAGCAGCGTCGCCCGGTAGGCGATCTCGTTGGAGAGGTAGTCCCCGCCACCGCCCGCGCGGGCGGTCGAGCCCGGCGTGGGCCCGTCCGGGCGGACGACGGGGTCGGTGCCGCCCGCCGGGATCTCCGTGACGCTCGTGTTGTCGTACACCGGGAACCGGCCGGTGTCCGCGGCGACGATCGCCGCGTACGGCAGGGTCGTCGTCGTCCACTGCGGCTGCGAGGCCGGGTCGCTCACGGGCACGGTCCCGGTGCGGCCGACGTTCTCGTTGTCCCCGAAGCCGCCGCGCCAGGCGCCGTTGGTCCGCTCGACGTCGAACCGCCCCACGCGGCCCTGGCTCACGGTCGTGAACAGGTCGACCTCCGGCAGGTGGGGCCGCAGCGCCCGCTCCACCGTGCCCTCGGCGAAGTCCCGCCAGCGCACCGGGAACACCGCCGTCTCGACCCGGGCCGGTCCGTCGGCCGTCTCGACGACCGTGCCGTCCAGCGCGAGGGCGGTGGCGCCCGAGGGGTTGGAGATGCGGATGTCCCGGTCCAGCGTGAACGGGTCGAAGCCGGTCAGCAGGATCCGCTTCAGCCCCTTGCCCCGCGGGTACCGGACGGACGTCTGGCCGCGCGAGGTGCGCTCCAGCCCGTCCAGCAGCGCGGCGCGCCGGCTCTCGGACAGCGCGAAGTCCGGCTGCCAGGTGCGCACCTCACGCGTCATGCCGAGCCGCGCCCAGTACAGCGGCCGGTCGTCGTCCCGGCTCAGGTCCCCGCCGGCCGGACCGCGCCCCTGGGCCCGGTCCACGGCCCGCCGCCACAGCTCCGTACCCGCACGGGTGACGGCCTGCCGGGCCTGCGCGTAGGAGCCGGCCGCCCCCAGCGCCCGGGCCAGTCGCGGGGCGGCGGTGTCGAAGCCGGAGCGGCGCAGGATCTCCTGCGGAGCCGCCCGGTCGAGCCGCTGCTCCTCGACGGTGGGGGAGGGGGCCGACCCGGCGGCGCTCGCACCGGCGGGAACGGTGAGGCCGGTCATCAGGGCGAGGCCGAGGACGCCGAGGCGAACACGTAGGGAGGTCAAGGGGGTTCGGGCCTTCCGTCGCGGTGGGGGTACGGACGGCCGCAGTATCGCCCGACCCACGTGGTCCACGCCATGGGGCGCAGCCGGGGGTCCGGCGGCGGTCCGCACCGCACGGTGACCGGCCCGCGGCCGCCGGGCCCGGGTTGTGAAGGGTTCGTACGGGATCCGGGCCGGGCGCCCGATCACCGGCCGCGGGGTCATGGCGGGGATTACCGTCTGATACGGGACGAGTTCCCCACCCGGCAGCCCCGGTCCGGGACCTGACCCCCGGACCGGGGCGGGTGCCCGGCCACGGCACGGTCGCGGGAAGGCGCGAGAGCCGGCGTCAGGGGCGTTTCGCCGTGACGGCGCGGTAGGCGATCTCCGCGAGCCGCGCCTGCCCGTTCACACTCGGGTGGAAGTAGTCCCAGCGGCTCAACTGGGCCGTGCCGAAGCGGTAGTCGTACACCGCGCCCCCGTCGTGGCGGCACCGCTCGTCCTCGGCGCAGACCTCCGCCAGCACCTTGTTGTAGTCCTCGACCCGCTCCTGCACCGTGTCGCGCCGCACCCGCGCCTGCGCGTCCAGGCGGTCCGCGTCACCCAGCATCGACGGGCAGATGCCCAGCTTCCACACCTGCCTGCCCACCGGGCTGGTGCGGCCCTCGGACCACAGCCGCTTCAGGTCGGGCACGCTCGCCACGAACACCTGCGCCTTCGGCAGGGCCTTGCGCAGACCGCGCAGCGCGTCCTCGAAGTCGGCGCGGAAGGCGGAGACCGGGGTCATCGCCGACGGCGTGGACCGGCAGGCGTCGTTCGCCCCGACCATCACCGTCACCAACTGGGGCTTGCGCCGCACCGCCCGGGCCATCTGACCGGGCAGGTCGGCCATCCGCGCGCCCGTCACGGCGTAGTTCCAGCTCCGCCGGGCCGCACCGGTGCGCCCCAGCAACCGCACGGCGAGCGAGTCGACCTCGGTGCTGCTGCCGGTCGCCCAGGACGCCTCCGGGCAGTCCGACAGCACGTCGCACGCGTCGAACCCCCGGGTGATGGAGTCCCCGACGGCCGCCACGGACCGCGGGCTGCGGTCCCACACCGGCGTGGGCTTCGGGGACGGCCGGGCGCTGCCGGACGGCGCGGCGGCATCGCCCCCCACGGCGTCACACCCGGCGACACCGACCACGGCGGCCACGGCCACGGCCAGCACACCCCGCGCGCGGTGGCCTCGCATCCCCATCCCTGCTCCATCCCCTCGCCGAGCGGTTCCTGCCCCCACCCATGACAACGCACGAGGGTTCCCGGCCCGTCAGGTGCAACGCCTCCCACCCGTACAAGCGTCCCCCTGGGTGAATGGCGGGAGTTTCCCGGCCCCCGGACCGACCGTACGTCACACTCCTTGCGCCGACGCACGGTAGCCTCGCCATCAACGTGACCCGCCCGGTCACAGCCGTTCCGCCCGTCAGCAAGATGTCCCGCTCTGCCCGGAGGTTCCGGTGACGACACGTGGAGTTCTGTACGTGCACTCCGCGCCGCGCGCGCTGTGCCCGCACGTCGAGTGGGCCATCGCCGGGGTGCTCGGCACGCGCGTCAACCTCGACTGGATCCGGCAGCCCGCGGCCCCCGGCACCTGGCGCTCGGAGTTCTCCTGGCAGGGCCAGGCCGGCACCGCCTCCAAGCTCGCCTCCGCGCTGCGCGGCTGGCACCTCCTGCGCTTCGAGGTCACCGCCGAGCCCTGCCCCACCGCCGAGGGCGAGCGCTACAGCTGCACCCCAGAGCTGGGCATCTTCCACGCCGTCACCGGCATCCACGGCGACATCCTGATCCCCGAGGACCGGCTCAGAGCGGCCCTCCAGCGCAGCCGGCAGGGCGAGACGGACCTGGAGGCCGAGCTCGACAAGCTGCTCGGCAAGCCCTGGGACGACGAGTTGGAATCCTTCCGCTACGCGGGCGAGGGCGCCCCGGTCCGCTGGCTCCACCAGGTGGTGTGACGCCATTCTTCTAGGGGCGCGGGGAACCGCGCGACCAGCCCCCACAGCCCCGCACCCAACGCGACACAGAACGGCGAATGGCCCGAACCCTTCTCAGGGTCCGGGCCATTGAAGCGCTCAGGGATCAGACCGTCCGGAACGCCAGCACCACGTTGTGCCCACCGAAGCCGAACGAGTCGTTCAGCGCGGCGATACGGCCTTCGACGGGCAGCTTCCGCGCCTCACCCCGGACGACGTCGGCGTGCGCCTCGGCCTCCGGGTCGAGGTTCTCCACGTTGATCGTCGGCGGAGCCACCCGGTGGTACAGCGCGAGCACCGTCGCCACCGTCTCGACGCCACCCGCGCCACCGAGCAGGTGCCCGGTCATCGACTTCGTCGCGGAGACGGCGATGTGGTCGGCGTCGTCGCCGAACACCTTGCGCAGCGCCTTCAGCTCGGCGATGTCACCGGCCGGCGTCGACGTCGCGTGCGCGTTGACGTGCACGACCTCCGCCGGGTCCAGGTCGGTGCGCTCCAGCAGGTTCTGCAGGGCGTGCGAGATGCCCCGCCCCTCCGGCTCCGGCTGCACGATGTCGTGCGCGTCGGCCGAGATGCCCTGGCCGACCGCCTCGGCGTACACCCGGGCCCCGCGCTTGGCGGCGTGCTCGGCGGACTCCAGGACCACGACACCGGCGCCCTCACCGAGGACGAAACCGTCCCGGGCGACGTCGTAGGGGCGCGAGGCGCCCTGCGGGTCGTCGTTGTTCTTGGACATCGCCATCATGTTGCCGAACGCGGCGATGGGCAGCGGGTGGATCGCCGCCTCCGTGCCACCCGCGACGACGACGTCGGCGCGGCCGGTGCGGATCATCTCGATGGCGTAGCCGATGGCCTCGGCGCCGGAGGCGCAGGCCGAGACCGGCGTGTGCACGCCCGCCCGGGCGCCCACGGCCAGGCCCACGTTGGCCGAGGGGCCGTTGGGCATCAGCATGGGCACGGTGTGCGGGGAGACGCGGCGGACGCCCTTCTCCTTCAACACGTCGTACTGGTCGAGCAGGGTCGTCACGCCGCCGATGCCGGAGGCGATGACCGCGCCGAGCCGGTCGGGGTCGACGTTCGGGTCCTCGCCGGCCTTGGCCTCGAAGCCCGCGTCCTTCCACGCCTCCTGGGCCGCGACCAGCGCGAACTGCGCGGAGCGGTCCAGCCGGCGGGCCTGCGGCCGCGGGATGACCTCGGTCGGCTCCACGGCCACGGTGGCCGCGATCTTGACGGCCTGGTCGGCCGCCCACTCCTGCTCCAGGGGCTTGACGCCGGACTTGCCGGCGACCAGGCCCTCCCAGGTAGAGGCTGCGTCGCCACCCAGCGGTGTGGTTGCGCCGATACCGGTGACGACCACGGTGCGATTGGTCGAGCTCACGGGAATTCTTTCTCCAACGGATCCGAGGATTAAGCGGCGCCACCGCCGGGTGGCGGGGCAGTCGGCCCAGGGGCCTGATCGGTCGATCAGCCCTGGTGCTTGAGGATGTAGTCGGTCGCGTCGCCGACCGTCTTGAGGTTCTTGACGTCCTCGTCCGGGATCTTGACGTCGAAGCGCTCTTCGGCGGCGACGACGACCTCGACCATGGACAGCGAGTCGACGTCCAGGTCGTCGGTGAAGGACTTGTCCAGCTGGACGTCCTCAACCGGGATGCCGGCGATCTCGTTCACGATCTCGGCGAGACCGGCGACGATCTCTTCCTGAGTGGCGGCCATGTTGGCGCTCCTTCGTAGATATCCAGAGGGTGTGGCAGGTGGTACGCACCGTGCCGGACCGCATGATCCGGCACGGAGTGCCTAGGGGAGGGTAACGACAGTCGCTGCGTAGACGAGACCCGCCCCGAAGCCGATGACGAGCGCGGTGTCGCCGCTCTTCGCCTCGCCGGTCGCCAGGAGCCGCTCCATCGCGAGCGGGATCGAGGCGGCCGAGGTGTTGCCGGTGGTGCGGATGTCACGGGCGACCGTGACGTGCTCCGGCAGTTTCAGGGTCTTCACCATCGAGTCGATGATCCGCACGTTGGCCTGGTGCGGGATGAAGACGTCCAGGTCGTCCACGGTGATCCCGGCCGCGTCCAGCGCCTGCTGGGCGACCTTCGCCATCTCGAACACGGCCCAGCGGAACACCGCCTGGCCTTCCTGGGTGATCGCGGGGAACTTCTCGACCGTCCCGTCGCGGTAGTCCGTCCACGGCACGGTCTGCTTGATGGTCTCGGACTTGTCGCCCTCGGAGCCCCACACGCTCGGGCCGATCGCCGGCTCCTCGGAGGGGCCCACCACGACCGCGCCCGCGCCGTCGCCGAACAGGAAGGCCGTCGCGCGGTCCTCCAGGTCGGTCAGGTCGCTCAGCCGCTCGACCCCGATCACCAGGACGTACTCCGCCGAGCCCTCGACGATCATGCCCTTGGCGAGGGTGAGGCCGTAGCCGAAGCCCGCGCAGCCCGCCGAGATGTCGAAGGCGGCGGCCTTGTCCGTGCCGAGCTTGTCGGCGATCTCGGTGGCGACGGCCGGGGTCTGCTTGAAGTGCGAGACCGTCGAGACGATCACACCGCCGATCTGCTCGACGGAGATGCCGGCGTCCGCGATGGCCTTGCCGGACGCCTCGATCGACATCTGCGCGACGGTCTCCTCGTCGGAGGCCCAGTGCCGCGTCTCGATGCCGGAGCGCGAGCGGATCCACTCGTCGGAGGACTCGATCGTCTCCAGGATCACCTCGTTCGGCACGACCCGCGTCGGCCGGTACCCGCCGACGCCGAGGATCCGCGCGTACGGGGCGCCTTTGCTGGGCTTGATCTTCGCCATGCTCCGGGCTCCTTGTCAGGCGTGCTCTGCGATGAGCTCGCGAGCAGCGTCCAGGTCGGCGGGCGTCTTGAGCGCCAGGGTCTTCACACCGGGCAGGGCGCGCTTGGCCAGGCCGGTCAGCGTGCCACCGGGGCACACCTCGATCAGCGCCGTGACGCCGAGCTCCTTGAAGGTCTCCATGCACAGGTCCCAGCGGACCGGGTTGGCGACCTGGCCGACCAGACGCTCCAGCACCTCGGTGCCGGCGGCGACGGTCCGCCCGTCCTTGTTGGAGACGTAGGCGAGCGCGGGGGCGGCCGGCGTCAGGGCCTCGGCGGCCTTCGCCAGCGCGTCGACCGCGGGGGCCATGTGGTGCGTGTGGAACGCGCCGGCGACCTTCAGCGCCACGACCTTGCGCACGCCCTCCGGCTTGTCCTCCGCCAGCGCCGCGAGCTGCTCCAGGGTGCCGGCCGCGACGATCTGGCCCGCGCCGTTGATGTTCGCCGGCGTCAGGCCCAGCTTCTCCAGGTGCGGGAGCGTCACGTCCGGGTCGCCGCCGAGCAGCGCGGCCATGCCGGTCTCGGTGACGGCGGCCGCCTCGGCCATGGCCAAACCGCGGGTGCGGACCAGGCGGAGCGCCTCCTCGTGCGGGAGCACCCCGGCGAGCGAGGCCGCGGTGATCTCGCCCACGCTGTGCCCGGCGATGGCGCCGACCTTGCGGGGCAGGTCCGCCGGGTCCTCGAACAGCAGGGACGCGGACGCCAGTCCGGCGGCCACCAGCAGCGGCTGCGCCACCGCGGTGTCGCGGATCTCCTCCGCGTCGGCCTCGGTGCCGTAACGGATCAGGTCGAGGCCCGCGGCGTCCGACCAGGCCTCGAGGGCACCGCGGACACCGGGGAAGTCGAGCCATTCAGTCAGGAAGCCGGGCGTCTGGGCGCCCTGGCCGGGAGCGACGAGTACGAGCACTCTCACACTCTCTCTTGGGTACGGGCACGGCCGCCCGTGGGGACAGGGACGAAGAACACGAGGGGGTTTTGTCGAGCCTCGACAAAACCTTAGGGCTGGAGATCTCCATCGACCAGACGCCCCAGGATCAGAGCGATCCGCAGCGTGAAGGCAGAGCGTACATCGGACGGTGACCAGCCGGTGACGTCAGTCACACGTCGAAGCCGGTAGCGGACGGTGTTGGGATGCACGAACAGCATCCGGGCGGCGCCCTCGAGGCTGCTCGCCTGTTCGAGATAGACGCTGAGGGTCTCCAGGAGCGCGGCCCCGGCCTCCTCCAGCGGTCTGTAGATCTCCTCCACCAACTGCTCGCGGGCGGAGGGGTCCCCGGCGATGGCCCGCTCCGGCAGCAGGTCGTCGGCGAGGACCGGGCGCGGGGCGTCCTGCCAGGCGGAACACGCCTTCAGGCCCGCCGCGGCGGCCTGCGCGGACCGGGTCGCGGCCTGGAGGTCGGGCACCACCGGTCCGGCCACGACCGGTCCGGCCGCGAACGGTCCGATGAGCGACTTGGCCACGGCCAGCGGGTTGTCGCTGCCGCCGGCGATGACGACCAGACGGTCGCCCAGCACACCGGTGAGCACCTGGAGCTTGGCGTGCCGGGACGCGCGCCGTATGGCCTCCACGGTCAGCTCGCTGTCCCCGTCGGGCGCGGTGCCGAGCACCACGCACACGTGCTCGGGGGAGTTCCAGCCGAGGGCGGCCGCCCGCGACACGGCGCCCTCGTCGGCCTCGCCGCTGAGCACGGCGTTCACCACCAGGGACTCCAGCCGGGCGTCCCAGGCACCGCGTGCCTCCGCGGCCTGCGCGTACACCTGGGCCGTGGCGAAGGCGATCTCCCGGGCGTAGACGAGCAGCGCCTCGCGCAGCACGCTCTCGTCGCCGGGGGCCGCGACCTCGTCGATCGCGGACTCCATGACCTCGATGGTGGTGCGCACCATCTCCACGGTCTGGCGCAGCGTGATCGCCCGGGTCAGTTCGCGCGGAGCGGTGCCGAACACGTCGGTGGAGATGGCCTGGGGGGCGTCCGGGCGCCGGAACCACTCGGTGAAGGCGGCGATGCCCGCCTGGGCGACCAGACCGATCCAGGAACGGTTCTCCGGGGGCATGGCCCGGTACCAGGGCAGCGTCTCGTCCATCCGCGCGATGGCCTGCGCGGCGAGCGATCCTGACGACTTCTCCAGCCGCCTCAGCGTGGCGGAATGCGGATGGAGGTCGGTCGCTGCGGCCGGGTTCTTGCCGGTTTCGGGTTCGGGCACGGGGACAAGACTGCCTTATCCGGACGGGAGGGTGCGCCGCCGGGTCTACCGTGGACGGCGTGATGGACGTCAGGCGCGCCGACGAGCGCTACCGGGGAGGGGATCCGGCCGCCGGCATCGACAGCCGGCACGCCTTCTCCTTCGGCCCGCACTACGACCCGGACAACCTCCGGTTCGGCGCGGTGCTCGCGTGCAACGAGGAGCGGCTGGCGCCGGGCGCCGGCTTCGACGAGCACCCGCACAGCCACACGGAGATCGTGACCTGGGTGGTGGAGGGCGAGCTGACCCACCGGGACTCGGCCGGGCACGAGTCGGTCGTGCGCCCCGGGGACGTGCAGCGGCTCAGCTCGGCGGGCGGGGTGCGCCACGTGGAGCGCAACGACGGACCGGGGCCGCTGACCTTCGTGCAGATGTGGCTGGCCCCGCTGCGGCCCGGCGGCGAACCGTCCTACGAGGTCGTCCGCGGCATCGCCGACTCCACGCCGTACGCCCTGCCCCGGGCCGGGGCGATGCTGCACGTGCGGCGGCTCGGGGCGGGGGAGCGGACGGCGGTGCCGGACGGGGCGTACGTGTACGTGCACGTGGTGCGCGGCGCGGTCCGCCTGGACGGCGAGGAGCTCGGCGCCGGGGACGCGGCCCGGATCACCGACGCGAAGGCCCTGGAGGCCGAAGGCGTCACCGCGGCCGAGCTGCTGGTCTGGGAGATGGCGGACGGCGCCGCCCGGCCCTAAGGCCTGTCGTTCGGATCATGCCGCGTCGCGGCAGGCCCTACAGTTCGGCGCGCACCGCGTCCGTGAACGCCGGCCACGCCTCGATCGCCCAGGGGCCGAACGCGCGGTCCGTCAGCGCCACGCACGCGGCACCCGCGTCGGGGTCGACCCACAGGAACGTACCGGACTGACCGAAATGCCCGAAGGTGCGCGGGGAGGACGACGCGCCCGTCCAGTGCGGCGACTTGGCGGCGCGGATCTCGAAGCCCAGCCCCCAGTCGTTGGGGTTCTGGTGGCCGTAGCCCGGCAGCACGCCCTTGGTGCCCGGGTACTGCACGGTCATCGCCTCGGCGACCGTACGCGGGTCCAGCAGCCGCGGCGCCTGCAACTCGGCGGCGAACCGCAGCAGGTCCTCCACGGTGGACACGGCGTCCTTGGCCGGGGAGCCCTCCAGGGACGTCGAGGTCATGCCCAGCGGCTCCAGCACCGCCTGGCGCAGGTACTCGGCGAAGGGGATGTCGGTCGCCTCGGCGAGATGGTCGCCGAGCTGCTCGAAACCGGCGTTGGAGTACAGCCGCCGCTCCCCGGGCGGGGCCGTGACCCGGTGCTCGTCGAAGGCCAGACCCGAGGTGTGCGCGAGCAGGTGCCGGACCGTCGACCCGGGGGGACCCGCGGGCTCGTCGAACTCGACCGCGCCCTCCTCGTAGGCGACCAGCACCGCGTAGGCGGCCAGCGGCTTGGTCACCGACGCGAGGGGGAACCGCTGTCCGGCCGGGCCGTGGGTGCCCAGGAGGGTGCCGTCCGCCCGGACGACGCCCGCGGCGGCGGTGGGAACCGGCCAGTTCTCGATCAGCGCGAGGCTCTTGAGCGACATGCCTGCGAGCCTATGCGCTGAGCGCGTGCGCCCCGGCGAGGGGTCCGGCCCGCCCGCGGGCGTCCGTGCCGATTTATCGCCGTGGGTGCTTGCTTGGAGCGCACTCCAGGGTTCTAGCGTGGGGCCATGACGGTGATGGAGACCACGGGGACCGGGACCGACCTCTGTGCCGGTCCGCCGCAGCAGAACCGGCGCCCGGACGGCCAGGACCGCTACACGATCAGCGAGGTCGTCGCCCTGACCGGCCTGACGGCCCACACTCTGCGCTGGTACGAGCGCATCGGCCTGATGCCGCACATCGACCGCTCCCACACCGGCCAGCGCCGCTACACCAACCGCGACCTCGACTGGCTCGACCTCGTCGGCAAACTCCGGCTGACGGGCATGCCGGTGGCGGACATGGTCCGCTACGCGGAACTGGTGCGCGCGGGCGACCACACCTACGGCGAGCGCTTCGAGCTGCTGCGGACGACCCGCGAGGACGTCCTGGCAAGGATCGACGAACTCCGGGGCACACTGGCCGTACTGGACCGGAAGATCAGTTTCTACGCGGACGCCGGGCGCGCCCCGGCGTCGGAGGGGCCTCGATGACGGACGGCAGGATCACGACGGCGAAGCTGGGCGCGGACGGCCCCGAGGTGGGCGTCCAGGGCCTCGGCTGCATGGGCATGAGCTTCGGCTACGGCCCCGCGGACGCGGACGCGTCGCGCGCCACCCTGGAACGGGCCCTCGAACTGGGCGTCACGCTCTACGACACGGCCGACGCCTACGGAGCGGGCGAGAACGAGCGGTTCCTCGCGCCCTTCCTCAAGGCACACCGCGACGAGGTCGTCATCGCGACCAAGTTCGCCCTGTCCATACCGCCGGACGACCCGGCCCGGCGCATCATCCGCAACGACCCGCCCTACATCCGCCGGGCCGTCGAGGCGAGTCTGAAGCGCCTGGACGTCGACGTCATCGACCTCTACTACATGCACCGGCGCGATGTGGACGTGCCGATCGAGGAGACCGTCGGCACGATGGCCGACCTGGTCCGCGAGGGCAAGGTGAAGCACCTCGGCCTGAGCGAGGTCACGGCCGGTGAACTGCACGCCGCGCACGCCGTGCACCCCATCGCCGCCGTGCAGTCGGAGTGGTCCCTGTTCAGCCGGGACATCGAGGCCCAGGTCGTCCCCGCCGTCCGGGAGCTGGGCGCGGCGCTCGTGGCGTACTCACCCCTCGGCCGCGGCTTCCTCACCGGTTCCTTCGCCCGGGCCGAGGAGCTGTCGTCCGACGACTTCCGCCGCCGGCAGCCGCGGTTCACGGGCGAGAACGCCACCGCCAACGTCACCCTGCTGGAACTGATCCGCTCGGTCGCGAAGGCCCATGACGCCACCCTCGGCCAGATCGCCCTGGCCTGGGCCCACCGCCGGGCCGAGGTGCACGGCCTCCCGGTCGTCCCGATCCCCGGCACCCGCAAGCCGTCGCGGGTGGAGGAGAACACGGCGGCGACCGGCATCCACCTGACGGACGAGCAGCTGGAACTCCTGGACGGCATAGCGGCCCAGGTGACGGGCGACCGCTACGCGGACATGGCGTTCACCTCGG
Source organism: Streptomyces sp. NPDC017943 (assembly GCF_044328425.1). NCBI lineage: Bacteria > Bacillati > Actinomycetota > Actinomycetes > Kitasatosporales > Streptomycetaceae > Streptomyces > Streptomyces sp. NPDC017943. The sequence continues at coordinate 262,332 of NZ_JBIRHH010000009.1, read as the reverse complement.
CGGGCCGGGAGTAGGCAGGCGCCCCTTCAGGGGCGCGGGGAACGGCGCGACCGGCCACGTGCGACCCGCACCGGCCGGCGCGCGGCACCCCGCGGACGCTAGAGCTCCGCCAGCAACTCGCTCTTCTTGAGCGAGAATTCCTCGTCCGTCACCAGCCCGGCCTGGTGCAGCTCCCCGAGATGCCGGATCCGCTCGGCGATGTCCGCCGGATCACGCCGCGGCGCGGGCACCGCGGCCACCGGGCCGGACGTGCGCACCGCGGCCAGCACCGCCGCCGCGAACGGCAGCGACTCGTGCACCGGCCCGTACCCCAGCCCGAACACCACCGCGGCCGGGTCCTGGTCGGCCTGCGCCGGGGTGACGGCCGCCCCGTCCCGGTGCAGCAGCCGCAGATGGCCCTCGAACACCTCCGGCGAGCGCCACTCGACGCCGCTCAGCTCGCCCACCGGGAAGCTCTGGTCCCCGGCCTTCCACTTCGCCGACGACGCTCCGGTCCAGAACCAGCGGAAACTGACGGTCCGTCCGTCGAACGCCGCCTTCCCGTCGTACGCCTTGAAGGACGGCGGCCCCTTCGGCGGCTCCACGAGGAACCGGTCCGTAGGCCCGGACTCCGACAGCAGCGACGTCAGTTCGTCGGCGTAGTACTCGGCGAGCACCTCGCGCTCGGCGGGCAGCACCAGCCGGTAGGGGTCGCAGCTCTCCTTCAGCTGGCCGGCGGCCGCCTCCATCAGCGGATCGGCCCCGGGGCGCGGCTCGACACGCAGCACGACGGTGCCGCGCTTGCCGCGCGTCAGCGACACCCCGGCGATCGCCTCCAAGGGCACGCGGCGCTCCCCGAGCGCCTGGAAGAGCTTCGGTGTTCGAATCCCCCGTTCGTAGCGGATGAGCACGGAGTCGGACTCGAACTCCCAGGTGGCATGAAATCCGGCCAGTACGTCACCCATGCGGCTCATCGTATGCGGCACGCGCTCCTCCGTCCCCCTCCCGAGCAGACCGCAATTTCTCCGCCTCTACGCGCGTCAGGCCGCTGCCGCGCCGGACAAACCGGTACGGCAGACGCCGTCTTCGTGCGCGCAGTGCACCGAGCGGTATGCGCCGACGCCGATCTCTGCGAAATTGAACAGACTTGCCGTACCCGGCTCGAAGTAGCCGGCGTGACCCTTCGCGCCCGCCGCCGACAGCACCCGCGCGCCGAAGCCGGAGGACACCGGGTCGGCCCCGTGGCCCAGCCCGCCCAGCTCCAGGTAGGGCACGTCCTGGATCCAGTCGTCGGCGTCCCGCATCGCCCACACCCGGGCCCCGGTGCGCAGTTCCTCGGTGTTCTCCGCCCGCATGCCGGGGCTGCCGGCGACCGCGATGTCGGACACCCGGCCCGGCAGCCGGTGCGCCGCGACGCCGCACACCACCGAGCCGTAGCTGTGGCAGAACAGCGAGACCGGCGCCCTGCCGGGCAGCGCCCGCACCAGCGCGTCCAGCCGGACCGCGCCCTCCTCGGCACGCATCGCCGTGGCCGAGTCGATGCCCAGCCCGCTGGGCGCGGTGTAGTCGGCCCAGGCGATCACGGCGGTGCGGGTCGAGGGACTCGCCTGCCGCTCGGCGTCGTACAGGGACCGGGCCATGCCGACCGGGGCCGAGTACGTGCGCTGGGTGCGCTGGAAGGTGAGCAGGTTCGTGTCCACCCCGGGCACGACGACCGAGACCCGGTCCGCCCGGCGCAGGTCGCCGAGGACCTCGGCGACCCGGCCCGACCCCTCCGGGTCGAAGGCCAGGATGCGGCGGCCCTTCTCCAGCAGGTCGTCCAGGCGGTCCATGCGGCGCCCGGCGTCCTGCCGCCCGGCCGGTGTGAGGCGCTCGTCATGGAGGCGCTCCCGTTCCACCTCGCGCTCCTTGGCGAGCGCGATGCGGTTGGCGCGGTAGCGCAGCTCGACGGGGGCGCCGTTCATGTTGCCGACGGCGAGCGGGTACCTGCGGGCCAGGCTCGCGCGCTCCGCCTCACCGAGCGAGTCGAAGAAGCGGGTCAGCTTCCCCGGCGCGGACCGCGGGTCGGGCAGCCGGTGGCCGCCGACGCGGCCGTGCTCCCACGCGGAGAGCGAGGCCTGCAGCGGTGTGTCGCCCCGCTGGGTGCGCAGGGCGGTCCAGCCGGTGGTCGCCAGCATCACGAACACCACGGCCAGAGCGAGCAGTGCGCGCCAGACGTTCGATTGCGGGGAGGTGTCGAAGGAAGTCACTGAAAGGACACACTAGGAGAACGAGAGGGTCTCGCGTCAATCAAGTGACCGGGATCACGTTTTGGTCGGGGCGTCAGGGGGACCGCCCCGGACGCCAGTTCCCCGCCAGTGCCGGACCGACCTGATCCAGGTAGGCGGCGGTGAGTTCGCGCAGTCCCTCCACGGTGAGGTCCTCCCCAGTGGACCACAGCCGCTCGGTGACACGAATCACCCCGCCGAAGAGGGCGACGACGATCCTGGGCCGGGCATCGGCGTCCAGGTCGAGACCCTCGCGCTCGGCGACGATGCCGGCCAGCCGCTCCTCCAACTCGGCCGCCCGCCGCAGATGGACGGCGAGCAGTGCGGGTGTCGACTCGATCACCCGGTACACCCGCAGGTGGAGTTCGATCGGGACCAGTTCGGCGACGGCCTCGTGGATGGCGTCCCAGCTCTCCAGGACGGCCCGGCGCAGCGCCTCCAGGGGCGGCTCGGACGGCGGGCGCGCCCGCAGGGCGTCGACGACGACGTCCTCCGCCAGGCGCGGCACGAACAGCGCCGTCTCCTCCTTGCCGGCGAAGTAGCGGAAGAAGGTGCGCTGCGACACGTCGGCGGCCGCGGCGATGTCGTCGACGGTCGTCTCCTCGTACCCGCGCGTGGCGAACAGCTCCAGGGCGGCTCGCAGCAGCGCGTCCCGCGTGCGCTGCTTCTTGCGCTCGCGCAAGTTCAAGAAAGGTCCTCCTGTGCGCAGTGTTCTCCCAGTTCAGGCTATCCGGGGAAGGCGTGCCGGTGAGCGACCGGTGAATTGGTTTGTCAATTGTCAGTGACTGTCACTAGCCTCGAACGTATGACTAGTCAGACCGCCATCGACACGTCGGGGTCGGGGGGCAAGACGCCGGGCACGGTGGACGCGACGCCGGGCAAGGGGCTGCGCGGGCACCCCTGGCTCACCCTCATCACCGTCGCCGTGGGGGTCATGATGGTGGCCCTGGACGGCACCATCGTGGCCATCGCCAACCCGGCGATCCAGAAGGACCTCGGCGCCACCTTCGCCGAGGTGCAGTGGATCACCAACGGCTACTTCCTCGCCCTCGCCGTCTCCCTGATCACCGCGGGCAAGCTCGGCGACCGCTTCGGGCACCGGCAGACCTTCCTCATCGGCGTCGTCGGCTTCGCCGCCGCCTCGGGCGCCATCGGCCTGTCCGACAGCATCGCGCTGGTCGTGGTCTTCCGTGTCCTGCAGGGTCTGTTCGGCGCGCTGCTGATGCCGGCCGCGCTCGGCCTGCTGCGGGCCACCTTCCCGGCCGAGAAGCTGAACATGGCCATCGGCATCTGGGGCATGGTCATCGGCGCGTCCACCGCCGGCGGCCCGATCCTCGGCGGTGTGCTCGTCGAGCACGTCAACTGGCAGTCGGTGTTCTTCATCAACGTGCCCGTCGGCATCCTCGCGGTCGTCCTCGGTGTGTGGATCCTGCTCGACCACCGCGCCGTGAACGCCCCGCGCTCCTTCGACCTGCTGGGCATCGCCCTGCTGTCGGTCTCGGTCTTCTGCCTGGTGTGGGCGCTCATCAAGGCCCCGCCGTCCGAGTGGGGCTGGGGCGACGCGAAGACGCTGGGCTTCCTCGGCGCGTCCGTGCTGGGCTTCGCGCTCTTCGCCCTGTGGGAGACGAAGGTCAGGGAGCCGCTGATCCCGCTCGCGCTGTTCCGTTCCGTGGCGCTGTCCGCGGGTGTGGTGCTGATGATCCTGATGGCCATCGCGTTCATGGGCGGCCTGTTCTTCGTCACGTTCTACCTCCAGAACGTGCACGGCATGAGCCCGGTCGACGCGGGTCTGCACCTGCTCCCGCTCACCGGCATGATGATCGTCGGCTCGCCGCTGGCCGGTGCGATGATCACCAAGTTCGGTCCCCGGGTCCCGCTCGCGGGCGGCATGGCGCTCACCGCGATCGCCATGTACGGCATGTCGACCCTGGAGACGGACACCGGCAGCGGCGTCATGTCGCTCTGGTTCGCCCTGCTCGGCCTCGGCCTCGCACCGGTCATGGTCGGCGCGACCGAAGTCATCGTCGGCAACGCCCCGATGGAGCTGTCGGGCGTCGCGGGCGGTCTTCAGCAGGCCGCCATGCAGATCGGCGGCAGCCTCGGCACGGCCGTCCTCGGTGCCGTCATGGCCTCCAAGGTCAACAGCGACCTGGCGGGCAACTGGCGCGAGGCGGGCCTCCCGCCGCTCACGCCGGAGCAGCAGCACCAGGCCTCGGAAGCGGTGCAGGTCGGCGTCCCGCCGCTGGCGCCGGGCACCCCGGAGACGGTCGCGGCGAAGATCACGGGGGTCGCGCACGACACCTTCATCTCCGGCATGAGCGCGGCCTCGCTCGTCGCGGCGGGCGTCGCCGCGGTGGCGGTGCTGGTGGCGTTCCTCACCAAGCGTGGGCAGAACGCCGAGGCGGGCGTGGGCGTCGGGCACATCTGACGGTCCGCCGCCGAACGCCCCCGGGAAGGACGTCCCCCGGGGGCGTTCGCTCATCAGGGTGAACAGGACCGCCGAAGCCTCCCGTTGGGCCCGCCGCACAGGTCACAGTGGGTCAAGTCCTCCGCAGGGCATGGAGGGCGGACGCTGCGGCGCGCTGCCGGAGGGGGGTGGCGCGCAGGCAGCGGTGCATTGCCGTCCGATCGCGGGGTACCCGCCATGTCATACCCGAGCAGAGCCTCGACCGACCGAGGAATCACGGGAGTTGATGATGGCGAGCTTCGGACACGGTACGCGCAGGCACCCCCGCTCACGTGGCCGGACGTGGTCACGGACCGGGACGGATCGCGCGACGCTCGGGCTCGTCGGAGTCATCTGCGCGGTCGCGGGCTTCTTCGTGCTGGGGATCGTCCTCGGCCCCGCCGCGATCGTCTGCGGCTGGCTCGCCATGGGCCGCACCTGGTCGGGCTCCCGCCCGCCCGCGGCCGTGGTGGCCCTCGTCCTGGGCGCCATCGACACCCTCCTCGCCCTGCTGTGGCTGTCCGGAGCCATGACACCGGGCCTGGGCTTGTACTGAACCGGGTGAAGTGAGCACGGGCCTCCGGCGGTTCGGCCGGGGGCTCGCTCGTGCGCCCGGTGGAGGGCGGACGCCCGGGGACCACCCTGGCGCCTCACCCGGCCCTCATTCGACGGGCGTCCCCTTCAGGGCCGCCACCTCCGCGCGCAGCGCCCGGACCTCCTCCGTCAACTCCAGGATCGCCTGCGTCTGCCGCCGCTCCTCGACGTCGTCCTTGTCGAACCGTGCGATGAACCAGGCCGCGATGTTCGCCGTGACCACACCGAGCAGGGCGATGCCGGACAGCATGAGCCCCACCGCGAGCACGCGCCCCAGACCGGTCGTCGGGGCGTGGTCCCCGTACCCCACCGTCGTCATGGTCGTGAAGGACCACCACACCGCGTCACCCAGGGTGCGGATGTTCCCGTGCGGCGCGTCGCGCTCCACCGACAGCACCGCCAGCGAGCCGAACATGAGCAGCCCCACCACGGCCCCGGCGACGTACGTGGTCAGCCGGATCTGCGAGGCCATCCGCGCCCGCTGCCCGACGAGCAGCAGGGTCGACACCAGCCGCAGCAGCCGCAGCGGCTGGAGCAGCGGCAGCACCACCGCGGCCAGGTCGAGCCAGTGCGTCCGCACGAAGGACGGCCGGTGCGGGGCGAGGGCCAGGCGCACGACGTAGTCGACGACGAACGCCGCCCACACCACCCACTCGACCGCCGCGCACGCCTGCACCACCCGGGGGTCCGCGTCCGGCCGGACGATCGGCACGGCGTAGGCGACGGCGAACGCGAGGGCCAGGGCGAACAGGGGGCGCTGCGTGTGCTGCTCCCAGCGGAGCTGGGCCGACTGCTGCTGCATGCAGGCATCGTAGGAAAGCCGCAGGGGTGGCGGGCCCACGGTGCGTCCGTGAGGCTCACCACCCCTGGAAGAAGAGCTCCCGCCGGGCTAGGGCCTGTCGTTTGGATCATTCCGGCGTCGCGGGGCCTGGCACGCCCATCTGCGGCGTTGTCGTCGGTTGCCAACGCTCCGCGTTGACGCCCTCCTCCGCCTTGCATCTGGACGCACCAGGCCCCGCTCGGGTCGGCTGACAGAGCCGAGCCTCACAGCCGGGCTGATCCAAACGACAGACCCTAGGCGTCGCCGCCCGCGACCCCCGGGTCCGCCGCCGACACGTCGAGCAGCTGGTAGCGGTCGATGGCCTGCTTGAGCACCGACCGGTCGACCTTGCCCTCACGCGCCAGCTCCGTCAGCACCGCCACCACGATCGACTGGGCGTCGATGTGGAAGAAGCGGCGCGCCGCACCCCGGGTGTCGGCGAAGCCGAAGCCGTCCGCGCCGAGCGACTGGTACGTCTGCGGCACCCAGCGCGCGATCTGGTCCGGGACCGAGCGCATCCAGTCCGACACGGCCACGACCGGCCCCTGGGCGTCCGCGAGCTTGCGCGTCACGTACGGCACGCGCTGCTCCTCCTCGGGGCGCAGCAGGTTGTGCTGCTCGCACTCCACGGCCTCGCGCCGCAGCTCGTTCCAGGAGGTCGCCGACCAGACGTCCGCCTTGACGTTCCACTCCTCGGCCAGGATCTTCTGCGCCTCGACCGCCCAGGGCACCGCCACCCCGGAGGCCAGGATCTGCGCCGGCACCGAGCCGCCCGTGCCCTCGCTGAACCGGTACAGGCCCTGGAGGATTCCCTCGACGTCCACCCCGTCCGGCTCGGCCGGGTGCTGGATCGGCTCGTTGTAGACCGTCAGGTAGTAGAAGACGTCCTCGCCGTGCGGGTGCTCCTGCGAGGAGCCGTACATCCGGCGCAGGCCGTCCTGCACGATGTGCGCGATCTCGAAGCCGAACGCCGGGTCGTACGCCACGCACGCCGGGTTCGTCGAGGCGAGCAGCTGCGAGTGGCCGTCCGCGTGCTGCAGGCCCTCACCCGTCAGCGTGGTGCGCCCGGCGGTGGCGCCCAGGACGAAACCGCGGGACAGCTGGTCGGCCATCTGCCAGAACTGGTCGCCGGTGCGCTGGAAGCCGAACATCGAGTAGAAGACGTAGACCGGGATCAGCGGCTCGCCATGCGTGGCGTAGGCCGAGCCGGCGGCGATCAGGGAGGCCGTGCAGCCCGCCTCGGAGATGCCGTCGTGCAGCATCTGCCCGTTCGGCGCCTCCTTGTAGGCGAGCAGCAGCTCGCGGTCGACCGACTCGTACTGCTGCCCGAGCGGGTTGTAGATCTTCGCACTCGGGAAGAACGAGTCCATGCCGAACGTGCGGTACTCGTCCGGCGCGATCAGCACGAACCGCTTGCCGAGCTCCTTGTCCCGCATGAGGTCCTTGAGGAGCCGGACGAACGCCATCGTCGTGGCGATGGACTGCTGACCCGAGCCCTTCTTCACGGTCGCGTACGTCTTGTCCTCGGGCAGCGTCAGCGGCTTGGAGCGGACGACGCGGGTGGGCACGTAACCGCCGAGCGACCTGCGGCGGTCGTGCATGTACTGGATCTCCTCCGAGTCCCGGCCCGGGTGGTAGTACGGCGGGACGCCGGACTCCAGCTCCTTGTCCGGGATCGGCAGGTGCAGGCGGTCGCGGAAGCGCTTGAGGTCGTCGACCGTCAGCTTCTTCATCTGGTGCGTGGCGTTGCGGCCCTCGAAGTTCGGGCCCAGCGTCCAGCCCTTGATCGTCTTGGCGAGGATGACCGTGGGCTGGCCCTTGTGCTCCACGGCGGCCTTGTACGCCGCGAAGATCTTGCGGTGGTCGTGGCCGCCGCGCCCCAGGTGCAGGATCTGGTCGTCGGTCATGCCCTCGACCATCGCGCGCAGCCGGTGGTCGTCGCCGAAGAAGTGGTCGCGGATGTACGCGCCGGTCTCCGTGGCGTAGGTCTGGAACTGCCCGTCCGGCGTGGTGTTCATCCGGTTGACCAGGACGCCGTCGCGGTCCTGGGCGAGCAGCGGGTCCCAGCTGCGGTCCCAGACCAGCTTGATCACGTTCCACCCGGCGCCGCGGAAGACCGACTCCAGCTCCTGGATGATCTTGCCGTTGCCGCGCACCGGGCCGTCGAGGCGCTGGAGGTTGCAGTTCACGACGAACGTGAGGTTGTCCAGGCCCTCGCGGGCGGCGATGGACAGCTGGCCCAGCGACTCCGGCTCGTCCATCTCGCCGTCGCCGAGGAACGCCCAGACGTGCGACTTGGAGGTGTCGGCGATCCCGCGCGCCTCCATGTAGCGGTTCATCCGCGCCTGGTAGATCGCGCCGATCGGCCCGAGGCCCATCGACACCGTCGGGAACTCCCAGAAGTCCGGCATCGACCGCGGGTGCGGGTACGACGACAGCGCGTACGGGGCCTTGGACTTCTCCTGGCGGAAGCCGTCCAGGTGCTGCTCGCTGAGCCGGTCCAGCAGGAAGGCGCGGGCGTAGATGCCGGGGGAGGCGTGGCCCTGGAAGAAGACCTGGTCGCCGCCGTCGCCCTCGTCCTTGCCGCGGAAGAAGTGGTTGAACCCGACGTCGTACAGCGAGGCGGAGGACGCGAAGGTGGCGATGTGGCCGCCGACGCCGATCCCGGGGCGCTGGGCCCGCGAGACCATCACCGCCGCGTTCCAGCGGGTGGCGTTCAGGACCTTGCGCTCGATCTCCTCGTTGCCCGGGAAGAACGGCTCGCTCTTGGTCGGGATGGTGTTGACGTAGTCCGTGCTGCGCATCTCCGGCACGGCCACGCGCTTCTCGCGGGCCCGCTCGATCAGCCGCAGCATCAGGTAGCGGGCGCGCTCGCGGCCGCGCTCGTCCACGGCGGCGTCCAGGGAGTCGAGCCACTCCTGCGTCTCTTCGGGATCGAAGTCAGGAACCTGACTCGGAAGGCCGCCAATGATGATCGGGTTGCGATCGGATGCGGAAGCCACGCTGTTCCTTACCTGTCAGAGGGCCGGCGAGGGCCGCTGTTTCGCTGTCGTCGCGGGGCGTCGTCGCTGGGGGGCGCGCCGCTGTCCATGGTCCACCTCGGGGCCGTGAATCGTCATCTCTACCGAGCGGTAACCCGAGCGTGAGACCGGCTCCGCGACACCAGGGGCGAATACCTTCGAGTCTCGTACCCACAGACGATTCCCAAACGCCCAAACAGGGCAGAAAGGTGTGGTGTGCATCACCTCGGGCCATGATGGTGTGCCTGGAGTTGCGGTGACACCGCCGGGATCGTCACCGTTTCGGCGGTCTGCACGGCCGGGTACTTGCGCGATCGGTCCCGCCCGTGTGGACTACGGCCAATGCTTCGCGCACGCGCGTGGCTGAGATTCCCCCAAGCTCAAAGGAGCAGGGGGTACCCCCATCCGAAGACATGATCAGGAGGCAACCCGTGAGCGCGACCGCGGACCACGCGGAGGAGCGGACGAACCCTGCCGCCAGGCTGGGGTTCCAGCCCGGGCAGGTGGTCCAGGAGATCGGCTACGACGACGACGTGGACCAGGAGCTCCGCGAGACCATCGAGGGCGTCATCGAGGGCGACCTGATGGACGAGGACTACGACGACGTGGCCGACGCCGTTGTGCTGTGGTTCCGTGACGACGACGGCGACCTGACGGATGCGCTGGTGGATGCCACCACGTACATCGAAGAAGGCGGCGCCATCCTGCTCCTGACGCCGAAGACCGGCCGTTCGGGCTACGTGGAGCCGAGCGACATCTCGGAAGCCGCCACCACGGCGGGTCTGACGGCGTCCAAGAGCGTCAGCGTCGGCAAGGACTGGAGCGGCAGCCGCCTGGCGACGCCGAAGGCCGCCAAGTCCAAGCGGTAGTCGTAACCCCCGTGGGCGGGCCGCGCAGGCGGCCCGCCCACCGGCGTGCCCCGGCCCCTGCGTAGGGTTGTCCTCCCGGCACACCACCAGGAAGGACACCCGCGACGATGGCGATCCAGGTCGGCGACAAGGCCCCCGACTTCGAGCTCAGGGACAACCACGGCGCCGCGGTGAGGCTGTCGGACTTCCGCGGCTCCCGGAACGTGGTCCTGCTCTTCTACCCGTTCGCCTTCACCGGCGTGTGCACCGGCGAGCTGTGCGAGCTGCGCGACAACCTGCCGCAGTTCACCGACCGCGACACCCAGCTGCTCGCCGTCTCCAACGACTCCATCCACACCCTGCGCGTCTTCGGCGAGCAGGAGGGCCTGGAGTACCCGCTGCTGTCCGACTTCTGGCCGCACGGCGAGGTCTCGCGCGCCTACGGCGTCTTCGACGAGGGCAAGGGCTGCGCCGTGCGCGGCACCTTCGTCATCGACAAGGAGGGCGTCGTGCGGTGGACCGTCGTGAACGGCCTGCCGGACGCCCGCGACCTGAACGACTACGTGAAGGCGCTCGACTCGCTGTGACGCCGGCCGGGCGTCCGGAGCCCGACACCCGCTGAAATGTCGGCCCCAGGGCCTGCGAGGGGCGGGAACCCGTCACTAGGATCGAAACGTTGATCCGACATCCGAGCACAACGGGGCATCCCGCCCCCGGACACCAATGGAGGACTCGTGGGAGTCAGCCTCAGCAAGGGCGGCAACGTATCGCTGACCAAGGAGGCGCCGGGCCTGACCGCGGTCATCGTCGGTCTGGGGTGGGACGTCCGCACCACGACCGGCACCGACTTCGACCTGGACGCCAGTGCGCTGCTGCTGAACAGCTCCGGCAAGGTCGCCAGCGACGCGCACTTCATCTTCTTCAACAACCTCAAGAGCCCGGACGGCTCCGTCGAGCACACCGGTGACAACCTCACCGGTGAGGGCGAGGGCGACGACGAGCAGATCAAGGTCGACCTGGCGACCGTGCCGGCCGACGTGGAGAAGATCATCTTCCCCGTCTCGATCTACGACGCCGAGACCCGCCAGCAGTCCTTCGGCCAGGTCCGCAACGCGTTCATCCGCGTCGTGAACCAGGCCGGCGGTGCGGAGATCGCCCGGTACGACCTGAGCGAGGACGCCTCCACCGAGACCGCCATGGTCTTCGGCGAGCTCTACCGGCACGGCGCGGAGTGGAAGTTCCGCGCCATCGGCCAGGGCTACGCCTCGGGCCTGCGCGGCATCGCGCAGGACTTCGGCGTGAACGTCTGAGCCACCCGCCGGGCCCCGCACCGGGGCCCCGCGACCTCCCGTCCGGCGCCGCACGGTTTACGTGCGGCGCCGGACGCGCAGGACCACCTAGGAAACATCGTTCGGGGAGGGACACATCATGGGCGTCACGCTTGCCAAGGGGGGCAACGTCTCCCTGTCCAAGGCCGCACCGAACCTCACACACGTGATGATCGGTCTCGGCTGGGACGCGCGCTCCACCACCGGAGCGCCCTTCGACCTCGACGCCAGCGCCCTGATGTGCAGCGGCGGTCGCGTGCTCGGGGACGAGTGGTTCGTCTTCTACAACCAGCTCAAGAGCCCGGACGGCTCGGTCGAGCACACCGGCGACAACCTCACGGGTGAGGGCGAGGGCGACGACGAGTCGCTGCTCATCGACCTCGCCAAGGTGCCGCCGCAGTGCGACAAGATCGTCTTCCCGGTCTCCATCCACATGGCCGACGAGCGCGGCCAGACCTTCGGCCAGGTCAGCAACGCCTTCATCCGTGTGGTGAACCAGGCCGACGGCCAGGAGCTCGCCCGCTACGACCTCAGCGAGGACGCCTCCACCGAGACCGCCATGATCTTCGGCGAGGTGTACCGGTACCAGGGCGAGTGGAAGTTCAGGGCGGTCGGCCAGGGGTACGCGTCGGGTCTGCGTGGCATCGCGATGGACTTCGGGGTGAACGTCTCCTGACGCGATATGAGCAAAATCCGGGGCCTCGCGGCGGGCCCGGAGGGGCGCACTAGACTGCGGCTTCAAAAGTTCGTAAAGCCGGGTACGGCGCGGGGGTACCCCGTACACACACGATTGGGTAGCCAGTGGTTCTGAAAACCTTCGGGTGGTCGTTCGCGGTCACCGCGCTCGGCTTGGTCGCAGCGGTCTTCTACGGAGGGTGGACCGCTTTCGGTATCGTCGCGATCCTTTCCATCCTCGAGATCTCGCTGTCCTTCGACAACGCCGTGGTCAACGCCGGGATCCTGAAGAAGATGAATGCCTTCTGGCAGAAGATCTTCCTCACCGTCGGCATCCTGATCGCCGTCTTCGGCATGCGGCTGGTCTTCCCCGTCGTGATCGTCGCGATCAGTGCCCAGCTGGGTCCGATCGAGGCGGTCGACCTCGCCCTCACGGACAAGGACCGCTACCAGGAGCTGGTGACCGACGCGCATCCGTCGATCGCCGCCTTCGGTGGCATGTTCCTGCTGATGATCTTCCTCGACTTCATCTTCGAGGACCGGGACATCAAGTGGCTCGGCTGGCTGGAGCGCCCGCTGTCCAAGCTCGGCAAGGTCGACATGCTGTCGGTCTGCATCGCCCTGATCGTCCTGCTGATCTCCTCGATCACCTTCGGCGCCCACGCCCACCAGCACGGCGGCACCCACGCCGACAAGGCGGAGACCGTCCTGCTCGCCGGGATCGCCGGTCTGATCACGTACATGATCGTCGGCGGTCTCTCCAGCTACTTCGAGGACAAGCTCGAAGAGGAGGAGGAGCGCGAGCACGAGGCCGAGGAGAAGGCCGAGCGCGAGGGCAAGCCCAAGTCGGCGGTCAAGCTGGCCGGCAAGGCCGCGTTCTTCATGTTCCTCTACCTGGAGGTCCTGGACGCGTCCTTCTCCTTCGACGGCGTGATCGGCGCCTTCGCCATCACCAACGACATCGTCCTGATGGCGCTCGGCCTGGGCATCGGCGCCATGTACGTCCGTTCGCTGACGGTCTACCTGGTCCGCCAGGGCACCCTGGACGACTACGTCTACCTGGAGCACGGCGCGCACTACGCCATCGGCGCGCTCGCCATGATCCTGCTGGTCACCATCCAGTACGAGATCAACGAGATCATCACCGGCCTCATCGGCGTCGTCCTCATCGGCGCCTCCTTCTGGTCCTCCGTCCGCCGCAACAAGGCGCTCGCGGCGGCCGAGGGAAACGCCGGATCGGACGACAAGACTGAGGTCTCGTCCGGGGTGTGACACCCCTCCGGGTGAGGAACGCTCTCGACAGGGCGGCCACCGAGGCGACTCCTCGGCGGCCGCCCCGTCGGCCGTCAGGGGCCGCGGGCACGACGGTGACCCGCGGTCCCCAAGTGAACATGGGGGGCGGAATGGGCCTGTTCGACGGACTCCGGCGCGGCGAGGCGCAGTTCGACTCGGGCAACGCGGCGACCAACGCGATCGAGCTGACCAAGCGGCGCGCGCAGATATCACTCACCAAGCAGGACGCGGCCACCGGCCATCTACGCGTCAACCTCAGCTGGCGGATGCGCACGTCCGACATCGGCGGCGCGCAGCGCGAGAGCCTGCTGCGCCACCCCTTCCGGGCGCTGAAACCGCCGGAGGTCGTCGGCCACAGCCAGTCCATGGTCAACGTCGACCTGGACCTCGGCTGCCTCTACGAGTTGCAGGACGGCAGCAAGGGCGTCGTGCAGCCCCTCGGCGGCTACTTCGGGGACGTCAACGCCCCGCCGTACGTCAAGCTCAGCGGCGACGACCGCTTCGGCTCGGGGTCCGGCGAGACGATGTACATCAACCTGGACCACCGCGAACACATCAAGCGGCTCCTGGTGTTCGTCTACATCTACGACCAGACACCCGCGTTCGACCGCACCCACGCGAGCGTCACCCTCTATCCGAGCAGCGGGCCGCGGATCGAGATCCACCTGGACGAGCGCCAGCCGCAGGCCCGCTCCTGCGCCGTCGTCATGATCGAGAAGGTCAAGGACGAGATCGTCGTCCGGCGCGAGGCGAAGTTCGTCTACGGCTTCCAGGCCGAGCTGGACCGGCTCTACGGCTGGGGACTGCAGTGGGGGCGGGGCTACAAGACCAAGGTCGACCGCTGACCCGCGCCCGCCCCGCCCGCCGGTGCCGCGTCAGCGGCCGATGAACTGCGGGCCCTGCGGGGGCAGCCGGAAGTCCGGGTCGGGCCCGCCGAGGGGCGGGGGCGGATAGCCGTAGCCGGACTGTGCGCCCGCGGCCCCGGCCGTGGCCGGCGCCTGCGGGTAGCCGTAGACGGGCGGGCTCGTGGGCTGGGGGTAGCCGTAGGCCGGCTGCGTCACCGGGGGCTGCTGCGTCGGGTAGCCGTACCCGGGCTGCGCGGGCACCCCGGGCGGCTGCTCCGGCGGCAGCGGGCGGGACGCCTCCGGGTGGGAGGCGGGCTGCCCGGCGGTGGTGGGGGCGGGGCCGGCCGTGGTCGGGGGCGTCGGGACGGAGGTGGTGGCCTCCTCGGCCGCCTCCGACTCGTCCACCGAGATGCCGAAGTCCGTCGCGAGGCCCTTCAGCCCGTTCGAATAGCCCTCGCCCAGTGCCCGGAACTTCCAGCCCTCCCCGCGGCGGTACAGCTCGCCGCAGATCAGCGCCGTCTCCTCGCCCGTCTCCGGCTTCACGTCGAAGTACGCCAGCGCTTCCTCGTCCGTGCCCGCCGCGTCGTACAGCAGGATGCGCAGTGCCTGCACGCGGTCGAAGGTGACGCCGTCCGCCGAGGCGACGATCAGGATGCGGCCGACTTCGGACTCGACACCGGTCAGCTCCGTCCGGATCGTGTCGGTCAGGCCCTCGGCGACCCGCTTCTTGCCGAGCCGCCACACCGTGCCCGAGGGGTGGCGGGGCTGGTTGTAGAAGACGAAGTCCTCGTCGGAGCGCACACGGCCGCCGGGGCCGAGGAGCAGCGCGGAGGCGTCGACGTCCGGAACCCCCTGCCCGGGTGTCCAGCGCAGCACGGCGCGTACCGTGGTGGCCTCCAGCGGGACGTTCGACCCCTTCAGCATCGCGTGCGTCATGCGGTCATCCTGCCTTCTCGGTCCTGCTCACGACAACGCGGGGGCACGGCGCCACGAGCGGCGCCCCCGGCGGTCGGGGGCTACCGTCGAGATGGCCGGGTTCGGCTGTGCTTGCCCGCGTTACCTGAAATTCATGCCTGACGGGAACCTGGGACATGGACTTCTACGTACTATTACCGGCCAGCTTTCGTCGATTCGCAGGTCGCGCAACCACCACGGGGGAGATCCATGCGTCATTTCGGGCAGATCGCCCCTGAGGTCCGCCGGCGCCTCTTCCACCGCGAACCGTGCGCGTTCACGCGGGACTCCCCGGCGCGGCTGCTGTCGGCCGCCCTGGGCGCCACGCTGTACAGCCCCGCCACCCGCCCGCACCTCGCCGACGACGTCCGCAAGCAGGCCGGCCGGGGCGTGGTCTCCATGGTGCTGTGCCTGGAGGACTCGATCGACGACGCCGAGGTCGGCCCCGGTGAGGAGAACCTGGTCCGCCAGCTCACGGTCCTGGACGGCCTCCCGGACGCGGACCTGCCGCTGTTGTTCATCCGGGTCCGCGCCCCCGAGCAGATACCCGACCTCGTGCGGCGCCTGGGCCCGGCCGTACGGCTGCTGTCCGGCTTCGTGCTGCCCAAGTTCACCGCGGAACGCGGCATCCCGTTCCTGGAGGCCCTCGCGGCCGCCGAGGCCGGAAGCGGCCGTCGCCTTTTCGCCATGCCGGTGCTGGAGTCGCCGGAGCTGCTCTACCGAGAGTCGCGCGTGGAGACCCTGGAGGGCATCTTCCGCGCGGTCGACAAGTACCGCGACCGTGTGCTCGCCCTGCGCCTGGGCGTCACCGACTTCTGCTCCTCCTACGGGCTGCGCAGGGGCCCGGACATGACCGCCTACGACGTGCAGATCGTCGCCTCGGTGATCGCCGACGTGGTGAACATGCTGGGCCGGGCCGACGGGACGGGCTTCACGGTGACCGGGCCGGTGTGGGAGTACTTCCGCGTGCAGGAGCGCATGTTCAAGCCGCTGCTGCGGCAGAGCCCCTTCCTGGAGGTGCAGGCCGCCGAGCTGCGCTCCCAGCTGATCGAGCACGCCATGGACGGGCTGCTGCGCGAGATCTCCCTGGACCAGGCCAACGGACTGCTGGGCAAGACCTGCATCCACCCCTCCCACGTGCTGCCGGTGCACGCCCTGTCGGTGGTCAGCCGCGAGGAGTTCTCGGACGCCCAGGACATCCTGCGTCCCGAGCGCGGCGGCGGGGGTGTGCTGAGATCGGCGTACACGAACAAGATGAACGAGGTGAAGCCGCATCGGGCCTGGGCCGAGCGGACCCTGCTGCGCGCCGAGGTCTTCGGCGTGGCCAACGAGGACATCGGCTTCGTGGAGCTGCTGGCGGCGGGCCTGCCGGGCTGAGCGCGGGGTTTCCGAGGAATTCGAAGGGTCCATGGACGAGGCGGAGAAGGCAGTGAACGAGGGGGAGCACCCCGAGGTGCGCGACGGGTCCGGCGGCGTCTGGTCCGGCGACTGGGTCGCCGAGCGGCTCGGCGTCGAACTCGTCGGCGACGACCGGCTGACCGGCCTGCTGGGGCTGGCCCTGCGCCGCAACCCCAAGCGCGCCCACCTGCTGGTGTCGAACGTGCTGGGCAAGCACGTCCCGCAGGCGCCGTCCGTGGTGTACGGGCACGGGGTCGCGCTGGGGCGCCGGGTGCGGGAACTGCTGGGCGAGGACGAGGCCCGGCGGGCCGTCGTCCTCGGCTACGCGGAGACCGCGACGGGCCTCGGCCACTCCGTCGCCGACGGACTGGGCCTGGCTCCCTACCTGCACTCCACCCGCCGCCCGGTGCCCGGCCTCGCCCCGGCCGGCGGCTTCGAGGAGTCCCACTCCCACGCGACCTCGCACCTGCTGCTGCCCGAGGACCCGGCGCTGCTCGCCGGGGACGGGCCGCTGGTCCTGGTCGACGACGAGTTCTCCACGGGCAACACGGTGCTGAACACCGTCCGGGACCTGCATGAGCGGTACCCGCGGCGGTGGTACGTCGTGGTGGCGCTGGTGGACATGCGGTCCGCCGCCGACGCGGGGCGGCTGGAGGAGTTCGCCCGGGAGATCGGCGCGCGGGTGGATCTGGTGGCGGCCGCCTCGGGGACCGTGCGGCTGCCCGACGGCGTACTGGAGAAGGGCCAGGAGCTGGTGGCCCGCTACGAGGCGGAGAACGCCCCCCTGGGGGCGCGGGGAACTGCGCGGGCAAGCGCCACCGGTCCGCAGCCGGACGACGACGGCACCGCCCCCCACGTCACCCACGTCGACCTGGACTGGCCCTCCGGCCTCCCCGACGGGGGGCGACACGGGTTCACCCCCGCGCACCGCATCCGGCTGGAGGCAGCCCTGCCCGCGATGGCGGCCAGGATCGCCGAGGCCCTGCCTCCCGGCGTCCGCCGCGTCCACGTCCTCGGCTTCGAGGAGCTGATGTACGCCCCGCTGCGGCTCGCCGAGGCCCTGGAGCGGACGACGGACGCCGAGGTCCGCTACTCCACCACCACCCGCTCGCCCGTCCTGGCGCTCGACGACCCGGGTTACGCGATACGCACCCGGCTCGCCTTCCCCGCCCACGACGACCCCGCCGACGGCCCCGGCGAGCGGTACGCCTACAACGTCGCGGGCGCCGGATCCGACGCCGTCGTCGTGGTGGTCGACTCGGCCGCCGACACCCCCGCGCTGCACGCGCCCGACGGCCTGCTGGCCCGGCTCGCCGCGTACACCCCCGAGGTCCTCCTCGCCGTCGTACCGTCGTACGTCCCTGAAAGGCCCCGCATGCTGCCCGCGCCCCTCCGTGGCCCCGCCTTCTCCTCGTACGCGCCCGAGGAGGTCGGCTGGCTGCTCCAGGACCTCTCGGACGTGACCCTGGAGGCCCCCACCGAGGAGCGCGAGGAGGCGATCCAGAGCGGCGGCGCCCACTACGCGGAGTCCCTGCCCGTGGAGTACCAGCCCAGCGAGCAGTACCAGGAGCTGTTCCACGCCGCGCTGACCGTCTCCGCGGCCCGTATCGCCCGGGCGGTCGGCGTCGTCACCGAGACGGTCCTCGCCGAGCGGTCCCCGCGTCCGGTCCTGGTCTCGCTGGCCCGGGCCGGCACCCCCGTCGGCATCCTCATGCGCCGCTGGGCGCAGCACCGGCACGGCCTGGACCTGCCGCACTACGCCGTGTCGATCGTGCGCGGCCGCGGCATCGACGCCAACGCCCTGCGCTGGCTCGCGGCGCACCACGACCCCCGGGACGTCGTCTTCGTCGACGGCTGGACCGGCAAGGGCGCCATCACCCGCGAACTGGCCCAGGCCCTGACGGAGTTCGAGAAGTCCGACGGCGTCACCGGCTTCGACCCGGAGATCGCCGTGCTGGCCGACCCGGGCTCCTGCGTGCGCACCTACGGCACCCGCGAGGACTTCCTCATCCCCTCCGCCTGCCTCAACTCCACCGTGTCGGGGCTGGTCTCGCGGACCGTGCTGCGCGCGGACCTGGTCGGCCCGCACGACTTCCACGGCGCCAAGTTCTACCGCGAACTGGCCGCCACGGACGTCTCGGTGGCGTTCCTGGACGCCGTCTCGGCCCGCTTCCCCGAGGTCGCGGACGCGGCCTGCGCCCAGGCCGCGGAGCTGCTCGCCGCCGACCGCACGCCCACCTGGGAGGGCTGGGCCGCCGTCGAGCGCATCAGTGAGGAGTACGGCATCCACGACGTGAACCTCGTCAAGCCCGGCGTCGGCGAGACCACCCGGGTGATGCTGCGCCGCGTGCCCTGGAAGGTCCTGGCGCGGGCCGGGGCGGGCAGCGACCTCGACCACGTCCGCCTGCTGGCCGAGCAGCGCGGAGTCCCGGTGGAGGAGGTCGACGCGCTGCCCTACACCTGCGTCGGCCTGATCCACCCCAAGTACACCCGGGGCGCGACCGGCGCCGACGGCAAGGCGGTGACCCTGTGACGCGCGTGATCGTGGCGAGCGACCTCGACCGGACGCTGATCTACTCCTCGGCGGCCCTGGCGCTGACCATGCCGGACGCCCGGGCGCCCCGGCTGCTGTGCGTGGAGGTGCACGAGAGCAGGCCGCTGTCGTACATGACGGAGACCGCGGCCCGGCTGCTGACGGACCTCGGCGACGCGGCGGTGTTCGTGCCGGCGACGACCCGGACGCGCAAGCAGTACCAGCGCATCAACCTGCCCGGCCCGCAGCCCACGTACGCGATCTGCGCGAACGGCGGTCACCTCCTGGTGGACGGGGTGTCCGACCCCGACTGGCACGCGCAGGTGACCGCGCGGCTGGCCGACCAGTGCGCGCCCCTGGCCGAGGTGCAGGAGCACCTGCTGCGGGCCGCCGACCCGGTCTGGGTGCGCAAGCACCGCGTCGCCGACGACCTCTTCGCCTACCTCGTCGTCGAGCGCGAACTGCTCGACGAGGACTGGGTGAAGGAACTCGCCGTGTGGGCGGAGAACCGGGGCTGGACCGTGTCCCTCCAGGGCCGCAAGATCTACGCCGTCCCCAAGCCGCTCACCAAGAGCGCGGCCCTGCGCGAGGTCGCCCGGCGGACCGGGGCCGAGCTCACCCTCGCCGCGGGTGACTCGCTGCTCGACGCGGACCTGCTCCTCGCGGCGGACCGGGGCTGGCGCCCGGGGCACGGGGAGCTGGCCGACACGGGCTTCACGGCCCCTGCGGTCAGGGCGCTCCCCGAGAGGGGCGCCCTGGCCGGGGAGCGGATTCTCCGCGAGTTTCTGGAGGCAGTACGGGACGCCTGAGCACTCGGGTGTCCTGGTCGTCGTGCGGGTGCGGCGTGTCGGTGGCTTGCCGCGCGGTTCCCCGCGCCCCTTCGCCGCGCGTCCCCTCGCGGCGCCGTCGCAGCCGTAGCGCGATGAACACCACCACCGCCAGGGCCACCACCGCCAGGACCACCTTGGAGTAGGTGGAGACGACGTCGGACACCGTGTGCCAGTTCGCGCCGAGGAAGTAGCCGGCGAGCACGAACACCGTGTTCCAGATCGCGCTGCCCAGGGTGGTCAGGCCGAGGAACACCGGCAGGCGCATCCGCTCCACGCCGGCCGGCACGGAGATCAGGCTGCGGAAGATCGGGATCATCCGGCCGAAGAACACGGCCTTGGTGCCGTGCCTGTCGAACCAGGCCTCGGTCTTCTCGATGTCCGAGACCTTCACCAGCGGCAGCCGCTCCGCGATCGCCACCGTCCGGTCACGGCCGAGCAGCGCGCCGACCCCGTACAGGGCGAGGGCGCCGATCACCGAGCCGGCCGTCGTCCACAGCAGCACGGCGAGCAGGCTCATCCGCCCACTGCTCGCGGCGAAGCCGGCCAGCGGCAGGATCACCTCGCTGGGCAGGGGCGGGAACAGGTTCTCCAGGGCGATGGCGAGACCGGCACCCGGTGCGCCCATCGTGTCCATGAGGTCGTTGACCCACTGCGGTCCGGCGTCCGCGGCGATGGCTGTCATGCGGCCACCGTAGGAAACCGGACCTGAAGAAGAGCTGAGGAAGGACCCCGGGGCCGGTGTCAGCCGCAGCAGCCGCCGCCGCAGCAGCCCCCGCCGCCACCGCCGCCCGACCGGGGCGCCGGGGCCGGGGCGGAGGCCGAGCCGGCCACCGCGACGGTGGACAGGAGCTTCACCGTGTCGTCGTGCCCCGAGGGGCAGGCGGCGGGGGCGCCGGAGTCGGCCATGGGGCGGCTCAGTTCGAAGGTGTCGCCGCAGGTCCGGCAGCGGTACTCGTAGCGAGGCATGGGGACAGATTAGTGCGAGGCGATGGAAATACCACTCGTCGGGATCACATGTGACCGTTCTTGCCCCAACCGCTATGGAGAAGCTGTAAAGGCCACTGGTAGCTTTCCATCGTCGCGAGAAGCCACACGGCCGGGGGGATGTGGAGCGCGCCGCGGTCGACAGCGGTGCCGGGCTCTCGCGCGAGCACCACTGTAAGCGGGGGAGGGGAGACACAGCCGTGACCGAGGCTGGGCGGGAACCGGACGAGACCATGCAGTTGAAGGCTCCCGCGTCCCCACATGCGGACAGACCCGATCAAACCATGCAGTTGCGTGCGGAGGACGTGGTCGCGGCCACCAACGCGGCCGCGGCTTCCGAGAGGGCCCCCGCCTCCGACGAGGCCGCGGAACCGTCCTCCGGCCGCGGCTCCGGCGGATCCCGCCGCCGGCGCAGGACCGCCCGGACGTTCAAGCCCGCCGCCTACCTCGCCCCGCTGGCCCCCTACGCCGCCCGCCTCGCCCCCTACGCCCGCCGTCTGCGGCCGGTCTACCCCCGGCCCGGCCGCACCGGCTGGCGCCGCTGGGCGCCCTCCTGGCGGCAGTGGCTCGGGGCCGCGCTGACGTTCACCGGGCTGTCCGTCATGTTCCTGGGCGTCGCCTACGCCGCCACCGACGTCCCCGAGAACCTCAACTCGTACGCCACCCAGCAGGACAACGTCTACTACTGGTCCGACGGCACGCCCATGGCCCGCACCGGCTGGGTGCAGCGCCAGGAGATGCCCCTGAAGGACATCCCCGTGGACGTCCGCGACGCGGTGCTGGCGGCCGAGAACGCCAGCTTCTACAGCGACCCCGGCATATCCTTCAGCGGCCTCACCCGGGCCGTGTGGCGCACCGTGGGCCAGGGGGAGACCCAGGGCGGCTCGACCATCACCCAGCAGTACGTCAAGAACGTCTACCTCAACCAGGACCGTTCGGTGAGCCGCAAGTTCACCGAGGCCATGCTCGCCCTCAAGCTCGACAACGAGATGGACAAGGACGAGATCCTCGAGGGCTACCTCAACACCAGCTGGTTCGGCCGCGGCACCTACGGCATCCAGCGCGCCGCCCAGGCGTACTACGGCAAGGACGTCCGCGAACTCGACGTCAGCGAGGCCGCCTTCCTCGCCTCCCTCCTCAAGGGCGCCGGACTCTACGACCCCGCCCTGGGCGGAGCCAACCACGCCCGGGCCGTGGAGCGCTGGTCCTGGATACTCGACCGCATGGTCGACGTCGGAACGCTGTCGAAGTCGGAGCGGGCCAAGTACCGGAAGTTCCCCGAGCCGCTCAAGCACGCGCCGGGCTACGACACCGGCAAGCAGAGCGACTACCTCGTCGAGCTGGCCACCCAGTACGTCAAGAAGGCCGCGCACATCTCCGACAAGGAGTTCGACCTCGGCGGCTTCCAGATCTACACGACCTTCGACCGGGGGCAGGAGACCGCGCTCACCAAGGCCGTGACCAAGGCCCGCGAGCAGGCCCGCAAGGACGACCCGGCCAAGGCGAAGACCGTCCACTACGGCGCCGCCTCGGTGGCCACCGACGGGCGCATCCTCGCCCTGCACGGCGGCCCCGACCACCGCAAGCAGGGCTACAACGAGTCCAACGCGACCACCGTCCCGGCCGGTTCGGCCTTCCTGCCGTTCGTCTACGCCGCCGCCCTGGAGCACGGCGTGCAGAAGACCCGGGACGGCACCCGCACCCAGGTCACCCCGGAGACCCTCTACAACGGCGACGACGGTGTCCCCGTGACGACCCCCGAGGGGCCCTACTGGGACCGCAGCGGCAAGAAGGTCGCCGCCCGCAACGACGGCAAGAAGTCCTACGGGCAGATCAGCCTGGCCCGGGCGCTCGCCCTGTCCGTGAACACCCCGTTCATGCAGCTCGGCATGGACACCGGCCTGGACAAGGTGCGCGGCACCGCCGAGGCCGCGGGCCTGCTCTCCTCCAGCTTCGGCCCGAATGTGCCGGCGATGTCCCTGGGCAGCGCCACGCCCAGCGCGATCCGCATGGCGAGCGGGTACGCGACCTTCGCGGCCGGGGGCAAGCACGTCGAGCCGTACTCCGTGGACCGGATCACCCGCAACGGCTCCAAGGTCGCGCTGGCCGCGCCGGCGTCCCGCCGCGCGGTGAAGACGGCCACGGCCGAGGCGGTCCAGTCCGCCCTGGCGGACGCCTTCCGCACCGCCCACCCGGGGGCGGACGCGCCCGCCGGGGTGTCCGGCAAGGCGGGAACCGTGCAGAGCGACACCGCGTCCTGGTATGTCGGAACCGCCGAGTCCGTGTCGACGGCCGTCGTCACCTACCGCATCGACCTCACCAAGAGCCTGGAACCGCTTCCGCTGAAGGGGATCGCGGGGACCCCCGACGACAGCGTCCCGTACACCATCTGGTCCAGAGCCCGGGGCGTCGGCTGACCCCGGCGCCCGGCGCCTCCCAGACCTTCCCACTCCCTCGCAGAATGAGCCGCGCATGAAGTCACCCTCCGGTCGCCGCCGCGCACCGCGCGCACCCAGCGCGTCCCGCCGCGCCCTGGGCGCCATGTCCCCGCGCATCCTGACCCTGGCGGCGCTCGTCGTCGTCGCGTGCCTGGTCGCGGGCTACCTGGTGCTGACGCGACAGGAGAAGACCACCCCGACCGCCTCCTCCGGGGCGGCCCGCAAGAACACCTCCGAGAAGAACGACCACCAGCCGCAGTGGGACGGCAAGACCAAGGTCCTCGGGGACGGCTCCACCTCCTACACCGGCCCGCCGAAGAAGCAGTTGAAGCCGGTTCCGCTCAAGCCGGGCGAGAAGCCGCCCCAGTTCGTCGTCTTCTCGTGGGACGGCGCGCTCCAGGGCGACGACGGGCTGTTCTCGCACTACCGGGAGCTGGCCCGGCAGTACGACGCCCACATGACCTTCTTCCTCACCGGCATCTACCTGGTGCCCAAGAGCAAGAAGGACCTCTACTCCCCGCCGCAGCACGACAAGGGCTCGGCGGCGATCAGCTTCCCCACCGACGAGCACATCCGCACCACCGTCGAGGAACTGGGCAACGCCTGGCGCAACGGCAACGAGATCGGCACCCACTTCAACGGCCACTTCTGCGGGGAGAAGGGCGGCGGCGACTGGAGCGTCGAGGAGTGGAAGAGCGAGATCGACCAGTTCTACTCGTTCGTCGAGAAGTGGAAGACCAACACCGGCTTCAAGGACCTGGATCCGCTGCCCTTCGACCCGCGGAAGGAGATCACCGGGGGCCGTGCGCCCTGCCTGGAGGGACAGGCCAACCTGCTGAAGGCCGCCGAGAAGTACGGCTGGCGCTACGACGCGAGCTCCGCGGGCGACTTCCAGATATGGCCCCGCAAGAAGGACGGCATCTGGGACTTCCCGCTGCAGATGCTCCCCTACGAGGGCGGCGACTACCAGGGCCTGTCCATGGACTTCAACTTCCTGTACAACCAGTCCGACGGTGAGACCGAGGGCGACCCGGCGAAGTACCCCGAGTGGGAGCAGCAGACGGTCAACTCCTACATGTCCGGCTTCAACCGGGTGTACTACGGCAGCCGTGCCCCCCTGTTCATCGGAAACCACTTCGAGAACTGGAACGGCGGCATATACATGAGAGCCGTCGACCAGGTCGTCAAGACGGTGTGCACCAAGAAGGACGTCAAGTGCGTGTCCTTCAGGGAGCTGGCCGACTGGCTGGACGCGCAGAAGCCCGAGACCCTTCAGCGGTTGCGCTCCCTCGACCCGGCCCAGTCGCCCGACTGGTCGAAGGTCGTGAAGTGACAGACCCCAAGCCCGGCACAACCTGGCCGGGCCAGAGAGGAACATCAGTGAGATCGAGAAGACTGACCGGCACCCGACGCCGCGTCACGATAATCGGGGCCGCGGCGACCTCGGTGGTCGCCGGGGTCGCCCTGCTGCCCAACTGGAGCGCCGGCGCGGCGGTCACCGACGACCCGACGGTCGACGCGCGGACCAAGGCCACGTTCCAGCGGCTGGCGGACGCCGTCTTCACCGACCGGACCAACGCCCTGCTCGACGGCGGCCGGGGCGGCAAGGACGCGCCGCTGACCGACCGGTTCTCCGGCGACGTCGCCCTGTCCTCGGGCACGGCCCGCACCGAGGACGCCACGCTGTCCGGGCTGGAGCAGCGCAAGGCGAGGCTGGCCAAGGCCGGTGAGAAGTACAGCAAGGCCGGCACCACCGTCACCCTGAACGCCACGCGGGTGACCGGCCGTACGGCCAAGGCCGCGGTCACCGAGACCACCACCCTGACCTACGCCGAGGCCCGGGGCGGCGCGCCGCGCACCACCGGCTTCCAGGCCAAGCACGAGCTGACCTTCAAGGCCGACCGGCAGGGCAACTGGCGGCTGACGGCCATCCGCGACAGCGACGAGGGCGGCCTCGCGGTGAACACGCTGTCCAAGCCGGCCTCCGTGAAGGTGGCCACGGCCGGCACCACCACGACGCCGAGCGCTCCCCGGGCCGCGACCACCCGCTACCCGGTCCAGGTGCCCAAGACCGCCACGACGTACGACTACAAGGCCATGGCGGCCTACGCCGAGAAGCACTGGAACGCCTACAACAAGGACTACCCGGACTTCAACGGCCAGGGCGCCGGCGGCGACTGCACCAACTTCGTCAGCCAGGCCCTGAAGGCGGGCGGCTGGAAGCACGTCCCCGGCTACGTGTACGACTACACGCGGTGGTTCGGCAACGCCGACATCCAGTCGCACTCGTTCATCGGCGTCAACGAGTGGTCCTGGTTCGCGCAGAACTCCAAGCGGACCACGCCGCTGTCGAACGTCTACCAGCTCGAGGTCGGCGACGTCCTCCAGATGGACTTCGACCGGGACGGGTCCAAGGACCACACCATGATCGTCACGTACAAGAGCCGCGGCGTGCCGTACGTGACGTACCACTCGAACAACACCCTGCGCCGGTCGGTGGCGAGCCTCGTGGCGTCGTACCCGACCGCGTACTACTACGCCTACCGCACCTGATGGCGGGCGGGGGCCGGGTTCAGTGCCCGGCCCCGCGCTCTTCCCGGATCCGGGAGACCACGCCGGCCACCGACTGCCGCACCGCCTCCGTCTCCAGCAGGAAGTGCCAGTAGTCGGGGTGCCGGCCCTCCAGAGCGGCGACGGCGCGCTCCAGCCGCGCCACGGCCTCGTCCAGCGGGCGGGCGTGGCGCGGGTCCGGGGTGTTGCGGCCGGCCATCGCCAGCCGCTGGCCGTCGCGGATCGCGAAACGCGTGCGCTCGATCTCCTGCTCGGGGTCCTTCTGCACGGCGTTCAGGCGGCGCAGCCGGTCACCGGCGGCGGAGACCGCCTCGTCGGTGGTGTTCAACAGGGCCCGCACGGTCGACAGCAGGGCCGTGGCGTCCGCCCAGCGCTGCTCGTCGCGGGCGGCGCGGGCCTCGGCCAGCTTCGTCTCGGCCTGGCGGACGTTGCCCGCCGCCACGTCGGGGACCTGCTGCAGGTCCTGCCAGCAGGCCGCGGTGAACCGGCGGCGCAGTTCGCTCAGGGTCGGCTCCACCTGCTCGGAGCGGGTGGTGAGGGCCTGGGCGCGGGTGCGCAGGGAGACCAGGCGGTGGTCGATCTCGGCGGCGCGCTCCGGCAGCCGCTCGGCCTCGACCCGGACCGCCTCCGCGGCGCGCGTGACCCGCTCGGCCCGCTCCAGGGTCTGCGGCACGCCGTGCTGCCCGGCGCCCTGGTTCAGCTTGGTGAGCTCCGGCGAGAGGGCCGCCAGACGCGCGGCGAGGTCGTCCGCCTTCAGGCCCGAGCCGCGCACGGCGTCCAGCGCGCCGGAGGCGGCCAGCAGGGCCTGGCGGGCCCGCTCGACGGCGGGGGCGAGGCGGGCCAGCTGGGTCTCGGCCTTGCCGAGCAGCGGGCCGAGGCCCTCCGCGAACCGGTCCAGGTCGCGCTTGACCCGGTCCAGTTCCTCCTTCGCCGCGGCCAGCTCGGCCCGGGCCCGGGAAGCCGCCGAGGCCTCCAGGTCGTCACGGTCGAGGTCGTGGGCGTCGACGGCCGAGATGTACTGGTGGCTGGCCTCGTCGATGCGCCGCCCCAGGGCGTCGAAGCCCTCGACGGCGCGCCGGGCGGCGGGGGAGTCGTCGACCGCCCTGATCGTCTCGATGGAGATGCGCAGGTCGCGCTGGGCGGTGTCGAGCTCGTAGAAGGCGGCGGCGACGGCGTCCTTGGCGGCCTGGGCCTCGGCGCGCTGGTTCTCCGCCCGGCCGCCGAACCAGCGCCGGGTGCCGCCGCCCGCGAAGGCCGCGGGCAGCGCCAGGGCGAGCAGCACCGGCAGCGCCGCCAGCGCGAGCGTGTCGCGCAGCGGGCCCGGGGCGCGGGGAGGGCGGCGGCGCGGACGAGGTGCGCGCGGCACCGACGGCGAGTACGGCTGCGCTGGTGTCGCCGTCACATCCCTCTCCCGTGCTGTGGTCCACCCTGCCCGGTGTCATTGTCCCACCGGTGAAGGACGAACACACGGGCCGGTCAGTTCGCCGTTCGCACCGTGATTCTGCCGTCACCGGTCTCGGCGGTCACCACGTGCCCGCTGTTCTCGTCGCGCGGGACCGACACGTCGACGCCCCCGTCGCCGGTCCGGGTGGTCACGCGGTAGGCCGCCCGGGGCACCGAGACGGTGACGGAGCCGTCGCCGCTGCGGGTCTCCACCCGGTCCGGTACGACGCCGAGTTCGAGCCGGACGGAGCCGTCACCGGTGCGGGTGCGCACGTCCCGGGAGGAGACGTCGGCCCGGATGGAGCCGTCGCCGGTGCGCATCCGCAGCGGGCCGCTCACGCCGGAGACGCGGATCGAGCCGTCCCCGGTGCGCAGCTCGGTGGGGCCGGTGGTGTCGGTGACGCGGACGGAGCCGTCGCCGGTGCGGATGTCCAGCCGGTCGCGGAAGCCCCGGGCGCGGACGCTGCCGTCGCCGTCCTCGACCTTCACGGTGATGCCGCGGGGCACCTCGATGCGGTGCTTGGCCGAGCAGTCCGCGACGACGCCGGAGCACTTCAGCCGCAGGACGAGCCGGTCGTCCCGCAGGGACCAGGTCACCTCGGGATCCTTGCCCATGACGACCGAGCCCTGGAACCAGCGGGTGACCTGGATGCGGCCGGCCGGGTGCTCCTCGGCGGCGACGATCTCCAGGGCGGAGTCGTCCGAGTCGACGGTGAGCGTGCGGCCCTTCAGGTCGAAGGCCTTGTGGTCGGGGTCCTTGTCGTCCCCGGCGGAGGCCCCGCAGGCGCTGAGCCCGGCGACGAGGACCGCGACGGCACCGGTGAGGGCGGCCGCACGGACGGTGGCGGTGCGGGTCGTGCGGGCGGTGCGTGCGGTGCGGGCCATGACGGTCTCCCCATGGACGGAACGACGGGCGCTCTCGGGCGCTGTCACGACCGTAGGCAACCGGGGCCGCCGGGAGGATCCGGGCCGCTCCCGGATCGGCGGTGGGGTTAACCCCCGGCACGGCCCGATACGGGTTTGCGGGACCTCGCCCCGGGCAGGGTAGGCTGTCCACTCGTCCTGGGCGTGCCCCGGGATGCGGGTGCGTAGCTCAGGGGTAGAGCGCCTGCCTTACAAGCAGGATGTCGGCGGTTCGAAACCGTCCGCGCCCACCGCGGTCGACAGGCCCCCGGGTTCTCCCGGGGGCCTGTTCCGTTCCTGGGGCCGGTGGGCGGGTCAGTAGTTGGCGTTGGCCAGGATCTCGCCGTCCTTGTCGTAGACGGTCACCAGGCCGTTGTCCGACTCGTAGCAGGACGTGAACGCGGAGGCGATGAGCTTGCCCTCGCCCTGATGCGGACCGGTCAGCCCGCCGCTGAAGTCGGTGTAGACCTCCGCCGCGTCGAGGATGTCGTTGCGCTTGTCCGCGCCGGTCACCTTGGTGACGTGCTCGGCGGCGGCCTTCTCGGTCTGCGTGCCGCTCTCGGCGACACAGGCGCGGAACTGCTCGGCCTGGCTCTTGTCCGCGGCCGGCCCGGCCTTCTTCGGCTTGCTGTCGGCGGTGACGGCCTTGTTCTTGGTCGAGCTGTCGCCGCTGTCGTCCCCGCCGCCGCCGGTGGCGACGGCGGCGATGGCGAAGAGGGCGAGGACGCCCGCGCAGCCGAGCCCCGCGATCTTGCCGATGCCGCGCTTCCTCGGCGGTTGCGGCGCCGGGGCGCCGAACCCGGGCTGCTGCGGCGGGTAGGGCTGGGCGGGCTGCTGCGGGTGCTGCTGGCTCATGGGTACCCCTCGATCAATCGTGTCGTGCGGGGGTACGACGTCCTGCGGCTCGCGGACGGTTGTAGAAGCTTGAATGAGTTCACCCGATGGGGTCGCGCGCTCGCACTCATGTCCCGCCGGCCGCACGCGAGTTCGCCCACGAGGGCGTCGCCGGGATGAAGCGGCTCCCGGCCGGCGGCGTGCGCCGACCCCCGCGCGTCACGGGGCTCCGCCGGTCTCCACCGGCGGGGCCTCGTGCGCGTGCTTCAGCCGGGAGCGGGCCGCCACCCGGTCCGGACCCGTCAGCGCGGACCAGTAGCGGTGGGTGCTGACGAACACCGCGAGTTCGTGCTCGCGGCGGCGCAGCTTCTCCACCTCGGCCTGCTCGTCGGCCGTCCAGCCGGGGGAGGCGGGGCGTTCCACCTTGCGCCAGCCGTTGTCGTCGCTGAATCCGTCCAGCGGTTCCACGGACCAGGGGAGCCGCTTGAGCAGGGCCGACAACTCGGCCCGGACCTGATGGAGTTCCTCCTGACCGGCGAGGAGGTCACTCGGAAAGTCATAGGTCGTAGCCACGGCCCAATAATACGCCTGTTCGATTTACGCGGGCGAGTTCGTTCCCGTGGTTCATGCGAACGGGTGTACCAGCTCCAGCTCCCGCACCACCTGCGCGGCCACCGGCGCCGCCACCCCGTGCCGCTCGGCCGCACGCAGCAACGCGCCGCCGACGGCGTCCAGTTCGAGCGGCCGGCCCGCTTCCGCGTCGCGCTGCATCGACGACCTGGCCGTCGCCGGGAAGGCCTCGTAACGGGCGAGGGCCTGGGCCGGGTCCCCCGGGCCGCCGCAGGCGCGGCTGATCGCGGCCGTCTCCGCGACCAGGGCCGTCAGCTCGTCGCGGTGGCGGTCGCGGACCTCGCCCAGCGGCAGGCCGTACCGGGTGGTCAGGAGCGCGAAGGGCGCCAGGAACGACATCTTGGCCCACAGGGCCGCGGTCTCGTCCTCCAGGACCCGGGTGGTGGGCCCGGCCGCGTCGAGGGCCCCCGCGAGGGCGTCCAGGCGCGCCCGGGGTGCCCGGGCCCCCGTCAGGTCGACCTCCGCGAAGGGGCTGTCGTGCTCCACCACGCCGGGGGCCGGGCGGGTGGACTCGACCCGGATGACGGCCGGGGCGACCCGGTCGGGCCGGTAGCGGGCGCGCAGGGCCGCCGGATGCTCGACGCCATTGAGGAACGGCACCAGTAGCCCGTCGGACAGGACGGACGCGGGGACGCGCGCCAGGGCCGCGTCGAGTGCGGTGTGCTTGACGGTTACCAGGCAGGCGTCGACCGGTTCGCGCAGGGCCGTGTCCGCCTCGACCCGGGCCGTGAAGTCGCCGAACCGGGCGCTGCGGACCCGGATGCCCTCGCCGCGCAGGATCCCGGCCGTCCGCTCGCCGGACAGGCAGATCACGCGGTGGCCGGCGCGGGAGAGCAGGGCGGCGAGCAGTCCGCCCACGCCGCCGGGGCCCAGGACGGCCACGGTGAGTTCGTTCGCCATGAGGGGTTCCTCTCGTCGGTCGGCCCCTGTGTGGTGGCCGCCTCGGGAGGATCATGGCAGCCGGCGCTGTCCTCGGGGGGCCGGAGGGGCGAGACTGGGGGGCATGTGCCGGAGTATCAAGACGCTTCGTCCGCCCGCCCTGCCCGAAGAGGCCACGGAGGCGGACATGCGCGCAGCAGCGTTGCAGTACGTACGGAAGGTCTCGGGCTTCCGTGCCCCCGCCGCCCACAACCAGGAGGTGTTCGACCGCGCCGTCGAGGCCGTCACGCAGGCCACGGCCGAGCTGCTCGACGGCCTGGAGGTGCGGGGGGCCGCGGCCCGCCGGGCCGGTTAGCGCCCGCGGCGCGAGGGCTCAGACGAGTTCCGGCTGGGGTTGTGGCCGCGGTGCCGCGGGAAGGTCCGTCTCCCACAGCCGCAGGGTCCGGTGGTAGCCGCGCACCACCGACGCCATCGCCAGCAGCAGCAGCGGTCCGGCGAGCCAGGGGTGGCGGGCCATCTCCATCGGCAGGAAGCGGTAGGACGCCAGCAGCACCGCGAACACCGTCGTGCCGTGGACGACCAGCCAGACCCCGGTCCGGTCCCAGCCTCGGTCGAAGGAGCGCAGGGCCGCCTCGACGGTGTACGCGAAGACCACGCCCGCGACCAGGTCCACCCCGTAGTGCCAGCCGAACCCGAGGGTCGCCGCCAGCGTGGCCACCAGCCAGAACGCACCGGCCCACCGCAGCCAGCGCGGTCCCTGCCGGGAGTGGATGAAGATCGTCACGGCCCACGCGGTGTGCAGGCTCGGCATGCAGTTGCGCGGGGTGACCTCGTCGAAGGGCAGTTTGAACGGCGTGGTGACCGGCGGCAGGGTGTGGGGCCACAGGTTCGCCACCGCCCAGGGCCCGCCCTCGGGGCCGTAGGCGAAGATCGGCCCGACCACCGGGTAGACCATGTAGACCGCCGGCCCGACCAGGCCGATCACCAGGAACGTCCGGACCAGGTGGTGGCGGGGGAAGCGCCGCTCGGCGGCCACGTGGCGCAGCTGGTACAGCGCCACCACGACCGCGGCGACCGCGAGCTGGGCGTAGACGTAGTCGAGCGCGTGCTCGCCGACCGGGCCGCTCGCCCGGAGCAGCCGGCCCGCCAGCCACGAGGGGTTGCCCAGCGCGTGGTCGGCCATGGCGATGTACGGGTCGAGCGTGACGGGCCGGGTCTGCGAGGTGATCGACAGCCAGGTGTCCCCGGTCTTGCGGCCCGTCACCAGCAGCAGACCGAGCCCCACGCCCTTGAGCAGCAGAACGCGTTCCGCGCCGGTGCGGCGCGTGAGGGCGACGACCACCAGGCCCAGCATCACCCACAGGGCGCCGTTGCCGAAGGGGTGGCCCTCGCCCGGCAGGGCGCCGGTCGCGAACCGCACGGCCAGGAAGACCAGGTCGATGCCGACGGCCGCGCCCAGGGCGATCAGCCGCTGCCGCCAGGTCAGGACCAGCATCGTCAGGCCCAGGCTGGCGTAGAGCAGGAAGCCCGACTTCGGGGCGTACACGACCTCCCGCGCCTGGGTGGTGATCGGCCCGGGTATCCCGAGGTGCCGCGCGACGAGCTGGAGCGCCAGGAGGAAGCCCAGCGTGATCGCTCCCGCCGCGCACCACAGCACCGCCCGTGGGTGACGGCGCGCGGCCTGCGCGATCCGTCGTGGGCGTGACGCCTGGGGCGATGCCGGAGTGGTCACTGTCTCAGCCGCTTCCCGATCGTGTCCGTGGTCGTGGTGGGGGGCCCGCCGGGGCTACGAGGGCCGCGGTTCGCGCCGCATCAGGTACGCCGCCCCGGCCCCGGCCCCGAACAGCGCCCCCACGGACACCGCCGTCGCCACCCAGGTCGCGCCCAGCAGCTGCGCGCCGAAGTAGCCGAGGGCGACGCTGTACGCGGCCCAGGTCAGACCGGCCAGCGCCGACCAGGGGAGGAAGTCGCGGGCCCGGCGCCGGGCGGCGCCCGCGCCGAGGGAGACCACCGAGCGCCCGGCGGGGGCGAAGCGGGCCAGGACGACGAGGGCGCCGCCACCGCGCGCCAGGGCCGCGCCGAGTCGCTCCTGGGCGCGGGTCAGGCGCCGGGAGCGGGAGATCGCCCGGTCCAGCCGGGGGCCGCCGCGCCAGGCGAGACGGTAGGCGACCAGGTCACCGAGGACGGAGGCGGTGGCCGCGCACAGGGTCAGGGCGAGGATGTCGGGCACGTCGGTCGCCGTCCCGGCGGCCGCCGCCGTGGCGGCCGTGATGACCAGGACTCCGCTGGGCAGCACCGGCAGGAACACGTCGAGCAGCACCGACAGGGCCACCACCGCGTAGATCCATGGACTGCCGACCAGCGACCCGATCTGCTCCAGCACCGCAACTCCCCGTGGTCCCCCGTGGGCCAAGCCGTGCCGCGGCGACGCGGGGGGAGCGGCAGGAGTGGCCATGACAGCCATACAGCGTACGCGCGGGTGTGACGGGCGGTTCACGGGGGGCTCGTACGTTCGGTACCGAGTGTTCACCTCGTGCCGTCTCGCCCGGCTTGGCCCTCCGGGCGACGCGACGCCGCGGCGCCTCCCGCCGGGCGGGGAGGCACCGCGGTGCGGGGCCGGACGGCTCAGGCGGCCACGGGCGTCTGCTCCGCCGAGGGTCGCTGCCCCGCCGAGGGGCGGCGCGACAGCAGCCGGTCCACGCCGAACGCGCCGGAGCCCGTGAAGATCAGCAGGAACATGGCCCAGCAGTACATGGCCGCGCCCTCGCCGCTGTTCTCGATCGGCCACAGCGCCTGCGGCTGGTGGACCTTGAAGTAGGCGTACGCCATGGCGCCCGACGAGACGAGGGCCGCGACCCGGGTGCCGAGGCCGAGCAGCACCAGGGTGCCCCCGACCAGTTCGATGACGGCGGCGTACCAGTTCGGCCAGGCACCGGTCGTGACGGTGCCGCCCTTGCCGTCCGCGCCGCCGAGGACGCCGAAGAGCGCGACGGCCCCGTGGCAGGCGAACAACAGGCCCACGACGATCCGGAACAGTCCGAGTGCGTACGGCTGGGCGCCGTCGAGGCGTGCGGTCATGTGGGGGGCTCCTTCGGTTGGCCGGCCCGGGGCAGGCCGGTCGGGGACGAACCGACGAGCCCTCACGTTAGGTGGACCTAACCGATGCTTGCAAGTTCAACATTTGGCCATGGCTTCGGTCCTGGTGACGGGTGCGACCGCCGTCCCAGCAGCACGTGAGGCCCCTCGCGCCCCGCCCGCCGCGTCCGGGAAGTGACCGGATCCACACCCGGCCGGCCGGCCGGGACGCGGTCACCGGCTCAGCTCGGAGTCCAGGAGGGTCGTCAGCCGCGGCTCCGCGCCCTGCCGGGGCTTGGCGTGCTCCAGCCGCAGCCGGGCCGAACGGCCGCGCAGCGTCAGGGTCATGAGCTGGTTGCCGAACCAGGGGCCGTCCGTCTTGCGCCAGCCGACCGGCGGCCGTGCGAGCCGGCCGTGCCGGGCCAGGAGGCGGCCTAGGCCCCGGGCCGCACGGCTCCAGCCGAGGCGGAAGGCCAGTCGCATCGACAGCGGCACCGAGTTGTGCACGGGCGAGCAGACCAGCTGCACCACCCGGGAGTCCGGGCCGGGGCCGGTGATCCAGGACGGCTCGGCGATGTAGGCGTGGTGCACGTCCCCGGACAGCACGCAGACGGTCGCCGGCGCTCCTGGTCCGGAACCCGCCTCGGCGATCAGGTCCGCGAGGCCCGCGAAGGACTCCGGGAAGGCCGACCAGTGCTCCAGGTCGGCGGCCCGCCGCAGCTTCTCCCCGAGGCGCGCCCAGCGCTCGCCCCGCTCGCCCCGGCACAGCGCCGCGTTCCACCCCTCGGCGTTGTGCACCAGGTCCGGCAGCAGCCAGGGCAGGGAGGTGCCCAGCAGGAGGTGGTCGTACCCCTCGCCCCGGTCCGTGATCTGCTCGCGCAGCCAGGCCTCCTCGCCCGGGTCGAGCATCGCGCGGTCCTTCTCCTCCAGTACGCGGGCGGCCCGGCTGTCGACCATCACCAGGCGGACCCGGCCGAAGTCGCGGCGGTAGCTCCAGCGGACCGTGGCCGCGTCGGCGTCGGCCCGGGCGGTGAACTCGCGCAGCACCCCGGTGCCGTCCGACGCCGCGCGCACCGCCTCGTAG
Organism: Streptomyces sp. NPDC017943; assembly: GCF_044328425.1. Lineage (NCBI taxonomy): Bacteria > Bacillati > Actinomycetota > Actinomycetes > Kitasatosporales > Streptomycetaceae > Streptomyces > Streptomyces sp. NPDC017943. Next base: position 227,661 of record NZ_JBIRHH010000009.1, on the reverse strand, counting down.
ACGGGGTCGGCCGCCAGCTCGTCGTGGGAGAGGTTGCCCAGGTGCTGGTGGACCCAGTACGACATCAGGCCGCTGAGCAGCCGCTCCTGCCACCAGTCGGTGGCGCGCATGTCGGCGAGCCAGGAGGCGGAGGTGTTCCAGTCGTCGATGACGTCGTGGTCGTCGAAGATCATGAAACTCGGCACCGTGGACAGCAGCCAGCGGATCCTCGGGTCGAGCCAGGACTCGTAATAGAGGTGGGTGTACTCCTCGTAGTCGGCGACCCCGCTGCCCGGAGGCTTCTTCGTGTCCCGCCGCTCGGCCAGCCAGCGCTGGGTGGCGTCGGAGGTCTCGTCGGCGTACACCTGATCACCGAGCAGCAGCAGGACGTGCGGCCGCTCGCCGTCGGGGTCGGCGGCGAGGCGCGTGGCGAGCGCGTCCAGGGCGTCGGGGCCGGCCGGGTCGTCCCCGCCGGCGGGCGGGGCGGCCCAGCGGCACGAGCCGAAGGCGACCCGCAGGGCGCCCTCGGGGCCCGGCGCGTGGATCACCGAGGGCGGGAAGGGCGAGCCGGGCAGCGGCCACACCCTGGCGCCGTCGAGCAGCACCTCGTACGACGTGGTCGTGCCGGCGGTGAGGCCGGTCACCGGCACCAGGGCGTAGTGGTGGCCCGCGATCAGGAAGCTCTGCGCGCTCCCGCCCGCGCCGTCGGCGCAGCGGACCTCCGCGGCGCACGGGCCGTCCGTCTCCATCCAGACGGTCGCGGACGAGCCGTCGGTGTACCTCAGCAGTGGTCCGAGGCGCAGGTCGGCCATGTCGTTCCCCTCTCCGTCGCCCCGTACGGTACGGAACGACGGAGAGCGGCGGGGAGGTTCCGACACGAAATCGCGTGCGTGTCAGCAGCTCGCGAGGTAGTTCTGCAGGGCCGACTTCTCCGCCGAGTCGACCGAGAGGCCGTAGTAGTACTTCACCTGGACCCAGGCGCGGACGTAGGTGCAGCGGTAGTCCGATCGGGAGGGCATCCAGGTGGCGGGGTCCTGGTCGCCCTTGGCCTGGTTGACGTTGTCCGTGACCGCGATGAGCTGCGGGCGGGTCAGGTCGTTGGCGAAGGACTGGCGGCGGGAGGTCGTCCAGGAGCCGGCGCCCGAGTCCCAGGCCTCGGCCAGCGGGACCAGGTGGTCGATGTCCAGGTCGGAGGCGGCCGTCCAGGTGGCGCCGTCGTACGGGGAGTACCAGCTGCCGCTGGTGGCGGCGCAGGACGAGTCCTGCTGGACGTTGCTGCCGTCGCGCTTGAGGACGACCTCGCGGGTGTTGCAGGTGCCGGACTGGGTGATCCAGTGCGGGAAGAGGTCGCGGTTGTACCCGGTGCGGTTCTCGGTCGCCACGGTGAGCGTGGCGAGGTAGGAGCGGGCGGTGGCGCCGCTCACGGGGGTGGGGAGGGCGGCGGAGGCCGTGGGGGCGTTGAAGAGGGTGGCGGCCGATATGAGCGCGGTGGCGGCCGCGGCGAGGCTGAACCGTCGACGCGCGTAGAACCTGGGCATGCGAACTCCCTGCTGGGAAGGGCGTGTTGGCGGGCGAGCGAGGGAATGCTCGCGCAGCCGTGTTGCGCACAGGTGTGCGCCCGGTGAGAAGGTAGTGACGGGTTCATGACATGACAAGGTTCACGGGGGAACTTTTCACGCCCGGACCGTCGCGTACCATGGACGGCGCAGAAGGGGAGTAGCTCTTCGCCGGACCGTCGACACACTGCTCAGCCAGCCTGAGCCGGCGCCCGGAGGCAGGCCCCGCAAGGGGCGGGCCAGCGAGACCTTCGGCAAGCAGTGCACGCCCGTGCCCCCCGGCGCGGGCGCCGAGTGCGCTGCCGTGCCGAGGTGTCGTGTGTGAGGATCCAGCACTCTCGGTGGGGCAGCCCCGACCGATTGAGGAACCCTTGATCAGCCTGACCGTGACGGCCGTCGTCTTCGGCGTCGTCTTCCTCGCCGAACTGCCGGACAAGACCGCCCTGGCCGGCCTCGTCCTCGGCACCCGCTACCGCGCCTCCTACGTCTTCGCCGGTGTGGCCGCCGCCTTCGCGGTGCACGTCGCGCTCGCCGTCGCGGCCGGCAGTGTGCTGACGCTGCTGCCGCAGCAGCTCGTGCAGGCCCTGACGGGCGTCCTCTTCCTGGGCGGCGCGGCCGTGCTGCTGCTGAAGAAGGGCGAGGAGGAGGAAGAGGTCCGCAAGCCGGAGAACCAGTCGTTCTGGAAGGTCTCGGGCGCCGGGTTCATGCTCATCCTGGTCGCCGAGTTCGGCGATCTCACCCAGATCATGACCGCCAATCTGGCCGCCCGCTACGACGACCCGCTCTCCGTCGGTCTGGGCGCGGTGCTCGCGCTGTGGGCCGTGGCGGGGCTCGGCATCGTCGGCGGAAAGGCGCTGATGAAGAAGGTGCCGCTGCGGCTGATCACCCAGATCGCCGCGCTGGTGATGCTGGCGCTCGGGGTGTGGAGCCTGTGGGAGGCCGTGACCGGGTGAGGCGAACAGCGGGTGAACGTCCGGAGGGGGCGCCTGGCGCGAGGGCCTGTTTGTTTTGTACCGTAGAGAAACAAAGTGGCCTCCGCCCGTTTTCCCTGACCGGCGGGCGGGGCCGCCTTGTCCCTCCCGGGGGCGTGCCGGACGTGTCGCGCCGCCCGCCCCTCGCCCGCGCTGGAACGCGCCCCGAGCCTTGGAGCAGCCGATGACGGCCACCGCCGTGCTCACCGCCCGCGCCCTCCTGCTGGACATGGACGGCACCCTCGTCAACTCCGACGCCTCCGTGGAGCGCGTCTGGCGGCGCTGGGCCGAGCGCCACGGGCTGGACGGCGACGAGGTCATGAAGGTCGTCCACGGGCGGCAGGGCTACGCCTCCATGGCGCTGCTGCTGCCCGGCCGGCCGATGGAGCAGAACCACGCCGACAACGCCCGGATGCTCCAGGAGGAGACGGCCGACACCGAGGGTGTCGTGGCGATCTCCGGGGCGCCGGAGTTCCTGGCCTCGCTGGCCGGTCTGCCGCACGCGCTGGTGACCTCCGCCGACGTGCCGCTGTCGACCGCGCGCATGGCCGCGGCCGGACTCGCGCTGCCCGAGGTGCGGGTGACCGCCGAGTCCGTCGGGGCCAGCAAGCCCGACCCGGAGGGCTTCCTCAAGGGCGCCGCCGAACTCGGGGTCGACCCCGCGGACTGCGTGGTGTTCGAGGACTCCGGAGCCGGTATCGCCGCGGGGCGCGCCGCGGGCATGCGGGTCGTCGGGATCGGGCCCCGGGCCTCCTTCCACGACCCGGACGTGGTCGTGGAGGACCTCACCCGGGTGCGGGTGGAACGCGCGGAGGACGGGACGATCCGCCTCCACATCGGGTGACCCGGCGCCCGTGGTGACCTGGCGCTCCGGGTGACCTGGCGCCCCGGGTGGGCCGCCGCCTGCGGACGGTGCGCGGGGCCGTCGGTCCCGGACCGGTCCCGTCGGTCAGGTATGAGGGCGACGACGACGCGTGCGCACGCCGGGGACTCGGCCCGGGTCGTGTCGACCTCCACGTCGTACGTCACGCCCTCGGGCACGAGCTGCGCCTGGGCCGCGGCCAAGCCGCCCGTCCGCTCTCCCCGGCGATCTCCGCCCGGCGGCGACCTCGCCATCGCACCGGACGCCGACCCATGGCCCGTCGAGTCCGGCCAGAGCCCGGCGCCGGCCCTCCTGGGAGACCGGGCCGCCGAGGAGCACGCCGTCGACGACGATCCGGGCCAGCCTCCGGAAGCCGGCGCTCAGCCGACTCGCCCGAGCTGGAACCGCCGTTGAGCACGATCACTCGGGGATCACGGCGTCACGGCGTCACGGTAGGACGACCGGAGCGCTCAGGGCTCCCGGGTCTCCGACTCCAGCTTCGCCCGGGTCGCCTCGTCGTAGACCCCGAGGTTCCGGGTCTGGATGCCGCGCGACCACTGGTACGTGCGCACCGCGTCCTCCAGCCGGCTGCTGAAGAAGCCGTCGGCGTCCTCACCGTAGAGGTACAACTGCCGCATTCTGAGCTGGAGTTCGGTGACCTCCGCGCCACGGTCGCCGAGGCGCAGGACGGTGGCACCGCCGCGGCGGCCCGACTCCGGCCCGTCCTGCCCGGGGGCGCTCGTCGATGCGGAGGGCCGCGCCGACGGGGTGGCCGACTCCGACGGGCTCGGCGAGGCGCTCGACGCGGACGGGGAGGGGGAGGCCGAAGGGCTGCCCGTGCGGGACGGCGAGGGCGCGGCCGGGGCCGAGGAGGCGGGCGCGGAGGTGCCTGCGGACGGGGTGGAGTCCACGCTGCTCGCCGGGGCGTCCGGCACGCTGGCCCGCAGGTCGTCCGGCAGGGCGGTGTCCCGGGTCGGGCTCTCGTAGGAGAACAGGCCGCTCGCGTATCCGGCCGCCGCGACGACGGCGACACCGGCCGCGGCGGCGGCGACCATCACCGCCCGGCGCCGCCGTCCGGCCCGGCGCGGGCCGGCGCCGTGCGGCTCCTGCGCGCCGGGGTCGCGGGCGTCCGCACCGTCGAAGAGCCGCAGATCGGCCACGCTCGGTTCGCTCGCACCGGACACGAGGGGCGCGGGAACCGCCGAGTCGGCCGGACCGGCCGGCAGAACGGTGGTGGCGTCCGTGGCCGGCAGGACGGTCGTGGGGTCGGTGTCCACCGGGTCGCCCGGCCGGGCGTGGGCCGGGGCGGCGGCGGAGGGCAGGACGGCGGTCGCGTCCGGGTCGGACGGGCCGAGGGCGCTCAGGGGCAGGGTGGTCTCGGCCGGGGAAGGCGCCGGCGGGCCGGCTGCCGCCCCCGGGCTCCGCGCGGAGCGCGAGGCCTCGCCGCCGGGCGAGTCCCCTGCGCGCTCCTGCGAAGGCCCGCCAGCCGAGCCCCGCGCCGCCGGGCGTGACGCGTCCTGGCGGCGCATGCGTCCGGCTGCGGGGGAGAGCGGGGGGTTGTCGCCGGGTGTGTGCGCGGGTGCGGGGGAGTGCGGGTGGGTGTCGTCTGTCGGGTCCGTGGGTGGCGGTGTGCTTGCCGCGGCGGGTGGCGCGGGTGTCTGAGCCGCCGGGCGGGACTGGTCCTGGCGGCGCTTGCGTGCGGCTGCGGGGGAGAGCGGGGGGTTGTCGCCGGGTGTGTGCGCGGGTGCGGGGGAGTGCGGACGGGTGTCGTCTGCGGGGTTCGCGGGTGGCGGCGTGTTTCCCGCCGTGGGAGGCATGGGTGTCTGCGCCGCCGGGCGGGGCTGGTCGTGGCGGCGCTTGCGTGCGGCTGCGGGGGAAAGTGGGGGGTTGCCGCCGGGTGTGTTCGCGGGGGCGGGGGAGTGCGGGTGGGTGTCGTCTGCGGGGTTCGCGGGTGGCGGCGTGCTTCCGGCTGCGGGGGGCGCGGGTGTCTGCGCCGGCGGGCGGGGCTGGTCCTGGCGGCGCTTGCGCCCCTCTGCGGGGGCGAGGGGGGAGGCGCCGCCCGGCGCGTCGGCGGGATGCGGGGTGGTCGGCCTGCCGTCGGTCGTGGCCGCGACCGGTGGCTGAGCCTCCGGCCGGGCCGCACCCTGCCGCCGCTTGCGTCCGGCCGCCGGGGAGAGCGCGGCCTGACCGGGTTCCGAAGCGGGTGAAGGGGCGGCCGTGCCACCGGGGTGGTGAAGCGTTTCGCCGCTTGCCCGATCCCCGGGCTCACGCTCCTCGGGCCGCGCGCCGTCGAGTTCCACGTACGGGCGGATGCGCAGCGGGTCGAAGTCCTCCGCCGCGGCCGCCTCCGCCGTGCGGGCGTCGCGCAGGGCCTCCGCGACGCGGTCCGTGCAGGAGCAGGAAGGCGTGCTGTCCTGCCGTCTGGGTACCCCGCACTCCGGGCACGGGTGGCCTGCCGGCGATTCCACGCGCTCCTCCCTCCCCTCGCGAACTCCAGAGATTATCCAGATCTTCTCCACAGCGCGGCGGGCGAGCCTCCGGAACCTCGGCTTCCAAACGGGCCCGGCGGGCCATAACGGCCCACAGCGGTCACGATGGAAAATGTCACAGAGCCCGTGGGAGGTCGCATGGCCGGGGACGTGAACGCCGTCAAGCCCTCAGGTGCGGGCACCGCCGACCGGGAGCAGGTGCCCGGCAACGTGCTGGTCTCCATCGGCGCGCTGCTGCTCGGCATGCTGCTCGCCGCACTCGACCAGACCATCGTCTCGACCGCGCTGCCCACCATCGTCAGCGACCTCGGCGGCCTGGATCACCTGTCCTGGGTGGTCACGGCGTATCTGCTGGCCGCGACCGCCGCCACACCCCTGTGGGGCAAACTCGGCGACCAGTACGGCCGCAAGCGGCTGTTCCAGACGGCGATCGTGATCTTCCTGATCGGCTCCGCGCTGTGCGGGGCCGCGCAGGACATGGGCCAGCTGATCGCCTTCCGGGCGTTGCAGGGACTGGGCGGCGGCGGCCTGATCGTGCTGTCGATGGCGATCGTCGGCGACCTCGTGCCGCCGCGCGAACGCGGGCGCTACCAGGGCCTGTTCGGGGCCGTCTTCGGCGCGACCAGTGTGCTCGGGCCGCTGCTCGGCGGGGTGCTCACCCAGCACGCCAGCTGGCGCTGGGTGTTCTACATCAACCTGCCCGTGGGCGTGGTCGCACTCGCCGTGATCGCGGCCGTCCTGCACATCCCCCGCAACCGGCAGCGCCACGTCATCGACTACCTCGGCACCTTCCTCATCGCCGCCGTCGCCACCTGCCTGGTGCTGGTGGCCTCGCTCGGCGGGACCACCTGGGCCTGGGGGTCCCCGCAGATCATCGGCCTCGCCGTCCTCGGGGTCCTGCTGGCCTGCGCGTTCGTCGCCGTGGAGCGACGGGCCGCCGAACCCGTGCTGCCGCTCAAGCTGTTCAAGGTCCGGACCTTCACACTCTCCGCCGTGATCAGTTTCGTCGTCGGCTTCGCGATGTTCGGCGCGATGACGTACCTGCCGACCTTCCTCCAGGTCGTGCACGGCATCAGCCCCACCCTGTCGGGCGTGCACATGCTGCCCATGGTGGTCGGGCTGCTGCTGGCCTCCACGACGTCCGGGCAGATCGTCAGCCGGACCGGCCGCTGGAAGGTGTTCCCGATCGCCGGCACCGGCATCACCGCGCTGGGCCTGCTCCTGCTGCACCAGCTCGACGAGCACAGTTCCACGGCCGAGCTGAGCGGGTTCTTCTTCGTCTTCGGGCTCGGCCTCGGCCTGGTGATGCAGGTGCTCGTGCTGATCGTGCAGAACGCCGTCCCCTACGAGGACCTCGGCGTCGCCACCTCCGGGGCGACCTTCTTCCGTTCCATCGGCGCCTCGTTCGGCGTCGCCGTCTTCGGCACGGTCTTCGCGGGCCGGCTCGGCGACCTGCTCGGCGACGCCTTCCGCGGCACCCCGCTTCCGGCCGGCGTCTCCCCGGGCTCGCTGGAGGCCGACCCGCGGGGCATCGCCGCCCTGCCGCCCGGCCTGCGCCCGGCGGCCCTGCACGCCTACGCCGTCGCCATCACGGACGTCTTCCTGTACGCCGCGCCCGTCGCGCTCCTCGGGTTCGTGCTCGCCTGGTTCCTGAAGGAGGACCGGTTGCGCGCCTCGGTCACCGCGCCGGACATCTCCGAGACCCTGGCCAGCAACCCCGTCGAGCGGTCCTCGTACGACGAGGTGTGCCGCGCGCTGTCGGTGCTCGGCACCCGCGCGGGCCGCCGGGAGATCTACCGCGACATCACCGAGCGGGCCGGCTACGACCTGTTGCCCGCGGCGAGTTGGCTGCTGCTGCGCATCCGCAGGTACGGCGCGGTCGAGCCCGTCGCCCTGGCCGAGCGCATGCCCGTGCCGCTGTCCGTCGTCATGGAGGCCGTCCGTCAGGTCGAGGAGCGGCGGCTCGCCGTGCGCGAGGGCGTCGACCTCGTGCTGACCGATCAGGGCCGCGCGCACGCCGAGCGGCTGGCCGAGGCCCGGGAGGAGTCCCTCGCCGAACTGCTCGGCGACTGGTGGGGCCCCGACCGGCCCACCGACCTGGTCGCGCTCGTCCGGGAGCTGAACGGCGAGCTGTGCGGATCCCGCAACGACCGTCCCCGCGAGGTGCGGCAGCCCGAACAGCGCTCCGAGCAGCCGGTCTGAGCGGCAGGTCCGAGCAGCCGGTCTGAGCCGCCGGTCCCGGCCGCGTCAGAGGAGCTGCTTGGTGAACCAGTGCTCGGCGTACGGGTCGTCGTTGTGCCGCCCGGTCTCCGTGTAGCCGAGCCGGCCGTACAGGGCACGGGCCTCGACGAGGTCGCTGCGGGTGTCCAGGATCAGCCGTGCGGCGCCGAGCGCGCGTGCGGTGTCCTCGGCGGCGCCGACCAGGAGCGGGGCGCCGCCCCTGCCCCGCATCGAGGGGTGCACGAACACCCGCTTCAGCTCGGCGGTCGTGCCGTCCAGCAGCCGCACCCCCGCCGTGCCGGCCGGCTCACCGCCGTACCGGGCCACGAGCAACTCCCCGCGCGGCGGCGCGAGATCGGCGCCGGGCTGGGCGGCGATCTCCCGCTCCAGCTCGTCCGGATCGGTGCGCCGCCCCTCGTGCAGCAGATGCCAGCGGTCGCTGACCTCCGTGTAGTACGCCCGCCACAGCGCGGCGGCGTCGGGGGAGTCGTACGGTTCCGGGGCCACGGTCCAGGTCATGAACCGCATTCTCCGCAGCCGCCCCACGGGCCCCGCAACCGGATAAATCCCGGGCCCGCACGGGCCCCGTCCCGTGCGCGCATCGTTTACGGCCCAACTTCCGGGCAACCCGAATCGCGAACCGGCCCGCGAGGAGGACCGGTTGGGCCCGAACCCCGGAAGGCATCCATGTCCACTGGCCTGATCATTGCATTGATCGTGATCGCGGCGGTCGTCGTCATCATCGCGGCCGCCCTGACCCTGCGTGCCCGCGGGACCGGGCGCGGCCCGAACCTCAAGCGCCGCTTCGGACCCGAGTACGAGCGGGTCCTCGCCCGGCACGACGGTGACACCACGGCGGCCGAGCGCGAGCTGACCGAGCGTCTGGAGCGCCACGGCGACCTGCGGGCACGTCCGCTGGAGCCGGCGCAGCGCGAGCAGTACCAGGCGCGCTGGACCGCCGCGCAGGAGCGGTTCGTCGACTCGCCGCGCGACGCCGTCGCCGAGGCGGACGCGCTGATCGCCGAACTCGCCGGCGTGCGGGGCTTCCCGGACGGCGGGCAGTACGAGGAGCAGCTCGCCGCGCTGTCCGTCCACCACGCCCACCACGTCGACGGCTACCGGCGCGTGCACCGCGCGGCGCAGCTGCGCCCGGAGGACGCCCGGGACGGCGGCCAGGGGACCGAGGACATGCGCGAGGCCATGGTGGCCGCCCGCGCCCTGTTCGAGGAACTGGTGCGGCCGGACCGCCACGACGGCGGCCGCACGGACGGGCGGCACGAGGCCGCGCGCCACGACGGCCGGGACCGCACCGCGCCGGCCGGCGGCCGCAAGGCCCCCGCGCGCGGCCACATGCCGTGGGCCCTCAACCGACGCCAGGCGAAGGAGAGCTGAGTCCGATGACCGACATGACCCGACGGCCCGGCGACCACACGCCTCACACGCCGGACGCGCCGCACACCCCGGCGCCGGACGCCCGCGGCGAGACCGCCCCGGCCGCCGGACACGTTCCGGCGGACACCGGCAGCGGCACGGCCCACGGCACCGGCATCCCCGCCGGTGACCCCCGTCTCGCCGACGCGGACCGTGCCACCGAAGCCGGCCGCGTGGCCGCCCAGGGCACCGACCCCCACGGCACGGCGACGCCCGGCAACGCCACCCACGACACCGGCCTCCACGGCACAGCGACGCCCGGCAACGCCACCCACGACACCGGCCTCCACGGCACAGCGACGCCCGGCACCGGCGTGCAAGGCACCGGCACGCACGGCACCGGGGTCCACGACACCAAGATCCTCGGCACCGGCACCCGTGGTGGCGACGCCGCCCCCGGCGGCACGCACGGCACCGACGCGGACCACGCCACCACGACCGGCACCCACCAGCACGGCGTCCACGGGGACGGCGTCCACGGCCACGGCACCGGACGCGACGCCGGCCGGGCGGGCGGCGCCGCCGATGCGCACCTCTTCCCGCACGACGCCTCCGACAAGCTCGGCGAGCGCCTGCGGCACGCCGTCGCCGGGTTCGTCGACGGGCCCCGCGCCTCCGTCGAGGAGGCCGACCAGGTACTGGAGGAGATCACGGCCCGGTTCACCGAGGTCGTGACGGAACGGCGCCGGACGCTGCGCCGGTCCTGGCAGACCGCCGAGAGCGGCGGGGACAAGTCCGTCTCCGCCGCCGACACCGAGCAGCTCCGCCTGGCCCTGAAGGACTACCGGGAAATCGCGGAACGCCTGCTGCACGTCTGACCGGGCCGGCCGGCCCGCTCAGTGCTCCGCCCGGCGCTCCCGCCACTGCCGTACGACGTCCTCGACGTCGTACGGCTTCTTTCCGAGCGGGGGGCCGGGCGGCGGCTTGAACATCATGTCGCGGATCTTGTCGTTGACCTCGCCGATGATCTTCCGGACGATCCGCTCCGAGGGGGCCGCCAGCGCGGCCTCCAGCGCGTCCTCGGCCTCCTTGCGCAGGGCCAGCGCGGGCGGCAGGACGGAGAAGCCCTCGCGGGCCATCTTCCGCTTGACCCACCACAGTTCGTCGTACGTGTTCTCCACGTCCGGCGGCAGGGGCCGGCCGACCCCGGGCAGTCGCTCGAACTCCCCGCGCGCCTCCGCGTCACGGATCTGCCGGTCGACCCAGGACTCGAAGTCGACGCCGGGTGGCTTCCGCTCGGTCATGCACCCATTGTGCCGGACACCGCGCAGCCGGGCGTTCTATCATGCGGCGGGCTTACAGGCCCGTTTCGGACGTCCCAGGAGGAGCGCACGTGCTCGAACTCACCATGGCCGCCGTCTCCGCGGCGGAGGAGGGTGCCACGGCCGGCATGCTCATGGCCGAGGCGCCCAGCGAGCCGGGTGCGGTGCTGCGGGTGGGCCGCGACAAGTCCGTGTGCCGGCTGGGCACGCCGGACGACTGGCTGTTCGTCTCCCGCGTCCACCTGGAGTTCCTCTGCGGGCCCGACGGCACCTGGCAGGTGACCTGGCTGCGCGGCTCGCAGCCCGACCCCTCCTCCGAGGTCCGGCTGACGGTCGGCGAGTACGCCCAGCCGCTCGCCTACGGCGGGACGGTCCCGCTGCCGAGGGGCGGCAGCGGCGAGATCGTCGTCCAGGACCGCACCGCCCCGCGCAGCGTCAACGTGGGCTTCTACCACGAGGTGTGACGCACGGGGCGTGCGGGGCGGGCGCCGCCCCACCGGGCCGGTTCACGGCAGGACGCGGGCCAGCGCGAAGCCGTCGTAGCCCTTGGTGCCGACCGTCTGGATCGCCGTGCCGGACAGTCTCGGGTGGCTGCCGATCAGGTCGATGGCCGTACGGGTGCCGACCACGTCGGGGGCCGTGCTGTCCGCGTCGGTCACGCGACCGCCGCGGACGACGTTGTCGAGGACGATCAGGGAGCCCGGCCCGGCCAGTTCGACCGCCCACTCCACGTAGCGCGGGTTGTTGCCCTTGTCGGCGTCGATGAACACCAGGTCGAACGGGGGCGTGTTCTCCGCGGCCAGGGCGGGCAGCGACTCCAGGGCCGGGCCGACCCGCACCTCGACGCGCTCGGCCAGCCCCGCGCGGGCGAGGTTGCCGGCGGCGACCTCGGCGTGCCGCGGGTCGTACTCCAGGGAGACCAGGCGTCCGTCGGCCGGCAGGGCGCGGCCCAGCCAGATGGTGCTGTAGCCGCCGAGCGTGCCGATCTCCAGGATGTGCCGGGCGCCCTGGATCTGTGCGAGGAGTTGCAGCAGCTTGCCCTGGTTCGAGGAGACCGCGATGCGGGGGAGCCCGGCGGCGTCGCTGTCGCGCAGGGCGGCGGCCAGGACCTCGTCGTCCGGGGCGAGACGCTCGCTGAAGTAGGCGTCGACCTCGTCCCAGACATGCGACTCGCTCATACGGCTGCCCTTCTGTGCCCGGCCGGAATGGTCCACCAACGCTTCACCAGCAGACGAACGACCACCACCGCGCGGAGGTTCCGCCCGGCCGGACCGGGGACGGCCGGGGCACGGGGCCCGCCGAGCCGCCCGCGGGGCTCACCGCTCCGGTGCCGCCACCGAGGGGGCCGAGCCGGGCAGGGGGCGGCCGGCCGACTCCGCCATGCGCCACACGGCGAAACCGCCGATCACGGCCGCGGCCATCATGTAGTACGCGGGCATCATCATGTTCCCGGTCGCGCCGATCAGGGCCGTGACCACCAGCGGGGTCGTGCCGCCGAACAGGGACACCGAGACGTTGAAGCCGATCGACAGCGAGCCGTAGCGGACCCGGGTCGGGAACAGGGCGGGCAGGGCCGCGGGCATGGCCGCCGTGAAGCACACCAGCAGCAGGCCCAGGGCGCCCATGCCGAGCGCGACCGCGAGCAGGCTGCCGTCGCGGATCAGCAGCAGGGCGGGCACCGACAGCAGCAGGAAGCCCGCACAGCCGGTGGCGATCACCGGGCGGCGGCCGACGCGGTCGGTCAGCGCGCCGACGAACGGCTGGGCGACCATCATCACGGCCATCACACCGAGCACGACGAGCAGACCGTGGGTCTCGTCGTAGTGCAGCTCGCTGGTCAGGTAGCTGGGCATGTACGACAGCAGCATGTAGTCGGTGACGTTGAAGACCAGCACCAGGCCGACGCAGAGCAGCAGCGCGCGCCACTGGCCGGTGACCATCTCGCGCAGCGGCACCTTGGGCCGGTCCTTCTCGGCCTTGGCGACCTCGGCGGCGAACGCCGGGGTCTCCTCCAGGCGCATGCGCAGGTAGAGGCCGATGATGCCCATCGGGCCCGCGATCAGGAACGGGATGCGCCAGCCCCAGGAGGTGAGGTCGTCGGCGGACAGCAGGGCGGTCATCAGCGTGACCAGGCCCGCGCCGCCGATGTAGCCGGCGAGCGTGCCGAACTCCAGCCAGCTGCCGAGGAAGCCGCGCCGCTTGTCCGGGGCGTACTCGGCGATGAACGTCGAGGCACCGGCGTACTCGCCGCCGGTGGAGAAGCCCTGCACCAGGCGGGCCACGAGCAGCAGGATCGGCGCGCCGACACCGATCGTCGCGTACGACGGGATCAGACCGATCGCGAAGGTGCCCGCGGCCATCATGATCATCGTGAGGGCGAGGACCTTCTGGCGGCCGACGCGGTCGCCGAGCGGGCCGAAGACCATGCCGCCCAGGGGGCGGACCAGGAAGGCCGCGGCGAAGGCGCCGAACGTGGACAGCAGCTGGGCGGTGGGGTTGCCCGAGGGGAAGAAGACCTTGCCCAGCGTGACCGCGATGTAGCTGTAGACACCGAAGTCGAACCATTCCATCGCGTTGCCCAGCGCGGCCGCCTTCACGGCGCGCTTGACCAGTGCGGGGTCGGTGACGGTGGGGTCGGCGGCCTTCGCGCTGCGGGGCTTCGCCAGGGACGGGGAGGTGACGACTGAGGCAGTCGACAAGACTCGCTCGCCTACCTTTCGACGGGGACAGGGGCACGGTCCCGCGCGGCGGCGCTGTCGTACGGGCCGAAAAGCGACGATAGGCGGCTTTGGCCCGCCTACGGGCGGTACGCCTTTCGTTGCACACTGCACGTAAACCGTGGTTGCCCAGGGGCTTCTGCCCGTCCGCGCCCGGTTCCCACGCGATCTTCCTGTGATCCTTCTCGCGTTCACGAGAGGCAACCGAAACGGGCGCGGACTATCGTCATCCGGACAAAAGGAGGACGGACGTCAGGTGAATCGGGGGTAACCCGCGTCTTCTTTCCCGTGGCGAGGCGAGCCCTCGTAGGGTTCGCGGAGGAAATCCCACAACCATGACATGTGGGATGAACTGGGGCGGGAGGCCGGCAAGGGCATGTCTCAGGCGAATCGCGACGGGCGACCGGCGGAATCCATCGGAGCGACAGCCGTCGGCCGGGACCACCCACGCCTGAGAGCGGCCCGCCTCGGCCTGTGGCTGGTCGTCGCCCTGCTCGCCGCCCGGCAGGTGGCCGTCGTCCTGGCCACCCCGCGCGGCGAGCGCCTCACCGACCTGGAGACCTGGGTCGGCCCGGACGGCGTGCTGCACGTGAACGGCTCGCTCTACGACTCGACCCGCTTCACCGGCACGCCCTTCAACGGCCTCGCCCTCAAGCCCTTCACCCGCTCCGCCGAGCAGGCCCTCGGCTGGGGGTGGACCTTCGGCACCCTGCTGCTGGTCGTCGCCCTGGGCGTGCTCGCCGCCCGGGCCCTGCCGCAGCCGGTCGGCCGCCGCACCGCCCTGCTGGCCACCCCCGTCGCCATCAGCCTGCTGATGATCTCCCTGCCGGTGCGCAACGCCCTGTGGCTCGGCCAGACCAGCATCATCCCGGTCCTGCTCGTCCTGCTGGGCTGCTTCGCCGCACACGGCCAGCGCACCAGCGGCGTGCTCATCGGCCTCGCCGCCGCGCTCCAGCCGACCCTGCTGCTGTTCACACCGCTGCTGTGGTGCACCGGCCGCCGCAGCGCGGCCCTGTCCGCCGGGGCCACCTTCGCCGCCTGCACCGGCCTGGCCTGGGCGGCCATGCCCGCCGACTCCTACCGCTACTGGGTGCACCACCTGGCGGGCGCCGGCCTCGGCGGCCCGGCCGACGACCTCGCCAACCAGTCCCTGCACGGCGCCCTGCTGCGCCTCGGCCTCAGCGGCCCGCTGGAGATCGCCCTCTTTCTCACCCTCGGCGCGGCCGTCGCCGTCCTGGCACTGCGCCGGGCCGTGCGCTACGCGCACGACGGCCAGCTGCTGCTCGCGGTCGCCGTCACCGGCTGCACCGCGATCGCCGTCTCGCCCACGGCCTGGCAGCACCAGTTGCTGTGGGTGCTCCTCGCGGCCGTCGGCCGGGTCGGCACCCGCAGCTCCGACCGCTACGTCTGGCCCGTCGCCGTCGTGCTGGTCATGACCCTGCCGGCCAAGGTGCTGTTCCCGGACATGACGTCCCTGGACCCGCTGCGCACGAACGCGGTGCTGCTGGCCGCCCTCGCCGCCGCCGTCGCCCTGCCGTTCCTGCCCCGCACCTCGTCGTACTACCGCGAGCCGAAACCGGCCGCGTACGCGCCCGCCGTCCCCACCCGCTTCCGCCACGTGCCGCTCGTGCCGTCCCTGCGCCGGGTCCTCACCCGGCCGAACCTGCTGCTCGAACTGCTCCTCATCCGCGTCACCTACGCCGGATACTCCGAGGTCAGGCTCGCCGCGACCGGCGGCAGCAACGCGGCGGGGCGGGCCGAGGCCGAGGAGCACGGGATGCAGGTGTACGACCTCGAACGCGCCCTGCACATCGACGTCGAGCGCTGGGTCAACCACACCGTCGCCGGCATCGACGCGCTGCGCGAGTTCTTCGACTTCTACTACACCTCCTTCCACTTCGTCGTCCCGCTGACCGTCCTGGCCCTCCTCTACTGGCGCCGCCCCGCCCAGTACCGCTGGGCGCGCTCGGCCCTCGGATACGCCACCCTGCTCGCCCTGGTGGGCTTCTGGCTCTACCCGCTCGCCCCGCCGCGCCTGATGCCGACGCTGGGCTTCATCGACACCGTCCACGGCGTCCAGGACTTCGCCCAGCCGGACTACGGCACGCTCACCCACCTCACCAACCAGTACGCGGCGATGCCGTCCCTGCACTTCGGCTGGTCCCTGTGGTGCGGGGTGGTGATCGCCGTCCTGGCCCGCCGCTGGTGGACGAAGGCCCTGGGGCTGCTGCACCCCCTGTGCACGGTTTCGGCGATCGTCGCTACGGGGAACCACTGGGTGCTGGACGCGGTGGGCGGAGCGGCTGTGGTGGCAGCCGGGTTCGGGCTGACGTACCTGCTGTCCGGACCGAGACCGCCGGTCGATGCGGCGGCCGAAGAGCCTGACCGTAAGCCGAGCCTGGACCCCGTGCGGGGGTAAGGCCCACCGCGAGGCTCAGTGAGTCTCGGTCCCACACTCGAACCACACCGTCTTGCCGCCGTCCGCCCACAGGGACACGCCCCACTTGTCGGCCGTCGCCTCCAGCAGGAGCAGGCCCCTGCCGCCCTCCGAGTCCTCGTCCAAGGACGCTGGCGTGCGCGGCAGTTCGGCGCTGCCGTCCGTGACCTCCACCCGTACGCCGGTCCGCTGCCGCAGCAGCAGAAGGGCGCAGCGGCGGTCGGGGACGTGCCGTACGACGTTGGCCAGCAGCTCCGTCACGCCCAGTTCCACGGCGTCCGACAGCTCGGGCATGCCCCACTGTCCGAGGAACGAGCGGACGATGCGGCGGACGTGGCGGGGGGCGTGCGCGCCGACGGTGAGGCGCATCGAGTACTGCGCGGGAATGTATCCGTTCACAGGACGAGCCTGACGTGCGGTGACTACCCTCGGCTACGGAACGGATACAACGCGTCCCGTGGTGGACGGAGTTGCGTGAGAGGGGCTTCGCGCATGACCCACATCAACGCCCTCGACCCGGGGGCCTCCCCGCTCGACTACTACGGCTACGAGTTGCGCCGGCATCGGGAGGCGGCGGGCCTGACGCAACGGCAGTTGGGGGACATCGTCAACTACACCGGCTCCTTGGTGGGCCAGATCGAGACGGCCAGGAAGCTTCCCACGCCGGAGTTCAGCGAACGAGCGGATGCGGCCCTCGGGACCGACGGTCTGTTCTCGCGGCTCGTCGAGCTGGTCATGCGCAGCCAGCTCCCGGCGTGGTTCCAGCAGGTGGCGGAGCTGGAGGGGCGCGCGACCCACATCAACACGTTCCAGACGCATGCCGTGCATGGCCTCCTGCAGACCCCCGAGTACGCCCGTGCAGTGCTCGGTGTGCTGGACGGCGCTGACCTCGAAGACCGTACCGCCGTGCGGTTGGCTCGGCAGCGCATCCTTGAGAAGGACGAACCTGCCGTCCTCTGGATGGTCGTCAGCGAGTCCGTCCTGCACCAGGAGGTGGGCGGCCGGGAGACCATGCGAGGACAACTGGCCCACCTGTTGGCGTTCGAGCACGTCCCCATGGTCAACGTTCAGATCCTGCCGTTCGCGGCCGGTGCTCACGCAGGCATGCAAGGCTCGTTCACCCTCTTTCGGTTCGCGAGCAGCCCGGCCATCGTCTACACCGAGGGCTACGGCAGCGGGCATCCGACCGCGAATCCGGACACCGTCAAGGACTGCTCGCTCCGTTACGATCACCTGCAAGCCGCCGCGCTCTCCCTCAGGGATTCGGCGGAGTTGATCCGGCGAGTGATGGAGGAACGCTATGGCGAGCAACGCGATACCGGCGGGCACTCAATGGCGTAAGTCCAGTTACAGCGGTGATCAAGGCGGCGAGTGCGTCGAATGCGCGCCGATCGGGGCCCTGGCCTGGCGTAAGTCCAGCTACAGCAGTGATCAAGGCGGCCAGTGCCTCGAAGTCGCCGAAACGCCGGAGGCGACCGTCGCCGTGCGCGACTCCAAGAACCCCGCCGGGCCCGTTCTGACCCTGCGTCCCGCCGCGTTCACCACGTTCGTCGACTGGGCCTCCGCCGCCGCCGAGTAACCGTACGGCGAAGGCGGCGGCCCCGGGGATCAGGGGGCCGCCGCCTCCGGTCGGAGGGGACCGGCTCGTGACCGGTCCCGGGCGCCGCGCACACTGCCGAACGCGGCGCGGTCGTCCACCGAAACAGGCCCGCCGGGTGCGTGCAACGAGCCTCTCTACTAGGCCCGGCCGCACACCGCGCGGAGCCCTTCGCGCGTCACCACCGCCTTGCGCTACGGCCCCGCTTCGTACGTGACGCCGGTCCTGTGGGGGGTGTCACGCCCGCCGTCCGGCCCGGGCGCCTCGAACGTGACCGGCGTCTCGAAGGCCGCCCGGCGGGTGGCCCGGCGCAGGGCCCGGAGGACCGCCGGGCCGAGCGCCAGGGTCAGGACGACCGTGACGGCGGCCCGGCCCAGGTCCCAGCCGAGGGACGTCGCCACGCAGTACGCGAGGAAGCGGGCCAGGTTCGTGGCGACCGGCGCGTCGGGGTCGAAGGCCACGTTCGAGGCGAGCGCCCCCATGAAGGGCCACCCGGCCATGTTCATGATCGTGCCGTAGGCGAACGCGGCGACGAAACCGTAGGCCGCGAGCAGCGCGAGTTCCGTCCGGCCGCGCAGCCGGTCCGGCCCGGGCAGCAGCCCCGCGCCCATCGCGAACCAGCCCATCGACAGCATCTGGAACGGCAGCCACGGTCCGACCCCGCCCGTGAGCAGGGCGGACGCGAACATCGTCACCGAGCCGAGGACGAACCCGAAGCCCGGGCCGAGGACCCGGCCGCTGAGCACCATCAGGAAGAACATCGGCTCGATACCCGCCGTGCCCGCGCCGATCGGCCGCAGGGCCGCCCCCGTCGCGGCGAGCACCCCGAGCATCGCCACCGCCTTCGGGCCCAGGCCCGACTCCGCGATCGACGCGCCCACCACGGCCACGAGCAGCACCAGCAGCCCCGCGAACAGCCAGGGCGCGTCCTGCGCGTGGGCGCTGAGCCCCGAGGCGGGCGGGGCCAGGAAGGGCCAGCCGAAGGCGGCGATCCCGACCGCGCTGACCAGGAGCAGCGAGGCGACGGACCGGGGGCCGAGGCGGACGGCCCGGGCGGGGCGCCGGGGCTTCGGCCGCGCGGGCGCGGGGGCGGTCGTGCGGGCGCTCATCGGCCGGTCCCGGCGAGAGCCGCGCGGACCTGCGAGACGGTGAGCCAGTGCTGCGGGGCGAGGATCTTGGTCACCTGGGGGGCGAAGGACGGCGACGACACCACCACGTCGGCCGTCGGGCCGTCGGCGATGACCTCGCCCTCCGCGAGCAGCACCACCCGGTGGGCGATCTCGGCGGCGAGCTCCACGTCATGGGTGGCCAGCACGATCGCGTGGCCCTCGGCGGCCAGGGTGCGCAGCACCGTGGCCAGCCGGGCCTTCGCGGCGTAGTCCAGGCCGCGGGTCGGCTCGTCGAGCAGCAGCAGCGGGGGCCGGGCGGTCAGCACGACGGCCAGGGCCAGCGCGAGCCGCTGCCCCTCGGACAGGTCCCGGGGGTGGGTGCCGTCGGCGACGCCCGGGAGCAGGTCGCCGACCAGGGCCCGGCAGGTGCCGGGATCCGCGCCCGCGTCCTGGTCGGCCGCCGCGCACTCGGCGGCGACGGTGTCGGCGTAGAGCAGGTCGCGCGGCTCCTGCGGGACCAGCCCGACCTTGCGGACGAGGTCCTTCGGCGCCGTCCGGTGGGGCGTCGCGCCGTCGACCAGGACCGTGCCCGAGGTGGGGGCGAGGAGGCCGACCAGGGAGTTGAGCAGCGTCGACTTCCCGGCGCCGTTGCGGCCCATGAGGGCGACCGTCTCGCCCGGGTCGACGGTCAGGTCGATGTGGCGCAGGGCCCGGACGCGGCCCCGGGTGACGGCCAGTGCCCGGACCTCGGCGACGTGCACGGCGTCCTGGGCGGCGGGGACGGCGCGGTCGCGGCGGAACCAGGGGCGCCGCCGGCCGGGGGCAGGGGGCTCGGTGGTGCGGGTGAGGGATCGGCGGGGGCGGCCGTCCGGGCCGCCGCCCGCCTCGGGCGCGCCGGCGAGCCGGTCGCGCAGCGGGGCCGCCCGGCGACGGGCGTCGCGGACCGTGAGGGGCAGCGGGGACCAGTCCGCGAGGCGGCCCAGGGCCACCACCGGCGGGTACACCGGCGACACGGCCATCACCTCGGCCGGGGTGCCTAGCACGGGCGCGGCGCCCGGCCCCGGCAGCAGCACGACCCGGTCGGCGTACTGGACGACGCGCTCCAGGCGGTGCTCGGCCATGAGGACGGTCGTGCCGAGGTCGTGCACCAGCCGCTGGAGGACGGCCAGCACCTCCTCGGCCGCGGCCGGGTCGAGCGCGGAGGTCGGCTCGTCCAGGACGAGGACGTCCGGGTGCGGGGTGAGCACCGAGCCGATCGCGACCCGCTGCTGCTGCCCGCCGGAGAGGGTGGCGATCGGGCGATCGCGCAGACCGGTCAGGCCCAGCACGTCCAGCGTCTCCTCGACGCGGCGGCGCATCACGTCCGGGGCGAGGCCCAGCGACTCCATGCCGTAGGCCAGTTCGTCCTCGACGGTGTCCGTGACGAAGTGGGACAGCGGGTCCTGGCCGACCGTGCCCACCACGTCGGCCAGTTCGCGCGGCTTGTGGGTGCGCGTGTCACGCCCGGCGACCGTGACCCGGCCGCGCAGCGTGCCGCCGGTGAAGTGCGGGACCAGACCGCTGACCGCGCCCAGGACGGTCGACTTGCCGACTCCGGACGGGCCCGCCAGCAGGACGAGTTCGCCCTCGGGGACCTCGAAGTCGACGCCCCGGACCGTGGGTTCGGCGGCCCCGTCGTAGGTCACGGAGACGTCCTCGAAGCGGATCACGAAGGCTCCTTCGGGTCGGGGGCGACGAACGCGGGCAGCAGGCCGAGCAGGATCGCCGCGGCGGGCCACAGGGGGAGCGTCGGCGCCACGAGCGGGACCACACCGGGCTGAAGTGCCGCGGGATCGCGCACGGAGGCGAGCGTGAGCAGGGCCGCGACGGCCACACCGGAGGCCACGACCAGCCAGGCGCGCACATCCCAGCGGTCCGGGCGGTAGCGGGTGCGCAGGGAGCGGCGGCCGCCGAGCCGCAGGCCCGCGAGCGCGGCGGCGCAGCCGAGGAGGAGGACGGGCACGCCGTAGGAGCCGCCCTCGGCGGTGAGCAGCCCGTACGTCCCGGCGCACACGCCGAGCAGCCCGCCCAGGGTCAGGGCGGCGGTGGTGCGCCGTACGGCGGGCGGCACCCGCGCGGTACGGCCGTAGCCCCGGGCGTCCATCGCGGCGGCCAGGGCGACGGACCGCTCCAGCGCGCCCTCCAGCACCGGCAGGCCCACCTGCAGCAGGCCGCGGACGCCCTTGTCCGGACGGCCGCGCAGCCTGCGGGCGGCGCGCAGCCGCCGCACGTCCGCGATCAGGTTCGGCGCGAAGGTGAGGGCGACGACGACCGCCACGCCCATCTCGTACAGCGCGCCCGGCACGGACTTCAGCAGACGGGCCGGGTTCGCGAGGGCGTTCGCGGCGCCGACGCAGATCAGCAGGGTGGCCAGCCGCAGACCGTCGTACAGCGCGAAGACCAGGGCCTCCGCCGTCACCCGGCCGCCGAGGCGGATGCCCTGCGCCCAGTCGGGCAGGCCGGCCTCGGGCAGCGTGAACAGGGTGTGCGTGCCGGGGATCGGGGAGCCGAGGACCGTCGCGAAGAGCAGCCGGACCAGCAGCACCAGCAGGGCGAGTCTGACGAAGGCGCCGTAGGAGCGGGACCAGGGCGCGTCGGGGCGGCGGGCGGCCACGACGTAGGCGGAGACGGTGACGAGCAGGGCGAGCAGCAGGGGGTTGGTGGTGCGGGTGGCCGCGGTGCCCAGGGCGAGCGCCCACAGCCACCAGGCACCGGGGTGCAGGGCGGCCGGGCGCCCCCGCGGCGGGGTCGTGCTAGCCACGCCGCCGTACCTGCCAGACGGCTGCTCCCCCCAGGATCACCACCACCGCGATGCCGGCGGCCAGCCCCAGGGACGGGCCGCCGCCGGACGTGCCGTCCTCCGTCCCGTCCTCCGTCCCGTCCTCCGTCGGTTCCTTCCCGCCCGCCGACGGGTCCGGGCGCTGGGCGACCTGTTCGCCGCAGCCCTTCTCGGGGTAGCCGGCGATCGCGCACAGGAGGGCGTCGCTGCCGTAGCGCAGCGGCCCGGCCACCGCGGCCAGGGCCTCGGCGGTGGTCGCGTCGGGGGAGACCCGGGCGCAGGCCGTGCGGGCGGGCGGCGGACGCTCCCCGTCGGGGGCGTCGGCGGCCGTGCCGAAGTCGAGGACGAGGGCGACGCGCTTGGTGCCCTCCTTCGCCGGCGTCCTGGCGCAGATCGGGTCGAAACGGGCCGCGCCGCGCGGCCGGGTCGCGTCCGCCGAGTCCTCGCTCACCGCGAAGCGGAACCCCTGTACCTCACCGTCCGCGGGGCGGGCCGTGGACGGCCCCTGGGTGGCGTAGACCCAGCGGTCGCCGTCGCGCTCCCAGAACGACCAGTAGCGGTAGCCGGCGGCCTGGGCCTGACCGGCGCCCGCGAGCGGCAGGAGCACGGCCAGGAGCAACGGCAGGGCCCGGCGGATCACAGCTGCTGCTTCTTCCGGCGGCCGTTGCTGAACAGGAAGCCGATGCCGATGCCCGCGACCAGGCAGACACCGACGTACCACCAGACACCGAACACGGAGTCCGAGTCCTTCGAGTCCTTCTTCTCGTCCTCGCCCTGCCCGTCCGCCTTCGCGGCGGCGGACTGCGGGGCCGGGCCGGTGGCGTTCAGCTGCTTGACCAGGTCGGCGCCGCCGAAGTCGCGCGGGTCCGTGCCCGTCGCGTGCGCGGCGAAGATCAGCTGGGCGTAGGCGGCGGGCCCGTTCTGCCGGGCCCAGGCGGCGGAGTTCTTCTCCAGCCACCGCACGGACTTCTGTGCCGGGCCGGTGTCGCCGTGCGCGGCGAGGGCGACGACCGCGTCGGCGGTGTTGCCGAAGTCGGGCTGCGGTTCGGCGCCGGGCAGGGCGGACATCAGGTGGCCGTCGTCCGCGGCCAGCGCGGCCGTGAGGTAGCCGGCCCCGTTCGCCGCCGCCTGCTCGGGCGTGCGCGCCGTCGCGCAGTCCGCGCCGGACTCCTTCTCGCCGGGCTTCGTCACCATGCCCTTGCCGAGCGCCCCGAGCACTCCGGCGGCCGTGGCGTCGGCGTTGGCGAACAGCTTGCCCTTCTTGTCCGGCTGGAACGCGAACGCCCCGTCCTCGTCCCCGCCGCACGGCAGGGCGAGCTTCAGCAGCGCGTCGTACGGCGACTTCCCGCCCTTGTCGACCCGGCCCGGCTGCTCGCCGGCCGCGGCCAGGGCGCCGATGACGACCGACGTCGAGTTGGTGTCGCTGGCGCCGCCGGGCGCGTAGCCCCAGCCGCCGTCCTCGTTCTGGACCGACTTCAGCCAGTCGACCGCCTTGCCGGTGGCCTCGTCGTGCCCGCCGAGCGCGGCGAGGGCCTGCACGGCGGCGGAGGTGGCGTTGGTGTCGAGCATGGTCGTGTCGTCGCAGGCGGCGGCCGGGTCGGCGCGGTAGGCGGCGAAGCCGCCGTCGGCGCATTGCTGGCGCACCAGCCACTGCACCGACTTGGCCGCGGGCTTCACCCCCACGGTGTCCTGCGCGAGCAGCGCGAGCGACTGGCGCCAGACGCCGTCGTACTTCGGGTCCTTGTCGCCGTGGAGCGCGGAGGGGAGCGCCCGGGACGGCGAGGGGGACGGGTCGGCGGCGGCCGGGGTGGCGGCGCCGATCACGGCGACGGCGGCCAGGACCGCGGCGCTGCGGCGGACGTTCATGATCGGCGGGTGCCTCTCCCTGTGGGGGAGCCGGGCAGCAGGGGACACCCCGGCGGCTCGGCTCCGTATACCTCGACGGTGCCGTGCACCGGCGGACTGCCGGGCACGCGAGCCGGTCACGAACCGTACGCGGCGATCCGGCTCACCGCCCCGGGGCGGCTCACGGTTGCGGGTCAGCGCCGGAATTGCACCGGCTTCCCCTCGTACGGTGTGATGACGACCCGCTCACTGTACCCGCCCGTCACAAGCGCCCCGCGGGGTGAGGGACGTGGGGGACCGCGTCAGGAGCGGCCCGGGGGCACCGGGTCGATCAGGCGGCAGACCGTCTCGATGTCCACCCGGACCTGGGCGATGGAAGCGCGGCCCGACAGCCAGGTGATCAGCGCCGAGTGCCAGGTGTGCTCGATGACCCGGACCACCGAGAGCTGCTCGGGCGTCGGATCCTCCCGGCCCATCGCGTCCAGGATGATCGCCGTCGTCTGCCGGGACACCTGGTCCACCTCGGGGCTCACGCTGCGGTCGGCGAAGGTGAGGGCCCGGACCATGGCGTCGGCCAGCTGCGGCTCGCGCTGGAGGGCGCGGAAGGCCCGCATCAGCGTCTCGGCGACCCGCTCGGCCGCCGTCTCGCCCCGCGGCGGCCGCTTCCGCAGGGTGCCGTGCATGTGCTCCAGCTGGTCCTGCATCGTGGCGACCAGCAGATGGATCTTGGAGGGGAAGTACCGGTAGAGGGTGCCCAGCGCGACCTGCGAGGACTCCGCGACCTCCCGCATCTGGACGGCGTCGAAGCCGCCCCGGACGGCCAGTTGGGCGCTCGCGAGCAGGATACGGCGGCGGCGGGCCTCCTGCCGCTCCGTCAGGGGCGGGGAGGCGAGGGCGGCGGCTGCTGCCGCGGGTTCCGCCTTGGCCACCTTGTTCACCTGAGCGCTCACCTCGGCTCCTGCGGGCATGCGTCGATCCCGTTGACGTGACCGTCCGTGAGGACGGGTGATCACTCAGCATGGCACGGCACCGGCCGTGGCGTGAATCACCTGATCCACTGCTCACAGCGCCCCTACCTGCCGGTAGATTCGGAGCCTCCGAACGATCAAGTCTGAAACTTGTTCTAGATTAGCGTCCCGGCGTAATCTCGCGGGACCATGCAGGGAGAAGGGGGCCCAGGGTGACCGCTCAGGCCAGTCAGGACGGGGCCCCGCAGGACCCGGCCGCCGACGGCTTGCGACCGCTCCGCATCGCGCTCCTCACCTACAAAGGGAACCCGTTCTGCGGAGGCCAGGGCGTCTACGTCCGCCACCTCTCGCGGGAACTGGCCCGCCTCGGCCACCGCGTCGAGGTCATCGGCTCCCAGCCCTACCCCGTCCTGGACGAGGGGTACGACGGTCTGAGCCTCACCGAGCTGCCCAGCCTCGACCTGTACCGCCAGCCGGACCCCTTCCGCACCCCGGGCCGCGGCGAGTACCGCGACTGGATCGACGCGCTCGAGGTCGGCACCATGTGGACCGGCGGCTTCCCCGAGCCCCTGACGTTCTCCCTGCGCGCCCGCCGCCACCTGCGCGCCCGCCGCGGCGAGTTCGACGTCGTGCACGACAACCAGACCCTCGGCTACGGCCTGCTGGGCGACGTCGGCGCACCCCTGGTGACCACCGTCCACCACCCCATCACCGTCGACCGGCAGTTGGAGCTGGACGCGGCCGAGGGCCTCAAGCGCCGTCTGTCGGTGCGGCGCTGGTACGCCTTCACGCGCATGCAGAAGCGCGTGGCGCGCCGCCTGCCGACCGTGCTGACCGTCTCCGGCACCTCCCGCCAGGAGATCGTCGACCACCTCGGGGTCCGCCCCGACCGGATCCACGTCGTGCACATCGGCGCCGACACCGACCTGTTCTCGCCCGACCCGTCCGTGCCCGTCGTCCCGGGCCGGATCGTGACGACCTCCAGCGCGGACGTGCCGCTGAAGGGCCTGGTGCACCTCGTCGAGGCGCTGGCCAAGGTGCGCACCGAGCACCCGGGGGCCCACCTCGTCGTCGTCGGCAAGCGCCCCGCCGAGGGCCCCGTCGCCCAGGCCATGGAGCGCTACGACCTCGACGGCGCCGTCGAGTTCGTCAAGGGCATCTCCGACGCGGAACTCGTCGACCTCGTGCGCTCGGCGCAGGTCGCGTGCGTCCCGTCGCTCTACGAGGGCTTCTCCCTCCCGGCCGCCGAGGCCATGGCGACCGGCACCCCGCTGCTCGCCACCACCGGCGGGGCCATCCCCGAGGTGGCCGGCCGCGACGGCGAGACGTGCCTGGCGGTGCCGCCCGGCGACGCGGGCGCACTCGCCGCCGGCCTCGTCCGCCTGCTCGGCGACGCGGACCTGCGCGCCCGCCTTGGCGCCGCCGGACGCGACCGCGTGCTCCGCCACTTCACCTGGGCCAGGGCCGCGCAGGGCACGGTGACCCGCTACCGCGAGGCCATCGACCGCACCGGCGCCCCCGGCCGCCCGGCACCGGGCACCGCCCGGTCCGCCCCGGCCGCGGCCGGGACCAGCGCTGCCCCCGGGCCCGTGCCCGCGGCGGCGGCAGATGTAGCAGGCGTCAACTCCGAAAGCAGGGCCACGTGCTGACCGTCGACTTCTCCCGGTTCCCGCTCGCCCCGGGCGACCGCGTCCTGGACCTCGGCTGCGGGGCCGGCCGGCACGCGTTCGAGTGCTACCGGCGCGGCGCGCAGGTCGTGGCGCTCGACCAGAACGCCGAGGAGATCCGCGAGGTCGCCAAGTGGTTCGCGGCGATGAAGGAGGCCGGCGAGGCACCCGAGGGAGCCACCGCCACGGCCATGGAGGGCGACGCCCTCGCCCTGCCCTTCCCCGACGAGTCCTTCGACGTCGTCATCATCTCCGAGGTGATGGAGCACATCCCCGACGACAAGGGCGTCCTCGCCGAGATGGTGCGCGTGCTCAAGCCCGGCGGGCGCATCGCCGTCACCGTCCCGCGCTACGGCCCCGAGAAGGTCTGCTGGACCCTGTCCGACGCCTACCACGAGGTCGAGGGCGGGCACATCCGCATCTACCGCGCGGACGAACTCCTGGCGAAGATCCGCGAGGCCGGCCTGAAGCCCTACGGCACCCACCACGCCCACGCCCTGCACTCGCCCTACTGGTGGCTGAAGTGCGCGTTCGGCGTCGACAACGACAAGGCGCTGCCGGTGCGGGCGTACCACAAGCTGCTGGTCTGGGACATCATGAAGAAGCCGCTGGCCACCCGGGTCGCCGAGCAGGCGCTGAACCCGCTGATCGGCAAGAGCTTCGTGGCCTACGCGACCAAGCCGCACCTGCCGCGCACGGCCGGTGCCGGGGCGGACGCCGCGTGACCACTCCCCGGACGGAACACCTGGTCCTGCCCGGGGTCCTCACCGCGGGGGAGGCCGCAGCGACCGTCGCCGGCCTCCTCGCCGTGCAGCGCGAGGACGGCGCGATCCCCTGGTTCCGCGGCCACCACCTGGACCCCTGGGACCACGTCGAGGCCGCCATGGCCCTGGACACGGCCGGCGAGCACGAGGCCGCCGAACGCGCCTACCTGTGGCTCGCCCGGCACCAGAACGACGACGGCTCCTGGTACGCGGCCTACGCCGACGGCGACTTCGCCGACGTCACCGACCGGGGCCGGGAGACCAACTTCGTCGCCTACATAGCGGTCGGCGTCTGGCACCACTACCTCTCCACCGGCGACGACACGTTCCTGGAGCGGATGTGGCCGTCGGTGTACGCGGCGGTGGAGTTCGTACTGCGCCTTCAGCAGCCGGGCGGGCAGATCGGCTGGCGGCGCGACGACGACGGCACACCCACGGCCGACGCCCTGCTGACCGGCTGCTCCTCGATCCACCACGCCCTGCGCTGCGCCCTGGCCATCGCCGAGCAGCGCGAGGAGGCCCAACCGGACTGGGAGTTGGCCGTCGGAGCGCTGCGGCACGCCCTGCGGCACCACCCCGAACGGTTCCTGGACAAGAACCGCTACTCGATGGACTGGTACTACCCGGTGCTGGGCGGCGCGCTGACCGGCTCCGAGGCCAAGGCCCGTATCGAGGAGGGCTGGGAGCGGTTCGTCGTCCCGGGACTCGGGGTGCGCTGCGTGGTGCCCAACCCGTGGGTGACCGGTGGCGAGTCGGCCGAACTGGCGCTCGCGCTGTGGGCGATGGGGGAGTCCGACCGGGCCCTGGAGATCCTGCAGTCCATCCAGCACCTGCGGGACGCGGAAAGCGGCCTGTACTGGACGGGGTACGTCTTCGACGACGACGCCGTCTGGCCGCGCGAACTCACCACCTGGACGGCCGGGTCACTGCTGCTCGCCGTGGCCGCGCTGGGCGGACACGAGGCGACCTGCCAGGTGTTCGGGGGCACGGACCTGCCGGTCGGGCTCGAGTCGGACTGCTGCTCCTGACAGCCCGGCCGCCCCGCCGGTGCCGAGGGCGCGGGTCGTGCGCGACGCGTCGCGCAGGTCCCCGCGCCCCGAGGGCGTCAGTGCCGGTGCACCCGGTTGGCGATGGCGTGGCCCACGAACAGGTAGACCACCGCCGCCAGTCCGTAACCCGCCACGACCCGGGCCCACGCCTCGTCGAACGTGAAGAGGTCGTGGGACCAGCCCGCCAGAACGCGGGCGCAGTCATGGATGAACTGGACGAAACTGTTGCCCTGGTTGGCGTCCAGGAGATACATCAGGATCCACAGGCCCAGGATGAGGGCCATGATGTCGGCGACGACCGCGATGGCCGTGCCGGCGCTCGAGCCGCTGCGATATCGAGGGGACATGACTCCCGTCTTGCCCCCGAACCATGGATGAAACCCGGGGATTCGCTCAGCAGTTCAGATACGTCCGGGCAACGGCGACGGCCCCCCGCCCGGGAGGGCGAGGGGCCGTGCGCGCTCGGTGCGGCTCAGCCGCGCTGGATGCCCGAGGTGTCCTGGAGAACGCCCCGGCGGCCGTCCTGCGTCTGGGCGACGAGGGCCTGACCGCGCTGCTCGACCGCCAGGTACCAGGTACCGGGGGCGAGTTCGGCGATCGGCGACGGGGAGCCGTCCTCGGCGAACAGCGGCCGCGGAACCGGCACGGCGAACCAGAACGGCGAGAAGTCCCCGGCCGGGGGCTGCGGCTGGGCCTGCGCCTGCTGGGGCTGGCCGCCGAACGGCTGCCCGGGCTGCGGCTGGCCCGGCTGCGGGTGGCCGTAGCCGCCCGGCTGCTGCGCACCCGGGTAGCCGTAACCGCCGGGCGGCTGCGCGCCGTAGGGCTGCGGGGCGGCCGGGCGCGGGGCCGGCACGAGCGAGCCCTTGAGGGCCGGCACCAGCGGCGTGGCGACGGCGGCGGCGGCCAGCAGCAGCGTGGCGACGAGGGCGAGGATCATACCGACGCCGGGACTGGGAGCGTTGGCGTCGCCGAAGTCGCCGATGTTGTCGTAGCCGCCCGGGGCGTCGAAGACGTTGCCGAGCGCGCACCACGCGGCGAACACCGTGAAGGCGATGCCGAACTGGCCGAGGTCCAGCCCCGCGACCTTCGGCGCCTGCGGCAGGCCCCGGGCGACGACGACGAGCGCCGCACCGATGATCCCGGCCAGCACGACGCCGAACACGACCGGGCCGCTGCCCCACAGGCTCGGAAGGTCGACGCTGTCGGGGACATTGTCGAAGGAGTAGAGGTCGAGGAACGACGCGATCAACAGCAACACCGCTGCTCCGATCACCACGCCGTCGCCCCGAGTGAGGGAGCGGATATTCACTTCAGGTCCTTCGTAGGTCGTCTCGTCGTCAATAGAGGCGTCGCCGTCACCGGACCGCCGTCGGGCCCCGGTGGGAAGCGCAGGGGTGGCCCCTCATCGTAAGAGGGACCCTATCGCCCGCCCGGTCGGCGTGTCCGCCGGGATCTTCCGGCCCGCGCCTACCCGCGCAGGAAACCCACGATTCCTTCGGAGATCCCCCGCGCGGCCTTCTGCCGCCAGGCGCCACTGGTGAGCAGCGCCGCGTCCTTGCTATCGCGCATGTTGCCGCACTCGATGAACACCTTGGGAACCGTTGACAGATTGAGACCGCCGAGGTCCTTGCGCGTGACGAGACCCCCGCCGTCGCCGATGTAGTTGGAGGGCGCGGTGCCGGTGACGGCCACGAAGCGGCCCGCGACCCGCTCGCCGAGATCACGCGAAGGGCCCACGATCGCCCGGGTGTCCGCCGCGCCCGCGTGGACCGAGCCGGGCAGGATCACGTGGAAGCCGCGGTTGCCGGCACCCGAGCCGTCCGCGTGGATCGAGACCACCGCGTCGGCCTTCGCCTCGTTGCCGATCCGGGCCCGTTCGTCCACGCACGGCCCGAACGGCCGGTCCCCGTCCTGCGTCAGCTTCACCGTGGCGCCCTGCTCCCGGAGCAGCGTGCGCATCCGGTGCGCCACGTCGAGGGTGAACTCGGCCTCGGTGTACCCGGCGTTGGTGGAGGTGCCGGTGGTGTCGCACTCCTTGCGGTGGGTGCCGATGTCGACCTGGCGGTTGATCTCGGCGGCGTGCCGGAAGTTGTCCGGGTTGTGGCCCGGGTCGATGACGACGACCTTGCCCTTGAGCGGCCCGGAGGCGGCGGGGGCGGACGCCGTGGCGGACTTCGAGGGGGACGGTGAGGCGCCCGGCTCCTTGGCGTCGTCGGAGGGCGCGCGCGACACGGTGGGGGAGGAGGACCGCACGTCCGCGCGTCCCGGGTCGTCACCACCCCCGGAGCCGCCGACCGTCTCGTAGACCAGCCAGCCGAGCAACGCCCCCGGCACCAGCGCGGCGAGCGCCACGGTCAGGGGGCCGCGACGGGGGCGGCGGGGCGGGGACGGTTCGAATTCCGGGCCTGCGTACGACACGCTTCCACCCTAGCGGCCGTGCGCCGGGGCGGGCGGGCGGAAGGGGGCCCGACGGGTGGCGGCTAGCCGGAGCCGGCGTCCGCCTCCCCGTGCCGTACCGCCTCCTTCACCCGGGCCTCGATCTCCGTGCGCGCGGTGTCCTCCTGTCGGGCGTACGCGGTCACCGCCGCCTGCACGTCCCGGGCGAGGTCCCGCCAGGCGCGCCAGGCCGTCTCCCAGGTGGTGGTCTGCTGTTCGCTCCACTTGGTCTGGGTGGGCGGACCGTACGCGTCCTGCAGCTGCCGCACGCGGGCGTAGGCCTCGTCCGCCGTGCGCTGCTTCTCCACGAGCTCTTCGAAGGTGTGGGCCACGCGCCCGGATCCTTGGGCAGCGGCGGCCCGGCGCCGACGCGCCACGCCGCCCGTGGGCCGACCGGGCGGGCCCCCACCGGGGGCGATTCACCCGCCCAGCCGTTCCCTCACACGCCCGGGCCGGTACGCCGCAGGACCCGCAGCGAGTCCGTCGCCGAGACCTCGGTGAACGCGCCGGAGGCCAGCGCCCGCAGGTAGACGCGGTAGGGCGCCTGGCCGGTGAACTCGTCCTCCGGCTCGGGGAACACGTCGTGGATGAGGAGCAGTCCGCCCTCGGCGACGTGCGGGGCCCAGCCCTCGTAGTCGGCGGTGGCGTGCTCGTCGGTGTGACCGCCGTCGATGAAGACGAACCCCAGCGGCGTCCGCCAGAACGCGGCGATCTGCGGGGAGCGCCCCACCAGCGCCACCACGTGGTCCTCCAGGCCCGCCCGGTGCAGCGTCCGGCGGAACGTGGGCAGCGTGTCCATCAGGCTGATCTCGGGGTCGACCGTCTCCGGGTCGTGGTACTCCCAGCCGGGCTGCTGCTCCTCGCTGCCGCGGTGGTGGTCCACCGTCAGGGCGCTGACCCCGGCCTGCCGGGCCGCGTCGGCGAGCAGGATCGTCGAGCGGCCGCAGTACGTGCCGACCTCCAGCAGCGGCAGCCCCAGCCGTCCGGCCTCCACGGCCGCCGCGTACAGCGCCAGGCCCTCACCGGCGGGCATGAACCCCTTCGCCGCCTCGAACGCGGCCAGGATCTCGGGCTTCGGGGCCGCGGGCATGGGGTTCCTCTCGGTCGTACGACGGGTCCGGCCGCCCATCGTGCCGTACCCCCTGCCGCGTGCCGACAGGGGGTACGGAGGCGCCGGTCAGGCGGAGACCGTCTCGCCCGGCAGGGACAGGTCGAGGTCGACCGGCCGGTCGTCGCCCGCGTGGGTCGCGGACGAGGCGTGCGGGC
Source organism: Streptomyces sp. NPDC017943 (assembly GCF_044328425.1). NCBI lineage: Bacteria > Bacillati > Actinomycetota > Actinomycetes > Kitasatosporales > Streptomycetaceae > Streptomyces > Streptomyces sp. NPDC017943. Next base: position 196,218 of record NZ_JBIRHH010000009.1, on the reverse strand, counting down.
CGTGGCCGGCGGCGCGGGCGGCGACGACGTAGGAGCCGCGGGCGGGGACGCCCAGCGCGTAGCTGCCGTCCTGGGCGGACAGGGTCGCGCCGGCCTGCCGGCCGCGGTGGTCGATCAGCGTGACCTTGGCGCGCGCCACCGGGGAGCCGTCGCCGGCGAGCACCCGGCCGCGGAAGCCGCGCAGGGCCTGCTCGGCGCGCTCCAGTCCGGCGTCCTCCTCGCTGCTGGCCCGCAACTGCGGCTTGCCCGAGGGCCGGTTGCCCGGCAGGAACAGGGCCAGGACCAGACCCACGGCCACCGCGGCCGTGGCGATCAGGAAGGAGATCCGGAAGCCGTGCATGGTGGGGATCTCGACACCGCCGACGGTGTCCGCGGTGTTCGCCAGCACCATGCCGATCACCGCGCTGGAGACGGACGTGCCGATGGAGCGCATCAGCGTGTTCAGCCCGTTCGCGGCGCCCGTCTCCGAGGCCGGGACCGCGCCCACGATCAGCGCGGGCAGCGAGGAGTAGGCCAGGCCGATGCCCGCGCCCAGCAGCACCGAGATGACCAGGCTCTGCCAGGCGGCGCTCATCAGGCCGAGCCCCGCGCCGTAGCCGACCGCGATGATCGTCAGGCCGAGGATCAGGGTGACCTTGGGGCCGTACGCGGCGGACAGCCGGGCGTACACCGGAGCGGTGAACATCATCGTCAGGCCCAGCGGCGCCACCAGCAGGCCCGCGACGACCATCGACTGGCCGAGGCCGTAGCCGGTGGACTCCGGCAGCTGCAGCAGCTGGGGCAGGACCAGGGAGACGACGTAGAAGGAGACGCCGACCATGATCGAGGCGAGGTTGGTGAAGAGCACGGCCGGGCGGGCGGTGGTGCGCAGGTCCACCAGCGGCGCCTTGACGCGCAGTTCCATCACGCCCCACAGCACGAGCACCACCGCCGCCGCGGCGAACAGGCCGAGGGTCGTGGCGGAGGTCCAGCCCCAGTCGCTGCCCTTGGTGATCGGCAGCAGGAACAGCACCAGGCCGGCCGACAGGCCGAGCGCGCCCGGCAGGTCGAAGGAGCCCGCGGCGCGCATCGGGGACTCCGGCACGACGAGCAGGGTGAGGGCGATGGAGAGGACGCCCAGGCCGGCGGCGCCGTAGAAGAGCGCGTGCCAGTCGCTGTGCTGGGCGACCAGGGCGGCGGCGGGCAGGGCGAGGCCGCCGCCCACGCCTATGGAGGAGCTCATCAGGGCCATCGCCGAGCCGAGCCGCTCGCGCGGCAGCATGTCCCGCATCAGGCCGATGCCGAGCGGGATCGCGCCCATCGCGAAGCCCTGGAGCGTGCGGCCGGCGATCATCGCCTGCAGATCGCTGGTGAGCGCGCTGAGCAGGGCGCCGGCGACCATCACGGCGAGGCTGAGGATCAGCATGCGGCGCTTGCCGTAGAGGTCGCCGAGGCGGCCCATGATCGGGGTCGCCACCGCGCCCGACAGCAGGGTCGAGGTCAGGACCCAGGTGGCGTTGCCGGGAGTGGTGTCCAGCAGACGCGGCAGGTCCTTGATCACCGGGACGAGCAGGGTCTGCATCACCGCGACAACGATGCCCGCGAAGGCGAGCACCGGCACCACGGCCCCGCTCGCTCTGCCGGCGGGACGGTCTGTCGTCGTCTGCGTCATTGAGGAGGGCCTCCAGGCCGGGAACTGCACAAGGGACAAGGGTCGAGCGGTTGCATGGAGTGCGAACCTCGTTCGTCCGGGCAACTATTCCGTTGCTTTGGCACTCTAACGAATTCTTGACCTTCCCTTGGGGCTCGGCGGTCGGCGGACCTAGGGCCCCGGACCGAGACCCCGGCCCGGCGAAATCCCGATGCAAGGGGCCCGAGCGGGTTGAGAGCATGACACCCATGCTCGAATCCGCCCGCCCCGACACCGATCACCCGCCCCGCCCCTCCCGCCCGCGCCCGCGCGGTACGCCGCCGACCTGGCTCGTGGTGGCGCTGACCTGCGCCGGGCAGTTCCTCGTCGTGCTCGACGTGTCCGTGGTCAACGTGGCGCTGCCCTCGATGCGGACCGGCCTGGGGCTGAGCGAGCAGGGCCTGCAATGGGTGGTCAACGCCTACGCCATCGCCTTCGCGGGCTTCATGCTGCTCGGCGGCCGCGCCGGTGACCTCTACGGCCGCAAGCGGATGTTCCTCGTCGGGCTCGGTCTGTTCACCCTCGCCTCGCTGGCCGGGGGGTTCGCGCAGGCGGAGTGGCACCTGCTGCTCGCGCGGGCCGTGCAGGGACTGGGCGCCGCGGTGCTGGCGCCCGCGACGCTGACCATCCTCACCGCCTCGGTGCCGGAGGGGGCCGCGCGGGCCAAGGCGATAGGCACCTGGACGGCGGTCGGCGCCGGCGGCGGGGCCGCGGGCGGCCTCGTCGGCGGACTGCTCGTGGAGACGCTGTCCTGGCGGTGGGTTCTGCTGATCAACGTGCCCGTGGGAGCGGTGGTGCTGGGCGCCGCCGCCTGGTTCCTCGTCGAGGGCCGGGCCGGGGACGGGCGGCGCCTGGACCTGCCCGGCGCCCTCCTCGTCACGGCCGGGCTCGGCACCCTCGCCTACGGCATCTCCCAGACGGAGGCGGCGGGCTGGACGGCCGCGGCCACCCTGGTCCCGCTGCTCGCGGGGCTGGTCCTGCTGGCCGCGTTCCTCGCCGTCGAGGCGCGCACCGCGAGCCCGCTGATGCCGCTCGGCCTGCTGCGCCTGCGCTCGGTGTCCTCCGCCAACGCCGCGATGTTCCTGAGCGGCTCGGCGATGTTCTGCATGTGGTTCTTCATGACCCTCTACGCCCAGAACGTGCTCGGGTACGGCCCGCTGGAGGCCGGGCTCGCGCTGGTCCCCAGCTCGCTGGCCGTCGTCCTCGGCTCCAAGGTCGCACCGCGGTTGATGCGCACGGCCGGACCGCGCCCGGTGGCGGTGCTCGGCACGCTGATCGCGGTGGCGGGCTTCGCCTGGCAGTCCACCCTGACCCCCGGCAGCCCCTACGTCACCGGGATCCTCGTCCCCGGTGTCCTGATGATGCTCGGCGCGGGCCTGGCCGGCACCCCGTTGGCCTCCCTGGCCACGTCCGGGGCGGCGCCCGAGGAGGCCGGACTGGTCTCCGGCCTCGTCAACACCTCCCGCACCATGGGCGGTTCGCTCGGTCTGGCCGTCCTGTCGACCCTGGCGGCCGCCCGCTCGGGCGGCAGCACGACCCCGCAGGCGCTGACCGAGGGCTACGCCCTGGCGTTCCGGGTCGGCGCGGCGGTGCTGGCGGCCGGAGTGGTGCTCATGTGGGTGTGGCTGCCCCGGCCGGGGCGGGAGCCGCGGACCGGGTGAGGCCCTTCGGCGCCAGGGTGGAAACGGCGGCGGTGGCGTGCCCCGCAACAGGCCCGTGCGGGCCCGCCGCGGGCACGCCACCGCTGTTTCGGCCCCGGTCCGGACCGGGGTGCCGAGGGGGCGCCCGCGCGTGCCCCGCAGGCCCGGGGAGCAGCTTCCTGACGTGGCGTCAGAAAGCTGCTGACCTGGCCTTTCCTCCCCTCCGCGCCTAGCGTGGGCGGCTCGGGAAAGGGGGACCGGATGGACCGGACCATACGCACCGCCGACGACGTACTCGCCCTTATGGACGGGCTGTTCGCGCCGGAGGCCGACCGCTGGTCGGAGCGGGGCGCGCACTGGTGGGACGGCTTCTACGCCGACCGTTCGCGGCCGGTGCCGTTCTTCGTGGCGAAGCCCGACGAGAACCTCGTGCGCTGCGTGGAGCGGTACGGCACCGGCCGGGGGCGCGCGCTCGACCTGGGCTGCGGACCGGGCCGCAACGCCCTGTACCTCGCCGGGCAGGGCTTCGAGGTCGACGCGGTCGACCTGTCACCGCAGGCCCTCGCATGGGCCCTAGAGCGGGCGCGCGAGGCCGGGGCGGACGGCGTGCGGTTCCACTGCGGCGACGCCTTCGCCCTCGCCGCCACCGCACTGACCGGCCCGTACGACCTGATCTACGACTCCGGCTGCTTCCACCACCTGGCGCCGCACCGCCGGGTCAGCCACCTGGCCCTGCTGGAGCGGCTGCTGGCGCCGGGCGGCCTGTTCGGGCTCACCTGCTTCGCCGCCGGGGAGGGCGGCATGGGCTCGGAGGTGTCCGACGCCGGCTTCTACCGCGAGGGCGGCGGGCGGCTCGGCGGCCTCGCGTACACGCCGGAGTCCCTGCGGCACGTCTTCTCCGGCCTGACCGAGCTGGAACTGCGGCGCATGCGGGACGAGCCGGAGGACTCGGAGCACTTCGGGGAGCCCTTCCTGTGGACGGCCCTGTTCCGGCGGGACCGGAACTGACCCGGGGCGCCCCGCGGGCGGGCCCGTCAGAGGCCGGCGCCGGGGCGGGGCGCGTCCAGCAGTGAGGTCAGGGTGGTCAGGAACGACGTCGCCGAGTACTCCGCGTGGTCACGGATGCGCGCCGCCACCGCCGCGGCCCCGCCGCCCTCGACCAGCCGGACGATGCGCTCGGCGTCGCCCCCGTACCCCTGCCGGGTCGACAGGTAGAAGTCCGTCGCGTCGTACGCCAGGTGGAAGACGTGCTTCTTCACGTCGCTCAGCGTCAGGTAGTCGTCGTGCGTCTTGGGCGTCGGCTCCGGGGCGCCGACACACACCGCCGGGGTGCCGGCCGCCCAGGCGTTGACGGCCAGGTGGTAGGTGTCGGTGATGACGAGCCGGTAGCGGGGAAGGACCCCGAGGAGGTCGCCGACGGTGTGCTCGCCCGGGCGCCGCGGAATGTGCGCGAGGGCGGCGGGGACGTCCCGGTCGAACCAGGGCAGCCACTCCAGCGGGGCGCCCAGCCGGTCGGACAGCTCGCCGCAGGTGTCCGGCAGCCAGTCGGGGACCGGTGTGCGGGCGCCGAGGAACACGCCGATCGCACCGCCGTCCGGGACCGACCCCGACCAGTCCGTGACGGGCAGGAGGCCGAAGTCGCCGGGACGGTTCAGCAGGGCCGCGTCCGAACCGAAGTGGTCGGTGGCGCGGTCGCCGCGCAGGTGCGAGATCTTCGCCGCCGAGAGCGGGTCGCGCACCCAGACCCGGTGAGCGCGCCGCACCAGGCGAGTGAACAGCGGGCCGTACTCCTTGTCCTCGTAGTCGGACTGGGTGTTGTGCAGGATCGTCCCGCCGTAGCTGAGGGTCCGGGCGAGGAGCGCGTCCGGCCGGTCCGCCAGCAGCAGCGTCCGGTTGAGCAGGGCGCGGGCCGCGTCCCGGTCCGCGGCGATCCCGAAGTCCGTCAGGCGGTTCGTCGCGTCCTGCGCCAGGTAGTGGCGCGTGTGGAGGAAGTCGCCCCAGAAGACGACCGCGTCGTGGTCGCCGAGGTCGTCCAGGTGCTCGGCCAGCGGAAGGAAGTCGAACGGCATCCGCGTCCCGCGCGCGCAGTCGCGCAGCGGCACGGTGTCCGGGGTGTGCAGCGTGTACCAGGTGGCGTCGAACGCGCCGCCCACCCGTCGCCGCAGGGACTCGAACGCCAAGTCCACGGTCAGCATGCCCGTGTTGCGGTACCCGATGTTCGGCGCGGTGATGACGGCGACGCGTGCCATGTGCCCCTTGTTCCCCTGGTCGTCGTTTCGCCTGCTCGGCCCGGGCCGTGCGGCCCCTCGGCGGCTCCCTCGGCAGGGAGCGCGGCCCCCCGGCCAACGTACACGCAGGCGCCGCCCCACCGGGCCGCGGCCCGGTGGGGCGGAAGGCCGGCGGAGCGAGAGGCGGAAGGCCGGCGGAGCGACACGACGACGGCCCTCCCCGGCGTATGTCGTACGCCGGGAAGGGCCGTTGCGCCGTGTGGTGGCCGACGGTTCGTCAGGCCGCCGTCCCGGCCGGCTCGCTCTCCGCCACCGGTTTGCGGTGACGGCCGCGCGGAGCCCTCTCACTGTCCTGCGTGGACACCTCGCCACGGTGCCGGCCGTGACCGGCGGAGGTCTCCTGGACGTCGGCCATGCGCTGGTTCGTGCTGGCGTCGTTCATCGGCTGGAATTCACCCCGTCAACATCATCTTCTTTACAGCCGGGCGAGTGTAACCGGCCCACCGCACCCCGTTTCCAGGCGGCCACGCCGACCGGCACTAGTTCGTTACAAGGCGTCCCAACGGCGCCTGCCCGAGCGGAACCGGGCGCGCGGCGGCGGGCGCCGGAGCCCGGTCGGACGGGGGTGGCGAGCACGCCCCCGGAACGTCCGGGAAGGACTCGGGGAGCTGCGCGCCCGGCACGTCCGGCACCGCGTCAGGCGCCGTGTTCGGTTCCGCGTCCGGCACCGGAACGCGCCCCGGTGCCGCCGGTCCCGCCGGTCCCGCCGCTGCGGCCGGTGGCGGACTCACCTGCGCCACCCCGCACGGCACGGCCTCCGTCGCGTACGGCAGCCGCAGCACGCCGTCCGCCGTCCACAGTCCCGTGCCCGCCAACCACCCCCGCGGCGCCGGGAGATGGTGCACCCGCCGTTCCGCCGGACGCCACACCCCGACCCAGCTGCCCGCCGGCCCGTCCACCCGCAGGGCCACCGCGCAGCTCTCCGGTGTCAGCACCTGCCCCGGCTGGATGGCGAACGGCGTCACCCAGCAGTCCCGCAGCCGCAGGCACTCGGGGAACCGCACCGGCAGCGTGCTGCCCAGCACCCCCCAGCCCAACCGCTCCTGCCCGGGAGAGGGCGCGTCGGAGCGGACGATCAGCAGACCGCTGTCGTGGTCGGCGAGCAGGACCCGGTCGTCGCTGTCGGCGGCGATCTGCAGCAGCGGCGACACCTCGCCCCCGCACTCCAGGTCCACCACGACCGCCTTGGTGCGCCCCCCGGTCTCCCGGTCCAGGGCCAGCAGCCGCCCCGCGCGGTCCAGCCACACCCCGCCCGAGCAGCGGCCGGGAAGCTCCGCCAGCCGCTCGGGCCCGAACGCCCCGCCGGCCACCAGCCAGACCGAGGTGGACCGCTGCCCGACGGCCAGTGCGTACGCCCGCTCCCCGCCCGGGGCGGGCGGCAGCAGCCGCAGCCGGGCGGTGCTGTCGCGGCACTCGACCGCGCCCAGGGGTAGCTCACCCGTGCCGGGCCCGGTCGGATAGAGCAGGGAGAAGGCGTGCCGCCCCGCCACCAGCCGGTGGATCAGCACCCGCCCGTCGCCCATCGGCTGCACCTCGGTGCCCGGCTCCTCCGGCTGATTGCGGGGCAGTGGGACCGCATAGGGCTCGGGGCCGTCCAAGGTCCAGCGCTCGGGGAACCAGGAGTCGCCGGCCGACGCCAGACGGGCGGCGTAGGCGCCGTCCGCGGTGAGGGTGCAGCCTGCCGGCGCGGGACCGTCCCGGTACCCGCTCCGGTCCCCGTCCCGTCCCCTTTCCCGGTCCCCTTCCCGGTCCCGGTCCTCGCGTCCCGCCGAAGGCTCGATCGCACAGGCCGTCATCGTTCGGTCACCTCCAGTGACGAACGTAGTTTTCGCACGCACGGGCGGGGAATTCCTCGGACCCCGACTTCACACATAAGGGTGTTCCAGGAACGATTCGCCTGAGGAGAGCGGGACACCTGTGCTGCGCGTCGCGCCGCGGGACGCCCCTCGCCCAGGGCGGTGCAACGCCACAGATCAGGCGGGTAGCCTTGCTCCCGTGCCCCGTCTGTCTGAAGTCATCGCCGCGCTGGAGACCCTGTGGCCCGCCGAGCGGGCCGAGTCCTGGGACGCGGTCGGCACCGTCATGGGCGACCCCGAGCAGGAGGTCACGCGCGTCCTGTTCGCCGTCGACCCGGTCCAGGAGACCGTCGACGAGGCGGTGAAACTGGGCGCCGACCTGCTCGTCACCCACCACCCGCTCTACCTGCGCGGCACGACGACCGTGGCGGCCACGCACTTCAAGGGCCGCGTCGTGCACACCCTCATCAAGAACGACATCGCGCTGCACGTCGCCCACACCAACGCCGACACCGCCGACCCGGGTGTCTCCGACGCCCTCGCGGGCGCCCTCGGTCTGCGGGTCACCGGGCCGCTCGTACCGGACCCGGCGGATCCCGCCGGCCGCCGGGGCCTGGGCCGCGTCTGCGCCCTGGACCACCCGCTGACCGTCCGGCAGTTCGCCGCCCTCGCCGCCGAGCGGCTGCCCGCCACCGCGCAGGGCATCCGCGTCGCCGGCGACCCCGGTGCGCCCGTGCGCACGGTCGCCGTCAGCGGCGGCTCCGGCGACAGCCTCTTCGACCAGGTCCGCGCGGCCGGTGTCGACGCCTTCCTCACCGCGGACCTGCGCCACCATCCGGTGTCGGAGGCCCGCGCCCACAGTCCCCTCGCGCTGCTCGACGCGGCGCACTGGGCCACCGAGTGGCCCTGGTGCGAGCTGGCCGCGAGCCAGCTCGACGAGATCTCCGACCGGCACGGATGGGACCTGCGCGTCCACGTCTCGAAGACGGTCACCGACCCCTGGACCGCCCACGCGGCCTCGACCACCTCTGAATCCCCTGGAGCCCCGAACTGAACGCCGCGCCCGCCGACCAGATCCGACTCCTCGACGTCCAGGACCTCGACGTCCGCCTCCAGCAGCTCGCGCACAAGCGGAGGTCGCTGCCCGAGCACGCCGAGATCGAGTCGCTGACCAAGGACCACACGCAGCTGCGCGACCTGCTCGTCGCCGCGCAGACCGAGGAGAGCGACACCGCCCGCGAGCAGACCAAGGCCGAGCAGGACGTGGACCAGGTGCGCCAGCGCGCCACCCGCGACCAGCAGCGCCTGGACTCCGGTGCCGTCACCTCGCCCAAGGACCTGGAGAACCTCCAGCGCGAGATCGCCTCCCTCGCCAAGCGGCAGGGCGATCTGGAGGACGTGGTGCTGGAGGTCATGGAGCGCCGGGAGTCCGCGCAGGAGCGGGTGGCCGAGCTGACCGAGCGCGTGTCGGCCGTCCAGGCGAAGGTCGACGACGCGACCGCGCGCCGCGACGCCGCGGTCGAGCAGATCGACGCCGAGGTCGCCCAGGTCACCAAGGAGCGCGAGGTGGTCGCCGGTTCCGTCCCGGCGGACCTGCTCAAGCTGTACGACAAGCTCCGCGAGCAGCAGGGCGGCATCGGCGCGGCGAAGCTGTACGCGCGCTCCTGCCAGGGCTGCCGGCAGGAGCTGGCCATCACCGAGCTGAACGAGATCCGGCGGGCGGCGCCCGACACGGTCGTCCGCTGCGAGAACTGCCGCCGCATCCTGGTGCGCACGGCCGAGTCCGGCCTCTAGGCCGAGGGAGCGGTACCGGTGCGGGAGTTCATCGTCGAGGCCGACGGCGGGTCGCGGGGCAACCCGGGGCCCGCCGGCTACGGTGCCGTCGTCAGCGACGCGGCGACGGGGGAGACCCTGCGGGAGACCGCCGAGTACATCGGCGTCGCCACGAACAACGTCGCCGAGTACCGAGGACTCCTCGCCGGCCTGCGCGCCGCCCGCGAACTGGACCCGGCCGCGACGGTCCACGTCCGGATGGACTCCAAGCTCGTCGTCGAGCAGATGTCGGGCCGCTGGAAGATCAAGCACCCCGACATGAAGCCCCTGGCGGCGCAGGCCGCCCGCGTCTTCCCGCCCGGCAGCGTCAGCTACGAGTGGATCCCGCGGGAGCGCAACAAGCACGCGGACCGCCTGGCCAACGAGGCGATGGACGCGGGTGCCAAGGGGCAGCAGTGGTCGGAGTCGGCGTCGACGGCCGAACTGGACGCGGCACCCCGAGCGGTGGCACCGCAGCAGCCGCCCGGCGACGCGGTCGCGGGCGCGGCCCGGGTGCGCGATGCCCTGGCCGCGGGACGCGCCGCCGGGTCGTCGGACAAGGGTGCCTCGACGGGTGCGGCGGACGCGGAGCCGTCGCCGCGTGGAGTCGCCCCTGCGGCGGCCGACACCGATGTGGACGCCGCGCGGGCCGTCGCAGGCGGCGGGGCCGCGAGGACCGGAGCCTCGAACACCGGGACCGCAGCCGGGACCGCCGAAGGCGCCCCCGTTGGAGCCGGTGCTGCCGAGGTTCACGACCGGGCCGGTGCTGCCGAGGCCGACGACCGGGCCGGTGCCGCGGAGACCGACGACCGGGCCGGTGCTGCGGAGACCGACGACCGGGCCGGTGTTACGGACACCGATGACCGGGCCGGTCAGGTCGAGGACGGCGGCGGTGCCGATGGCAAGAGCGGTGCCGGTGCCGATGTCCCGGCCGGTGAGGCCGAGGAGGGCGTCGGTGCCAAGGGCGCTACCGCTGCCCGGGCCGCTCAGGCCGTGGCGAGTCCGGGGTGGGCTCCCGCCGACATGGGCGCCCCGGCCACATTCGTCATGCTCCGGCACGGCGAGACCCCGCTGACCCCGCAGAAGCGGTTCTCCGGCAGCGGCGGGAGCGACCCCTCGCTGTCCGACGTGGGCCGGGAGCAGGCCGAGCGGGCCGCCGCGATGCTGGCCCGGCGCGGCACGATCCAGGCCGTCGTGTCCTCGCCCCTGGCCCGCACGCGCGAGACCGCCGGGATCGTCGCCGCCCGCCTCGGCCTCGACGTACAGATCGAGGACGGCCTGCGCGAGACCGACTTCGGCGCCTGGGAGGGGTTGACCTTCGCCGAGGTGCGCGAGCGCCACCCCGACGACCTGAACGCCTGGCTGGCCTCCCCGGACGCCCGGCCCACCGGCGGCGGCGAGAGCTTCGCCGAGACGGCCACCCGGCTGGCCGCCACCCGCGACAAGCTGCTGGCGGCCCACGCGGGCCGCACGGTCCTGCTCGTCACGCACGTGACCCCGATCAAGACACTGGTGCGCCTGGCCCTCGGTGCCCCGCCGGAGTCCCTCTTCCGCATGGAACTGTCCGCCGCGTCCCTGTCGGTCGTCGCCCACTACGCCGACGGCAACGCCAGCGTCCGCCTCCTCAACGACACGTCGTACCTGCGCTGAGCCCCGCCGCCGCCCGGGCCAGCGCCTCGACGCGCCCCCAGTCGCGGGAGGCGACCGCGTCCGCCGGCAGCATCCAGCTGCCGCCCACGCAGCCCACGTTGGGCAGGGCCAGATAGTCCGGGGCGCGGTCCGGGCCGATCCCGCCCGTCGGGCAGAACCGCGCCTGCGGCAACGGCCCCGCCAGCGACCGCAGATACGCCGTACCGCCCGCGGCCTCGGCCGGGAAGAACTTCATCTCCCGCACCCCGCGCTCCAGCAGCGCCACCACCTCGGACGTGGTCGACACCCCCGGCAGGAACGGCACCCCGGAGTCCCGCATCGCGTCCAGCAGCAGGTCCGTCCAGCCCGGGCTCACCAGGAACCGCGCCCCCGCGGCCACGGCGTCGGCCACCTGGCCGGGGCCGATCACCGTCCCCGCGCCGACCACCGCCTCCGGCACCTCCCGGGCGATCTCCCGGATCGCGTCCAGCGCCACGGGCGTGCGCAGGGTCACCTCGATCGCCGGCAGCCCACCTGCGACCAGAGCCCGCGCCAGCGGCACGGCGTCACCGACGTCCTCGACGACCACGACGGGAAGGACGGGCGCGAGATCCAGCACGGAGGCAGGCGGAGGGGAGGAGGAGACCATGACTTCATCCTGCCGTCGGCGATGCGCAGTGCGCAAAGGTCGTTGCGCACTGCGCAACAGTGGTGCTCGGGTGGCTCGCCGGTCCTGGTGCACCTCGCCGGTCCTAATGCACCTCGTCCACCAGCACGTCCAGGGACCACGGCTGCCCCGCCTTCGCGGGCGCCTCCGCCTCCACGACGTACCCGAGGTCCCGCAGCGCCTCGACCAGCGCGGCGGGCGACTCCGGCGCCGCCCCCGAGGTCAGCAGACTCCGTACGATCCGCCCCTTCGTCGCCTTGTTGAAGTGGCTGACGACCCTGCGGGTCGGCGCGTGCAGCACCCGCACCGACGCGGTCCGCCCGGCGACCTCGCCCTTGGGCTTCCAGGCGGCGGCGTACGCGGCGGACCGCAGGTCCAGCACCAGCCCCTGCCCGGCCGCCTCCGGCAGCACCGACGCCATCGGCGCACGCCAGTGCGCGCCCAGCGCGCCCAGACCCGGCAGCTTCACGCCCATCGAGCAGCGGTAGGACGGGATCCGGTCCGTCACCCGCACCGCCCCCCACAACCCCGAGAACACCAGCAGCGACCGCGACGCGCGGCGCTTGGCCGCCGTGTCGAGGGTGGCCAGGCCGAGGGCGTCGTACAGCACGCCGGTGTAGATCTCCCCGGCCGGCCGGGTCCCGGCGGTGCGCAGCGCGGCGTTCTTGGCGACCTCGCCCCGCAGGCCCTCGCTCAGCCCCAGCACCTCGCGCGCCTTCTCCTCGTCACCGGAGCACAGCTCGACCAGCTCGGTGAGCACGGCCTCGCGGGCGCCGGCCAGCCCCGGCAGGGACAGCGACTCGGGCTTCAGCGGGGCACCGCGGCCGGACGCGGCCTTCCCCTCGGACGGCGGCAGCAGGACGAGCACGGGTACTCCTTCGATCGAACTCCGCCGCCAGCGTACGGGGGCGTCAGACCCGGGCCCGCCCGAGGGCGCGGACCAGGCCGCCGGCGTCGTCGGCGTGGAAGCGGACGACCCGCACCTCGCGGCGGCGGCCCAGGAAGGTGACGTGGGTGACCGGCTCGGTCAGTTCGAGTGTGACGGTGGTCTGCGCGCCGACCTCCACGTCGAGCTCGCCCTCGGCCCGCTCGTGCGTCATCCGCAGCTCCCGCCGTACCGAGGCGATCCGCTCCAGCGGCACCTCCAGGTCGACATGGACGTACCGCCGGATCCGCAGCGCGCCGGCGCCGGTGTCCAGCACGTGCGGGCGCACCACGGACGAGGCGTGCAGGGCGACGACCAGCACGATCGTGTACACGTCCAGGAGGAGGACCACCGCGTGCACGGTCGGCCAAGTCCTCCAGCAGCACGGACATCGCCACCGTCTCGACCAGGCACACGAAAGCGAACCCGGCCATCATGGCGCCCTGCCCGCCCGCGTACCCGAAGCTCTGCCCGCCGGCCGCGCCCTGCCTGCGCCGGGCCGCCCACAGCACCAGGCTCCACAGCAACCGCAGCTCGTGCCCGGCCAGCCGCCGCACGGTCCTCACCGCAGCTCCTCGCCGAGCAGCCGCATGGTGCGGCGGACGGCCTCCGCCTGCGCCGGGGCGAGGTCGGCGTAGAGCGCGCGCACCACGCCGTCGTTCTCGTCGACCTCCCCGGCCTGCGGGAACAGGCCGGGCGGGATGCAGCCGGCCAGCGCTCGGGCCGCCTCCTCGACCCGCGGGTCGTCCGGCTCGACACCGGCGAGCGCGTCGAGCAGCGCGTACGCGGCCGCCACCCGCTGCACCGCCCCCGGCGCGCCGAAGGCCTCCCCGATCGACGCGACCATCCGCTCCCGGTCCCCGGCCGGCATGGCGGTCTCCAGGAACGCGATGATCTCGCGGTCCTTGGCGGCCATCGGCGAGTGCTCGGACAGATGCGCCGTCCCGGCGAACAGCGCCGCCAGCTCCGGTGAGACCGGCCCCTCGGCGGGCAGCCCGTCCTCCGCCTCCAGCAGCGCCCTCAGCCGCGCCCGCCGCCCGCGGATCTCCTCCTCCTGCCGCGCCAGGTCCTCGTCCAGCTCGGTGAGCACCTCGACGAGGTCCTTGCCCTCCTCGTCGGCCAGTACGTCCCGCACCTCGGCGAGCCCCAGCCCCAGCTCCGTCAGCCGCCGGATCCGCGCCAGCACGACGGCGTGCCGCAGGGTGTACTCCCGGTACCCGTTGGCCCGCCGCTCGGGCTCGGGCAGCAGCCCGAGATGGTGGTAGTGCCGCACGGCCCGCGTGGTGACGCCGACGACCCGGGCGAGTTCTCCGATCCGCATGCCACCAGTGAAAACGCTGACGCCACGGCAAGGTCAAGCAGCGGGTCCCCGGCCTTCTGACGGGGACGGCGGGCGTGTGCCACGATCGAGGGAACGGTTCCCGATCTCACGGGCGGGTGGTTCGGCGATGTCCCAGTCTGGCGAGCGACAGAAGGAGGGGCGTGACATGACTGCCATGGCCCACGAGCCGCTCTCGCAGGAAGACGTCCTGCTGGAGGGCTTTCTCGCCCTGGACACACCGGAGGGTTTCCGGGCCGAACTGATCGAGGGGGAGATCGTTGTGACGCCGCCGCCGGACGGGGATCACGAGAAGTGCATCAGCCGGATCGTGAGGCAGGTGATCAGGCACTCGCGGACCGACATGGACTTCTCCGGCAACAAGGGGCTGAAGCTCACAAGCGGGGGTGCCTGCCCGAAGAACCACCTGGTACCGGACGCCACCTTCGCTCCCCTCGACCGCGACCTGTTCGGCGGGTCCGGCTCATGGATGCCCTGCGACGGCCTCGCCCTGGTCCTGGAGGTGACCTCCACCAAACCGCAGGCCGACCGCGAGACCAAGCGCCGCTGCTACGCCCGCGCGGGCATCCCGCTCTACCTGCTCGTCGACCGCGACACCGCGCAGGTCACCGTGTTCAGCGAACCCAAGGACGACGACTACCGCGAGCACTGCGCCCGCCCCTTCGGCAAGACCGTCACCCTGCCCGACCCCTTCGCCTTCGACCTGGACACCGCCGACCTCCTCTGATCCCCTGGAGGCGGGGGGTACGACATGGGGACACCGCGGGAGCATGCCAGCTGGACCAGGGCGCGGCTGGGGCGGGGCGGGCCGGCGCTCGATCTGCTCACCGCCTGCTTCGACCGGCACGTCTACGCGCCCCACGCCCACGACGAGTTCACGATCGGCGTCACCGTCGGCGGGTCCGAGATCATCGCCTATCGCGGCGGGCACATCCACTCCTACCCCGGCTCGATCGTCGTGCTGGAGCCGGGCGAGATGCACACCGGCGGCCCTGCCGCGTGCGACGGCTACGCCTACCAGGCCCTCTACGCCGGGACCTCCCTGCTCCGCGACGGCACGCTCGGCGGGCTGCCGCACTTCCGCGACCCCGTCCTGCACGACCCGGAACTGGCCGCCGCCCTGCGCGCGGCGCACACCGACATCAGCGCCTGCCCCGACCCCCTGGAAGCCGAGTCCCGCCTGCCCTGGCTGCTCACCGCCCTGGCCCGCCGCCACTCCACCGCCCGCGCGGCGGACGACACCGTGCCCGGGGCCGCCGCCCTCGCCCGGACCGTCCGCGACCGCCTCGCCGACGAGCTGCTGGACCCGCCGTCCCTGGCCGCCCTCGCCGCCGACCTGGGCCTGTCCCGTTACCAGCTCCTGCGCGCCTTCCGCACGACCGTGGGCGTCCCGCCGTACGCCTGGCTCGCGCAGCACCGCGTGGCTCGGGCCCGGGGCCTGCTGGAGGCCGGCCTGCGCCCGGCCGAGGCCGCCGCGCTCGTGGGCTTCGCCGACCAGGCGCACCTCACCCGCTGGTTCCGCCGGGTGCTGGGCGTGACCCCGGCGGCGTACCGCAACAGCGTTCAAGACGCGGTCCGGTGACGCGGCCGAGAATCACCGCATGACTGCACGCGGCTGGTTCCTGTTCTCCCTGATGGGAGTGGTCTGGGGCATTCCCTATCTGATGATCAAGGTGGCGGTGGACGACCTGTCGCCGTCCGTGGTGGTGTTCGCGCGGTGTGCGCTCGGCGCCGCGCTGCTGCTCCCGTTCGCGCTGCGCCAGGGCGGACTCGGCCGGACCGTCCGGACGCACTGGAAGCCGATGCTGGCCTTCGCCGTCATCGAGATCATCGGCCCCTGGTGGACCCTGACCGACGCCGAACGCCACTTGTCCAGCTCCACCGCGGGGCTCCTCATCGCGGGCGTGCCGATCGTCGCGATCCTCCTCGCCCGCTTCTTCGGCGCGGGGGAGCGGGTGGGGGCCCGCCGTGTCGCGGGGCTGGCCCTCGGTCTCGCGGGCGTCACCGTCCTCACCCTGCCGCACCTCACCGGCGGAGACGCCCGCTCCCTGGCCGAGGTGCTGGTGACGGTCGTCGGCTACGCCACCGCCCCGCTGATCGCCGCCCGGCACCTCAAGGACGTGCCGACGCTGCAACTGATCACGCCCTGCCTGGCGCTGGCGGCCGCCGTCTACGCCCCGGCCGCCTTCCTCACCCGCCCCGACGCCATGCCCTCCGGCGAGGTCCTGGCGGCGCTGGCCGGGCTGGGTGTCGTCTGCACGGCGGTGGCGTTCGTGGCGTTCCTGGAGCTGATCAAGGAGATCGGCCCGACCCGGGCCGGGGTGATCACGTACGTCAACCCGGCGGTGGCGGTGGCCGCGGGCGCGCTCCTGCTGGGCGAGGAGCTGACCCTGGGCATCGGCGTCGCCTTCACGCTGATCCTGGCGGGTTCGGTCCTGGCCACGGCCGCGGCACCGAAGCGGGACGCACCCCGGGTACCATGGTCGACACGGCAGACGAGCCGGGCGGACGGCCGCGTGGAGTCCCCGTGAGGGGGCTTCCCGAGGAACGTCCGGGCTCCACAGGGCAGGGTGGTGGCTAACGGCCACCCGGGGTGACCCGCGGGACAGTGCCACAGAAAGCAGACCGCCGGGGATCTCGGTCCTCGGTAAGGGTGAAACGGTGGTGTAAGAGACCACCAGTGCCTGAGGTGACTCAGGCAGCTAGGTAAACCCCACCCGGAGCAAGGTCAAGAGGAGACACCTCGGTGTCTCTGCGCGGACGTTCGAGGGCTGCCCGCCCGAGTCCGCGGGTAGACCGCACGAGGCCGGCGGCAACGCCGGCCCTAGATGGATGGCCGTCGCCCCGGGCTCCGCGAGGAACCCGGGGAACAGAACCCGGCGTACAGCCCGACTCGTCTGCCGCTCTCAGCGGATCGCCGGTGCCGTCACGGCCGGGTCGACACCAGCGACCTCTCCCGCACCCGCGCCACATGCCCCCCGAACACCTCCCGCGCCTCCGGCGTCAGCGTCCGCAGTGCCAGCAGTGCCGTCACGACGACGTCGCACAGCTCCGCCTGCACGTCCTCCCACGTGTGCGTGACACCCTTGCGGGGGTTCTGGCCCGTCACCCCGATCACCGCCTGCGCGACCTCGCCGACCTCCTCGGAGAGTTTCAGGATGCGCAGGAGCAGGCCCTCGCGGCCCTCGACCGGGCGGTTGGTGTCGAGCCACTCCGACAAGGTGTCGATCGTGTCCCACAGGTCGGGCGCGGGCGGCGTGTGATCCGTCATGGGCGGCAGCCTGCCACGAGGGTCTGACAACCCCCGGGGGCCCGCTACTCCAGGTACTCCTCCTCGAAGAGCGGGTCCTGCTCGCCCTCCTTCGCCTTCCTCAGGCGCCTCGCCCGCGCGCCGATCACCAGCACCGTGCCCGCCGCCGTCGCCGCGAAGGCCGCCGGGATCATCCAGCCGCGGTTCACCGCGTGGCCGAGGACGTGGTCCAGGGAGAGGCGGCCCGGGCCGGTGACGGCCAGGCCCGCCGCCGTGAGGGCAAGCGTCGCCGCGTACTCGTAGCCGCCCTCCTGGTTGAAGAAGCCGTTCGGGGTGTGGACCGCCGCCGCGCCCGCCATCGCGCCGGCCGCCGCCGCCCCGGCCGCGGGGGTCGCCAGGCCCAGCGCCAGCAGCGTGCCGCCGCCCGTCTCGGCCAGGCCCGCCGCCGTCGCGCTCGCCTTGCCGGGGACGTAGCCGATGGACTCCATGAACTGGCCGGTCCCCTCGATGCCGTGGCCGCCGAACCAGCCGAACAGCTTCTGCGCGCCGTGGGCCGCCAGGACACCGCCCGTCCCCAGTCGCAGGAGCAGCAGTCCCAGATCACGTCGGTCGTAGCGCGTCACGTCGTCTCCCGGAGCGGACAGCAGGAACAAGTGGGGCCTCGTGCGGAGGCGCTCCTCCACCGTGGCACCTGCGGATGCAGCGGACATCCGGCGGCGGCGCCGGGAGCGCCGTTCGGGTGGTACGGGTGGCGAGGCCCGGCCCGCGGGACCACGCTGCTCGTATGACGATCCAGACCACGCGGCTCAGCGACCCGGCCGTCCGGGCCTTCGTGGCGGCCGTGAACAACCACGACCGCGACGCCTTCATGGCGCTCCTCGCGCCCGGCGCCACCATGGCCGACGACGGCACGGACCGGGACCTCACCGAGTGGGTCGACCGGGAGATCTTCTCCTCGCGCGGCCACATGGAGGTCGACAACGAGTCCAACGGCGGCCGTTCGCTCGTCGCCCGCTACAGCAACGACACGTGGGGCGAGATGCGCACCCGCTGGAGCTTCACCGTGGACGACGACGGCCGCATCTCCCGCTTCGAGACCGGCCAGGCCTGACGTCCCCTTCCGCAAGGCCTGCGCCCCTCAGGCCTTGGGCGGCAGTCGTTCCACGCGTACCGGTGCGTACTCCGCGATCCCACGCGGGGTCCACCCCCACCCGGTGCCGTGGAACGACTGCCGCCTCCCCCCTGGATGTGGCC
Source organism: Streptomyces sp. NPDC017943 (assembly GCF_044328425.1). NCBI lineage: Bacteria > Bacillati > Actinomycetota > Actinomycetes > Kitasatosporales > Streptomycetaceae > Streptomyces > Streptomyces sp. NPDC017943. Next base: position 177,949 of record NZ_JBIRHH010000009.1, on the reverse strand, counting down.
CATGGAAGCCCTCTGCTCCAAGTGTGAAGCTTTGGTGTAGGAGAGTTGAGCATAAGCGCCCGACCGGCCGCAATAGTTCGGACGTTCATATTCCGGATGTGCACGTTGACGCGTGGACTTTCCGCGTCCGTCCTCAGCCGCGTCCGACGAACGGCATCGTCGTCGCCAGCACCGTCGCGAACTGCACGTTCGCCCCCAGCGGCAGTTCCGCCATGTGCCGCACCGTGCGCGCCACGTCCGCCACGTCCATCACCGGTTCCGGGGCTACTTCCCCGTTTGCCTGGAGCACTCCCGCCTGCATGCCGGCCGTCATGTCGGTCGCCGCGTTGCCGATGTCGATCTGCCCGACCGCGATCCCGTACGGACGGCCGTCCAGGGAGAGGGACTTCGTCAGGCCCGTCAGGGCGTGCTTGGTCGCCGTGTAGGCCACCGAGTGCGGACGAGGGGTGTGCGCGGAGATCGAGCCGTTGTTGATGATCCGGCCGCCCTGCGGGTCCTGCTCCTTCATCCGCCGGAACGCCGCCTGCGCGCACAGGAACGCCCCGTTGAGGTTGGTGTCCACCACGTGCCGCCACGCGTCGTAGGGCAGCTCCTCGACGGGCACGCCGCCGGGCCCGAACGTGCCGGCGTTGTTGAACAGCAGGTCCACCCGGCCGAACCGCCCGGCCGTGGTGTCGAACAGGGCGGTGACGTCCTCGGGGCGTGAGACGTCCGTCCGCACCGTCAGCGCCGCTCCCTCGGGAACCAGGGCCGCCGTCTCCTCCAGCGTCTGTGCGCGCCGGCCCGCCAGTGCCACCGACCAGCCGGCGCGCAGCAGTTCCACCGCGACCGCCCGGCCGATGCCCGAGCCCGCACCCGTCACCACCGCGACTGCATTTTCCTTGGCGTTCATGGGCCCGCAGCGTACGGCAGGGCCCGTCACCCGGAACTTCCCTGCCCGCCATGTGGGTGCCGTGTACGCGTCAACCAGGAGTCGTCCCCGGCCACTGCAATGCCCCTTGCAGCCATTCGCCAGGGGAGGACCGGATGACACCCGCAGCACACCCGTCGCACCACGCCCCCGAACTCCGCGCCGCCGCCCGCCACATCAACCGCCGTCGCTTCCTCACCACCACCGGCGCCGCCGCCGCGCTGGCCTTCGCGACCGGCCTGCCCGCGCCCGGAGTCGCGGCCGCCGCCGAACTCGACGCCGCACGCATCACCGACGACCCCTTCACACTGGGCGTCGCCTCCGGCGACCCGCAGCCCGGCTCCGTGATCCTGTGGACCCGCCTCGCGCCCGTCCCCTTCCAGGCCGACAGCGGCCTGCCCGCCGAACGCGTCACCGTGCACTGGGAACTGGCCCACGACGAGCGCTTCCGCCGCATCGTCCGGCGCGGCACCGCCACCGCCCACCCCGAGTTCCACCACACCGTCCACGTCGAGGTGGACCACCTCCAACCCGGCCGCGTCTACCACTACCGCTTCCGCACGGGCCGCTGGGTGAGCCCGGCCGGCCGCACCCGCACCGCCCCCGCGCCCGGCAGCCGCGTCCCGTCCCTCACCCTGGCCGCCGTCTCCTGCCAGGCCTACCACGACGGCTACTACACCCCGTACGCCCATCTCGCCGCCGACGACGTCGACCTCGTCCTCCATCTCGGCGACTACCTCTACGAGTACGCCGTCGACGCGGCCGGCGGGCAGCGCAAGTACACCGACCGCACCCTGCCCGGCCTGTTCGCCCGCGAGACGCTGACGCTGGAGGACTACCGGCTGCGCTACGCCCTCTACAAGTCCGACCCGGACCTGAGCGCCGCCCACGCCGCCCACCCCTTCGTCGTCACCTGGGACGACCACGAGACCGAGAACAACTACGCCGACGACACCCCCGAGAACGGCGTCCCGCCGGAGGAGTTCCTGCTGCGCCGCGCCGCCGCCTACCGCGCCTACTGGGAGAACCAGCCGCTGCGCCGCCCCCAGCGCCCGGCCGGACCCGACATGCGGCTGTACCGCCGCCTGACCTGGGGCCGGCTCGCCCAGTTCGACGTCCTCGACACCCGCCAGTACCGCTCCGACCAGGCCTACGGCGACACTGCGCACGTCCCCGGCCCCGAGTCCGACGATCCGGCGCGCACCATGACCGGCGCCACGCAGGAGCGGTGGCTGCTCGACGGCTGGCGCTCCTCACGGGCGCTGTGGAACGTCGTACCGCAGCAAGTCCTGTTCTCCCGGCGGAACATGGACCTCACCCGCCCCGCCCGGGCGTCGATGGACGCCTGGGACGGCTACAGCGCCTCGCGCCGCCGCGTGCTCGACGGGGCGAAGGCCGCCGGAGTCGAGAACCTGATGGTGCTCAGCGGCGACGTGCACTCCGCCTACGCCTTCGACATCAAGGACGACTTCGACGACCCGGCCTCCGCCACCCTCGGCACCGAGATCGTGACGACGTCGGTCTCCAGCGGCCGGGACGGCGCCGACCGACCCGCCACCTGGGACACCTACACGTCCGCCAACCCGCACCTGAAGTTCTTCAACGGACGGCGCGGCTACGCCACGGTCACCCTCGGACAGCGCTCCGCGCGCGCCGACTTCAAGACCGTGCCGTACGTGACCAGGCAGGGGGCGCCGGTCACGACGGCCGCGTCGTTCGTCACGGAGGTGGGGGAGCAGGGGCTCAAGCCGGCGTGAGGTCCGCTGCCGCGTCCCCCGCCGGGGTCTCGCCGGGGTAGCGGACGCCGACGCGGTCGCGGATCGTGTCGAGCGTCCGCATCACCGCGAGCGTGCCGTCGAGCGGGACCAGCGGGGACTCCGTCTCGCCGGCGCGCAGGGCCCGCATGACCTCCAGCGCCTCGTGGCGCATGGAGTTGCGCGGGCCGTCCAGCGGGTCGGCCGTGAACTCCTCGGCGTCCCGGCCGTCCCGGTGCAGCACGAACCGCTCCGGGAAGAAGAACCCGTGCGGGAGGTCGATGCGGCCCCGGGAGCCGGTGATCGAGGCGGCGTTGGGCGTACCCCCCACGATGGAGCAGTGCACCGAGGCCAGGGCGCCGCTCTCCCACGAGAGCACCGCCGCCGTCTGGAGGTCGACGCCCTCCTCCGAGAGCACCGCGCGCGCCGCGACGTCCGACGGCTCACCGAGCAGCAACTGCGCGAACGACACCGGGTACACGCCCAGATCGAGCAGCGCGCCCCCGCCCAGCTCCGGGCTGCGCAGCCGGTGCGAGGGCGGGAAGGGACCCGCCAGCCCGAAGTCGGCCTGCACACTGCGCACCTCGCCGATCGCCCCGTCGTCGACCAGCGCCTTCATCCGCCGCACGAGCGGATTGCAGTACATCCACATCGCCTCCATCAGGAAGCGCCCGTGTTCCCGCGCCAGCGCGACGAGTTCCTCCGCCTCGCGCAGGTTCAGCGTGAACGGCTTCTCGCACAGCACGTGCCGCCCCGCCGCCAGGCACAGACCGGCCGCGGCCCGGTGCGCGGTGTGCGGGGTGGCGACGTAGACGACATCGATGTCCTCGTCCTGGGCGAGGGCGTCCCAGCCGCCGTAGGCCCGGGGTATCCCGAACCGCTCCGCGAACGCCTTCGCCGGTTCCGGCGACCGCGACGCCACCGCCACGACCTCCGCGTCCGGCAGGTCGATCAGATCCGCGGTGAACGCCGCCGCGATCCCCCCGGTCGCCAGGATCCCCCACCGCACCGTGTCCGCCGTCATTCCGCCCCGCCTCCACCTCGTGACCCCGAGCACTGCGTACGAGCTGAGAGCATAGGTGGCGATCGACGTATCGAGGGAGGGACTCATGCCCGAGGGTGGGGCGTCCATATCGAAGACCGCGCAGGAGGCCGCAGCCGGGACGGAGCGGCCCGACCGCACACCGCACCGCCGCACCGGGCTCCTGGTCACCTTCCTCCTCGGGAGCCTGACCGCCGTACCGCCCCTGGCCATGGACATGTACCTCCCGTCCCTGCCCGAGGTCACCCGCTCCCTGCACGCGCCCGCCGCGACCGTCCAGCTCACCCTCACCGCCTGCCTCGCCGGCATGGCGCTCGGGCAGCTCGTCGTCGGGCCGATGAGCGACCGGTGGGGGCGCCGCCGGCCGCTGCTCGCCGGGCTCGCCGTCTTCGTCGTCGCCACCGTCCTGTGCGCGCTCGCCCCCACCGTCGAGACCCTGGTCGCCTTCCGGCTCGCCCAGGGCCTCGCGGGCGCCGCCGCGATCGTCATCGCCCGCGCCGTCGTCCGCGACCTCTACGACGGCATGGCCATGGCCCGCTTCTTCTCCACCCTCATGCTCATCTCCGGAGTGGCCCCGATCGTGGCCCCGCTGATCGGCGGTCAGGTCCTGCGGGTCACCGACTGGCGGGGCGTGTTCGTCGTCCTCACCGTCATCGGCGTGCTGATCGGGGTCCTCGTCTGGACGCGGCTGCCGGAGACCCTGGAGCCCGCGCGGCGGCACAGCGGCGGCGTCGGCGAGGCCCTGCACGCGATGCGCGGCCTGCTCGCCGACCGCGCCTTCACCGGCTACATGCTCACCGGCGGCTTCGCCTTCGCCGCCCTCTTCGCCTACATCTCCGCGTCCCCCTTCGTCGTCCAGGAGATCTACGGCGCCTCCCCGCAGACCTTCAGCCTGCTGTTCGGCGTCAACTCGGTCGGACTGGTCATCGTCGGCCAGATCAACGGCAAGGTCCTGGTCGGCCGGGTCAGCCTGGACCGGGTGCTGGGCATCGGCCTCGCGATCGTCATCACCGCGGCCGGCGCGCTGCTGCTGATGTCCCTCGGCGTGTTCGGGGAGGTCGGCCTCGGGCCCGTCGCCGTCGCGCTGTTCCTGCTGATGTCCGCCATGGGCATCACCATGCCCAACACCCAGGCGCTCGCCCTGATGCGCACCAAGCACGCCGCCGGCTCGGCGTCCGCCCTGCTCGGCACGACCTCGTTCCTCGTCGGCGCGATCGCCTCCCCGCTCGTTGGCGTCGCCGGCGAGGACACCGCCGTCCCGATGGCCGTCGTCCAACTGGCCTCCGCCCTGGTGGCACTGGCCTGCTTCATGGGAATGTGCCGACCCTGGAGGACGGGAGGCCGGCGCACGAGCGCTGCGGCAGCGGCACCGGCGGAAGGGGCGGAGAGCTGAGCGCACCGAGACTGCGCGACGGCACGCCGGAACGCGCCGGACTCGACCCCGCGGAGCTGCGTCACCTCGTCCGGGAGATCAACGTCCTCACCACGGGGCGGCGTCCCTGGGCACCGGGCGCGGTCCTGGTCGTCGGACGCGGCGCCGTGATCGCCGTCGAGGAGGCGGCGGGCTGGGCCGTCCGCTACGCGGCCTACGACCCGGACACCGACGCCGGTGTGGAACTGCCCCCCGGGGAGCGGGTCCCCATGACCGTCGGCACGCCCTTCGACCTGGCCTCCCTGACCAAGCTCTTCACCTCCGTCGCCGCCGTGCAGCAGATCGAGCGCGGCACGCTGGGCATCGACGCGAAGGCCGGGGCCTACCTGCCCGACTTCACCGCGGCGGCCCGGCACGGCATCACCGTCCGGCAGCTGCTCACCCACACGTCCGGGCTGCGGCCCGAACTCCCGCTGTACGACTGCGCCGACGACGGGCAGCGCCTCGCCCTGCTCCGGGCCGAGGCACCGGTCGGCGTGCCCGGCACCTACTGCTACTCCGACCTGAACATGCTGCTCCTCCAGCACCTCCTGGAACGCCTCACCGGCCGCACGCTGGACGTCCTCGTCCGCGACGGCATCACCCGGCCGCTGGGCATGACGGCGACGGGCTTCGGGCCGTGCCCGGGCGCGGCGGCGACGGAGGACCAGCGGCGCCCCTGGGCCAAGGCGGACCGGGGCATGGTGCGGGGCGAGGTGCACGACGAGAACGCCTGGGCGCTCGGCGGAGTGGCGGGCCACGCCGGCCTGTTCTCCACGGGCCGGGACCTGGCGGTGTTCTGCCGCACCCTGCTCGCCGGGGGTTCCTACGGCCCCGCCCGCATCCTCGGCCCCGACTTCGTCGACCTCCTCTTCACCCCGCCGGGGCTGGGTTTCTCGCTCGACCAGCCGTGGTTCATGGGCGACCTGGCCGGGCGCGGGGCGGCCGGGCACACGGGCTTCACGGGCACGTCCCTCGTTCTGGACCGGGCGACGGACACGTTCCTGATCCTGCTCACGAACGCGGTCCACCCCCGCAGGCGCCGCCCCGACAGCGCGCCCAGGGCGGCGGCGGGATCGAGGGTGGCCCGGGCGGTACGGTGATCCGCCGCCCGGTGCTGGTCCCACTGCGGAGCGCCGCTCCGGCCCCCCGCCGCGCCTCGTAGAATCGCCGGGTGAACGCCCCCGCACTTCCGGCCGAGAATCTCCGCGCCGCCCTTGCCGGCCTGCTCGACGGTCTTCCGCCCCGGCAGGCCGCGCAGGCCGTCGAGCGGCTGATCGCCAACTACCGCGGGGCCACCCCGACCGACGCCCCCATCCTCCGCGACCGGGCCGACGTCGCCGCCTACGCCGCCTACCGCATGCCCGCCACCTTCGAAGCGGTGCGCTCCGCGCTGGAGGCGTTCGCGCAGGCGGTGCCCTCCTGGGCGCCGGGCGGGCACACCGATGTCGGCGGCGGGACCGGGGCCGCCGCGTGGGCGGTGAGCGCGACCTGGGACGGGCAGCGGCCCGTCACCGTGCTCGACTGGGCCGAGCCCGCCCTCGCCCTCGGGCGGGAGATCGCGGGGGCCGACCCCGCGCTGCGGGACGCACGCTGGCAGCGCTCCCGCATCGGCGCGGCGCTCACCCTCGAGAGCACCGACCTCGTCACGGTCTCCTACGTCCTGAACGAGCTGACGCCCGCCGACCGCACCGCCCTCGTCGACGCCGCCGCGGCCGCCGCCCAGGCCGTCGTGATCGTCGAACCCGGCACCCCGGACGGGTACGCCCGTGTCATCGAGGCCCGGGACCGCCTGATCACCGCCGGGTTCCACATCGCCGCGCCCTGCCCGCACAGCGCCGCCTGCCCCATCGCCCCCGGCACGGACTGGTGCCACTTCTCCGCCCGGCTCAGCCGTTCCTCCCTGCACCGCCAGGTCAAGGGCGGTTCGCTCGCGTACGAGGACGAGAAGTTCAGCTACGTCGCCGCGAGCCGGTTCCCCGCCGAGGCCGCGCCCTCCCGCATCGTCCGGCGCCCCCAGATCCGCAAGGGCCAGGTCCTCCTCGACCTGTGCGAGAAGGAACCGTCCCTGCGCCGCACCACCGTCACCAAGCGGCACGGCGACCTCTACAAGGCCGCCCGCGACGCCGACTGGGGCGACCCCTGGCCCGATGCCGCTGCCGGTCCTGGCCCTACCCCCGGCCCCTCCGTCTGACGGAACCCGGCCCCGCGGCCCGGGGCGACCCCCGCGCCCACCCGCGCCCTGCGCACATGAGCAGGGTCCTCCCGGGAGTCCGTTCGGCGGTGTCCGCCGGTCGCCGGCCGCGACCGCCTCAGTACATCCGCCGTACGGCCCGGGAGGATCCCGCGCAGGAGGGGGCCGCCTCCTCCGGACGGGGGAGGCTCAGGGCGACGGCCGTGCCGTACCGTCCGCCTCCTCCCGTCATCCCTCCCGGTCTCCGCGCTCTCCGCGCTGCTCCCGCTGCTCCTCGAGCCGGCGCAGCAGCTCGCGCTTGCGGGCCTGCGGATCGAGTCCGCCGCCGACCCGGCCCGCCCTGCCCGCGCCCCGCAGGGCCTCGCGGCTGAGGTTCCTGCGCGCACCGCCAATCCCCAGCATGTTTCCGGCTCCGCCTCGGGCCATGTCGGACTCCCCTCTCCCGCTTCAGTGAACGAGACGTATCGTCTCGCGTTCGGACGTGCTCCACTGTCGGCGAGACGAACCGTCTTGTCAACTGATAAGTTCGGGCCATGGCCGCCCAGAACTCGCCCCAGCCCGCCGCCGGCAAGCCCGCCCCCGACTCCACCCGCCGCAGCGAGCGGTCCCGCCGCGCCATCTACGACGCCGCCCTGGCGCTCGTCGTCGAGGCCGGCTACCCGAAGACCACCATCGAGGGCATCGCCGCCCGGGCCGGGGTCGGCAAGCAGACGATCTACCGGTGGTGGCCGTCCAAGGCGGACGTGCTGATGGAGGCCTTCCTCGACCTCGCCGAGCGGTCCACCGAGGAGGCCGGGGCCGCGCCCCACACCTTTCCCGACACCGGTGACGTCGCCGCCGACCTCAAGGCGGTCCTGCGCGCCACCGTCGACGAACTGCGCGACCCCCGCTTCGAGGCACCCTCGCGGGCGCTCGCCGCCGAAGGCGTCGTCAACGAGCAGCTCGGACGGGAACTGGTGGCCGAGCTCCTGCAGCCCTCACTCGACCTCTACATCGGCCGGCTGCGTGCCGCGCAGGACGCCGGGCAGATCCGTGACGACGTCGACCCGCGCATCGCCCTGGAGTTCTTCGTCTCCCCGCTCGCCCAGCGCTGGCTCCAGCACACCGGTCCGATCTCCCACGCGTACACCGACACGCTCGTCGACTACGCCCTCCACGGCCTCGCGCCCCGCTGAGAGGCCCGCTGGACGCCCGCTGGACGCGCCCCACCGGGCGGTCCGTCACGTGCCCCGCCGGACGTCCCGCCGCACGTCCCGCCGTGCGGCCCGGGCCAGGCGCCCCGGGGCGTCCGTGATGACGCCGTCGCAGCCCAGCCGGAGCACCCGGTCGCGCTGCGCGTCCGTCACCACCGTGTGCGCCCACACCCGCGGGATGCCCGACCGCACGGCCCGCACCAGGTCCGCGTCGCGCGCCCGGTGGTCGACGTCGAGCAGGTCCACGAAGGACCGCCACCGCTCGGGCCGGTCGGTGCGCAACTGCTCCGCCGAGCGCCACAGCTGCGTCAGCAGGCCGAGCCGGTGCACCCGCAGCGCGACCGCGGGGTCGTTGGAGTTCACGAACACCGAACGGGTCAGGCCGCGGGCCTTGATGAGACCGGCCAGCCGGTCCAGGCTGCGCGGGTCCTTCGCCTCCAGCATCAGCACGATCCGCCCGCCGAAACGATCCAGCACCTCGGCGACCGTCGGCGGCCGCTCCGGGCGCCAGCTGCCCGGCAGCCGGTCCCTCGGGCGCAGCCGTACGCCCTGCCACTCCCGGGCGTCGAGGCCGCGCACCTCGCCCCCGAGGGCGGTGGTGCGGTTCAGCGTCTCGTCGTGGAACACCACCGGTGTGCCGTCGCGCAGCATCCGGGTGTCGAAGTCCAGCACCTGCGCCGTCCCCCGGGCGTAGGCGGCCATCAGGCCCGTCATGCTGTTCTCCGGCACCTCCCGGGCGCCGCCGCGATGGGCGACGTAGGTGATCCGGGGCAGGGCCGCCGCCGTGAGGTGGCCCGTGCCCCACTCCAGCGGGACCGGGGCGGCGCCGGCGGGTCCCGTCAGGGTCAGCGAGACCACGGATGCCGCGGAGGCCAGACCCGTCAGCGCGATCCAAATGACCATGGCGTTACGGTAGGGCGCCATGTCACGACAAAGCAGGCAATGACACCAGATCATATGAGGAGTACCGATCATCCCGGCGGCATATGCCTCGCCCCACCGGTACCCGTCTCGGCCGTCCTGCCCCGGATGTGGGCTCTGGGCCCCCGGTGCGCGCAAAGATGGGACGATGAGGCATGCTGTTCGGCACGACGGCGAGGCGAGGAGATAGATGAGCGCGGAGTTCGGCGGCCGGAGCGGCCTGCAGGGCAGACTCACCCAGTGGCTGCGCGCCGGGCGCCGGCCGAAGGAGGCCGCCGGGGACGGCGGCCGTGAGGACCTGCTGCTCGCCGCCGCCGACGCGGGACTGCCCCTGGCGCCCGCCGCGCATCCGGCCGGATACCGCTGCTCCTGCGACCGCGTCGGCTGCCCCACCCCGGCCCGTCACCCGGTGTCCTTCGCCTGGCAGACGCAGTCCACCACCGACCGCGGCCAGATCGAGCGCTGGGCCCGCCATCAGCCGCAGGCCAACTTCATCACCGCGACCGGCATGGTGCACGACGTCCTGGACGTGCCCCTCGAGGCCGGCCGTGACGCGCTGGAGCGGCTGCTCGCCGAGGGCGTCGAGGTCGGGCCGGTCGCCGAGAGCGACGACGGGCGCATGCTGTTCTTCACCCTCACCCGCGGTACGCCCGAGGACGAGGACGAGTGGTGGCCCTGCGAACTGGACTGCCACCCCGAGACGATGGACGAGCACCCCGGGCTGCGCTGGCACTGCCGCGGCTCCTACGTGCTCGTCCCGCCGGCGCGGCTGCCCGGCGACGAGCAGGCCGTGCGGTGGGTGCGCGGCCCGGAGCACGCGCTGCCCGACCCGCTGAGCCTGCTGGAGGTGCTCACCGAGGTCTGCACCCGCTACGCCGGCCAGGAGAGCGACCCCGCCGGTACGGCCTGGCCCCTGCGGCACTGAGGCGCCCGGCCCCGCCGCACGCCGGTGCGCCGTGCCGCGGGTGACGTCTAGGAGCCCTGGGCCGCCGTCAGGCCCTGGATCCGCCCGAGGACCGTCACCTTGCCCGGGCCCTTGGGGTCCAGCGCGACCTCGTTGGAGACGAACTCCATCGTCAGGGTCTGCTTGATCTCGCCCTTGGTCAGCGCCTGCACGGCCTTGTTGGGCGTCGGCACCGACGTGCCCGCGTGCGCCGTCTGCTTCTCGTAGTGCCGCGTGGCGAAGAACACCAGCGCACCGCCGTCCTGCGTGCGCAGCCCCAGCGGCGTGTAGTCGCCGCCGGCGAGCGGCTCGTCGATGTACTGCGTGACCATGCCCGGCCGCTTGCCGTTCTTCTCCCGCAGGGCCCGCCACCGGCTGGTGTGCGGCCCGTCGGTGAAGCCCTTCCCGCCGCTCTTGAGGTACGTGGCGTACGTCCGGCTCAGCTCGCCGGGCGCCGTCGCCAGGTCCTTCGCCCGCACCGGCACGGACTCGGCCCAGCCGTCCGCGTCCTGCGCGAACCGCGGGACGGCGGCCGGGGCGACGAGCGTCAGGTACGCCACCTGGAAGGGGTCGTCGAGGCTGCTGCGGGTGAACACCAGCAGCCAGCGGGCGGATCCGCCCTTGTTGCCTGCGGCGTCGGCGAGGAACCAGCGGGGCCAGCCGGCCTTCTTCGGGATCGTGAACTTCGCGTCCGTCAGCTTCAGCGGCGTGTGGTTCGGGTTGCCGTCCGGGTTGTTCACCTTGCCGGCCTTCAGCCGGGCCGCGTCGATGTCGGCGAGGGCTCCCGTGGTGCGGTCGGCGTCCAGGGAGGCGTCGTAGGCCTCGTCGGCCTCGTTGTACGCGGCGGTGAACTCCCGCAGCGCCTCGGCCGCTTGGGCCCGGGTGGTGGACGGGAGGACCTCCCGTTCGCCGTGCACGACGACGCATCCGCTCGCCGTCAGCGACAAAGCGGTCAGCGAGGCTGCTATGAGGGCGCTCCGGGCGGGCCGGCGGAGCGTTCGAGGGTCGCGATCCCTGCTCATCGGGTTCCTTCACCTTCCCCTTTCCGGAGGCGAACCCTACCGGGTGCCTCCGGCGGCCGGACCGGGGTGGGTCCGGCCCGTGCGCGCCCGCTGCGGAGCGGGTGCACGGGCGGACCCGGCGGCGTCAGACCCGTTCGCCCACCGGCTCCTCGGCGGTCCTGGCCGGCGCCAGGAACAGGGCCAGGGTCGGGATCAGGTACAGCAGCCAGGCGGCGACCTGGAGGGTGGTGGGATCGGGCTGGAAGTTGAAGACGCCCTTCAGCAGGGTGCCGTACCAGCTGTCCGGCGGGATCGTGCCGGAGATGTCGAAGGCCTTGTCGGTGAGGCCGGGCAGGAAGTCGGCCTCCTGCAGGTCGTGGAAGCCGTAGGCCAGGACGCCCGCCGCGACGACGACCAGCATGCCACCGGTGTACGTGAAGAACTTCGCCAGGTTGATGCGCAGGGCGCCCCGGTAGAACAGCCAGCCCAGCAGGACCGCCGTCAGCAGGCCGAGGGCGACGCCCAGCAGCGGCTTGGGGGTGCCGTCGCTCGCGGCGTGCACCGAGGCCCAGACGAACAGGGCCGTCTCCAGGCCCTCCCGGCCGACCGCGAGGAACGCGGTGGCGACCAGCGCGCCGGTGCCCATCGCCAGGGCCGCGTCCAGCCGGCCGTGCAGCTCCGACTTCAGGTGCCGGGCGGTGCGCCGCATCCAGAACACCATCCACGTCACCAGGCCCACGGCGAGGATCGACAGGGAGCCGCCGAGCGCCTCCTGCGCCTGGAACGTCAGCTCCTGGGAGCCGAATTCGAGGGCGCAGCCGAAGCCGAGCGCGAGCGCCACGGCGACGCCGATGCCCGCCCAGATCGGCTTCAGGGCGTCCCTGCGGCCGGTCTTGACCAGGTACGCGATGAGGATGCAGACGACGAGGCTCGCCTCCAGACCCTCGCGCAGGCCGATCAGGTAGTTGGAGAACATGCCTACGCCTCCTCGGAGAACAGCGCCCGGCCCCACCAGTCGTCCCGGTCGCGGACGCCCGGCGGGACGGCGAACAGCGCCGAACCCACGTGCTGGATGTATTCGTTGAGCGCGTCCGCGGCCAGGTTGCGCTGGATCGGGATGAAGCCCTTGCGCACGTCGCGCTGGTAGGCCAGGAAGAACAGGCCCGCGTCCAGGCGGCCCAGTCCGTCGGTGCCGTCGGTGAAGGAGTAGCCGCGGCGCAGGATCGTCGCCCCGTGGTTGGCGTCGGGGTGCGCGAGCCGCACGTGCGCGTCGGGCTTCATCGCCTTCAGGAACGGCTCGTCGCGCTCCTTCGCCTTGCCGACCGGCGCGCCCTCGCCCTTGTCACGGCCGAAGATGTCCTCCTGCTCCTGCAACGAGGTGCGGTCCCAGGTCTCGATGTGCATGCGGATGCGGCGGGCGACGAGGTAGCTGCCGCCCGCCATCCAGGCCGGGCCGTCCTTCTCGCCGACCCAGACGTGCTCGCGCAGGCGGTCCGTCTCGGTGCCCGCGATGTTGCGCGTGCCGTCCTTGAAGCCGAAGAGGTTGCGCGGGGTCTGCCCTTCGGGCGTCGTCGAGGACGTCTTGCCGAAGCCGAGCTGCGACCAGCGGATGACGACCTTGCCGAAGCCGATGCGGGCCAGGTTGCGGATGGCGTGGACCGCCACCTGCGGGTCGTCGGAGCAGGCCTGGATGCACAGGTCGCCGCCGCTGCGGGCCCGGTCGAGGTTGTCGCCCGGGAACTTGGGCAGGTCCACCAGGGCCTCGGGCCGCCGGTCCGCCAGGTCGAACCTGTCGAACAGGGAGGGACCGAAGCCGATCGTCAGGGTGAGGCGGGACGCGTGCAGGCCGAGCGCCTCGCCCGTGTCGTCCGGGGGTGCCTCGGGCAGGCCGCCGTAGGCGCCCTCGCCCACCGGGTGCCCGGCGGTCATGCGGCGGGCCGCCTCCGTCCAGTCCTTGAGGAGCTGGACGAAGGACGCCCGGTCGTCCGTCGTCACGTCGAACGCGGCGAAGTGCAGGCGGTCCTGGACCGGGGTGGCGATGCCCGCCTGGTGGGGGCCGTGGAAGGCGACCGCCGTGCCGGCCTGCGGCCTCGGTTCCTCGTCCGTGCGGGCCATCGCCACGGCGCCGCCGGCCGCGGCGGCGCCGAGCGCCAGGCCCGCGCCGCCCCACCCGAGCAGGGAACGGCGGCTGGGGGAGGGCGCGTTGCTGTCCGTCATGGCGGTTCCCGCTACTTCACGACTGCCGCGGCGAGCTTCGACAGCGGCTCCGCCAGGGCGTTGACCGCGTCCGACAGCTCCTTGCGGTCGGCCTTGCCGACCTTGTCGTAGGAGGTGAACGCGTAGGAGCCGCTGTCGGGACGGTACTTGTCGAGCAGGGCGTTCAGGGCCGCGAACTGCTTGCCCAGCTCGGTGGCCAGGGCCGGGTCGTTCTCCTTGGCGACCGGCTCGAGCAGGTCGTAGGACTTCTGCGCGCCCTCGACGTTGGCCTTGAAGTCGACCAGGTCGGTGTGCGAGTAGCGCTCCTCCTCGCCGGTGACCTTGCCGGTGGCGACCTCGTCGAGGAGTTCCTTGGCGCCGTTGGCCATGGAGGTCGGGGTGATCTCGGCCTTGCCGACCCGGTTCTGCCAGTCCTTCAGGTCCTTGATCAGCAGCCCGGCGAGGTCCTTCTCGCGGGCGCCGATCTTCCCGTCCTCCCACAGCGCCTTCTCCAGGCGGTGCCAGCCGGTCCAGTCGGTGGCCGGGTCCTGGCCGTCCTCCAGCCCGTCCTCGCGGACGTCGACCTTGGGGTCGATGTCGCCGAAGGACTCCGCGACGGGCTCGGTGCGCTCCCAGCCGATGCGGGAGGGGGCGTAGGCCTTCTTCGCGGCGTCGAGGTCACCGTCCTGGACGGCCTCGGCGAAGGCCTCCGCCTTCGGCAGGGTCTCGTCGGCCTGCTGCTGCACGTAGGACCGGTACGCCGCCACGGCCCGGTCCAGGCGGGGGTCGCGCTTGACGGCCTTGCCGCCGGTGGCCTTCACGGACTGGCGGATGCCGTCGCCCTTCATGCCGGGCTTGCAGGCGATCTGGTAGTCGCCGGCCTTCACCTCGGCGGTGACGCGCTGCTTGGTGCCGGGGCCTATGTTCTCCCGCTCGGTGACCACGCGGTCGTCGGGGAAGAGGACGTAGACCTCGGTGACCTTGGAGCCCTTGTTCTCGACGGCCAGCTCGACGTGCCCGGCCGGGAACTCCTTCTTCGACACCTCGCACTTGTCGTCGGTCGCGGTCACGTTGATCACGCGGTCGCCGCCCTTGGCGTCGCTCTTCTCGGTGCAGCCGGTGACGGCGGTCAGAGCCGCCACCGCGACGGCGGTGAGGGCGAGGGAAGGTCTCGCGGATCGCATGAGGGCTCCAGTGCGTGGCCGAAACATGAGTGCGGTGAGCCTCGGCTTGGGAAGGTGAGGCTCACCTAACGCATAAGAATCGCGTAAGTGTCATCAAATCCACCTCATGAATCGGTCAAAGAGCGGTCAAGACTGCGGCGCCGGGTTGCGCGAACGCTCGTTCTTCCCGTCCTCCGCCCCCGGCCACCCGGGTGATCGACCGGTGCTTGAATGCCCCCGTGACTGACTACGACGTGCTCCGCGTGTTCTGCGGGCCGAACGGCGGCTACGGCAACGAGCTCGCGGTCGTGCGCGAGGGCTCCGTGCTGCCGGAGCGGGAGGACCGGCAGGCGTTCGCCGCGAAGGCCGGGTTCAGTGAGACGGTGTTCGTCGACGACCCCGAGCGCGGGATGATCGACATCTACACGCCCACCGTGCGCCTGCCCTTCGCCGGGCACCCCTGCGTCGGCGCGGCCTGGCTGCTGGACGTGCCGGAACTGGTCACCCCGGCCGGGGTCGCCGGGGCGCGGCAGGACGGGGAGTTCTGCTGGATCGAGGCCCGGGCGGACTGGGTCCCGCCGCGCACCCTGCGCCAGTACGGCAGCGCAGCGGAGGTCGAGCATCTGGACGTGCCACCCGTCGGGGAGTGGGTGTACGCCTGGGCCTGGGAGGACGAGTCCGCCGGGCGGATCCGGGCCCGGGCCTTCCCCGGCCGGGGCGACGGCATCGACGAGGACGAGGCGACCGGGGCGGCGGCCCTGCTGCTCACGGACCTGCTGGGCCGGGCCCTCAACATCACCCAGGGGGCCGGGTCCCAGATCCTCACCGCACCCCAGCCGGGCGGCTGGACGGAGGTCGGCGGCCGGGTGCGTCTGGAACGCTGACCCGGGTGGCGCGCGCCCGTACGGGTGGAACAGCGTGTGTGAGCCGCGGTGAGCGGGGACCACTGGGCGTGACCGAGCACCACCGCGAGAGGAATCCCATGCGCATTCGTTCCGCTCTGGCCGTCATCGCCCTGACCGCCGCCGTGACCGCCACGGGTGCGGCGACCGCCGCGGCCGACGACGAGGGCCACGAGTACCGCGACCACGTGGCGTGCAGCCCGTACTTCGGTGAGCTCGAGGCCGAGACCGCCGAGATCGAGTGGGGCGGCGCCGTCTGCCACAACGGCCCGTTCGACATCTGAGTCGGCCGAGCTTCGAACGGACCGGGGCCCCTCGCCGCGCGCGAGGGGCCCCGGTCCGTTCCCGCACGCGTCACGCCGAGAGCGGGAACTCCTCGCCCAGGGCGCGGAACACCCCGTTGTTCAGCTCGTACGCCCGCCGGCACTCGGCCACGACGCGCCGGCGCTCCAGCGCGTCCCCGGGCAGCGCGTCCAGCAGCTCCCAGTAGCCCCGCTTGAAGGCGGCCGGGTTGGGGACCTGCTCGAACACGTAGAAGCGGACCCCGTCACCTCTGCTCGCGAAGCCCCACGTCTTCTCGGCCGTGGCGCGGATGATCTGCCCGCCGGAGAGGTCGCCGAGGTAGCGGATGTAGTGGTGGGCGACGTACCCGGCCGGCCAGGTGCGCGCGCACTCGGCGATCCGCCCGGCGTACGCGCGCGTCGCCGGCAGCGCTTCGGCCGACGCGCGCCAGCCGGGGCCGCGCAGATGCTCCAGGTCCCGCTCCAGCGCCGCCCCGCGGAACAGCTCCGGGCGGACGAAGGGGCCGGCCACCGGGTCCTCGGCCAGCCGCCCGGCGGCGGACTCCAGGGCGTCGTACACGAACCACAGCTGCTCGGTGTAGCGGGCGAACGCCTCGACCCCCAGCCTGCCTCCGAGCAGGTCGCTCAGGAAGGCCGAGCCCCTGACCTCCTCGTGCTGCTCGCGGGACGCGGTCCGGACGACGGTCGAGAAGGATTCCATGGGCCCACTCTCTGCGGTCGGGTCACCCCGAGTCAACGGCTTGCCGACGTGCTGTCGGTAAACTTCCCGACACGGCGTCGGGAAAAACCGCCGTGCGCACGCCGACGGCCCGCCCTCCGGGGAGAGCGGGCCGTCGCCGGGTTCGTGGGCGCGCGCTACGGCAGCGTGAGGATCTCCGCGCCGGTGTCCGTGACGACCAGCGTGTGCTCGAACTGCGCCGTGCGCTTGCGGTCCTTGGTGACGACGGTCCAGCCGTCGTCCCACATGTCGTACTCGTGCGTCCCGAGGGTCAGCATCGGCTCGATGGTGAACGTCATCCCGGGCTGGATGACCGTGGTCGCGTGCGGGCTGTCGTAGTGCGGGACGATCAGGCCCGAGTGGAACGACGAGTTGATGCCGTGGCCGGTGAAGTCCCGCACCACCCCGTACCCGAAGCGCTTGGCGTACGACTCGATGACGCGGCCGATGATGTTGATCTGCCGGCCGGGCCTGACCGCCTTGATCGCCCGCTCCAGCGACTCCCGGGTCCGCTCGACCAGCAGCCGCGACTCCTCGTCGACGTCACCCACGAGGTAGGTGGCGTTGTTGTCGCCGTGCACCCCGCCGATGTACGCCGTGACGTCCAGGTTGACGATGTCGCCGTCGCGCAGCACGGTCGAGTCCGGGATGCCGTGGCAGATGACCTCGTTCACGCTCGTGCACAGCGACTTGGGGAAGCCGCGGTAGCCGAGCGTCGAGGGGTAGGCGCCGTGGTCGCACATGTACTCGTGCGCCACCTTGTCGAGCTCGTCGGTCGTCACGCCGGGGGCGATGAGTTTCGCGGCCTCCGCCATCGCCCGGGCCGCGATCCGGCCGGCGACGCGCATCGCCTCGATCGTCTCGGGCGTCTGCACCTCCGGTCCGGTGTACGGCTTCGGCGCGGGCTTGCCCACGTACTCGGGGCGGCGGATGTTTCCGGGCACGGAACGGGTGGGGGAGAGCTCCCCGGGGACGAGCAGCGACTGGCCAGACATGCCAGCGAGTCTAACCAGCGGCGACGGGGGAACATGTCGGTGGCGAGAGGAGCTGGTCATGGCCCTGTTCAAGAAGCGGACGGTCGGCAAGCCGGGCGAGTGGTACTACTGCCTGGAGCACAAGAAGGTCGAAGAGGGGCCCGAGTGCCCCAACAAGGACCGCTTCGGCCCGTACACGAGCCGTACGGAGGCCGAGCACGCGATGGCGACCGCCCGCGAGCGCAATCTCCAGTGGGAGAACGACCCGAAGTGGCACGACGCCCCGGCGGGCGGCCGAGAGGACGGCTGACCCGTCACACCACGACGCCCGGGACCCCGGCCCCTGCCGCCCCGGGCGTCGGTCATGCCGGAGTGATGCGCCCCGGGGGTGCCCCCCGCTGGGCGCCAGGCCGGGGGTGCGGGGTGCGGCGTGTCACCAGCGGGCCGGGGGTGGTGCCGTCAGGTGTTCCGCCAGCCTCGACACCCGGTCCCGCAGCCGGCGCCGGCCGCGTGGAGCCGGCAGGGCGTTCTCGCCCGCCGCCGCGCTGACCAGGTGCTGCACGGTGTCGAGGTCCAGCTCCGCCCCGTCGGGGACCGCCAGGACCTCGTGGGACATCGACGGCAGCTCGTCCCCGCCCTGGCCGAGGGCCAGGATCGTCGCCCCGGCGCGGCGGGCGTCGAAGACGCGTTCCAGCAGTGCGGCCGCCGGGGCCCCCGGGGTCACCACCAGCAGGGTCTCGCCGCGCCGGACCGCCTCCAGCCGGCCGAGACCGACCGCGAGGTGCGCCGGGTCCGAGGGGCGGGCGTCGTGCCGCACCAGCGTCGGGGCCAGCTCCGGCGTGCCCGACCAGGCGGCCTCGTCCACGAGGTGCGCCGCCAGGTGCCAGGGCTCGTACTCCGGCGTGCCGACCAGCAGCAGTCCGCCGCCGTGCGACACCACCGACCCCCGCAGGGCCCCGGCGAACCGCCGGGTGGCGCCCAGCCACTCCGTCCCGGCGAGCACTTCCCGCAGCAGCGCGACCCGTACGGCATCCATGACCCCGATCCTGCCCCGGCGGCCCCGGGACCCGGACGCGCTTGCCCGCGGATTCGCCCGGCCCGGGCACACGCCCCGGACACCCGTTCCACGGCCGAACGGGCGGGGGAGCGGCCGGGAGACGCGTCGTCCCCCCCGGCCCGGCCGGCCGGGCGCCGGGCACCGGCACCTGGAACGGTCGGGTCCGCGGCGCGGCCGTAGAGTCGGGGCCATGACCTCTACCGACAGTGCCGCCACCGGAACCGCGCAGAAGGCGCCCGCCAAGGACCCCTGGGACCTGCCCGACGTCTCCGGGCTCGTCGTCGGCGTGCTCGGCGGGACCGGCCCCCAGGGCAAGGGCCTCGCCAACCGGCTCGCCCGGGCCGGGCAGAAGGTGATCATCGGCTCCCGGGCCGCCGACCGCGCGCAGGCCGCCGCCGAGGAGATCGGCCACGGCGTCGAGGGCGCGGACAACGCCGAGACCGCGCGCCGCAGCGACATCGTGATCGTCGCCGTGCCGTGGGAGGGCCACGGCAAGACCCTGGAGTCGCTGCGCGAGGAGCTCGCCGGCAAGCTCGTCGTCGACTGCGTCAACCCGCTCGGCTTCGACAAGAAGGGCGCCTACGCCCTCAAGCCGGAGGAGGGCAGCGCCGCCGAGCAGGCCGCCGCCCTGCTGCCGGACTCCCGCGTCACGGCCGCCTTCCACCACCTGTCGGCCGTCCTGCTCCAGGACCCGGAGATCGAGCGGATCGACACCGACGTCATGGTGCTCGGGGAGGAGCGGGCGGACGTGGAGATCGTGCAGGCCCTGGCCGGCCGCATCCCCGGCATGCGCGGCGTCTTCGCCGGGCGGCTGCGCAACGCCCACCAGGTGGAGTCCCTGGTCGCGAACCTGATCTCGGTCAACCGCCGCTACAAGGCACACGCCGGGCTCCGCGTCACGGACGTATGACCGCATGGGGGACACTGGAAGGCGCCCGCAGTGCCCGCAGTGTCCCCCGACAGGAGCCACCCGACATGCCCCGCCTCGCCCTCTACGCCCTCGTCGTCTGCCTTCTGTCCGTGACCGCGGCCGTCGTCTCCTTCGTCCAGGGCAGCTGGCTGGGCATCGTGTGGGTGCTGCTGGCGGGCCTGTCGTCCAACATGTGCTGGTACTACGTCAAGCGCGGCCGGCAGCAGAAGTCCGTCACCGGCTGAGACCGGCACCCTCAGGGCGCCACCGAGCAGAACTCGTTCGAGCCCTGCCAGAAGCGGTACAGCTCCTGCCCGCAGTACGTCTCGACGTCGCTGATCCCGAGGGACTTCAGGATCGCGTCGACCGCGTCGAAGAAGACGCCGTTCACCGCGGGCAGCCACAGCAGCGCGAACACGAACAGCAGGCCGAACGGCGCGAACGGCTCCACCTGCCGCCGGACGCCGTACGACAGCCAGGGCTCGATCACGCCGTAGCCGTCCAGGCCCGGCACCGGCAGGAAGTTCAGCAGCGCCGCCGTCACCTGGAGCAGCGCGAGGAACGCCAGCGCGAACCGGAAGTCGGCCGGCACGCCCTCCAGCGCGCCCAGCCAGAACGGGGCGGTGCACACGACGGCGAACAGCACGTTGGTCAGCGGGCCCGCCGCCGAGATCAGACTGTGCCTCCAGCGGCCCCGGATCCGGTTCCGCTCGATGAACACGGCACCGCCGGGCAGACCGATGCCGCCCATGATCACGAAGATCACCGGCAGCACGATGCTGAGCAGCGCGTGCGTGTACTTCAGCGGATTCAGGGTCAGATAGCCCTTCGCGCCGATCGAGATGTCGCCGCTGTGCAGGGCGGTGCGGGCGTGCGCGTACTCGTGCAGGCACAGCGAGACGATCCACGCCGCCGTCACGAACAGGAACACGGCGACCCCGGGCTGTTCCGCGAACCCGGTCCAGGTCGCCCATCCCGTGACCGCCGTCACGGCCAGGATCCCGACGAAGACGGGACTCATCCGCCGCTCGCTGTGGCGGCTGGTGGCGGTGGTCATCGGACTCCCTGCTCTCGAACACCCGGTGGGACGGCCCGACGCTACCGGGCGCACACGAAAAACGCCTCGCGCGGGGCGGCCGGTTCCGCAAGGGTGGTGCGGTCCGGCGCCCGGTGACCGCGCCGGGCCGCAAGAACCCGACCGGCACCCCGCATCCGGCCGCGCAACCGCCGCCGCGCCGGGCACCGCCGTGCCCCGCCCCCGTACCACCGGAGACAATGGACCCCGTGCGCTACCGCATCCTCGGCACCACCCAGGCGCTCCGCACCGACGGCTCGGCCGTCCCGGTGGGCGGGGCGCGGTTGCGTGCGCTGCTGACCGTGCTGGCCCTCCGCGCCGGGCGGACCGTGTCCGTGGGTCTGCTCGTCGACGAGGTGTGGGGCGCCGAGCCCCCCGCCGACGCCCCGGGCGCGCTGCAGGCGCTCGTCGGCCGGCTGCGGCGGGCACTGGGCGCCGACGCCGTGGCCTCCGCCGAGGGCGGCTACCGCCTCACCGCCGCGCCGGACGACATCGACCTGCACCGCTTCGAACGGCTCGCGGGCGAGGGGCTGCGCGCCCTGGCCGACGGCGACCCGGGCAAGGCTGCCGCCGTTCTCGACGACGCCCTCGCGCTGTGGCGCGACCCGGCCCTCGCCGACCTGCCCGAGCGCACCGCCGAGGCGGCCCGCGTCGAGGCCCGCCGGCTGGACGTGCTGCGGGCCCGCCACACCGCCGCCCTCGCCCTGGGCCGGGCCGAGCAGGCCCTGCCGGAGCTGACCGCCCTGTGCGACGGCCACCCCCTGGACGAGCCGCTCCAGGCACTCCGGCTGCGCGCCCTGCGCGAGGCGGGCCGCACCGCGGAGGCGCTGGACGCCTACGACGAGGTGCGGCGGCTGCTCGCCGACCGTCTGGGCACGGACCCGGGCCTCGAACTGCGCTCCCTGCACGCGGAGTTGCTGCGGGCCGGTGACGACCCCGGGCCCGTGCCCGCCGCCGTGCGGCCGGGCCGGCCGGCCGGGAACCTCCGCGCCCGCCTCACCTCCTTCATCGGCCGCGAGGCCGACATCGACACCCTCCGCCGGGACCTCAAGGCGGCCCGCCTGGTGACGCTGCTCGGCCCCGGTGGCGCCGGGAAGACCCGCCTGTCGCAGGAGGCCGCCGAGACCGTGCGGGGCAGCATGCCCGGCGGGGTGTGGCTGGCCGAACTCGCTCCGGTCGACGACCCCGCCGCCGTGCCGGAGGCCGTGCTCACCGCCGTCGGCGCCCGCGAGACCGTGCTGTACGGCGCCGGCGCCGAGGGCATCCGCGCCGCCGTGGCCGAACGGCTCGACGACCCCGTCGAACGTCTCGCCGAGCACTGCTCCCGCCCCGGCATGCTGCTCATCCTGGACAACTGCGAGCACGTCGCCGCCGCGGCCGCCCGGCTCGCCGAGGAACTGCTCCAGCGCTGCCCCGGCCTCACCGTCCTGGCCACCAGCCGCGAACCCCTGGGCGTCGCGGGCGAGTTGCTCCGCCCGGTGGAGCCGCTGCCCGAGCCGGTCGCCCTGCGCCTGTTCGCCGAGCGGGGCGCCGCGGTCCGGCCCGGATTCCGCATCGAGGACGACCCCGAGGCGTGCGCCGAGATCTGCCGGCGGCTGGACGGACTGCCGCTCGCCATCGAACTGGCCGCCGCCCGGCTGCGGATGCTCACCCCCCGCCAGATCGCCGACCGGCTCGACGACCGCTTCCGCCTGCTCACCTCCGGCAGCCGCACGGTCCTGCCCCGCCAGCAGACCCTGCGGGCCGTCGTCGACTGGTCCTGGGAACTCCTCGACGAGGACGAACGTGACGTCCTGCGGCGGCTGTCGGTGTTCGCGGGCGGCTGCGACCTGCCCGCCGCCGAGGCGGTGTGCGGACCGGCCGCCCTGGAGGCGCTCGGCTCCCTCGTCGACCGCTCCTTGGTCGTGGCCGCACCGGCCGACGGCGAGATGCGCTACCGGCTGCTGGAGACCGTCGCCGAGTACGCGGCCGAGCGGCTGGACGAGTCCGGGCAGCGCGCCGCGGCCGAGCGGGCCCACCTGACCTGGTTCCGCGAACTGGCGCGCCGCACGGACCCGTTGCTGCGCGGCCCGGAGCAGAGCGGCGCCATCCGGCGCCTGGAGCGCGAGTACGAGAACCTGCGCACCGCCCTGCGGCACGCCGTCGCCCTGCGCGACGAGCAGGAGGCGCTGTGCCTGGCCCTGTCGCTGGTCTGGTACTGGCAGATGCGCGATCTGCGCATCGAGGCCCGCAACTGGTGCCGCGAGGTCATGGCTCTCGGGCCGGACCCGTTCACCGAGCCGGTGCGCCCCGCCGCCCCCGTCTGGCAGCGCTGCACCGACGCCCCGCCGCCGATGACCGGCGAGGTGCTGTGGGAGGCCCGGCGCGGCATCCACCTGGCGCACCTGGCGTGCATGGACACCGAACTGGACGCCTGGCAGAACCCGCGCTCCCAGCAGAAGCTGCGGACCATCGCCGCCACCTACGAGCCGGGCCTGCCGCAGAACTGCCGCCTGCCCGGCCTGCTGTGGTTCTTCGCCGTGATGCTGACCGGCGACATGGACCGGCTGCGGATCATCATGGACGCCTCCATCCGCACCTGCCGCGCCACGCCCGGCTTCGACTGGGAGCTGGCCTCCGGGTTGCAGATGCGGGCCAACTTCCTCGCCAACCGCACCGACTGGGCCGGTGACGCCGGGCGCGACGCCGACGAGTCGCTGGAGATCTACCGCCGCCTCGGCGACTCCTGGGGCACCGCCGAGGCCCTGTCCGCCCGCGCCGAGGCCCATGAGCGCAAGGGGCACCACGCCCTGGCCGCCGCCGACTACGAGGCCGCCATCGCCCACGCCGAACGGCTCGGCGCCCGGGCCCAGGCGGCCGTCCTCACCGCCCGGCTCGGCAGCGCGCTGCTGGAGTCCGGCGAGGACGAACGCGGCGAGCGGCTGCTGCGCGAGGTGATCGCCCAGCACGAGGACTCGCACAGCGAGGCCATGCCCGCCGCGCGGCTGTTCCTCGCCGGGCGGCTCGGCATGACCGGCCGCTTCCCCGAGGCCCGCGAGCAACTGCGGCGGCTGCGCGAGGACTTCCGGATCTCCCACTTCATCGTCTTCGACGCGTTCATCCTCGGCGCGGAGGCCTGGCTGGACGCCATGGAGGGCCGCCACGAGGACTGCCTGGACCGCACCCGCAGGGCACTGGAGCAGGCGGGCGACCCCGTGTCCGAGGCCATCGCGCCCCATATGCGGGCGGTGTACCTGATCACCGGAGCCAGGGCCCTGTCCGCCCTCGACGGGGGACGGCGCGCCGCGGACGCGGCCCGCTGCCTCGGCGCCGCCGACGCCCTGCTGCCGCCGGGCCACCTCGCCCAGCGGCAGGAGCGCGAGACCCGCGAGACGGCGGAACGGCAGGCCCGCGCGGTGCTCGGCGACACGGCGTACGAGGCCGCGTACGCGCGGGGCGACGGCCTCACGGTCGAGGAGGCCGCCGCCCTGCTCTGACGGCGCCCGGCCGCCCCCGGTCAGCTCTTGGTGCGGAACTTGTGGATGGCGACGGGCGCCATCACGGCCGTGATGGCGGCCGACCAGCCGAGCGTCACCCACAGGTCGTGCGCCACCGGCCCCCCGATCATCAGGCCGCGTGCGGCGTCCGCCAGCGTGGACAGCGGGTTGTAGTCGGTGAACGCCTGCAGCCAGCCCGGCATCGACGTGGTCGGCGCGAAGATCGACGAGCCGAACTGCAGCGGGAACAGCACCAGGAAGCCCATCGCCTGCACGGACTGCGCGTTCTTCAGCATCACGCCCAGGGTGAGGAACACCCACATGATCGACGAGGCGAACGCGGTGGACAGCGCCACGGACGCGAGCAGCCCCGGCCAGTCGGTGATCTCGAACCCGACGGCGACGGCGACGACCATCAGCACGGCGGTCGCGAACAGCATCCGCAGCAGCTCCACGGAGATCTTCGCGAACAGCACCGAGCCCCGCCCGATCGGCATGGACCGGAAACGGTCCATGACACCGGAGTTGAAGTCCTGGCTGAAGCCCGTGCCGACGCCCTGGGACAGCGTCATGCTCATCATCGCGATCATGCCCGGGATCACGTACTGCACGTACCGCTCCTGCCCGCCACCCAGGGCCTGCCCGATCGAGCCGCCGAAGACGAACACGAACAGCAGGGTGAAGATGACCGGCATCAGCAGCGCGTCGGCCATCGACTCCGGGTCCTTGCGGATCCACAGCAGGTTGCGCCGGATCAGGGCACCGGTGTGGCGCAGATGGCCGCGCAGCGGGATACGGGCGTCGGTCACGGTGTCGTCGAGGGTGACGGCGCTCATACGGCGGCCTCCTGAAGGTCTTCGGCGGGCACGGCGTCCTGCGGGGCACTGGCACGGTGGCCGGTGAGGGACAGGAACACCTCGTCCAGGCTGGGCAGTTCGGTGGTGATGGAGGCGAGGGTGATGCCGCGCGCGGTGACCGCGCCGACCACCGCGGTCAGTTGCTCGTCGCTGAGGATCGGCACCAGGACGTCACCGCGGTCGCCGTCCACGGTCGTGGTGGCGAGGCCGGTGATGCCGAGGTCGTCGAGCGCGGCGGCGAGCGGCCGCAGGTGCGCCGGGTCGGCCGGGCGGATCCGCAGCGCACGGCCGCCGACCTTCGCCTTCAGCTCCTCGATGGCCCCGCCCGCGATGACCTGGCCGCGGTCCACGACGGTCAGCTCCGAGGCGAGCTGCTCGGCCTCCTCCATGTACTGGGTGGTGAGCAGCACGGTCACCCCGTCACCGACCATGCGCTTGACCTCGTCCCACACCTCGTTGCGGGTGCGCGGGTCGAGCCCGGTGGTGGGCTCGTCCAGGAAGAGCACGGACGGCCGGCCGATCATCGAGGCGGCCAGGTCCAGCCGCCGCCGCATGCCGCCGGAGTACGTGCCCGCGTGCCGCCTGGCCGCCTCGGTGAGCGAGAAGCGCTCCAGCAGCTCGTCGGCCCGGCCCCGCGCGTCCTTGCGGGACAGGTCGAGCAGCCGTCCGATCATGTACAGGTTCTCCCAGCCGGAGAGCTTCTCGTCCACGGAGGCGTACTGCCCGGTCAGGCCGATCACCCGCCGCAGCTGCCGGGGCTGCCGTACGGCGTCGTAGTCGGCCACGGTGGCCCGTCCCGCGTCGGGGGTGAGCAGGGTGGACAGGATGCGTACCAGGGTCGTCTTCCCGGCCCCGTTCGGTCCGAGCACCCCCATCACGGTGCCCTCCCGCACGTCCAGGTCGACCCCGTCCAGGGCTTTCGTCTCCCCGTAGTGCTTGACCAGCCCCCGCACGGTGACAGCGGCGCCGCTGGTTCGTTCGTCGATGCGCGTCATGGCACAGACGGTGCCAGGCCCCACCGACACTTCACCGACAAGCCGCCGACACCGCCCCGACAGGCCCGCCGGCCCGGGGCGGAACCCGTCGGGGAACGCGTGGCGAAAGGGGACAGCCCGTCGACGGGGGAAGATCGACGGGCTGTCCGGGGGTGGTGCGGCAGTGGCTAGTGGACGGAGTGCTCCTCCTGCGGGAAGGTGCCGCCGACGACGTCCTCGGCGAACGCCTTCACCGCGTTCCCCATGACCTCGCGCAGGTTCGCGTAGCTCTTCACGAACTTCGGCACGCGCCCGCCGGTCAGACCCAGCATGTCGGTCCACACCAGGACCTGGGCGTCCGTCTCCGGGCCCGCCCCGATGCCCACCGTCGGGATGTGCAGCACGCGCGTCACCTCGGCGGCGAGCTCGGCCGGGACCAGCTCCAGCACCACCGCGAAGGCCCCGGCGTCCTGCACGGCCTTGGCGTCGCGCAGCAGCTGCTGGGCGGCCTCCTCGCCGCGCCCCTGCACCCGGTAGCCCATCGCGTTGACCGACTGCGGGGTCAGGCCGATGTGGGCCATCACCGGGATGCCGGACTCGACGAGCAGCCGGATCTGCTCGTGCGAGCGCTCGCCGCCCTCCAGCTTCACGGCCTGCACGCCGGCCTCCTTCACCAGGCGGGTGGCCGAGCGCAGCGCCTGCACCGGCCCTTCCTGGTAGGAGCCGAAGGGCAGGTCGCCGACGATCAGGGCGCGCGAGGTGCCCCGTACGACCGCGGCCGACAGCATGGTCATCTCGTCGAGGGTGACGGGCACGGTCGTCTCGTAGCCGAGGTGGCAGTTGCCCGCCGAGTCGCCGACGAGCATCACCGGGATCCCGGCCTCGTCGAACACGGATGCGGTCATCGCGTCGTACGCGGTGAGCATCGGCCACTTCTCGCCGCGCTCCTTCGCGGCGGCGATGTCGCGGACGGTGATGCGCCGATTCCCCTTGCCCCCGTACAGCGTCTTCCCGCCGTCGGCGGCATGTGCAGTCTGGGCAGCCGGAAGCTGCGTCATGGCACGGCTCCTAACACGTCATCTCGAGGCGCCCTGACGGCGTCCCCGGACCACGTCCATGGTGGCACTTCGTGCCGGGTTGGGCTAGAGGAGCCCCTGTGAGGTGCGCCCCGGCCACAAGCGGAATCCGCAGTAAGAGCGCGGTAAGAGTATTCCGATACGAGACGGTCTCGTATCGAAAATGGCCTACGCTGGACACATGACCTCACCTGCCGACCAGGCCGCCCCCACCGGCCCCCGCGTACCGGAAGCGGTGCACCGGCGCCGCTGGGCGATCCTCGGCGTGCTGATGCTGAGCCTGCTGATCGTCGTTCTCGACAACTCCATCCTCAACGTCGCCATCAAGACGATCTCCACCCCGGCCCCCACCGGCCTGGGCGCCACCCAGAGCGAGCTGGAGTGGGCGATCAACTCCTACACCCTCGTCTTCGCCGGCCTGCTGTTCACCGCCGGGCTGCTCGGGGACCGGCTGGGCCGCAAGAAGGTCCTGCTCGGCGGCCTCGCCGTGTTCGGCATCGGTTCGGCGCTCGCCGCGTTCTCCGGCTCACCCGGCCAGCTGATCACCTTCCGCGCCGTGATGGGCGTGGGCGCCGCGTTCGTCATGCCCGCCACCCTCGCCGTCCTCATGAACGTCTTCGAGCGCGACGAGCAGCCGAAGGCCATCGGCATCTGGGCGGGCGGCGTCGGGCTGGCCATCGCCATCGGCCCGATCACCGGCGGACTGCTGCTCGACCACTTCTGGTGGGGCTCGGTCTTCCTCGTGAACGTGCCGATCGTGCTGCTCGCCCTCGCCCTGATGCTCTGGCTCGTGCCCGACTCCCGCGACCCGGCTCCGGGCCGCATCGACCCCGTCGGCGTCGTGCTGTCCGTCGTCGGCCTGGTGCTGCTCGTCTACGGCATCATCAAGGGCGGTCAGCTCGCCGACTTCACCGACGCCACCGTGCTGTCGACGATCGGCGCGGGTCTGGCCGTGCTGGTGGCCTTCGTGGTGGTCGAGAAGCGCAGCGACCACCCGTCGATCGACGTCACGTACTTCAAGAACAAGGTCTTCTCGGCCGCCATCGCCGCCATCGCGCTGGTGTTCTTCGCCCTGATGGGCGTGACCTTCTTCGCGGTCTTCTACACGCAGAGCGTGCGCGGGTACTCGCCGCTGCAGACCGGTCTGCTGATGCTGCCGCTGGCCGCCGCCCAGCTGTTCTTCGCGCCGCGCGCCCGGCTGGTGGTCGACCGCTTCGGCAACCGGGCCACCACCACGGCCGGCATGCTCGTCCTCGCCGCGATGCTGGCCGCCTTCGCCCTCCTGGACGCGGACACGCCCATCTGGCTCCTGGAAGTGATCTTCTTCCTCATGGGCGCCGGCATGGCGCACATCATGACGCCGGTCAGCGTCGTCATCATGCAGGCCCTGCCCCGCGAGAAGGCCGGCTCGGCCTCCGCCCTCAGCAACACCTTCCGCCAGGTCGGCGGCGCCCTCGGCATCGCCGTCCTCGGCTCGGTGCTGTCCACCGCGTACCGCAACAGCATCGAGGGGGACCTGGGGCAGCTGCCGCCGGGCCTGCGCCACACCGCGGGGGAGTCCATCGAGGCCACCCTCGGCGTCGCCCAGAAGCTGGGACCCGAGGGCAGGGCCCTGGTCACCCCGGCCTACGACGCCTTCCTGCACGCCATGCACGTCACGGCCCTGTGGGGCGCGGGCATCGCCTTGCTCGGCGCGGTCGTCGTGGCGCTGTTCCTGCCCGGCAGGCGGCAGGACCCCCAGCAGCCCGGCAGGGAACAGGAGTTGTCGCACACCGGGTCCTGACTCCGCGGGACAATGCAACCCGCGGCAAGGAGCCGTCCCCACCCGGTGTCAGCGACGCACCCGGTGCCGTGAGAGCACCCGGTGCCAGGAAAGGACGCAGCGACGTGAGCCTCGCCGAACGGCAGACCCCGCACGACGGACCCGCCCGGGGCCGCCCCAGGAGCGAGGCCGCCGAACGCGCCATCATCGAGGGCGTGATGAGGCTGCTGGAGGAGGGCGTGCCCCTCGCGGAGCTGTCCATCGAGCGCATCGCCCGCACCGCCGGCGTCGGCAAGGCCACGATCTACCGGCGCTGGAGCGGCAAGGAGGAGCTGTTCGTCGACATCGTGCGCGGCGCCGAACTCCCCGACCCGGAGCTGCCCGGCACCTCCGTGCGCGACGACCTCGTGGTGCTGCTGGAGCAGGTGCGCCGGCGCGGCCTGGCCCAGCGCTCCTCGGCCATCCTGCACAGCGTGCAGGCCCAGATGAAGAGCAGTCCCAAGCTCTGGGCGGCGTACCACGCCACCGTCGTCGCCCCGCGCCGCCGGCTCGGCCTCGAGGTGCTGCGCCGCGGGCAGGACAACGGCGAACTGCGCACCGACGTCGACCTGGAGCTGCTCAACGACCTGTTCGTCGGCCCGGTCCTGGTCCGTTCCGTCCTGAGCCCGGACGCCGACCTTCCCGAGGACCTCGCCGAACGGGTCGTCGACACCCTGCTCCAGGGCCTGCGCCCGGCCGGCCCGCCTCCCGGTGAGGCCGGTCCCGACCGGCCGTAATGTGCGCGTTTCGTCACAGACCACACGTTCGGCGGGTGTGATCGGAACTCCCCGGAGGAACTCGAACGTCCTCGCTCCCGTACGGCCGTCGACGGACGGCGGGAACGGAACGGATCATCCCCTAGGGTCGTGAGGCACGGGGGCGATGGTGTGCACGGCAGGCAGTGAGGCGACGGTATGGCGCAGCAGGCGTACATGACGGAGACGGACAACGGCGGCTCGGGACCCGAGCACCGGGGAACCCGGCTTCGGCGCCTGTTCGGACGGCTGGCCCGGGGCTGGCGGGGCGATCCCCGCGTCTGGCGGCGCGGGCTCGTCGTCGCCGGGTGCGCGGTGCTGCTGGGTGTGGTCCTGGCGCTGCACGCGCAGATCCCCAACAGCATCGGCAACCTGGGCAGTCTCACCGAGACCTTCCTGCCCTGGCTGGGGCTGTGCATCCCGGTGCTGCTCCTGCTCGCGGTGGTGCGCCGGTCCGCGACCGCGCTCATCGCCGTGGTGCTGCCCTCGGTGATCTGGCTGAACCTCTTCGGCGGCCAGCTCAGCGACAAGACGGCCACCGGCGGCGACCTGACCGTGGTCACGCACAACGTCAACGCCGAGAACCCCGACCCGCAGGGCACCGCCCGGGACGTGGCCGCCTCCGGCGCGGACGTCCTCGCCCTGGAGGAACTGACCCCGGCCGCCGTCCCGGTGTACGAGAAGGCGCTGGCGTCGACGTACCGCTACCACTCCGTGCAGGGCACGGTCGGCGTGTGGAGCAAGTACCCGCTGAGCGGGGTGCGGGCCGTCGACCTCGACATGGGCTGGACGCGGGCGATGCGCGCCACGGTGACCGCGCCGACCGGACGGCTCGCCGTCTACGTCGCCCATCTGCCGTCCGTGCGCGTGAAGATGGAGGCCGGCTTCACGGCCCGTCAGCGCGACCGCAGCGCCGACTACCTCGGCGAGGCCATCGCCCACGAGCCGCTGCCCGACGTCGTCCTGCTCGGCGACCTGAACGGCACCATGAACGACCGCGCGCTCAACGCGGTGACCTCCCAGATGCGCTCCACGCAGGGCGCGGCCGGCAGCGGCTTCGGCTTCAGCTGGCCCGCCTCGTTCCCGATGGCGCGCATCGACCAGATCATGGTCCGCGGTCTGACACCGCAGAGTTCCTGGACCCTGCCGCAGACGGGAAGCGACCATCTGCCGGTCGCGGCCCGTGTGAAGGTCACCACAGCGGGATCCTGAACCCGCAGGTCAGGGGCGCGTCGGCGGGAAAACCCTCTCGGGGCCCCGGCTGCTGGAATGCAGCGCCTGCGAGACTTTGTTCCGTACTTGAACATAAGCGTACGGATCTCAGCACGTCTCGAAAGGTTCTTCATGCCCCTGGCCCTGCTCGCCCTCGCCGTGGGTGCCTTCGGCATCGGCACGACCGAGTTCGTGATGATGGGGCTGCTGCCCGATGTCGCGGACGACCTGAACATCTCCATCCCCGGCGCCGGCCACCTGGTGTCGGCGTACGCGCTCGGCGTGGTCATCGGCGCGCCGCTGCTGGCCGCCGTCACCGCGAAGATGTCCCGCCGCACGGTCCTGATCGGCCTGATGGGGCTCTTCGTCGTCGGCAACGCCCTGTCGGCGCTCGCACCCGGCAACGGCTGGCTGCTGGCCGCCCGCTTCCTGAGCGGGCTGCCGCACGGCGCCTTCTTCGGCGTGGGGGCCGTCGTGGCCACGAACATGGTCGCCCCCGAACGCAAGGCCCGCTCGGTGTCCCTGATGTTCCTCGGCCTGACGGTCGCGAACGTCGCCGGGGTGCCGGTCGCGACCCTCATGGGCCAGCACCTCGGCTGGCGCGCGACCTTCCTCGGCGTCAGCGCCATCGGACTGGTGGCGATCGCCGCACTCGCGGCGCTCATCCCGCACGACCACGAGCACGCCACCGCCCGGGGCCTGCGCGGCGAACTCGCCGCCCTGCGCTCCCTGCCGGTCTGGCTGTCGCTCGGCACGACCGTCGCGGGCTTCGGCGCCCTGTTCGCGGCCTACAGCTACATCACCCCGATGCTGACGGACGCCGCCGGGTACGCCGGTGCCAGCGTCACCCTGCTGCTGGCGCTGTTCGGCGTCGGCGCCACCGCCGGCAACCTGCTCGGCGGCCGCCTGGCCGACCACTCGCTGCGCGGCACGCTGTTCGGCGGCCTGATCTCGCTGGTGGCGGTCCTGGCGCTGTTCCCGCTGCTGATGCGCACGGAGGTGACGGCCGCCGTGGCGGTGACGCTCCTGGGCATGGCGGCCTTCGCCACCGGGTCACCGTTGCAGCTGATGGTCATGGAGAAGGCCTCCGCGGCCCCGTCCCTGGCCTCCTCGGCCAACCAGGCCGCCTTCAACCTGGCCAACGCGGGCGGCGCCTGGATCGGCGGCCTCGCCCTGGCCGCGGGCTTCGGCGTCACGTCCCCGGCCCTGGCGGGAGCGGCCCTGGCCGTCCTCGGCCTGGGGGTGGCCGCGCTGGCCGCGGCGGTGGACCGCCGCCGGGCGCCGGCGCCGGGCCGCGAACGGGTCGTGGCGAGCCACGTCCCGCAGGAGGCGGAGGCCCTCCACCACTGACGCCTCCGGCACGAGCGACAGCACGGCAGCCCCCGGGAACACGCCCGGGGGCTGCCGTGCTCTCCGCCTGCCCGGGCAGGTCCTGACCTCCGGTGGGGACCGCCTTTACCGGAGCCTCCCGTTGCGGCACCGTGTCTCCGACTGTCCGCGTGAGTCATGGGGGAGACGACGTGTGGGAACAGGTGCCTGCTCTGGCCGGTGTCCTCGTGGGAGCCGTCGGCTCCTATGTGGCCACCAGCCTCACCGAGCGGAGCCGGTGGCGACGCGCACGGGCCGAACGCTGGGATCAGAAGAGGCTGGACACCTACGCGTCCTACGCGAACTGCCTGAAGCATCAGATCAACATCGCCCAGCGCATGGGCGCTGCCCGAGGGTTCCAGCACGCTGTGGACCCACTGGACCCCGAGGAAGAAGGCCTGGTGCAGCTCGCCGAGGCCGAGGCGCGGCGTGCGT
Organism: Streptomyces sp. NPDC017943; assembly: GCF_044328425.1. Taxonomy (NCBI): domain Bacteria; kingdom Bacillati; phylum Actinomycetota; class Actinomycetes; order Kitasatosporales; family Streptomycetaceae; genus Streptomyces; species Streptomyces sp. NPDC017943. Next base: position 145,329 of record NZ_JBIRHH010000009.1, on the reverse strand, counting down.
CCGAGTGGGAAACGGTGCTGCTCGTCGGCGATGCCGAGACGGTGGCGGCGGCCCGGCAGTGGCACGAGGCGGTGTGGAACGTCGAACTCTATGCGCGCGGCATGAGGGACGACCCCGCGGGCTGGGAGAGGGCAGTCGGCCGGATGAGTCGAGCACGTGACCAGTTCTACGCCCTCGCACGGCGTGACCTGGGCATCCCGGGACCCCCGCCGCCCTCAGGCAACTGGCCCCGGGTCTGGCAGCAGCAGGACGAGACCGCCTGACGGCGACCGGCTGCCGGCCCGCGCGGACGTGCGCGAGCGCCACGGCCGTGGCCAGGAGCAGGGCCAGGCCCGCGCCGCGCCCGGTGGCGGATCTGCTCGCCGAGGCTGGGCCGTACCGGCAGGCACCCTCTGATGGCGTTCCGGGCCGCCAGGAGCGGCCACCGGCCGGGATCACCTCCGTGACGCTCAGTCCACGGTGGGGCTTCGGCGTTCGACGAGGACGACGTCGCGCCATGTGCCGTGGTGGCGGCCGATGCGCTCGCGGGTGCCGATGACGCGGAACCCCGCCCGTTCGTGGATGACGAGGCTGGCGGTGTTCTCCGGGAAGATGCCGGACTGCACCGTCCAGATGCCCGCCGCGTCGGTGGAAGCGAGCAGCGCGGTCAGCAGGCTCATGCCGACCCCGCGGCCCCGGGCGTCGGGGTGGACGTACACGGAATGCTCGACGACACCGGCGTACGCGCACCGGTCGGAGACCGGCACGACGGCGGCCCACCCGAGAACCAGGGCGCCTTCGTCCAGGGCGACCAAGCGGTGGTCGGGCAGTTTGGCGTCGTCGAACGCCTCCCAGGTCGGGGCCGTGGTCTCGAAGGTGGCGTTGCCCTCGTCGATGCCCGATCGGTAGATCGCCAGGACCTGTGCGGCGTGCTCGGGCCGCATCGGTGCGATCCGCAGGCCGGTGGCCGGGCCCTTCACGCTGCCTCGATGCCGAGGTCGGCGAGCAGACCACGGATGCGTCGCCCGATCTCGTCGCGGATCGGGCGGACCGCCGCGACGCCCTGGCCGGCTGGGTCGTCCAGCTTCCAGTCCAGGTACCGCTTGCCGGGGAAGTACGGGCAGGCGTCGCCGCAGCCCATGGTGATCACCACGTCGGACGACTCCACCGCCTCCACGGTGAGGACCTTGGGGGTCGCGGCGGAGATGTCGATACCGACCTCCTGCATGGCCTCCACCACGGCCGGGTTCACCGCCTCGGCCGGGGCGGACCCGGCCGAGCGGACCTGCACACGGTCGCCTCCGAGGTGGGTGAGGAAGGCAGCGCCCATCTGGGAGCGGCCGGCGTTGTGCACACACACGAACAGCACGGAGGGAACGGCGGAGGTGCTCATCAGGTCAGGGCGCTCTCTTCGGTGGGGCGGGGCAGATCGGCGGGCTGTTGCCTGCCATGGGGGACGGCGACGTCCTCGTTCACCCTGGCCGGGCGGCCGAAGCAGACGGCGGCCAGGCCCAGACCGGCGGCGGCGCCGACCAGTTGGGCGGCGAGGAACGGCACCACGGACGCGGGGGCGATACCGGCGAAGCTGTCGGTGAATGCCCGGCCGATCGTGACGGCCGGGTTGGCGAAGGAGGTGGAGGAGGTGAACCAGTACGCCGCGCCGATGTAGGAGGCGACCGCGACCGGCGCCAGGTGGGCGCGGCCTGCGCGGGCCAGGCCGACGACGAGCCAGACCAGCCCGGCCGTGGCCACCACCTCGCCCAGCCACAGGTGGCCGGCGGACCGATCGTGGGTGGAGAACTCCACCAGCGGCCTGCCGAACATGGCGTCGGCGAGCACCGCACCCGCGATCGCTCCGGCGATCTGGGCGGGCACATATGCTGCGACGTCGCGCAGGGCCGGAGCCTGTCCCGTCCGGCGGCCGGTGCACCAGGCGGCGAGGGTGACCGCCGGGTTGAAGTGCGCCCCCGACACCGGGCCGAGCAGGGTGATCAGTACGCCGAGGCCGAAGACGGTGGCCAGGGAGTTGGCGAGCAGCTGCACGCCGACGTCGCGGGTCAGTTCGCTGGCCTGGATGCCGGAGCCGACCACCACCGCGACCAGCGCGGCCGTGCCTGTTCCCTCGACGGCCGCCCGCCGGGCCAGTGGCGCTGCCACGCTCACGCCGGCACCTTCGCGGCCGCAGCGGGGGTCTGGAGCAGAGCGGACAGCTTCGCGAGCGCCTCGGGGAGCACCCAGTAATACACCCAGGTCGCGCGCCGCTCCGAGGCCACCAGCCCGGCTTCCCTCAGCACCTTCAGGTGGTGGGAGATGGTGGGCTGGGAGACGTCGAACGGGCCCGTGAGGTCGCACACACACGCCTCGCCGCCCTCGTGTGAGGCGATCAGCGACAGCAACCGCAGCCGGACGGGGTCCGACAGGGCCTTGAACATCCGCGCCAGCTCGGCCGCGGCTTCCTCGCCCAGAGGCTCGCGGACCATCGGCGCGCAGCACGCCGCCTCGTCCTGTCCGAGCACCGGCAGATCAGCGTGTTTCGACATTTCTCTATGTTGACAGGCATCTAATCCGGTGGCAAGGTCGCCTGTATCGACAGTTGTCGAAACAGTCGCTTCCGGATGGGAGACCGCCATGTCCCGCGTTCAGCTCGCCCTGCGCGTCGCCGACCTCGAAGGCTCGATCGCCTTCTACTCCAAGCTGTTCGACGCCGAGCCCGCCAAGCGCCGCGAGGGCTACGCCAACTTCGCCATCACCGAGCCCCCGCTCAAGCTCGTCCTCATCGAGGGCGGGACCGGCGAGGACACCCGCCTGGACCACCTCGGTGTCGAGGTGGCCGGGACCGAGGACGTGAACGCCGCCACGACCCGGCTGAAGGAAGCAGGGCTGGCCACGTTCGAGGAGAACGACACCTCCTGCTGCTACGCGCTCCAGGACAAGGTGTGGGTGACCGGACCGGGCAAGGAGCCGTGGGAGGTCTACGTCGTCAAGGCCGACGCCGACACCCTGGAGAAGGCCGGCACCGCCCCTGACGCGTGCTGCGGTACCACTGCCTGCTGCACCCCTGACGAGGCGGCTGTCGACCCGGCCCGGACCCCGGCCGAGGCCAAGGCCGCCGCCGGATGCGCTTGCGGCAGCTGACCGGCGCCCGGGCCGGCTCTCAGCGCCGGGATGCGTCCGGACGGCCCACAGACGGCCCGGTGAACAAACAAGCGAGGGGGCCGACGGTCCTCAGTCCGTCGGCCCCATCCGTCGCATCGGCAGGAAGCCTGCCCCTACAGCACCGGCAGGCTCTTCCGCAGCTCGAACGCCGTGACCTCGCTGCGGTACTCCTCCCACTCGCTCCTCTTGTTGCGCAGGAAGAAGTCGAAGACGTGCTCGCCCAGGGTCTCGGCGACGAGGTCGCTGCGCTCCATCAGGGTCAGGGCCTCGCCCAGGTTCTGGGGGAGCGGCTCGATGCCCATCGCGCGGCGCTCCGCGTCGGACAGCGCCCACACGTCGTCCTCGGCGCCCGGCGGGAGCTCGTAGCCCTCCTCGATGCCCTTGAGGCCGGCGGCCAGCAGGACCGCGTACGCCAGGTACGGGTTCGCGCCGGAGTCGAGGGAGCGGACCTCGACGCGGGCCGAACCCGTCTTGCCGGGCTTGTACATCGGGACCCGGACCAGGGCCGAGCGGTTGTTGTGGCCCCAGCAGATGTACGACGGCGCCTCGCCGCCCGCGCCCGCCGTGCGCTCGGCGCCGCCCCAGATGCGCTTGTAGGAGTTGACCCACTGGTTGGTGACCGCGGAGATCTCCGCTGCGTGCCGCAGCAGGCCCGCGATGAAGGAGCGGCCCACCTTGGACAGCTGGTACTCCGAGCCCGACTCGTAGAAGGCGTTGCGGTCGCCCTCGAAGAGGGAGAGGTGGGTGTGCATGCCGGAGCCGGGGTGCTCCGAGAACGGCTTCGGCATGAACGTGGCCTGCACGCCCTGCTCCAGCGCCACCTGCTTCATGACCAGACGGAACGTCATGACGTTGTCGGCCGTGGAGAGCGCGTCGGCGTACCGCAGGTCGATCTCCTGCTGGCCGGGCGCGCCCTCGTGGTGGGAGAACTCCACGGAGATGCCCATCGACTCCAGCATGGTGATCGCCTGGCGGCGGAAGTCCATGCCGACGTTGGTCGGGGTGTGGTCGAAGTAGCCGGAGTTGTCGGCCGGGGTGGGGCGCGAGCCGTCCAGCGGGCGGTCCTTCAGCAGGAAGAACTCGATCTCCGGGTGGGTGTAGAAGGTGAACCCCAGGTCGGAGGCGCGGGCCAGGGCGCGCTTGAGCACGTAGCGGGGGTCGGCGAAGGAGGGCGAGCCGTCCGGCATCAGGATGTCGCAGAACATCCGGGCCGTGCCGGGGGCCTCCGCACGCCAGGGCAGGATCTGGAACGTCGACGGGTCCGGCTTGGCGATCATGTCGGACTCGTAGACCCGGGCGAAGCCCTCGATCGCGGAGCCGTCGAAGCCGATGCCCTCGTCGAAGGCCTGCTCCAGCTCGGCCGGTGCCACGGCGACGGACTTGAGGAAGCCCAGCACGTCCGTGAACCACAGGCGTACGAACCGGATGTCGCGCTCCTCCAGAGTCCGGAGCACGAACTCCTGCTGCTTGTCCATCTTCCGCTTCCCCATCCTTGCTGGTCAGGCCGCCTTCTCTTCCGTACCACGGGAGGCGGTCGGGCACCTGAGCATCCCACCACACGACCATTTCGTACGCGTTGCGGACCATGATCGCCCGACCGGCGGTGACCGGACGACCCGCGTACGCCGGGTGGACTGCTCCGATGCCCATAGTGCCTGCTCGCACCGGCGTCCGTAACGGCCGGTCCGCTTCCGGTGCCGGGCGGGGCGTCACCCCGAGCGGTACGTGATCACACCGAGTACCCGTCCGCCGCCGCCGCCGTGCTCGGCCACGCCGTCCCGCCCTCAGTCGCCGCCGGCCGGCCCGAACCCGTTCCCACCGGCTGCCGGGCTGTCGGTCCGCTGTCGGTGCCGTATCGATTCGGCCCATTCCCGCCACCGCCCTACGGCACGCCCCTCCCGCACCCTTACGATCAGCCCACCCGACCGTCACTTTTCCCGAAGGACACCCCATGGGCTCCGCCAAGAAGAGCAGCACCGGACGCCAGGCGCGCATAGAGGAGATGCGGCGTGCGGAGCGGGCACGCGAGCGCTGCAACCGGATCCTCGCCGCCGTGGCCGGTGTGGTGGTCGTCGGCGGACTCGTCGCCGGCGGCGTGGTGCTCGTGCGCTCCCAGGACGACGGCGGCAGCAGCACCGCGACGAGCGACTCCTCCGGCAAGGGCAGGTTCGTCAGCGGCAAGGACGGGGTGAGGACGTGGCAGGGCAAGCTGTCGCGCAACCACGTCACCAAGGCCGTCGAGTACGCCTCCGAGCCGCCCGTCGGCGGTGACCACAACCAGGTCTGGATGAACTGCAACGGCGACGTCTACACCAAGGAACTGAACAACACCAACGCCGTGCACTCCCTGGAGCACGGCGCGGTGTGGGTGACGTACAACGCCGACGCGAAGAAGGCCGACGTCGACGCGCTCGCGGCGAAGGTGAAGAAGACCCCGTACACGCTGATGAGCCCGATGGACGACCAGAAGGACCCGATCATGCTCTCGGCCTGGGGGCACCAGCGCACGGTGACCGGCGCCGACGACCCGGACGTCGACACGTTCTTCGAGAAGTTCGTCCAGGGCGAGCAGACCCCCGAGCCGGGTGCCGCCTGCACCAACGGGCTGTCGCAGTGAGGCACGTGCCGCTGGTCGCCGCGGCCGCGGCGACGGCGCTCGTCGCGGCCGGGGCGATCACCTACGCCGTCGCCGGTGACGACGGCGGCACCACCGTCCCGTCGGTGGAGTCCGCGGACGCCGGGTTCGCCCGGGACATGGCCGTGCACCACCAGCAGGCCGTGGAGATGTCGTACATCGTGCGCGACCGCACCGAGGACGAGGAGGTGCGGCGCCTGGCCTACGACATCGCGCAGACGCAGGCCAACCAGCGCGGCATGATGCTCGGCTGGCTCGACCTGTGGGGCCTGCCGAAGGTCACCTCCGAACCCCCCATGACCTGGATGGACATGGGCGGCATGGCCTCGGGCGAGGACGGCGCGCTGATGCCCGGCATGGCGACGAACGCCGAGATGGAACGGCTCGGGAAACTCGACGGCGAGCAGGCCGAGGTCTACTACCTGCGCCTGATGACGGCCCATCACCGCGGTGGCATCCACATGGCCGAGGCGTGCGTGCGCGCCTGCACGGTCGGCGTGGAGAAGCGGCTCGCCCAGGGCATGGTGGACGCCCAGCAGTCCGAGATCGGGCTCATGGCGGACCTGCTCGAGGAGCGCGGAGCAGCACCCCGTCCGTAGCGGGCCGGCGCCGGGGGTGAGGAGTGCGGTGAGGAGTGCCCCACCCTGGTGCCCCGCCACCCTATTGCGTCGCTCTGACGATTACACTGGGCCCGTGCCTCAACTACGTCTCGCCCTGAACCAGATCGACGCCCGCGTCGGCGACCTCGCCGGCAACACCGAGTCGATCGTCCGCTGGACCCGGCACTCCGCCGAGCAGGGAGCGCACCTCGTGGCGTTCCCGGAGATGGTGCTGACCGGGTATCCCGTCGAGGACCTCGCCCTGAGGTCGTCCTTCGTGGAGGCCTCCCGGTCGGCCCTGCGCGCCCTCGCCGCCCGGCTGGCCGACGAGGGCTTCGGGGAGCTTCCGGTGGTCGTCGGCTATCTCGACCGCAGCGAGAGCGCCCAGCCGAAGTACGGCCAGCCGGCCGGCGCGCCCCAGAACGCCGGAGCGGTGCTGTACGGCGGCGAGGTGGTCCTCCACTACGCCAAGCACCACCTGCCGAACTACGGCGTCTTCGACGAGTTCCGCTACTTCGTGCCCGGCGACAGCATGCCCGTCCTGCGCGTCCACGGCGTGGACGTGGCCCTGGCCATCTGCGAGGACCTCTGGCAGGACGGCGGACGCGTCCCCGCGGCCCGCGCCGCGCAGGCGGGGCTGCTGCTGTCCGTCAACGCCTCCCCCTACGAGCGCAACAAGGACGACACCCGTCTGGAGCTGGTCCGCAAGCGCGCCCAGGAGGCCGGCTGCACGACCGCCTACCTCGCCATGATGGGCGGCCAGGACGACCTGGTCTTCGACGGCGACTCGATCGTCGTCGACAAGGACGGCGCCGTCGTCGCGCGGGCGCCGCAGTTCTCCGAGTGCTGCGTGGTCGTCGACCTGGACCTGCCGGCCGCGTCCCCCGACGCCCCGACGGGCGTGGTGAACGACGGTCTGCGCATCGACCGGGTCGTCCTGTCCGAGGACCCGCTGCCCCGGTACGAGCCGGAGCACACCGGCGGCTACGCGGACCGCCTCGACGACGACGAGGAGGTCTACTCGGCCCTCGTCGTGGGCCTGCGCGCGTACGTGGCGAAGAACGGCTTCGAGTCGGTCCTCATCGGCCTGTCCGGCGGCATCGACTCCGCGCTGGTCGCGGCGATCGCCTGCGACGCGCTGGGCGCGCAGAACGTGTACGGCGTGTCCATGCCGTCGAAGTACTCCTCGGACCACTCCAAGGACGACGCGGCCGAGCTCGCCCGCCGCACGGGCCTGAACTACCGCACGGTCGCCATCGAGCCGATGTTCGACGCGTACATGGGCTCCGTGAACCTCACCGGCCTGGCGGAGGAGAACCTCCAGTCCCGGCTGCGCGGCACGCTGCTCATGGCCCTGTCCAACCAGGAGGGCCACATCGTCCTGGCCCCCGGCAACAAGTCGGAGCTGGCGGTCGGCTACTCCACGCTCTACGGCGACTCCGTCGGCGCGTACGGCCCGATCAAGGACGTCTACAAGACGTCGGTGTTCCGGCTGGCCGAGTGGCGCAACCGCGCCGCACGGGAGCGCGGCCAGACCCCGCCGATCCCGGAGAACTCGATCAGCAAGCCGCCGAGCGCCGAGCTGCGCCCGGGCCAGGTCGACACCGACTCCCTGCCGGACTACCCGGTGCTGGACGCGATCCTGGAGCTGTACGTCGACCGCGACCGGGGCGCCGACGAGATCGTCGAGGCCGGCTTCGACGCCCAGCTCGTCGCGAAGACGCTGCGCATGGTCGACACGGCCGAGTACAAGCGCCGGCAGTACCCGCCGGGCACGAAGATCTCCCCGAAGGGCTTCGGCAAGGACCGGCGGCTGCCCATCACCAACGGGTGGCGCGAGTCGCTGTGACGGTGGCGGCGCGGGGGCCGGTGCCCCCGTGCCTCACCGCGAGGCGGCCTCCGCGGCGGCCGTCCAGGCGAACCCGTCGGGATCGGTGAACGGTCCGGCGTCGCTGCCGATCAGGATCCGGTGCGAGCCGCTCCCCTCGGGGGAGACGCCGGCGACCTTGGCCAGACCGCGCCGCTTGTACAGGGCGAGCTTGACCGGACCCGTGCCGGTGGCGAACTCGACGTACTTGGAGCCGAAGCTCTTCGCGACGGCGAGCCCGCGGCCCGTGTAGAACTGCTTGGCCGCCTTCACGTCCTCCACGCCCAGCAGGAGCACGAACTCCTCCACGCTCCTCGACGCCGGGCCGGTGTTCTTCTTCGCCGACGAGGCGAGCTGCCAGACGGTTCCGTCCGGGGCCTGCACGACGCCGCCGTAGCCCCACAGCGACTTCGCCGGGGGCTTCAGCGTGCGGGCACCGGCGGCGACGGCGGCCTCGGCGAGGGCGTCGACGTCGGCCGGCTGCGCCACCACCAGCGACAGCGTGAAACCGCGGAAGCCGGTGGACGGCGCCTCGGAGGCCGCCAGCCGCAGGCGTCCGTCCAGGCCGAAGGCGGTGCGGTAGAAGCGCTCGGCGGCGTCGACGTCGGTCACTTCGAGGGTGATGTGTGCGAGAGAGGTCATGAGGACGACGCTAGTCACGGCGTCGCGCACGGGCTTCTCGATTCCTGACCGGATGCACCCGACCGGTGGGCGGGGTCGCCGGGCGGGTGCGCCGGGTGGGTGCGCCGGGCGGGGCCTCAGCCCGTCTGCTGCCGCTTCACCTTCGCCAGCAGCTCGTGCAGCGGCTCCGTGGCCCTGCGCCGGTACTCCTGCACCGCCCACCCGTTGCCGTCCGGGTCCTGGAAGTGCATGAACGTGGCGCCGTCGTCCGGGGCGTACTGCACCGGCTCGGACACCTCCAGGCCGCGCGCGACCAGCTCCGCGTGCGCCGCCTTGATGTCGGCCACGCACAGCTGAAGGCCCTGGTAGCTGCCCGGGGCCGGAGTGGGACCCGGGGTCATCTGCCAGATGGACTCGCCCAGGGCGATCGAGCAGCCCGAACCGGGCGGGGTCAGCTGCACGATGCGCATCCCCGGCATGACCTCCTGGTCGATGTCCACGTGGAAGCCGACCTTGTCCCGGTAGAAGTCCCGGGCGCGGTCGACGTCGGTCACGGGCAGCGGGATGACTTCGAGGGTGAGGTCCACGGCGAGACTCCTTCGTCCGGCGTCCGGCGAGCCACCGCCCCGTCCTGCGGAGCGGCTCCCCTCACCGAACCGGAAATCCGGGCGCGGCGCCACCGAATCGCACCGGCCCGCCCGCCCGCGAGCCCGCCGGTGCCCCGCGGTCCGCTCGCCGGGGCCTGCCGGACGACCCACGGGAGGGAGCCCGTCCGCCTGCCGAACTCGGCGGCGCCCGAGCGGCCTCGTGCGGTTAGGCTCAAAGCCGTACGACCTTGATCCGATGGATGTCCGAGGAACAGTGCGAGGGAGGCCCGGATGACGGCGGTGCCGGGGCGCAGGAGCAGTACCTTCACACGGCTGCTGCGGCACGGTTTCACCGACGCCTCCGCCGCCGAGCGCCTGCTGGACAGCCCCGAGCTCGCCCCCCTGCGCGACGACCCCGTGCTGCTGGCCGCGCTGGGCGGCACCGCCGACCCCGACCTCGCCCTGCTCGGGCTGGTCCGCCTGCTGGAGGCCCAGCCGGACCCCGGCGCCCGGCAGGAGCTGCTCGACACGCTGATCGCGGCCAAACCGCTGCGCGACCGGCTCCTCGGTGTGCTCGGCGCCTCCACCGCCCTGGCCGACCACCTCGTCCGCCACCCGGGCGACTGGCAGGCCCTGGTGACCTACGAGTCGCGGGACCTGCACCCCGGAGTGGAGGAGTTCGAGGCGGGCCTCGCGGAGGCGGACGACCCCGTCTCCCTGCGCGTGGCCTACCGGCGCTGCCTGCTGTCCATCGCCGCCCGGGACGTGTGCGGCACGACCGGCGTCGCCGAGTCCGCCGCCGAGCTGGCCGACCTCGCCACCGCCACCCTGCGGGCCGCGCTCGGCCTCGCACGGGCCGCCGCACCCGAGGACGACGCCCAGTGCCGGCTCGCCGTGATCGCGATGGGCAAGTGCGGCGGACACGAGCTGAACTACGTCTCCGACGTGGACGTCATCTTCGTGGGGGAGGCCGCCGAGGGCGCCGACGAGACCGAGGCCGTGCGGGCCGCGACCCGGCTCGCCTCGCACCTGATGCGGATCTGCTCGGAGACCACGGTCGAGGGCTCCATCTGGCCGGTCGACGCCAACCTGCGCCCCGAGGGCCGCAACGGCCCGCTCGTGCGGACCCTGGCCAGCCACCTCGCCTACTACCAGCGCTGGGCCAAGACCTGGGAGTTCCAGGCCCTGCTCAAGGCCCGTCCGGTGGCCGGCGACCTCGACCTCGGCGCGGAGTACGTGGCCGCCGTGCAGCCGCTGGTGTGGAAGGCGGCCGAGCGGGAGAACTTCGTCGCCGACGTGCAGAAGATGCGCCGCCGGGTCGTGGAGAACATCCCCGCCGCCGAGGTCGACCGCCAGCTGAAGCTGGGCCCGGGCGGCCTCCGGGACGTCGAGTTCGCCGTGCAGCTGCTCCAGCTCGTGCACGGCAGGGCCGACACCTCGCTGCGCAGCGGCACCACCCTCGACGCCCTCCAGGCCCTCGCCGCGGGCGGCTACGTGGGCCGGGCCGACGCCGCCCAGATGGACGAGGCCTACCGCTTCCTGCGCCTCATGGAGCACCGCATCCAGCTGTTCCGGCTGCGGCGCACCCACCTGGTGCCCGAGGACGAGGCCGAGCTGCGCCGCATCGGCCGCTCCCTCGGCCTGCGCACCGACCCGGTCGCCGGCCTGCACCGCGAGTGGCGCCGGCACGCCACCGTCGTACGCCGGCTGCACGAGAAGCTGTTCTACCGGCCGCTGCTGGACGCCGTGGCGCAGCTCGCCCCCGGCGAGGCCCGGCTGAGCACCGAGGCGGCGCGCGAGCGCATGGTCGCCCTCGGGTACGCCGATCCCGCCGCCGCGCTGCGCCACCTGGAAGCCCTCGCCTCGGGCGTCACCCGCAAGGCCGCCATCCAGCGCACCCTGCTGCCCGTGCTGCTCGGCTGGTTCGCCGACTCCGCCGACCCGGACGCGGGCCTGCTGAACTTCCGCAAGGTGTCCGACGCCCTGGGCAAGACGCCCTGGTACCTGCGGCTGCTGCGGGACGAGGGCGCCGCCGCGCAGAACCTGGCCCGCGTGCTGTCCGCCGGCCGGCTCGCGCCCGACCTGCTGATGCGCGCCCCGGAGGCGGTGGCGCTGCTCGGCGACGGGGACGGAGGCGGGCTGGAGCCACGCCCCCGGCTCCACCTGGAGCAGGAGATACTCGCCGCGGTGCGGCGGGCGGACGGCGCCGCCCAGGCGGTCACGGCCGCCCGCGGGGTGCGCCGCCGGGAGCTGTTCCGCACGGCCGCCGCCGACATCGTCGGCTCCTACGGCACCGAGGAGCAGCCCGCAGAGGCCGACCAGGGCGCCCTGGTGGACCTCGTCGGGGCGGCGGTGTCCGACCTGACCGCCGCCACCCTCGCGGGCACGCTGCGCGCCGTGGTCCGCGAGCACTGGGGCGACAGCCTGCCCACCCGGTTCGCGATCATCGGCATGGGCCGCTTCGGCGGTCACGAACTGGGCTACGGCTCCGACGCGGACGTGCTGTTCGTGCACGAGCCCCGCGAGGGCGCCGACGAGGCGGAGGCCTCCCGGGCGGCCGGCAAGGTCGTCTCCGAGATGCGCCGCCTGCTGCAGATCCCCAGCGCCGACCCGCCGCTGCTCATCGACGCCGACCTGCGCCCGGAGGGCAAGTCCGGCCCCCTCGTGCGGACCCTGAAGTCCTACGGGGCGTACTACCGCCGGTGGTCGCTGACCTGGGAGTCGCACGCACTGCTGCGGGCCGAACCGGTCGCCGGGGACGAGGACCTGGGCCGCCGCTTCATCGAGCTGATCGACCCGCTGCGCTACCCGGCCGACGGGCTGAGCGAGGAGGCCGTCCGCGAGATCCGGCGGCTGAAGGCCCGGATGGAGTCCGAGCGGCTGCCGCGCGGCGCCGACCCCAAGCTGCACGCCAAACTCGGCCCGGGCGGCCTGTCCGACGTCGAGTGGACCGTGCAGCTCATGCAGCTGCGGCACGGCGCCGAGGAGGCGGGACTGCGCACGACCCGCACCCGGCAGGCCCTGGCCGCCGCCCGCGCGGCCGGTCTGATCGGCGACGAGGAGGCGGAGATCCTGGACGAGGCCTGGGTGCTCGCCAGTCGCGTACGCAACGCGGTGATGCTGGTCCGCGGCCGGGCCGGCGACACCTTCCCCTCGGACCCGAGGGAACTGGCGGCGGTGGGCCGCTACCTGGGGTACGGACCCGGTCACGTCGGAGACATGCTGGACGCCTACCGGCGCACGGCACGCAGGGCACGCGGCGTGGTGGAGGAGCTGTTCTACGGCGCGGGGGAGCGGTAGTCGCGGACCCGGTGCCCACCGGGCCGCTCAGCCCCGCCAACACCCCGCCCCCGAACGCCCCCCGCAGCGCCGGACCACGCCCAGCCTCTCCCGGCCGAGGCACCCCCGCACCGCGTCCGCCCGAGAGCGGCCCGGCCGTACGGGCGCCGGCTCATGAGCCGCCCGGACGCGAGACGCCCCGCTGCGCGTACGGCCGCGCGGCACCCGCCCGCGGGTTTCCCGGTATTGCGGCGCGGGCTCGCGAGCCGCAGGGACGCGGGATGTGCCGTCTCGTGAGCCGTTCGGACGCGGGACGTCCACCCGCGAGACGTCCGCCCGCCGGGCCGTCCGCCTACGCGTCCGGTCGTGCGGCGCCGGCCCGTGAGCCGCTCGGACGCGGCACGTCCGCCCGCGCCGCATCCCCCCGCGCCGCGTCCGCCCGTGAGCCGCCGGGACGCGGGACGTCCGCCTGCGGGACGTCCGCCCGCGCGGCCCCCGCCCGCGCAGCGCCCGCGCGTTCGACCACCGTGCGCGGCAGCGCGTACGGCTGCCTGCCGTACCACAGGCGGGCCACCGCGAAGCCGAACGCCAGGCACAGCAGGCCGCCCACGGCGTCCAGCCAGAAGTGGTTGGCCGTGGCGACGATGACCACCAGCGTCAGCGCCGGGTACAGCAGGCCCAGCACCCGCACCCACGGCACGCTCGCCAGGGCGAAGATCGTCAGCCCGCACCACAGGGACCAGCCGATGTGCATCGACGGCATCGCCGCGTACTGGTTGGACATGTTCTTCAGGTCGCCGGACGCCATCGAGCCCCAGGTCTGGTGGACCATGACCGTGTCGACGAAGTCCCCGCCGTTCATCAGCCGAGGGGGAGCCAGCGGATACAGGTAGTAGCCGACCAGGGCGACGGCGGTGGTCGCGAACAGCACCAGGCGGGTCGCCGCGTAGCGGCCGGGGTGGCGGCGGAAGAGCCAGACGAGCACACCCAGCGTGACCACGAAGTGCAGCGTGGCGTAGTAGTAGTTCATCCCGATGATGAGCCAAGTCACCGAGTTGACCGCGTGGTTGACCGACTCCTCGACGGCGATGCCCAGCTGGTGCTCGACCTGCCAGATCCAGTCGGCGTTGCGCAGCGCCTGCGTCTTCTGCTCGGGGACCGCGTTGCGGACGAGTGAGTACACCCAGTAACTCACCGCGATCAGCAGGATCTCGAACCAGAACCGAGGTCTGCGCGGGGCCCGGAGCCGCCGCAGGGGGCCCGGCCGGGATCCGGACGCAGCGGTGATCGGGAGGGCCGCTTCCCTGCCCTCCGGCTGCGTCACGGTCGTGTCACCCATAGGCACAAAGTCTGCCAGAAAAGGACTTCCCCACCGATGATCCCGCGGCCCGGTCCGAGCCGCATGTTCTACGGCGAAATCAGGCCGTACGCCTCAGGAGCGGGCACGGTCCCCGGGAGCCGACGCGGTCGAGCCGCGCACCACCAGTTCCGGCATGAACACGAACTCGCTGTGCGGGGCGGGCGTTCCGCCGATCTCCTCCAGCAGCGTGCGCACGGCGGCCTGGCCCATCGCCGGGACCGGCTTGCGGATCGTGGTCAGCGGCGGGTCGGTGAAGGCGATCAGCGGGGAGTCGTCGAAGCCCACCACGGAGATGTCCTTCGGCACGTCCAGACCGCGCTGCCGCGCCGCCCGGATCGCCCCCAGGGCCATCATGTCGCTGGCGCACACCACGGCCGTGCAGTCCCGCTCCATCAGGGCGACGGCGGCGGCCTGCCCGCCCTCCAGCGTGTACAGCGAGTGCTGGACCAGTTCGGTCTCGACGACCTCGGCGGCCAGCCCCAGCTGGTCCTGCACCGCCCGCACGAACCCCTCGATCTTGCGCTGCACCGGCACGAACCGCTTCGGCCCGAGCGCCAGGCCGATCCGGGTGTGCCCCAGGGACGCCAGGTGCGTCACCGCCAGGCTCATCGCCGCGCGGTCGTCGGGGGAGATGAACGGCGCCTGCACCTTCGGCGAGAAGCCGTCGACGAGCACATAGGGCACGCCCTGTGCGCGCAGCCGGTCGTAGCGCTGCATGTCGGCGGTGGTGTCGGCGTGCAGTCCGGAGACGTAGATGATGCCGGCGACGCCGCGGTCCACGAGCATCTCGGTCAGCTCGTCCTCGGTCGAGCCGCCCGGGGTCTGGGTGGCCAGCACCGGCGTGTAGCCCTGCCGGGTCAGCGCCTGGCCGATGACCTGGGCCAGGGCCGGGAAGATCGGGTTCTCCAGCTCCGGGGTGATCAGGCCGACCAGGCCCTCGCTGCGCTGGCGCAGCCGCACCGGACGTTCGTAGCCGAGGACGTCGAGGGCGGCCAGCACGGACTGGCGGGTGGTGGCGGCGACGCCCGGCTTCCCATTGAGGACCCGGCTGACGGTCGCCTCGCTCACCCCCGCCTGCAACGCGATGTCCGCAAGCCGTGTGGTCACAGCACCGGACTGTAGCGGCCGGATCTCCGCTTGCACACCGACGGGACGCCTGGTGCGCGCGGTCGCGCGGCCCACTGCGGGTGGCTTGGTCATCGCGGTCCCTCAACTCGTGGTCGGCGTCCGCTCCGCAACGGATGATTCCCCCGACGGCAACGGATGGCAAGTGCTTGCAGAGTCTTGCACAACTGTCCGAGTCCCCGCCGAACAGCCGGAAATCGGGGCCTCGAAGCGGTCGAGGAGAGGTCACGGCGGGATAACCATCCCCACCTCTTGCAACTTTTTGCTGCAAGGTCTTTCGCAACGCCTTGCAGCGGGGCTAATGTCACCGACGCCCGGCGGCCAACGGCGCAGTCGGCAGCACGAAACGGGCTTCACCCTCAAGGAGAACTCATGCGGCGTGGCATAGCGGCCACCGCGCTGGTGGCGTCCCTCGCCCTGGCAGCGACGGCGTGCGGCGGAAGCGACAGCGGCGACAAGGCCGACGGTCCCGTCACCCTCACCTGGTGGGACACCTCCAACGCCACCAACGAGGCGCCGACCTACAAGGCCCTCGTCAAGGAGTTCGAGGCCGCCAACAAGGACGTCAAGGTCAAGTACGTCAACGTCCCCTTCGACCAGGCGCAGAACAAGTTCGACACCGCCGCCGGTTCCAAGGGTGCCCCGGACGTGCTGCGCTCCGAGGTCGGCTGGACCCCGGCCTTCGCCAAGAAGGGCTTCTTCCTGCCGCTGGACGGCACGGACGCCCTCGCCGAGCAGGACAAGTTCAAGTCCAACCTGATCAAGCAGGCCCAGTACGAGGGCAAGACCTACGGCGTCCCGTTCACCACGGACACCCTGGCCCTCGTCTACAACAAGGCCCTGTTCGAGAAGGCCGGCGTCGAGGCCCCCAAGACCTGGGACGACCTGAAGAAGGCCGCGGCCACGATCAAGGACAAGACCGGCGTCGACGGCTACTGGGGCTCGACCCAGTCCTACTACGCCCACTCCTTCCTCTACGGCGAGGGCGCCGACACCGTCGACGTCGGCGCCAAGAAGATCACGGTCACCTCGCCCGCGGCCGAGAAGGCCTACGGCACCTGGCTGAGCCTGTTCAAGGGCAAGGGCCTGCACAAGGCCGACACCACCGCCGACGCCTACGCCCACATCCAGGAGGCGTTCGTCAGCGGCAAGGTCGCCTCGATCATCCAGGGCCCGTGGGAGATCACCAACTTCTACAAGGGCTCGGCGTTCAAGGACAAGGCCAACCTGGGCATCGCCACCGTCCCGGCCGGCTCCTCCGGCAAGGCGGGCGCCCCGACCGGCGGCCACAACCTCTCGGTGTACGCGGGCTCGGACAAGGCCCACCAGGAGGCCTCGCTGAAGTTCGTGAAGTTCATGACCTCGGCCAAGGCCCAGGAGACCATCGCGCTCAAGAACAACACGCTGCCGACGCGCGACGACGCCTACACCGCCGAGGTCAAGGCCGACCCGGGCATCGCCGGCTACCAGGGCGTGCTCGCCGCCGCCCAGCCGCGCCCGGAGCTGCCCGAGTACAGCTCGCTGTGGACGCCGCTGGACGACGAGCTGCTCGCGATCGCGGGGGGCAAGAAGTCCCTGGACGCGGGGCTGAAGAGCGCCGAGACCTCCATCGCCAAGCTGCTGCCAGACTACAGCAAGTAGGCCCCCACGGCCGCCGGATCCTCCAGACAGAGGGGGAAGGATCCGGCGGCCATCGGCCTGTGTGCCGTAACCCCTGATCTCCAGCTGATCTCCAGTTCGCGAAGAAGGTTGTCGAACATGACAGTCGCCATCGACCGAGCGACCGGCAAGCGGAGCGGTGACCGCGGTCCCCGGTCCGGGCTGGGCCGGCGCCTCAAGCACAGCTACCAGAAGCACTGGTACGCCTACGCGATGATCGCGCCCGTGGCCGTCGTGCTCGGCGTCCTCGTGCTGTACCCCCTGGCCTACGGCTTCTACCTGACGCTGACCGACGCGACCAGCCTCAACACGGCCCGGACGATCGGCGTCAACGAGATCGAGGCCACCTACAAGTTCATCGGCTTCGACAACTACGCCGACATCCTGTGGGGGGAGACGGCCTACGACCGCTTCTGGTCCCACTTCCTCTGGACGATCGTGTGGACGGCCCTGTGCGTCGCCCTGCACTACTCCATCGGCCTCGGCCTCGCCCTGCTGCTCAACCAGAAGCTGCGCGGGCGCACCTTCTACCGGCTGATCCTCATCCTGCCCTGGGCCGTGCCGACCTTCGTCACCGTCTTCGGCTGGCGCTTCATGCTCGCCGACTCCGGCATCATCAACTCCGGCCTGGAGATGCTGCACCTGCCGAGCCCGGCGTGGCTGGAGGACACCTTCTGGCAGCGCTTCGCCGCGATCATGGTCAACACCTGGTGCGGCGTGCCGTTCATGATGGTCTCCCTGCTCGGCGGCCTGCAGTCCATCGACTCCTCCCTCTACGAGGCCGCCGAGATGGACGGCGCCAGCCGCTGGCAGCAGTTCCGCTACGTCACGCTGCCGGGCCTGAGGTCGGTCAGCTCCACCGTGGTGCTGCTCGGCGTGATCTGGACGTTCAACCAGTTCGCCATCATCTTCCTGCTGTTCGGCAACACCGCCCCGGACGCGCAGATCCTCGTCACCTGGGCCTACCAGCTCGGCTTCGGACAGCAGCCGCGCGACTTCGCGCAGTCGGCCGCCTACGGCATCCTGCTGCTCGGCATCCTGATCGTCTTCACCTCCTTCTACCGCCGCTGGCTGAACCGCGATGAGCAGCAGCTCGCGATCTGAGGCAGGAGTCCCCATGAGCACCACGACCGTCCAGCAGTCCGCCGGCGGGGCTCCGGTCCCCGCCGTCGCCCCCGCCGCCGCCCCCGCGCGCCCGCGCGGCCGGCGCGGCACGGCCGGGAGCCTCCTCTCCCACGGCCTGCTGACCCTCGCGAGCCTGATCGCGATCTTCCCGATCGCCTGGCTGGTCTTCCTGTCCCTCGGCCCGGACAAGGACGACTACCTGCACCCCGGCGGCATCTGGTCGAAGATGACCCTGGACAACTACAGCTTCGTGCTCCAGGAGACCGCCTTCTTCCACTGGCTCCAGAGCACCCTGCTCGTGTCCCTGGGGACCACCGTCATCGGAGTGGTCATCGCCGCCACGACCGGGTACGCGGTGTCCCGCATGCGCTTCCCGGGCTACAAGAAGTTCATGTGGGTCCTGCTGTGCACGCAGATGTTCCCCATCGCCGTGCTGATCGTGCCGATGTACCAGATCCTGTCGAGCCTTCAGCTCGTCGACACCTACTTCGGCCTGATCCTGGTCTACTGCTCGACCGCGGTGCCCTACTGCGCCTGGCTGCTGAAGGGCTACTTCGACACCATCCCGTTCGAGATCGACGAGGCCGGCCGCGTCGACGGGCTCACCCCCTTCGGCACCTTCTTCCGGCTGATCCTGCCGCTCGCCCGGCCGGGACTGGCGGTGGCGGCCTTCTACAGTTTCATCACCGCCTTCGGCGAGGTCGCCTTCGCCACCGTGTTCATGCTGGACGACGAGAAGTACACCTTCGCCGTCGGCCTGCAGAGCTTCATCAGCGAGCACGACGCCCAGCGCAACCTGATGGCCGCGACCGCGGTGCTCATCGCGATACCCGTCTCCGCGTTCTTCTACCTCGTGCAGAAGAACCTGGTGACCGGGCTCACCGCCGGCGGCACCAAGGGCTGACCCGCCCCCGGGCCATCGCCGGACGGCCCCCCCACCAGCCCGAGGCGGCCGCGGTGCCCATCCGACCCCGCTGTGCCGCGGCCGCCTCGCACCACCTCACGTCCCATGACCACACCCTCGTTACGCCTCAAGGACGACATGAGCCAGCACTCAGCTGCACCTGCCCCCAGCCCCACGTCCGCCCTGGCCGTCGCCAAGCGCCGCGACTGGTGGCGGGACGCGGTGATCTACCAGGTGTACCCGCGCAGCTTCGCCGACAGCAACGGCGACGGCATGGGCGACCTGGAGGGTGTCCGCACCCGTCTTCCCTACCTGCGCGACCTCGGCGTGGACGCCGTGTGGCTCAGCCCCTTCTACGCCTCACCGCAGGCCGACGCCGGCTACGACGTCGCCGACTACCGGGCCGTGGACCCCATGTTCGGCAGCCTGCTGGACGCCGACGCGCTGATCCGCGACGCCCACCACCTGGGCCTGCGCGTCATCGTGGACCTCGTGCCCAACCACTCCTCCGACCAGCACGAGTGGTTCAAGCGGGCCGTCGCCGAGGGCCCGGGCTCCCCGCTGCGGGAGCGTTACCACTTCCGCCCGGGCAAGGGCGCCGACGGCGAACTGCCGCCGAACGACTGGGAGTCGATCTTCGGCGGCCCGGCCTGGACCCGGGTCACCGAACCGGACGGCACCCCCGGCGAGTGGTACCTGCACCTCTTCGCGCCGGAGCAGCCCGACTTCAACTGGGACCACCCGGCGGTCGGCGACGAGTTCCGC
This sequence comes from Streptomyces sp. NPDC017943, assembly GCF_044328425.1. Classification (NCBI taxonomy): domain Bacteria; kingdom Bacillati; phylum Actinomycetota; class Actinomycetes; order Kitasatosporales; family Streptomycetaceae; genus Streptomyces; species Streptomyces sp. NPDC017943. Next base: position 125,668 of record NZ_JBIRHH010000009.1, on the reverse strand, counting down.
TCGATCCTGCGCTTCTGGCTGGACATGGGCGTCGACGGCTTCCGCATCGACGTCGCCCACGGCCTGGTGAAGGCGGACGGGCTGCCCGACCTGGGATCCCACGACCAGGTGAAGCTGCTGGGCAACGATGTCATGCCGTTCTTCGACCAGGAAGGCGTGCACGAGATCTACCGGCAGTGGCGGCTCGTCCTCGACGAGTACGCGGGGGAGAGGATCTTCGTCGCCGAGGCCTGGACCCCGACCATCGAGCGCACGGCCCACTACGTCCGCCCGGACGAGCTGCACCAGGCGTTCAACTTCCAGTACCTGAGCACCCACTGGGACGCCGCCGAGATGCGCGAGGTCATCGACCGGACGCTGGAGGCCATGCGCCCGGTCGGCGCGCCCGCCACCTGGGTGCTGTCCAACCACGACGTGACCCGGCACGCCACCCGCTTCGCCAACCCGCCCGGCCTGGGCACCCAGATCCGCCTGGCCGGCGACCGGGAGCTGGGCCTGCGCCGCGCCCGCGCCGCGAGCCTGCTGATGCTGGCCCTGCCCGGCTCGGCGTACGTCTACCAGGGCGAGGAGCTCGGCCTGCCCGACGTCGTCGACCTGCCCGACGAGGTGCGCCAGGACCCGGCGTACTTCCGTGGGGCCGGCCAGGACGGCTTCCGTGACGGGTGCCGGGTGCCCATCCCGTGGACCCGGACGGGGACCTCGTACGGCTTCGGTGACGGGGGAAGCTGGCTGCCGCAGCCCGACAGCTGGGGCGAGTTGAGCGTCGAGGCGCAGACCGGGGTGCCCGGTTCGACCCTGGAGCTGTACCGCGCCGCCCTCGCCGTCCGGCGCGAGCACCCCGACCTGGGCGCCGGCACGTCCGTGGAGTGGCTGCGGGCGCCCGAGGGCGTCCTGGCCTTCCGGCGCGGGGAGTTCGTCTGCGTCGCCAACACCACGGGCGAGTCGGTGGCGCTGCCGGCCCACGGCCGGGTGCTGGTCGCGAGCGGGGAGATCGTGCTCGTGGACGACGAGGCGAAGGTGCCCGCCGACACCACGGTGTGGTGGACGACCGCGCAGGCCGACTAGTTTTCGCTCTCGATTTCGTACGGCCCGCTGCCCTTTCGGGCGGCGGGCCTTTAACATCTGCGTCACCGCAAGGTTTCTGAACCTTGCAGCAAGAGCCTTCAACGGAGAAGGAAACCCCACATGGCACGCAGACACCTCTCCGCCGCCGTCGCGCTCGCCGCGGCTGCGGTTGTCATGAACCCGACCGTCGCGCAGGCTTCGCCACCCGGCACCAAGGACGTCACCGCCGTCCTCTTCGAGTGGAAGTTCGCCTCCGTCGCCCGCGAGTGCACCACCACCCTCGGCCCCGCGGGCTACGGGTACGTGCAGGTCTCCCCGCCTGCCGAGCACATACAGGGCCCGCAGTGGTGGACCTCGTACCAGCCGGTCAGCTACAAGATCGCCGGCCGGCTCGGGGACCGCGCCGCCTTCCAGAACATGGTGAACACCTGTCACGCGGCCGGGGTGAAGGTCGTCGTCGACACCGTCATCAACCACATGTCGGCGGGCAGCGGCACCGGCACCGGCGGCTCGTCGTACACGAAGTACACCTACCCCGGCCTGTACTCCTCCTACGACTTCGACAACTGCACCTCGCAGATCAGCAACTACCAGGACCGCGGCAACGTCCAGAACTGCGAACTGGTCGGCCTCGCCGACCTCGACACCGGCGAGGACTACGTCCGCAGGACCATCGCCGGGTACATGAACGACCTGCTCTCCCTCGGCGTCGACGGCTTCCGCATCGACGCGGCCAAGCACATGCCGGCCGGGGACCTCGCCGCCATCAAGTCCCGGCTGAGCAACCCGTCGGTGTACTGGAAGCAGGAGGCCATCTTCGGCGCCGGCGAGGCCGTCCAGCCCACCGAGTACACCGGCAACGGCGACGTCCAGGAGTTCCGCTACGCCTACGACCTCAAGCGGGTCTTCACCAACGAGAACCTCGCCTACCTGAAGAACTACGGCGAGGGCTGGGGCTACATGAACAGCGGCGTCTCCGGCGTCTTCGTCGACAACCACGACACCGAGCGCAACGGCTCGACCCTCAGCTACAAGGACGGGGCCAACTACACCCTGGCCAGCGTCTTCATGCTGGCCTGGCCCTACGGCGCCCCCGACGTCAACTCCGGCTACGAGTTCACCGACCACGACGCCGGGCCGCCCAACGGAGGCCAGGTGAACGCCTGCTGGCAGGACGGCTGGAAGTGCCAGCACAACTGGCCCGAGATCAAGTCCATGGTGGGCTTCCGCAACGCCACCCGGGGCCAGGCCGTCACCAACTGGTGGGACAACGGCGGTGACGCCATCGCCTTCGGCCGGGGCAGCAAGGGCTTCGTGGCCATCAACCACGAGTCGGGCTCCCTGACCCGGACCTACCAGACGTCGATGCCCGCGGGGACGTACTGCAACGTGCAGAACAACACGCAGGTGACCGTGAATGCGAGCGGGCAGGTCACGGCCACCCTGGGCGCCAACACGGCTCTGGCGATCCACGCGGGCAAGTCCGCCTGCTAGACGCGCACTTCCGTGCGCGGTAGCCCGGTCCCGGCCGCCCCCTCACGTGGCGGCCGGGACCGGTGCGCCGGGCCACGCCCGGTGGTTGAAAGTTCTTTCCCATGCTTTCAGGACTCTTGCTGTAAGGGTTTCGGCGGCGATACGGTCGCGCGGGGTCGGACCCGAGAGAGCCGCAATCGCTAGGAGCCCATCTGTGATACCGAGATGGCCGGTGCCGTCCAGGCGCCGAACCGCCCGTGCCGGACGGGTCGCCGCGGTCACCGCAGCGGCGCTGGCCGCCACACTCGTCCAGCCGCTCGCCGCCGGGGCGGCCACCCCGCCGGCGCCGCCGTCCGACGCCGCGCTGGCCGCCCAGCCCGCCCGGCACGACGCCACCCGTGAGCAGTTCTACTTCGTCCTGCCCGACCGTTTCGCCAACGGCGACCCGCGCAACGACAAGGGCGGCCTGACCGGTTCACGCCTGTCGACCGGCTACGACCCGACCGACAAGGGCTTCTACCAGGGCGGCGACCTCAAGGGCCTGACCCGGAAGCTCGACTACATCAAGGGCCTGGGCACCACCGCCCTGTGGATGGCGCCCATCTTCAAGAACCAGCCCGTGCAGGGCACCGGGGCGAACGCCTCCGCCGGCTACCACGGCTACTGGATCACCGACTTCACCCAGGTCGACCCGCACTTCGGCACCAACGAGGACCTCGAGAACCTCATCGACAAGGCCCACGACAAGGGCATGAAGGTCTTCTTCGACGTCATCACCAACCACACCGCCGACGTCGTCGACTACGAGGAGAAGTCCTACGACTACCTCTCCAAGGGCGCCTTCCCCTACCTGACGAAGGACGGCGTGCCCTTCGACGACGCCGACTACGCCGACGGGCGGCGCCGCTTCCCCGCGGTCGACCGGGACTCCTTCCCGCGCACCCCCGTGGTCACCAGGAAGAACAAGGTGCCGTCCTGGCTCAACGACCCGACGATGTACCACAACCGCGGCGACTCCACCTTCGCCGGTGAGAGCTCCACCCACGGCGACTTCTCCGGCCTCGACGACCTGTGGACCGAGCGCCCCGAGGTCGTCGACGGCATGGAGAGGATCTACCAGCGCTGGGTGCGGGACTTCGACATCGACGGCTTCCGGATCGACACCGTGAAGCACGTCAACATGGAGTTCTGGACCCAGTGGGCCACCGCTCTCGACGCCTACGCCGCGAAACGCGGCCGCGACGACTTCTTCATGTTCGGCGAGGTCTACTCGGCCGACACGGACGTCACCGCCCCGTACGTCACCCAGGGCCGGCTCGACGCCACCCTCGACTTCCCCTTCCAGGAGGCGGCCCGCCAGTACGCCTCCCAGGGCGGCAGCGCCCGCAAGCTCGCCGGCGTCTTCGGTGACGACTACAAGTACACGACCGGCAAGGCCAACGCGTACGAGCAGGTCACCTTCCTCGGCAACCACGACATGGGCCGCATCGGGTCGTTCCTGAAGCAGGACGACCCCGAGGCCACCGACGCCGAGCTCCTCGCGAAGGACAAGCTCGCCAACGAGCTGATGTTCCTCAGCCGCGGCAACCCGGTCGTCTACTACGGCGACGAGCAGGGCTTCACCGGCCCGGGCGGCGACAAGGACGCCCGGCAGAGCATGTTCGCCTCACGCACCGCCGACTACCTCGACGACGACCGCATCGGCACCGACGCCACGCACGCCGAGGACGCCTACGACACCAAGGCGCCCCTCTACCGGCAGATCAGGGCCCTCGCCCAGCTCCGCAAGGCCAACCCGGCGCTGGCCGACGGCGTCCAGCAGGAGCGGTACGCGGCCGACGGCCCGGGCGTCTACGCCTTCACCCGCACCGACGCGAAGACCGGCACCGAGTACGTCGTCGCCTTCAACAACGCGGGTGAGAAGAAGACCGCGACCTTCCCGACCGGCTCGGCCGGCATGACCTACCGGGGCATCCACGGCACCGACGCGCGCCCGAAGAGCGACGGCGACAGGAAGCTCACCGTCACCGTCCCGGCCGGCTCGGCGATCGTCCTCAAGGCCGCCGGGAAGCTCGCGAAGCCCGCCGCGGCCCCGGCGCTCACCCTGAAGGCCCCCGCGGCAGGCGCCACCGGCACGGTGGACGTCACCGCGGACGTCGACGGCGGGCAGCTGAACCGGGTCGTCTTCGCCGCGCAGACCGGCAACGGCAAGTGGCAGGTCCTCGGCTCCGCCGACCACGCCCCCTACAAGGTCACCCACACCATCGGCAACGACGTGGCACCCGGCACGGCCCTGCGCTACAAGGCCGTCGTGATCGACTCGGCCGGCCGCACCGCGAGCGCCCTGGCCGCCTCCACCACCGGCACCCCACCCGTCCAGGAGCCGCCCACCGCGTCCTCCCGCGACTACGCGATCGTCCACTACAAGCGCGCGGACGGCGACTACGCCGACTGGGGCCTGTACGCCTGGGGCGACCTCGCCGAGGGCGAGGCCACCGAATGGCCCAAGAGCCACCCCTTCACCGGCCGGGACGCCTACGGCGCCTTCGCCTGGGTCAAGCTCAAGCCCGGTGCCTCGAACGTCGGCTTCCTCGTCATCGACAAGGACGGCACCAAGGACGTCTCCACCGACCGCACGATCGACGTCACCAAGACCGGTGAGATCTGGATCGAGCAGGGCAAGGACACCGTCACCACCGAACGGCCCGACTACCCGGCCCCCGACAAGTCCAAGGCCGTCCTGCACTACCACCGGGCCGACGGGAACCACGACGACTGGGGACTGCACGTCTGGACCGGCGCCGCGAACCCCACCGACTGGTCGAACCCGCTGAAGCCGGTGAAGACTGACTCCTATGGCGCAGTCTTCGAGGTGCCGCTCACCGAGGGTGCCACCAGCCTCAGCTACATCCTCCACAAGGGTGACGAGAAGGACCTGCCCACCGACCAGTCGCTCGACCTCAAGGCGAACGGCCACGAGGTGTGGCTGGTGAACGGCCAGGAGAAGTACCTGCTCCCGCAGCCCGCGGGCAGTGCCGCCGCCCTCGACCCGACCACCTCCAAGGCGGTCTGGATCGACCGGAACACCCTCGCCTGGAACGGCTCCGAAGCCGCCGCCTCCACCCAGCTGCTGTACTCCCGCGACGGCACGATCAAGGCCGAGAACGGCACCCTGACCGGCGACGCCGCATGGCTGCGCCTGGCGAAGGGGACGCTGAGCGACGCGCAGAAGGCGAAGTTCCCGCACCTGAAGGACCACACCGCCTGGACCGTCGACCCCCGTGACCGCGACCGGGTCCGCGCGGCCCTGCGCGGCCAGGTCGTCGCCACCCAGCGAGCGGTCAACGGCGCTGTGCTCGCGGCGACCGGCGTCCAGATCGCCGGCGTCCTCGACGACCTGTACCCGGGCGCCACCAAGGCCGACCTCGGCCCCCTCTTCGCCAAGGGCCGCCCCACTCTGTCCGTGTGGGCGCCGACCGCGCAGTCCGTCGCCCTGGAACTCGACGGCAGGGCCGTCCCCATGCGCCGCGACGACGCCACCGGCGTCTGGTCCGTCACCGGCCCGGCGTCCTGGAAGGGCAAGCCCTATCGCTATGCCGTGAAGGTGTGGGCGCCCAGCGTCCGCAAGGTCGTAACCAACAAGGTCACCGACCCCTACGCCGTCGCCCTCACCACCGACTCGAAGCGCAGCCTGGTCGTCGACCTGGCCGACAAGGCGCTCGAGCCGTCCGGCTGGTCGTCGTACACCAAGCCCAAAGCCGTGCCGCTGCGGGACGCCCAGATCCAGGAGCTGCACGTCCGGGACTTCTCCGTCGAGGACCGCACGGCGAAGCACCCCGGCACCTACCTCGCCTTCACCGACAAGGCGAGCGACGGCAGCAAGCACCTGCGCGAGCTGGCGAAGGCCGGCACCTCCTACGTCCACCTGCTGCCCGCGTTCGACATCGCCACCATCCCCGAGCGCAAGGCCGACCAGGCACGGACCGACTGCGACCTCGCCTCGCACCCGGCGGACTCCGAGAAGCAGCAGGAGTGCGTCGGCAGGATCGCCGCGAAGGACGCCTACAACTGGGGCTACGACCCGTTCCACTACACCGTCCCCGAGGGCTCCTACGCCACCGACCCCGACGGCACCGCCCGCACGGTCGAGTTCCGCAGGATGGTCAAGGCCCTCAACGACGACGGACTGCGGGTCGTCATGGACGTCGTCTACAACCACACCGCCGCGAGCGGCCAGGCCGGCACCTCCGTCCTGGACCGGATCGTGCCCGGCTACTACCAGCGGCTCCTCGCCGACGGCTCGGTCGCCAACAGCACCTGCTGCGCCAACACGGCCACCGAGAACGCCATGATGGGCAAGCTGGTCGTCGACTCGATCGTCACCTGGGCCAAGGAGTACAAGGTCGACGGCTTCCGCTTCGACCTCATGGGCCACCACCCGAAGGCAAACATCCTCGCCGTGCGCAAGGCCCTGGACGAGCTGACCCTCGCGAAGGACGGCGTCGACGGCAAGAAGATCATCCTGTACGGCGAGGGCTGGAACTTCGGCGAGGTCGCCGACGACGCCCGCTTCGTCCAGGCCACGCAGAAGAACATGGCCGGTACCGGCATCGCCACCTTCTCCGACCGGGCCCGTGACGCCGTGCGCGGCGGCGGCCCCTTCGACGAGGACCCCGGCGTCCAGGGCTTCGCGTCCGGCCTGTACACCGACCCCAACTCCTCGAAGAACAACGGCACCCCGGCCGAGCAGAAGGCCCGCCTGCTGCACTACCAGGACCTCCTCAAGGTCGGCCTGACCGGCAACCTGAGCGCCTACACGTTCACCGACACCAGCGGCAAGGAGGTCAAGGGCTCCCAGGTCGACTACAACGGCGCCCCCGCCGGATACGCCGACGCCCCGGGCGACGCCCTCGCCTACGCCGACGCGCACGACAACGAGTCCCTGTTCGACGCCCTCGCCTTCAAGCTCCCGGCGGGCACCACGGCGTCCGACCGGGCCAGGATGCAGGTCCTCGCCATGGCGACGGCCACCCTCTCGCAGGGCCCGGCCCTCTCCCAGGCGGGCACCGACCTGCTGCGCTCCAAGTCCCTGGACCGCAACTCCTACGACAGCGGCGACTGGTTCAACGCCATCCACTGGGACTGCGCCGACGGCAACGGCTTCGGCCGCGGACTGCCCATGGCCGCCGACAACGCGGACAAGTGGCCCTACGCCAAGCCGCTGCTGACCAAGGCCCGGGTGGGCTGCGAGCAGATCCGGGGCGCCTCCGCCGCCTACCGCGACCTGCTGCGGATCCGCAGCACCGAGAAGGACTTCTCCCTCGCCACCGCCGCGCGGGTGCAGTCCCGGCTGTCCTTCCCGCTCTCCGGCAAGGACGAGACGCCCGGCGTGATCACCATGCGGCTCGGTGACCTCGTCGTCGTCTTCAACGCCACGCCCGAACGGCAGGAGCAGCGCGTGTCCGCGCTCGCCGGGAGCGGCTACCGGCTGCACCCGGTGCAGGCGGCGGGCGCCGACGCCACCGTGAAGTCGGCCGCCTACGCGCGGGCGTCCGGCACCTTCACCGTGCCGGCGCGCACGGTCGCGGTCTTCACCCGGACCGCGGGGTAGCGCACCCGGTGCGGGCGGGGCGGACCGCGACCGGCGGCCCGCCCCGCCCGCCGTTAGGGTGAGCACACCCACCCGGAACAGGAGTGCTGATGCCGCAGATCACCGTCGACTATTCCGCCGACCTCGCGGACGGTTTCGACCGGCCCGGGTTCGCCAGGGCGCTGCACGAGGCGACGGTCGAGATCGCGGCCGCGCGACCGCCCGCGTGCAAGACCCGCTTCCGCCGCACCGAGGACATCGTGGTCGGCCCCGAGAGCGAGGGCCACGCCCACGTCCACGTGCACATCGCGCTGCTCGCCGGCCGCACCGACGAGACCAAGGCGCGGCTCACCGAGGCCGCGCTGGAGGCGCTGCGGACGCATCTGAAGCAGCCCGCCGGTCTCGCCCTGCACGCCTCCGCCGAGGTCCGCGACCTCGACCCGTCCTACGCCACGTACGAGAGCTGAGCCCGCTCAGCCCGCCAGGGCGACCAGCCGGCCGACCAGGTGCGCGAACGGGCCGTCGGCCGGCTCGTCCTTGAGGGCCGTGCGCAGCAGCTGCGCCATCTCCTCGTCGTAGGCGGCGCTGACGGCGGCGAGCGCGGCGAAGTCGTTGACCAGCTGGGGCTCCAGCTCCTCGCGCGGGATGCGCCGCCCGTCCAGCCAGATCAGTGCCGTCGACTCGGCCAGCGAGATCCACGACCGCACCACCAGTTCCAGCCGCGCGGGCGGATCCGTCACGCCCAGGTGCGAAAGGATCTGGACATACGCGGCCTGCCGTACGGAGTCGACGAGTGCGTTGGTCGTCGACGAGCCGACAGCCGGACCACCGCGCATCAGGGCCGAGAAACCGGGCCCGTGCTCGTCCACGAAGTCGAAGTAGCGGCGCATCACGCGCAGCAGCCGAGCCCCGAGCGGACCCTCGTGCGGCTCCACGAACCGGGCCGCGAGATCGTCCGACGCCCGCTTCAACGCGGCCTCGTACAGGCTGAGTTTGCCGGGGAAGTAGTGGTAGACCAGCGGCCGCGAGATGCCCGCGGCCGACGCTATCTCGTCGATGGAGACATCGTCGGGCGAGCGGCGGCTGAACAGTTCGAGGGCGACGCCGATCAACTGCTGCCGCCGCTCCTCGACTCCCATCCTGCGGCGAACCCCGGTAGTCATACGAACACCTTACCGATCGAATCCGGCCTCGAACGGGCCGGACCGAGCGCGGATGTCCGCCGACGTGCCGCCGACGCCCCGGGAAGCCGCTCGTCAGCGCAGCCCGCCGACGGAACGGCCGTCCTTCAGCGTCCCCTTGAGCTCGGCCTGCGCCCCCTGTGCGGCGGGCACGGTCAGCGAACTGCCGCGCGCCGTCCCCTCGACCCCGCCGGTGGCCCGGATCGACGCCGTGTCCCGGCTGCCTGCGGCCAGCAGGTACCAGTCACCCGCCTCCGACTTCCACAGCACCCCGGCCAGCACATGCGGCTCGCGCGCCCCGCAGGCCGGGACGTTCTCGGCCTTCGCCGTGACCGCCCCGTAGGCTCCACCCGGCGTGTGGAACTGCGCCAGCACCCGGGCGCCGCCCCCGCGCCAGGTCTCGGCCCGGGTGCACACCCACACCGCCGAGCCGCTCCCGTCGGGCAGCCGCTGCTCGTTGAACGCCCAGGCGTTGACGCCGCGCACCCCGGCGGACCGCAGCGTGCCCAGCGAGCAGGCGAACGGCGCCCAGCCGGCCAGGGCGGCGGGCCGGGACGCCTCACCCGGGGAGCCCGGCCGCCCGGCGGTCAGCCGCGCCGGGACCAGCTCGCCGAGGTCGGTCAGCAGCCGGGTGCCGGTGCCGTCGGACAGTTGCAGCACGTTCCACGACGTGCACGGCCCCGACCGCAGCGCCGGGCTGGCCAGCGGCGCGGTCACCCCGTCGGTCAGGGCCAGGTCCATGGCCCCGGAGGCGGGCTTCATCAGATCCCGCTCGCCCGCCTTCCTCACCCAGGGGGCCGTCAGATAGCGGACGTTGCCGTCGGCCCGGCCCAGGACCACCGCGCCCGACTCGGCCCGGCCCGCGCCGTCGACCCGGGCGAAGTCGAGGGCCGCGCCCTGGGTGCCGTCCTTCGGCTCGGCGTACCGGGCGATGCGCAGCCCGTCGTGGAGGATCACCACGCGGGCCGCGTCCACCGTCCCGGCGAACAGCAACTGAGGGGGACCGGCCGGGCCGCCGGACGGGGTGCCCGGTGTCGCCGAGACCTGCACCGTCCCGCCCGGGCGGGCCCACACCGCCAGGGCGCGGCGCAGCAGGGCCTCGTCCCCGGTGAGGTCACCGCGCGCGGGCCACACGGAGAAGTCGGTGCGCGCCGAGCTGCGCCACGCGTCGGGGGAGACCCTGGTCAGCTTCGCCGGGTCGAGGGCGGCCTGGGCGGCCGGATTGCGCGCGTACGGCGGTGCCGCGGCGCCGTCGGGGCCCCAGCCCTCACCGGGCAGCCCGAGCAGCGCCCCGCAGACCAGCAGGGCCGCACCGGCGGCCAGGGCGGCCTTCAGGTGCTGGCGGCGGCGCATCAGGTCGGTGGGGCGGGCCTGGAGCGAGCAGGGGTCGAACTCGGGCGACTCCAGCAGGCCGTACCGGGCCGGCACCGCGTCCGCCTCGCGCAGGGCGCCCTCGGGGTCGGCGGCGCCGGCCGCCGCGAGGACCTCGCACACGCCCTCGTCGGTCAGCGGCTCCAGACCGCGCAGCGCGTACACCGCCCGGGCCGGTCCGGACAGGCTGGACAGCCGCTGGTCCAGGGCGAGTTCGTCGGCCCCGCCGGAGCGCGGGAACAGCTTCAGGCCCCACACCTGCGGCAGCAGCGCGGGCAGCTGCGCCCGCTTGGGCCACGCCCCGAACCGCAGCGGCAGCCCCGCCTCCAGCGCCGTGCGCAGCACCTGGAGCCGGACGAGGGCGTATCCCGGGTCGCCGTCCCGGCCGCTCGCCCGGTGTTCGGCTCCGCTCACGGGGTCGGCGCCCGCGGACTGGGCCGGGATCACCGGTGAGGCCGTGCGGTTGCGGGGCAGCGCGCGTTGGGTGAGGGCGTGTGCGGTCAGGACGCGCCTGCTGCGGCCCAGGCGCGGAGGCAGCACCAGATAGGCCAGGCGGACCAGTCGGGGGTAGTGCTCGACGAGGGCGGCCTCGGCCTGCTCGACGTCGACGACCGGGCCGGCGGGGGAGGAGGGTGCGGGGCGCTGGGCGACATCCTGTGACTGCACGTTCAGCAGAACGAGCGAATCGGCGGTTGGTCACCTGACTGCGGAGCGTCACACCCCGGGGGACCCGGCGGGCTCCACGAGCAGCCGGGCGTAGTGCGCCATCGACCGCTGGTAGCGCGGCAGGTGCGGGGCGAGCGCGCCCAGCACCAGCGACAGCGCCTCGCGGTCACGGCCCAGACTCGACAGGCACAGGGCGAGGACGGCCCGCACCGGATCGTCCAGCTCGTCGGAGGGCGCGTCCAGTTCCGGCGTCAGCAGCGCCACGCCCTCCTCGGCGCGCCCGATGTTGCGCAGGGAGCTGGCCAGCTGGATCTTCGTCCGGCGGGCCTTGTAGCGGTTGACGCCGGGCAGGCCGCGCCGCAGCGCCTCCCGGTACAGCGGCACCGCCAGGTCGGAGCGGCCGGTGGAGTCCCAGGCGCAGGCCTGCTCGAACGGCCCGAGCGGGCTGTCCGCGGGCAGTTCGGCGACGAGGGCGTCCACGTCGGCGCGGAAGCGGGCCTCGCCCTCCTCCGTCTCGGCGTAGTCGTCGAAACGGTCCCACAGGGCGCTCACGCGTTCTTCCCAGTCCTGGTCCACCGGGCCACCCTCGCACAGGAGTGCCGCCGCGGGCAGGTGGGTTTTTGAGTGCTTCGGCCTCCGCAGCCGTATCGAAGGCGAGAGCCTCGTGCCGGGGCTCCGTGCGGCATGTGTCCGGACCGTGCCGTGACCAGGACCGTGCCGTCACAAGGACCGGAGGAACAGATGAGGGTGACCCGACCGATGCTCGCGCTGAGCGGCGCGGTGGCGATACTGGCGCTGGCCGGCTGTGGAACCGGCGGCGAGGACGAGGCGGCCGTCCCGGAGGCGGTGACCGGCAGTCTGGAGCACATCGCGGCCGAGGCCAAGTGCAAGCCGAACATGCAGACCGACGCGGACACCATCCGCCAGGCCCTGTGCAGGAAGGGCAAGGAGAAGTACGTCCTCGCCACCTTCGCCACCGACCGGGGCCAGCGCGAGTGGCTGAACAGCGCCAAGGACTACGGCGGCTACTACCTCGTCGGCCGCAAGTGGGTCGCCGTGGGACAGGAGAAGACGGTCACGGCCCTGCAGGGCACCCTCGGCGGCACGATGGAGGAGGGCTCGGCGCACATGAACCCCGGCGGCAGCCACAACCGCGGCGGCCACCACGGCTGAGGACGCGGGGGGGGGGGGGCCGGAACGAGAGAGAGCCGGCGGTGGGGATTCCCACCGCCGGCTCTCTCGTGCGGCCGGGGACTACTGGCAGTCCTCACCGCTGTTGATGCACTGGACCATCTCGTTCATCAGGTTCTCGTCGAAGAAGTTGATGAAGTCGTTGTGGTCGGTGATCGGCTTGTGCAGCTGCTCCGGGAAGGAGTCCACCGCGAAGGCGTTCTGCACCTGGCCGTTGTCGATCTGCGGCGCCTGGATGTCGTAGACCAGGCGGACCTGGAGCTGGGGGATGGCCTTGAAGCCGTTCGAGCAGCTGCCGTCCGCCTCCACGAAGTCCACGTGGGTGCGGTGGTTGGCGCTGTCGATGTTCTGGCCGTCCCAGCAGCTCTGGAAGTTGGACGTGCGCACCACGGAGCTGCCGTCGGGGCAGATCGGGTACTTGTCCGTCACCTGCCGGTCCTCGAAGCCGGTGCAGCTCCAGGCCGTGTTGGCGTTGTTCAGACCGTTGGTGAGGGACTTGGCGTCACCGGTGATGATGCGCAGCGCCTTCGGCATGGCGACGACGTCGCTCGTCCGGTTGCCGACGAACTTCAGCTGCGCCTCGGCCGGCTCGACGATCTTGCCGACGTTGCCGTCCTGACCACCGCCGGGCTGGCCCTGGTCGATGTCCTGCGACCCGTCCTGGATGCGCAGCACCGGCCAGAAGTACGAGGACTTGTCGCCCTGGTTCTGGCAGGTGGTCTGGGCGTTGGCCAGGTCCTCGTCGCTCGCGAAGGCGTTGTTGCTCTGGTTGCCGACGTAGTCGTGCTGGTGCTTGGCGCCGTTGGAGACACCGGGCGCCACGATCACGTTGTCCGAGTTGCGGTTCTCGTTCTCGTTGGTGCCGCAGGACGTGGTGAAGGTGCCGGTGGAGCCGCCGTCGCCGTTCGCCGGCAGGCCGTTGGGCAGGTTGCGGCTGTTCGGCTGGACGTCCTCGATCTTGATGAAGTCGTCCGCCGCGGGACCGTTGCCACCCTGGCCGCCGTTGTTGTTCTGGCCGCCGTTCTGCCCGCCGTTGTTGTTCTGACCGCCGTCGTTCTGGCCGCCGTTGTTCTGGCCCTGGTCCTGGCCGCCGTTGTTGTTCTGACCGCCGTTCTGCCCGCCGTCGTTGGTGTTGGCGTCGGCGGCCATGCCGCGGCACTTGGCCAGCTGACCGAGGTTGCGCGGGGCCTTGCCGCCCACCCGCCGGATGTTGATGCCGATACGGTCCAGGGCCGCGGTCCGCTTCGACCTGAGCGGGCCCAGGATGGCGTTGTCGACGAAGCCCGGATCACCGGCCTGCGCCCGGCGCGTGGAGGCGAGCCGGGAGTACGCCTCGCTGATCTGCTTGTCGAGGTTCGCCAGCTCCTTGTCCACCCCCCGGCGGGCGCGGTTGGGCACCGACGTCAGTTTCTGGCCGACGTCCGGGCACTGGATCGTGGCGATCTGCCAGCCCGCGGACTTCGTCCGGTTCGCCGAGTTCGACTCGTGCGCCGATGCGTAGAAGTTCGCCCAGATCAGCCCGCCCCCACCGAGCGCTAGGGCCGCCGATGCGGCAATGGCCTTGGTGGCCAGCGGCGTACGGCGTTTTCTTGTGTTGCGTCCCATGGAACTCCTCTGACTTCCTTTTTCGGGGGCATCGAGGCGCCCGACAGGAGTGAAGCGGCCCCCTTCCATACGGAGGCCGCCCCCGAGGTGTTCAGGGGTCCTGAGAATTGATGCGAGATTCGTGAGGACTCTGTGCCCTCAACAACCCCTGTGAAACCAGGAGTTGCCGATCCCGCACCGAGGGTGAGGGGGCCGGTCCGGCGTCACCGGCCGTGGTCGAGATACGCGAGGACCGCCAGCACGCGCCGGTTGTCGTCGTCCGAGACCTCCAGGCCCAGCTTGGCGAAGATGTTCGCGGTGTGCTTGGCGATGGCCCGCTCGGTCACGACCAGCTTGCCGGCGATCGCCGCGTTGGACCGGCCCTGCGCCATCAGCTCCAGCACCTCCCGTTCCCGCGGCGTCAGCCGCGCCAGCGGCCGGTCCTCGCCGGACTGCCGCGCCAGCAGCTGCTGGATGACCTGCGGGTCCATCGCCGTCCCCCCGGCGGCCACCCGCCGCACCGCGTCCACGAACTGCTCCGCGTCGAAGACCCGGTCCTTCAGCAGATAGCCGACCCCGCCGCTGCCGTCGGCGAGCAGTTCGCGGGCGTACAGCTGCTCCACGTGCTGGGAGAGCACCAGCACCGGAAGGCCGGGTCGCCTGCGGCGGGCGTCGAGCGCGCACTGCAGGCCCTCGTCGGTGTGCGTCGGCGGCAGCCGCACGTCCACCACGGCGACGTCCGGGTCGAGTTCCGCCAGCGCGGCGGCCAGTTCGGGCCCGGACTCGACGGCCGCCGCGATCTCGAAGCCGTGCGCCTGCAGCAGCCGCACCAGGCCGTCGCGCAGCAGGAACAGGTCTTCGGCCAGGACTACGCGCAAGGGATCTCCATGGTGACCATGGTGGGGCCGCCCACGGGACTGCTGACGGCCAGGACGCCGTCGAATGTACCCAGTCGCCGTTCCACCCCGGCGAGCCCCGAGCCGGCTCCGACCACCGCCCCGCCCCTGCCGTTGTCCGTGACGGTCGCCCGCAGCATGCCGTCCGCCCGGTGCAGGTCGATCCAGATCCGGTCGGCGCCGGAGTGCTTCACGGCGTTGGCGAGGACCTCGCTCACCGCGAAGTACGCGGCCGACTCCACCGGTGCCTCCGCCCGCCCGGGCAGGTCCACGCTCACCTCGGTGGCCACCGGTAGCCGCAGCGCCAGTGCCCGCACCGCGTCGCCCAGCCCGCGTTCGGCGAGGACCGGCGGGTGGATGCCGCGCACCAGCTCGCGCAGCTCGGCCAGGGCCTCGACCGAGGAGGCGCGGGCCTGCGCGACGAGCAGCCGGGCCTGGGCCGGGTCCTTGTCCAGCAGGGCCTCGATGGTGCCCAGGTCCATGCCGACGGCGACCAGGCGCGCCTGGGCCCCGTCGTGCAGGTCCCGCTCGATGCGCCGCAGTTCGGCGGCGGAGGCGTCGACCGCGTCGCGCCGGGTCTCGGTCAGCACCCGCACCCGCTCGGCCAGTTCCTCCTGGCTGCCGCCGAGCACGGCCCGGGTCAGCCGGAAGTGCACGTCCAGCAGGCGCGGTGCGAAGAAGTGCGCGAAGAACAGCAGCACCAGGGCCAGGGCCGCCGCGCCGAAGGCCGACGCCTGCCCCGTCACCGGCACGAAGCCGTACCAGTACCCGTCGGGGAAGACCCGCCACAGGCCGACGGCGAGCGCGAACCCCTCCAGCGGGTACAGCAGCAGCACGGCCGGGAGCAGCGCGGTGACGAACCCCGCGGTCATGTCGACCGGCAGCCATCCCAGGTCCCGCCAGGTCGCCGGATCGCGCAGCATCCCGAAGGTGCGCGCCCACGGGTTGGCGTCCTTCGGCAGCGGCCGGTACGCCGGCGGGATCCGCACCCCGCCCCACTCGGCCGCGAGCAACCGCCGCCAGTTCGCGAACGCGCGGACGCCCCCCAGCACGTAGGGCGTCGTGACGAGCCCGACGCCGATCGGTATGAGCGCGATCGAGAGCAGGGACAGGGAGAAGCACAGCACCGCCCCCGGCAGGCCGACGAGGGCCAGCGCCAGTCCGCGCACGGCGGCGAGCCCGATGCGCCGTCCGTCGATCCGCCCGTTGCCGTTCTTCGTGTCGGTGGTCATGGCGTCAGTCTGGCCGAGCCCGGCGGCCCGGTCACGGGGCCGGGCCACCGGCTCGGGGGTGGTGCTACCTACACCCCCGGGCCGGTGCCGGCGGGCCGGCTCACCTGCTCCCGAGCACCTTCGCCTCCACCTCGGGGTCGAGACCCGGGCGGGGGCGGTCGGGGCGCTGGGGGGCCGTGCCCCCGCGCTCCCGGAGCCACCGCCAGGTGTCCGCCACCGTCTCCTCCACGGGCCGGCAGACCAGCCCCGCCCCGATCGCCCGGGAGACGTCCGCGCTGTGCAGGGCGTCGTGCAGGTCGCTGCCCGGCGGCACCCACACCGGCAGCTGCGTCCACGGCTCGATGCCGGCGTCGAGGATCGCCCCGGGCTCGGTCCAGCGCAGCTCGGCCCGCCCGCCGGTGACCCGCGCGCAGGCCTCCAGCAGGCGGCCCATGGTGGCGTGCCCCTGCGGGGAGACCAGGTTGTACGGCCCGCTCAGCCGCCGCTGCGCCGCGTGCAGGATCCACGCGGCCAGGTCGCGGACGTCCACGTACTGCAAGGGCAGTTCGCGCGGTCCCGGGGCCAGGACGGGGCCGCCGCGCGCGGTCCTGGCCAGCCACCAGGGCAGCCGGCCGATGTTCTCGTGCGGGCCGAGGATCAGGCCCGACCGCACGAGCACCGACCGGTCCTCGCCGAAGGCGTCCAGCACGGCCAGTTCACCGCCGCGCTTGTCCCGCGCGTAGTCCGTCTGCTCCGCCTCGGCCGAGGCGCCCGGCACCAGGGGGGCGTCCTCGCCGTACCCGGCGGGCGGGGACCAGGCGTACACCGAGCAGCTCGACACGTACACGTACCGCCCGGCGCGGTCCCGCAGCAGCCGTGCCGCGTCCGCCACCGCGCGGGGCGCCGCCGACCAGGTGTCGACGACGGCGTCCCACTCGCCCGGGTCTCCGGCCAGGGCGGCCAGGCCTCCGGGCGCGGTCCGGTCGCCGAGCAGCGTCCGCGCGCCCGGCGGGGCGTCGTGCCGTCCCCGGTGGAACACGGTCACGTCCCAGCCCCGCTCCAGGGCCATCTCCACGACGGCCCGCCCCACGAACTCCGTCCCACCCAGCATCAGCAGTCTCATGCCGTGCACTGTGCCCGGTGGGGCGGCCCCGGGGAACGGTCATCTGCTCTCGGCAGAGGCGGGAACGGCCGCTCGCGGGAACGGCCGATCATGGGACCGGCCGATCGCGGGACCGGCAGATCACGAGGGCGGGCCGGGCGCGGGACCGGGCGGGGCGCGGGAGGAGCCGTCAACGGCCCGTCGGCGGCACGTACTTGTAGCCCACGCGCCGCACGGTGCGGATCGTGTCGCGGTACTCCGCGCCCAGCTTGCGGCGCAGCCGCGCGACATGGACGTCGACCGTGCGGCCGTCGCCCACGTGCCCGTAGCCCCACACCGTGCCGACCAGCTGGTCGCGGGTGTGCACCCGGCCCGGGTGGGCGACGAGATGGGCCAGCAGCTCGAACTCCAGGTAGGTGAGGTCCAGCGGCCGTCCGGCCACCTGCGCGGTGCGCTGCACGGTGTCGACGCGGATCAGCGCGTCACCGCCCGGCCCGGGGGCCGCCCCGGACTCCGCCGCGACGGGCCGGTCCGGCACGGCCACCGGGAACGGCGGCTGCTGGTCGGCCGGGACGAGCACCAGGTAGCCGACCATCGGCGGCTGTCCCGGCAGGGTGGGCAGGGTGTGCTGCGGTGCCGGGAGCCAGGTGGCGCCCGGGGGCAGCAGGTCGGCCACGGTCAGCACCTCGTCGCGGTCGACGGCGCGCAGCCGGTGCCGGGGGCCGTGGCCGGCGGAGGCGGTGAACGGGGCGGCGGGGGACAGGGAACGAGTGGTCGCCATGAGAGGTCAGCTCTTTCGCGCGAGGAGTTCGCCGGGGAGACGGCGGCCGCGAGTTCGTGGTCGGGCTCGCCGAGGGACGTACGCGGTTCGCGCTGGCCGGAGGCCGGGTGTGGGCGGCTTCAGCAGGCCTGCGCGTTCGTCGCGCGGCAACACACCCGGTCGAAGTCGTGGTCCTGGCGGGACGGCCAGAAGGGCTCGAGGTCGTGGCGACCCGTCGCGGCGTTCTTCCGGTAGCTGGCCATGGCCCCATTGAAGCAGACGTCCCCGCGACGCAGGGACCTTCTCTCACCCCTCGGACACCCGCCGGACGGCCGAGGGGGCGCCCACCACGCGGGTGGGCGCCCCCGGGGAGCCGGTCGACGGGCCGGTCAGACCTGGCCGGCCTTCTCCAGCGCCGCGCAGCACGTGTCGACCAGCAGACGCGTCACCACGTACGGGTCGACGTTGGCGTTGGGGCGGCGGTCCTCGATGTAGCCCTTGCCGTCCTTCTCGACCTGCCACGGGATGCGCACCGAGGCGCCGCGGTCCGAGACGCCGTAGGAGTACTTGTCCCAGGGGGCGGTCTCGTGCAGGCCGGTCAGGCGGTCGTCGATGCCGGCGCCGTAGTTCTTGACGTGGTCGAGCGGCTTGGAGCCCTCGCCGAGCGACTCGCAGGCGGTGATGATCGCGTCGTAGGACTCGCGCATCGCCTTGGTGGAGAAGTTGGTGTGCGCACCGGCGCCGTTCCAGTCGCCCTTGACCGGCTTGGGGTCGAGGGTGGCGGCGACGTCGAAGTCCTCGGCGGTGCGGTAGAGCAGCCAGCGGGCCACCCACAGCTGGTCGGAGACCTCCAGCGGCGCCAGCGGGCCGACCTGGAACTCCCACTGGCCGGGCATGACCTCGGCGTTGATGCCGGACAGGCCGAGGCCGGCCTTGAGGCAGTTGTCGAGGTGGGCCTCGACGACGTCCCGGCCGAAGATCTCGTCGGCGCCGACCCCGCAGTAGTAGCCGCCCTGGGGGGCCGGGAAGCCGCCCTTGGGGAAGCCGAGGGGGTAGCCGTCCTTGAAGAACGTGTACTCCTGCTCGATGCCGAAGATCGGTTCCTGCGCCGCGAACCTCTCGGCCACCTCGGCCAGCGCCGCCCGCGTGTTGGTGGGGTGCGGGGTGAGGTCGATGTTCAGCACCTCGCACAGGACCAGCACGTCCTCGCCGCCGCGGATCGGGTCGGGACACGTGAAGACCGGCCGCAGGACGCAGTCCGAGGAATGGCCCTCGGCCTGGTTGGTGGAGGACCCGTCGAAGCCCCAGATCGGCAGCGCGTCCAGACCGGCGGGCGAACCCGGGATGATCCTGGTCTTGGACCGCAGCTTGGCCGTCGGTTCGGTGCCGTCGATCCAGATGTACTCAGCCTTGAAGGTCACGGGCCACTTCCTTCGGGGTGTGTCCGGGCGCGTATCGCGGGTGCTGCGGCGCTGCCGCACTGAGGCGCCGCGAGGTGCTGCCCGGCAGCCTGGCAACCGGCGATTACCCGGCCGTTGCCCGGGTGTGAACCCCGTGTTACCCGGTCGTCCCGGTGGCGCCGTGCACCGGCTCCCCTCCGTCGAGCCGGTGCACGGGCCGCACGGGCCGCAGGGTCCGCACGCGCGCCGGTCCTGCCACCCCTGGCCGGGGGTGGCAGGACCGGTGACACGTACGAGGGGCGGCCGAGGGGTGGGCCGCCGCCTCAGGGACCTGTCCGGTCGTCCGGCCTCACCCCACCTTCTCGATCACGGCCCGGCGGATCAGGAACTTGCCGGACTCACGGACCTGTTCGAAGGCCGCGTTGTTCAGCAGGACGCAGCTGCCGGAGACCGAAGTGACCTCCACCGTCGTGGACTTGTTGTTGTCCAGGTTGGTGACCTTCAGCTTCGTGCCGGCCGGGAACTGGTTGCTGGACGCGGCGGGCGCACCGCCCTCGCCGGAGAGCGTGACCGTGGAGCCGTTGCACACCTGCCGGCCGGCCGCGGCCCCGCCGCCGGGGTTCGCCGCGGGTGCGGAGGCGGCCGGCTGCGAGGGCTGCGCGCCCCCGGCCTGCTGACCGCCGCCGGCCTGCTGGCCACCGCCGGCCTGCTGACCGCCCTGAGCGGGCTGCGAGGGCTGCGCGGCTTGGGAGTCCTGAGCCGACTCCCCGACCGCGCACCCCGACGCCTCCTGCTTCCGCTTGATCTCCGCGACGACCGCCTCGCGGTTGGCGATCCGCGCCTCGGACTGGGCGTCCGGATTGGCCCGCTGGTCCGCGATGAACTTCTGGTTGTTGCCCAGGGCCGTGGCGAGACCGAGGCAGACGGTCGACTCCGACGCGGACTTGGGGGTCGGCGCGGCGTTCGACGTGCTCGCCATGACGAAGGCCCCGCCTCCCGCCACCGCCGCCGCGCCGACCAGCAGCGCGATCGTCTTGTTCGTGCCGAGAGTTCTCCTGCGCGACATGCGCGCCTCCTGAAGAGGTAGGGGAGCGTACGCCGCTATGTACGAGATACCGAACGGGGTTGCTCAGCGGTCGCAGGAGTCGGCCGAGTGACCTGCACCACACCCGGTGGGGGGCGGGGTCAACGCGACAGGGCGTCCCGTACGGCCTCGTCGGTCCGGGCCACGACCGCCGTGCCGTCGTCCGCGGTGATGATCGGGCGCTGGATCAGCTTGGGATGCTCGGCGAGCGCCGCGATCCACCGGTCGCGCGAACCGGCCTCGCGGGGCCAGTCCTTGAGGCCGAGCTCCTTGGCGGCGGCCTCCGCGGTGCGGGTGATGTCCCACGGCTCGAGTCCGAGGCGCGTCAGCACCTCGCGGATCTCGTCCTCGCTCGGCACGTCCTCCAGGTAGCGGCGGACGGTGTAGTCGGCGCCCTCGGCGTCGAGCAGCTGCACGGCACTGCGGCACTTCGAGCAGGCCGGGTTGATCCAGATCTCCATGGGCAGCACAGTACGCGCACCGCCCTCTGTTCGATTTTCTGACGCCTCAGCAGCCTCTCCCGAACCTGCCCGTGCCGAAGCGCCAATTCCCGCTCTCACCTGCACATTTGACAGGCTGTGCGCACTCCCCGTTGTCAGTGCCCGGCGGTACACTGGAAGCAGTGTTCGAGGGTGGCGCCGGGGTGCGGAAGTCCCGGGGTCACCCGACCGCGACAGGAGGATGCCTGTGCCCGCTGCCGCTCTGAAGCCGAAGTCCAAGCCGCTGCCCACCCAGTCCACCGCGAAGCGTCCCGTCCTGCTCGACCTGCCGTACGCGCCCGTGGAGAAGCGGCCGCTGCCGCCCGGCCGGCCGCGGGAGTGGTACGTGGCGCACAACCGGCGCCTCAAGGCGATGCGGCTGGCCATCGCCCTGCTCGACTCCGGCATCCACATGCCGGGCCAGGCGCGCAACGAGACGATCCGCGACGCGGCGGAACTGATCGGCGTCCACCCGCCGTCGGACACGACGTGCCACATGGTGCGCGCGCTCATGCGCTACGCCCGCTGAACCGCCGCGCTCCGGGCGCCGGGAACCCCGATCCGGGGGTGCCCGGCGCCCGATCGCGGCCCTGGAGCCGAGGCTGTCCGGCGTCCGCTCGCTTGCCCGCACGCCCCGGACCACGGGTCCCTGCGCGTGCTCACGCGACCCGGCCCGGCGCCGGGATCACCGGCGGGTTCAGCCGGGCGAACCCCTCCTGGCGCTCGTAGGGGAAGTAGGGGTAGGGCGCCGGTCGGTGGCTCACCGCGTCGAGCCGGGCCACCTGCTCGGGGGTGAGGCCACGGCGGCCCGGGCCGGGGTGTTCGTACGCCCGTGACGGACACGGCCCCGCAGACGCCGGCTATGCCACCAGCTCCTTCTCCAGAGGAGTGCGGAACCGCGGGGTGACCCGGGTCGTCCCGAGCAGGCCGCGCAGCCGCTCCGCCTCCCTCTCGACGGCCGCGCGGGCCTCCCGGCCGACGCCCGCCTCGTCGAGGATCCGCCACACGATCTCCCCGTCCGGGCGCTGGGCCCAGCCGCCGATCACCCGGCCGTCCCACCACACCGTCGGGCCGACGTTGCCGCTGCGGTCGAAGAGCCGCGGCCGCACCTCGGGCGCGAGGTACCAGTCGCGCTGCTGCCATCCCATGGCGGTCGGATCGAGAGCGGGCAGCAGCGCGGCCCAGGGACCGTCGGGCGCGGGCGCCGGTTCCGCGTCACCCCGCGCCACGAAGCCCGTGCCCCCGTCCAGCTCCACCTGCTCCGCCCCGATCGCCGCCAGCGCGCGGCGCACCTCCGCCACCCGCCAGCCCGACCACCACTTCAGGTCGGCCTCGGTGGCCGGACCGCACACCGTGAGCCACCGCCCGAGCAGGTCGGCCTGCGCCGCGGCCGTGTCCAGCTCCTCGTGCTCGGGCGCGAGGGCCCAGCGGAACTGACTGGACGTCCAGGAGCCGAGCGGCCGGCCGCGCACCACCTTGCCCTCCACGCCCAGCACCTTCAGCAGCCGCGTCGAGACGCGGTGCAGCCCCTCGTAGCTCTTCCCCGCCCCGTATACGAACTGCTCGCGCAGACGCGGCTCGTCCCGGGCCAGCTCGGCCGCCGTCGCCTGCCCGCGCCGGGCGAGGGCCGCCAGCGTCGACTCCTCGACCTCGCGCAGCCAGGCCGCGTCCGGCGCCCCGGCCGCCGCCATGTGCGCGAGCAGCGCGGCCCGCTCCCTCGCGGCGACCGCCAGCCCCATCGAGGCGTGCACGACCGCCGTCAGGGCCGTGGGGAACACGAAGACCGTGTGCCGCATGCCGTGCATCCGCACCAGGGTCCGGTCCTCGTACAGCGCGCGCTCGGTCTCCGGCACGGCCTTCGCCGGGTCCGCCAGCCGCGCGCCCACGGCCAGGTACACCGTCGCCGGGTCCGTGCCGTGCAGCGCCACCAGGGACTCGGCGACCTGCTCGGGCGTGGCCGCCCGGGCCTGCCCGGCCAGCCGCTGCCGCAACGCGAGCCGGGCCCGCCGCTCCACCCCGCCGATGTACCGCCGCGCCTCCATACCGGCCTCCCCGTCCCGGCACCGCCTGCCCGGCGGCAACCGCTCATCCCGACGACGCACCGCCGCCCACCGGCATCATCGCGCCCCCCACCGACAACGCGCCCGCGATCACCTGCCGCCGCTCAGCCGTACCGCTCCAGCAGCCCCCTCACATACGCCTCCAGCCGCTCGCCCAGCACCCGCGATGTCAGATCCGTCCGGCCCAGCTCGCGCCACGGCCCGGCCAGTTTCGCCGCGTCCGGGACGTAGGCCAGCGCGTCCAGCAGCCGCCAGTACAGATGCGCGGACCCGTCCGCCGAACACCGGCCGCCCCACGCCTCGTACGCGCCCCGGAACGCGAGACCGTGCTCGGGCCCGTACAGCAGCGCGAGCGCCGTCGCACAGTGGGCCACGTCGAGGTCGGCGGGCCCCCACGAGGTCTCCACCCAGTCGACGACGCCACTGATCCGCACACCTGCCCCCGAGCCGGTGAACAGCACGTTCCCGGGGTGGAAGTCCCGGTGCAGGAAACAGCCCTCGTACGGAGGCGGCTCCCGGCGGATCACCTCCACGGCCCGCTCCCACACCGCACCCGCCGGCGCCGCCACCCGCTCCGGCGACGTCCACGCCTGGTACGTCCGGGGCCGCTCGGCGGGGACGACCCGGTGGATCCGGGCCAGCTGGGCCGCGAGCAGGTCCATCCTCGGGCCGACGTCGTCCTCGTCGACCCGCACCCGGCCCGGCAGGAGCGTCATCAGCAGCGACGGGTGATCGCAGTGCTCACCCGTCGCGTCCACACCGACCAGGGCGGGGGCCGGCACCCCCTCCTCACCTGCCAGCAGACGCAGGATCTCCGCCTCGCGACCCAGGAGCCCGCCCGCGTGCCGGCGGAAGAACGGCTTCACGAAGGACCGCAGGGCGAGTGCGCGGCCGTCGTCCAGCGTGAGCCGCCGCATCTGGGCACTCCAGCCGCCGCTCAGGAACGCCGAGCCGGTCACTGTGCGGCCCTCGGGCAGCTGCTTGGCCACCCACGCGCGCGTGGCCGTCCAGCCCCCCTCGCCGAGCCCGGCCAGTACGGCGGCCACGAACTCCCGCCGGTCGGCGGCGTGGTCGCGGAACCACAGTCCCAGCCGGTGCCGGGCCCCGGGAAACTCCCGGTGGGTGAACTGCGCCCGCCCGGCCAGCGCCTCGGAGACCGCCTGGGTCACGGCCGCCGGGATGACCTCGTCCCGGCCCGGCACCGCGAGCACGGCCCGCCCCTCGTACGCCCGCAGCACCTCCAGCGCGGGCGAACCGCGCCAGCTCCCCTCCGCGCGGATGAGCTCGCTGAACCGCCCGTCACCCGAGCCGAACGGCACGTCCCAGGCGTCGGCCGCGTACACCGCAGGCGCGCACAGTCCCAGGGCCGCCACCCGGTCCCCGTAGTGCCGGGTGAGATCCGCCACCGTCTGCCCGCTCATGCTGAACCCGACGAGCACCAGCGGCCCGTCCACGCGCGCGTGCGCGTCGATCACGGACACGGCCTGCTCGAAACGGCGGCGCAGGCTCAGCTCCCGCAGCAGGCCGGTGCTGCGGCCGTGGCCGGAGAAGTCGAAGGCGAGAGCGCGGCAGCCGTGCGCGGCGAACTCCTCCAGCAGCGGCACCAGCCGCTCCGCGCTGCCGTTTCCCGCGCCGTGCAGCAGCACGACGGTCGCCCCACCGGGCCGGTCCGCACCGCAGCGCAGCCCGCCGAGCCGCTCGCCGTCGGCCGTGTGCGTGAAGGGGGTCGGCTCACTCATGCGGTCATTCACTCACGCGGACCGCGGCCCGCGGGGCGGTTCACAGACCCGGCGCCCCCCACACCGGGGACCAGCGGCCCAGGTCCTGCTCGACGGGCAGTTCGGCGCGGAGTGCGGAACCCACCCGGCGTTCCAGGGCGTTGTCGCGCCGCTCCGCCCCGCCCGGCAGGGGCGCGAACGGGTAGAACGTGCCCCGTCTGTAGAGGTGGACCAGGGCAAGACGCCGTCCGGCGCGGTCCTCGAACCCGGCCCAGCTGCACAGCAGTTGCGGGCCAAAACCGTTGACCTCCATCTGGCTGTTGACGGCGTGCAGGTCGTTCACCAGCGCCGGCAGCTGACCGGGGGAGCGGCGGGAGACCAACCACGAGTAGCCGTAGCCGTCCGTGCGCAGCTCCACCGGCGGTCCGTCGCGGTCGGTGTCGGCGTCCAGCAGCGCCTGCACCTCCCGGTGGGTCTGCTCGAAGGCGGCGCCCTCCACCGTGGAGAAGCAGACCGCGCCCCGCCCCGTGGGCGTGAAGCCGGCGGCCGCCTCCAGGGTCAGGGCCGCGGACGGCAGCGCGAAGAGCCGGTCGAGATCCGGGACGACCGGCTTGGTCCGGCCGAGCAGGATGTCCAGCAGACCCATCGGCCGCTCACCGCCTCACCTCGCGCAGTCAGGCACTGGTTCCCCAGCCAGTGTGCGCCGCGCTCACCCATGAGCAGGTCGCGATCACCTCCGCTCCGGGCAAAGCCGCCACCCACCCACGGCCCCGGCCACCGACCCCGGCGCAGCCCCGGCCGTCGCTCCCGCGCACGGCCGTCGGCCACCGGCTCCGGAGCAGCCCCGGCCACCGACCTCGGCGCAGCCCCGGCCACCGTCCCCGCGCACGGCCATCGGCCACCGCCCCCGCACGGCCGTCGGCCACCGCCCCCGCACGGCCGTCGGCCACCGTCCCCGCGCACGGCCGTCGGCCACCACCTCCGCACGGCCGTCGGCCACCGCGCCCGCGCACGGCCGTCGGCCACCGCCCCCGCACGGCCGTCGGCCACCGGCCCCGGGCGGCCCGGCCCGGCGCCGACCGCCGAGCCTGCGGCCGAGGCCACCCACGGCCCCGGCCACGGGCCCCGGCGCAGCCCCGGCCGTCGCTCCCGCGCACGGCCGTCGGCCACCGGCTCCGGGCGGCCCGGCCCGGCACCGACCGCCGAGCCTGCGGCACCGAGACGGGCATGGCCGTCAGGCCCCGGATTCCACCGCGTATCCGACCGCGTATCCGGGCACCGACGGCCACCGCACCGTCAGCACCACCGACTCCTCCTCCGCGCGCCAGGAATGGTCGACGCCCCGCCCCCACACCACGTAGTCGCCCTGCCGTCGCAGCAGCACGCTGCGCCCCGGCAGTTCGACGCGGAAACGCCCGCTGATCAGGACCAGCAGCGCGGTGCGCTGCTCGCCGCGCACCCACTCGGCGCGCTCGTCGCCCGGGGGGTGGACCCCCCACTTGATCTCGACGTCCTCGCTGTGCCGAGGGTCCCCGGCGGCCTTGAAGTGCCCGAGGATCCATCCCCGGTCCAGCGCGGCGTCCTCGCCGGCGTTGCCCGTGTACACGCTGTCGTCCACGGGCCCGGACGCTAGCAGGGCCGCGGGCTAGAACGGGGGACGGAAGTCCAGGTACCCGAGCAGGACGATCACCGCCGCCAGGCAGCCGAGCACCACGGCCGTCGACACCCATGGGGACCGGCGGCGCGCGCGGCCCACGTGCCCGGGTTCGGGACGGAACGGCACCGGCCCGGGCGGGTCGTGCTTCCAGCGGGCGGCGAGCATGCGGGCCCGCGCGGACGGCTCCTTGTGCTCGGCGCCGTCAGCCCACCGGATATCGAACTCGCGCTCCTCGTCGTCCCGTCCCGGCATCCCCGCACCCCTTCTCGAACAACCGTCCCCCTAGATGATCCCCCTCGGGGGCCCGCCTGGGAAGCGCGGCCCGGGCGCGGACGACGGTGCCCCCGCCTCCACTGCGGGAGACGGGGGCACCGGACGGACGACGGGGGCGTCGCTCACACGTCGAAGTACAGCTCGAACTCGTGCGGGTGCGGACGCAGCTGGAGCGGCGCGATCTCGTTGGCGCGCTTGAAGTCGATCCACGTCTCGATCAGGTCCGGGGTGAACACGTCACCCTGGAGCAGGAACTCGTGGTCGGCCTCCAGGCGGTCCAGGACCGCGCCGAGGGAGGTCGGGACCTGGGCGACGTTCGCGTGCTCCTCGGGAGCCAGCTCGTACAGGTCCTTGTCGATCGGCTCGGCCGGCTCGATCTTGTTCTTGATGCCGTCCAGGCCGGCGAGCAGCAGCGCCGAGAAGGCCAGGTACGGGTTGCCGGAGGCGTCCGGGGCGCGGAACTCGACGCGCTTGGCCTTCGGGTTGGAGCCGGTGATCGGGATGCGCATGGCCGCGGAGCGGTTGCGCTGCGAGTACACCAGGTTCACCG
This sequence comes from Streptomyces sp. NPDC017943, assembly GCF_044328425.1. Classification (NCBI taxonomy): domain Bacteria; kingdom Bacillati; phylum Actinomycetota; class Actinomycetes; order Kitasatosporales; family Streptomycetaceae; genus Streptomyces; species Streptomyces sp. NPDC017943. The sequence goes on along the minus strand of NZ_JBIRHH010000009.1, from coordinate 98,357 downwards.
GCGCCTCGAAGCCCGGCACCAGGCGGTGGTAGGAGTTCACCGTCGGGTTGGTGAAGGCCAGCAGCGACGGGGCGTGCTTGAGGATGCCGCCGATGTAGTAGCGGGCGGTGTCCGACAGGCCCGCGTAACCGGCCTCGTCGTAGAACAGCGGCTGGCCGCCGGTCCACAGCGACTGGTGGACGTGCATGCCCGAGCCGTTGTCACCGAAGATCGGCTTCGGCATGAAGGTGGCCGTCTTGCCGTTCTTCCACGCCACGTTCTTCACGATGTACTTGAAGAGCTGGAGGTCGTCGGCGGCGGCGAGCAGCGTGTTGAACTTGTAGTTGATCTCGGCCTGGCCGGCGGTGCCCACCTCGTGGTGCTGGCGCTCGACCTTCAGGCCGGCCCGCTCCAGCTCCAGGGAGATCTCGGCGCGCAGGTCGGCGAAGTGGTCGACCGGCGGGACCGGGAAGTAGCCGCCCTTGTAGCGCACCTTGTAGCCGCGGTTGTCCTCCAGCGCACCGGTGTTCCAGGCGCCGGCCTCGGAGTCGATGTGGTAGAAGGACTCGTTCGCGCTGGTGGCGAAGCGGACGGAGTCGAAGACGTAGAACTCCGCCTCGGGGCCGAAGTACGCCGTGTCGGCGATGCCGGTGGAGGCGAGGTAGGCCTCGGCCTTCTTGGCCACGTTGCGCGGGTCGCGGGAGTACTGCTCGCCCGTGATCGGGTCGTGGATGAAGAAGTTGATGTTCAGCGTCTTGTCACGGCGGAACGGGTCGACCCGGGCGGTCGACAGGTCCGCGCGCAGGGCCATGTCGGACTCGTGAATGGCCTGGAAACCCCGGATCGAGGAGCCGTCGAAGGCCAGCTCCTCCTCCGCGTCGAACGCCTCCGCAGGCACCGTGAAGTGCTGCATCACGCCCGGGAGGTCGCAGAAGCGGACGTCGACGAACTTGACGTCCTCGTCCGCGATGAACTTCTTGGCCTCGTCGGCGTTCTGGAACATCCAGCTCCTCCTACTCCCGACCGTCCCGCCGGGGTGGTAGTTCGTTCGTGCGGCCAGTGCGGGTGGCACACGCTGTCCTCGACCCTAGGGACGGGTGATTTCTCGGGCGTGACCCGTTTGTTTCGCACAAGTTAACCGGCTCACCCTCCACCGTAGCCCCGACGCACCCCGCCGTGCTCCGGTCATATGGGGGCGCAGTACCGTGGACGGGTGGACAACAGGCAAGCAATCGGATCGTGGCTCTCCGGGCCCCGCGCGGCCGCGGAAGAGGCCGGTGTCGACTTCGGCTACCGGGGCGAGCAGCTCGGCCTGCCCGAGGAGGGCTCCGGCTCGATCGCCCGCCCGGGCCGGCGGATCGGCGCCCTGGCCGTGGACTGGGGGCTGAGCCTGCTCATCGCGTACGGCCTGATCGCCGACAGCTACAACGAGGCGGCGCAGGTCTGGGCGCCGCTGATCATGTTCGCGCTGATGGTGCTGACGGTCGGCACGGTCGGCTTCACGCCGGGCAAGCGCCTGTTCGGCATCCGGGTGCTCGCCCTGGACACCGGCCGGGTCAGCCCCTGGCGGGCCGTCCTGCGCACGGTTCTGCTGTTCCTCGCGATCCCCGCCCTGATCTGGGACCGCGACGGCCGCGGCCTGCACGACCGGCTGGCCGGCACCGTCGAGGTCCGCATCTGACGTACGCGCCGAGCACCCGCCGCGTGCCGCGTACCCGTACGACGAAGGGGCGCCCGGAGTGGTCCGGGCGCCCCTTCGTCGTACGGGTGCGGGTCAGCGGGCCTTCGGCCCGCCCTTCGGCAGGCGCATGCCCTTGGGCATCGGGCCCTTCGGCAGCGGCATGTTGCTCATCAGGTCGCCCAGGGCGCGCAGCCGGTCGTTGGTCGCGGTGACCTGCGGGCCGGTCAGCACGCGCGGCAGCTTCAGCATGGTCGTGCGCAGTTTCTTCAGCTCGACCTGGCCCTCGCCGGTGCCCACCACCAGGTCGTGCACGGGAACGTCCGCGACGATGCGGCTCATCTTGCGCTTCTCGGCGGCGAGCAGGGTCTTCACCCGGTTCGGGTTGCCCTCGGCCACCAGCACGATGCCGGCCTTGCCGACCGCGCGGTGCACCACGTCCTGGTTGCGGTTCATCGCCACCGCGGGGGTCGTCGTCCACCCCCGGCCGATGTTGTCGAGCACCGCCGCCGCGGCACCGGGCTGGCCCTCCATCTGCCCGAAGGCGGCCCGCTCGGCCCGGCGCCCGAACACGATCGCCGTCGCGAGGAAGGCGAGCAGGAGGCCCAGGATACCGAGATAGATGGGGTGACCGATCAAGAAACCGATCGCGAGGAAGACACCGAAGGTGACGATTCCGACAGCCGCGAGTACAAGACCGATCTTCTTGTCGGCCTTGCGGGTCATCTTGTAGGTCAGGGCGATCTGCTTCAGTCGCCCGGGGTTCGCAGCGTCCGCTGCAGGTTCCTTCCTCGCCATGCCACGAAGTCTACGTGTCCGCACGAGCGCCGACGACGGCAGTGCCGCCCGGGGCCCGCGGAGCGCGGTCCGGGCCTCAGGGGCGGGCGGACAGGGAGTGCGTGAGGGACTGCTCCAGCACGCGCTGCGCCTCGACCCGGTCCTTGGCACGACGGCGGTCCTCCAGCACGGAGGTCCACGCGTTGCGCCGGGCGGTGCGCTGGCCGCTGCTCATCAGCAGCGCCTCGACCGCGCGCAGGGCGGTCGTGAACGACGGGATCGCGGTGGCGCGGACGGGCGCGGCCTGCATGGGTGAGGTCCCCCCTCGGAACGGGTGTACGTGCTGTGAGTTCAGCGTCACTGATTGGTGTTACCAGGGCGTGACCGGCCGGTCAAACACCCGTGAAGCCCGGCCGGGGAGCGGGGGAACGCCGACGCGGCCCTGACGTGCGCCCTCATCTGCGAGGACGGTCAGGACCGCGTCGAACCGGTCACTACCGGTCAGTAGTATCACGTGCGCGAATTCACACGATTGTCTCCTCCCGTGCCGGGAAGAGGGGGTGACGCCGCGTCAGACGGCCTGGGCCGCGACGCGCGCGTCCCGCTGCTCCATGGCCATCCGGTACAGCCGCCCGGCGCGGTACGAGGAGCGCACCAGCGGGCCGGACATCACGCCGGAGAAGCCGATCTGCTCGGCCTCCTGCTGCAGCTCCACGAACTCGTGCGGCTTGACCCAGCGCTCCACGGGGTGGTGGCGCACGGAGGGGCGCAGGTACTGCGTGATGGTGACCAGCTCGCAGCCTGCCTCGTGCAGCTGCTTCAGCGCGTCGCTGACCTCCTCGCGCGTCTCGCCCATGCCGAGGATCAGGTTCGACTTGGTGACCAGGCCGTAGTCGCGGGCCTCGGTGATCACCTTCAGCGAGCGCTCGTAGCGGAAGCCGGGGCGGATGCGCTTGAAGATCCGCGGGACGGTCTCGACGTTGTGCGCGAAGACCTCGGGGCGGGAGGAGAAGACCTCCTCGAGCTGCTCGGGGATCGCGTTGAAGTCGGGGGCCAGCAGCTCGACCTTGGTGTGGCCGCCCTCGCGGCCGGCCGTCTGCCGGTGGATCTGGCGGACCGTCTCGGCGTACAGCCAGGCGCCGCCGTCCTCCAGGTCGTCGCGGGCGACGCCGGTGATCGTGGCGTAGTTCAGGTCCATCGTGACCACGGACTCGCCCACGCGGCGGGGCTCGTCGCGGTCCAGCGCCTCGGGCTTGCCGGTGTCGATCTGGCAGAAGTCGCAGCGCCGGGTGCACTGGTCGCCACCGATGAGGAAGGTCGCCTCGCGGTCCTCCCAGCACTCGTAGATGTTCGGGCAGCCGGCTTCCTGGCAGACCGTGTGCAGGCCCTCGCTCTTCACGAGGTTCTGCATCTTGGTGTACTCGGGGCCCATTTTCGCCCGGGTCTTGATCCACTCGGGCTTGCGCTCGATGGGGGTCTGGCTGTTGCGGACCTCCAGGCGCAGCATCTTGCGTCCGTCGGGTGCGACTGCGGACACGACCGGCTCCCTAGCGTTGATTCTTCGGCGTCCTCAAGGGTACGCCCGTGGATTTGAATGCCTGTGTGTGGTGTCAGCCCCTCCCCGCGGGCGTCTATGCCGCCGGTGTCCGCTCGATCTCCCGGGGCTTGAGGTCGGCGTTCTCCAGGACGTCCCTCAGATGGCGCTCCACCACGGGCAGGACCTCCTCGATCGTCACGTCGCGGCCCAGCTCGGCGGCGAGGGAGGCCACGCCCGCGTCGCGGATGCCACAGGGGATGATCCGGTCGAACCACTTGTTGTCGGGGTTCACGTTCAGCGCGAAGCCGTGCATCGTGACGCCCTTGGCGACGCGGATGCCGATCGCGGCGATCTTGCGGTCCTCGCGGCGCTGGCCCGCGTTGGAGGGGGCGTACTCCGGTCCGTTCAGCCGCGGGTCGAACTCCTCGTCCTGCAACCGCGGGTCGAAGTCCAGCGACAGGCCTCCGAGCGCGGGCCGCTGCTCGACCGGGTCGCCCAGGACCCACACGCCGCTGCGGCCCTCGACCCGGGTCGTCTCCAGCCCGAAGTCGGCGCAGGTGCGGATCAGGGCCTCCTCCAGGCGCCGGACGTGGGCCACCACGTCCACCGGGCGCGGGAGCTTCTGGATCGGGTAGCCCACCAGCTGTCCGGGGCCGTGCCAGGTGATCTTGCCGCCGCGGTCCACGTCGATGACCGGCGTGCCGTCCAGGGGCCGCTCGTTGTCCGCCGTGCGCCGCCCGGCCGTGTAGACCGGCGGGTGCTCCAGGAGCAGGACGGTGTCGGGGACCTCGTCGGCGAAGCGCGCCGCGTGCACCCGGCGCTGCTCGTCCCAGGCCTCCTGGTACTCGACGGCCTCGTCGCCGAACCCCATGCGGACGAACCGCAACTCACTCACGGCAAGCGCCTCCCTCGGACGGGTGTGTCAGGCACGTAACGCGCCCAAGCCACTGTACGTCCGGCCCGGACACGTCAGTCCCGGGGTCAATCCTCACACGATCGGATGAATGTCCGGGAAAATGTGTGATGGGGTGCTTACTCTCCGCTACATTCGCGCCGTCCAGCAAGGCATAAGGCCAGCTCACAGGCAATCCGCGCACATCACGAAGGCCGGAAGGCAGGAGACCGCACCGCAGATGACGGAACGACCCGCGCAGCGCACCCCCAACCGACAGCTCGCCGCGCTCATCGCAGAAGCGGGGTTCTCCAACGCGGGACTCGCCCGTCGCGTGGACCAGCTCGGGCTGGAACACGGCCTCGACCTGAGATACGACAAGACCTCCGTCACCCGGTGGCTGCGCGGCCAGCAGCCCCGGGGGACCACGCCCGCCCTGATCGCCGAGGTGTTCACCCGGCGCCTGGGCCGCCGCCTCACGGCCCAGGACCTGGGACTGGACGCCTGCGCGCCGGTCTACGCGGGGCTGGAGTTCGCCGCCACCCCGGAGGAGGCCGTCGACATCGTCAGCGGGCTGTGGCGCAAGGACTCCGGCAGCCACGCCGAGCTGCGCAAGATCGCCTTTACCCCGGCCGGGCTCGTGGTGCCCAGCCGGGACTGGCTGATCGGCCGCGCCGACGAGAAGGTCGCCCGGGGCGAGCCCCACCCCGCCCGCATCCCCCCGCAGGGCCGCCCCGCCCTGAGGCTCCCGGCCGAGCAGGGCGTCGCGTCCCTGCCCCGCCAGCGCGGCGGGGCCGAGCGCGGCCCCGGCCAGCGGGTCACCGCCGGGGACATCGCCGCCCTGCGCTCGGTCGGGGAGCTGTTCCGCACCCTCGACGACGCCTACGGCGGCGGCCACGCCCGCCAGGCCCTCGTGCGCTACCTGGAGCACGAGTGCGAGCCCATGCTGCGCGGCACCTACGGCGAGCAGACCGGTCGCCGGCTGTTCGCCGCCGCCGCCGACCTGACCCGGCTCGCCGGCTGGACCTCGTACGACATCGCCGCCCACGGACTGGCCCAGCGCTACTTCGTGCAGGCGCTCCGGCTCGCCCAGGCCGCCGGGGACCGGGCGTTCGGGGCCTACGTGCTGGTCACCATGAGCCGCCAGGCCGTCTACCTGGGGCACGGGCGGGAAGCCGTGCAGCTCGCCCGGGTCGCCCAGCAGGGCGTGGGCACCGCCGGGCCGCCCGTCCTGCAGGCCCTGCTGCACGCCTCCGAGGCGCGCGGGCACGGGGTGCTCGGCGAGGTCCGGGCCTGCACGGCGGCCCTGGTGCGCGCCGAGCGGGCCTTGGAGACGGCCCGCCCCGGGGACGACGTGCCGCCGTGGGCGAGGTTCTTCGACGAGGCCCAGCTCGCCGACGAGTTCGGCCACTGCCACCGCGACCTCCAGCAGTTCCGTGCCGCCGCCCAGCACGCGGAACGCTCGCTGCAACTGCGGGCCCCGTCCTACGCCCGCAGCCGGCTGTTCTGCCGCGTCGTCCTCGCCACCGCCCGCCTCGGGCTGGGCGAGCTCGACCAGGCCTGCCAGCTGGCCGCGGAGGCCGCGGGCCAGGCCGCCGAGATGCGCTCGGTGCGGGCGGTGGAGTACGTGCGGGACTTCGAGCGGCGGCTGGAACCGTACAAGGACGCGGCTCCGGTGCGGACCTACCGCGACAAGGTGGCGGCCCTGGGGTGAGGCTCCTCGCTCGCCGGGGGTGGCCCTAGGCAGCCCTCGGGACGGTCGGCACGGGATCGGCGGCATGCATCGACCGCCCCGCCCCCAGGTCCGCCAGGATCGCCGCGGACGCCCGGTGCCCGGAGTGCAGGGCGCCCTGGACGGTGCTGGTGTCCCGGTGGTCCCCGCACACGTACAGGCCCGCGAGCAACCGCACCGGCCGCCGCAGATCGTGCGGCGGCCGCATGGCGGGCACCGCCTCGGCCGTGTGGTGCACCGCCAGCGTCTCCCACCGCGCCGTCGACGTCCCGTACAGCCGTGCCAGGTGCATCCGCACGGCCGTGTCGACGTCGCCCGGCGGCCGGCCGAGCACCGTCGAGGACACCAGGGCCCGGCCCACGGGCGCCCGGGACGGATCGACGTGGCTGAGCACCGCCGTGTGGGCCACGGGGCCGCCGAGGTCCGCGTCGAGCAGCAGGGACGCGCCCGTCCCCGGCGGCTCGTCGGTGGTGTGGTGCACCACCGTCACCGGGTGGAAGTCCGGTACCCGCAGCCCGGGCAGCAGGACGGCCGCCGCCCGGGCGTCCGTCGCCACCAGCACGGCCCGGCAGCGGATCACCCCGTGCTCGGCGGTGGTCACCGAGGTCGTGGAGACGGAGGTGACGCGCACGCCGGTGTGCACCGACCCCTCCGGCAGGGTCCGCGACAGCAGCTCGGGCAGGGCCTCCGCCCCGCCCTCCGGCACGCACAGCCGGCCGCTCGCGAAGGCGCGCAGCGCGAGGTCGGCGCACCGGCTCGACGTCGTCAGGTCCGGGTCGCACAGCAGGGCTGCGAGCAGCGGGCGCAGGAAGCCGTCGATGGTCCGTGCGGGCAGCCCCCGTTCGGCGAGGGCCTGGCCGGCGGGCAACTCCGGGCGGGCCAGCAGCCGTTCGGCGGAGGTGCCGGCCAGCCGGGTCAGGGCCGCGCCCAGCCGGGCCTGGTCGACGGCCGTGCCGAGCGGGGCGCCGGACCGGCTGCGGGGCACGGAGACCTGCCGGCCGGGCACGGCCACCGGCCTGCGCGGCACCCGGGGAGCCGCCGGCGGCCGAGGCGCACTCGCCAGCGCACGGACCGCGTGCAGCGCGCCCCGTGCGCCCCCCACGCCGGGCTGGACGCCCGCGCGGTGGTGGCGCCCGTCGCCGTGCAGCAGGACGCCCGGTGCGAAGGGGCGCAGCACCAGCCCGCCCAGCCCCGGGGTCCGGTGTAGTTCGGGATACGCCGTGGACAGCAACTGGCCGACCCGGTCGAGCCGAAATCCGTCGACCTTCTCCGTCGCCATCCGGCCGCCGACGTGATGGGCGGCCTCCAGGACCATGGTCGTCACTCCTGCGCTGGTCAGCCGATGCGCGGCCGAGAGGCCGGCGACCCCGGCCCCCACGACGACCACGTCCGCCTGGTACGCGGGCTCAAGCACGTGCCCCTCCTCGAGGTTGCGCGGGCGCTGGAGACGTCATGCCCTCAACAGGCCCCAGGGATACGCGAGTTCCGGTCGAGCGTAGGGCTGTGATCGGTCAGATGGAGTCGCGCATGAACAGGGCACGGTCGCACGGTGGTCGCATACGGATGCCGTGTGGGCATGAAGTGGTCACGGGGGACTGGTGCGCGGCCGGGGGCCGGGCCCCGGGGGAACCGGGGGAACGGGAGAAGGCGGCGGAAGCGGCCGCGACAACCGCGGCGGGGCGCGGCCCTCGTGGGCCGGTGTGTGGTGCGGAGCGCCGGCCGTTGCACCGGCGAGGCGCGGCGCGGGGTCGGCAGCCGCGCCGCCGGTGTGGCGCGGCAAGGACCCTCGTGGGCGGGCGTTTACGCGGAGCGCAGCCCCCGCGTCGGCGGTGTGGGGCGCAGACCAGGGATCCCGCGGGGTCGGTGTGGGGCGCGGAGGCGGCCCCCGGTGGGGCGTGGGAGCGGCCCTCCTGGGCTTGTGTGCGGAGTGGGAGCGGTCCCCCTGGGCTGGTGTGGGGCGTGGGAGCGGCCTTCTGGGGCTGGTGTGGGGCGTGGAGGCGGTCCCCGTGGGGCAGGGGAGCGGTCCCCCTGGGCTTGTGTGGGGCGTGGGAGCGGCCTTCTGGGGATGGTGTGGGGCGTGGAGGTGCCCCCCGGTGGCTGGTGTGTGACGCGGACTGTCGTGGTCCCTGCCTCGGCGGCGTGCAGTGGGGGGGGGACTTACGCGGGCCGACGGGGCGTGGCTCGGGCAGGGGCAGGCTCTCATGCCTTCGGCGGGTGGCGTGGCGAGGGCCCCGCGCCGCCCGGGTGTGGCGCGGGGGTGAGGTTCGGGGCCTACAGCGCCGCGCGGATCGCTCCCTCGACGTCCGGGAACGCGAAGCGGAAGCCGGAATCCAGCAGCCGCGTCGGCAGGACGCGGGCGCTGCCGAGGACGTCGCCGGCCATCTCGCCCAGCACGGACCGCAGGACGGGCGCCGGCACCGGGAACACCGTGGGCCGGCGCAGCACCCGCCCCATCGCCGCGGTGATCTCACGGTTCGTCAGGGGGTTCGGGGCGGTGATGTTGAACGGTCCCGACAGGCCGTCGGTGTCGAGGAGGTGCCGGATCGCGGCGACCTCGTCGTGCAGCGCGACGAACGACCAGTACTGCCGCCCGTCGCCCATGCGCCCGCCCAGCCCGGCCCTGAACAGCGGGAACAGCCGCCCCCACGCCCCTCCCTCGCGGGAGACCACCAGCCCGGTCCGGGTGAACGCGGTGCGGACACCGGCCTCCCGGGCGGGCGCCGCTGCCTCCTCCCACTCCACGCACACCTCGGGCAGGAAGCCCGAGCCCGCCGGGGCGCTCTCGTCGACGGCGCGGTCCCCGGTCTCGCCGTAGTAGCCGATGGCGCTGCCGTTCACGAAGACCCGCGGCCGGTCCGCGTCGGCCAGCGAGGCCACCGCCCGCGCGAGCGCGGCCGTGCCGTTCACCCTGCTGTCGCGGATCCGCTGCTTGTAGGCGTCCGTCCAGCGCCGGTCGCCGACCCCGGCCCCCGCCAGGTTGACGACCGCGGCGCACCCGGCCAGCCCGGCCGCGTCCACCCGCCCGCCCTCCGGGTCCCAGCGGACCTCGTCCGTGCCCCGGGGCTCCCGGCGCACCAGGCGCACCACCTCGTGCCCGTCCGACGCCAGTGACCGCACCAGGGCGCCGCCGATGAGACCGGACGCGCCGGCCACTGCGATACGTGAGCGTTCCATCCCCCCATCCTGCCCCCGGACCCCGCATATCCACTGTCGGACCACGGGCCCCGCGACCTAGGGTGACGCCCATGCCCGACCATCCCGACGTGCGCGTCCGCGTCGCCGTGCCCGAGGACGAGACGGAACTGGCCCTGCTGGACCGGCGCGCCTGGTCGCCCCTGCACGCCGTCACGCCCGAGCCGCGGCCGCCCTACCCGCCGTTCTTCAGCGACCGGCACCCGCCGCAGGACTGCCTCGTCGCCGAGCACGACGGCCGCCCGGCCGGGTACGCGCACCTCGGCTTCCCGACCCCTCTCGCCGCGAACCGGCACGTGCTCCAGATCCAGGGCCTCGCCGTCGCCGAGGAGGCACGCGGCCGCGGGGCGGGCCGAGCCCTGGTCCGGGCCGCCGTCGCGGAGGCCCGCCGGCGCGGCGCGCGGCGCCTGACCCTGCGCGTCCTCGGCCACAACACCCCCGCGCGCAGGCTCTACGAGGCCGAGGGGTTCGTGGTGGAGGGCGTCCTGCCCGAGGAGTTCCTCCTCGACGGGCGGTACGTCGACGACGTCTTCATGGGGCGCTTCCTCTGAGCCGCACCCGGCGCGCTCACGATCCGGTGGGCTCGCCGGTGTCCACCGGTTCCGTCGCCCGCGCCGCGCGCTCGGCCTCCGGGGCGACCTCGTCGGCCGTCAGCACGTACCCCGTCTCGGCGTCCGACGTGGAGCGGGCGAAGACCACGCCGAACACCCGGCCGTCCGTGGTGAGCAGCGGGCCGCCGGAGTTGCCCGGGCGGACCGTGGAGCGGATCGAGTAGATCTCGCGGACGGCCGTGCCCTCGTTGTAGATGTCCTGGCCGGTCGCCCGCACCCGGTTCGCGACCGTGGCCGCCTGCAGGTCCAGGTCGCCGTCCTGCGGATAGCCCGCCACCACCGCCGCGTCCCCGCGCCCGGCGTCGTCGTCGAAACGCAGGCTCGGCGCCCGCAGCTCCGGCACGTACAGCACGGCCACGTCCTTGTCCGGGTCGAAGAGCACCACCCGCGCCCCGTACGCCCGCCCGACGCCGCCGATCTGCACGGTCGGCTCGTCGATGCCGGCCACCACATGGGCGTTGGTCATCACGTGCCGCGGTGCGTACACGAACCCGCTGCCCTCGCGCCCCTGGGTGCCCGCGACGCCCTCCACCTTCACCGTGCTGCGCTGGGCGGCCCGCGTGGCGGCCCGCGTCACGTTGTCGCCGGTGGGCTCGGCGACCTCCGCCGCCGACTCGCTCTCGAACGGGTTGAAGACCTGCGGGAAGCCCGCCTGGGTCAGCGCGGAGGTGGCCTCCGAGAACCACGCCGGGGTCGTGTCCGGCATCGTCCGCTGCACGGCGCCCAGCAGCCGCGAGTCGCGGATCGCCGAGGTGACCGCGGGCGAGGAGGAGGCGCCCAGCACACTCGCGGCCACCCACGCCACGATCAGCACCGCGACCGCGTTGGCCACGGCCCCGCCCACCCCGTCCGCCACCCGGAGCGGCCCGCGGTCCAGCTCCCGCCGCAGCCGCAGCGCCAGCCGGCCCGCCAGCTCGTGCACTAGCACCGCCGGCAGCAGCACCGTGAGCACCGCCGTCAGCGTCGCCCGGGTCGTCCCCGGCTCGACCAGGTCCATCACCCACGGCAGGATCCACACGCCGACGACCGCACCGCCGACGAACCCGGCCAGGGACACGCAGCCGGCCACCAGGCCGCGGCGGTACCCGGACGCCGCGTAGGCCAGGACGACCAGCAACAGCAGGATGTCGAGCAGGTCCACGCAACGCCGCCTCTCCTCGGGAACCCCTAGTACGCGCGGGAACGCCCCGTTGATCAGTCGCACCCGCGCGGCGGAGGAGACCCTTCCCGCACGCGTGCACCCGGAAAAACGCCGCGGACCGTGACGATGGTTCCACCGGGTGGCACATCACACATCGCGGACGGAGCGGAACAGGCCGACAGTGGGACCATGCGTGCCTTCGGAGGTCGGCCAGGGACACGCGGGCACCGCACCGCCGGGACGCCCGGCCGAGCGGGCCTGCCGCGCGCGGCCCGGGTGCTGCTCGGCTGCCTGCCGGGCACCGCCGCCGTCGTGGCGCTGGTGCTGTGCGCGCACGGCGTCGAGACGGCCGCCGAGGCCGGCGGCGCGGCCGCGCACCGGCCCGCCACCACCCCCTACGCGGCGCCCCGCCCGCCCATCGTGCCGCGCTCGCAGTGGCTGGGCGGGGCGGCCCGCACCCAGCCCCGCCCCCGCTACGACGACCGGGTCGCGGCCGTCTTCGTGCACCACACCGACTCGCCCAACGGCTACGACTGCGCCGACGCGCCCCGCATCATCCGCGACGTGTACACCGGCCAGCGGGGCACCCGCGACTGGGACGACATCGGCTACAACTTCGTCGTCGACCGCTGCGGCACCATCTACGAGGGCCGGGCCGGGGGCGTAGAACGGGCCGTCACCGGCGCCCACACCCAGGGCTTCAACCACCGCACCTCCGGCATCGCCGCCCTCGGCACCTTCACGGAGGGCATGCCCGTCCCGCAGCCGATGATCAGGTCCATCGCCGCGCTGGCCGCCTGGAAACTCGGCCTGAGCGGCACCGACCCGCGCGCGCGCGTCCGCCTGGTCTCCAGCAACGGCCTGAGCCGGTACGCGGCCGGCAGCACCGCCACGCTGCCCGCCCTGGCCGGCCACAACGACGGCTACATGACCAGCTGCCCCGGCGCCGCCCTGCACGCCCGGCTGCCGCAGATCCGCGACATGGCGGCCCGGATGCAGGGCAGACCGGCCCCCACCCAGGAGGGCCACAGCCGCCGCGCGGCGTCCTGAGCCCCGGCCCGCCGCACCCAGGGAAGGCTCCGGTCAGCCCCTGAACCGCTCCCACAGCCGGGGGTAGCGCTCGGCCAGCAGCCGCTCGTTCTCGAAGTCGAGCGGCGTGCCCTCCGGCTCCGGGGGCGGCGCGGCGATCTCCAGATCGGGGGCGACCACCCCGGTGAGCTGCTCGTACGCCTCGTCCGCCGCGTAACCGAGCTCCTCGCCGTCGCCGTCGATCTCCTCGTCGAAGTCGTCCAGCAGCCCGGCGAGCGCGTCCGGGTCGTGCAGCGCCCCCTCGAAGACCTCCCGGCCCTGGCCGATCAGCCAGCAGCGGAAGAAGTCGAAGGCGTCGTCGCTGGCGCCGTCCAGCAGCACCCAGGCCGCGCCCCACAGGTCCCAGCGGTAGGCGCGGTGGTAGCGGGACTCGAAGTGACGGGCGAAGTCCAGCACCGAGTCCGGGTCCAGCCGAACGAGCCGTTCCACGAGCAGATCCGCCTGCTCCTCCGGGTCGCCCTCGGCGGCCTCACGGGCGTCGTCCACCAGCTCCCAGAACTCCGTCTCGTCCATCACGGGTCCAGCATCGGGCCTGGGGGACAGGGGCGCACCCGGAGTGGACGGGATCGTTATGCGCCGTCCGCCCGTCCGTACAGGCGCGCCAGCCGTGCCGCGTCCGCGGCGAACCGCTCGCGCAGCCCGGCCGGTTCCAGCACCTCCGCCTCCGGGCCCAGCGCCGCGAGCTGGCTGTGCGCGACCTCCTCGGACTCCACCGGGAGGTCCACCCGCACCCAGCCCTCGCCGTCCGGCTCGCCCGCCCCGGCCAGGGCCTCCCGTGCGGTGAACGGGTCGAGGGCGTACGGCAGGGCGCGCACACCGGCCGGGGACAGCCGCACCACCACGCGGGCCCGCAGGATGGACCGCGCGAACTGCTCCGCCCGCTCCTCCCAGAACGCGGGCAGGTCGAACTCCGGCACCCGCTCGAAGCGCTCCTCAGCCGGTTCCACCGCCGTGAACCGGTCGATCCGGTACACCCGGAAGGACGTGCCGCGGGCCACCCGCGCGCACAGGTACCAGACGCCCGCCTTCAGCACGAGCCCGTACGGCTCCAGCTCCCGGACGACCTCCTCCTCGCCGCGCCGGTAGCGGGCGCCGATCCGCCGGTCGTCCCAGACCGCGTCCGCGACCGCCGGCAGCAGCGCGGGCGTCTTCGGCTCCCTGAACCAGTTCGGCGCGTCCAGGTGGAACCGCTGCGCGGCCGTCCGGGAGGCGTCCCTGAGGGACGGCAGCAGCGCCGCCGACACCTTCAGCCGGGCCGCCGAGGCCGCGTCCTCCAGACCCATCTCACGCAGCGCCCCGGGCACCCCGGACAGGAACAGCGCCTCCGCCTCGCCGCGGTGCAGCCCGGTCAGCCGCGTCCGGTACCCGCCGACCAGCCGGTAGCCGCCGGCCCGGCCCCGGTCCGCGTAGACCGGCACGCCCGCCTCCGACAGCGCCTGCGCGTCGCGCGTCACCGTCCGCTCCGACACCTCCAGCTCCCGGGCGAGCTCGGCGGCCGTCATGGAGGGCCGGGACTGGAGCAGCAACACCATCTTGATCAGCCGGGCAGCACGCATAGGGCCATCATGGTGCGTGTCGGGGTGCGGGTGTGTGGGGGCGGGCCTGTTCCAGGAGCGCGGTACCTGCACGACGAAGCCCCCGCCGGCCCGCGGTCGACGAACGACCGGGACCGGCGGGGGCCGCAGAACCTACAGGCCGTACTTCTCGCGCGCCTCCTTCACGGACGCCGCCTTGACCTCGCCGCGCCGGGCGAGCTGGGCCAGGGCCGCGACCACGATCGACTCGGCGTCGACACCGAAGTGGCGGCGGGCCGCGTCACGGGTGTCCGACAGGCCGAAGCCGTCGGCGCCCAGCGAGGACCAGTCCTGCTCGACCCACTGCGCGATCTGGTCCGGGACCTGGCGCATGTAGTCGGAGACCGCCAGCACCGGGCCCTCGGCGCCCTGGAGCGCCCGCCGCACGAACGGCACCCGCTCCTCGCCGCGCAGCAGCGCCTCGTCCGCCTCCAGGGCGTCCCGGCGCAGCTCGCTCCACGACGTCGCCGACCACACGTCGGCCGCCACGCCCCACTCCTCGGCCAGCAGCGCCTGCGCCTTGAGCGCCCAGTGGATGGCGGTGCCGGAGCCGAGCAGCTGGATCCGCGGGGCGTTCGCCGGGACGGTCACGCCCGCCGACTCCGCCGTGTTGAAGCGGTACAGGCCCTTGACGATGCCCTCGTCGATTCCGGCGACGGACGGCTTCGCCGGCTGCGGCAGCGGCTCGTTGTAGACGGTCAGGTAGTAGAAGACGTCCTGGTCCTCGCCCGGGGCGGCCTCGCCGTACATCCGGCGCAGACCCTCCTTGACGATGGCCGCGACCTCGTAGGCGAAGGCCGGGTCGTACGTCAGCGCCGCGGGGTTGGTCGCGGCGATGACGGGGGAGTGGCCGTCGGCGTGCTGGAGGCCCTCGCCGGTCAGGGTGGTGCGGCCGGCCGTGGCCCCGACCAGGAAGCCGCGGCCGAGCTGGTCGCCGAGCTGCCACATCTGGTCGGCCGTGCGCTGCCAGCCGAACATCGAGTAGAAGATGTAGAACGGGATCATCGTCTCGCCGTGCGTCGCGTACGACGTCGACGCGGCGATGAAGTCGGCCATCGAACCGGCCTCGGTGATCCCCTCGTTGAGGATCTGGCCGTTCTTGGCCTCCTTGTAGTACATCAGCTGGTCGCGGTCGACCGGCTCGTACGTCTGGCCCTTGGGCGAGTAGATGCCGAGCGACGGGAACAGCGACTCCATGCCGAAGGTACGCGCCTCGTCCGGGACGATCGGCACCCAGCGCTTGCCGGTCTCCTTGTCGCGGACCAGGTCCTTGACCAGGCGGACGAACGCCATGGTGGTGGCCACGTTCTGCGAGCCGGAGCCCTTGTCGAAGGAGGCGAACGCCTTCTCCGCCGGGGCGGGCAGCGGGGCGACCGGGTGCACGCGGCGGGCCGGGGCCGGGCCGCCGAGGGCCGCGCGCCGCTCCTGGAGGTAGCGGACCTCGGGGGAGTCGGCGCCGGGGTGGCCGTAGGGGACCACGCCGTCGACGAACGCGCTGTCGGAGATCGGCAGCTCCAGCAGGTCGCGCATGTTCTTGAACTCGTCCACCGAGAGCTTCTTCATCTGGTGGTTGGCGTTCTTCGACGCGAAGCCCTCGCCGAGGGTGTGGCCCTTGACCGTCTGGGCCAGGATCACGGTCGGCGCGCCCTGGTGCTCGACGGCCGCCTTGTACGCGGCGAACACCTTGCGGGACTCGTGACCACCGCGCGAGAGGTGGAAGCACTCGAGGATCTTGTCGTCGCTCAGCAGCTTCGCCATCTCCACGAGCGCCGGGTCGGCGCCGAAGAAGTCCTGGCGGATGTAGGCCGCGTCGCGGGTCTGGTACGTCTGGATCTGCGCGTCGGGTACCTGGCGCAGGCGGCGTACCAGCGCGCCGGTGGTGTCGAGCTGGAACAGCTCGTCCCAGGCGGTGCCCCACAGCGTCTTGATCACGTTCCAGCCGGCGCCGCGGAACTGGGCCTCCAGCTCCTGCACGATCTTGAAGTTGGCGCGGACCGGGCCGTCCAGGCGCTGCAGGTTGCAGTTGATGACGAACGTGAGGTTGTCGAGCTCCTCACGGGCCGCCAGCGCGAGGGCGGCGGTCGACTCGGGCTCGTCCATCTCGCCGTCGCCGAGGAACGCCCACACGTGCGAGGCGGAGGTGTCCTTGATGCCGCGGTCGGCCAGGTAGCGGTTGAAGCGCGCCTGGTAGATCGCCGACAGCGGACCGAGGCCCATGGAGACCGTCGGGAACTCCCACAACCAGGGCAGGCGGCGCGGGTGCGGGTAGGAGGGCAGACCGTTGCCGCCCGCCTCGCGGCGGAAGTTGTCGAGCTGCTCCTCGTCCAGCCGGCCGTCGAGGAACGCGCGGGCGTAGATGCCGGGGGAGGCGTGGCCCTGGATGTAGAGCTGGTCGCCGGACCCGTCGGCCTCCTTGCCCTTGAAGAAGTGGTTGAAGCCGGTCTCGTACAGCCAGGCCGCGGAGGCGAAGGTGGCGATGTGGCCGCCGACGCCGTACTTGCTGCCGCGGGTGACCATCGCGGCCGCGTTCCAGCGGTTCCACGCGGTGATCCGCTGCTCCATCGCCTCGTCACCGGGCACGGCCGGCTCGGCGGAGGTGGGGATGGAGTTGACGTAGTCGGTCTCGAGGAGCTTCGGCAGCGCGATGCCGGCGCCCTCGGCGCGCTCCAGCGTGCGGCGCATCAGGTACGCGGCACGGTGCGGCCCGGCAGCCTGGGTGACCGCGTCCAGGGAGGCCTGCCATTCGGCGGTCTCCTCCGGGTCCCGGTCGGGGAGCTGGTCGAGCTCGCTCGGCTGGATGGCGTTGGGGTCGGTCATGTCGCCGCCTTCCTCAGTCGAAGGGGGTTCCCTCACGTAAGGGGATCGGGGGTGCCCTTGGTCTTTGGCAGGACAGGGCTGAGGCTTCGGTGGAAGCCCGTCGGCGACTGTAACTCCCTGATCGATGATCGATCAAAGGGTTGAGGACCAAAACCTCTTGATCACGAGAAAGTAGGCACGCGGTGCCTCCGACGGTGGCACGCGGTGACCGGGATGCGCCTGGTTCTCGCAGGTCGGAGGCGTTTGAGCGGGAGGGCGCTCGGGTGTCACGCCCGGGGTGCGCACCCCAGCACGTGGGCCTTCACCAGCTCGGCGATCCGGGGGTCCCGCCGCTTGAACGCGGCGACCAGCTCCTCGTGCTCCTCGGCGTACGACTGCTGCCGCGTGCCCAGCCAGCGGATCGACAGGGCCGTGAACACCTCGATGCCCAGGCCCTCCCAGGTGTGCAGCAGGACCGAGTTCCCGGCGGCGCGCACCAGTTCGCGGTGGAAGGCGACGGTGTGGCGGACCTGGGCGGTGCCGTCGGAGACGCGGTCGGCCTCGTGCAGGGCGCTGACGTGGGGCTCCAGCGCCGAGCAGTCCTCCGCGAGGCCCTCGGCGGCCAGCTCCGCCGCGATGGCCTCCAGACCGGCCCTGACGGGATAGCTCTCCTCCAGGTCGGCTGCGGTCAGGTTCCGCACCCGGACGCCCTTGTTGGGAGCGGACTCGATCAGGCGCAGCGACTCCAGCTCGCGCAGGGCCTCGCGGACCGGGGTCTGGCTGACCTCCAGCTCGGTGGCGATCCGGCGCTCGACGATCCGCTCGCCCGGCTGCCAGCGTCCGCTGATGATCCCCTCCAGGATGTGCTCGCGGATCTGCTCGCGGAGCGAGTGGATGACGGGCGCGGTCATGAGGGCTCCTTAGGCGGGATCGACGCTTAGACAATACGGCCGGTTCGCTCCGCGGGTGGGGCCGACGAGGGCGCTGTCGCGCAGGTGAGACGAGACTTACACGGGGGGTGTGGGGCTGTCGTTCGACCGGCGCCTCGTATGCGGCCTCCCGCGCCCCTGAACAAAGCGCCCCCGCCCGGAGATGATCCGGGCGGGGGCACCGTACAGCCGTACCGACGGGTCAGAGACCGAGCTCGACCTCGAACTCGCCGGCCTCCAGGATGGCCTTGACCGCCGTCAGGTAGCGGGCGGCGTCGGCGCCGTCCACCAGACGGTGGTCGTAGGACAGGGTCAGGTACGTCATGTCCCGGACGCCGATGACGGGGCCGTCCTCGGTGTCGATCACGGCGGGGCGCTTGACCGTGGCGCCGATGCCGAGGATCGCGACCTGGCCCGGCGGCACGATGATCGTGTCGAAGAGCGCGCCGCGCGACCCGGTGTTGGAGATGGTGAAGGTCGCGCCGGACAGCTCGTCCGGGGTGATCTTGCTGGCGCGGACCTTGCCCGCCAGGTCGGCCGTGGCCTTGGCGATACCGGCGAGGTTGAGGTCACCGGCGTTCTTGATGACCGGGGTCATCAGGCCCTTCTCGGAGTCCACCGCGATACCGATGTTCTCGGTGTCGAAGTAGGTGATGGTCCCCTCGGCCTCGTTGATCCGGGCGTTGATCGGCGCGTGCGCCTTCAGCGCCTGGGCGGCGGCCTTGACGAAGAACGGCATCGGGGAGAGCTTGACGCCCTCACGCGAGGCGAACGCGTCCTTGGCACGGGCGCGGAGCTTCATCAGGCGGGTGACGTCGACCTCGACGACCGAGGACAGCTGCGCCTGCTCGTGCAGGGCCTTGACCATGTTGTCGCCGATGACCTTGCGGATGCGCGGCATCTTGACGGTCTGGCCGCGCAGCGGGGAGGCCTCCAGCGCCGGGGCCTTCTTCGCGGCCGACGGGGCGGCTGCGGCGGGGGCCGGGGTGGCGGCGGCGCTCTTGGCGGCCTCGGCGGCGGCGACGACGTCCTGCTTGCGGATACGCCCGCCGACGCCGGTGCCCTTGACGGTGGCCAGGTCGACACCCTGCTCGGCGGCGAGCTTGCGCACCAGCGGGGTGACGTAGGCGCCGTCGTCGGCCGGCTTGGCGGCGGCCGGGGCCGGGGCCTGGGCCGGAGCCGGGGCCGGCGCGGGAGCGGACGGGACCGGGTCGGGAGCCGGGGTGGTCTGCTGCTGCGGGGCCGGGGCCGAGGGGGCCTGCGGAGCCGGGGCCTGCTGGGCCGGGGCGGCCTGCTGCGGGGCCGGGGCCTGGGCGGGCTCGGGCTGTGCCGGAGCGGGCTCGGGCTGCGCCGGAGCGGCCGGGGCCTCCTGCGCGGGGGCGGCGGCCGGGGCGGCACCCGCCTCGCCGATGACGGCGAGCTTGGCGCCCACCTCGGCGGTCTCGTCCTCGCCCACCACGATCTCCAGCAGCGTGCCGGAGGTCGGGGCGGGGATCTCGGTGTCGACCTTGTCCGTCGACACCTCCAGCAGCGGCTCGTCGGCCTCGACCGTGTCGCCGACCGACTTCAGCCAGCGGGTGACGGTGCCCTCGGTGACGGACTCGCCGAGCGCGGGCAGGACGACGTCCGTGCCCTCGGCGGAGCCGCCGCCGGCGGCGGCGTCGGCGGTCGGGGCGGGCGCCGGGGCGGACTGCTCGGTGGAGGGCGCGGCCGCGGCCGGCTCGGGGGCGGGCTCGGCGACCTGCTCGGCCTGCGGGGCCTGCTCGGCGGCCGGGGCCTCCGCGGCGGCGGGGGCGCCGGAGCCGTCGTCGATGAGCGCCAGCTCGGCGCCGACCTCGACGGTCTCGTCCTCGGCGACCTTGATGGAGGACAGCACGCCGGAGGCGGGGGAGGGGATCTCGGTGTCGACCTTGTCGGTGGAGACCTCGAGCAGGGGCTCGTCGGCCTCGACGCGCTCACCCTCGGCCTTCAGCCAGCGGGTGACGGTGCCCTCGGTGACGCTCTCGCCGAGCGCCGGAAGGGTTACGGAAACCGCCATGGTTTCGGTTGCTCCTTACGGAAAGTGCGGAAGTCTGTGTCGTCGCGTTCGTCGACCGAGGGTCAGTCGTGCGCGTGCAGGGGCTTGCCGGCCAGGGCCAGGTGGGCCTCGCCGAGCGCCTCGTTCTGCGTCGGGTGGGCGTGGATGAGCTGCGCGACCTCGGCGGGCAGCGCCTCCCAGTTGTAGATCAGCTGGGCTTCGCCGACCTGCTCGCCCATGCGGTCGCCGACCATGTGGACGCCGACGACGGCACCGTCCTTGACCTGGACGAGCTTGATCTCGCCCGCGGTGTTCAGGATCTTGCTCCTGCCGTTGCCCGCGAGGTTGTACTTCAGAGCGACGACCTTGTCCGCACCGTAGATCTCCTTGGCCTTGGCCTCGGTGATGCCGACGGAGGCGACCTCGGGGTGGCAGTACGTCACCCGCGGGACACCGTCGTAGTCGATCGGGACGGTCTTCAGACCGGCCAGACGCTCCGCCACCAGGATGCCCTCCGCGAAGCCCACGTGCGCGAGCTGGAGGGTCGGGACCAGGTCACCGACGGCGGAGATGGTCGGCACGTTCGTGCGCATGTACTCGTCGACCAGGACGTAGCCGCGGTCCATCGCGACGCCCTGCTCCTCGTAGCCCAGGCCCTGGGAGACCGGGCCGCGGCCGATGGCGACCAGCAGGACCTCGGCCTCGAACTGCTTGCCGTCGGCCAGGGTGACCTTGACACCGTCCTGGGTGTACTCGGCGCTCTGGAAGAACGTGCCCAGGTTGAACTTGATGCCGCGCTTGCGGAAGGCGCGCTCCAGCAGCTTGGAGGAGTTCTCGTCCTCGACCGGGACGAGGTGCTTCAGACCCTCGACGATCGTGACCTCGGTGCCGAAGGACTTCCACGCGGAGGCGAACTCGACGCCGATGACGCCGCCGCCCAGGATGATCGCGGACTTCGGCACGCGGTCCAGGACGAGGGCGTGGTCGGAGGAGATGATCCGGTTGCCGTCGATCTCCAGGCCCGGCAGCGACTTCGGCACGGAGCCGGTCGCGAGCAGGACGTGGCGGCCCTCCACGCGGCGGCCGTTGACGTCGACGGAGGTGGGGGAGGACAGTCGGCCCTCGCCCTCGATGTAGGTCACCTTGCGGGAGGCGACCAGACCCTGCAGGCCCTTGTACAGGCCGGCGATCACGCCGTCCTTGTACTTGTGGACGCCCGCGATGTCGATGCCCTCGAAGGAGGCCTTCACACCGAACTGCTCGCTCTCGCGGGCCTGGTCGGCGATCTCGCCCGCGTGCAGCAGGGCCTTGGTGGGGATGCATCCCCGGTGCAGGCAGGTGCCGCCGACCTTGTCCTTCTCGATCAGGGCGACGTCCAGGCCCAGCTGCGCCCCGCGCAGGGCCGCGGCGTAACCACCGCTGCCACCGCCGAGGATCACTAGGTCGAAAACGGTGCTGGCGTCGTTCGCCACGTCACGTCCTCCATGCATGTGCGCCGTGAGCCGGTCGTCAGTGACCGGCAGGCGGCTGGTGTCCGGCCGCTCGTTCTTCGGCCCTTCGGTGGGGCCCTGTCCTGCCGAGCCCCATCTTCGCACTTGTCGGCACACAAGGAGACGCCGGGCTGCGGTGTGAGACACCCCACGTTCGGATGAGCGTGCCGGGGAGCGCCCCGAAGGGGCGCGGGGAACTGCGCGAACAGCCCCCACGCCCCCGCACTCGCCACACGACGGACGAGACCGAGCTCTCAGGGGAAGGTCAGCCCAGATCCCCGGCGGCCGTCAGCTCGGCCAGCCGCACCAGCGTCCGCACAGCCGTCCCCGTGCCGCCCTTCGGCGTGTATCCGAACGGCCCGCCCTCGTTGAAGGCCGGCCCGGCGATGTCCAGGTGCGCCCAGGTGATGCCCTCGCCCACGAACTCGCGCAGGAACAGACCGGCCACCAGGCCGCCGCCCATCCGCTCACCCATGTTCGCGATGTCGGCGGTCGCCGAGTCCATCCCCTTGCGCAGGTGCTCCGGCAGCGGCATCGGCCACGCCGGCTCCCCGACCTCCTCGGCCGCCTCCAGCACCGCCGTGCGGAAGGCGTCGTCGTTGCCCATGATCCCGAACGTCCGGTTGCCCAGCGCCAGCACCATCGCCCCGGTCAGGGTCGCCACGTCGACGATCGCGTCCGGCTTCTCCTGCGAAGCGGCCCACAGCGCGTCGGCCAGCACCAGGCGGCCCTCCGCGTCCGTGTTGAGGACCTCGACGGTCTTGCCGCTGTACATGCGCAGCACGTCACCCGGACGGGTCGCGGACCCGGAGGGCATGTTCTCCGCGAGCGCCAGCCAGCCGGTGACGTTGACCTCCAGGCCGAGGCGCGCGGCGGCGACGACCGCGGCGAACACCGCGGCCGCGCCGCTCATGTCGCACTTCATCGTCTCGTTGTGACCGGCCGGCTTCAGCGAGATGCCGCCCGAGTCGTAGGTGATGCCCTTGCCGACGAGGGCGAGGTGCTTCTTGGCCTTGGAGGAGGTGTAGGACAGCTTCACCAGGCGCGGACCGGACGCGGAGCCCGCACCGACGCCGAGGATGCCGCCGTAGCCGCCCTTGACGAGGGCCTTCTCGTCGAGCACCTGCACCTTGATGCCGTGCTCCTTGGCCGCGGCCTGGGCGATCGCGGCGAACGCCTCGGGGTCGAGGTCGTTCGGCGGCATGTTGATCAGGTCGCGGGCGCGGTTCAGCTCCTCGGCCACGGCGACGGCCCGCTCGACGGCCGCCTTGTGGGCCTTGTCGCGGGACTTGCCGCCGAGCAGCGTGGCCTCGGCGAGGGGCGCCTTGCCGTTCTTGGACCGGGCGTCCTTGCCGTTCTCCTTGTACGCGTCGAAGGAGTACGCGCCGAGCAGCGCGCCCTCGCCGATCGCGGCCACGTCGGCGGCGTCGGCCAGGGGCAGGGCGAAGGCGGCCTTCTTGACTCCGGCCAGGGCGCGGGCGGCGACGCCGGCGGCCTTGCGCAGGGCCTCGGCGGCGTAGTCGGCGTCCTTCTCGGGCACCGCGCCCAGGCCCACCGCCAGCACGAGCGGGGCCTTGAAGCCGGACGGCGCCGGCAGCTTCGTCAGCTCGCCCTCGGCACCGGAGGCGCCGAGAGTCTCCAGGACGCCGGCGAGCCTGCCGTCGTACGCCTTGTCCACGGCCTCGGCGCCCGGCGCGACGACCGGTCCCTTGGCACCCTTGGCCACACCGATCACGATGGCGTCGGCCCGCAGACCGGGCGCCGCGGCGGTGCTGAGAGTGAGAGCAGTCACGGTGGTGAAATCTCGCTTCCGATGTGAAGTTGCGGTGGTCGAACGGTGTGGGTCGACCGGGCCCGAGCCGACCCTAGTCCGGCCCCTGGGGCCGGTGGTCACGGGGCCTTCCCCGGTACGGCGAACACTCGACGACGAGACTACGCGCGTGGCCCGCCCGGCTCATGCCCCGCGGGCGTTCACCCGCCCGTGGCCCGGCGGCCATGTCCGGTTCCCGGCACCCGTGAACCGGCCCCGGCGGGGCGGGGGATGATCGTCGTGGACACCCCGGTCCCGCCCCGAACCCCCTGCGGAGAACGCCTCGTGAGACGCCCGTCCCTGTTCCTGGTCCTGTTCGCCCTGCTGCTGGCGGGCTGTTCGCAGCCCGCGGACGAGGAACCCGGCCCGCGCTGGCAGCCCCGCCCCGGCACCGGCTGGCAGTGGCAGCTCAGCGGGCGCCTGGACACCTCCGTCGACGTGCCGGTCTACGACATCGACGGCTACGACCACTCCGCGGAGACGGTCTCGCGGCTGCACGACGACGGCCGCAAGGTCATCTGCTACCTCTCCACCGGCGCCTGGGAGGAGTTCCGGCCGGACGCGAAGAGGTTCCCGGCGTCCGTGCTGGGCCGCGGCAACGGCTGGAAGGGCGAGCGCTGGCTCGACATCCGCCGCACCGACGTCCTGCGGCCGCTGATGGCCGCCCGGATCGACATGTGCCGGGACAAGGGCTTCGACGCGGTCGAGCCGGACAACATGGACGGCTACCGGAACGACACCGGCTTCCCCCTCACCGCCGCCGACCAGCTCCGCTACAACCGTCTCATCGCCCGCCTGGCCCACGAGCGCGGCCTGGCCGTCGGGCTGAAGAACGACCTGGACCAGATCCCGCAGCTCGTCGGGGACTTCGACTTCGCCGTCAACGAGCAGTGCGCCCAGTACGGCGAGTGCGCGGAGCTGAAGCCGTTCGTCGACGCGGACAAGGCCGTCTTCCACGTCGAGTACGAGCTGCCCACCGGCCGCTTCTGCCCCGACTCCCGCCGCTTGAAGCTGAGTTCGCTGCTCAAGAAGTACGAACTGGGGGTGTGGCGACGGGCCTGCTGAGGCCGATGCCGGTCACCGAGGTGCCCGCCAGCCGGTCCGCGAGCGACCGGCGGCCGGGGGAGAGGACCGGCAGCGCGTTCAGCAGGAACAGCACCACGGCGACCGCCCACACCAGGACTGACAGCAGCAGCTGCCCCTCGACCAGCAGCACGCAGGCCACCGCGTACACGGCGACGTCGACGACCGTGGTGACGGCGGCCCGCCGTGCGGCCCTGACCCGGCCCGGCACACCCCCGGTGACCTTCAGACCGGTCAGGGCCTTGCCGGCCGTGCGCCCGGCCAGTGACAGGCACGCCCACTGGTAGAGGAACACCGCCAGCACCAGCAGCCCGAAGGCCTGCTCCACGTACAGCACCGACCTGTCCCACAGCGACAACCCCAGGCCGGCGGAGGCGTCGACGACGTCGCCGCGCGAGGTCAGCAGGTCCCAGCCGCCCCGGGCGGCCAGCTCGGGCACGTCGGTGACCAGCGCCGAGACCCGGTGGAAGGTGAGCACCGCCAGCGCCGACGCCAGCGTCACCACCAGCGCGAAGTCGACGGCCCAGGCCACGGCACGGCGCAGCTTCGGCATGAACGTCCCCCGATCACTCGTGTGTCCGGGAAGGAAGCTAGCCGCCCGGAGGCCGGGTCGGGAGGGCGACAAGGGGATCGTTTCAGCCCAGTGACACGACGACCAGCACCGCGGTCGCGGCCGTCTCCGCCAGACCGCCGAAGACGTCGCCGGTGATCCCGCCGAGACGGCGGGTGCAGTGCCGCAGGAGTGCCTCGGCGGCGGCCAGCGCGAGGACCACCGCGAGGACGGCCCGCACCGCCCCGTACGGTCCCCAGGCGCCGCCCGCCGCTGCCGCGGCCAGCGCCACCAGGAGCCCCGCCGCCGCGGCCGCCCGCACCGGCACCACGCCCGCGACCGCCGCCCCGAGCCCCTCCGGCCGGGCCGCGGGCACCCCGGCCCGGGCCGCCAGGGTCAGGGCCAGCCGGGCCACCGTCGCCGACAGGACCGCGGCGCAGGCACCACGGGTCCAGGAGGTGCCGTAGGACTGGGCGAGCGCGGCGGCCTGGCCCGCCAGGACCAGGACCAGGGTGATCACGCCGAACGGCCCGATGTCCGACTGCTTCATGATCCGCAGGGCGTCCTCGGCGGGCTTGCCGCTGCCCAGCCCGTCCGCGGTGTCCGCGAGCCCGTCCAGGTGCAGGCCGCGGGTGAGGACCGCCGGCACAGCGACGGTGGCCACCGCGGCCAGCGGCGCGCCCGCGCCGAGGACCAGCAGCACCAGCCCGAGGCCCGCCGCGGCGGCCCCCACGGCCAGGCCGGCGAGCGGGGCGCACAGCATGCCGCCGCGGGCCGCCTCGCGATCCCAGCGGGTCACCCGGACCGGGAACACCGTCAGGGTGCCGAAGGCGAAACGGAGGCCGTCGAAGGGCGAGGTTCTGGGCACCGGCGCAGGCTACCCGCCGGTCACGAGAGCGGTGACGGCAGGCGAGGATAAAGTTCCGTTATGGGATGGCTGGAGCGAAACATCGTCGAACCGGGCAAACTGCCGCTGCTCCTCGCCCTCGTCGCCTTCGTGCTGACCTTCGTGATCACCCGGGTCATCACCCGCCTCATCCGCGCGGGCAAGGGCCCCTTCGGCAACATCAGCAGCGGCGGCGTCCACGTCCACCACGTGGTGCCCGGTGTCATCCTCACCCTCGTCGGCGGCTTCGGCGCGGTCGCGGGCGGGCAGCACGGCTTCGGCTCGTGCCTGGCGGCGGTGATCTTCGGCATCGGCGCGGGCCTGGTGCTGGACGAGTTCGCCCTGGTGCTGCACCTGGCCGACGTCTACTGGACCCCGGACGGGCGCAAGAGCGTGGAGATGGTCGTCCTCACCGCCTCCCTCGTCGGGCTGCTCCTGATCGGCTTCTCGCCCCTGGGCGTGAACGACCTGACCGAGGACCAGCAGCAGAACCGCGCCGCTGTCCTCGCCAACGTCCTGGTGAACTTCGGCTTCGCCCTCATCGCCCTGTTCAAGGGGAAGGTCCGCATGGCCGTCCTGGGCGTGATCGTCCCGCTCGTGGCCCTGGTCGCCGCCGTGCGGCTGGCCCGCCCGGCCTCCCCGTGGGCCAAGCGGTTCTACCGCAACCGCCCCCGGGCCCGGGCCAAGTCGGGTCTGCGCGCCTACCACCACGACCGCCGCTGGGTGGGGCCCCGGCGGACCTTTCAGGACTGGATCGGCGGCGCCCCGGACCCCGAGCCCGCCCGCGCCCTGGAGCGCCGCTGACGCACCTCGCCGGCCGCGCACAGCACCAGCACGGCCGCGATCGCGGCCAGGTGCTCCTTGCCCGCCAGGTTCTCCTTCACCACGACCTCGGCCACCATCGCCGCGATCACCAGCCCGGCGGTGGCGTACGCGCGAAAGCGCCAGGCGACGAACACGGCCAGGCCCACCACGGCCGCCGACGGCCCGGTGTCCACCACCCGGGCGTCCGAGGCGGGCAGGCCGAGCGGCGAGCCGGGCCCCAGCCAGATGCCCAGCCGGGCGTAGAGGGTGCCGGCGAGCGTGGCGAGGTAGGCGATCGCCAGGGTCCGCCACCGGCCCAGGCACAGCTCCGCGATCCCGAACACCAGCAGCAGCTGCACGAGCGCACCCCACACCGGCAGGTCCAGCGCGGGCACGAACAGCGACAGCGGTGTGCGCAGCAGCGCCGCCCACAGCGGGTCCTCGGCCCGCACGCCCCCGGCGTCCTGCACGAACCGGTGGCCCCACGCCCGGCCGTCCGCGAAGTGCAGCGCCGCTGTGAGGCACACGGACGTGACCGCCAGGGGCACGGCCCGCCACCGCCGCCGCGCCAGCGGCCCGCGCATCGCGGCGACCAACGGCCCCCATTCGGCGCGGGCCCAGCGGGCGAGCGTGCTCATCGGGTCGTCCTCGTCGGTGCGGTGGTCCGGGCGCGGGTGTCCGTCACTCAGTCAAACGGACACCGTGTGCCAAGACCGACCGCAACGGGACGACGTTGAGCCGGGCGGGCGTGACCTGGATCTCCGGCGCACCTACGACTCGGCGGGAACCTCCGGGGCGGGCGACGCGTCGGCCGCCTCGGACTCCTTCGGCCGCTCGGGCAGTTCCGCGGCCAGCGCGGCCGCCGCCTGCACCAGCGGCAGGGCCAGCAGCCCGCCGGTGCCCTCCCCGACGGTCACGCCGTGGCCGAGCAGCGGCTCCAGCGCCATCCGGTCCAGCGCCTTGGCCTGCCCGGGCTCGCCGCTGTCGTGCGCGGCCAGCCACCAGTCCGGCGCCCGGAACGCGATCCGCTGCCCGACCAGGGCGCACGCGGCCGTCACCACCCCGTCGAGCACCACCGGCAGCTTGCGCACCGCGCTCTGCAGCAGGAAGCCCGTCATCGCCGCGAGGTCGGCGCCGCCCACCGTCGCCAGCAGCTGCATCTGGTCGCCGAGCACCGGCCGGGCCCGGCGCAGCGCGTCCCGGATCGCCGCGCACTTGCGCATCCACGCCAGGTCGTCGACGGCCTGCCCGCCGCGCCCGGTGACCACCGACGCGTCGACCCCGCACAGCGCGGCGACCAGCACGCCCGCCGCCGTGGTCCCGCCGACGCTCACATCGCCGAGCACCACCAGGTCCGTGCCCGAGTCGGCCTCCTCGTCGGCCACCGCCATCCCGGCCCGGAACGCCGCCTCCGCCTCCGCGAGGCTCAGCGCGTCCTCGATGTCGATGCGCCCGCTGCCGCGCCGGACCCGGTGCCGCACGACGTCCTCGGGCAGGGTCGCCGGGTCGCAGTCCAGGGCCATGTCGACGATCCGCACGGGCACGCCCAGACGGCGGGCCAGGACCGACACCGGCCGCCCGCCCTCCAGCACCTCGCGCACCGACTCCGCGGCGCTGCCCGCCGGCCGGGCCGAGACGCCCAGGGCGGCGACGCCGTGGTCACCGGCGAAGAGCACCACCCGCGGCCGTTCCACCGGCCGCACCGGCACCGCCGACTGCGCCGCGGCCAGCCACTCACCCAGGTCGTCCAGCCGGCCCAGCGAGCCGGGCGGCACGACCTGTCGCTCCCGGCGCGCCTCGGCGTCACGGCGGATCCCGCCGTCCGGACGCTCGATCAGATCGGTGAAGTCGTCGAGATTAAGCGAGCTCATTCGCCGAACAGTACCGGCCGTGGCCGAACGGCAGGGCGCCACGTCACGACTCCGCCGGGACGGCATCGTTGCACCCGGCACCGGCATCCCATACGTTCCCTTTCGCGCGGATTGTCCTACATGTTCGCCCCCAGGGCAGCCCCGCCGTCCTGCCGTACGCCGTCGTGCCCGGGAGCCGCCCATGCCCGCCCGTCCCGCCCCCTCCGCACCCCCCGCCCCCCGCACCAGCGCCCCGGTCCACGAACCGCGCCGGGAGGACTGCCCCTGGTGCGGCTCGGCCCGGCTGCGCAACCGGCTGCGGACGGGTGACGTACGGGAGTACAAGCCCGGCGTCTTCACCGTCGACGAGTGCCGCGAGTGCGGCCACACCTTCCAGAACCCCCGCCTCACGGCCGAGGGCCTCGCGCTCTACCACCGCAGCGTGCGCGGGGCGCCGCGGGACCCGGCGAGCGACGGCCTCCTCGCCCTGCGGGCCAGCCCCCGCCGGCACCGCTCGGCCGCCAAGGCGATGCTGCGCACCGGGGAGCCGGAGAGCTGGCTGGACGTCGGCACCGGCCACGCCCGCTTCCCGGCGACGGCCCGGCGGTACTTCCCCTACACCGCCTTCGACGGCCTGGACCCCACGCCCCGGGTGGTGCGCGCCCGCTCCGCCGACCGCGTCGAGGAGGCCCACGTCGGCCGGCTGACGGACCCCCGCATCGCCGCCGAACTGCGCGGTCGCTACGACGTGGTCAGCATGCTCCACCACCTGGAGGGCACGCCCGACCCCCGGGCGGAACTGCGGGCCGCGCTCACCGTGCTGCGCCCGGGCGGCCACCTGATCGTCGAGACCCTCAGCCCCCGCAGCGTCTTCGCCGCCCTCCTGGGCCGCTGGTGGCTCCCCTACGACCAGCCCCGCCACCTGCACCTGCTGCCCCCGCGCAACCTCCGCGCCGAACTCGAGTCGGACGGCTGCGAGGTCCTGACGCTCGACCACCGCCCGGTCCACATCCCGCACGACCTCTCCGGCGCCCTGGCCCTGGCGATCTCCCACGGCCTCCCGGCCCCGGACACCCCCTGGCGGGCCGTCCCCCCGCCCCCGCTCCACCGGCACACCCGCACGGCCCTGCTGCGGGCGGGCGTCCCCCTGGTGGCACTGGCGGCGACCGCCGACCACCTGATCGCCCCGGTGGCCCGGCGCACCCGCTTCGCCAACACCTACCGGGTGATCGCCCGCAAGGCCCCCTGAGGGCTGTCAGCCCCGCAGGGCCACCGCCTGCCCCGCCACCACCAGCAGCACGTGCTCGCACTCGTCGGCGAACCCCGCGTTCAGGCGCCCGAGTTCGTCCCGGTACCGGCGCCCCGACGCGGT
The DNA here is from genome assembly GCF_044328425.1 of Streptomyces sp. NPDC017943. NCBI lineage: Bacteria > Bacillati > Actinomycetota > Actinomycetes > Kitasatosporales > Streptomycetaceae > Streptomyces > Streptomyces sp. NPDC017943. The sequence goes on along the minus strand of NZ_JBIRHH010000009.1, from coordinate 68,568 downwards.
CGCCGGCACGATGCCCGACCCCACCTCGTTCGACACGGCGACCACGGTCCGCCGTGTCGTCCGCACCGCCTCCGTCAGCTCCCGCACCCGCTCCCGCAGCGCCTTCTCGCCCTGCTCCGCCCACACCGCGTCGTCCCACGCCCCGACGGAGTCCATCGCGTCGGTCAGCCACAGCGACAGACAGTCGATCAGCAGCGGCGGCCCCTCCCCGGCCAGCAGCGGCACCAGGTCGCAGGTCTCCGCCGTCTGCCACGACCCGGGCCGCCGGTCCCGGTGCGCGGCCACCCGCGAGGACCACTCGGTGTCCCCGTTGCGCGACCCGCCCGTCGCCACGTACAGCACGTCGGGGAAGGCCTCCAACCGCCGTTCCGCCTCCACCGACTTGCCCGAGCGCGCCCCGCCCAGCACCAGCGTCCGCCGCGGCACGTCCGGCACGTCCTCGTACACGCCCACCGTCAGCGTCGTCCCGTCCGGCACGGCCCGGGCCCCGGCCGCGGCGAGCCGCCGCCCCAGCTCCGGTCCGGGCGGCACGTCGTGGTCCAGGTGGACGGCGACCACGTCGGTCGTCGGCCCCACCGCTCCCACCGCCCGCAGCTTCGCCAGCGCGTCGGGCCGCCCCACGACGTCCGCCAGGACCATGTCGTACGGCTCGGCCGGACCCTCGATCCCGGCCGGCGCCCCGCCCGGCGGCAGGTACAGCAGCCGCTGCCCCTCGGGCCCCGTCACCGCGTAGCCCGTGCCCGGCGCGTCGAGTGCCGTCGCCCGCACCCGATGCCCCGTCAGCAGCGTCAACTCCTGCCCGTCCGGCACCCGTCCGGGCTGCGGCAGCCCCGCCGGGACCTCCACCGCGGGCCCGTCGTGCGGATGGGACAGCAGCGCCTGCCGGACCCCGCCCAGGGAGCGGCCCGCCCGGGCCGCCGCGAAGGCCGCCCCGGGCGTCAGGTCGAGCAGCAGCACCCCGTCCAGCAGCAGCGCGGTCGCCGCCCGCGCGTCGGGGCCGAGGGCGACCGCACAGGCCGCGCAGGGACAGTCGGGGCGGGGGAGTCCCGCGGGGGCGCCGGTGCCGAGGAGAGTCAGTTCCACGCCCCGATTCTCACCCGCGCGTGCGGGACTCGCGTGACGGAGACACCCTCGCGGGGTCACGCGCGCATCCGACCACCTGTGCCGCCCCGCCCGGCCGAGCGCTTAGGCTCTGGTCAGGAGCCGGACCCTGTTCCGGCTTCTCGCTGTGCAATGTGCTCACACGCATGGGAGGCGTACATGGCGGCATGGACGTGGCGGTTCGAGAAGACCGACGGGACGGAGGTCCAGCCCGCGGTGGCGCCGGAGGACTTCACGACCCAGGGGGACGCCGAGTCCTGGATCGGGGAGCACTGGAAGGAACTCCAGGAGGGCGGCGCCGACCAGGTGCGGCTGTTCGAGGACGCCACGGAGATCTACGGGCCGATGAGCCTGCACGCGGCCGAGGCGTGAGCCCGGGGGCGGGGGCCCGCGGTCCCCGCCCCTGCTCGTGCGCGGCCGGCGGGATCAGCCCCGCACGCCGCACAGGTGCAGCAGCGCCGCCACCCCGCGGTACGGATCCGTCCGCCCGGCCTTCTCCTCCACCGCGAGCAGCGTCTCGACGTCGGCGGGGACCTCGGCGCCGTCCGCGGCCGTGTCCGTGAACACGCGCACGCCGTACCAGACGTGCAGCGGCGCCCCGATCCCGGCGAGCGTCGCCGTCAGGTCCTTCAGGCGGTCGGCCCGCACGTCCAGCCCCAGGCGGTTGCGGTAGGCCACCGTGTCGAACGCGGCCAGCGCGCCCGCCCAGTCACCGGACAGCCCCGGACGCAGCGCCAGGGCGTCGCCGTTGCGCACCAGCAGGGACAGCAGCCCGCCGGGCGCGAGCACCCGGGCCAGCCCCGCCAGCAGCGGGTCGGGCTCCTCCACGTACATCAGGACGCCGTGGCAGAGCACCACGTCGAAGCTGCCGGGCAGGAAGTGCACGCCGGTGTCCCGGCCGTCGCCCTCGATGATCCGCATCCGCTTGCGGATGCCCGCCGGTTCCCCGGCGAGCGACTCCCGCGCCACGGAGATCATCGTCGCGTCCTGCTCCAGGCCCGTCACCTCGTGCCCGGCCCGGGCCAGCCGCAGCGCCTGCGTGCCCTGGCCCATCCCGACGTCCAGCACCCGCAGGCGCTGCCCGACCGGGAACCGGGCCACTATCTGCTCGTCCAGCTGGCGGGCCACCAGCTCCTGCCGGACGACATCGCGCAGCCCGCCCAGCTTGTCCAGCCAGGCGTCCGCCGCACCCCCGGAGAACGGCGTCGTGGTCAGGGCCGCTCTCCGCGCTTGACCTGCGGCTTCGGCAGCCGGAGCCGACGCATCTGGAGGGAGCGCATCAGGGCGTAGGCGATCGCGCCGCGCTTGTTCTCACCCGCGAAGCGCTCGTTCAGCTGCTTCTTCAGGCGGAAGGCCGTGACGAACGAGTCGAGCACGATCAGCACGATCACCACGAGCCACAGCAGCAGCGCGACGTTCTGCAGCGACGCCACCCGCACCATGCTCAGCACGAGGATGACCACCGCCATCGGCAGGAAGAACTCCGCGATGTTGAACCGCGAGTCGATGAAGTCGCGCGCGAACCGGCGGACCGGTCCCTTGTCACGCGCGGGCAGGTACCGCTCGTCGCCGCTCGCCAGGGCCTGGCGCTGGCGCTCGAGGGCGGCGCGGCGCTCCTCCCGCTGGCGCTTGGCGGCGTCCTTGCGCGTCATCGACGTGTTGGCCACGCTGCGGCGCTGGCTCTGGGCCTGGCTGCGCTTGGGCGTGGGGCGGCCCTTGGGGGCCTGCGGGTCGCGGGGCTGCTTGGAGAAGTTCACCGGCGCCTTGTCGGCGGCCTGGGCCTTCTCTTCCTTGGCACGGCTACGGAACACAAAACCCAAGGGTAAGGGCATGACGGGCATGGACCCCAGTCCCGCGGGGAACGATCCGGCAACACCAGTCGTCTGTAAGGGGACAGACGGGACGTTGCGCACGCACCCGGTCGTTCCCCTGGAGGCCCCCCTCCGGTGACCCCGGGTACCACCTACTCCCTACGCCGGACCGGGAGCGCGCGCAGTCGTCCTTGGGGATGAGCGCATCCGTCCCCGAACAGTGCGGTAATGGATGCAGGGCCCGTACTGTGGGTTCTGTCGCAGGAGCTCAGCCGGAGTCGGTCAGAAGGGGGCGCGCGAAGCCCATGAGCGGTGTCATGAAGCGTATGGGGATGATCTTCCGCGCGAAGGCGAACAAGGCCCTTGACCGGGCCGAGGACCCGCGCGAGACCCTCGATTACTCGTACCAGAAGCAGCTGGAGCTGCTCCAGAAGGTGCGGCGCGGTGTCGCCGACGTGGCGACCAGCCGCAAGCGCCTGGAACTTCAGCTGAACCAGCTGCAGTCGCAGTCGGGGAAGCTGGAGGACCAGGGGCGCAAGGCCCTGGCGCTGGGCCGCGAGGACCTCGCCCGCGAGGCGCTCTCCCGCCGTGCCGCGCTCCAGCAGCAGGTGACCGATCTGGAGACCCAGCACGCCACGCTCCAGGGCGAGGAGGAGAAGCTCACCCTCGCGGCCCAGCGGCTCCAGGCCAAGGTCGACGCCTTCCGCACGAAGAAGGAGACGATCAAGGCCACGTACACGGCGGCCCAGGCGCAGACCCGCATCGGCGAGGCGTTCTCCGGCATCTCCGAGGAGATGGGCGACGTGGGCCTGGCCATCCAGCGTGCCGAGGACAAGACGGCCCAGCTCCAGGCCCGCGCCGGCGCGATCGACGAACTGCTCGCCTCCGGTGCCCTCGACGACCCCTCCGGCATGCACAAGGACGACATCCAGGCCGAGCTGGACCGGCTCTCCGGTGGTACGGATGTGGAGCTGGAACTGCAGCGCATGAAGGCCGAGCTGGCCGGGGGCCCGAGCGCCGGGCAGCAGGCCATCGAGGGCGGCACGACCGGGCAGCAGTCCCAGCAGCAGCCGCAGGACACCCCGCGCTTCGACAAGCAGTAGCCGAGCGGCAGGGGTCCACGCCTAGGGAGGCGACATGATCGTACGGATCATGGGGGAGGGCCAGGTGAGTCTGGCCGACGGCCACCTCGCCGAGCTGAACGAGCTGGACGACGAGCTGCTCGCGGAGATGGAGAAGGGCGACGGCCCGGGCTTCCGCCGCACCCTCCAGGCCCTGCTCGCCAGGGTCCGCGCCCTCGGCGAACCGCTGCCGGACGACTCCCTGGAGCCGTCCGAGCTGATCCTGCCCTCCCCGGACGCGACGCTCGAGGACGTCCGGGAGCTCCTCAGTGACGACGGCCTGATCCGGGCTGAGCTCCGCACCCGACACCGGCCGTCCCCCGGCGGCCGGGGCCCGGGCCCCTCCGGCCGGCGGAGGGCTGGGGGCCCGGCCCTGGAGCCGGATACCGTGAACGCTCGTGAGCACATTCGCGCGGGCCAGATGCCGGGCCAAGGCACACCCCCTGGCCGTGGACGCGGCCCTGGCCGCCGCCGTCCTGGTCTGCATGGTCGCCGGATCCTTCGTGGAGCCCCGGCACCGCGACAACGTCAGCTGGGGCGTCCTGCGCACCCCGGACACCCTCAGCCTGGTGCTGATGACCCTGGCCGCCGCGGCCCTGGTCTTCCGCCGCCGCGCCCCGCTGCGAGTCCTCGCCGTCACCGGCGCGGCGTCCGTCGTCGAGTCCGTCACGGCCGACCCCCGCGCGCCCGTCGCGATGTCCGCCGTCATCGCCCTGTACACCGTCGCCTCCACCACCGACCGGCCCACCACCTGGCGCGTCGGCCTGCTCACCATGACCGTGCTCACCGGCACCGCCATGGCGGCCGGCAGCCTGCCCTGGTACGCCCAGGAGAACCTGGCGATCTTCGCCTGGACCGGTATCGGCGCCTCGGCGGGCGACGCCGTCCGCAGCCGCCGCGCCTTCGTCCAGGCCATCCGGGAACGCGCCGAACGCGCCGAACGCACCCGGGAGGAGGAGGCCCGCCGCCGGGTCGCCGAGGAGCGCCTGCGCATCGCCCGCGACCTGCACGACGTCGTCGCCCATCACATCGCGCTGGTCAACGTCCAGGCCGGGGTCGCCGCCCACGTCATGGACAAGCGCCCCGACCAGGCCAAGGAGGCCCTCGCGCACGTCCGTGGGGCCAGCCGCTCCGCGCTCAACGAGCTGCGCGCCACCGTCGGCCTGCTCCGCCAGTCCGGCGATCCGGAGGCCCCCACCGAGCCCGCCCCGGGCCTCGACCGCCTCGACGAACTCGCCGGCACCTTCCGCAACGCGGGCCTGCACATCGAGGTCGCCCGCGCCGACCAGGGCACCGCCCTGCCCGCGGCCGTCGACCTCGCCGCCTACCGGATCATCCAGGAGGCCCTGACCAACGTGCAGAAGCACGCCGGGGCGCAGGCCAGGGCCGAGGTCAGCGTGGTCCGCGTCGGGCCGAACGTCGAGATCACCGTCCTCGACGACGGCAGCGGCGACAACGAGGCCCCCGCCGGCGGAGGCGGCCACGGGCTGCTCGGCATGCGCGAGCGCGTCACCGCCCTGCGCGGCACCCTCACCACCGGTCCCCGCTACGGGGGCGGTTTCCGCGTGCATGCGATCCTGCCCGTCAAGAACCGCACATCCGACGGGGAGGACCCCGCATGACCATCCGCGTCCTGCTCGCCGACGACCAGGCGCTGCTGCGCAGCGCCTTTCGCGTGCTCGTCGACTCCGAGCCCGACATGGAGGTCGTCGGGGAGGCGTCCGACGGTGCGGAGGCGGTGCGGCTGGCCAAGGAGCACCACGCCGACGTCGTCCTCATGGACATCCGGATGCCCGGCACCGACGGTCTCGCGGCGACGCGCCTGATCAGCGCCGACCCCGCGCTCGCGGACGTCCGGGTGGTCATCCTGACGACGTTCGAGGTCGACGACTACGTGGTGCAGTCGCTGCGCGCCGGGGCCTCCGGTTTCCTCGGCAAGGGCGCCGAGCCCGAGGAGCTGCTGAACGCCATCCGGATCGCCGCCGGCGGCCAGGCCCTGCTCTCCCCGGCGGCCACCACCGGGCTGATCTCCCGCTTCCTCGCCCAGGAGGACCCGGCCGACGGCGACCGCGACCCGGCCCGCGGCGAGCGCCTGGACTCCCTCACCGTCCGCGAGCGCGAGGTGCTGGTGCAGGTGGCCGGCGGCCACTCCAACGACGAGATCGCCGAGCGGCTGGAGGTGAGTCCGCTGACGGTGAAGACGCACGTCAACCGGGCCATGGCCAAGCTCGGCGCCCGCGACCGGGCCCAGCTCGTGGTCATCGCCTACGAGTCCGGGCTGGTCCGTCCGAGGGTGGAGTGAGCGCCACCGGGCGTACTGCGGGCGGAGTATGCGCCGCATAAGGAAATGGACCTGGGGCCTACGGGACAGCGTCGTCCCATGGCCCAGGGTGTAGGGACGGGCGCTCCTCTGCGCGTCCGCTGCCGCTTCTGCCGTTAACAGAAGAGAGACCCTCACCCATGTCCTGGCTGTCCAGGTTCAGCCTCGCGCAACGGGCCTTGATCGGGCTGATGTCGATCATCGCGCTCGTCTTCGGGGCGATCGCGATACCCCAGCTCAAGCAGCAGCTGCTGCCCACCATCGAACTGCCCATGGTGTCCGTCCTGGCGCCCTACCAGGGCGCGTCCCCGGACGTGGTCGAGAAGCAGGTCGTCGAACCCATCGAGGACAACCTCGAAGCCGTCGACGGCATCAGCGGCGTCACCTCCACCGCCAGCGAGGGCAACGCCGTGATCATGGCGTCCTTCGACTACGGCAACAACACCGAGCAGCTGGTGGGAGACGTCCAGCAGGCCGTCAACCGGGCGCGCGTCCAGCTCCCGGACGACGTCGACCCGCAGGTCGTCGCCGGCTCCACGGACGACATCCCGACCGTCGTCCTGGCCGTCACCTCCGGCCGCGACCAGCAGGCCCTGGCCGACCAGCTCGACAGGACGGTCGTGCCGGACCTGAAGAGCATCGACGGCGTCGGCCAGGTCACCGTCGACGGCGTGCGCGACGTCCAGGTCACCGTCACGCCCGACGACGCGAAGCTGGCGAAGGCCGGCCTGACCGTCCAGTCGCTCGGCGAGGCCCTCAGGGCGGGCGGCGCGACCGTCCCGGCCGGCTCCTTCGACGAGGGCGGCGCCAACCGCACCGTCCAGGTCGGCGGCGGCTTCACCTCCGTCGGTCAGATCAAGGACTTGATGGTCAAGGGCGAGCCCGGCAAGGGCGAGCCGGTGCGCCTCGGCGACGTGGCCGCGGTGAAGCAGCAGGAGGCCCCGGCCGACTCCCTCACCCGCACCGACGGCAAGCCCAGCCTCGCCGTCGCCGTGACCATGGACCGCGACGGCAGCGCGGTCGCCATCTCCGAGGCCGTCCAGGACAAGCTGCCCGGCCTGCGCGAGGACCTCGGCTCCGGCGCCACCCTCACGGTCGTCAGCGACCAGGGCCCGGCCGTGTCGAAGTCCATCGAGGGCCTGACCACCGAGGGCGCGCTCGGTCTGCTCTTCGCGGTCCTGGTGATCCTCGTCTTCCTCGCCTCGGTCCGCTCCACCCTCGTCACCGCGGTGTCCATCCCGCTGTCCGTGGTCCTCGCGCTGATCGTGCTGTGGACGCGCGACCTGTCGCTCAACGTCCTCACCCTGGGCGCGCTGACCATCGCCATCGGCCGGGTCGTCGACGACTCGATCGTGGTCCTGGAGAACATCAAGCGGCACCTCGGCTACGGCGAGGAGCGGCATTCGGCCATCATCAACGCCGTCCGCGAGGTGGCGGGCGCGGTGACGTCCTCGACGCTCACCACGGTCGCGGTGTTCCTGCCGATCGGCCTGGTCGGCGGCATGGTGGGCGAGCTGTTCGGCTCGTTCAGCCTCACCGTGACGGCCGCCCTGCTGGCGTCCCTCCTCGTCTCCCTGACGGTCGTCCCGGTCCTGTCGTACTGGTTCCTGCGTCCGCCCAAGGGCACGCCCGAGGACGCGGCCGAGGCGCGCAGGCTGGCCGAGGACAAGGAGGCCAGGAGCCGCCTCCAGCGGGTCTACGTCCCGGTCCTGCGCTTCGCCACGCGCCGCCGCCTCACCAGCGTGGCCATCGCCGTCGTCGTCCTGGTCGGCACCTTCGGCATGGCACCGCTGCTGAAGACCAACTTCTTCGACCAGGGCGAGGTCGAGGTCCTCACCGTCAAGCAGGAGCTGAAGCCCGGCACCAGCCTGACCGCCACCGACGCCCAGGCCAGGAAGGTCGAGCGGCTGCTCGCGGACACCGACGGTGTGAAGGACTACCAGGTCACGATCGGCTCGTCCGGCTTCATGGCCGCCTTCGGCGGCGGCACGGACACCAACCAGGCGTCCTACCAGGTGAGTCTGGAGGACTCCGCGTCCGCCGAGGGCGTCCAGGAGGACATCGAGAAGGGCCTGGCCGGGCTGAAGGGCATCGGCACCACCACCGTCTCCGCCGGTGACGGCTTCGGCGCCCAGGACCTCAGCGTGGTCGTGAAGGCCGCCGACGCCGGTGTCCTGCGCACGGCGTCCGAGGAGGTCCGCAAGGCGGTCGCCTCGCTCGACGACGTCCGGGACGTCACCAGCGACCTGTCGCAGAGCGTCCCGCGCATCTCCGTGAAGGCCAACACCAAGGCGGCAGCGGCCGGTTTCGACGACCAGAGCCTCGGGGCCGTCGTCGCCCAGGCGGTGCGCGGCATCCCCACCGCCAAGGCCGTGCTGGACGACACCGAGCGCGACGTCGTCATCCGCTCGGCGAAGCCGGCGCAGACCCTGAAGCAGCTCGAGGACCTGCGCCTGGGCGCCTCGGTGAAGCTCGGTGACATCGCGACCGTGAAGGTCGTCGACGGGCCGGTCTCGATGACCCGCATCGACGGCCAGCGCGCCGCCACCATCACCGCCAAGCCCACCGGCGACAACACCGGCGCGGTCAGCGCCGCACTCCAGTCGAAGATCGACGGGCTGAAGCTCCCGGACGGTGCCACCGCCTCCATCGGCGGTGTCTCCGAGGACCAGGACGAGGCGTTCGCCAACCTGGGCCTGGCGATGCTCGCGGCCATCGCGATCGTCTTCATGCTGCTGGTCGGCACCTTCCGGTCGCTGATCCAGCCGCTGATCCTGCTGGTGTCCATCCCGTTCGCCGCCACCGGCGCGATCGGCCTGCTGATCGCCACCGGCACCCCGATGGGCGTCCCGGCGATGATCGGCATGCTGATGCTGATCGGCATCGTGGTCACCAACGCGATCGTCCTGATCGACCTGATCAACCAGTACCGCAAGCAGGGCCACGGCGTCGTCGAGGCCGTGATCGAGGGCGGCCGGCACCGGCTGCGCCCGATCCTCATGACGGCACTGGCGACGATCTTCGCGCTGCTGCCGATGGCCCTCGGCATCACGGGCGAGGGCGGATTCATCGCCCAGCCGCTGGCCGTGGTGGTGATCGGCGGCCTGGTGACATCGACCCTGCTCACGCTGCTGCTCGTGCCGACGCTGTACGCGATGGTCGAGCTGCGCAAGGAGCGCCGGGCGAAGAAGCGCGCGGCGAAGAAGGGCCTCACGGGCCCCGAGGAGAGCGCCCCGGAGCCGGAGCCGGCCCAGGTCTGACCTGCCGCGGCACGACGAAGGCCCACCCGGGGACCCCGGGTGGGCCTTCGCGTCGCTCGGGACCCGCTACGGCAGCGCCAGCATCCGCTCCAGGGCCAGCTTCGCGAACGCCTCCGTCTCCTTGTCCACCGCGATGCGGTTGACGAGGTTGCCCTCGGCCAGGGACTCCAGGGCCCAGACCAGGTGGGGGAGGTCGATGCGGTTCATGGTCGAGCAGAAGCAGACCGTCTTGTCGAGGAAGACGATCTCCTTGCCCTCCGGAGCGAAACGGTTCGCCAGGCGGCGGACCAGGTTCAGTTCCGTGCCGATGGCCCACTTGGAGCCGGCCGGCGCGGCCTCCAGGGCCTTGATGATGTACTCGGTCGAACCGACGTAGTCGGCCGCGGCCACGACCGCGTGCCGGCACTCGGGGTGCACCAGGACGTTCACGCCGGGGATGCGCTCGCGCACGTCGTTCACCGAGTCCAGGCTGAAGCGGCCGTGCACCGAGCAGTGGCCGCGCCACAGGATCATCTTCGCGCCGCGCAGCTCGTCGGCGGTCAGGCCGCCGTTCGGCTTGTGCGGGTTGTAGACGACGCAGTCCTCCAGGGACATGCCCATGTCCCGCACGGCGGTGTTGCGGCCGAGGTGCTGGTCGGGCAGGAACAGCACCTTCTCGCCCTGCTCGAACGCCCAGTCCAGGGCCCGCTGGGCGTTGGACGAGGTGCAGATCGTGCCGCCGTGCTTGCCGGTGAAGGCCTTGATGTCCGCGGAGGAGTTCATGTACGAGACGGGCACGACCTGCTCGGCGATGCCGGCCTCGGTGAGCACGTCCCAGCACTCGGCGACCTGCTCGGCCGTCGCCATGTCGGCCATGGAGCAGCCGGCGGCCAGGTCGGGCAGCACGACCTTCTGGTCGTCCGAGGTGAGGATGTCCGCGGACTCCGCCATGAAGTGCACACCGCAGAAGACGATGTACTCGGCCTCCGGGCGTGCCGCCGCGTCCCGGGCCAGCTTGAAGGAGTCACCCGTCACGTCGGCGAACTGGATGACCTCGTCGCGCTGGTAGTGGTGGCCGAGCACGAAGACCTTGTCCCCGAGCTTCTCCTTCGCCTTGCGGGCGCGCTCCACCAGGTCCGGGTCGGACGGCGAGGGCAGGTCACCGGGACACTCCACGCCGCGCTCGCTCCGCGGGTCGGCCTCGCGGCCGAGGAGCAGCAGGGCGAGGGGCGTCGGCTGTACGTCGAGGTCCTGGGTCTGGGCGGTGGTCACGACACGCACCCTTTCTGTTTCTGCGACTTTTCGTCGATTTGACGCTATCTATCATAACCGCTTCACGTCACTTTGACGATGGCCATAGCGTCGGTGTGACGTGAATCCCGGCCCACGGCCGTCTCTTCCCCACAAGGCCCGGAAAGAGCCGTTTTCCGCTCCCGGGCGGGTGTGCGAGCATGGCAAGGAGCCGAGATCGAGCGTCCGGTCCGGAATGAATCCGAGGCCCCGCCGGTTGCAACCGTCGGCAAGCAGTCTCCGAACAACCCGGGAGAGATGTAGATGTCCGTATCGGACGAGACCAGCACCGTCACCGACGGCATCATCCTGACCGACGCCGCCGCGTCCAAGGTCAAGGCGCTGCTCGACCAGGAGGGCCGCGACGACCTCGCCCTGCGCGTCGCCGTCCAGCCCGGCGGCTGCTCCGGCCTGCGCTACCAGCTCTTCTTCGACGAGCGGTCCCTCGACGGCGACGTGGAGAAGGACTTCGGCGGTGTGAAGGTCGTCACCGACCGCATGAGCGCCCCGTACCTGGGTGGTGCCACGATCGACTTCGTGGACACCATCGAGAAGCAGGGCTTCACGATCGACAACCCCAACGCGACGGGTTCCTGCGCCTGCGGCGACTCCTTCAGCTGAGCCGGCCGGCCGCCCCGGCGGCACGCGGACGCAAAGAAGGCGGCGACCCCCTCCGACGGGGTCGCCGCCTTCGTGCTTCCCGGGACTACCGCGTGGGCGGAGCGGGCAGCCGCGCACCCTCCTTGGCCAGCGGGACCGCCCTGCCGTCCGCGTCCACGACCCCGCGGGCACCGAGCGGCTCGTCCAGCTGCACGGTCTTCTGGAACTGCTTGGCGATCATGACGCACACCTTGTCCGGCCACGGGGTCGAGGTCACCGTGACCGTCACCTCGTCGCCCTTCTCGGCCGCCGTCACGTCGTAGTCGGCGCACACGCCGCCCGTGAACGACACCGTCAGCTCCGCGCCCTCGGCCCGGTAGCCGTCCACCTTCACCTCGCGCGGCCCCGGCGCGGAGGTCGGCCGCTCCTGCGGCTCGCTCGGCGCGGGGGAGGCCAGGTACGTCGGATCGACCGCCGGGTACGTCACCGTGAACGGATCCCGCGCGCCCGGGGCCCGCACCTCGAACAGCCAGGACGGCACCAGCGCCTCGCGCCCGTCCACGTGGTGCGCGGCCAGCCCGAACACCGCGTCCTCGACCGTCACGGTCTCCTTCGCGGGCCCGCCGCCCGCCGGCGTTCCGCAGGGCTCCTCCTCCGGGCGGCCCTCCAACGGAACCGGGGAGGCGCAGCCGCCGACGCCCGCCCGGCGGTCACCCCCGGACTGCCCCTCCATCAGCTCCAGCGCCTTCTCGGCGCCGACCACGGGGTACGTGTCGCCCTTCACCGGCGCCCGCAGCCGGCCGCTGCCGCCGACCACCTCGCCGTCCGGGCCCACGGTGATCCCGGTCGTCCAGCCGTGGGTGGGCAGACCGCCGACCCGGGGCTCGGCGTTCACGACCCGCTGGGCGCCCATGACCTGGCTCGTGTCCAGCTTCGCGCCGTCCTGGCCCACCGCCTTCAGCACCGGCGCGGCCGCCCGCCGCGCCTCCGCCTCGCCGACGGGATCGCCACCGGCCGCCTGCGGGCCCTTGCAGGTGTCGACGCCCTTGCAGTTGTCGGTGCCCGGCGCGTGGCGGCTGAACGTCCAGGCCCCCGGCGCCTGCCGATTCACCTGAAGCGCCGGTCCGGAACCGTCCTGGCCCCCGATCTTCCAGGCCTCTCCCTGGGCGACCGGCGTGCCCTCGATCCCGAGCGCCTTCGCCAGCCGGGCCACGTCGTCCTTCGCCACCTCGCCGCGGGCCCGGTACACCGGGGCTTCGCGGGGGCCGTCCGGGAGCTCGCCCTCCACGCGGTACGTCGCGCCGTAGGGGTTGGGCTCGCCGGGCGCGATGCCGTTGCCGTCGCCCGGCGCGGACTCCGAGTACCCGTCGAGGGCCAGTGGCGGGGGAGTGCCGTCGCCGCCGGGCGCACCGGGGGCGGCGGCCTTGCCGTCCGTACCGCCGGACGCGTTCGAGGCGAGCCAGGCGCCGCCCCCGCCGATCAGCAGGACGGCCGCGGCGACGGACGCGACCAGCGCGGGCGTACGGCGCCGGCCACCACCGTGCGGGCCCCGGTCCTCGTGAGCGGGCAGCGGGGGAAGCTCACCGTCCGCGGCGGAGCCGCGAGCGCCGGACGAACCCGAGGACCCGGACCGCTCCAGGACGGGTCCGGCGCTCCCTCGGCCGTCCCGGACGGAATCCGGGTTCGCCCGGGTACCTCCGGCGGACTGCGTCTCCGCTCCGGCGTCCCGGGCGGGGTCCGCGTCCGCGTCGGTGTTCCGGGCGGTGTCGGTGCCGGCTTCGGTATTCGCGGCGAGCTCGGCGTCCGCTTGGCCGTCCCGGGCGGATTCTGTGCCGGCTTCGGCGTCCCGGGCGTCCCCGGCGTCCTGGGCGTCCCCGGCGTCCCTGGCGGGGTCGGCGTCGGCTCCCGCGTTTGCGGCGGGCTCCGCGTCCGCGTCGGTGTCCCGGGCGGGCTCGGTGCCGGTTTCGGCGTCCCGGGCGGGCTCAGTGCCGGCTTCGGCGTCCCCGGCGTCCCGGGCGGGGGCGGTGCCGGCTCCCGCGTTCGCGGCGGGCTCCGCGTCCGTGTCGGCGTCCCGGGCGGGCTCGGTGCCGGCTTCGGCATCCCCGGCGTCCCGGGCGGAGTCGGTGCTGGCTTCGGCGTGCCCGGGGTCCTGGGTCTGCTCCGGGTGTGCCCCGGCGGTTCCGGCGTTCCCGGTGTCGCTTGCCGCGGTCGTCTCGGGCTTCCCGGCCTCCCCGGAGGATCCCCCGGCGCCGTCCGACGCGCCGTCCGGCGCAGCTTGCGGCACCCCGGCCGCCGCCGAAGGGCCGGTCTCGGGACCCGGCTCGCCGGCCGTGCGGGCGTCCGCGCCGGCGCCCAGGTCCCTCGCGGCGTCGTCGTTCTCGGGTCGCTCGGTGTTCACCGCATCGCTCCTTCGGCTGCACAGCTGTCCCAGGGGGACCCTGCCCGGCCGGATCAGGCCGCTGGTGGGTCGTATCCCGTCTCCCCTTTACGGGGGACAGCGATGGGACGCAGCGGGGGAGCTCGCGGTTCCCGTGCGTGCGCCGTTCAGTCGCCGTAGTCCGACATCGCGTCGAGCAGCCGCGCCGACGCGACGGGCACCTCCACCCCGTGGATCAGGGCCGGGGAGACCGGCCGGGAGGCGACCCGCTCGGGAGCCGCCCAGTGCGGGGCCATCCGCGCACCCTCACCCGGCAGCGAGGCCAGATCGCCCTCCATGTCGACCGGAGCGGTGGTGTGGAGCTTGAGGTTCGTCATAACGGCACCGTATGCACGCCCCGGTGCACGGAGAAAGATCTACTATCGGGTAGTTTCGTTGCCTTCAGAGCGGCCACGCCCACCCGATAGCGTGAGACGTCAAGGTCCGCCTCCCCCAGGAGAATCCACGCCGTGCGCATCGCAGTCACCGGCTCCATCGCCACCGACCACCTCATGACCTTCCCCGGCCGCTTCGCCGACCAGCTCGTAGCGGACCAGCTGCACACGGTCTCGCTGTCGTTCCTGGTCGACAAGCTGGACGTCCGCCGCGGCGGCGTCGCCGCGAACATCGCCTTCGGCATGGGACAGCTCGGCACCCGGCCGATCCTGGTCGGCGCCGCGGGCGCGGACTTCGACGAGTACCGGGCCTGGCTGGAGCGGCACGGCGTCGACACCGACTCCGTCCGCATCTCCGACACGCTGCACACCGCCCGCTTCGTGTGCACCACCGACGCCGACCACAACCAGATCGGCTCCTTCTACACCGGCGCCATGAGCGAGGCCCGCCTCATCGAGCTCAAGACGGTCGCCGACCGGGTCGGCGGTCTCGACCTGGTCTCCATCGGCGCCGACGACCCGGAGGCGATGCTCCGCCACACCGAGGAGTGCCGCTCGCGGGACATCCCGTTCGCCGCCGACTTCTCCCAGCAGATCGCCCGCATGGACGGCGAGGAGATCCGCATCCTGCTGGACGGGGCGACCTACCTCTTCTCCAACGAGTACGAGAAGGGCCTCATCGAGACCAAGACCGGCTGGACCGACGCCGAGATCCTGTCCCGGGTGGGCCACCGGGTGACCACCCTCGGCGCGCGGGGCGTGCGCATCGAGCGGGCCGGCGAGGACCCCATCGAGGTCGGCACGCCGGACGAGGAGCGCAAGGCCGACCCGACGGGCGTCGGCGACGCCTTCCGCGCCGGGTTCCTCTCCGGCCTGGCCTGGGACGTCTCCCTGGAGCGGGCCGCGCAGGTCGGCTGCATGCTGGCGACCCTCGTGATCGAGACGGTCGGGACGCAGGAGTACCAGCTGCGGCGCGGGCACTTCATGGAGCGGTTCACCAAGGCGTACGGGGACGAGGCCGCCGAAGAGGTCCGGGGACACCTGGGCTGATCGCTGCGGCTGCGGCTGCGGCTGCGGCTGCGGGTGCGTGGGGTGCTGCTGCGCGCAGTTCCCCACGCCCCTCGGCCTACTCAGCTCGCCCGGCGGACCACGTAGGCCGCTCCTCGGTCCGCCGGCTCCTCGCCCACGTACTCCTGGTTCCGCATCTCGCACCACGCGGGGATGTCCAGCCGGGCCGCCTCGTCGTCCGACAGGACCCGGACCAGCCCGCCCACCGGCACGTCCCCGATGACCTTGGCCAGCTCGATGACGGGGATCGGGCACCGCTTGCCCAGGGAGTCCACGACGAGCACGTCCTCCCGCACCGCCGTCCGCGCGACCGGCGCGCCGAGCTTCTCCCGGACCGCCGCCACGGCCCCCGGCAGCACCTCCAGGAATCTCTCCACCTCCTCCTCGGCCGTCCCCATCGGCAGCGAGACCCGCACGTTCCCCTCACTCAGCACGCCCATGGCGCGCAGGACGTGGCTGGGCGTCAGCGTGCTGCTGGTGCAGGACGATCCGGACGAGACGGAGAAATCGGCGCGGTCCAGCTCGTGCAGCAGGGCCTCCCCATCGGCGTAGAGGCAGGAGAAGGTGACGACCCCGGGCAGGCGGCGCACCGGATCGCCGACCACCTCCACGTCGGGCACCAACCGCGGCACCCGGGCCCGGATCCGGTCCGTCAGCTCCCGCAGCCGCCGCGCCTCCTCGACGGCCTCGGCCCGCACGGCGCGCAGCGACGCGGCCGCCGCCACGATCGCCGGGACGTTCTCGAAACCGGGCGCCCGCCCCGACTCCCGCTCGTCCGACGGCCCTTGCGCCGCGAAGCGCACCCCCTTGCGCACCACCAGCAGCCCGACCCCGGGCGGCCCGCCCCACTTGTGCGCACTGCCCGTCAGCAGCGACCAGTCCCCGTCCACCGGCCCCCAGCCGAGCGACTGGGCCGCGTCCACCAGCAACGGCACCCCGGCCTCCCGGCACAGCCGGGCCACCTCGGCGACCGGCTGCTCGGTGCCCACCTCGTGATTGGCCGACTGGAGGCACGCCAGGGCCGTGTCGGGGCGCAGGGCCTCGGCGTAGGCAGCGGGGTCCACCGCCCCGTGCCGGTCCACCGTCACCCGACTGACCGAACCGCCCTCCGCCTCGTGCCGCTCGGCCGAATGGAGTACCGAGGAGTGTTCGACCGCTGACACGATCAGGTGGCGTCCGACCCGCCGCCGTCCGGCCGAGGCGCCCGCGATCCCCGTGTGCACGGCACGCGTTCCGGACGAGGTGAACACCAGCTCGTCCGGCCGGCACCCCACCGCCTCGGCGGCGGCCTCCCGCGCCGCGTCGATCAGCAGCCGCGCCCGCCGCCCCTCCTTGTACAACCGTGCGGGGTCGGCCCACCCCTCATCGAGGGAGGCCAGCAGGGCCTGCCGTGCGACGGGATGGAGCGGAGCGGCGGAAGCGGCGTCGAAGTAACCCACACCGCAACGCTAGAACGCCCGGCGCCACGACGTCCCCGCAGGGGCGCGGGGAACTGCGCGAACAGCCACAAACGGCCCGCAGCCGCCAAATCAGCGAACCACCCGAGTGAGTAGGCACCCCTCCCCGAGAACCCCCGGAGGGCGTCGGCTAGGGTTTGGTCCGCATAAACATCCAAACCCCTGCCCGACGCAGGGCGGCGACCGACCAGCGAGAAGGCCAGGCCGCAGCCGAACCGCGCGGGCGAGACTCTCGGGAAGGCGCTACGTGAGTCCCAACGGCTCCGACCGCTCGCCGCGGCGCCCGATGCGGCGGAAGCTGCTGCAGGCACTGACCGCGGGCCTGGTCTTGGCGACAGCCACCGGTTGCTCGTACAACTGGGAAGACTTCCCCCGCCTTGGTATGCCCACCCCGACCACGGAAGAGGCTCCGCGGATCCTCTCCCTGTGGCAGGGGTCCTGGGCGGCTGCGCTCGCCGTCGGCGTGCTGGTGTGGGGTCTGATCCTGTGGAGTGCTTTCTTCCACCGGCGCAGCCGCACCAAGGTCGAGGTACCTCCGCAGACCCGGTACAACATGCCCATCGAGGCGCTGTACACCGTGGTCCCGCTCATCATCGTCTCGGTGCTGTTCTACTTCACCGCCCGCGACGAGTCCGAGCTCCTCAGCCTCAAGAAGAAGCCCGACGTCACCATCAACGTGGTCGGCTTCCAGTGGAGCTGGTGCTTCAACTACATCGAGCCCGTCGCCGGCACGTCCGGTGACGCGAAGACCTCCAAGGACCTGGACGCGATCCCGGACCGGTTCAAGAAGGACTTCCCGGCCGACGCCGGCGGCACCTACGACTGCGGCACCCCGGGCACCCGGAACCCGCAGACGAACAACCCGGGTCCGACGCTCTGGCTCCCCGAGGGCAAGAGGGTCCGCTTCATCCTGACTTCCCGTGACGTCATCCACTCCTTCTGGGTGGTGCCGTTCCTCATGAAGCAGGACGTCATCCCGGGCCACACCAACGCCTTCGAGGTGACCCCCAACAAGGAGGGCACCTTCCTGGGCAAGTGCGCCGAGCTCTGCGGCGTCGACCACTCGCGCATGCTGTTCAACGTGAAGGTCGTCTCCCCCGAGCGCTACGAGCAGCACCTCAAGGACCTCGTGAAGAAGGGGCAGACCGGTTACGTCCCGTCCGGCATCGAGCAGGCGGGCCACGAGAAGAACCGGGAGTCGAACGTACTGTGAGCATCCTGAATGACCCCAAGGGTGCCGCGGCTGCTGGGTCCCACTACGAGGACGAGCAGCCGGTCCGGCGCCAGAACCGCGGCAGTGTCGTGGTCAAGTGGCTGACGACGACGGACCACAAGACGATCGGCACGCTGTACCTGGCCACGTCGTTCGTGTTCTTCGTCATCGGTGGCGTGATGGCGCTGCTCATGCGCGCCGAGCTCGCCCGGCCTGGTCTGCAGATCATGTCGAACGAGCAGTTCAACCAGGCGTTCACGATGCACGGCACGATCATGCTGCTGATGTTCGCGACGCCGCTGTTCGCGGGCTTCGCGAACTGGATCATGCCGCTGCAGATCGGCGCGCCGGACGTGGCGTTCCCGCGGCTGAACATGTTCGCCTACTGGCTGTACCTGTTCGGCTCGCTCATCGCGGTCGGCGGCTTCCTCACGCCGCAGGGCGCGGCCGACTTCGGCTGGTTCGCCTACAGCCCCCTGTCGGACGCGGTCCGCTCCCCGGGTATCGGCGCCGATATGTGGATCATGGGTCTGGCCTTCTCCGGCTTCGGCACGATCCTCGGCTCGGTCAACTTCATCACCACCATCATCTGCATGCGCGCCCCGGGCATGACGATGTTCCGCATGCCGATCTTCACCTGGAACGTGCTGCTGACCGGTGTGCTGGTCCTGCTGGCCTTCCCGGTGCTGGCCGCGGCCCTGTTCGCGCTGGAGGCGGACCGCAAGTTCGGCGCCCACATCTTCGACTCGGCCAACGGCGGAGCGTTGCTGTGGCAACACTTGTTCTGGTTCTTCGGCCATCCAGAGGTGTACATCATCGCGTTGCCGTTCTTCGGCATCATCAGTGAGGTCATCCCTGTCTTCTCCCGCAAGCCGATGTTCGGTTACACGGGTCTGATCGGCGCGACCATCGCGATCGCGGGTCTGTCCGTGACGGTGTGGGCCCACCACATGTACGTCACCGGTGGTGTGCTGCTGCCGTTCTTCTCCTTCATGACGTTCCTCATCGCCGTCCCGACCGGCGTGAAGTTCTTCAACTGGATCGGCACCATGTGGAAGGGCTCGCTGTCCTTCGAGACGCCGATGCTCTGGGCGACCGGCTTCCTGATCACCTTCACCTTCGGTGGCCTGACCGGCGTCATCCTGGCCTCGCCGCCGATGGACTTCCACGTCTCCGACTCGTACTTCGTGGTGGCGCACTTCCACTACGTCGTCTTTGGCACCGTGGTGTTCGCGATGTTCTCCGGATTCCACTTCTGGTGGCCGAAGTGGACCGGCAGGATGCTGGACGAGCGCCTGGGCAAGATCACCTTCTGGACGCTGTTCATCGGCTTCCACGGCACGTTCCTGGTGCAGCACTGGCTGGGCGCCGAGGGCATGCCCCGCCGGTACGCCGACTACCTGGCGGCCGACGGCTTCACCGCGCTGAACACGATCTCGACGATCAGCTCGTTCCTGCTCGGCATGTCGATCCTGCCGTTCGTCTACAACGTCTGGAAGACCGCCAAGTACGGCAAGCCCGTCGGCGTCGACGACCCGTGGGGCTACGGCCGCTCCCTGGAGTGGGCCACCTCCTGCCCGCCGCCGCGGCACAACTTCATCACCATGCCGCGGATCCGCAGCGAATCCCCGGCGTTCGACCTGCACCACCCGGAGATCGCAGCTCTCGACCAGCTCGAGAACGTGGGCCACGGCGACAAGGCCCTCGCTGGCGGCAAGGAGGCCGGCAAGTGAAGATCCAGGGCAAGATGTTCATGTGGTTGAGCGCCTTCGTGCTCATCATGGCGGTCGTCTACGGCTTCTGGTCGAAGGAGCCCGCCGGTACCACGGCCCTCTTCCTGGCCTTCGGCCTGTGCATCATGATCGGCTTCTACCTCGGCTTCACGGCCAAGCGGGTGGACGTCGGCGCACAGGACAACAAGGAGGCGGACGTCGCGGACGACGCCGGCGAGGTCGGGTTCTTCAGCCCGCACAGCTGGCAGCCGCTCTTCCTGGGCATCGGCGGCGCCCTCGCCTTCCTGGCGGTCGCCATCGGCTGGTGGCTGATGTACTTCTCGCTGCCGGTCATCCTGATCGCCGTCTGGGGCTGGGTCTTCGAGTACTACCGCGGTGAGAACCGCACCCAGTAGGACACCGAGCGCCGCAGGGGCCCGGACACTCCGAGAGGAGTGTCCGGGCCCCTGCTTTCGTGTCCGCCGTCCACCGCAATGCGTGTCACTCGTACGAGTCATCCGGCGTGCCGCGATTGA
The DNA here is from genome assembly GCF_044328425.1 of Streptomyces sp. NPDC017943. Taxonomy (NCBI): domain Bacteria; kingdom Bacillati; phylum Actinomycetota; class Actinomycetes; order Kitasatosporales; family Streptomycetaceae; genus Streptomyces; species Streptomyces sp. NPDC017943. The sequence goes on along the minus strand of NZ_JBIRHH010000009.1, from coordinate 48,289 downwards.
CGCCGGTTCCTAGCGTGAGGTCATGAGCCACACAGCGAACTCCCGCCCCGTCGTCAGCTGCACGCTGCTGGTGATAGCCCTCTGCGCGGGCGTCACCGCCTGCGGCTCCGACGGCGACCCGCTCTCCGCCCGCCCCTACGACGCGGCGGACCAGATCTCCTTCAACGCCCCCACCGAGGGCAACCGGAAGGCCGACCCGGACAAGCCCCTGGAAGTGGTCGCCGAGGACTCCGACGGGCGCATCACCGACGTCACGGCCTACGACGCCTCAGGGCGCTACGTGGCGGGCGAACTCGCCGCCGACGGGCGCCGCTGGCACAGCACCTCCCCGCTGGCCGCCGACGCCGGCTACACGGTCCGGGTGAGCACCGAGAACGAGGACGGGGAGCCCGGCCGCAAGGTCATCACCTTCGACACCGGCAAGCCCACCGCCAAGAAGCGCCTGGACGTCGCGTTCGGCCCGAAGAAGGGCACGTACGGCGTCGGCCAGCCCGTCACGGCGGAGCTGAGCCAGCCGGTGAAGGACCCCGCCCAGCGGGCCGTCGTGGAGCGCGCCCTCAAGGTCACCTCCACGCCCGCCACCGAGGGCGCCTGGCACTGGGTGGACGACAAGAAGCTCCACTACCGCCCCAAGGAGTACTGGCCCGCCCAGGCCACCGTCCAGGTCCGCAGCAACCTGGAGGGCATCAAGGTCGGCGACCGCATGTGGGGCGGCAAGGCCAAGCCGCTGACCTTCACCACCGCGGACAAGCTCATAGCCGTCACCGACGCCGCCGCCCACCAGATGACCGTCTACAAGAACGACGAGATCATCCGGCAGATACCCGTGACCACGGGCAAGCCCGGCTACGACACCCGCAACGGCGTCAAGGTCGTCCTCGCCAAGGAGGGCACCGTCCGCATGACGAGCGCCAGCATCGGCTCCTCGGACTTCTACGACCTGATCGTCCACCACTCGGTCCGGGTCACCAACAGCGGCGAGTACGTCCACGCCGCCCCCTGGTCGGTCGGCTCCCAGGGCTTCGCCAACGTCAGCCACGGCTGCACCGGCATGAGCACCGAGAACGCCGCCTGGTTCTACGACACCGTCCGCGAGGGCGACATCGTCGAGGTCGTCAACTCCGGCGGCGACACGATGGCCCCGTTCGGCAACGGCTACGGCGACTGGAACCTCGACTGGGCGAAGTGGCGCACCGGCAGCGCGCTGGTGGGCGGCACGTCCGACGGCCCCGCACAGGCCGACACGGCCCGCCTGACGCCGCAGAGCGTGTGAGCGGCCCACGCCCGCTCCCCGGCTCCTAGGCCTTGAGAGCGGCCTTCTCCCGCAGCAGGGACGCCAGCGCGGAGGCGAACTCCACCGGGTCCACCGGCAGCGTCACCGCCGCCTCCGCGCGGCTCCACGTCGCCAGCCACGCGTCCTGCGGCCGGCCGATCAGCAGCAGCACCGGCGGGCAGTCGAAGACCTCGTCCTTGATCTGCCGGCAGACGCCCATGCCCCCCATGGGCACGGCCTCGCCGTCCAGGACGCAGACGTCGATCCCGCCCTTGTCCAGCTCCTTCACCACCGCCGCGGGGGTCGCGCACTCCACGAACTCCACCACGGGCACGTCGGGCGCCGGCCGCCGTCCCGTGGCGAGCCGCACCTGCTCGCGGGTGTGGGAGTCGTCGCTGTAGACCAGCACCGTGGCGGTCGGCTGCATTGTTCCTCCGTGACGTCAGCGTCGTAAGGACAGGCCCGTTGGGCCGGATGCTACTCCCTTGAACACCACGTCAACACCGGTACGAACCGGGAAGACACTCCGAACGGCACCCCCCGGAGTGAGGGCGGGATAAGCGACCGACATAATGTCGGTCGTGGCGACAGCAACGACAGTAGAAACCGGGCACGCGCACCCGTCGGTCAACCGGCCGAACCTCACCAGCGTCGGAACCATCATCTGGCTGAGTTCCGAGCTGATGTTCTTCGCGGCCCTCTTCGCGATGTACTTCACCCTGCGATCGGTGACGGGTCCCGATCACTGGAAGGAGATGGCGAGCCATCTCAACTTCCCGTTCTCGGCGACGAACACCACGATCCTGGTGCTCTCCTCGCTCACCTGCCAGCTCGGCGTCTTCGCCGCCGAGCGCGGTGACGTGAAGAAGCTGCGGATGTGGTTCATCGTCACCTTCGTGATGGGTGCGATCTTCATCGGCGGTCAGGTCTTCGAGTACACGGAGCTGGTCAAGGAGGCGGGCCTGTCCCTGTCCTCCGACCCGTACGGCTCGGTGTTCTACCTGACCACCGGTTTCCACGGCCTGCACGTGACAGGCGGTCTCATCGCCTTCCTGCTGGTCCTGGGCCGGACCTACGCGGCCCGGAGGTTCACCCACGAGCAGGCGACCGCTGCGATCGTCGTGTCCTACTACTGGCACTTCGTCGATGTCGTCTGGATCGGCCTCTTCGCCACGATCTACATGATCAAGTAGCAGGGCCCCCAACCGCGCGTGCTCGACGAAGCGCGCATCCCAGAAGCATCGACGCAGAAGATCCTGACACCGGGGTAATCCGTGAAAAAGCTCTCCGCACGACGACGCCACCCGTTGGCGGCGCTCGTGGTCCTACTCCTCGCGCTGGCATGCACCGGGGGGCTGTACGCCGTGTTCGCACCCGCGGACAAGGCGCAGGCCGACGAAACCGCCCAGTCCCTCACCATCGAGGAGGGCAAGAAGCTCTACGCCGTCGGCTGCGCCAGTTGCCACGGCACCGGCGGTCAGGGCACCTCCGACGGGCCGAGCCTGGTGGGTGTGGGCGCCGCGGCCGTCGACTTCCAGGTGGGCACGGGCCGTATGCCGGCCGCCACCTCCCAGGGCCCCCAGGTCCCGGAGAAGAAGAACATCTACTCGCAGGCCGAGATCGACCAGCTCGCGGCGTACATCGCCTCGCTGGGCGCCGGTCCGTCCGTTCCGACGGAGGAGCAGTACGGCCCCGAGGGTGCCGACATCGCCAAGGGCGGTGAACTGTTCCGCACCAACTGCGCGCAGTGCCACAACTTCACCGGCAAGGGCGGCGCGCTCACGCACGGCAAGTACGCGCCGACCCTCGAGGGCGTCACCCCGAAGCACATCTACGAGGCCATGCAGACCGGCCCGCAGAACATGCCGTCCTTCTCCGACACCACGCTGTCGGAGAAGAACAAGAAGGACATCATCGCGTACCTCGACGCGGTCAACAGCGAGAAGACCGAGAGCCCCGGCGGCCTCGAGCTGGGCGGTCTCGGGCCGGTCAGCGAGGGTCTGTTCGGCTGGATCTTCGGTCTCGGCGGACTGATCGCCGTCGCCGTATGGGTCGCCGCCCGGACCGCAAAGGCCAAGAAGTCATGAGTAGCCAAGACATTCCAGAAGAGAACCTGCCCGCCGCGCAGTCCGCAGGACACGACGAGCACGGTGTGGTGACCGTCGCGGACGACAAGCACCCGTTCGCCGACCCGGGCCTGCCGCCCCACGAGCACCGGATCCAGGACATCGACGAGCAGGCCGCCAAGCGGTCCGAGCGCTCGGTCGCCCTGATGTTCACGGTGTCGATGCTGGCCACCATCGCCTTCATCGCCGCGTTCGTGGCGATCCCGGTCGACAAGTCGGTCTACATCTTCCCGCTGGGTCACATCAGCGCGCTGAACTTCGCGCTGGGCGTCACGCTCGGCATCGCGCTGTTCTGCATCGGCGCGGGCGCCGTCCACTGGGCCCGCACCCTGATGTCGGACGTGGAGATCGCCGACGAGCGTCACCCGATCGAGGCGGAGCCCGAAGTCCGCGAGAAGGTCTTCGCCGACTTCAAGCAGGGCGCCAAGGAGTCCGCGCTCGGCCGTCGCAAGCTGATCCGCAACACCATGCTCGGCGCGCTGACGCTGGTCCCGCTCTCCGGTGTCGTGCTGCTGCGCGACCTCGGCCCGCTGCCCGGCGAGAAGCTCCGCCACACGCTGTGGTCCAAGGGCAAGCTGCTCGTCAACATGAACACCAACGAGCCGCTGCGCCCCTCCGACGTCGCGGTCGGTTCGCTGACCTTCGCCAAGCCCGAGGGCCTGGAGGAGCACGACCACGACTTCCAGAACGAGATCGCCAAGGCCGCCCTGATGATCGTCCGGATCCAGCCGGAGAACATCAAGGACAAGCGCGAGCTCGAGTGGTCGCACGAGGGCATCGTCGCGTACTCGAAGATCTGCACCCACGTCGGCTGCCCGATCTCCCTGTACGAGCAGCAGACGCACCACGTGCTCTGCCCCTGCCACCAGTCCACCTTCGACCTGTCCGACGGTGCCCGAGTGATCTTCGGTCCCGCCGGTCACGCCCTGCCGCAGCTGCGCATCGGCGTGAACGACGAGGGCTACCTCGAGGCGCTCGGCGACTTCGAAGAGCCCGTCGGCCCTGCCTTCTGGGAGCGCGGATGAGCACTGCACAGACACGCCGCAAGGCACCCGCCGGAGAGCGGGTCGCCGACTGGGCCGACGGCCGCCTGGGGATCTACTCCCTGGCCAAGGCCAACATGCGCAAGATCTTCCCGGACCACTGGTCCTTCATGCTCGGTGAGATCTGCCTCTACAGCTTCATCATCATCATCCTGACGGGTGTGTACCTGACGCTGTTCTTCCACCCGTCGATGAACGAGGTGGAGTACCACGGCAGTTACGTCCCGCTCCAGGGGCAGCTGATGTCGGAGGCGTTCGCCTCCACGCTGGACATCAGCTTCGACGTCCGCGGCGGTCTGCTGATCCGGCAGATCCACCACTGGGCGGCGATCATCTTCCTCGCCGGCATGTTCGTGCACATGATGCGCGTCTTCTTCACCGGCGCGTTCCGCAAGCCGCGCGAGATCAACTGGCTGTTCGGCTTCCTGCTGTTCGTCCTCGGCATGTTCACCGGTTTCACCGGCTACTCGCTCCCGGACGACCTGCTCTCCGGCACCGGTGTCCGCTTCACGCAGGGCGCGATCCTGTCCGTGCCGATCGTGGGCACGTACATCTCGATGTTCCTGTTCGGCGGGGAGTTCCCGGGCACCGACTTCGTCGCCCGGTTCTACTCGATCCACATCCTGCTGCTGCCGGGCATCATGCTCGGGCTCGTGGTCGGCCACCTGATCCTGGTCTTCTACCACAAGCACACGCAGTTCGCGGGTCCCGGACGGACCAACAAGAACGTCGTCGGCATGCCGCTGCTGCCGGTCTACATGGCCAAGGCCGGAGGCTTCTTCTTCCTGGTCTTCGGTGTCATCGCGGCCATCGCCGGCATCGCGACCGTCAACCCGATCTGGGTCCTGGGCCCCTACCGCCCCGACCAGGTGTCGACCGGTGCCCAGCCCGACTGGTACATGGGCTTCGCCGAGGGTCTGGTCCGCGCGATGCCGGGCTGGGAGATCAACTTCTGGGGTCACACGCTCGTCCTGGGCGTGTTCATCCCGCTGGTCCTCTTCGGCCTGTTCCTCGCGATCATCGCCCTGTACCCGTTCATCGAGTCCTGGATCACCGGGGACAAGCGCGAGCACCACATCCTGGACCGTCCGCGCAACGCCCCGACCCGCACGGCCGTGGGTGTCGCCTGGGTCACCGGCTACGTGATCATGCTGATCGGCGGTGGCAACGACATCGTCGCGACCCACTTCCACCTGTCGATCAACGCGGTCACCTGGTTCGTCCGGATCGGGTTCTTCCTCGGCCCGGTCGTCGCCTTCGTCGTCACCAAGCGCATCTGTCTCGGCCTCCAGCGCCGGGACAAGGAGAAGGTGCTGCACGGCCGCGAGTCGGGCATCATCAAGCGCCTGCCGCACGGTGAGTTCATCGAGGTGCACGAGCCGCTCAGCCAGGAGCAGATGTACACGCTCACGGCGCACGAGCAGTACAAGCCGGCCGAGATCGGCCCGACGGTCGACGAGAACGGCGTCGAGCGCAAGGTGAAGGGTTCCGAGAAGCTGCGCGCCAAGCTCAGCGACGCCTACTACGGCGACGGCTCCCAGATCCCGAAGCCCACCGTCGAGGAGTACCGGGAGATCACGAGCGGCCACGGCCACCACTGATCACTGCTTCGCCACGCCACAGAAGGGCCTCGTCCGGTGTTGGGACGGGGCCCTTCGGCCTGTCCGGGGGTGGATAGGGTGGACGCGTCGAGACATTCCGTCCCGCAGTGCGGGACACCTGACCCTGGAGCGGCTTATGAGCGCTGTGATCCCCGCCGGAGGCGACACCGCGGCGGCCCGCTCCTGGCCCCTGCTGCTGAACGGCCTGCTTCAGGGCCGGGACCTGACCGCCGACGACACCGCCTGGGCGATGGACCTGATCATGCGCGGCGAGGCCACGGACGCGCAGATCGCCGGCTTCGTGGTCGCGCTGCGCGCCAAGGGCGAGACCGTCGAGGAGATCTCCGGGTTCGTCCGGGCGATGTACGCGCACGCCAACGTGATCGAGGTGCCCGGACCGGCGGTCGACATCGTCGGCACGGGCGGCGACGGGGCGAAGACCGTCAACATCTCCACCATGTCGGCCATCGTCATCGCCGGCACGGGCGCCAAGGTCGTCAAGCACGGCAACCGGGCCGCCTCCTCGGCGTCCGGGGCCTCGGACGTCCTGGAGAAGCTCGGCGTCAACCTGGAACTGCCGACGCACCGGGTGGCCGGCGTGGCCGAAGAGGCCGGGATCACCTTCTGCTTCGCGGCGAAGTTCCACCCCTCGATGCGCTACGCGGGCGCGGCCCGCGGCCAGTTGGGCATCCGGACGATCTTCAACGTCCTGGGTCCGCTGACCAACCCCGCGAAGGTCCGTGCCCAGGCCGTCGGCGTGGCCGACCCGCGCATGGCGCCCATCGTCGCGGGCGTCTTCGCCGGGCGCGGCCACTCGTCGCTGGTCTTCCGCGGCGACGACGGCCTCGACGAACTGACCACCACGTCCACCTCCCGGGTCTGGATCGTCCGGGACGGCAGGGTGGCCGAGGAGGCCTTCGACCCGCGTGACGTGGGTCTGGAGCTTGTCCCGGTCGAGGCGCTGCGCGGCGCGGACGCCTCCTACAACGCGGAGGTCGCCCGCCGGCTGCTGGACGGCGAGACCGGCCCCGTCCGCGACGCCGTCCTGCTGAACGCGGCGGCGGCCCTGGTGGCGCTGGAGCCGGGCACGGGGACGCTGGCCGAGCAGCTCGGCGCCGGCATGGCGAAGGCGGCGGAGTCGATCGACTCCGGGGCGGCCAAGCGGACCCTGGAGCGCTGGGTGGCCGCGACCAACGCCTAGCGGCTGCGACGAGGGCGTCCCGCGATCCGGACCCGGGTTGCGGGGCGCCGATCTTTTCGCGTACGTTCCTGAACAGGTCATGAGTGACAGTCATGAGGCCCCGGCCGACTGTCCGGCAACCCTCCGTCCGTGGCGGGGTGCCCCGGGTGAAGACCAGGCCGCAGGCAGCGAGGTCTGCGGCAAGCGCGGACCCCTCGCACGCTTGTGAGAAGTGTGGGACCAGGGGTCCTGGTCGTCGAGGAGTTCTCCGTGAGTCAGCGAATGCGATAGGGCCGCAGAGCCCCGCCTCCGCATCCCCTCTTCCTTTCCTCACCCCCGCCGGCAGCCCATCGGGCCCGCGGGTGGTCCCGCCTGATCTCACGGGAGTTCACCATGTCCGTCTCCGCCGTTGCCGCCGAACAGTCCGTCTGCGCCCCGCTGCCCGTTCTGGGCCGGGACGTCACCGTGCCGCTGGTGACCGGCGGAGAGGTCACCTACGCCGCGCTCGACTACGCTGCCAGCGCCCCGGCGCTCCAGCGCGTCTGGGACGACGTCGCCGCCTACGCGCCCTACTACGGCAGCGTCCACCGGGGCGCCGGGTACCTGTCCCAGCTGTCCACCGACCTGTTCGAGAACGCCCGCCGCACGGTCGCGGAGTTCCTCGGCTGCCGGGACGGCGACCAGGTGGTGTTCACCCGGTCCACCACCGACTCCCTCAACCTCCTCGCCGCCGCCCTGCCGGAGGACTGCCGGGTCTTCGTCTTCGAGACCGAGCACCACGCCTCCCTGCTGCCCTGGCGCGACGCCCAGGTCACCTGCCTCGACGCCCCGAGGAGCCACCGCGAGGCCGTCGAGGCCCTGGAGCGGGCCCTGGCCGACCGGGACCCCCACGGCCCCGCCCTCGTGTGCGTCACCGGCGCCTCCAACGTCACCGGGGAACTGTGGCCCGTGCGGGAGCTCGCGGCGGCCGCGCACGCCCACGGCGCCCGGATCGTGCTGGACGCCGCCCAGCTGGCCCCGCACCACCCCGTCTCCGTCGCGGACCTCGACGTCGACTGGGTCGCCTTCTCCGGGCACAAGCTGTACGCGCCCTTCGGCTCCGGCGTGCTGGCCGGCCGGTCCGACTGGCTGCGCGCGGCCGAGCCGTACCTCGCGGGCGGCGGCGCCTCCCGCAAGGTCACGCGCCGGGAGGACGGTGGCGTCGACGTGGAGTGGCACGACAGCGCCGCTCGCCACGAGGCCGGCTCCCCGAACGTCATCGGCGCCTACTCCATCGCCTCCGCCTGCAAGGCCCTCACCGAGGCCGGGTTCGACACGCTGGTCGCCCGCGAGCAGTACCTGATCGACCGGGTGCGCCAGGGGCTCGCCGAGGTGCCCCAGGTCCGGGTCCTGTCCCTCTTCGGCGACGACGCGCCGCGTGTCGGCGTGCTCTCCTTCGTCGTGGACGGCTGGAACAGCTCCCACTTCGCCGCCGCGCTCTCCGCCGAGTACGGCATCGGCGTCCGGGACGGGCTGTTCTGCGCCCACCCGCTGGTGCGCACGCTGCTCGGCGGTGACCCGCAGCAGCAGGGCGAGTGCGGGGCGCCGGAGGCCGCGCCGGGCGAGAAGGCGCTCAACGCCATCCGGGTGAGCTTCGGGGCGGGCACGCCGGACGAGCACGTGGAGCGTTTCGTCCGGGCCGTGCGGGAGCTGGTGACCGACGGGGCGAAGTGGAACTACCGCACCGAGGACGGCCGCTGCGTGCCGGACACCTCCGTGTGAGGAGCGTGGGCCGGGAGCGGCGGTGGCCGGGCCCTCGGGACGATCGCCCGCAGGGCCCCGCGACCGGGGCTACGCGTCCAGGCCGATGGAGAACGCGGCCTCCAGGTCGTGCTGCGAGTAGGTGCGGAACGCCACGTGCGTGTCCGTGCCCTCCACCCCGGGGATCTTGCTGATCCGGCCGGGGATGACCTCGGCCAGGTCCTCGTGCCGGCTCACCCGGACCATCGCGATCAGGTCGTAGGTGCCGGTGACCGAGAAGACCTCGCTGACGTTCTCCAGCGCCGCGATCGACTCCGCGATCTCGGGGATCCGGTCCACGCTGGTCTTGATGAGGACGATCGCGGTGATCACGGCTGGTTCTCTCCCTCGGGGGCCGGAGCAGGGGCGGTCCTCACTCTAGTCGGGCCGGTCGGACGGCCGTAGCGCACGGACGCGTAGCCGAAGCCCAGCCCGAATCCGATCAGGTGGGCCAGGTAGGCCACCCCGGGCCCGTCCGAGGCACGTCCCGCCGCCAGCCATTGCAGGGCCGCCCAGAACGGCAGCACGACCCACGCCGGGAAGCGCACCGGCAGGAAGAACAGGAACGGCAGGAGACTGGTCACCCGGGCCCGCGGGAACAGGTACAGGAACGCGCCGAGGACGGCGGAGATCGCCCCCGAGGCCCCGACCAGGGACTGTCCCGAGTCCGCGTTGGCGACGGCGTAGCCGAGCAGGGCCAGGCAGCCGCAGCCGGTGTAGAACAGCAGGAACTGCACGCGGCCCATGCGTTCCTCGGTCATCGCCCCGAAGACGTAGAGGAAGAGCATGTTGCCGAGCAGGTGCACCCAGCTGCCGTGGACGAACAGCGCGGTCACGGGGGTGAGGACCGAGCCGCCGGTGTGGGCGGAGCCGTCGAACAGCTCCGCGGGGACCACCCCCCAGCGGCGGAAGTAGGCCCGCTGCGCCGCCAGCAGCTCGTCGCCCGTGCCGTACGCCGGATTCAGGCCCGAACCGGGCCCGGCCAGGAAGACCAGGCAGCACAGGGCGATCAGCGAGTACGTCACCGGTGCCGACGCCCCTCCGGCCGCCCTGCCGGCCCGGACGAACGACGCACTCCACTTGCGGATCATGACTACAGAGCATGACGTAAGGGGACGCAGCCGGACAGACCGCCTCGCCGCCGTGGACACGTGGGCGGCGGGCACCCCCCAGGCCGTAGGGTTACGAGCCACACGCACCGGGGATGCCGGTGGCGTCACGGACACTAGAGGAAAGAGAACAGGTCACGATGACGGTTCCCCTGCCGACCGCCGGGACGCGCTGGCGCTGCACCCTCTGCGGCAACCTCACGCGGTTCGACGTCACCCGCTCGTCGAAGGTCGTCGAGTACGTCCACCTCGACCTGGCCGGAGAGCCGAAGGTCGAGGAGCGCGAGGTGCTCAGTGAGACCATCGAGTCGGTGCGCTGCCGCTGGTGCAACGCGGTGGACCAGGTGGAACTCGTGGACAGGCCGGGCGCCGGCTCCTGAGCATGGGGGTCCCCCCCGCTCGGGCGAAGCCGGGAGTGGGGGAGGGTCCCGCACGGATTGGGGTGTGACGGATGGTGGAGACCACGGGCGGGGAGCCGGGCGACGGCGCCGCCGAGGTGCTCGACCGTCCGCTGCCCGACGGCGTGCGCCGCCGGGTCGTGCAGATCGTCGCCGACGGCTTCGGTTCGCTGACCGTCGGCGAGCTGCCCGCCCAGCTGCGGCAGTACGCCCGCTTCGCGCCCAACCGGCGGGCCAAGTTCGCCGGCAACGCCATGGCCTCGGCGCTGGAGACCGACCCGCTGTTCCGCCAGCGCATCGGGGAGAAGCTCAGGGAGACCCAGCCGGAGCTCACCGGCGCCCTCGACTCCGGCTCCCCGCCCCCGGCCGCCGACCCGCTCGACGTGGCGGCCGCGGCGTACGTACTGCGCCCGCCCGGCTGGGTGAAGTTGGTCGCGGCCGCCGGCGAGGAGGCCCAGCGAGCCGACGCCGAGCGGGCCGACGAGGAGAGCCGGGCCGAGCTGGAGCGGCTGCGCGCGGAACTCGACCGGGCCCGGGAGGCGACCCGGTCCGAGACCGAGCGGCTGCGCGCGGAGCTGGAGTCGGCCAGGAAGGAGGGCGAGGCACTGCACCGCAAGCTGCGCGCCGCCCTCAGCGACGTCAAGCGCGGCGAGGCCGCCCTGCGCAAGGCGCACGGCGAGATCGAGGCCGTGCGCGCCGAGGGGCACGCCCAGGTCTCCGCCGCCGAGAGCGAGACCCGGCGGCTGAAGGCGCGGCTCGGCGAGACCGAGGCGGCCCTGGAGGCCGCCCGGCGGGCCGCGCGTGAGGGCCGCAGTGTGGAGGACATGCGGGTGCGGCTGCTGCTGGACACCCTGCTGGACGCCACCCAGGGGCTGCGCCGCGAGCTGGCCCTGCCGCCGGTGTCCGTCCGCCCGGCCGAGACGGTCGACGCGGTCGAGCCGGGCCGGATGACACCCAAGGACATCGCCGCCCGCGCCCTGTCGGAGAACGACCCGCAGGTCCTCGACCAGCTCCTCGCGCTGCCGCAGGCGCACCTCGTCGTCGACGGGTACAACGTCACCAAAACGGGTTATCCGCAGATGCCGCTGGAGAAGCAGCGCCTGAGGCTGCTGGGGCAGCTCTCCCAACTGGCCGCGCAGAGCGGCGCCGAGGTGACCTGCGTCTTCGACGGGGCCGAGCTGGCCGCGCCGGTGCTGCTCGCACCCCCGCGCGGGGTGCGGGTGCTGTTCTCGAAGCCGGGCGTCACCGCCGACGAGCTCATCCGGCAGCTGGTGCGCGCCGAACCCCCGGGCCGCCCCGTCATCGTGGCCTCCACCGACCGGGAGGTGGCCGACGGGGTCGCCCGCGCAGGTGCCCGGCCGGTGGCCTCGGCGATGCTCCTCAAGCGCCTTACGTGAGCCTGTAGGGCGTACGCCCGCATGCGCAACGTCCGGGCGTGATGCCCGAATTGGCGGGGCCTGTGGGCCACGGTGCGTCAAGCGCCTCTCACCGCCTGTGAGTCCAGGGGAAAAGATGGCTTACCGTGACGCGAATTTTCATCTGAGGATTTGAACTGATCACAGGAAGGTCACTAGGGTCGGCCCCAACCTCCGCTCGGGTGATCACTCATCGGGAGAGACGGCGGAGGGGCCAGAAGGAGCTTTTCACCCGTGGCGTCCCACCGTCGTCCGAAGCAGCCCAGCCGCGCACGTGTGACCGTGCTGACCACCGCCGCCGCCGCTGCCGTCGCCTTCAGCTCGCAGGCCGCCAACGCGGCCCCCAGTGAGAAGCCGAGCAAGGACGAGGTCAAGACCAAGGTCGACAAGCTCTACGAGGAGGCCGAGAAGGCCACCGAGAAGTACAACGGCGCCAAGGAGAGGCAGGAGAAGCTCCAGAAGGAGATCTCCACCATCCAGGACAGCGTCGCCCGCGGCCAGGAGGAGCTCAACGAGCTGCGCGACAGCCTCGGCCTCGCCGCCGCCTCCCAGTACCGCACCGGCACGATCGACCCGTCCGTCCAGCTGTTCCTCTCCGCGGACCCGGACGACTACCTCGACAAGGCCTCCACGCTCGACCAGTTGAGCAGCCAGCAGGTCGAGGCGCTGAAGAAGGTCCAGGACAAGCAGCGCGAACTCGCCCAGGAGCGTGCCGAGGCCGCCGAGAAGCTCAAGGACCTCGCCTCCACCCGGACCGAACTCGGCAAGAAGAAGACGGAGGTGCAGGGCAAGCTCGCGGCCGCGCAGAAGCTGCTCAACAGCCTCACCGCCGCCGAGAAGGCCGCGCTGGCCGCCGAGGAGACCCGCGCCACCCGCGCCAGCGAGCGCGACGCCCTCGACGTCGACGTGCCGCCCGGCTCGGGCCGCGCCGCCGCCGCGTTCGCCTTCGCCCAGGCCCAGCTCGGCAAGCCCTACGTCTACGGCGCCACCGGCATGAGCTCCTTCGACTGCTCCGGCCTCACCTCCCGGGCCTACGCGGCGGCCGGTGTGCAGATCCCGCGCACCTCCGAGGCGCAGACCGGGGCCGGCACCAAGATCTACTCGGTCAGCCAGCTCAAGGTCGGCGACCTGGTGTTCTTCTTCAACGACCTGCACCACGTCGGCCTCTACGCGGGCAACGGGCAGATCATCCACGCCCCCCGCACCGGCACGGTCGTCCGCTACGAGTCGATGAACACCATCGGCGGCCCCTTCATGTTCGGCGTCCGGGTCTGACACCCGGACCGCGCGAACCGGTCCGGCTTCCCCCGGACCCGGAGATCATGTCCGCCGTTCGGGGGAATCCCGACAGCCCCGAGTGAGCCCACGCCCCGCCGGTGACCTGCGTCAGCGGCGGGGCGCCGCGCCGCGTACCCCCGGACGGTCGTTGGCGGTCACCCGCCGCGGGGCTACTGTCTGCCGCGTCCATTCCGCCAGCGGAAGGAGAGCGGCTTCCCGTGGGGTCCCATCGCCGCCTTGCACCGTCCCGGCCCGACCGGGGCGCCGGTGCCGCGTTCGGTCTGCTGTCCGTGGCGGCCGCCGCACTGACCACGGTCCCGGCCGCCGCCGCACCGCACGACGACACCCGGGCCACGGTGGACCGCCTCTTCGAGCAGGCGGAGCGGGCGACCGAGGCCTACAACGAGGCGGACGAGCGCGCCGACGCACTGCGCGAGGAGGTCGGCACCGCCCGGGACCGGATCGCCCGCCAGCAGCAGCGCATCAACTCCCTGCGCGAATCGCTCGGTTCGCTGGCCGGGGCCCAGTACCGCTCGGGCGGAGTCGACCCGGCCGTCGAGCTGCTGTTCTCCGACGACCCGGACGACTACCTCGACAGGGCCGCCCGGCTCGACCGCCTCACCGCCCACCAGGCCGGTGAACTCAAGGAGTTGCAGGGCGCCTTGCGCGAACTCGCCCAGGACCGTGCGGAGACGGCGGACAAGCTCCGCGAACTGGAGCGCAGCCGCAAGGCCGTCGCCGCCCACAAGAGGACCGTCGAGCACAAGCTCGTCACCGCCCGGCGGCTGCTCAACTCCCTGTCCGACGGCCAACGCGAGGCCTACGACCGGGCCTCCCGCGCCGGCCGCACCGACCTGCCCGCCCCCGGCGGCGCCGCCGCCTCGGGCCGCGGGGCCGCCGCCGTCGCCGCCGCCCGCAGCGCCCTCGGCAAGCCCTACGTCTGGGGCGCCAACGGGCCCACCGGCTTCGACTGCTCGGGCCTGATGCAGTGGTCGTACGCGCAGGCCGGGGTGGCCCTGCCGCGCACCTCGCAGGCCCAGCGCTTCGCGGGCCGGCAGGTCCCGCTGTCCGAGGCGCGCCCCGGCGACCTGGTCGTCTACCGGTCCGACGCCAGCCACGTCGGGATGTACATGGGCAACGGCCAGGTGATCCACGCGCCCTACCCGGGAGCGCCCGTGCGCTACGACCCGGTCGGGATGATGCCGGTCTCCTCGGTGACCAGGGTCTGACCGGACCGGCCGGGCGCCCGTACGATCGGGAGGTGGCTGGTCGAAGGTCGGGGTCCGCGGTGCTGGTGCTCGTCCTGCTGCTCGTGGCCCTGGCCGGCTGCGGCGGGCCGTCCACCGCCGACAGCACCACCATCGACGTCCAGCGGCTGCTGGACCGCCGGGCCGCGGCCGTCCTGGACCGCGACGCACGGGCCTGGGCCCGCACCGGCACGGGAGGCGACTTCGGCCGGCTGCGCGCGGTGCCCCTGACCGCCTGGTCGTACCGCCTGACCGACCTGCGCCGCACGGGCGGCACGGCCACCGCCGACGCCGAGCTGCGCTACCGCCTCGCCGGGTACGACCGGGCACCGGTCACCGCCCGGCGCACCCTGCGGCTGAGCCGGGACGCGGACGGGGAGTGGACCGTCGACGCCGAGCGGCCCGCCGAGAAGGCCGCGCAGCAGCTCTGGGACCAGGGGACCGTGCGGCTGGTCCGGGGCGAGCGCAGTCTCGTCCTGGGCGTCGGGCAGTCCGCCGGCGCGCTGCGCGACTTCGCCGGACTGGCCGACCGCGCGGTGCCGGCCGTGACGGACGCCTGGGGCGCGGACTGGAGCGGCCGGGTCGTCCTCCTGGTGCCGGGATCGCTGACGGCGATGGCGGGCCTGCTGGGCTCGCCCGCCTCCTCCTACCGGGGCATCGCGGCGGTCACCACCGGGGAGACCGGCACCCCCGGCCGGTCCCCGGCCGACCGGATCATCGTCAACCCGGAGGCGTTCGCCCTCCTCGGCGGCCCCGGGGAGCAGGTCGTCGTCACCCACGAGACCACGCACGTCGCCACCCGCGCCCACACCGGTGCCGCCACCCCCCTGTGGCTGTCCGAGGGGTACGCCGACTGGGTCGGCTACCGCACGGCGGGCCGGGCCCCCGCCGAGGCCGCCCCGGAGCTGTCCCGGGCGGTGCGCCGGGGCGAGGTCCCGGCCGGACTCCCCTCGGACCGGGACTTCGGCTTCACGGGCGACGCGGGCCGGCTGGCCCGGTCCTACGAGAGCGGCTGGACGGCGTGCCTGATGATCGCGGGCCGCTGGGGAGAGGCCCGGCTGCGCGCCTTCTACCGGGCCGTCGGGGAGCACGGGACACGCGAGGGGGCGGTGGAGGGGGCGATGCGCGACGTCCTGGGCACGACGCCGCAGGCGTTCACCCGTGAGTGGCGGTCGTACCTGCGGGATCAGCTGGGCTGACCGGGCGGGAGCAGGTCGCCCGCCTCCCGGCGCGCACCGGCGGGCTCCGGCTCGCCGGCGACCCCGGACGGGTCGCGGTCGCCGCGCGCGGAACCGGCGGGCACCCGGGCGGGAGCCGGCCCGGGGACCGTCGCGCGCCACAGGGCGCGCGCCGCGAGCAGCGTGGCGGCCACCAGCAGGCCGTTGCGCAGGAACAGCAGGGTCAGCCCCAGGCCGTTGCTCGCCACCACGTCGGCGAAGTACAGCGGGAACTCCAGCACCGTCACGAAGCACGCCACCAGCACCAGCACCACGGGCAGGCGCATCCGGCTTCCGGGGAAGCACAGGCACACCGCCGCCAGTCCGACCAGCCACACCATGTACTGCGGGCTGATCACCCGGCTCGTGGTGGTGAACATCAGCACCGCCACGAAGGCCGCGTCGGCGAGGGTGTGCTCCTCGAAGCGCCGGGCCAGCAGCCGCCACAGCACCAGCCAGCCGAAGGCCGCTCCGGTGAAGAACAGCGCTCCCGTGCTCACCTCGCGCACGTACGGGCCGAGGAACTCGATGGAGCCGTAGTTGAGCTTGATCTCCCCCTGCCAGCCGAAGTGCCGGGCGACGTGGAAGACCAGCGCGCCCAGCGACTCCACCTCCGTGCCCCGGTCCCGCTGGAAGGTCAGGAACGCGAACGGCCCCGGCATGGTCAGCAGGAACAGCGCCGACACCAGCAGGCCCGTACCCAGGGCCGACACCCAGGCGCTGCGGCGGTGCGCGGCCAGCAGCAGCATCGCCGGCCACACCTTCAGCAGCGCGCCGAAGGCCGCCAGCACGCCGAGCGTCCTCGGGTGCCGGACACCCGCGAGCAGGGCGGCCACCGCGACGGCGGTGACCATCACGTCGTAGCGGGCGTAGACGGTCGGGCCGAGCAGCGGGACGCCGGCGACCCACACCCAGGCGCCGCGCGGGGACCGGCCCGGGCGGCGCCCGGCGTACGCCAGCAGCACCAGGACGAGCAGGTCGGTGACGCAGACCAGGACGAAGAACGCCGTCGCGTAGTCGAGGAAGGGCAGCAGGCCGGGGGAGAGGATCGCCAGCGCGGCGGCCGGCGGGTACTGCCAGGTGACGTCCTCCAGCGGGAACGTTCCGCCGCGCAGCACGCCGTACCAGCCCTGGTAGATCACGTGCACGTCGCTGGTGACGTCCGGGCCGGGGAAGACGTACACCTTCAGCACCCACAGCAGCAGCAGCGTCCTCGTGAGACACCAGATCACCGGCAGCCATGCCAGGGACCGCCTCGCGCCCGTCGTCTCCACGTGATCCCTGTCCGTTCGGCTGCCGCGTCGAGGGGGCCGTGAGGGGCCCGCCGCCTGTGAGCGTGCCACACCCGCCGCGCCGGGGGGACCCGCGGGGCCGTTCGGTAGGGTCGGCGGCGTGCGCAAGACCCTGATCGTGACCAACGACTTCCCGCCCCGGCCCGGTGGCATCCAGGCGTTCCTGCACAACATGGCGCTGCGGCTGGACCCGCAGCAGCTGGTCGTCTACGCCTCGACGTGGAAGCGCGGCAGCGAGGGGATCGAGGCGACCCGCGCCTTCGACGCCGAGCAGCCCTTCACCGTCGTACGCGACCGCACGACCATGCTGCTGCCGACGCCGGGGGCGACCCGGCGGGCCGTGGGACTGCTGCGCGAGCACGGGTGTACGTCGGTGTGGTTCGGCGCGGCCGCCCCGCTCGGCCTGATGGCCCCGGCCCTGCGCGAGGCGGGCGCCGAGCGGCTGGTGGCCACCACGCACGGGCACGAGGCCGGCTGGGCCCAACTGCCCGCCGCCCGGCAGCTCCTGCGCCGCATCGGCGATGCCACGGACACGCTGACCTACCTCGGCGAGTACACCCGCTCGCGGATCGCGACCGCGCTGACTCCGCAGGCCGCCGCGCGCATGGTGCAACTGCCGCCGGGCGTCGACGAGAAGACCTTCCACCCCGGGTCGGGCGGCGACGAGGTGCGCGCCCGGCTGGGTCTGACGGACCGGCCCGTGGTGGTCTGCGTCTCCCGGCTGGTGCGGCGCAAGGGCCAGGACACCCTGATCCGCGCCCTGCCCCGCATCCTGGCGGCCGAGCCGGACACCGTCCTGCTGATCGTCGGCGGCGGGCCCTACGAGAAGGACCTGCGGCGGCTGGCCCACGAGACGGGCGTCGCCGCCTCGGTCCGCTTCACCGGCTCCGTCCCCTGGTCCGAGCTGCCCGCGCACTACGGCGCCGGCGACGTCTTCGCCATGCCCTGCCGGACCCGGCGCGGCGGCCTCGACGTCGAGGGCCTCGGCATCGTCTACCTGGAGGCCTCGGCGACGGGCCTGCCGGTGGTGGCCGGGGACTCGGGCGGCGCCCCGGACGCGGTCCTCGACGGCGAGACCGGCTGGGTGGTGCGCGGCGGCTCCCCGGAGGACGCCGCCGACCGCATCGTCACGCTCCTCGGCGACGCGGAGCTGCGCCGCCGGATGGGCGAGCGGGGCCGGGCGTGGGTCGAGGAGAAGTGGCGCTGGGACCTGCTGGCGGAGCACCTCGAGCAGCTGCTGTAGAAGGTGCCCGCCCCGCGGGTGCCCGGCGTCACTTGGCGTAGATCGCCTCGATCTCGTGCGCGTAGTCCTTCGCCACCACGTTCCGCTTCAGCTTCAGCGAGGGCGTCAGGTGGCCCGACTCCTCCGTGAACTGGTGCGACAGGATGCGGAACTTGCGCACCGACTCCGCCTTGGACACCGCGGCGTTGCCGTCGTCGATCGCCGCCTGGATCGCGGCCAGCAGGTCCGGGTCCTCGCACAGCGACGCCGCCGTGGAACCGGCCGGCTTGCCGTGGTCGCTGCACCAACGACCCAGGAACTCCTCGTCGATGGTGACCAGGGCGCCCACGAACGGCCGTCCGTCGCCCACCACCATGCACTCCGCGACCAGGGCGTGCGCCCGGATGCGGTCCTCGATCACGGCCGGGGCGACGTTCTTGCCGCCGGCGGTGACGATGATCTCCTTCTTGCGGCCGGTGATCCTGAGGTAGCCGTCCTCGTCGAGCGTGCCGATGTCACCGGTGTGGAACCAGCCGTCGGCCAGCGCCTCGGCGGTCGCGCCGGGGTTGTTCCAGTACTCCTTGAACAGGTGCTCGCCGTGCAGCAGCACCTCGCCGTCGTCCGCGATGCGGACCACCGAACCGGGCAGCGGCTGGCCGACCGTGCCGATCTTCTGCCGGTCCCAGGGGTTGAACGCGGTGGCCGCGCACGACTCGGTCAGGCCGTAGCCCTCCAGGACCGTGAAGCCGATGCCGCGGAAGAAGTGCCCGAGCCGCTCGCCGAGCGGGGCGCCGCCGGAGATGGCGAACTCGCCCCGGCCGCCGAGGACCGCGCGCAGCTTGCTGTAGACGAGCTTGTCGAACGCCTTGTACTTGATCTTCAGGCCGAAGGACGGGCCCGAGGGGGTGTCCAGCGCCCTGCTGTAGGCGATCGCCGTGTCGGCGGCCTTGTCGAAGATCTTCCCCTTGCCGTCGGCCTGCGCCTTGGCGCGCGCCGAGTTGTAGACCTTCTCGAAGACGCGCGGCACGCCGAGGATCAGCGTCGGGCGGAACGCGGCCAGCTCGTCGGTGAGGTTCTTGATGTCCGGCACGCAGCCGAGCTTGATCGGCGCCATCATGGGCGCGATCTGCACCAGCCGGCCGAAGACGTGCGCGAGCGGCAGGAAGAGCAGCACCGAGCACTCGCCCGTGCGGAACAGCGGACGCAGCCGCTCCACGATGTTGCCGCACTCGGCGAAGAAGCTGCGGTGGGTCAGCACGCAGCCCTTGGGGCGGCCGGTGGTGCCCGAGGTGTAGACGATGGTCGCCGGGTCGTCGGCCCGGGCGATCGAGCTGCGCTCCTCCACCGTCCGGTCCGTGACGTCCTGGCCGAGCCGGCCCAGCTCGTCGAGGCCGCCGCCCTCGATCTGCCACACGTGCTTGAGCGCCGGCAGGCGGTCGCGCACCGACTCGACGGCGGCGGTGTGGGCGTCGCTCTCCACGACGCAGGCGGTCGCGCCCGAGTCGCCGAGGATCCACTCCACCTGCTCGGGCGAGCTGGTCTCGTACACCGGCACGGTCACCGCGCCCGCGCTCCAGATGGCGAAGTCCAGCAGCGTCCACTCGTAGCGCGTGCGCGACATCAGGCCCACCCGGTCGCCCGGCTGCACCCCGGCGGCGATGAGCCCCTTGGCCGCCCGGTGCACCTCGGCGAGGAACGCGGTGGCCGTGACGTCCTGCCAGCTGCCGCCGGCCTTGCGGGCGATCACGGCGACGTCCGGGTGCTGCGCGGCGTTTCTGCGGACGATGTCGGTCAGATTTCCGTCCGCAGGGACCTCGTACAAAGCCGGAAGGCTGAACTCGCGCAAGACTGCTGCTCCTCATAGGGCACCGGCGCCACGACGGTGTGTGCTGCGACGGTGCGGTCCAAGGCTCGGGCAGGTACTCAGGCATTCACTTGTTGAAATGCAGAGCACGACTGGACTGCCCGGACGTTACCCGCCGGTATGGCTTCTCCGACAGGGGGTCCCATCGAGATGTTCGCTGCGTCACACGGTCGGGCGTTCCTTCGCGCACAGTAGTCCACCGCCAAAACGACTGGCCAGTAACCGCAGGTAGGACCGCCACTGTTCACAGGCGCAGCGCGCGACCTACCCTTGATCGTCATGGCACCCACACCAGCCGGACGCCCCACCACCCGCGTGCACGTGGTCAGCGACGTGCACGGCAACGCCCGAGACCTGGCCCGGGCCGGCGACGGCGCCGACGCGCTGATCTGCCTGGGCGACCTCGTGCTCTTCCTCGACTACGCCGACCACTCGCGCGGCATCTTCCCGGACCTGTTCGGCGTGGAGAACGCCGACCGCATCGTCGCCCTGCGCACCGCCCGGCGCTTCGAGGAGGCCCGCGCGTTCGGCGCCCGCCTGTGGGCCGGCGTCGGCGAGGACCGCGCCGCGGTGATCGAGCAGGCGGTGCGCAAGCAGTACGCCGAGATGTTCGCCGCGTTCCCCACCCCCACGTACGCGACCTACGGCAACGTCGACATCCCGTCCCTGTGGCCGGAGTACGCCGGCCCCGGCACGACCGTCCTGGACGGGCAGCGCGTGGAGATAGGCGGACGGGTCTTCGGCTTCGTCGGCGGCGGGCTGCGCACCCCGATGCGCACGCCCTACGAGATCAGCGACGAGGAGTACGCGGCGAAGATCGAGGCCGTGGGCGAGGTCGACGTGCTGTGCACGCACATCCCGCCGGAGGTGCCCGAACTGGTCTACGACACGGTCGCGCGCCGCTTCGAACATGGCAGCCGGGCCCTGCTCGACGCCATCCGCCGCACCCGTCCGCGGTACTCCCTCTTCGGACACGTGCACCAGCCGCTGGTGCGGCGGATGCGGATCGGGGCAACCGAATGTGTGAACGTCGGGCACTTCGCGGGGACCGGCACGCCCTGGGCGCTCCAGTGGTGAGGGCGCCCCAGGTCGGATGAGATCGGGCGGTCCCGTGCGCGGTAGCCTTCACGCTGCACACACGTGCGCACCACGATCCATACCGGCCCGCATCTGGAGGAGCCACGGCGATGGCGGAACACACCAGCTCGAGCATCACCATCGAGGCGGCCCCGGCCGACGTCATGGCGGTCATCGCCGACTTCGGCCGCTACCCGGACTGGACCGGTGAGGTGAAGGAGGCGGAGGTCCTCCAGACCGACGCGCAGGGCCGCGCCGAGCAGGTCCGCCTCGTCATGGACGCGGGCGCGATCAAGGACGACCAGGTCCTCGCCTACACCTGGACCGGTGACAACGAGGTGTCCTGGACCCTGGTGAAGTCCCAGATGCTGCGCTCCCTCGACGGCACCTACCTGCTGAAGCCGGCGGGGACGGGCGGCACGGAGGTCACGTACGCGCTGACCGTCGACGTCAAGATCCCCATGCTCGGCATGATCAAGCGCAAGGCGGAGAAGGTCATCATCGACCGCGCGCTGGCGGGGCTGAAGAAGCGGGTCGAATCGGCCTGATCGCCGCGGGAGCTCCCGCGAAGGGCTCGTCGCATTCCCGTCGTGGCCGCTCCCGCGCAGGTCCGACCGGGGTGTGCGGCGCTGAGGAAGCGGCCGTATCCGCCTGAGCGCCGCGGGCGCTTCCGCCGCGCTCCAGTCGTGGCCGCTGCCGCCCGCGCGGCGGAGCCGCAGGTGCGACCGCGGCGCGGGGCGCTGAGGAAGCGGCCGGAGCCGCCTGAGCGCCGCAGGCACTTCCCCCCCGCCGCGCTCCCGTCGTGGCCGCTCCTGCGCAGGTCCGACCCCGGTCGGCGGGTTGAGGAAGCGGCCGGAGCCGCCCGGTCGCCGCGGACACTTCCGCCACGGGCCCGCCGTGCTCCCGCCGTGGCCGCTCCCGCCCGCGCGGCGGACACCGCGGGCCCGGCCCCGGGTGTGCGGCGCCGGGGAAGCGGCCGTACCCCTGGAACCGGAGGTCCGGTGCGGAGCCCTCGCCCCGCGGCGGCCGGGGGACTCCGCTGCCGCGCCGGGCACGCCGGTGGTGGCCGGTAGCGTTCCGTTCCATGCGCACCCTCCTGATCACCGGCCCCGGCGGCAGCGGTCGTAGCACTCTCGCGGCCGCGACCGCCCTGGTCGCGGCGGCCGGGGGCACCCGCACCCTCCTCCTCGGCAGCGACCGCACCGACACCCTCGGTGCCGCCCTCGGCGTGCCGACCGGCCCGGCGCCCGTCGAAGCCGCCCCGCACCTCACCGTCCGGCGCCCCGACCCGGCCCGGGACTTCCGCCGGGACCTCACCGCCCTCCAGGACCGCGCCGCCTCCGCCCTCGACCTCCTCGGCGCCTCGCGTCTCGACCCCGAGGAGCTCACCCCCCTGCCCGGTGCGGAGGAGCTCGCCCTGCTGCGCGCCCTGCGCGACGCGGCGCTCGGCGAGGCGTACGACCTGCTCGTCGTGGACCTGCCGCCGGTCCCGCAGGCCCTCGCCCTGCTCGCCCTGCCCGAGGAACTCCGCCGCTACCTGCGCCGTCTGGTGCCGCCCGAGCGGCGGGCCGCCCGCGCCCTGCGCCCCGTCCTCGGCCGCCTGGCCGGCGTCCCCATGCCCGCGGAGTGGCTGTACGAGACGGCGGCCCGCTGGGACACCGAACTGGCCGCGGTCGAGGCCGTCCTCGCCGACCGGGAGACCGTCGTCCGCCTGGTCGCCGAGCCCGGCCCGGCCGGCTCCGACGCCCTGCGCACCGCCGGACTCGGACTCGCCCTGCGCGGACTGCGCACCGACGCCGTCGTCGCCAACCGCGTCCTGCCCGAGGCCTCGCCCGACACCTGGCTGGCCGGCCCGGTCGCCCAGCAGCGCAAGGCGCTGGAGGAGTGGCGCCAGGTCCACGACGTCCGCACCGTCGCGCACCTCGGCCGCGACCCGCGCGGCGCCGACGACCTCGCCGCGCTCGGCGCCCCGGGTGCCGGCGGCGCCGCTCCCGCCGTCGACTGGCCCGTGACCGACCGGCTCGCCGAGGACGGCGTGCTGGTCTGGCACCTTCCCCTGCCCGGCGCCGTCCGCGAGGAACTGGACCTGGTCCGGCGCGGCGACGAACTCGTGGTCACGGCGGGCGGGTTCCGCAGGATCGTCCCCCTGCCCTCCGCCCTGCGCCGCTGCACGGTCGACGGGGCCGCGCTGCGCGAGGGCGAGCTGCGCGTCCGCTTCGCGCCCGACCCCCGGCTGTGGCCCCGGACCCGGTGAGGCGGCCGGCGCGGCCGGCGCGGCCGGACACGGTCCGTCCGGCCCGTGAACCCGGTACGGCCGTTCGGGTAACGTCGGAGGAACGAACCGTAGTCAGGAGTCCGTCATGAGCGAAGAGCAGCCCCCGTTCGACGGCGCGCGCGACGAGGCCGCGGACGAGGCGCGGGCGTTCGACGCCGACGCCTGGTCGAGGGCGTGCGCCGAGGACCTCGAAGCGGAGAAGGCCCGCCGCCGCACACAGCACGGCACGCCCCCGGGCTCCGCGGCCGAGGAGCTGAAGAAGCTCGTCGACGCCGTCGCGGACAAGCTGTCGGGCGTCCGGTCCCCGCTGCTCGGCGCACTCGCGGGCCCGGCGGCCCAGCAGGCCGTCCGGCAGGTCGTCGAGCAGGCCCGGTCCGCCGTGGAACCGGTCATCGAGCGCAACCCGGACGTCTTCGACCACCTGGCCGCCGCCGGCAACGAACTGCTGGCCGCCTACCGCACCGCCGTCCAGGGCCAGGAGCGGCGCTGGACCGGCCGCGACACCGAGGGCGACCCGCGTGACCAGGGCGAACGACCGGACCGCGGCGGCGACGACGGCCCCGGCGAGCGCATCGACCTGGACTGAATCCCCCGTTCCGGGAACGAGCGGCCCCCTGGAGCCGCCACCGCGCCCTGCCCAGCTCGCGGACGACCGCCGACCGGGGGTCAGGGCCTCGGGTACCGTTGGCCGTAGCGGGGCTCGACCGAAACTGAGGGATTCATGGGACTCACCATCGGCGTCGACATCGGCGGCACGAAGATCGCGGCCGGCGTGGTCGATGAGGAAGGCAACATCCTCTCGACGCACACGGTGCCGACCCCGGGCACGCCCGAGGGCATCGTGGACGCCATCGCCTCGGCGGTGGACGGCGCGCGCGTCGGTCACGAGATCGTCGGCGTGGGCATCGGCGCCGCCGGATACGTCAACCGGCAGCGTTCCGAGGTCTACTTCGCGCCCAACATCGACTGGCGCAACGAGCCGCTCAAGGAGAAGGTCGAGGCCCGCACGGGCCTCCCCGTGGTCGTCGAGAACGACGCGAACGCCGCAGCCTGGGGCGAGTACAAGTTCGGTGCGGGCAAGGGCCACCGCAACGTCATCTGCATCACGCTGGGCACCGGCCTCGGCGGCGGCATCATCATCGGCAACAAGCTGCGCCGCGGGCACTTCGGCGTGGCCGCCGAGTTCGGCCACATCCGCATGGTGCCGGACGGCCTGCTGTGCGGCTGCGGCTCGCAGGGCTGCTGGGAGCAGTACGCCTCGGGCCGCGCGCTCGTGCGGTACGCCAAGCAGCGCGCCAACGCCACTCCGGAGAACGCCGAGATACTGCTGGGGCTCGGCAACGGCACGCCCGACGGCATCGAGGGCAAGCACATCTCCATGGCCGCCCGCCAGGGCGACCGCGTGGCCGTCGACTCGTACCGCGAACTGGCCCGCTGGGTCGGTGCGGGGCTCGCCGACCTCGCCTCCCTCTTCGACCCCTCGGCGTTCATCGTCGGCGGCGGTCTGTCCGACGAGGGCGAGCTGGTCCTGGGACCGATCCGCAAGTCCTACAAGCGCTGGCTCGTGGGCGGCAACTGGCGTCCCGTGGCCGAGGTCCGCGCGGCGGAACTGGGCAACAAGGCCGGCCTGGTGGGCGCGGCCGACCTGGCGAGGGAACCCGACCCGATCATGTGACGCCCTGCATTTCGTCTTCGGGGGCGCGGGGAACTGCGCGACGAGCCACGAACAACCGGCACGCGCGCACGTACCCCGCGCCCCGCGCCATGAGGCGTAAATTGATCACATGCCGCTGCTCCCCAACTCCCGTACGGAACCCGACGGTTCCGCGGTCATCAGGGTCCTCAGCTACAACATCCGCTCCCTGCGCGACGACACGGACGCCCTCGTCCGCGTCATCCGGGCGTGCGAGCCCGATCTCGTCCTCCTCCAGGAAGCCCCCCGCTTCGTCCGCTGGCGCAAGAAGCTCGCCCGGCTGGCCCGCGCCTGCGACCTGGTGATGGTCACCGGCGGCGCCACCACCACCGGACCGGCGATCCTCGGCTCGCTGCGGGTGGGCGTCGAACGCACCGAGGACGTCCTGCTGCCCCCCACTCCCGGACTGCACCGCCGCGGCTTCGCCACCGCCGTCGTCCGGATCGCCGGCACCCGCCTGGGCGTGCTCAGCTGCCACCTGTCCCTGCAGAAGGACGAGCGCTACGCGCAGTCCGGCATGCTGCTGGACCGGCTCGCCGGGATGGGCGTGGAGCACGCGATCGCCGGTGGCGACCTCAACGAACGGCCCGAGGGCCCGGCCTTCCGCCGCCTGGCCGGGCGGCTGACCGACTGCCGGGCGGCCGCGCCCTGGGGCGGTGAGCACACCTGGACCCCCCACGACCCCTACCAGCGCATCGATGCGATCTTCGCGACCGGCGGCATCGAGGTGCTCGGCTGCGGCGTGCCGTCGGCGCTGTCCGGGGTGACGGACGCAGACCTGAGGGCGGCCACGGACCACCTCCCGGTCCTGGCCGCCCTCAGGGTGCCCGCCGGCTAGACGACCGCCCCGCGCCCGGGGTCGTCGTCGTCCTCGTCGTCCGTGCGCATGCGGGCCACCAGCGTCGCGAAGCCGCCGAGGAAGCCGCCGATCCCCAGGGTGGCCAGCCACCAGGTCATCTCCCAGCCGAGCAGCACGGCGAGCAGCAGCAGCACCGGGCCGCCCAGCACGCCGAGCCAGGCGAACTTCGCCGTGGGGTCGGCGGTCGGCAGGGGAGGCGGCTCCGGCGGCACGAAGTGGCCCTCGTCGTCCTCGTCGAAGTCCTCCTCGGCGGGCTCGGGCACGCTGTAGTCGCGCGGGCCGACGCCGGGCGCGAAGGAGACCGAGCCGCCGAGCGGCTTGACCGGCTTCTCGGCGGGCCGGTCGCTCTCCTCCGGCTCGGCGGGCTTCACCGCCTCACCGGCGGCCCCGGCCGTCTCCACCCGGTCGTCGTTGGTGCCGGCCTCCAGCAGCGCCAGGTCCTCCACCGGCTTGAAGGGTTTCGCGCCGGGCGGGTCCGGCGGCTCCTCGCCGTACCCGGCGACGATCGCGGCCCACGCGGCGTCCTCGTCGAAGGGGACACCCTTCTCGTCCGGCTCCCGGCCCTCGCGGTCGGAGTCGTTCTCAGCCACCTGCGGTCGTCCCTTCCTTGCCGAGACCGGACTCCTGGACGGGGCCGGACGCGAGCCGGCCGATGAACGCGAGGCTCTCCTCGTGGATCCGGTCCGCGTCATGGTCCAACGTGGCGACGTGGTAGCTCTGTTCCAGCAGGACCTCCCGCACGTCCGTCGACGAGATGCGGCCGAGGATGCGGGCCGAGTCGGCGGGCGGCACCACGTGGTCCTGCGGGCTGTGCAGCAGCAGCACCGGCTGGGTGACCTGGGGAAGCTCGCCGTCGACGATCCGGAAGAACTGCCGCAGGGAGTGCGCCGCGTGCAGCGGCACCCGGTCGTAGCCGAGCTCCCTGCCGTCCGGCTTGGCGATGTCGCTCGCGATGCCCTTCGTCGCCGGGACGAGGTGGCGGACCACCGGCAGCGCGTGCGCGGCCAGCCCGTGCACCTTGTTCGCCGGGTTGACGACCATCACACCGCTCACGGCGTCGCCGTACTTGGCGGCCAGCCGCAGGGCCAGGGCGCCGCCCATCGACAGACCGGCGACGAAGACCTTCTCGCGGCGCTCGCACAGCAGGCGCAGGGCGCGGTCCACCTCGGCGTACCAGTCCTGCCAGCCGGTGATCCGCAGGTCCTCCCAGCGCGTGCCGTGCCCGGGCAGCAGCGGCAGGGAGACGGTCATGCCGTGCTCGGCGAGGTGCTCCGCCCAGGGGCGCAGCGACTGCGGTGATCCGGTGAAGCCGTGGCAGAGGAGGACGGCGACCTCCCCGCCCTCGTGGTGGAACGGCTCGGCTCCGGCGAGGACCGGCACCTTCGGCCTCCAGGTCGTGAGAAGGGACGGACACGATCACTGATGTCACGGAACGTCATGGAAGGGGTCGCACGGCGTTCGCGGGACCTTCACCGTACGCGACCGCACTGACACCGACCAGGGCCGTCGGCGCCTTTGACGGCACTCCGGGTTAAGGTCTGACCGATACCTACAGGAGGCACTCGGTTGTTGTACGGCGCGATGAAGGTCGCTGTTGGGGGACCGCTGAAGGTCGCCTTCAGGCCCTGGGTGGAAGGTCTGGAGCACATTCCCGCCGAGGGCCCCGCGATCCTGGCGAGCAACCACCTGTCCTTCTCGGACTCGTTCTTCCTGCCCGCGGTGCTGGACCGCAAGGTCACCTTCATCGCGAAGGCCGAGTACTTCACCACGCCCGGGGTCAAGGGCCGGCTGACGGCCGCCTTCTTCAAGGGCGTCGGCCAGCTGCCCGTGGACCGCTCCGGTGCGCGCGGCGCGGGCGAGGCCGCCATCAGGAGCGGCATCGAGGTGCTGGAGCGCGGTGAGCTGTTCGGGATCTACCCCGAGGGCACGCGCTCGCCCGACGGCCGGCTGTACCGGGGCAAGCCCGGCGGCCTCGCGCGCGTGGCCCTCGCGACCGGCGCGCCCGTCGTCCCCGTCGCCATGATCGACACGGAGAAGATCCAGCCGCCCGGCCAGGTGATGCCCAAGCTGATGCGGCCCGGCATCCGCATCGGCAAGCCCCTGGACTTCAGCCGCTACCAGGGCATGGAGCACGACCGGTTCGTGCTGCGCGCGGTGACCGACGAGGTCATGTACGAGATCATGAAGCTGTCCGGCCAGGAGTACGTCGACATGTACGCCACGGCCATGAAGCGGCAGCTCGCCGAGGCGGCGAAGGCGGAGAAGGAGGCCGGGAAGGCCGCCCGGGCCGCGCTCGCCAAGGCCGAGAAGGAACAGGCCGAGAAGGAAAAGCAGTCGGAGCAGCGCACCGAGCCCTAGCCGGGGCCCGGGCCGGGGGTGGGGGAGATGGCCAGGCGCGAGCGTGTCATGAGGATGTCGGTCGAGCAGCCGCTGTGGCGGGCGCTGACCGCCTACCGGGTGCTCACGATGCTGTACGCCATCGGCCTGTTCGCCACCGCCCACGACGAGTTCCCGCGCCCCTGGATCGCCGTCGGCTACTACGTGGTGCTGGCCGGGTGGACCCTGGCCACGCTGACCCGGGTCGCGAACGCGGCCCGCTGCACCCGGGGGTTCCTGGCCGCCGACCTGACCGTCGCCCTCACCGGCATCCTGCTCACGCCCGTCGCCGACGCGCACGAGAGGGTCCAGGCGGGCGGCCCGACCCTGCCGTCGATTTGGACGGCGGGCGCCGTCCTGGCCTTCGCCCTCAAGGGCGGCTGGCGCTGGGCGGCCCTGGCCTCCTCCCTGGTGGCCGTGGCCAACCTGGCCGAGCGCGGCAGCCCGGCCCGCGACACCGTCCACAACGTCGTGCTGGTCATCATCGCGTCCGTCGCCATCGGCTACGTCGTCGAGGTGGCCCGCGCCTCCGAGCGCACCCTCGCCCGCGCCCTGGAGATCGAGGCCGCCACCCGCGAGCGGGAGCGCCTCGCCCGGGACATCCACGACAGCGTGCTGCAGGTGCTGGCGATGGTGCAGCGCCGGGGCGCGGTGATCGGCGGCGAGGCGGCCGAGCTGGGCCGCATGGCCGGCGAGCAGGAGGTCGCGCTGCGCACCCTCGTCTCCGGCGGGCTGGTGCCGGTCTCCCGCGTCTCGGAGGACGCCGCCGAGGGCGCGCTCGTCCGGGCCGTCGAGGAGGAGCCCGACGACGGGCCCGCCGACCTGCGCGCCCTGCTCGCGCCGTACGCCAGGGCCACCGTGAGCCTCGCCGAGCCCGGCGCCCCGGTGCTCCTCGCGCCCGCCGCCGCCCGGGAGGTCGCCGCGGCGGTCGGAGCCGCGCTGGACAACGTCCGGCGGCACGCGGGGGAGGACGCCCGCGCCTGGATCCTGGTCGAGGACGAACCCGACGAGGTGATCGTCACCGTCCGGGACGACGGGCCCGGCATCCCGGAGGGGCGGCTCGCCCAGGCCGAGGGCGAGGGGCGGCTCGGCGTCGCCCAGTCGATCCGCGGCCGGCTGCGCGACCTCGGCGGCAGCGCCGAGCTGATCTCGGTGCCGGGGCAGGGCACGGAAGTCGAGTTGAAGGTACCGAAGAGCGTGGCGGACACGCGGGGGAAGGCGGAGCGGCGATGACGTCGAGCACCGGGGACGGACGGGACCCGATCAAGGTGATGGTGGTCGACGACCACCCCATGTGGCGCGACGCCGTCGCCCGCGACCTGGCCGAGTCGGGCTTCGACGTGGTCGCCACCGCGGGCGACGGCGACCAGGCCGTGCGCCGCGCCCGGGCCGCCGCGCCCCAGGTCCTCGTCCTGGACCTGAACCTGCCCGGCAAGCCCGGCGTCCAGGTCTGCAAGGAGGTCGTGGCCGCCGACCCGGCCCTGCGCGTGCTGGTGCTGTCCGCGAGCGGCGAGCACGCCGACGTGCTGGAGGCGGTGAAGTCCGGCGCGACCGGCTATCTGCTGAAGTCGGCCTCCACCGAGGAACTCCAGGACGCGGTCCGCCGCACCGCGGCCGGCGACCCCGTCTTCACCCCGGGCCTGGCCGGTCTGGTCCTCGGCGAGTACCGCCGCCTGGCCTCGGAGCCCGCGCCCGCGCCCGACACCGACGAGCCGAAGGCGCCCCGGCTCACCGAGCGCGAGACCGAGGTGCTGCGCCTGGTCGCCAAGGGTCTGAGCTACAAGCAGATCGCCGAGCGCCTGGTCATCTCCCACCGCACGGTGCAGAACCACGTCCAGAACACCCTGGGCAAGCTCCAGCTGCACAACCGCGTGGAGCTGGTCCGGTACGCGATCGAACGCGGCCTCGACGACGAGTGACGCCCCCACCGGCCGGGACCCCGCGGGCCCGGCCGGTCCGTCACCCGGTCCGCGTCTGCGTCACCCGGTCCGCGCCGTACCGGGGGGCGTCACCGCGAGGGCGCGCCGGTGTCCCGCAGCTGCCCGATCAGCTCCCGGACGATCCGCGCCCCGTTCAGCGTCAGCACCGACTCGGGGTGGAACTGCACACCGGCGAAGCCCGGCCCGCGCAGGGCGTGCACCTCCCCGTTCGCGGCGCGGCACACCTCCACCCCGCGGGCCGCGAGCCCGGCCGCCGCCCCGTCGTCGCAGCGCGCGGTGAAGCTGTTGTAGAAGCCGACCGTCTCGTGCCGTCCGAACAGCTCGATCTCCGTCTGCGCCCCCTGGTACGGCACGTCCTTGCGGACGATCTGCAGCCCCAGCTCGGCGGCGATCAGTTCGTGCCCGAGGCAGACACCGAGCACGCCGTGCCGCCCGGCGCGGACCACCTCGGCGGTCAGGGCGCGCAGCGACCGCATCTTCCTATCCGCCGGGTCGGACGGATCCCCCGGTCCAGGGCCCAGCACCACCGGCCCCTCGTGTCCCCGCACCGCCTCCCGCAGCCCGGGCTCGTCGTACCGCCGCACGCTCACCCGCAGTCCGCCCGAGCGCAGCACGTGCGCGAGCATCGCCGTGAAGGTGTCCTCGCCGTCGACGACCAGGGCGTGCCCGGCCGGCTCCTGCGCGGGCTCCTGCATGCGCAGCCAGAAGGGCGCCAGGGACGCCCGCCGTCCGTCCAGTGCGGCCCGCACGCGCGGGTCGTCGGCCAGGCGGGCGCCGGAGTGCTCCGCCCGCGGCCGCGAGGGACGTACGCCCAGCGCCGCCAGCACGCCCGCCGCCTTGGCGTGGGTCTCCGCGACCTCGCCCGCCGGGTCCGAGCCGCGCACGAGGGTGGCGCCGACCGGCACCCGCAGCCGCCCGTCCGCGTCGATGTCGGCGGTGCGGATGAGGATGGGGGAGTCCAGGGTCTGGGCCCCGCCCGCGTCCCGGCCGATCAGGGCCAGCGCCCCGGCGTAGTACCCGCGCCCGCCGCTCTCGTGCCGCTCGATCACCCGGCAGGCGTTCTGCACCGGCGAGCCGGTGACGGTCGCCGCGAACATGGTCTCCCGCAGCACCTCCCGCACGTCCAGCGTCGACCTGCCGCGCAGCTCGTACTCCGTGTGGGCGAGATGTGCCATCTCCTTCAGCCGGGGTCCGACCACCACCCCGCCCCGGTCGCCGACGGTGCACATCATCTTGAGCTCCTCGTCGACGACCATCGACAGCTCCTCGATCTCCTTGCCGTCGGCGAGGAAGTCCAGCAGGTGCTCCGGGGTCGGGCCGCCGGCGGGATAGCGGTAGGTGCCGCTGATCGGGTTCATGACGACCGTGCCGCCGGACATCCGCACGTGCACCTCGGGACTGGCCCCGACCAGGGTGCGCCCACCCGTCTCCCACCGCCGCCCCTCCGCGGAAGGCCTTTCGGGCCCCTTCCGCTCTCCGGTGTGCACGACGAACGTCCAGTAGGCGCCCCGCTCGCCCTCCAGCAGCCGCCGGAACAGCGCGAGGGCGTCCGCCCTGCCGAACCCGGGGATCTCGCCCTCGTAGGTCCGCCGGATGACGAAGTTGGCGCCCTCGCCGCGGCCGATCTCCTCCTCCAGCACCCGTCCGACGATCCGCGCGTACGCGTCGTCGTCGACGTCGAAGCCCCCGTCGCGGACCCGGACGTCGTGCGCGGGGAGCTGCTCCAGCGCCTCGGCCAGCGGGACGGTGTACGTCTCCTCGGGCGTGAGGGCCAGCAGGGGTGTGCCGTCGTCGCGGACGTCGAAGCCGCGCTCGCGGATCTGCCGGAACGGCACGAGCGCGAGGCTCTCGGCGGGCAGGTCGGCCAGTCGCTCATGGGCGGTGACGGGGCCGATCAGCACCTCGACCAGGTCGTGGTCGTGGCCCGGGGTGCGGCGGCGCAGCAGGGCGAACGGACGGGGGTCGTCCGGCAAGCCGAGCAGGTTCATGGTCCGTGCTCCTTCTCGGGGAACGTCAGAGGGAGAGGAACGGACCCCGGGAACACCGAAGGCCGCCCCTCGGGCGGCCTTCGCGAAGTCTGGGATACGCGCAGTCAGCGGGCCGCCGGATGAGCGGTCCACCACCAGGTCTGGATCGAGTGCGCGAACATGCCCCGCACCCTACCCCACGTCCGAGGGGTGTACCCCGTGTCTCATTTGCTGGTCACCGGTCGGGAGGCCCGTGCCGACCCCGTAGGGTTGAGTGCGTGACCGTGAACGCTAAGACCAGCGCGACTGCTGGCAACACCTGGCGAGACCTGCCCGCGGCGCAGCAGCCCGAGTACCCCGACACCGAGGCTCTGCGCGCAGTGATCGCGGACCTCGAGTCGTATCCGCCGCTCGTCTTCGCGGGCGAGTGCGACCAGCTGCGCGCCCGGATGGCGTCCGTCGCCAAGGGAGAGGCGTTCCTCCTCCAGGGCGGCGACTGCGCCGAGGCCTTCGACGCGGTGTCCGCGGACCACATCCGCAACAAGCTCAAGACGCTGCTGCAGATGGGCGCGGTGCTCACGTACGCGGCGTCCGTGCCCGTGGTGAAGGTCGGCCGCATCGCCGGCCAGTACTCCAAGCCGCGCTCCAAGCCGACCGAGACCCGCGACGGCGTGACCCTGCCGACCTACCGCGGTGACTCCGTCAACGGCTTCGACTTCACCGAAGAGGCCCGCGTCCCGGACCCCGAGCGGCTGAAGCGGATGTACCACGCCTCCGCCTCCACGCTGAACCTGGTGCGCGCCTTCACCACCGGCGGCTACGCCGACCTGCGCCAGGTGCACGCCTGGAACCAGGACTTCGTGAGGTCGTCCCCGTCGGGGCAGCGCTACGAGCAGCTGGCCCGCGAGATCGACCAGGCGCTCAACTTCATGCACGCCTGCGGGGCGGACCCGGAGGAGTTCAAGACGGTCGAGTTCTACGCCTCGCACGAGGCGCTGCTGCTCGACTACGAGTCGGCCCTGACCCGGGTCGACTCGCGCACGGGGCAGCTGTACGACGTCTCCGGCCACATGGTGTGGATCGGTGAGCGCACCCGGCAGCTGGACCACGCGCACATCGAGTTCGCCTCGAAGATCCGCAACCCCATCGGGATCAAGCTGGGTCCGACCACGACGGCCGAGGACGCGCTGCAGTACATCGAGCGCCTCGACCCGGAGCGGGAGCCGGGCCGGCTGACCTTCATCGTGCGCATGGGCGCCGACAAGGTCCGCGACAAGCTCCCCGAGCTGGTCGAGAAGGTCACCGCCTCCGGTGCCACCGTCGCCTGGGTGACCGACCCGATGCACGGCAACACCTTCGAGGCGGCCTCCGGGCACAAGACCCGCCGCTTCGACGACGTGCTCGACGAGGTGAAGGGCTTCTTCGAGGTCCACAAGGCGCTCGGCACCCACCCGGGCGGCATCCACGTGGAGCTCACCGGCGACGACGTGACCGAGTGCGTGGGCGGCGGCGACGAGATCTTCGTCGACGACCTGCACCAGCGCTACGAGACGGCGTGCGACCCGCGGCTCAACCGCAGCCAGTCGCTGGACCTGGCGTTCCTCGTGGCGGAGATGTACCGGGACCAGTAGCGGTCCGCCTGCCCGTCACCGGGGCAAGCACTGGGGCGCGGATCACACGATCCGCGCCCCTCACTGCTTTCGTGCTCCCGGGGCGGCGGGTAAGGTTAGGTTTGCCTCACCGATCACGGGGACGGCACTCAGATCCCGTCGGGAGGTGGACCGCGTGTACGTCTGCAGTTGCTTCGGCATCACCGAGCAGCAGGTCAAGCAGCACGCGGACGGCGGCGCCTGCACGCCCCGCCAGATAGCCTCCGCCTGCAAGGCGGGCACGGACTGCGGGTCGTGCGTCCGCCGGATCCAGGCGATCCTCGGCCGGGGCACCTGCCCGCGCCGCGACCTGGCCGACCGCGGTGAGCCGGTCCTGTCGGAACTGGAAGACGCCGCCTGACGGCAGGGCTCAGCTCGGCTGCTCGATCTGCTGCGCGAGGTACAGCGCCTCACCCAGCTTCTCGATGAGTTCCAGCTGGGTGTCCAGGTAGTCGATGTGGTGCTCCTCGTCGGCGAGGATGTCCTCGAAGATGTTCGCGGACGTGATGTCGCCCTTGGTGCGCATCACCTCGATGCCGCGCTTGAGGCGGTCGATCGCCTCGACCTCGACCTGCCGGTCCGCCTGGAACATCTCGGTGACCGTCTGGCCGACCCGTACGTGGAACAGCCGCTGGTAGTTGGGCAGGCCGTCCAGCATCAGGATCCGCTCGGTGATCCTGTCCGCGTGCTTCATCTCGTCGATGGACTCTTCACGCGTGTACTTGGCGAGCTTGGTCCAGCCCTTGTTGTCCTGGATCCGGTAGTGCAGCCAGTACTGGTTGATCGCCGTCAGCTCGCCGGTCAGCTGCTCGTTGAGAAATTCGAGGACCTCGGGGTCGCCCTGCATCGCAGAGGCTCCTTCCACGCGTGGGACTGGCACGTGCGCCGCATGATTCCACTGAGGGCGAAGATCGTCCAGTAAGTGTTCACTTAGTAAGTTAGGGCATGCTTAGTCCATTTCGTCCGCGTATGGAGTGGCCCCGGTCAGGGGCATCACCGCGGGTCTGTCAGGATGGAGTCATGGGTCAGCCGCTGGGACACGAATCGGGAGAAGGGCGCGATTCGGCAGGAGCGGCGCAGCCGGCGCTGCCCCCGGGACAGCGCGTACAGCGCGGCTGGCCGGTCACGCACTACGGCCCCGTCCCCAAGTTCCGGCCCGAGCGCTGGGAGTTCCGGGTCTTCGGCGCCACCGCCGCCGGCGGCAAGCACTGCTGGACGCACGAGGAGTTCACGGCCCTGCCCCACACCACCGTGGTGGCCGACCTGCACTGCGTCACCAAGTTCAGCATGCTGGGCGCCGAGTGGGGCGGCATCCCCGCCCGCACGATCCTCGACCTCGCACCGCCCGCCGACGACGTCACGCACGTGATGGTGTGGGCCGAGTACGGGTTCAGCTCCAACCTGCGGCTGGCCGACTTCGCCTCCGAGCAGAGCGTGTTCGCCACCCACAGGGACGGCGAGCTGCTCACCGCCGAGCACGGCTTCCCGGTCCGGCTGATCGTGCCCCACCTCTACGCCTGGAAGGGCCCCAAGTGGGTGCGCGGCGTGGAGTACATGACCGCCGACCGGCGCGGCTTCTGGGAGGAGCGCGGCTACCACAACATCGGCGACCCCTGGCGCGAGCAGCGCTACTCCTACCAGGAGGAACCGGGGGACGGCCCCGGGCTCTGAGACGGCCGGCCGCCCATCCTTGGGCCGTCGCGCGGCCGCGGCAGCCGTCGCGCGGCCGCGTCAGCCGTCGCGCAGCTTCTTCAGCCGCTCCACGTCCGCCGCGTGCCCCTGCTTGCCGCCCGGCGTCTCGATGACCAGCGGCACGCCCTCGGTCGCCGGATGGGTCATCAGCGCGCGGAACGGGTCCTCGCCGATGTGGCCGACACCGATGTTCTCGTGCCGGTCCTTGTGCGCGCCCGCGACGTCTTTGGAGTCGTTGGCGTGGATGAGCTTCAGCCGGCCCTCGCCGACCGTGTCCACCAGCAGGTCCAGCGTCCGGTGCATCCCGTCCGGGCCGGTCAGGTCGTGCCCCGCGGCGAACACATGGCAGGTGTCCAGGCACACGCCCAGCTTCGGGTGGGCGTCCAGCGCCGCGAAGTACGGGCCGAAGTCCCAGGTCCGCGAGCACAGCGAGGCACCCTGGCCGGCGGTCGACTCCAGCAGCAGGAACGGGTCGTCCTCGTGGGTCAGTTCGTCCAGCAGCGGCAGCAGGTGCTCCCGGACCTGCCGCAGTGCCACCGGCCGCTCCCGGCCACCGGTGGCGCTGCCCGTGTGGACCACCACGCCCCGCGCGCCGATCGCCCGCCCGCGCCGCAGCGAGTGCCGCAGCGACTCCACGGACCGCTCGACGGTCGCCTCGGTGTGCGAGCCGAAGTTGATCAGATAGGGAGCGTGCACGTACGCCGGGATCCCGCCGGCCTCGCAGGCCGCGCGGAACGCCTCGTCCTGCTGGGGGTTCCCGGCCGGGGTGGCCCAGCCGCGGGGGTTGGCGACGAAGACCTGCACGGCCTCCGCCGCCAGTTCACGGGCGTACGACAGGCCGACGCGGTGGAGACCGCCGGCCACGGGGACATGGCCGCCCACGGGGTTGCGGGACGGGCCGGACAGCTGAGGAATCACCCGTTCAGGGTGTCATGCCCGCGGCCCCGTCCCGGCCGCGGGCCCCGCGCCCGCGGCCGTCACCTGATCTTGATCGTGATCGTCGAGCCCTTGGGCGCGCGCTCGCCGCCCTCGACGGACTGGCCCTCGACGGTGTCGCCGAACAGGCCGAGCAGCCCGCGGTCCTCGTCGACCTGGAAGCCCGCCTCCTCCAGCTCGCGGGTGGCGTCGTCGACGCTGTCGCCCACCACGTCCGGGACCTCGACCATCTCGGGCCCCTTGGACACCGTCAGCGTCACCGTGTCGCCCTCGGCCGCCCGGCCGCCGGCCTTCGGGCTCTGCCCGGCGACCTCGCCCTTGTCGAACTCGGCGGAGGTGACCTGCTTCTCGGCGACCTTCACCTTGAGGCCGGCCTCCTCCAGGTCCGCCTCGGCGTCGGCCAGGTCCTCGCCGGTGACGTCCGGGACGTCGACGGGGCTGCCCTTGCTGACGACGAGCGCCACCGCCGTGCCCGCGCGCACCTTGGTGCCGTCCGCCGGCTCCGCGGAGACGACCGCGCCACGCGGCACGTCCTCGCTGAACGCCCGCGTCACCATGCCGGGCTCCAGCCCGTCGTCCTTCAGCGAGGACCGCGCCTCGGCCAGCTTCCGGCCGGCCAGGGCGGGCACCCGCACGGTCGCGGGGCCGTCGGAGACGGTGATGCCCACCGCGTCGTTCCCCCGGATGCGCGTCCCGGTCCGGGGGTCGCTGCTGATGATCCGGCCCCGCTCGACCGTGTCGCTGTGGGCGTGCTCGACCTTGCCCAGCTCCAGCCCCGCGTCCCGCAACCGGTCCTCGGCCTGGTCCTGGGTCTTCGCCAGCAGCGGCGGGACCTCGGTGAACTGGCCGGAGTTGATGTACCAGACGCCCGTGCCCACGCCCAGCACGAGCAGGAGGGCCACGACGACCGCCAGCGGGCCGCGCGGCACCGCCCGGCGCCGAGACGGCGGGGGCGGCGGCGGGGACGCCAGACGGCTGGTGCGGTTCAGCTCCGCGTCGGGCGTCGCGCCGTCCCGGCCGGAGGAGCCCGGGCGCGGTGTCGTCAGCGCACGCGGGATCACGCTCGTGCGGTCGTCGGCGTTGTCGTGCTCCGACGCCAGCGCCTGCGGCGGCACCGCGTCCAGCTGGTCGCCGGTGAGCCGGGCGCGTCCGTCGCGGACCTGCGCGAGCAGGGCCACCGCGTCGTACGGGCGGACCTCCGCGGAGCGGGCCGTCGCCGAGGCGACCAGCTCGTCCAGCTCGTACGCCAGGCCCGGCACGGCGGCCGAGGGCGGCGGGACGTCCTCGTGCAGGTGCTTGTAGAGGATCACGGCGGGGGAGTCCCCGTCGTGCGGCTTGTCACCGGTGAGCATCTCGTAGAGCATCACGCCGCACGCGTAGACGTCGACGCGGGGGTCGGCGGTGCCGTTCTCTATCTGCTCGGGAGCGAGGTACGACACCGTGCCGAGGACCGTGCCGGTGGTGTTGGTCACCGTGTCGACGGCCCTGACCAGGCCGAAGTCGGCGACCTTCACCCGGCCGTCGTCCCCGATCAGCACGTTCTCCGGCTTCATGTCGCGGTGCACGAACCCGGCCCGGTGGGCGGCCCCGAGGGCGGCCAGCACCGGCTCCAGGATGTCCAGGGCGGCACGCGGCTGCAGCGCCCCGCGCTCGCGCAGCACGTCCCGCAGGGTGCAGCCGGCCACGTACTCCATCGCGAGGTAGACGTACGCGCCGTCGGTGCCCTGGTCGAAGACCTGCACCACGTTCGGGTGGGCCAGCCGGGCCACCGACTTCGCCTCGCGGATGAACCGCTCGACGAACGAGCCGTCGACCGCGAGCGAGGGGTGCATCACCTTGAGCGCGAGGACCCGGTCGAGGCGGGTGTCCACGGCCCGGTAGACCGTGGCCATCCCGCCGACCGCGATCCGCGCGTCGATGCGGTACCGGCCGTCGAGCACCTGCCCGACCAAGGGGTCCTGAAGGGTCGTGTCCACGCAGGCGAGTGTACGAGCCGTGACCGACAGCCCCCGCCCCCCGGCCGTCCTCGGGGCGGGACTGCAGCGGACCTGTGACGTGCCCCGCAAGGACGGACGTGCCTACCGGAACGCCGGACGCTCCGGGTCCAGCGCCGCCACGCCCTCGGTCGGCGAGGACGCCCGGGCGAAGTGCCGCCGCGGGATCCGGCCCGCCCGATGGGCCAGCCGGCCCGCCTCCACGGCGTGCCGCATCGCGTCGGCCATCAGCACCGGCTCCTGCGCCCGCGTCACCGCCGAGGCCAGCATCACGCCCGCGCACCCCAGCTCCATCGCCAGGGCCGCGTCCGAGGCCGTCCCGGCGCCCGCGTCGAGGATCACCGGCACGCGCGCGTGCTCCACGATCAGCTCGAAGTTGTGCGGGTTGCGGATGCCCAGCCCCGACCCGATCGGCGAGCCGAGCGGCATGATCGCCGCGCAGCCCACGTCCTCCAGCTTCCGCGCGAGCACCGGGTCGTCGTTGGTGTACGGCAGCACCGTGAAGCCGTCGTCGACCAGTGTCTCGGCCGCGTCCAGCAGCTCGATCGGGTCCGGCAGCAGGGTGCGCTCGTCGGCGATGACCTCCAGCTTGATCAGGTCCGTGCCCAGGGCCTCGCGGGCGAGGCGGGCGGTGAGGACGGCCTCGCCCGCGGTGAAGCAGCCCGCCGTGTTGGGCAGCACCCGGATGCCGAGCCGGTCGAGGACGGACAGCACCGAGCCGTGCACGGAGGCGTCCACCCGGCGCATCGCCACGGTCGTCAGCTCCGTGCCGGAGGCGACCAGGGAGCGCTCCAGCACGTCCAGGCTGGGCGCCCCGCCGGTCCCCATGATCAGGCGGGAGGTGAAGGACGTGCCTGCGAGGACGAACGGATCGTCGGCCATGGTCAGCCTCCTTGGACGGCGGTGAGGACTTCCACGCGGTCCCCCTCGGACAGGGGCGTGGCGGGCCACTGCGCGCGCGGGACGACGGTTTCGTTGAGGGCGGCGGCCACTCCCGAGGACGAGGTCGTGAGGGACGCCACGACCGTGTCGAGGGCCGTGCCGGGCCGGACGCGGCGGGGCTCGCCGTTGACGGAGATGTTCACGCGGGCTGCTCCTGGAGTGCGGTGACGGCGCGGAAGCGCTCCGGGGTGAAGGGGCGGGCCTCGGCGGGCAGTTCGCCCGTGGCCAGGGCGTGCGCCAGCACGTCGCCGGTCACCGGTGTGAGCAGCACGCCGTTGCGGTGGTGCCCGGTGGCCAGCAGCAGCCCGTCCAGGGCCGTCGGGCCGAACAGCGGGGCGTTGTCCGGGGATCCGGGGCGCAGCCCGGCGCGGGTCTCGGTGAGCGGCAGTTCGGTGATGCCCGGCACCAGCTCGTGGGCGTCGCGCAGCAGCTCGTAGACGCCGCCCGCGGTGACGGTGGTGTCCCAGCCCAGCTCCTCGCTGGTCGCCCCGATCACCAGCTCGCCGCTCTCGCGTGGCACCAGGTAGACGTGGCTGCCGCGCACGACCGCGCGCACGGTGCGGCTCAGGAACGGCCCGTGCCGCGCCGGCATGGTCAGCCGCACCACCTGGCCCTTCACGGGCCGCACCGGGGGCAGCACCTCGTCCGGGACGCCCGCGAGCCGGCCGCTGAGACTGCCCGCGGCCAGCACCACCTGCCCCGCGCCCAGCACGGTCCCGTCGTCGGTGACCACACCCGCGGCCCGGTCCCGCGCCACGGTGAGCCGCTCGGCCCACGCCCGGTGCAGGACCACCCCGGCCCGCTCACAGGCGGTGACCAGGGCCGCGGCGAGGCGCCGGGGGTCGATCTGGTGGTCGCCGTCGACCCGCAGCCCGCCGCGCACCCCCGGCGCGAGCATCGGCTCCAGCCGGCGGCACTCCCGCCCCGACAGCCACTGCGAGTCCAGCCCCGACTGCTGCTGGAGGGCGTGCAGCTCCCGCAGGTGCGCGCGGTCGTCGGCGTCGAGGGCCACGGCCAGGGTGCCGCTGCGGCGGTAGCCGAGGTCGTGCCCGGTCAGCTCGGTCAGCTCGGCCGCGAACTCCGGGTAGCGGCGGGCCGAGGCGAGGTTCAGCCCCAGCAGGGTCTGCTCGCCGTAGTGCAGTTCCGTGACGGCGGCCAGCATCCCGGCGGCGACCTGGGCGGCCCCGCCGCCGGGCTCGGGATCCACCACGGCCGTGGCGAACCCGCGCTGCGCGGCCCGCCAGGCCGTGACCAGGCCGATGATCCCGCCCCCGACGACGAGGACGTCTGATGTGGTGGACGTGCGCGACATGGGCGTCCAGCCCCTCCCTTCGCCGGCATGACCCGGATCAGGTTCGTACGGTCGGAGGCCGCCAGCCTCCCTCTCAGCCCGGTGCGCCCGGGCTCCCGCGAGTGCTCTACGTTGGCCACCCTAGCCCGACCCCGCACACCGCAGTAAGGGAGCCTTCCCCCATGGCCCGATCCCTCGACGGTCTCGTCCTCGCCCCGGTCGCCGACCAGGCACCCGGTCAGGTGGGGACCCGCACCCGGTTCCGCTACCACGAGCGGGACGGCGAGATCTGGGCCGACTACGCGGGCGGGGACGTCGTACGCGGGCATCTCGTGGGTATCCGGGAAGGTGACAGGCTCGACTTCCGCTACGTCCAGCTCAGGCGGGACGGCACCACCGCCTCGGGGCACTGCGTCTCGACGGTCGTGGAGCTGCCCGACGGCCGGGTGCGGCTGGAGGAGACCTGGGAGTGGGAGTCCGGGCCGGGCAGCGGCACCAGCGTTGTGGAGCAGCTCACGGCGCAGGAGCACTGACTGACGGAACGTCAGGTGTCTATGGTGATCAGGTGAGCGAGCAGACGCAGGAACCAGGCCCGTCCGCGCCGCGGCGCGTGGTCGTGGCGGGCGCGGGCATGGCCGGGGTGCAGACCGCGGTCGCCCTGCGCGAACAGGGCTTCACCGGCACCGTGAGCCTCATCGGTGCCGAGCCCCACCAGCCCTACGACCGCCCGCCGTTGTCCAAGGCCGTCCTGCTCGGCAAGGCCGAGGGCTCCGCCTTCGACGTGGACTTCGAGGCCCTGGGCATCGAACTGCGCCTCGGCTGCGAGGTGCTGGGCCTGCGCCCCGGCGATCACGAGCTGGACACCGAGGCCGGGCCCGTGCCGTACGACGTCCTGGTGGTCGCGACCGGCGCCGAGCCGGTCCGGCTGCCCGGCGCGCAGGGCGTGCCCGGCGTGCACCTGCTGCGCACCCTGGACGACGCCGAGCGGCTGCGGCCGGTGCTGGCCGCCCGGCACGAGATCGTGGTCGTGGGCGCGGGCTGGATCGGCGCGGAGTTCGCCACGGCCGCGCGCGAGGCGGGCTGCTCGGTGACCGTCGTGGAGGCCGCCGGCCGTCCCCTCGCCGACGCCCTGCCCGCCGAGGTCGCCGCGCCGATGGCCCGCTGGTACGCCGACGCGGGCGCCGTCCTGCGCACCCACGCGCGCGTGGCGCGGGTCGAGCCCGGCGCGGTGGTCCTGGACGACGGCTCACGGCTGCCCGCGGAGGCGGTCGTCGTCGGGATCGGCGCCCGCCCCGCCACGGCCTGGCTGGCCGGGTCCGGCGTCGAGCTCGGCGCGCACGGCGAGATCGTCGCCGACGCGCACCTGCGCACCCGCGTGCCCGACGTGTACGCCGTCGGCGACTGCGCCTCCTTCCCCTCGGGCCGCTACGGCGAGCGCCTGCTGGTGCACCACTGGGACAACGCCCTGCAGGGGCCGCGCACGGTCGCCGCGAACATCGTCGGCGGGGCCTCGGGCGAGCCGCCCGCGGTGTACGACCCGGTGCCCTACTTCTGGTCCGAGCAGTTCGGCCGGTTCGTGCAGTACGCCGGGCACCACGCGGCCGCCGACGCGCTGCTGTGGCGGGGCGACCCCTCCGGCCCGGCCTGGACGGCGTGCTGGCTGCGGGACGAGCGGCTGGTCGCGCTGCTGGCGGTGGGCCGCCCCCGGGACCTGGCCCAGGGCCGCCGCCTGATCGAGTCGGGCACGCCGATGAACCGGGTGCTGCTGGCGGACCCGGCCCGGCCGATGAAGGCGGCCACGGCCTGAGGGCCGGGCCCGGGCGGAGCGGGCCGGGGCGCCTGCGTGGGCGGGGTCGGAGCGCCCGGGTGGACGGGGCCGGGGCGCCCGGGTGGACCGGGCCGGTTTCCGACTGTCGGTGGCGGATGGCAGGCTTGTCACCGTGACCGAGATTGACGCAAAGATCGATGCTCTCGTCCCCGCCTGGCTCACCCTCCCCGACATCGCCGAGCAGTTCGGCGTCGAGGTGACGCGTGTGCGGCAGCTGGTCAAGGAGGGCCAGCTCATCGCCGTACGCCGCGGTGAGAACCGCGCGCTGCACGTCCCCGCCGCCTTCATCGACGGGGACAAGGTCGTCAAGGGCCTCACCGGGACCCTGACGCTCCTGCGGGACGACGGCTTCACGGACGAAGAGATGCTGGAGTGGCTCTTCACCCCCGACCCCAGCCTGCCCGGCACCCCGGCGCAGGCGCTCAGCGAGAACCGCGGCACGGAGGTGAAGCGCCGCGCGCAGGCGCTCGCGGTCTGACCCCGATCCGACGGGCCGGCCGTCCGGCCCCGCGCGAGCGGGGCCGGATCCGGACAGCCGCCCGGTGCGGGGCCGTGATCCTCGGGGTCACGGCCCGGGACCGCGCCGTGCCCGCGCACGGGCCCCTCTGAGGATCCGGACCCTGTCCCCGCACGGGCCGGGGCGGGCGGACCCGGGCCGGCTGCGCGTAAGGTGCCCGGGTCGGTCCCGCACGGGACGCGCACGCCCGGCCGGGACCCCGGCGGGCGGGGCCGCCCCCTGGGACGGGACCGCACCGGCCTGCACAGGCCTCCCGCCCTCGCGCACCGGGCAGGCGCGCGTGTCCGCCCGCACCACCGGCCGGGCGCCGCGCCCGCGCCCACCCACGGCGTACGGGCGGGGGCGGTCCGCGCCGACCACCGGACCCCGGCGCCCGCATGCTCCGCGCGGGCAGGCGGGTGGGGTCCGCGCCACCGACAACCGAGGGGGACTCGTATGACCGGCACCGCCGCCACCACCGCCCGGGCCCGGCTCGCCGACGCCCGGCTCTACCTCTGCACCGACGCCCGCAAGCGCCAGGGCGACCTTCCCGCGTTCCTGGACGCCGTCCTCGCCGGGGGCGTCGACATCGTGCAGCTGCGCGACAAGGGCATGGAGGCGGGCGAGGAGCTGGCGCACCTGGAGGTGTTCGCCGAGGCCTGCGCCCGGCACGGCAAGCTGCTCGCGGTCAACGACCGGGCGGACGTCGCCCACGCCGCCGGCGCCGACGTCCTGCACCTCGGCCAGGGCGACCTCCCGGTCCCCGCGGCCCGGGCCGTCCTCGGCGACGACGTGCTGATCGGCCGCTCCACCCACGCCGAGTCCGAGGCCGCCGCGGCCGCCCGGCAGGAGGGCGTGGACTACTTCTGCACCGGCCCCTGCTGGCCGACCCCCACCAAGCCCGGCCGGCACGCCCCCGGCCTGGACCTGGTCCGGTACACGGCCGGCCTCGGCACCGACCGCCCCTGGTTCGCCATCGGCGGCATCGACCTCGGCAACCTCGACCAGGTCCTGGACGCGGGCGCCCGGCGGGTCGTCGTCGTACGGGCGATCACCGAGGCCGGTGACCCGGGTGCCGCGGCGGCCGAGTTCGCCGAGCGCCTGCGCGAGCGGTGAACCGGCCTTCCGTCCGAAGCGTCCTTCGCCTGAGCCGTCCTTCTGTCCAAGGAGTGGACAGAAGGATGGACAACAAGTGGACAAAAGGTGCAAAATCCCGTGCCCGGTTGGGGGACCGCCCGCCCCTGGCTAACCTGCCGGTATGGCCCTCGGCACCGCATCCATCAGGTCGGACCACGCCCGCACCGTGCGCGACATGCTCGCGACCGGC
Organism: Streptomyces sp. NPDC017943; assembly: GCF_044328425.1. NCBI lineage: Bacteria > Bacillati > Actinomycetota > Actinomycetes > Kitasatosporales > Streptomycetaceae > Streptomyces > Streptomyces sp. NPDC017943. The sequence goes on along the minus strand of NZ_JBIRHH010000009.1, from coordinate 3,903 downwards.
AAGACGACGTACTCGTTCGAGTTCTACGCGCCCAAGACCCCGAAGGGCGAGCGGAACCTGTGGAACGCGCTGCGCCGGGTCGAGGCCGTGGCACCCGACTTCGTCTCCGTGACCTACGGCGCGGGCGGCTCGACCCGCGCCGGGACGGTCAAGGCGACCGAGGCGATCGCCTCCGACACCACCCTCACGCCGATCGCCCACCTCACCGCGGTCGACCACTCGGTGGCCGACCTGCGCAACATCATCGGCCAGTACGCGGACGCCGGGATCCGCAACATGCTCGCCCTGCGCGGCGACCCGCCCGGTGACCCCATGGGCGACTGGGTGCCGCACCCGCGAGGACTGGCCTACGCCTCCGAACTCGTCGAACTGATCAAAGCCTCCGGTGACTTCTGCGTGGGCGTGGCCGCCTTCCCGGCGATGCACCCGCGCTCCGCGGACTGGGAGACCGACGTCCGCCACTTCGTCGACAAGTGCCGCGCGGGCGCCGACTACGCCATCACGCAGATGTTCTTCCAGCCGGAGGACTACCTCCGGCTGCGCGACCGGGTCGCGGCCGCCGGCTGCGAGACCCCGATCATCCCCGAGGTCATGCCGATCGCCAGTGTGCGGACGCTGGAGCGCATCGGCTCCCTGACCAACGCCGCGTTCCCGGACGCCCTGAAAGAGCGGATCCTCACAGCACAAGACGATCCGGCCGCTGTACGCTCCATTGGGATCGAATTCGCCACGGAGTTCTGTGCGCGGCTGCTCGCCGAAGGCGTGCCCGGGCTGCACTTCATCACGCTCAACAACTCCACGGCGACCCTGGAAATCTACGAGAACCTGGGCCTGCACCACCCATCGCAGGCCTAGACCGTTCGCACCGATATACGACACACTGCGTAACGGCCACTGGGAGAGGGGCGTACATGGGCTGGGCGGTCCTCTACATCGCGTTCGGCATCGTCGCGCTGTGGCTGCTGGGCGAGGTGCTCCTGCAGTACAAGGCGCGGCTGCGCTGGCGGCTGCTGGCCTTCGTCGGGTTCCTCGGCGTCGTGGTCGGTGTCCTGATCCCGTCGGTCGTGGTGATCGGACTCGGCGCGGCCGCGTTCGCGGTCGGGCAGACCTACGTCACCCTGTCGTTCCGCAGCGGCTTCGCGGCCGGCTGGGCGGTCAACGCGCCGGTGCTCGGCGGCAGCAAGCGCCGCCGCGGTGAGCGCGGACGCCAGGAGCCGACCCTGGAGGTCTCCGGCCTGGAGGCCGAGGGCGGCTACGGCGACGAAGACGCCGGGCGCAGCCGGGACACCGACGCCTACGGCCAGGACGACGACCACGACGACGTGTTCACCCCGGTGCGCCAGGGCCGCGCGGCCGACGACGCGCACACCGCCGTCTACGAGCCGCAGCCCATGCCCGACGACACCGGCACCTACGGCGTCTACGGCGACACCGGCTACCCGGGCCCGCCCCAGGACCAGTACGCGGCCCAGGGCGCCGACCAGTCCTACTCCTACGACTACTCGGGCTACGGCCAGCAGCAGGGCTACGACAGCACCGGCCAGCAGCAGTACGCCGCCTACTCCGACCCGTACATCGGCTCGTCGAACTACGCCGGTGCCTCCTACGACACCGGCTACGGCGACCAGCAGTACTACGGCCAGCAGGGCTACGGGCAGGACGCGTACTCGGGCAGCTACACCGGGGAGACGCCGCCCGGCGGGGTGTGGGTGCCGCAGCAGCGCAGCACCGACGAGTACGGCCAGGAACTCCCGCCGGAGCAGCCCTATCCCTACCAGGGAGGCGGGCAGCAGCCGCAGGGGAACGGCTTCGACGAGCAGTACCGTTTCTGAGAGTCCCAGAGTCCGAGAGCAGTACCGCTTCCGTAGCCCCCGGCGGCAGGTCACTGCGAGCCGCGGAACCCCGGTCCCTCCACGATCAGACCGGCCACCAGCGCACCCGACATGCCCGCGTGCGGCAGCCCGCCGCCGGGGTGCGCCCAGCCGCCGACGGCGAACAGGCCCGGCAGGCCGGTGGTGTTGGACGGGTGCAGCAGCCGCCCGCCGGCCGCCGCCAGCGCCGGGACCGGCACCGCACCGCCCTCGGCGCCCGTCGCGTCCACGATGTCGGCCGGGGTGCGCAGTTCCTGCCAGAGCAGCCGCTCGCGCAGCCCGGGCACGGCCCGTCCGGCCGCGGCCAGCATCCGTGCGGCCAGGTCGTCCCAGGAGCGGTCGGGCCGCGCGGGGACGGTCGCGGTGACGGTGACCGCCTCGTGGCCCTCCGGGGCCGCCCGCTCGTCGCCCGGCCGCAGAACCGTCACCGTCGGCTGCCCGGCCGGCTCGGCCCGGCCGAACAGGGCGTCCAACTCGGCCTCGCGGTCCGGGGCGTGCACCACCGTGCGGTGAGCCGTGCCCTCGGGGCGGCCGCCGCGCAGGGCGAGCAGGAGCGTCAGCCGCGCGGCCGCCGCCGGCTGCGGGCGCACCCCGCTCGCGCCGCGCACCGCCCGGCCCGCCGCCAGCCGGTCCAGCGTGCCGGGGGAGACCCCGGCCACCACGTGATCGGCTTCCACGGCCGTCCCGTCGGCCAGTTCGATCCCCGCGACCCGGCCGTCCTTCTCCAGCACACCGGTGACCTCGGCACCGAAGTGGAACGCGACCCTGCGGGCCAGGCACCGCTCGTGCACCGCCCGCGCCAGCTCCCGCATCCCGCCGCGCACGTACCAGGTGCCGAACGCGTGCTCCATGTACGGCAGGACGGCCGCGCTCGCGGGCGCGGTCCGCGGGTCCAGACCGTACGTGAGGGCGTGGCTCTCCAGCAGTGCGGCCAGCCGGGGGTCGCGCAGTTCCCAGGCACCGACCTCGGCGAGGGTGCCGGCCCTGCGGGTGCGCAGCAGGCGCTTGTGCGGCACCGCCGGGTAGGGCTCGCGCTCGGCCAGCACCTGCCAGTCGGGCCACAGCGGCTCCTCCAGGAGCGGCCGCCGGGTCCGGTCCCAGGCCTCGCGCGCCCGGACCAGGAAGTCGCCCCAGCGCTGCCCGGCGCCCGCGCCGAGACCTTCGTCCAGGGCGGCGACCACACCGGCGCGGGAGGCGTTCGGCAGGGACACCTCGGTGCCGTCCGCGAACACGTGCCGTGACGACGGGTCGACCTGGACCAGGTCGACGCACGCCTCCAGCGGCTCCTTGCCGGTCTTGACGAACAGGTCCCGGTGGACGGCGGGCAGCGGCAGCAGACCGGGGCCCGTGTCGAAGGAGAACCCGCCGCGTGTGAAGCGGCGCAGCGCTCCGCCGTAGGTGTCCGTCCGCTCGTACACCGCCACCCGGTGGCCCGCGACGGCCAGCCGGGCGGCGGCCGCCATCGCGCCCATCCCGGCGCCGATCACCGCAATCCGTGCCATGCCAGGGACTTTATCCGCCCAGCTCCGGGGACTTCTGCCGGCCACCTGCGCGTACGGGAGCGGACGCGATCGTGCCCACCCGGCCAGGAGGGTTCCGGGGGCAGGTGCGCAGGGGTGAGTACCCGTACTCAGGCGGGGAGTTGAGTACGGGCGCGGATGGGAGGCCACCTGCCGGGACGGGAGAGTGGAGGCACGGAGAGGGGCACGGCTCCGGCACCGGCGACACGGGGCGCCGGAACGGAGCCGGCCCGCGATCCGCTCCTTCCGCCGGCGGAGCCGGCGGGAGCGAGGCACGGGGGAGCACGACCGGAGGATCCGGGCAGTCCGGATCACCCGGGAGCACCGGGGGCGACCGCAACGGGGGGTCCTGCGGGGGACACACGGGGGAGTACGGGGGAGTACGGGGGAGCACGGAAGGCGCCCGGGCCGGCCCGCCCCCCGGGGGCGCGGCCGCTGCCGGCCCCCGCCCGCGGGGGGGGCGGCGCCGGGGCCGGGCGGCGGGGGCGGGGGGTCGGGGGGCGGGGGCGGGC
>NZ_JBIRHH010000008.1:242621-402110 GCF_044328425.1 Streptomyces sp. NPDC017943 | reverse complement strand
CCGAACCGACAAGCTCGCGATCGCCTACCAGGCCGCACTCCACCTCGCGGGCATCCTCATCTGGACCCGGCGCTGACCAAAGAGACAGAACCTAGTCGTGCCCGTCCTCGGGGGCGAGCGGGTTCAGCACTTCGCTGTTGGGGCGGCCGATGGTCCAGCCCTCACTGGGACAGTGAGGTGCTTGCCGAACGCGCCGAGCAGCTTGGCCTGGCCGTCGGGCCCGCCGGCGATCTGCTGCACGATCTCGCTGGCGCGGTGACCGTCAGGGGCGGGTTCGATCGTGCCGTCGTCGGCCCGCCGGCCCGCGTACAGGGTGGCGCCCAACATGCCGTTAGCCATGTAGGTGGCGGCGAACCGCACTTCGGGGGTGGCGGGGTACATCTGCCACGCCAGGCCTTGCCGGGCGTCGATGGTGGTGCCTCGGGACCCTCGAGCAGGGTGACGCCGGACACCCAGAAACCGGCGCAGTACACGCAGCTCACGAGCTTGGAGGCGGAGGAGCGGATCTTGCTGTCGACCTTCGTGGCGTGCCAGCTGTAGATGGCGTCGCGTGGCCGGTCGGCGATCGAGTCGTGCACGACGAGTTGAGTGCCGCGGTAGGCGGCTGCGGCCAGGACGAGGAACTCCAGAGCGCTGATCATGTCCACCCCTTGCTCGGATCTTGGGGGTTGCGACGGCGCATTATAGGACATTCAACGCGAACCGTGCTTCGCAACTGGCCACTGCGGGACGGCTTTTGATCTCCTTGGTGCGTCAACGCACCGAATACCAGGTCTGCTACAGTCCGCGCCGCGCACCTTGAGCAAGCGCGCACCGGGAGAACGGCACCGGCGGTCTCGCCGCAGTCAGCGTTCCGGACGGCGGGGGTTCGCGCATGCCCCGGCCGCCGGCGCCACCTTCCCCGACCGCTCGCCCACCGGGTCCCGGCAACCCCGAGCGCGGGGGCCCGGGCGTGAGCCCACCGACCCCGCCGAGCCCCACGGTCCACCTGACGCGACCGTGACGCCGGCGGAACCTCACACGACGGTCGGCCCGACCCTCATGGCCTGCAAGGCGCCGGACTGCGAACGCTGCCGCCCGCTCGGCAGCGTTCGAGTGAGGCCTGCTCCGCGCCTGGTGGATGCGCGACATGGACGACGAGGGAATCGGCGGCGTGAAGCGCCCCTGCCCGCACGGCGGCTGGTCGCCGTTCAACTGGTGGCACCAGACCCGCAGGGCAGCGCCTTGAGACGGCAGGCCTGACGGGCAGGCAGCCAGCCAGAACGGCGCCTCAAGAAGCCTTCACATCCGGAGACCACTCAAGGTGCGAGCTTGCACAAGGCCGCCGAGAATATATGTAGGCCATGCCGTGCAAGCCGACGGGGGTTCCGGCACCGGCATCACGAGCCTTTCAACGATTAGCTGTCTGCCGCCGGTGAGTGACCCGCCATGCAGTGAGTCGCCACACCGCCGGCACCCATCGAAACATTGCCACTCCTCTCACGAGAGGCATTGAGATCATGAGGATGAATGGAATCGACCGGAGCCGACTGGCCAGGGACGAGAAGGAGTATGGCGCCCTGCTGGCGAGCGACGAGGACTGGTTTGCCCGCACCGCCGAGGACGTCAAGCGGCTGCGTGAGAGTCGTCGTAGCCCCCTGTCAGATCTCGAGTACGAGGACTACAAGCAGTTCGCAGACAGCCTTCGTTTCCGCGATGGCGGATTGGTGTCTGGAAATTACAAGCCGCTGATGTCGCTCCCCCTGACCCGAATCTTCGAGGTCTTCGAAAGCTTCGGGATCAGCCGACAGCTGCTCGCCGAGGAGCCGACGGAGAGAGAGGGATGCGATGTGCACCTCGAGTGCCGAGAACTAGCACCAGGTGTCTGCGAGTTCAATTTCTGGTCCTACTGCATCCATCCTTCGCGCGCACACCACCACGACTAGGCCGTGTTTTAGAACGAGTTCTGTCGGGCTGGCCGTGCGGGGAAGTCGCAGGCGGCCAGCCAGGTGGTGAGGTCGCTGGCGATCCGGCCGATGCTGGTGTCGGTGGTGACCTCGTGTTCGCGGCAGGTGGTGTCCCGGCGGACGATCTCGTAGCCGCCTTCGTCGAGAACGGCCACCGAGGCGAATCAGGCGGGTTCATCCCGGTCGGGCTGGACGACGATGAACGTGTTGTCCGCGTCGTTCAGTTCACTGACCAGGTCGAACAGGGTGTCCTCGGACGGGTCGTCGACGTGGTGGCCGTCCTCGCTGTCGGCGCAGTAGTACTCAACCGCCATTGGTCCGCTGTCTCCCTTGCCGACGAACTTCGGGTTGCCGCCGCCAGGATGGCATGGGGTGCGGACAGCCCCTGGGCCTGCCCCACCAGCGGGTTCAGCAGCACGACGGCGGTCGAGGCCGACCAACGAACGTTGAACGCGGCAACGCGTCAGTGGAAGACCGAGAACTCTGTGCTCCGAGTGCGGCGATTGTCAGTGCAGTCCGGCATGATCCAGCCGACGCCGACCCGGCCGGGCGAGTAGCCGGTCAGAACATCGCCAGCGTCCCCAGCGGGCCCATGGGCTCCACCTCGGCCGGCTCGTCGGGCTCGTCGAACTCCAGCTGCACCGGCGAGGACAGGTCCACGATCTCCAGCAACCCTGTGCAGGACACGAGGGCGTCCCCGAACAGCTCGGGCCGCTCGGTCGGATCATGCCGCCACAGACGGCCCTGCCGGGGCGCCCAGCGACTATCGCGGCGGCTCATCCGCTCACACTGAGGGCACTCAATTCGGGGCATCTTCACGCAAACCAGTGTGCCTATGCCCGGTAGCGTGCGTACAACGATCACGCCAGGCGGGGGAACGCGAAACAGGCTGCGGAGGAGTGCGATAGGTCTAGGTGAGTGAACCCCTCCATGCCCCGCCGGCTCGACCCAGAGGCCGGCGAGCCCGCCTCGACCTGCGCACAAGCGGAGCAGTCGAGCACCTCCAGCAACTCCCCGTCGCCTGAACGACGATCTCAAGCAGCCGACTATACAAAGCCCTTGCGACGTCGCATCGCTGACGGATGGGCCAGCCTGCACCCGGGAGTCAAGGCGGGTGCAGCTATCGCAGTTGCACTTGGCCTCCACGTCGTAGCCAGCGTTAGCGAGGCCAGGGCCCGACTTTCACTTGAAGCCCAGGTGGATCCAGTGGAGGCGAAGGAGAGGGAGCGCAGGTACACGTACCACGGGGGTGGCTACTACGTGTGCAGCCATACGGGGTGCAAGAAGAAGGCAGACTGGAAGATCCCCACGCACGATTGCTGCGGTCGATGCTGGCCTGGACGCGAGTGCCTGAAGAAGGCGCAACGCGAATACGACGGCCCTGGCGGCTTCACCCACCGTTTCAATGACACATGGCTCAACCCCGACATCTGCCACATCTGCGGCGAGCCCCCCGAAGCGCACTGATCTGCACTCACCTACCAATCGCCCTGCCGTGCGCCCGGCCTCAGCCGCCGAAGTACTGAGGGTGGGCTTTCATGGCTTGCGCTGCCTCGCACATCGCCGTCAGGTCCAGCAGGAAGTGCCGCATCAACGGGACTCCAGACCGCTCGCGATCAGCTGTGCGCACGCTCCATGGGTTGCGGCCATCGGCCAACAGTTGTTCGACGGCTTGGTGGGCTGCGGTTTCAACGCCCTTGTCGATCCAGTCGCCGGGCATCTGGCTGCGCGCCGTGTCCAACCGGTTCCACTGCCTGCGCACCGCGGTCTTCCACAACCGGACTTCCATGATCTGATCACTGAAGCGAGTGAAGGACCTGAAATTCTCGCGGCGAAGTGCGTTACGAGCTGGAACCAGTTCCCCGAAGTCGTCGAGAAACCCGCGGAGGGCATCATCGCGACTCGGGTCGCCCAACGGCATCCGGCGAATGACGTCGATCTGCACCAGCAGGTCTTGACTCCGGGTCGCCACGTCGTCGAGACCACGGCCGTTGAACAGGCCGAGCAGACTCGTCACAAAGCCATCAACCTCAGCTGCTCCCCGGGCGTGGGCCTTCTCGGACTCCCTGTGCTCGACCTGGTTTCTCGTCAAGTAGTCAAGTCCCACGAGGGCAAAGGGGACGCCGAAGCAGGCACCGGTGATGCCCGAGAAGAGGTTCAGGAGGTAGCCGTGGTCCTGCCACCAGTCGACGTAGTCGAGCCAGGTGCCAAGCCCGATGCAGGCGAACCCGACGGGAACGCTTACGGCTATGAAGACGCGAGTCGTTCGCGGCAGCCTCTCGAACCAGTTCGGCGTCTGCGTGCTCGGCTGCGGCACAGCCCGCCCTCCCCATAAGTCGCTGCGAAGGGACCGACGTTAGCGCAGCTCTGCGCTCCGAGCGGGGCGATTGTCAGTGCAGTCCGGCACGATCCGCTCATGCCGATCCTGGACGACCTGCCTCCGTACCGCCGTGCGAAGTTGCTGTGGGACTTCGCGCACTTCGGTGTGGACGGTGTCAACGACATGGTCCGAGAGCGGGCCGGTCAGCCGTGTCACCTCTCGGGGTCAGCCGCACCCGCTCCTGACCGGGTCGCCGTTCTGGGTTGCGATGGCCGCTACCACCTGATGAGCGGCGAGCGGATGCTCTGCGCCGAGGCCCGCACAGACGAGGGCTGGGAGCACGTGCAGTTCTGTTCCTGGACGGAGATCGACGACCTGCTGGTGAGCGGTTACAAGCCTGACGGTGAGTACGGGTCAGTCCAGCAGCGGTGGGTCGTTTGTTCCACCGCTGAAGGCGTGCTGCCATCGGCGGTGCCGCAGGAGCAGCGGTGTCAGCACTCCGATTACGGGGTCTTCCACTACTGGCCCCCGCCCCCCGCCAGGACTGCGGTTGTCCGGCGGCTGCGCGCCGCTCTGGTCGAAGCCCTCGGCGAGGACTGCCACCTCTGTGGCTGTCTGCCCGGTACGATGGTCGATCACGACTACGCCACCGGCCTGGTTCGGGGCCTGCTGTGCAAGCTGTGCAACCGGACCGTTGAGGAGTGCCCTCACCTCGATGGCTGTCCGAAAGCCGACTACATGAAGTGTCCGCCGGCTGCGCACCTCGCTCTGCCGTACCCGTCTTACCTGGCGTGGGTGCCGAAGGCGGCAACGAGGCAACGGAAGGTCGAGCTGCTCGGCTTCGACCCGCTCCAGGACTGGCGTCCCTCGGCAGGGCCGTCCCGCTCCACCGGCTGAGCTACCTCCGCTGGCCGTCACTGATCACGCTTCGCTGCTCACGAGCCGATCCGCCTGCCGTATGCCGACGCCGGCCCCGGCCAGGCCGCGCCCGAACTGGCCGGGCTGCGGCGAGGTCGGCAGCGGGGCGTGGACGATCGCGCCGTGGTTGACCTCGGGGGTCAGGCCGTGCACCAGCACGCAGGAGGCGTCGATACGGCCAGGCCTGTCAGGGTCGGTGGGCTGCCACGTCGCCCACTCGTTCTCCAGGTCGACGAACGCCCCGCGCAGCCGCACCCTGTCCTCGACCATCTGCTGCGCGATGGGCTCGGCCCCAAGGAGCTTGCCTTGCTTGGCGCTGACCGCGTCGATGCCGGGCATCAGCTTGCCCTTGGGGATGGCGCCCTCATCCTGCAGCGCCTGCCACGCGGTGCCGATCGCCAGGGTGCACTTGTCGCGGCCGTAGTTCCACTCGACGTAGATCCCCCCGGCGTTCGTCTCGCGCGCCAGCAGGCAGGCTGTACGGGACCACTCGGCCGACGACATGGCGCGCGTCTTGTCGTCGGTGATCCACACGCGGTTGTCGGCGCCGAGGAACCCGCCGATGATGCCCGCGGTGTCCCGGCCCCCGCCGGACGGGTCGATCGACACGGCGATCCTCTACGGCTCCACCACGGTGATGCCGTCGCGGATGGAGCGCAGCAGGTCCCGGGAGACGAGCGTCCCTTGGGACGGCTGCGGGTCGCCCTGCGACAGGGCGTGCCAGTCCCGCACCGTCGACGTGCTCTTGACGTCGTGCCACCAGGCGAGCAGCTTGCGCCGGTTCTTCGTGGCTATCTTCGGGTGCGGCAGCGGGTCCCCCTCGCGCCGGCCCAGCGGGTCCGGGCCGAACTTCGCCGGGTCAGCGATCGCCGGAAGGTGCACGACCATCCAGCGGCCACCGTCCTCGAGTCGCCCGTCCTCCTCCAGCCGGCGCCCCGCGAGGTCATCGACGTGCCAGTGGGTCTGGATCGCCACCACCGCGTTGCGGTCCGGCTGCAGACGCTTCAGCGCCGCCGACGACCACCAGCCGTGCACCCGGTCGCGCATCCTCTTCGACTCGGCTTCCGCACGGTCCTTGTGCGGGTCATCGACCACGAGCAGGTCCACCGGGAAGCCGGTTAACGAACCGCCGCGACACCGAGCGGACACCGCCGCCCTTGTTGGTGTCGTAGTCCTGCGCCGCCTCCAACCCGGGCAGCAGCGCCAACCCGTACTCGCCGCCGTAGTCGGTGCTGTACTGCCGGATCGTCTTGCCCCGGCGCAGCGCCAGGTCGTCCGAGTACGAGGCGATCGCCACATTGTCCTCGCCGTCCAGCAGCAGCCACCAGAACGGGAACCACTCCGCGACCGTCGTGGACTTGCCGACCCGCGCCGGGGTGTAGATCAGCAGCCGGTCGTACTCGCCGCGCTCCAGCCCCACCAGTGCCTCGCTGCTGACCTTCAGGAGCGGCCGCATCCGGTAGGTGCCAAGCCCCGGGCGGGCGTCGCCGGGTCCCTCAGCAGGTTCTGTGCGGCCGCGCGCTGGGCAGCCAGGAGCCGCCGGTACACCTCCGTGTCGCCGAGGTGGCCCAGCTCTCCGATGGCGAGGGGACTGGTCACTCTTCACCGTCGTGCTCGTCGCCGACCGGGGCGGGCTCGTCCTCCTGGTCCTCGTCGTCGAGCGGGTGGCTAGACGCCGGCCGCCTCGCGGCCCTCCTCGCTCGGCTCGAACTGTTCGACCTGCGGAGCGCCCGCCTGGGAGCCGCCCAGCCGCCAGATCAGGTGGTAGCTGGTGACCTCGCCGGCCTTGTTCACGTACGCCATGACGGCAAGCTAGAGAGGCCGTGCACCATCGGTGCACCATCGACACGAATGAGTGAAGGGCTGGACAGGCCTGGCCAGCCGCAATGAGTAAAGAAGTGCCCGGAGCCGGACTTGAACCGGCACGCCCGCGAAGGGGCAGCGAGGTTTAAGCTCGCCGTGTCTGCATTCCACCATCCGGGCAGGCCATGGGCTCCGCAACGAGGTTCCGAGACTATCGGGACACGTCCCCCGAACAGCGGACGGGCGGACCGATGTTGTCTTATTTTATTGACGTCTGAGGGTGCATCAGCACACGGAACGCGCCGTCCGCACTTGCCATCAGCCTTGCGTGCGACGGACAGCGGCGTATGCGGAATGACGGAATTTCACCGCCGGAACGAGGGCACTCCACCTGTTCTGGACAGCCGGAACGACAGGTTCCGGCCAGAGGGCCTCTTCGGGGTCCGGTGTCATCCCCAGGTATGACGCCGCGCCCCCGGGTCCGACCCGAGTCGCCCCCCGGAACCGGAACAGCGGGTGACTACACGGCCGCGGCGGACCCGGACGATGGAACACGTCCTTCCCCGCACAGCCGTCCGACAGGAGAGCCATCCCGTGACCACCGCATCCCTCGCCGACCGGGCCACCGCCGTGGCCGCGCGCGCCACGGATCTGTCCAAGATCTACGGGCAGGGTGAGACCCAGGTGGTCGCCCTGGACCGGGTCACCGTCGAGTTCCGGCGGGCCGAGTTCACCGCGATCATGGGGCCGTCCGGTTCCGGCAAGTCGACCCTGATGCACTGCGTCGCCGGCCTCGACACCTTCTCCTCCGGGTCGGTGCGCCTCGGCGACACCGAGCTGGGCTCCCTCAAGGACAAGCAGCTCACCAAGCTGCGCCGGGACAAGATCGGCTTCATCTTCCAGGCGTTCAACCTGCTGCCGACGCTGACGGCCCTGGAGAACATCACCCTCCCGATGGACATCGCGGGCCGCAAGCCGGACAAGCAGTGGCTGGACTCCGTGATCCGCATGGTCGGTCTGGCCGACCGGCTCGGCCACCGCCCCTCCCAGCTCTCCGGCGGTCAGCAGCAGCGCGTCGCCGTGGCCCGGGCGCTGGCCTCCCGGCCCGAGATCATCTTCGGTGACGAGCCCACCGGAAACCTCGACTCGCGCTCCGGCGCCGAGGTCCTGGGCTTCCTGCGCAACTCCGTGCGCGAGATGGGCCAGACCGTCGTGATGGTGACCCACGACCCGGTGGCCGCGTCCTACGCCGACCGCGTGGTCTTCCTCGCGGACGGCCGGATCGTCGACGAGATGCACCGGCCGACGGCCGACACGGTCCTCGACTTCATGAAGCAGTTCGACGCCAAGGGCCGCACCAGCTGATCCCCCGCCAGGACCGACAGGACTGAGATTCGCCACCATGTTCCGTACCGCCTTGCGCAACGTCCTCGCGCACAAGGCCCGGCTGCTGATGACCGTGCTCGCCGTGATGCTCGGCGTCGCGTTCGTCTCCGGCACCCTGGTCTTCGCCGACACCCTCTCCCACGCCTTCCGCAACCAGTCGGCGAAGAGCTACGACGACGTCGCCGTGTCCGTCTCCTCGTACGCCGACCCGGACGACCCCGAGCAGGACCCGGGCCTGTCCGGCAAGGTCCTCGACCGGATCTCCGCCGTGGACGGCGTCGCCGGGGTGTACGGCCGCGTCGAGGGCTTCGCCGGGGTCGCCGACCCCGACGGGAAGCTGATCGGCGTCGGCTGGTCCAACAAGGGCTCGAACTTCGCCCCCGGCAAGGACGGCAAGGACACCGCCTACACGTTCACCGACGGCTCCGGCCCGGTGAAGGACGACCAGATCGCCCTGGACGAGGAGTCCGCCGCCAAGGGCGAGTACAAGGTCGGCGACCGGGTGCGCGTCGCGACCAACGGCCCGGTGAAGGAGTACACCCTCAGCGGGGTGTTCACCACCGAGGACGGCGCCGTGAACGCCGGCGGCAGCCTCGTCCTCTTCGACACCGCCGTCGCCCAGAAGCAGTACCTCAAGCCGGGCTTCTTCGAGAGCGCCACCGTCACCGCCGCCCCCGGGGCGAACGACACGAAGATCCTGGACGCGGTCAAGCCGCTGCTGCCGGACTCGGCCGAGGCGCAGACCGGCACGGCGCTCGCCGACAAGCAGGCCGACCAGATCGAACAGGGCATGGGCAACCTCAAGCAGGTCCTGCTCGGCTTCGCGGGCATCGCGCTCTTCGTGGGGATCTTCCTGATCTCCAACACGTTCACGATGCTGGTCGCCCAGCGCACCAAGGAGATCGCCCTGATGCGGGCCGTCGGCGCGTCCCGCCGGCAGATCACCCGCTCGGTGCTCGCCGAGGCCGCGCTGGTGGGCCTGGTCGCCTCGGCCGTCGGCTTCGTCCTCGGCATCGGCCTGGCCGTCGGGCTGCGCTCCGGCATGGCCGCCTTCGACATGAAGATGCCGGACGGCCCCCTGATCCTGTCCGTCACGCCGGTGATCGCGGCTCTGTCGGTGGGTGTGCTCATCACGATGCTCGCCGCCTGGCTGCCCGGCCGCCGGGCCGCGAAGATCCCGCCGGTGGCGGCCATGAACAGCCTCCACGCGGTGGCCACCACCAAGTCGCTGGTGCTGCGCAACTCCATCGGCGCGGCCGTCACCGCCCTCGGCGCGGTCGGGATCGTGGCGGGTGCCTCGACGGGCGGCGACGACGGCCGCATGTACATCGGGGCGGGTGCCTTCCTCGCGCTGATCGGCGTGATCATCCTGATCCCGCTGCTGTCCCGGCCCGTGATCGCCCTCGTCCGTCCGCTGCTCGTCGGCCCCTTCGGGGTGGCCGGCAAACTGGCCGGCCAGAACGCCGTCCGCAACCCGCGCCGCACCGGCGCCACCGCCTCCGCGCTGGCCATCGGGCTGACGCTGGTGACCGGTCTGTCGGTGCTCGGCATCACCGTCGGCACGGCCATCGACAAGATGACCACCGACAACATCAAGGCCGACTACATGGTCTCCATGGCCAACGGCGGCGACCTGGACCGGTCGGCGCTCACGGCCCTGGCGAAGGCCGAGGGCGTCTCCGCGGTCTCGCCGCAGCAGGACGTCTACTTCCAGCTCGACGGCAAGGACTTCGTGTCCGCCTCGGCGGTCACCCCCGGTGACATCGAGAAGGTCCTGACCGTCGACGTCGTCAGCGGCAGTGCGGGCTCCCTCGCCGACGGCCGGATCGCGGTCGCCGAGAAGACGGCGAAGAGCAGGGGCTGGAAGACCGGCGACCGGCTCCCCGTCACCTTCGGCGACGAGGAGAAGGCCACGCTGACGGTGGGCGCCGTGTACAAGGACAGCGAGTTCCTCTCCCCCGTCCTCATCGACCGGAAGGTCGCGGACCGGCACGAGACCAAGCCGTCCATCAGGCAGATCTTCGTCAAGCTCGACGGCGGGCAGTCCGCGGCGAACGAGAAGGTCCTCATCGACGCGCTGGGCGACAACCCCGCCATCACCGTGATGGACAAGCAGGACATCCGCAACGAGTTCGGCGGCGCCATCAACACCCTGCTGAACGTCATGTACGGCCTGCTGGCGATGGCCCTGATCATCGCGGTGCTCGGCGTCGTCAACACCCTCGCGATGTCGGTCTTCGAACGGCAGCAGGAGATCGGCATGCTGCGCGCCATCGGCCTGGACCGGCGCCGGGTGAAGCGGATGGTGCGGCTGGAGGCCGTCGTCATCTCGGTGTTCGGCGCGGTGGTCGGCATCGGTCTGGGCGCGTTCCTCGGCTGGGCGATCGGCGAGACCTTCGCGGACCAGATCCCGGGCTACGCGCTGGTCCTGCCCTGGGACCGGATCGGGATCTTCCTGGTGCTGGCCGGTCTGGTGGGCGTCCTGGCCGCGATGTGGCCGGCCCGCAACGCCGCGCGGCTGAACATGCTGAACGCGATCAAGGCCGAGTGACCGGGCCGCTCCGCGGCACGCCGAAGGGCCGGGCTCCCCGACACGGGGAACCCGGCCCTTTCCGGTGGTACTGGTTCAGTCGGGGGCGGGCGCACCCCAGGTGCGGGCGCGCAGCGGCATCCCGGAGGCACCCGGTTCCGGGGTCCGGACGGCCAGGACCTGGTTGACGCCGATGCGGTTGCGTTCGAAGGCCAGCGCGGAGGCGGCCATGTACAGGCGCCAGACCCGGGCCCGTCCCGGGCCGGCGAGCTGCACGGCGCGCTGCCAGTCGGCCTCCAGCCGGGTCACCCACGCGCGCAGGGTGAGGGCGTAGTGCTCGCGGAGCGCCTCCACGTCGCGCACCTCGAACCCGGCGCGCTCCAGCTGGGCCACGGTGCCGCCGACCGGCTGGAGTTCGCCGTCGGGGAAGACGTAGGAGTCGATGAAGGCGTCGACGCTGTACGCCGACTCGTCGCGCCGGGGGCGACGGGCGATCTGGTGGTTCAGCAGCCGCCCGCCCGGCTTGAGCAGGCCGTACAGGTCGGTGGCGTACTCCAGGTACCGGTCGGCTCCGACGTGCTCGGCCATGCCGATGGAGGAGATCGCGTCGTAGGGGCCGTCGCGGACGTCGCGGTAGTCCTGCACGCGGATCTCGACCCGGTCGGTGAGGCCCTCGTCGGCGACGCGCTTGCGGGCGTAGGCGGCCTGCTCCTGGGAGAGCGTGACCCCGACGACGCTCACCCCGTGCTCGCGGGCGGCGTGCAGGGCCATCGAGCCCCAGCCGCAGCCGATGTCGAGCAGCCGCTGACCGGGCGTCAGGCCGAGCTTGCGGCAGACGAGTTCGAGCTTGTCGTGCTGGGCCCGTTCCAGGGTGCTGTCCGGGGCGGGCCAGTAGGCGCAGGAGTACACCATGGACGGGCCGAGGACGATCTCGTAGAAGTCGTTGCCGACGTCGTAGTGGTGGCTGATGGCGCGCCGGTCGGTGTGCTTGGTGTGCAGGTGGCGCCGGGGGCTGCGGACCTCCTCGGGGGGCGGGGAGGGCGGCAGCGGGAGACCCGCGAGCCGGACCAGGCCGCGGACGGCGGCGCGCACCTCGGGGTCGCGCAGGGCCTGGGCGAGGGTGCGGGCGTCCTCGCCGCGCTCCCAGATCAGGCCGGCGAGCAGGTCGAGGGTGGTGTAGAGATCGCCCTCGATGTCCAGCTCGCCCGCCACCCAGGCGCGGGCCAGGCCCAGTTCGCCCGGCTTCCACAGCAGGCGGCGCAGGGCCCGGCGGTTGCGTACGACGAGCGTCGGGGCGCCCGGCGGACCCGCCTGCGAACCGTCCCAGGCGCGGATGCGCACGGGGAGCGGAGCTCCCAGCACCTGTGCGAAGAGGCCCTGCAGCCGCTGCGCGGCGTCTGCCATGGTGTACACCTCCGTGACGAGGATCCCGGCATGTCCGGACACCACGTAAACACCTGCGGCGCCCCGGTGCAGTCCCCGGCACGCGTCATGTCTGGGCAAAGCCCGTTCTTCCCCCCGGCCGGCGGGAAGGGGCCGGGCACGCCGAAGGGCCTCCCGCACCACGGATGGCGGGAGGCCCTTCGGCGGACTGCTCGGGGAGCCGAGGTCAGGAGGCCTTGGCCTTCTCCTCGGTCTTCGCCTTCGGCGCGGCGGCGACCGGGGCCGGCTTGGCGGCCTCGTAGAACTCCTCGCGCGGGGTCTCGATCGCTCCGAGGGAGACGACCTCGCGCTTGAGGAACATGCCGAGGGTCCAGTCGGCGAAGACGCGGATCTTGCGGTTCCAGGTCGGCATCGCCAGGCCGTGGTAGCCACGGTGCATGTACCAGGCGAGACGGCCCTTGAGCTTGATCTTCATCTTGCCCATGACGATCATCGCGACGCCCTTGTGGAGGCCGAGTCCGGCCACCGCGCCCTTGTTGGCGTGCGAGTAGTCCTTCTGCGGGAAGCCCCGCATGCCCGACACCACGTTGTCGCCGAGGACCTTGGCCTGGCGCAGCGCGTGCTGGGCGTTCGGCGGGCACCAGGCGTTCTCGTTGCCCGCCTTGCGGCCGACGAGGTCGGGCACCTGGGCGTTGTCGCCGGCGGCCCAGATGTAGTCGGTGCCCTTGACCTGGAGGGTCGGCTCGCAGTCGACGTGGCCGCGGGGGCCGAGGGGCAGGCCGTAGCGGGCGAGGGCCGGGTTGGGCTTGACGCCGGCGGTCCACACGATGGTGCTGGAGTCGACCTCGAGGCCGTTCTTCAGCACCACGTGGCCGTCCACGCAGGAGTCCATGGAGGTGGACAGGTAGACCTCGACGCCGCGGCCCTCGAGGTGCTCCTTGCCGTACTTGCCGAGCTTGGGGCCGACCTCGGGGAGGATCTTGTCGGCGGCGTCGACCAGGATGAAGCGCATGTCCTCGCGGGACACGTTCTTGTAGTACTTGGCCGCGTCGCGGGCCATGTCCTCGACCTCGCCGATGGTCTCGGCGCCGGCGAAGCCGCCACCCACGAAGACGAAGGTGAGCGCCTTGCGGCGGATCTCCTCGTCGGTGGTGGAGTCGGCCTTGTCGAGCTGCTCGAGGACGTGGTTGCGCAGGCCGATGGCCTCCTCGATGCCCTTCATGCCGATGCCCTGCTCGGCGAGGCCGGGGATCGGGAAGGTGCGGGAGACCGCGCCGAGGGCGACGACCAGGTAGTCGAAGGGCAGCTCGTAGGCCTCGCCGACGAGCGGGGAGACCGTGGCGACCTTGCGGTCCTGGTCGATGGTGGTGACCCGGCCGGTGAGGACCTCCGCCTTGGGCAGCACGCGTCGCAGCGGGACGACGACGTGGCGCGGGGAGATGTTGCCGGCGGCGGCTTCGGGGAGGAAGGGCTGGTAGGTCATGTACGACCGGGGGTCGACGACCGTGACGGTCGCCTCGCCGTAGCGCATCTTCTTCTGGATGCGCCGAGCTGCGTACAGGCCTACGTACCCACCGCCTACTACGAGGATCCTGGGACGCTCCGTGGTGCTCATGCCATCGAGTATCCACCCGCCTCGAGGGGGTACCTCGTGCGCCCCTTCACAAGGTTGTGGAGGGGGTGTGCTATCCTCCGCCGCCCGCGTGATCCATGTCATGGTGACAACGGGGAGCGAGTGTGCAGCCCGGATCGTTGTCAATGCCGCGTGAGCTGCCTCTCTGGGGCCGAGGGGCCCCTGTGAGGACCTTCGCGCGGGCCGTCCGGAGGGGGTCTCCGGGGTCCTCCTTATCATGCTTCTGAACATGTTCAAAGGGCAGTTCGGCCCTCGGACGGGTCAACGAGGGCCCTTTGATCCCCCGCAGGGGCCGAAATCCTTGTGAAGAACTTCACGAACTTTCCCGCTCCGGCCCGGCCCGCGGCCGTTCCGGCCCGCTCACCCGTACCGGCCGACGCTCAGCGGAGGCGGTTGACCAGCGCGGTTCGGGGCCGGGCCGGCCGGCCGGCCGGCGTGCGAAGGGCGCCGGCGGCGAACCCGCCGCCGGCACCCCGGCCGACCCGGTGTGCGGAGACCGCTCAGCGGCGCCCCGGCCCCATGCCGTCGCCCTCGTCGTCGATCTCCTCGGCGCTGCCCTCGATCCGTTCCTTGCGCACCTGGCCGTGGACGGTCTCCTGCTCGGTCCGCTCCTCCGTGGTCAGACGGACTCGCTCCACCGGCACGGCCTCGGTCTCGGTCACCGGCCGCTCGTCGTGGAGCACCACCTCGTGCTCGGCCTCGCCGATGTCCGGACCGGACATCGCGGCGTCCCGGTTGGCGTCCGTGATGGGTTCCCGCTCGACGCGCACCTCTTCGTGCCGTACCGGGACCGTCTGCTGCACTTCCTCGGTCACGACGTACTTGCGCAGGCGGGCGCGGCCGGTCTCGCGGCGCTCGACACCCACGTGCATGCGCTCCTCGGAGCGGGTCATCGCGTCGTCGTCCGTGCCCCGGCGGGCATCCGCGGCCGCCCCGGAGGTGCCCGCGGTCCCGGCGGCACCCGCGGCTCCGGCAGCACCCGCGGTCCCGGCAGCACCCGCGGCACCGTCGGCGCCACCGGCGGTGCCCGCCGTACCGGCCTCACCGGACTCGTCCCGGTGGGCCCAGCCACCCTCGCCGGGCTGGTTGGCCCGCGACCAGGACTCGTCCCAGTCGATGCCGTAGTACTCGTAGAGCCGGTGCTCCTCGTCCTCCGACAGGTGGCCGCCGCCGTCGACGTCCACGCGCGGCGCGTCCTTGACCCGGCTCTTGGAGTAGGGGACCTCCGTGTGATCGTCCACCAGTGAGGCGTCACGGATGGGTACGAACGTCTCGCTGGTGCCGAACATGCCGGTCTTCACCGACACCCACTCCGGACGCCCGGTCGCATCGTCGACGAAGACGTGCTTGGCCTCACCGATCTTCTTGCCGCCTTCGTCCAGGACCGCGTGATCCAGAACGGCCCCTATCTGCTCCCTGGTGATCATGGTCGTCTCACCCTTCTCGCGAGGCTGGTTCCCGGGACGGGTGAGCATTACAAAAGGGGCGAAACTGACCAACGGCAACAAAAGGCACGTTCTTTTCGCCAGTACCTTGCGCCCCGCCAGTGCGCCGGTGTCACGCCACCGACCACGCGGTGCCGTCGATCGCTCACGAACGCGACTCTCCGAACCCGACATGTGTACACACGAGTGCGTACACATGCCTCATGACCGAGAACACCGTGACCGTACGGGAAGCCCGCGCGCACCTCGCCGACCACATCAACCGGGCCGAGGAAGGCGTTCCGACCGTCATCACGCGCAACGGCGTTCCGGTGGCCGCCGTAGTCCCGATCGCGGACTTCGAAGCCCTGGAGGAAGCGGCCGACGTCATGCTGGCGCGCGATGCCGAAGCGGTCCTGGCCGAGGGCGGCCCCACCGTGACGATGGCGGAACTGCTGGCGGACCTGTTCACCGAGCGGGACGGCGAGACGGCGTGAAGTACGCCTTCCGGTTCACCGCGGCGGCGCAGCGTCGGTTTCGAACCATCAGCCGACCGGACGCCATGCGCATCCTGACCGCACTGACCGCACTCGGTGACGACCCGTACCGCCAGGACGCCGACGTCAAGAAGCTCACCGGCCCGTCGGGCCTCTACCGGCTCCGGGTCGGAAGCCACCGGGTCGCCTACCAGATCCACGAGGGTGAACTGGTCGTCCTCGTGGTCAAGGTGGGCGACCGGCGGGGCATCTACCGCAACCTGTAGGCGGTCAGGCCAAAGACCAGCCGATGCCGTCGAGGATGTCGTGCTCGCTGACGACGACCTCCTGCGCTCCGATGCGCTCCATGATCGACAGCAGGACCAGGGCCCCCGCCCCGATCACGTCCACCCGGCCCGGGTGCATCGACGGCACGGCCGCGCGCTCGGCGTGCGTGGAGCGCAGCAGCCACTCGGTGATCTCGCGGACCCTCGCCAGGGAGACCCGGGAGTGGTGGATGGCCTCGGAGTCGTACTCGGGCAGCTCCTGGGCGATCGCCGACACGGTCGTCACCGAGCCGGCCAGGCCGACCAGGGTGCGCGCCTCGCGCAGCGGCACCGTCTCCTCGGCCAGGTCGAGGGCGGCCTCGATGTCGGCCCGCATCGCGGCGACCTGCTCCGGCGAGGGCGGATCGCTCACCACGCCGTCGCGAACCAGGTGCCGCTCCGTCATGCGGACGCAGCCGATGTCCACCGACCGGGCCGCCCGGACCCGGTCGTCGCCCACGACGAACTCGGTCGAGCCGCCGCCGATGTCGACCACCAGGTAGGGCGTGGGGAGGTGGTCGGTCCCGGCCAGTTCCTTGGTGGCGCCGGTGAAGGAGAACTCGGCCTCCTGGTCCCCGGTGATCACCTCGGGCTCCACGCCCAGGATGTCCAGGACGCCGCGCACGAACTCGTCGCGGTTCTCGGCGTCCCGGGAGGCCGAGGTCGCCACGAACCGCAACCGCTGCGCGCCGTGCTCCTCGATGATCCGCGCGTACTCCCGGCAGGCCGCGAAGGTCCGCTCCAGCGCCTCGGGGGCGAGCCGGCCGGTGCGGTCGACCCCCTGCCCGAGCCGCACGATCGTCATCCGGCGGTCGAGGTCGGCGAGCTCACCGGTGGCCGGGTCCGCGTCGGCGACCAGGAGGCGGATGGAGTTCGTGCCGCAGTCCACGGCGGCGACCCGGGTCATCGGCCGTCCTCCTCGAGCGGCTTGACGGCGAAGTACCCCGAGTCCGTGCCGTCGACCTGCCACCCGTCGCCGCTCGGCGGGCCGGCGGGCGTCACGCAGGCCCCCTTGCGCCACCACTCCGGCAGCATGGCCAGTGCCTCGTCGCCCAGCGGGTTCACGCCCGGGCCCGCGGCCAGCGAGTGCGCGACCAGCACGTGCAGGCACTTCACGCGGTCCGGCATGCCGCCCGCGCTCGGGAAGTTCTTCAGCTCCTCGATCTCGTCGCGGCGCCGGATGTAGTCCTCGTGGGCCGCCCGGTACGCCGCCGCCAGCTCCGGGTCCGCGGCCAGGCGCTCGGTCATCTCCTTCATCACGCCGTTCGCCTCCAGCGTGCCGATCGCCGAGTTGGCCTTCGGGCACGTCAGGTAGTACAGCGTCGGGAAGGGCGTGCCGTCGGGCAGGCGCGGGGCCGTCTCCACGACGTCGGGCTGTCCGCAGGGGCAGCGGTGCGCGATGGCCCGCAGTCCGCGCGGGGGCCGACCGAGCTGCTGCTTGAAGGCCTCGACGTCCGCGTCGGTGGGCTCGGTGCGCGGGGTGGTCGGCGGGGGCGTTTCCATGACTGTCTTCAGGGTGTCTTTCTCTGGGTTCTCTGCGGGGTGACTGGGGCGCGTTTCAGCGGTCGGAGTCGTCTGCCTTGTCGACCCCGTCCCAGACGTTGGCGTACCAGGGGCGGTCCGCCGCGCCCAGGTCGGTGCGCGACTGCTCGGCCGCGTCCGGGTCGACGACGACGAACCCCGTCTCCCCCGGCATGACGTAGTGCAACCGCTGCCGGATCTGCTGCTCCGCGTACGCGTCGTCCTGCCAGCGCGCCTTGGCGTCGCGCAGCCGCTCGACGCGCTCGCGCGCCTGCTGCTGCTCGCGCTGCAGGTCCTCGATCTCGGCGCGCTGGGAGACGTACTGGCGCATCGGCCAGGCCAGGGCCACGATCAGCGAGCACAGCACCAGCGCGAGCAGCGCCGCCCGGCCGGTCAGCCGGGAGCGGCGGGCCTGGCGCCTGGTCTGGGAGCGGTAGACCCGGGCCGCGGTCTGCTCACCGAGCAGCCGGATCCTGGTCGCGGTGGAGAACCGGTCCCGGTCCTTCACGGCCATGTCAGTCCGCCTCCCGCTCCACCGTCATACGCGCGTACGTCCCCGGACACGGTACGGGACCGAGTCCGGGGACGTACGTACGACGCTGCTGCCGACGAGCCGGGTCTGTCGCCGTCAGCCCTTGAAGCGCGGGAAGGCGCTGCGGCCGGCGTAGACCGCGGCGTCGTCGAGGATCTCCTCGATGCGCAGCAGCTGGTTGTACTTGGCGACGCGCTCGGAGCGGGCCGGGGCGCCGGTCTTGATCTGACCGCAGTTGGTGGCGACGGCCAGGTCGGCGATGGTGACGTCCTCGGTCTCGCCGGAGCGGTGGGACATCATGCACTTGAAGCCGTTGCGCTGGGCGAGCTCCACGGCGTCCAGGGTCTCGGTCAGCGAGCCGATCTGGTTCACCTTCACCAGCAGGGCGTTGGCGGCGCCCTCCTCGATGCCGCGGGCGAGACGCTCGGGGTTGGTGACGAACAGGTCGTCGCCGACGAGCTGGACCTTGTCACCGAGCTTGGCGGTGATGGTCTTCCAGCCCTCCCAGTCGTCCTCGAACAGCGGGTCCTCGATGGAGACGAGCGGGTACGCGTCCACGAGCTCCGCGTAGTACTCGGTCATCTCGGCCGCCGAGCGCTCCTTGCCCTCGAAGGTGTAGACGCCGTCCTTGTAGAACTCGGAGGCGGCCACGTCGAGCGCGAGGGCGATCTGCTCGCCGGGGGTGTAGCCGGCTTCCTTGATGGCCTCGAGGATGAGGTCGAGGGCCTCGCGGTTGGAGCCGAGGTTCGGGGCGAAGCCGCCCTCGTCGCCGAGGCCGGTGGCCAGGCCCTTGCCCTTCAGGACCTTCTTCAGCGTGTGGTAGACCTCGGCGCCCCAGCGCAGGGCCTCGGAGAAGGACTCCGCGCCGATCGGCGCGATCATGAACTCCTGGATGTCCACGTTGGAGTCGGCGTGCGAGCCGCCGTTCAGGATGTTCATCATCGGCACCGGCAGCAGGTGCGCGTTCGGGCCGCCCAGGTAGCGGAACAGCGGCAGGTCGCTGGCCTCGGAGGCGGCATGGGCGACGGCGAGGGAGACGCCGAGGATGGCGTTGGCGCCGAGCGAGCCCTTGTTGTCGGTGGCGTCCAGGTCGAACATCGCCTGGTCGATCAGGCGCTGCTCGGTGGCGTCGTAACCGACCAGCTCGGGGCCGATCTGCTCGATGACCGCGAGGACGGCCTTCTCCACACCCTTGCCGAGGTAGCGGTTCGAGTCGCCGTCGCGGAGCTCGATGGCCTCGAAGGCGCCCGTGGAGGCGCCGGACGGGACGGCGGCACGGCCGGTGCTGCCGTCGTCGAGGCCGACCTCGACCTCGACCGTGGGGTTGCCTCGGGAGTCCAGGATTTCCCGGGCTACGACGACGTCGATGGACGGCACGAGCATCTCCTTCTTATGTGACGCGGTGACGCGGGTCGCGTGGACCCGGCGGGGTGCGGGCCCGGTGGCTCGCGACATGAGCCTAACCGGCCCGGGGCGATCGGCCACCGGGTCGCCCACCCCATGGACAGAACCGAGAGTAAATTGTTTCCGAACGGAACAAAGGCGGTTCGCCGCAACGGGCCGAAACTCGGCCCCGGGAGCCCGGGCGGACATGACCCCGCCCCGGTGCGTACGGGGGAACGCGCACCGGGGCGGGGAGCCCGTGGGGACGGGGGTCCCGCCCGTGCGGCGGGGGGCCGCCTGTCAGGGCGAGGGCCTCCCGCGGGGGCGGGGCCGCCGGGCGGCCGGACCGCGGGTGTGCGGTGCGGACCGCCCTGCGGCGGGGGGAGCTGCTGCTTACTTCAGGTGCAGCTGCTGGCCCGGGTAGATGAGGTTGGCGTCCTCGACGATGTCCTTGTTCAGCCGGAACAGCTTCTCCCAGCCGCCCTTGACCTTCTCCTCGGCCGCGATCGAGCTGAGGGTGTCGCCCTTGACGACCTTGTACTCGCCATCGCCCTTCTTGACCTTCTTGCCGGTCGGGGTGGTGACGGTCTTCTTGGCGGCCGGGCGCTCGTCGGAACGGGAGGCCGGCTGCTGCTCGGCCTCGCGGGACTCGGTGCTCTGCTGGCTCTGCTGGCTCTGCTGGTTCTGCTGCGAGGAGCCGGCGGAGCTGCCGGAGTCGGTGGAACCGCCGCCGGTGTAACCGGCGCTCGACAGGCCCTTGCCGCAGACCGGCCAGGCACCCTTGCCCTGGCTGGCGAGGACCTTCTCGGCGATCTCGATCTGCTGCGCCTTCGAGGCCTTGTCGGCGGTGGAGGCGTACTGCGTGCCGCCGTAACCGGCCCACGTGGAGGCGGAGAACTGCAGACCGCCGTAGTAGCCGTTGCCGGTGTTGATGGACCAGTTGCCGCCGGACTCGCACTGGGCGACGGCGTCCCACTCGGAGGCGGTGGCGGCGGAGGCGTTGCCGGCCGCCATCAGCGGAGCGGCGACGGCGGCGGAGGCGACACCGGCGACGGCGATGGCGCGAGTGGCCTTGGACGGACGACGGTGCTTGCCCTTGCCGGAAAACAGCATGGATGGATCCCCTCACCGACGCCTGCGAGGTGAGCTGTCGGGTTCGGGCCGGTTGAGTTGCCCGGCCACGTCCCTCACGGGACGCGGCTCCACCCCTAGCCCTTCCGGCTCAACGAGCCGGTCGGGCACCTACCTTGGGTCCCCCGCTCCTGCCTACGGCGCTTGACGCGACGACTGTTCCCGTACGGCCGCTGGCAGGATTCGGCGTTGCGGCCGCCGGGGCTCGCGGTGGCGAGCGGTCACGACCGTAGACAGGCGATCGCCGGAATTTCAAAGACGATCAAGGCTTCTGAGACCTATCTCTCACCACGTTTATACGGGACATAGGCCGCGAAACATGGCGTGAACTCGCGTCGATTCGGGGCGACTTCCGCCGCCGTTCCCGCACTGCCCGAACGGCTACTTCCCGTCCGTTTCGTCCTCTGCGGTAAGCGTCTGACCGGGCAGAACGGGCTCCGGGTCGCTGTCGGCGGCCTTCTCGCCCCCGGCGTACAGCTCGTCCCATCCCCCGTCGATCCGGAGGGAGTCGGCGATGGACCAGGCGCTGTCCCCGACGCCGACGATGTAGGCGCCCTCCGACTTCTCGTCGGAACCCTCCTCGCCGCGCGAGGCGTGGCGCCCCGAGGACGCGTTCGCAGTGCCGTCCGCGGACTCGGTGCTCTCGTCGGCACTGGGGGAGCCGGTGTCCGCCGCGGCCGAGGAGCCGTCGCTCGGGCGGGACTTGCCGGATGCCTCACTCTCGGGCGTGGCCGACCGCGAGCCGTCCGACCCCCGATCGGCACTGCGAGAGGCGCGCGATGTGCCGGAATCATCCGATTCGCCCCGAGATGCCGACGAAGCGTCAGGTGACGCCGAGCCGGACGGGGAAGACGACGGGGACGACGCGGACGGGGAGGGCGAGGCGGAGGACCCGGAGGATCCGAGCGAGTCGAGCAGTCCGGGCGAGTCCGTCGGAGCGGAATCGCCGGACGAGCCGGACGCATCGCCCGAACCCGACGAACCCTTCTCGAGGCCGGAGAGGAGCCCACAGGTGTGCCAGGCGCCGACCCCCTGTTCGGCGAGGATTCTCTCGGCCACGGCTATCTGCTGCGAACGGCTGGCCAGATCGGCGCTCGCGGCGTAGTCGAGACCGCCGTGGCTCTCCCAGTCCTCCTGGGAGAGCGCGAGGCCGCCGTAGTAGCCGTTGCCGCTGTTCTGGCTCCAGGCCCCGCCGGTCTCGCAGTCCGCGATCCGGTCCCAGGTGGCGCCGTCGGCAGCGCTGGCACCGGAGGCCCCGAGGAGCGGGATCGCGATGGCGGAGCCGGTCACTCCGGCCGCGACGAGGAGAGCCGGAGCCTGGCGGGGGCGACGGTGACGACCGTTCCCGGAGAGCATACGGAGACCTTTCGCAAGACAGCAGTGACCCGCGCGGCGCCGTCTCCGGGCCGCGTTGATGGGTGAACGTATAGGCAGACGATCACTTGTCACAAGTTCATGCCGCGCAGATCACGTGAAGATCACAGACATGACGGCGTGTCATGTTTGGCGGGAGCGCTCGCTGGTCATGGCGGCCGTCACACCGGAGTGAACTCCACCGGGAGGGTCCGCAGCCCTCGCATGATGAGCCCGCCGCGCCAGCGCAGCTCGTCCGGGTCGGCCGCGAGCCGGAGGTCGGGCAGGCGCGTCAGCAGCGTGGCGAGGGCGGTCTGGCCCTCCAGCCGGGCGAGTGGGGCGCCGAGGCAGTAGTGGATGCCGTGGCCGTACCCGAGGTGCTGGTTGTCCCGGCGGGACAGGTCCAGCGTGTCCGGCTCGGCGAACCGCTCCGGGTCCCGGTCCGCGGCCGCCAGCACCACCAGGACCGGGTCGCCGGCCTCGATGCGCTGCCCGCCGACCGTCAGCGGCTGCGTGGCGAAGCGCCAGGTCGCGAGCTCGACGGGGCCGTCGTAGCGCAGCAGTTCCTCCACGCCGGTGGCCAGCAGGTCCTGCTCCCCGGCGGCGAGGGACGCCTGCAGGCGGGCCCGCTGCCCGGGGTGGGTGAGCAGGGCGTAGGTGCCGTTGCCGATGAGGTTGACGGTCGTCTCGAACCCGGCGAACAGCAGGATGAACGCCATGGCCGCCGCCTCGTTCTCGGTGAGGTGCTCACCGTGGTCGGAGGCGCGGATGAGCCCGGAGATGAGGTCCTCGCCGGGGGCCGGTTCGTCGGGCAGCGCCTGGCGCTTGCGGTGGATCAGCTCGGCGAGGTAGCCGCGCATCTTCTTCACCGAGCGGGCGACGCCGCCGCGGGGCCCGCCCTGGTGACGGATCATCATGCCCGCCCAGTCGCGGAAGTCGTCCTGGTCCTCGCGGGGGACGCCGAGCAGGTCGCAGATGGCGTAGATGGGCAGCGGGAAGGCGAACTCGTGGATGAGGTCCGCCGACCCCGTCCGCGCGAACCGGTCGATGAGCCCGTCGGTCAGCTCCTGCACCCGGGGGGCGAACTCGGCGACCCGGCGGGGCGTGAACGCCTTGGACACCAGCCGCCGCAGCCGGGTGTGGTCCGGCGGGTCGATGTTCAGCAGGTGCGTCATCAGCTCCGCCTTGCGCTCCCCCGGGATCCCGGTCTTGCCCTTGGCGTGGGCCGGTTCGTCGTGATGCGCCGGGTTCTTGGAGAGCCGGGGATCGGCGAGCGTCTGCTTGGCGTCCGCGTAGCGCGTGACCAGCCAGGCCTCCACCCCGCTGGGCAGCCGCGTGCGGTGCACCGGGGCGTGCTCGCGCAGCCAGGCGTAGGCGGGATAGGGGTCGCTCGCGAACTCCCAGGTGAAGAGTTCCGGGGCGGTGGCGGGCGTGCTGGGCTGGGGCTGGTCGGTCACGGTCCGACGGTATCCGGCCCGCCGGCCCCGCCCGGCCCGGGTCCGCTCAGCCCTCGGCCCGCAGGATCGCGTCCCGGTAGGCGCGGGCCGCGGCTCTGAGCGCCGCCTCCGGGTCGACGCCGTCGGCCTCGGCGCGGACCGCCAGGGCCAGCAGCTCGTAGCCGATGCCCTCGACCGGGGGCAGGGGTATGTCGAGCCCGGCCGTACGGGCCCGGGAGGCGAGCTTGGCGGCCAGGGCCAGTCCCGGCTGGCCGAGGGGGACGCCGTCGGTGACGGAGGTGCGCTGCTTCTCGATCGCCTTGGTGCGCAGCCAGTGGGCCTTGACCTCCTCGGGGGTGGTGGCCGTCGCGTCGCCGAACACGTGCGGGTGGCGGTGGACGAGCTTGGCGACGATGCCGCCGGCCACGTCGTCGATGGAGAAGGGCGCCTCGGTGTCCTCCTCGGCGATGCGGGCGTGGAAGACGACCTGGAGGAGGACGTCACCGAGCTCCTCGCGCAGTTCGTCGCGGTCGCCCTCCTCGATCGCCTCGACCAGTTCGTACGCCTCCTCGATGCCGTACTTGGCGAGGCCCTTGTGGGTCTGCCGGGACGACCAGGGGCATTCGGCGCGGATGCGGTCCATGACCTGGACGAGGTCGAGGAGGCGGGCGCCGGGCAGGTCGTAGGAGGCCGGGAGCAGCTCCAGCTCCGGCATGGCGAGGCGGCCGGAGCCGGCGAGACGGGCCAGTCCGTCGGTCAGGGCCGGCTCGCCCTCGCCCGTCGCCACGACGACGACGGTGCGGCCGCCGGCGCAGGCGTCGACGAGGTCCTGCGCGGTGGGCGACGCCACCTCGACGACGACGCCGGCCTCGCGCAGATAGGGCAGCTGCGGGTGGGCCCCGTCCGCGCACAGCACCCGGTCGGCCGCGTGCAGGGCCTGCCAGGCGGGCCAGGAGAGCAGGCCGGGGGCGACGCGGTGGCTGGTCGTGAGCAGGACGGCGCGGCCCGGGTCGGCGGCCGCACCCGGGGCGGTCTGCGGGGGGCCCGGGGTGGCTTCGGAGCGGTTGGCGTTGGCGTTGGGGTTCACGTTTCGAAGTTATCCCACGTGGCCGACGGTGCCGGAGTTGTCCACAGGGGGTGGGGGCGGGCGCTCGGAAGTTGTCCACAGGGCGCGATGAGCGGGGCGTGCGGAAGATTTCGCAGGGGCGGGCCGGGCGGGCGTGCGGAGATCTCGCAGGGGGCAGGCCGGGCGCTCGTGAGGGTCCGCGGGGGGCGCCGGGCGCGGGTGCTTGTCAGTGCCGCCGGGGGGTGACGGGGCGGGCGCTCGGTGGTGCCCGCCGGGGGTTCGGTCGGGCAGTCGGCGGTGCCCGCATCGGGTGACCGGGCGGGCGCTAGGCAGTGCCCGCACGGATTCCGACCGGGCACTCGGGGTGTCCGAAGGGGGTGCCCAGGCGGGCGCTTGCCAGGACCCACACGGGGTCCGGCCGGGCACTCGGCGGTGCCCGGAGGACGTGACCGGGCGGGCGCTTGTCTGCACTCGCACGAAGTTCGCCCGGGCTCTTGTCGCGGCCCGCCAGGGGTTCGACCGGGCAGTCGGCGGTGCCCGTACAGGGTGCAACCAGGCACTCGGCAGTGCCCGCACCACGTACGACCGGGCACTCGGCACTGCCCGCACGGGCCAAGTCGGGCACTCGGCTGTGCCCGCGCCGGGCCCGACCGGGCGCTCGGCGGTCGCTCGTGGAGGGGGGATCGGGCGCCGGTCGGCCGGCCCGGGACCCGGGGGCCCGGAGGTGGCCCGGGCCCGGTCCGTCGTCCGGCGTGCTACATGGACTGCTGCGCCTGCGTCGCCGTCACGTCGCGGACCCACGGGGTCTTGGCGTCGGCGCGGCTGCTCTTGCGGACGTCCCACGTGCCGTAGCGCGGGTTGAGGTTGACGTCGAGGTCCTTGGAGGCGTCCGAGAGGGCCTTCCAGAACTCGGGGCGGCTGGTGTCGGTGCCGAGCTTCTCGGCGAGCTTCTGGGCCTCCAGCTGCAGGCGGAGGTTCTCCTCCAGGCGCTGCGGCGGGATGCCGTACTGCTGGAGCCAGGTCGTCTCCAGCGCCTTCGCACCGCCGGCCTGCTTCTCCAGGCCCGAGCGCATCCTCTGGATCTCCTTGCGGGTGACGGTCACGTCGGCGTCCTGCGCGGCGCGGTGCAGCACCCGGTCGAGCACCATGGTCTGCAGCGTGTCCCGCGTGAGGGTGCCCGTCCGGGCGATGGCCTGCCGGTACTGCGCCTCGTCCCGCACGGCCGCCCGCTGGGCCTGCCGGACCTCGCCGACCCGCTCCTCCAGCTGGGAGACGGTGATCCGCTGGCCACCCACCACGGCGGCGGCGCCGGGATGCGCGTCGTTCCCGCAGGCGGTGAGGAGAGGCGCCGCGGCGGCGATCGCGGCGGTGAGGACGAGCGCGGTGCGACGGCGGCGGTGCAAGGAGACCTCCCGAGGAGATTGTGCGGCGGTGCACAAGGTCTTGCGGTGATCGATGGTAGGCAGTGGGCAAGCTCTGGCCAACCCATTCGACCAACGATTCACCGGGACTTCCGGCACCGCCGCGCCGCCCCCGGACCGGGCCTCAGCCCCGCACCTGCCCGAGCCACTGCAGCGTGCGGCGGATCTCCACCCCCAGCGGGTGACCGTGTCCGTGAGTGCGTTCGACGTCGTGCAGCAGCCGGGCCAGGGTGTCGTGGGCGGCGCCGCGGTCGCCGAGGGCCAGCAGCAGGTGCCCGATGCGGCGGCGCACGTCGTGGGCCAGCTCCGGGCCGCCCGCCGCGACGTACTGGTTCTCGTAGTACGGCAGCAGCGCCCGGTACTCGGCGAGGGCCGCGGCCGGTTCGCCGAGCTGTTCCAGGCACTGGGCCGCCTCGTAGCGGAAGCGCAGGCACTGGGGGTCCGCCTGGCCGGCCTCGGCGGCGCGTTCGTCGGCGAGGCGGCGCAGCTCGGGCAGGGCGCGCCGGTACTGGCCGTCGTCCAGCAGGGTGGCCGCGTACTGCCTGCGCAGGGTCCGCACGACCGGGGAGTGTTCGCCGTGCCGGCCGGCCGCGACGGGCAGGATCGCGCCGAGGATGTCGACGGCCTGGGTGATGCGGCCTTCGCCGAGCAGGCGCTTGACCTCGTCGACGGCCCGGGCGATGTCCGTGTTGCCCGGCGACTCGGGGACGGGGGTGGCCGGGGCGGGCTGGGGGGCGGGCGTGCGGGCCCGGTCCGGCCAGGGGGCGTGCGGGCGCAGGAAGGGGCGGGTGGGGTCGAGGGGCGCTCCCGTGGGTGTGCCGCGGGCGGGCAGGAGCGGCTCCAGGCGCTCGTACACCTCCTGGGCGGAGGCGGGCCGGTGCTGCGGGTCCTTGGCCAGCAGGCGCAGCACCAGGGTCTCCAGCGCCTCGGGCACCTCGGGGCGCAGCCGGCGCACCGGGACCGGCGGTTCGTACAGGTGCCGGTGGAGGACGCCGAGTGCCGTGGAGCCGGAGAACGGGACGTCCCCGCTGAGCAGTTCGTGCAGCACCACGCCCAGCGCGTACAGGTCGGTGTAGGGGCCGACCGCGCCGCCCATGGCCTGCTCGGGGGCCATGTAGGCGGGCGAGCCGATGGGCGTTCCCGTGTGGGTGAGGCGGGTGGTGTCCGTCTCCATGACGGAGGCGACGCCGAGGTCGAGGACGGTGACCGTGCCGTCCTGCTTCACCATCACGTTGCGCGGCTTCAGGTCCCGGTGGACGATCGGCACCGCGTGCACGGCGCTCAGCACGGCGCACAGCTGCGCCGTCACCGCGACCGCCCACGGCCACGGGTAGGGGGTGCGCCCGGCGAGGTGACCGGCCAGGTCGACGCCGTCGATGTACTGCATGACGAGGAACAGCTCCTCGCCCTCGCTGCCCGCGTCGTGCACGGTGACCAGGCCGGGGTGGTCGACCTGGGCGGTCACCCGGCACTCCCGCACGAAGCGGCGGCGCAACTCCTCCGCCTCCTGGCCCGCCACCTTGTCGGGCCGCAGCAGCTTCACGGCGACGCGCCGGTCCAGCCGCTGGTCGTAGGCCGTCCAGACCTGGCCCATGCCGCCCTGGCCGAGGACGGCGGACAGTTCGTAACGGCCGGCGACGACGCGTCCGGCCTCGGCACTCACCTGCTGCCCTCGGGCTCACCGGGGGTGCCGTCCGGGCGGCCCTCCTGCCGGCGCAGGTAGTCGCTCAGTTCGTCGAGTTCGGCGCGCACCTGGTCGATGCGGGCGGGCGCCGGCCGCTGCGGGACCGGTGGCACGGGGTGCTGCGGCGGCTGGGTCTGCGGCTGCGGGACGGGCGTGGCGGCCGGGTTGTAGGGCGTCGCCTGGTGCGGATAGCCGTACGGGGTCTGCCCGGAGATGACGGTCGGCCCCTGCGACGGCGGGTAGCCGGCGAACCGGCGCTGCGCGTTGTGGTGGCCGATGTCCACGACCAGGAAGTAGATCGCGGACCCCAGACCGAGCAGCATGATCACGGCGAGCGCTATGTCGGTGCGGTAGTCGCCCTCGGGGAGCGAGCCGATCACCACGAAGCAGGTGACGGCCAGGGGCAGGCTCACCCAGGCCGCGATCCAGTCGTACACCTTGCCGCGCAGGACGGCGGCCCGGAACAGCGGGACGCAGGCCAGCACGCCGCACGTGAGGACCCCGGCTGCGGCGATCAGCACGCGCAGGGAGATGACCGTTGCCGCGCTGCGGGGAGGCGGCGCCGCGCCGTGGCCGTACATGACTGCTCCTGGTCCGGTGTGGCCGAATGGGACGGGTACGTGCGAGTGACAGAGCACGGTGGGGGATCCGAGCGTATAGCCCGACACGGACCACCGGTCACGGGTTGTACCGAACCGTTGTCGTGCTGATCACATCGCGTGTCAGGAGCGCGGGCCGGGGCGGGTGGGAAGCCTCCGGGCCCGCCCGAGGCCGCTGTTGGCGGCGCCGGGCCCCGGAGTGCCCGCGTCCGTGTCGGGAGAACCACCCCATGTCGCCCGTCCCCCACGGGACTTGAGCCCTATCCGCCGCACTGCTTCAGCATCATCTCCTTGTCCGGTTCCGTCACGGGCAGGTCGTACTTCAGGGACACCTGGGCGAAGCGCACCGCGTAGGCGCAGCGGATCCGCTTGTCCGGCGGCAGCCAGGACGCCGGGCCGGAGTCCCCCTTGGAGCTGTTGGTGGGACCGTCCACCGGGATCAGGTTGAGCGGGTCGTTGGCGATCGCCTCCCGCTTGTCCTTCGACCAGCGCGAGGCGCCCATCTGCCAGTCGTACGACAGCGGCATGACGTGGTCGATCTGTACTTCGGTGGCCCGGGACTTCTTCCACTCGATGACCTTGCCGGTGTACGGGTCGTGCAGGGTCAGCGAGACGACGATGCAGTCCGAGCCGGACCGGAAGCGGAGCTTGTCGCCGTCCCGCTTGAGGAGGTCGTTGCGGGAGTCGCAGCCGTTGTGCGAGAAGGGGACCTCGCGCGGTGCCGAGTCCATCCAGGCGTAGCCGAACTTGTCCCGCTCGTAACCGGTGCGCGGGCCGCGACCCTTGGTCCGCACCTTGTCGATCAGGGTGCGCGCCTCCTCCTTGTCCGCGGAGGACGTGACGGGCGCGAGGCCCGGTTCGGTGCCGTCCGGGTTGTCCAGCGGGTTCACCGCCCGGCCGTTCCCGGCGGCCGCTGCCCCCGAGCCCGAAGCTCCGCTTCCCTCCTCCGGTGCGGGGAGCCCTTCACAGCCGGCCAGCGCCGCGCCGGTGACCATCATCGCGACAGCCAGTGCCGCCCCACCCCTCAGACGCCTCACCGTGCGCCCCTCCCTGCTTTGCCTGTTCCGCCGTCGCACGGGCGGCCCGTGCCTGGTCAACGGTAGCGAGGGGAAGGTGCGGACCACAGGGGGCCTCAGGGTCGCAGGGCCTCAGGCGGCACACCGCGCCTGTCGGGTGTGTCGCCGGTCGTGTGTGTCGCCGCTGTTCCGGCAAGCTCCGGCGGGCGGCGCCCCGGTCAGACCTTGCCTATGCCCAGGGTGGTCTCCGCGGGCAGCAGGCCGGACGACAGCACCGCGACCCAGAAGTCGCCCAGCAGGTCGGCGAGGCGATCGGTCCGCTGCGCGCCCAGTGACTGCCAGGGCCCGGCGGCGAGTTGGTCGGTCTGCTCCTCCACCCGGCGGCGCAGCTCCCGGCCGGCGTCGGTGGCCGTGCCGTGCGCGTCGACCAGTCCTCTCGCCGTCAGGCGGTCCCGCGCGTCCGCCCATTGTGCGGGGCTCCAGCCGCGGCTCTCGAAGCGCTCCACCGACGCTGCGCCTATGGCGGCGAACGAGACGAGCGACTCCACCGGGTCCAGTCCGGCCAGCAGCAGGGCCGCGAGGTGGCCGTCGCCGCGGTGCTCGCGCAGGATCGTCGCCGCGTGCCACAGCTGAAGGTGCGGGGGCTCGGGCCAGTCGAGTGCGGCGTTGGCCGCGGCGAGCGGGCGGCCGGCGGTCTGCACGGACTGTGCCGCCTGCCGGGCGAGGGCCGCCGCCTCCGCGAGCTCGGGGCCGTCCAGGCGGTCGCCGAGAATTGCGCGGTAGGCACGGTCGACCGCTCGCACTCTGGCGTCGAGCACCGCGGCCGGGCTCGCCGTCCGCCACGCCGGTTCCATGTACTCGGCGACCATGCGCGGACTGAAGCTGTAGAAGGCGGAGGCCACCTGCTCGGGGCCGGCCTGGCCCAGCGGAGCCGCCCGGTAGGGGAAGTAGCTCGGCCAGCGCTCCTGCGTGGCGAACCCGAGGGCGGCGGCCCCCTTGAAGGCTTCCGGCGCGTAGTACAGCACCGCGTGCAGCGGCTCCAGCAGGTGCCACATCCGACGCACGCGGGCCGGCTCCACGCCGTCCTCCCGCACGTCCGCACCGGTTCCACCGATCGCCTCGATATGTTCCGACATGGCCTGCCTCCCGTCACGTCCTGCCCGAGGCGCGGGACCGCACGCCGCCGTCGGCGCCGCACGACCCGCACAA
The DNA here is from genome assembly GCF_044328425.1 of Streptomyces sp. NPDC017943. NCBI lineage: Bacteria > Bacillati > Actinomycetota > Actinomycetes > Kitasatosporales > Streptomycetaceae > Streptomyces > Streptomyces sp. NPDC017943. The sequence continues at coordinate 371,614 of NZ_JBIRHH010000008.1, read as the reverse complement.
CTTGACACTGACAAGATTGCCCGAGGCCCCGCGAACTTGTCAATGACTAGATTCGGCGTAGGCTCCTGCCCATGAGCACCAGCAAGACAGCAGCGGACGGCAGGGGCGCGGCCGGTCGCCCGTATCACCACGGCGATCTGCGCCGGGCCATCCTCGGCGCCGCCCTCGACGTCATCGCAGCCGACGGCCCGGACGCGCTGAGCCTGCGCGACCTCGCCCGTCGCGCCGGCGTCTCGCACGCCGCCCCCGCCCACCACTTCAAGGACCGCGCCGGGCTGCTGACCGCGATCGCCGCCGAGGGGTTCGGGCTGCTCGCCGACGCGCTCCGGGAGGCGGCGGACCTGAAGGAGGCGGGCGTGCGGTACGTACGGTTCGCGCGTGAGCATCCGGCGCACTTCCAGGTGATGTTCGCGCCCGGGCTGCTGCGGGCCGGGGATCTGGAGCTGACCACCGCGCGTGCCCTGGCCGGTGACGCCCTGCGCGTGGCCGTCACGGCCGTGCCGCCGCACAGCCGCGGTGGCGACGCCCGGCTCGCCGGGGTCGCCGCCTGGTCCCTGGCCCACGGTTTCGCGACGCTGCTGCTCGGCCACAACCTGGACGGCCCCGTGGGCGACCGGGATCCGGAGGAGGTGTTCCGGGAACTGGCGGTGATGCTGTTCCGCGACGCGGACTGAGGATCGGACGGCGATCCCGGCGGCGGCTGTCACATCGTTGCGGTCTCGCCAGGATGCCCACGGGCCAGGTCGTCCACGGGCCACAGGTGCGCATGGGCCACAGGTGCCCACGGCAAGAAGGCCCACAGGCCGTAGCTGCCACAGGCCGGGGACGCCCAAGGGCGAGAGGGTCCACGGGCCAGGAAACCCACGGCGAGAAGGCCCCGGGCCACGGAACCCACGAGCCAGGAAACCCACGGCGAGCCAGGGAACCCGCGAGAAGGCCCCGGGCCACGGTACGGCACGGCACCCACCGGCCAGGCCCCCGCCCCACCGCCCCGCGCGGCGGCGGCCCGCAACTCCACGGGCCACCACCGGCGTCAGGAACCCCCAGGGCACCCGCCCCCTCAGGACCCCAGGACCGACGTCAGGAACTCACCCACCCACGCCAGGAGTTCGCGCCCCAGCAACGGCTTGCCCCCCACCTTGGCCGTCTTCGGCCGCGGTACCAGGACCTGGTGGGCCGCCGGCTTGATGACGGATCCGGGGTAGAGCCGCTTGAGCCGCAGCTCCTGCGACTCGCGCAGCTCCACCGGCGCGAAACGCACGTTGGTGCCCTGGAGCACGATCTCGCCCACGCCGCACGCGCGCGCGAACATGCGCAGTCCGGCCACGAGCAGCAGGTTCTCCACCGGCTCGGGCAGCTTGCCGTAGCGGTCGACGAGTTCCTCGCGGACCGCCTTGATGTCCTCCTCCGAGTTGGCGGAGGCGATGGCGCGGTACGCCTGGAGGCGCAGGCGCTCGCCGGGGGCGTAGTCGTGCGGGACGTGCGCGTCGACGGGCAGTTCGATCTTGACCTCGAGCGGCGGCTCCTCCTCGATCTCGCCGCTCTCCAGCTGGCGCCGGTAGTCCGCGACGGCCTCGCCGACCATCCGCACGTACAGGTCGAAGCCGACGCCCGCGATGTGGCCGGACTGTTCGCCGCCGAGGAGGTTGCCCGCGCCGCGGATCTCCAGGTCCTTCATGGCGACGTACATGCCGGCGCCCATCTCCGTGTGCTGGGCGATGGTCGCCAGCCGCTCGTGGGCCGTCTCGGTCAGCGGCTTCTCCGGCGGGTAGAGGAAGTAGGCGTAGCCGCGCTCGCGGCCCCGGCCCACCCGGCCGCGCAGCTGGTGGAGCTGGCTGAGGCCGAAGTTGTCGCCGCGCTCCACGATCAGGGTGTTGGCGTTGGAGATGTCGATGCCGGACTCGACGATCGTGGTGGAGACGAGGACGTCGAACTTCTTCTCCCAGAAGTCGACGACCACCTGCTCCAGCGCCTGCTCCGACATCTGGCCGTGGGCCGTCGCGATGCGCGCCTCGGGGACGATCTCGCGCAGCCGGGCGGCGGCCCGGTCGATGGACTCGACCCGGTTGTGGATGTAGAAGACCTGGCCCTCGCGCAGCAGCTCGCGGCGGACGGCCGCGCCGATCTGCCGTTCCTCGTAGGGGCCGACGAAGGTGAGCACCGGGTGGCGCTCCTCCGGCGGGGTGGTGATCGTCGACATCTCGCGGATGCCGGTGACCGCCATCTCCAGCGTCCTCGGGATCGGGGTCGCGGACATCGTCAGCACGTCGACGTTCGCGCGGAGCTTCTTCAGCTGCTCCTTGTGCTCGACGCCGAAGCGCTGCTCCTCGTCGACGATGACCAGGCCCAGGTCCTTGAACTTGGTCTCGGACGAGAACAGCCGGTGGGTGCCGATGACGATGTCCACCGAGCCCTCGCGCAGGCCCTCCAGGACGGCCTTGGCCTCGGTGTCGGTCTGGAAGCGGGACAGTGCCCTCACGTTCACCGGGAACTGCGCGTACCGCTCGCTGAACGTGCCGAAGTGCTGCTGCACCAGCAGCGTCGTGGGCACCAGCACGGCGACCTGCTTGCCGTCCTGGACGGCCTTGAAGGCGGCCCGGACCGCGATCTCGGTCTTGCCGTAGCCGACGTCGCCGCAGATCAGGCGGTCCATGGGGATGGACTTCTCCATGTCCTCCTTGACCTCGGCGATGGTGGTGAGCTGGTCGGGCGTCTCCGCGTAGGGGAAGGCGTCCTCCAGCTCGCGCTGCCAGGGGGTGTCCGGCCCGAAGGCGTGCCCGGGGGCGGCCATGCGCGCGCTGTAGAGCTTGATGAGGTCGGCGGCGATCTCCTTGACCGCCTTCTTCGCGCGGGCCTTCGTCTTCGTCCAGTCGGCGCCGCCCAGGCGGTGCAGGGTGGGCGCCTCGCCGCCGACGTACTTGGTGATCTGCTCCAGCTGGTCGGTGGGGATGTACAGCCGGTCGCCGGGCTGGCCGCGCTTGGCGGGGGCGTACTCCACGACCAGGTACTCGCGGGTGGCGCCCTGCACGGTGCGCTGCACCATCTCGATGTAGCGGCCGACGCCGTGCTGCTCGTGGACGATGTAGTCGCCCGGCTCCAGGGTGAGCGGGTCGATGGTCTTGCGGCGGCGGGCCGGCATCCGGGCGCCCTCGCGGCCGGAGGCCTTCTGCCCGGTCAGGTCGGTCTCGGTGAGGACGGCGAGTCCGAGGGCCGGGTCGACGAAGCCGTGGTCGATCGACCCGCACGCCACGTGCACGACCGACGGGGAGATCTCGCCGAGGTCCCCTTCCAGACGGGCGGCGATGCCCTCGCCGCCGAGCACCTCGACCGTGCGGGCGGCCGGGCCGTGGCCCTCGGTGACGAACACCGCGCGCCAGCCGTCGGCGAGCCAGCCCTTGGTGTCGGCGAGGGCCTTGGCGGTGTCGCCGCGGTAGGTCTCCGGGGCGTGCATGCCGAGCTTGAGGGTGTCCCCGTCGCCCGCCCCGTCGGCGAACGTCTCGTCGGCGGCGAACGGCGACACCGACCACCACATCATGTCCAGCTCGCGCGCCCGCTCCCGGACGTCCGCGATGGACCACAGGGACGCCGCGCCGACGTCGATGGGCGCCTCGCCGCCGCCCGCGGTGGCCGCCCAGGACGCCTGGAGGAACTCCTGCGAGGTGGCGACGAGGTCCGAGGCGCGCGTACGGACCCGCTCCGGGTCGCAGACGACGGCCATGGCGCCCTCGGGCAGCACGTCGAGCAGCAGCTCCATGTCGTCGACGAGGACCGGAGCGAGGGACTCCATGCCCTCCACCGCGATGCCCTCGGCGATCTTGCCGAGCAGTTCGCCCAGCTCGGGGTGCTGTTCGGCCAGGGCCCGGGCCCGCGCGCGGACGTCCTCGGTGAGCAGCAGCTCACGGCAGGGCGGGGCCCACAGACCGTGCTCGGCGACCTCCAGGGACCGCTGGTCGGCGACCTTGAAGTAGCGGATCTCCTCGATGTCGTCGCCCCAGAACTCGACGCGCAGGGGGTGTTCCTCGGTGGGCGGGAACACGTCGAGGATGCCGCCGCGCACGGCGAACTCGCCGCGCTTCTCCACCAGCTCCACGCGCGCGTAGGCGGCGGCCGCGAGGGCTTCCACCACCTCGCCCAGATCGGCGCTCCGCCCGGTCTGCAGGGCCACCGGCTCCAGGTCGCCCAGGCCCTTGACCTGCGGCTGGAGCACGGAGCGGACGGGCGCCACGACGACGGAGACCGGGCCGGTCTCGGGGTCGTCCGGGCGCGGGTGGGCCAGGCGGCGCAGCACGGCCAGGCGGCGGCCGACGGTGTCGCTGCGGGGGCTGAGCCGTTCGTGCGGGAGGGTCTCCCAGGACGGGTACTCCACGACGCCCTCGGGGGGCAGCAGGGAGCGCAGGGCGGCTGCCAGGTCCTCCGCCTCGCGGCCGGTCGCCGTGACCGCGAGGACCGGGCGGCCCGTCTCGCGGGCCAGGGCGGCGACCGTGAAGGGGCGGGCGGCAGGGGGGCCGACCAGGTCGACGTGCATGCGGTTGCCGTCGGTGGCAGCCCTGATCGCTTCCGCGAGGGCGGCGTCCTTGACGACGGCGTCGAGCAGACCGTGCAGGCTCATTCGGGGCTTTTTCCGTCCAGGGGGGTGGGCAACACGACGGGCCCGACACGCACTGCGGGCCGGGGGTCTCCAGCGTACGTCGCTGCGCGGCTCGGCGCCGGGGCCTGTGGACGACGCCCCGGGTGCGGGATGCCCGGCGTGGCCGTCCGGGGCCCGCGGGCCGGGGAAAGCACCCGGCGCCGGGCGGTCCACTTCTGGACCGCCCGGCGCCGGGCCCCCGCAACCCCCGTGTGCGGTGGTTCGCAACCCCCGTGTGCGGTGGTTCCTCGGGATGACGGTGTGCCGGATGGCTACTCCGTCGCGATGGCGTTCAGCACGTTCATCCGTCCCGCCCGGAACGCCGGGACCAGTGCCGCGAACAGGCCCACGAACGCCGAGCCGACGAAGACACCGAGGATCGTCGGCCAGGGGATGTCGAGGACCATCAGGCCCTCCAGTTCCAGCAGCTGCTGGGCCGTGGCGCCCCAGCCCATGCCCAGTCCGAGGCCCAGCAGGGCGCCGAAGAGGGCGATGACGACCGACTCCATGCGGATCATGCGGCGCAGCTGGCGGCGGGAGAGGCCGATCGCCCGCATGAGGCCGATCTCCCGGGTGCGCTCCACCACCGACAGGGCCAGGGTGTTCACCACGCCCAGGACGGCGACGATGATCGCCAGGGCCAGCAGGCCGTAGATCATGTTGAGCAGCTGGCCGATCTGGTCCTTCAGGGCTTCCTTGTAGTCGGTCTGGTCGCGCACGGTGTACTGCGGGTAGTCGTGCAGCGCGGCCTTCAGGGACGTGTAGGCGGCGTCCTGCCTGCCGTCCTTCGCCGAGGCGAACAGCAGGGTGTCCAGCGGCATCTTGTCGGCCGGGACGTACGTGGCCATCGTCGAAATGGACGTGTACATCGCGCCGGCGTCGATCACGACGTCGCTGCTGGTGATCGCCCGGACGGTCAGATCGGCGGTCTTGCCGTCCTTGAAGGCCACCCGCACCTTGGAGCCGAGGGTGATGCGGTGGTCCTTCGCGAACTTCTCGTGGACCGACATCGAGTCGGGCTTGTAGGCGTCGGTGAGCTTGCCGGCGACCGTCTCGGTGCGCAGGTCGGTCGCGTAGGACGGGTCGGCCGCCGTGATCGCGGTGTCCTTCAGGGTCTTGCCGTCGGGGGTGGTGAAGTCGGCCTCGGTCCACTTGTACTCGGTGACGCGTTCCAGGTCCGCGGAGGACTTGACGGCCCGCACCGCCTGCGGGCTGATCAGCTGGCCGCTGTCGGACTGGATGATGAAGTCCGTGCCGACGGTCTTGTCGAGCTGGTCGGTGGCGGAGGCCACCATCGAGGAGCCGACCACGGACAGGCACGCCACCAGGGCGAGGCCGATCATCAGGGCGGCGCCGGTCGCGCCGGTGCGGCGCGGGTTGCGCAGGGCGTTGCGCTCGGCCATGCGGCCGACGGGGCCGAACATCCGCAGCAGGACCGCGCCGAGGACGCGGACCACCGCGCCGGCGAGCAGCGGGCCGATGACGACGAAGCCGATGAGCGACAGCACCACGCCGAGGCCGAGCCACAGCGAGCCGTCGGTGGCCTTGTCGGCGGCCGAGGCCAGGTAGAGGCCGAAGGCGCCCGCACCGGTGAGGACGGTGCCGACGATGCCGCGGATCCAGCCGGCCTTGGCGTCGGCGGGGGCTCCCGCGTCGCGCAGGGCGGCCATCGGGGAGATCTTGCCGGCGCGGCGGGCGGGCAGGTAGGCGGCGAGCACGGTGACGATCACGCCGAGGAGGAGTCCGACCACGGGGGTCGTCCAGGCCACGGTGAGGTCGTCCGTGGACAGTTCCATGCCCATCTGGCCCATGAGCTTCATCAGGCCGACGGCGAGGCCGACGCCCGCGCCGACGCCGAGCAGCGATCCGACGAGGCCGAGCAGCAGCGCCTCGGCGAGCACGGAGCGGTTGACCTGCTTGCGCGAGGAGCCGATGGCCCGCATCAGGCCGATCTCGCGGGTGCGCTGGGCGACCAGCATGGAGAAGGTGTTGATGATCAGGAAGATGCCGACGAGGAAGGCGATCCCGGCGAAGCCGAGCATCGCGTACTTCATGACGTTCATGAAGCCCTCGACGTCCTTCTGGTTGGCGTCGGCGGTCTCCTTGGCGGTCTTGACCTGGTAGCCGCCGCCGAGTTCGGCCGTGACGTTCTTCTTCAGCTGCGCGTCGCTGACGCCGGCGGCCGCGGTGACGTTGACGTTGGTGTAGACGCCGCTCTCGCCGACCAGGGCCTGCTGGGCGGTCTTGGTGTCGAGGTAGAAGATCGCGGCGCCGGGGTTGGTGACGGTGAAGTCGGCGATGCCGGAGATCTTCGCGGTGTGGTTGCCGACGGCGGTGAGCACGCCGATCTCGTCGCCGAGCTTCAGGCCGTGCTTGTCGGCGGTGTCGGCGTCGACCATGATCTGGTCGCCGCCCTCGGGCGCCGCACCGGAGGTGATCTTCATGGTGCGGGCGTCGGTGGCGTTCCAGCTGCCGACGATGGTCGGGCCGCCGCTGGTGGGCGACAGGCTGTCCTTGTCGGCGTCGACGACGGTCACCGAGGTGGAGAACACGGTGCCCTCGGCGGACTTCACGCCCTCGGCCCTGCGGACCTCGCCGAGCACGGAGGCCGGCATGACCGGGGGCTTGCCGTTGTCGGCGGTGGTCTCGCCGCTGTCGGAGGCGCCCTTGGCGCTGACCGTGACGTCGGAGGAGGTGGCCGCGAAGAGCTTGTCGAACGTGGTGGACATGGTGTCCGTGAAGACGAGCGTGCCGCAGACGAAGGCGACGGACAGCAGCACGGCGATCGCCGAGAGGGCCATGCGCCCCTTGTGCGCGAGGAAGTTGCGCATCGAGGTCTTCATGACGGTCATGACGTGCGCCCCCGGGCGTCGAAGTCCTTCATGCGGTCCAGGACGGCCTCGGCCGTGGGCTTGAGCATCTCGTCGACGATGCGGCCGTCGGCGAGGTACAGCACCCGGTCCGCGTAGCTGGCGGCGACCGGGTCGTGGGTGACCATGACGATGGTCTGGCCCAGTTCGTCGACCGAGCGGCGCAGGAAGCCCAGGACCTCGGCGCCGGCGCGCGAGTCGAGGTTGCCGGTCGGCTCGTCACCGAAGATGATCTCGGGCCGGGCGGCGAGGGCCCGCGCCACGGCGACGCGCTGCTGCTGGCCGCCGGAGAGCTGGGTGGGCCGGTGCTTGAGCCGGTCGGACAGGCCGACGGTCTCCACCACCCGCGTCAGCCACTGCTTGTCGGGCTTGCGGCCCGCGATGTCCATGGGCAGCGTGATGTTCTCGAGGGCGTTGAGCGTCGGCAGCAGGTTGAACGCCTGGAAGATGAACCCGATCCGGTCCCGGCGCAGCTGCGTCAGCTTCTTGTCCTTCAGGCCGGTGATCTCGGTCTCGTCGAGGTAGATCTGCCCGCCGGTGACGGTGTCGAGCCCGGCGAGGCAGTGCATGAGCGTGGACTTGCCGGAGCCCGAGGGGCCCATGATCGCGGTGAACTGGCCGCGTGCGATGTCCACGTCGACGTGGTCGAGGGCGACGACCCGGGTCTCACCGGAGCCGTACGCCTTCACGACCTGCCGCGCCCGCGCGGCTACGGCCGTACGCCCTCCAGTACCCCCGTGCCTGGGAATGGTCACAGCCGAAGTCACGGTATGTCTCCTATATCGGTCAGCAGTTGGTGAAGGCGGTCGCCGGACCGGTGGCCGCTGGTGCGGTACCGGACCGGGCGGTCCGTCGAACGTGTGCCAAGTCTCGCGCCGGGGAGGGGTCCTGCGCCCTGGTGTCCAGCGCAGTCTTTTGCTGAGGAAAACCCCACCCCCGCCGGTGTGCCCACCGCCCCCCGGCGGCGTAAAGCCAGGTTAAGGACGAGCCCCTCCCCCTCTCGTCCTCCGCCGGTACGAACCCTCCCCAGGTCGTAGTACGGAGGTACCCCTAGGGGCAGCCCACCGTGGGGTGGAGGCCGTCTCAGGGTCGGGTCCCCCCGTCGGCTCATCCAGCCTCCACCCTCCCGCGACGTCAGGGTCAAGTGGGAAGCTGTCCGGCGGCAGATAGGTGCAAGGGGCAGGCAGAACCGAGGGGGAGGACCCGGGGTGGGGAGCACGAGTTCCGCGGCGCGTGAGACGGCGGCGCCCGTGGCGGACCGGCGGCGCTCGGCCGTGGTGGCGGCCCTGATGTTGTCGATGGCGCTGGCGGCGCTCGACGCGACCGTGGTGTCCACCGCCGTCCCGCAGATCGTCGGGGACCTCGGCGGGTTCTCCGTCTTCTCCTGGCTGTTCTCCGGCTACCTGCTGGCGGTGACCGTCACCCTGCCCGTCTACGGCAGGCTCTCCGACACCTTCGGCCGCAAGCCCGTGCTCGTGGCGGGCTCCGTGCTGTTCCTGCTGGGGTCCCTGCTGTGCGCGCTGGCCTGGAACATGGGCGCGCTCATCGCCTTCCGCGTCGTGCAGGGCCTGGGCGGCGGCGCGCTCCAGGGGACCGTGCAGACCCTGGCGGCCGACCTGTACCCGCTGGGGGACCGTCCGAAGATCCAGTCGAAGCTGTCGACGGTGTGGGCGGTGTCCGCGGTCGCCGGCCCGGGCCTCGGCGGGGTGCTCGCCGCGTACGCGGACTGGCGGTGGATCTTCCTGGTCAACCTGCCGGTCGGCGCGGTCGCGCTGTGGCTGATCGTGCGTCACCTGCACGAGCCGGAGCGGGAGGCCGGTGCCCGCGCGCGGGTGGACTGGGCGGGCGCGCTGGCGGTGTTCGCCTGCGGCGGCGTGCTGCTGACGGCCCTGGTGCAGGGCGGGGTGGCCTGGCCGTGGCTGTCGGCGCCCTCGCTCGGCCTGTTCGGCGCGGGGCTCGCCCTGGCCGCCGTCGTGGTGCTGGTGGAGCGCCGGGCCGCGGATCCGATCATCCCGGGGTGGGTGTGGCGGCGCCGGACGATCGCCGCGGTCAACCTGGCCCTGGGCGCGCTGGGCCTGCTGATGGTCGCACCGACGGTGTTCCTGCCCACCTACGCCCAGTCGGTGCTGGGCCTGGCGCCCGTCGCGGCCGGGTTCGTGCTGTCCGTGTGGACGCTGAGCTGGCCGGTGTCGGCCGCGCTGAGCCAGCACGTGTACCGGCGGATCGGTTTCCGCAACACCGCGATGCTGGGCATCGGCACCGCCGCCCTGATCCTGTTCGCGTTCCCGTTCCTGCCCTACCCCGGGCACGCGTGGCAGCCCGCCGTGCTGATGCTGCTGCTCGGGGCGGCCCTGGGCCTGTTCCAGCTGCCGCTCATCGTCGGGGTGCAGTCGACGGTGGGCTGGGCCGAGCGCGGCACGACGACCGCCTCGGTGCTGTTCTGCCGTCAGACGGGCCAGACGATCGGCGCGGCGGTCTTCGGGGCGGTGGCCAACGGGGTGCTGGCCGCCCGCCTCGGCGGCTCGGGCGACCTCGACTCGGTGACCCGGGCGCTGGACTCGGGCACGGCACCCGAGGCGACCCGGCGGGCCATCGCCGACGCGGTGCACGCCGTCTACCTGGGCGCGGCGGGGGCCGCGGCGCTGGCGTTCCTGGTGCTGCTGCTCCTGGCGCCCCGGAAATTCCCGGTGCTGGGGGACTGACCCTCCCTACGCTCACCGCCATGGTGACCCTGGAACCGCTGCGGGCGGATCACGCGGACGCGCTGCTGGCCTTCGAGCGGGGGAACCGGGCGTACTTCGCCCGCACGGTCCCGGACCGCGGCGACGCCTACTTCACCCCCGAGGGCTTCGCCGCACGGCACCGGGCGCTCCTCGCCGAGCAGCACGCCGGCGTCTGCCGCTTCCACGTCGTCCTCGCGGAGCGGGGGGACGTCGTCGGGCGCGTGAACCTGGTGGACCTGGCGGACGGCGGCGCCGAACTCGGCTACCGCGTGGGCGAGCGGGCGGCGGGCCGCGGGGTGGCGACAGCGGCGGTCGCCCAGGTGTGCCGGCTGGCCGCCACCGCATACGGGCTCCGCACCCTCACGGCGCTGACGAGGTGGGACAACGCCGGTTCCCGGACCGTCCTGGAGCGCAACGGGTTCCAGCCGGCGGGCAACGCGCCGGTCGACGGCGGGCCCGGACTCCGCTACGAGCGGCGGGACTTGGGCGCGGTGGCGCCGCCGACGCCCCGCTGAGCGGGTCAACGCGGGTAACACCCGAGGTCACGAAGGCAAGCGCGTACCGACCAATCAGTTTGTCCAAACCCTCGCGCTGCCCCGGTACTCCGCAGTAACGTGCGGGGCCGCCCGCCCCCCACCTCCCTGCCGTCCAGCGGACCCGACCCTCGCAAGGAGCCCCGGGATGTCCTACGATCCCCCTCCCTACCCGCCGTACCCACCGCCCGACTCCTCCCCCTCCTACGACACCTACCCCTGGGTGCCGCAGCAGGAGCCCGAGCCGGCCGGGCGGCGCACCCGGCGCCACGCCCCGCTCGGGCAGCACAGCGACCTGAGGCTCCTGCGCAGCGCCTACCGCTGGCAGCGGCGCGTGGCCACACTGACCGCCCTGGGCTACTTCGTGCTGTTCCTGCTCCTGTCGGCGTTCGCCCCGTCGTTCATGACGGGCACCGTCACCGACGGCCTGCCCACCGGCCTGCTCCTGGCACTCGTGCAGGTGCCCGTGACCTGGCTGGCCATCGCCCTGTACGAGCGGACCGCCCGGCGTCGCGTCGACCCGATCGCGGACCGGATCCGCAAGCAGACCGCGCTCGACGCCAAGCGGCAGGGGGCGCTGTGACCACCGACTTCAGCGGCAACGCCCAGGCCATGTCCCTGGTCGGCTTCTCCGCCGTCGCCACGATCACCCTGCTGCTGTGCGTGATGACCGGCCCGGACCGGGACGACCTCGACGAGTTCTACACCGGCTACAGCTCCCTGTCCCCCATGCGCAACGGCCTGGCGATCGCCGGCGACTACATCTCCGCCGCGACCGTCCTCGGCACCGGCGGCGTCATCGCCCTGTTCGGCTACGACGGGACCGTACTGGCCCTCAGCACGGCCCTGTCGCTGATGCTGCTGATGTTCCTGCTGGCCGAACCGCTGCGCAACGCGGGCCGGTTCACCATGGGCGACGCGCTGACCCGGCGGATGCCCGGACGCGCTGTGCGGATCGCGGCCTGCGCGGTGACCCTGGCGGCCCTGCTGCCGCTGATGCTGGTCCAACTCGCCGGCACCGGGCAGCTGATGGCGTTCATCCTCGGCTTCTCCGGCGAAACACTGCAGACCGGCTGCATCATCGGCGTCGGCGCCCTGATGATCAGCTACGCGGCGATCGGCGGCATGAAGGGCACCGCCCTCATCCAGATCCTGAAGATCGTGATGCTGCTCGGCTCCGGCATGGTCGTCGCCGTGCTGATCCTCAACCGGTTCGACTGGGACCCCGGGGCGCTGTTCGGCGCCGCCGCCGCGGGCAGCGGCGTGGGCTCGGCGTTCCTCACCTCCGGACTGCAGTTCGCCGGCGGCCCCCACCCCGACCTCGACATGATCACCGCGCAGCTCACCGTGGTGCTGGGCGGCGGTGTCCTGCCGCACGTCACCATGCGCATGTACACCGCCTCCAGCGCACGGCAGGTACGCCGTTCGATGTCCTGGGCGGTGTCCGGGGTGGCGCTGTTCGTGCTCGTCATCACGGTGATCGGCTTCGGCGCGACCGCCCTGGTCGGACGGGCGGTGATCGCGAAGGTCGACCCGCAGGGCAACACGGCGTTCCTGCTCGGCGCGCAGGCCGCGTTCGGCGCGGAGGTGTCCTCCGCGGAGACCTTCCTCTTCACGACCGTCACCACCGCCGTCTTCCTGACGCTGCTCGCCTCCGTCGCCGGCATGATCCTGGCCTGCGCCAACTCCCTGGCGCACGACGTGTTCGCGGCCCGCGTGCAGGAGATGTCGCCGCGCCGCGAGATGACCCTGGCCCGGCTGTCCGCCCTGGCCGTGGGCATCCCCGCGATCGCCCTGGCCACCCAGGTCCAGCACCGCAGCCTCCAGCCGCTGGTGACCCTGTCGTTCTGCCTGGGCGCCTCGGCCATCGCGCCCGCGCTGGTCTACAGCCTGTTCTGGCGGCGCTTCACGCGAACGGGCCTGCTGAGCACCCTCATCGGCGGCTCACTGGCGGTGCTGCTGCTGATGCCGGGCACCAACCTGGTCTCCGGCTCACCCGTGTCGGCCTTCCCCGAGGCCGACTTCAACTGGTTCCCGTTCACCACCACGGGGCTGCTCTCCATCCCGCTGGGCTTCGCCTGCGGCTGGCTCGGCACGCTGGCCTCCGGCCACCGCAACTCGGAGGAGCAGCGCCACCGGTACGAAGCGGTCGAGGGCCTGATCCTGGCGGGCGCGGGACGCAAGGACGACTGACCGGTGCGGCACGGCAGCCCCCACGGACTGCCGTGCCGCATCCCCGAGGGCTCCCCGCCGGCCGGAGACCCGCCGTCACTGGGCCGTCTGGCCCGCCCACGCCGTCAGACGGGCGTGGACGCGGTCGATGTGCGCGCGGACGGCGTCCCCCTGTTCCGCGTGCTCGCGCAGCACCCGCTCCGTCTCCTCCTCCACGGCCCCGGCCCGCTCCCCGGCCCGTTCCACCGCCTCGGCGGCACACGCGCGCGCCTCCTCCTCCAGCAGCCGGGCCTCGTCCTCCGCCTCGGCGAAGGCCCGCTTCGCCGCCGACAGCGCGCTCTCGGCACGCGCCACCGCGTCCGGGCCGTCCACGCCCGGCCCCGCTCCGCGGCCGTCCTCCGCCCGCTCCACCTCGGCCCACCGCTCGGCGCGTTCCTTGTCCTGCTCGGCCAGCATCCCGGCGGTGCGCTGCCGCATCTCCCGCAGCGCGGCCAGCGCCTCACCGCGCTGCTCCTCCGCCTCCCGCCGCGCCGCGCCCATGATCTCGTCGGCCTCCGCACGGGCCGCGAGCAGCCGGTGCCGGGCCCGCTCGTCGGCCTCGGCGCGCACCGCGTCGGCGTACGCCTGTGCCTCACCCCGCACGCCGGCCGCCGACTCCCGCGCCCGCTCCAGCCGTTGACGCGCCTCGCGCCGCGCCCCCTCATGCACGGCGGCGGCCTCCTCCTGCCCGAGGGCGAAGAGCCGCCGCGCCCGCTCGCCGAGCGACTCGTAGGACTGCGGGACCAGCCGCGCCGCGGCGTGCCGCAGCCGGGCCAGTTCCCCGTCCAGCCGCCGGGCGAGCACCGTCAGCCGGGCGGCCCGCTCCCACGACGCGTCACGGTCGGCGCAGAGGGCCTCGACGTAGGCGTCGGCCTGCTCGGGACGGTAGCCGCGCCCCCGCACGGCGCTGAAACCGTGCGGTGACACCGGTGCGCTCCTCATCCTGGGACCCCTCTCCACCACACGGACACGACGCCCGACGCGGAATATGCCTATTTCGCGCACATCTTGATGGATGGGCAAGAAAGGTGCATAACGCGACACTCCGCGTCGAGGTCACGGGACCGCCGACGGCAGGACATCCGGGCACGGTCCGCCCCCGGCGCGCACGCGAAAGAGCCGGGTCCGGTCGCACCCCGCGACCGGACCCGGCTCCCCTTCTCGCGCCTCAGCGCCGGCGGCGCCTCACAGCAGCCCGTCCCACATCTGCTCCAGCAGCACCGACCACCAGCTCTCCGGCGATCCCAGCGCCGCCGGGTCGAGCGCAGCCAACTGGGCCTGGAAATCGACGGTCCAGCGGCCCGCCTGCTCCTGGTTCAGCCCGAACCGGAGCCGCCACATCCGCCCCAGCAGCGCCAGGCACCGCACGAACTCCGGCAGCCCGGTGTTCACGAACTGCGGCGGTACGGGCGCACCGCCCGGCCCCGCCTCCACCGGCACCGCGACGATGTTCGCCGTGCCGTACTGGACGCAGATCGCCTTGCCGAAGTCGCTGCCCATCACCAGGTAGGACCCGGCGTCCGGGGCCGGCTGCACCCCGCGCTCGGCCGCCAGTTCCGCCAGCGTGGGAACCGGCCGCCCCGGCTGGGCCTGCGCCCAGAAGAACGGGCCCATGTCGAGCGGCAGACCGGCCACGACCAGGGTGTGCGCCACGACTGGCGGCACGCCCTGCCGGGACACCGCGGCCTGCTCGAACCGGAACACCCCCGGCCCGAAGGCCGCTCCCAGCTCCTGGGCGACGGCCTCCGGCGGAACCGGCGGCGCGGCCTGCACGGGCGGCAGCGGAGCACGCACCGGCGCCGGACGCGCGGGGCCGTCCGCCACCTGGTGCAACTCGCCCTGATGCGCCAGCAGTTGCTGCATGCCCTGCTGCCGGCTCGCGTGGTCCGTGCCGTAGGGCGCGATGGACGTGATCCGCGCCTGCGGCCACTGCTCGCGGATCATGCGCGCGCAGTAGGCGCCCGGCAGCTCGCACGACTCCAGCTCCGTGTGCAGCTCCAGCACCTGGTCCGGGGGCACGTTCATGGCCCGCAGCTCGTGGAAGATCTGCCACTCCGGGTGCGGCGTGCCCGGCGCCGAGCGCCGGATCAGCTGCTGCTCGGAACCGTCCTGAGCGCGGTAGCGCAGCACGGCCTGGTAGCCCGGACCGACCGTCGGCTGCCCGGCCGGCTGCTGCGGATACCCGTAGCCCTGCGGCGCCCCGGGCACCGGCTGACCGGGCGGGGGCATCGCTCCGGGCGGCATCGCCCCGTGCGGCATCGCCCCGTGCGGCATCGGCGGAACACCCGGAGCACCGGGCGCTCCCGGGGCCGCGGGCGGCATGCCGGGGGCCTGCGGCGGCGGAGGCACACCGGGGCCACCCACCGGCGGCGCGGCCAGCACGGTCTCCGCGTGGTGCACGGGACCCGCGGCCCCGGGCGCGCCCGGAGCGGCAGGCGGGTGCGGAACTCCGGGCTGGTGCGGGGCGCCCGGCGGCTGGGGAGCACCCGGCCCGCCGGGCCCGCCCTGCGCTCCCGGCGCTCCCATCGCTCCGGGAGGCTGCGGGGCGCCCGGACCCGTCCGGCCCGGGTCCGCCAGCATCGTCGCCGCGTGGTGGACACCGCCGGGAGGCGTGCCCCCGGGGGCGCCCGGCGGCTGCTGCGGGGGCTGCGGCGTTCCGGGGGCCTGGGCGCTTCCGGCACCCGAGGACCCACCGGGGGCGCCGGAAGCCGGACCGGCCGGCGCCTCCGGCCCCTGCGGGCCGAGCGCCGACACCATCTGCGTCGGCACGTACGCGCCCCCGGGCGTTCCCGGAGCCCCGGGGGCCGACGGCGCGGCGGCGCCGCCCGGCCGCGCGCCCGGGGTGCCCGGAGCGCCGGGCGGAGGCGGTGTCGAGGGGCCGTTGCCCCGGCCACGGCCGGGCGGCGGGGCCGCCTTGCTGGTCGCCGCGTCGGCGATGTCCCCGGCGTTCGGCGCGAGCGGCCGCCCGGGCACGGGCCCGGCCGGCCCCTGCGCGTTCCCGTACGGCGCCCCACCCGACGTGGGCGCAGGAGGCGTGCCCTGCGGCACCCCACCAGGCGGCGTCCCCTGCGGCACACCGGCAGGGGGCGTGCCCGGAGCCGCGGGACCACCCGGGGCGGCCTGCGCGTCCGAGCCGCCGAGCGCCGGCGTGACCGCCGTGGGCGGCAGCTGGCTGCCGCCCGACATCAGGGTCGTGCGGGCCTCGGGCGCCGCCGACGGGGGCGGAGGCACGTCGTCGTCCGCCCCGCTCAGCGGCGGCGCGACCACCGTCGCGGGCAGCGGCACCGAACGGTCGTCGCCCGCGTCGGCGTTGGTGTCCGTACCGGCCCAGGGCGTCGCCCCGGCCGGCGCGTCGGGCGCTCCCGCGGTCCCGGACGGCCCCGGGTCGGTCTGCACGTCACTGCCCCCGGCGGCCGGCCACGCCGTACCGCTCCCGGGCGCGACGGGCGCCCCGTGCCCGGCGGCAGGCGTGGCGCCGGCGGGCGGAGCGTCGGCCGGCTCCGTTCGGGCGGCAGGCCCGGCGGCGGGAGCCGGGGCTGGCGAGGACGCCGGCCCCGATGCCGCGGCAGCAGCCTCGTCCGGCACGGAAGCACCCCCAGGCACGGAAGCACTCCCAGGCACGGAAGCACCCAGGGGCGCGGAGGCACCCCCGGGCACGGCGGCGGCGTCCGCCACGGCGGAAGCACCCCCGGCCCCGGCCCCGGCCCCGGCCGACGACGATCCGCCGCCCCGCCGGTCCGGAATGCCCATCCGGTCCGCCGCCTCCTGCAACCACTCCGGCGGAGTCAGCAGGAACGACGTCTGGTTCAGATCCACCCGCGCCGGCGCCGCCGGAGCCGGCTGCGGATCCTCGTCCGCACGGCCGTACTCCTCCTCGTACCGGCGGATCACCTCACCCACCGGCAGCCCGGGCCACAGCGTCGCCTCACCGCTGTCCCGCGCGATCACCAGCCGCTGCCCGCCCCCGTCGGAGCGCGGCCCGTCCGCCCGGTCCTCCGCCCACACCACGAACCCGAGGTCGAACTCCCGCACCCGCACCTCACGGTGCTGGTACGACGGCACGTCCCCGTTGATCCACTCCTCGGCGCGCTCCTGCGCCTGTGCGAAGGTCACCATCGCCGAGTCACTCCCCCACGCCCGAGGACGCCACCGCGTCCACCGGCACCACACGCGCGAACCCGCCGTCCACCATCAGGTCCGCCACCGTCTCCAACTCCGGCGGATTGCCCGCCAGCCGCGACAGGAAGGCGTCGAAATCCTCCCCGCACGGCAGCAGCAGCCGCTCCACCCGCTCCGCCGGCGGCAGCGACGGATCCACGTCCCGCGCGTCGTCGTACGCGCAGAACCACACCGACCCGATCCGCTCGCCCTTCACCTTCACCGCGAGCAGCCCGCCCTGGACGAACGAGACACCCAGATAGTCCTTGGTCAGATGGTCGCGCAGGCACTTGTTCACGTACACCAGGTCGTTCACCGCCGCCTCGTCGCGCACCGTGAAGAACGGCTGGTCCACCAGCAGCCCCAGCTCCGCGTCCAGCGCCGCGCCCACCGGCGCGCAACCGCCCGCCGCCTTCAGGAACGACCGGTACGCACCCGGCAGCCGGTACCCGAGGTCCTCCTCGACACCCTGCACCTGCGACTCGGTCACCGCCACACCCGACTTCGGCAGCCCGAAGTGCGCCGGACGCGTCTCCTGCAACGGCCGCGTCCCCCGCTTGTCCTGGTCCACGCCCGACGTCGCCACCCCGCCGTGATGCCGCAGCAGTGCCTTCACCTCGACCGGGACCAGCTCCAGCCGCCGCGTGTCCGCCACGTGGTGCCACGTCCAGCCGTGCGGCGTCGCCACCGCCGGCACCGTGTCCCACAACTCGTGCCCCGACGCCGCCAGCGCCGTGTTCGCCGACACGTAGTCCGTCAGCCGCAACTCGTCCACACCGAAACCCTCCGGCGGCTCCGCGATCTCCGCGGCCGCGCGCGCGTAGGGCGAGAAATCGGGGTGACCACGCTCGTCGACCCGTACCCCTCTCGGGTGACGGGCCGCCCGCACCGGATCCGGGAAGTGCACGACCTGCCCGGCATAGGCCGCGTTCGGCGGCGCGGCGTGTCCCCCGGCCTGGCGGCCGGGAGGCGCCCCCAGCCCGAGCCGACCTGTCGTCATGGCGGTTGCCCCCTGCGGCACTCTGTACGACCCGTATTGACCACCCTTGGCGCACTACGGCCCGTATCGACTGTCACGTCTGCTGATGCGACTTCCTGCACTTCACTGCGTCCCCGGCCACCACGGATCACCCTCCGGTTCACTGCATCGAACCCCGAACGGATCACCGCTTCGACCGCGGTGCCGGACAGCCTATGCGGTACGACGACACCGGTCACCGGCGCCGGTCGCCGCCCCCCGGCGCACCCGTGACCCGCCGTCACCCCACCGTCACGACACGCCCCGCCCCGGGCGTGTCGCACCGCCCCAGCTTCCGCACCAGCCACGGCATTTGGCAGTCTGTGACCACCCGGGGGGATGCACGGAGGGGAATACGATCATGAACGCGACACAGACGGGACCACACACCGGCAGGCCCGCCGGCCACCACGACGGCGACCCGCGCACCGCAGTCCCGCACCCCGCGGACCCCCCGGGCGGAGACCCCCGCATCGGCTGGAGCGCCACCGCGGCGGCCCACGCCCCCGTCCTGCGCCACCGCCGCGACGGCATCCTCCCCACCGTCGCCGCCGCCCTCTCCGTCCGCGGCACGACCCTCACCGGCACCGCCGCCCGCGGCGACACACCCCCCGCCCTGCACCCCCTCGTCCAGGACTTCCTCGACACCCTCACCAGCACCCAGCGCGACCGCTTCACCGGCCGCTGCGCCGAGACCATCCTCATCTCCCGCCACATCGCCGCAGCCGACGCCGCACGCAGCAAACGCGCCGCACGCAAGCCCATGACCAACGGCGAGGCCCGCAAAGCCCTCAAGCACGCCAAACTCACCGCCCGGCGCATCCGCGAGGACGGCGACCCCCTCCACGGCAGCTTCGCCACCCCCTGCCGCGCCTGCACCGCCCTCAGCGCCCACTTCGGCGTCCGCATAGTCGACCCCGCGGACCAGAACACCTGACGCGCCCACGATCGCGCCCGTCACCCCGCCACCCCGTCACCCCGTCACCACGACAAGACAAAGGGCAGATGCACACCGACCGCACCTCGACCACCCGCTTCGCCGTACCCGTCGACGCAGCCCTGCGCGCCGCCGGCTGGCAACCCGGACGCTGGGACATCAAACAAGCCGAGATCTGGGCCGACGCCCTGCGCGACCACGCCTCCCCCGCAGGCCACCGCCACAGCGTCTTCCCCGCCGCCGTCGAGGCCTGGGCCGAGTTCGGCGGACTCCACATCACCCCCAGTGGCCCCGGCCGCCAGGTCGCCCCCGCCACCCTCCACCTCGACCCGCTGCACGGCCTCCACATGGCCCGCACCCTCGGCGACCTCGGCCGCGCGCTCGACACCGAGGTCTGCCCCCTCGGCGCCGAGACCGACACCCAGGCCCTGCTCGCCATCGACACCGACGGCCGCGTCTACACCCTCGACCACACCGGCGACTGGTACCTCGGCACCGACATCGACCAGGCCCTGGCCACCCTCATCGCCGGCACCGCACCCGCCCGCCTCACCACCCACTGACGCGAGCCCCGCACCCGGCCCGGCCACGCCCGCCAGGCCCGGCCACGCGCGCCACGCCCGGCTACGACGCCGGAATCACCGCCGACACCCGGAAACCCCCCGCGTCCGTCGGCCCCGACACGAACACCCCGCCCAGCGCCGACACCCGCTCCTTCATCCCCACCAGCCCGTTCCCCCCGGACGGCAGCCGAGCCGACGACGCCGCCTCCTCGGGCGGCTCGTTCTCCACCTGCATCGCGATCTCCGACACCCGGTGCGCCAGCCGCACATACGTCTTCGCACCCGCCGCGTGCTTGTGGACGTTCGTCAACGCCTCCTGCACCACGCGGTACGCCGTCTGCTCCACCAACGGCGCATACGACCGGGCCTCCCCCTCCACCGACAGATCGACCACCATCCCCGCCGCGGCCGACTGCCCCACCAGCTCCTCGATCTCCGCCAGACACGGCCCGTCGTCGTCCGCCGCCCGCGACGCCGCCGCAGCCGCGGCCGCCGCCGCCCCCACCGCCGCCAACGGCACCGACTCCGCCCGCGCACGCCGCTCGTCCCCACCACTGCGCAGCACCCCGAGCATCTCCCGCAGCTCGGTCAGCGCCTGCCGCCCCATGTCCCCCACCAGCACGGCGTTGCGGACCGCCTTCTCCGGATCCTTGCGGGCCACCGCCTGCAACGCCGCCGCGTGCACCACCATCAGACTCACCCGGTGCGCGACCACGTCGTGCATCTCGCGCGCGATCCGCGTCCGCTCCTCGTTGCGGGCCCACTCGGCCCGCTCCTCCGCCCGCTCCGCCAGCAACTGGAGCTCCCGCTCCAGACTGTCCGCGCGCTCCCGCAGACTCTCCATCAGCCGCCGCCGCGCCCCCACGTACAGACCCAGCAGCACCGGGGGCGCCGTGAAGCCCAGCGACATCGTGACCGCCGCGAACGGCACGAACCAGTCACCCAGGTCCAGCTCCCCGCGCGACATGTCCTGCCGCGTCTTCACGAACGTCACGATGAGCGTCCCCACCAGCGACATCCCCGCCAGCGAGGCGACGATCCGCCGGGGCATCTCGGCCGCGGCCAGCGTGTACAGGCCGACGATGCCCATCATCAGGCCCATCTCCGCGGGCGTGATCGCGATGGACACCAGCACGACCGCGATCGGCCACCGCCGGCGCACCAGCAGCACGGAACCGGCCAGCAGACCGAAGACGACCCCCGCCGCCACCGGAATCCCGGCGTCCCTCGCGAACGGGATCCCCTCCAGCGCGCACTCCAGCGCGGACACCACGGCCAGACTCGCGTCGAACACGGCGCTGCGCCGCCTGGCCCACCACCACGGCCCTCCCCGGGCCGTCACATGGTCTTCCCCCGTCGCGGTCATGCCCCCAGCCTACGGGCGCCCCCCGCCGGTTTTCCGGTGAGTTTCCCGGACTCGCCCGCACCACACGCGGTGACCGATCGGCTGCGAATTCACCCGACATCCCTCGAACTGCTGAATCGCACGCCGTTCGATCCCGGAGTCGGTCATTCCGCCCGGACGGTATGCGTATGACACATGCATCCGGCAAGTACGCCGACTTCGAGGCCCTCCGCGAGAAGGCGGTGGCCCTGCGCCGCCAGGGCCTCTCCCTCCGGCAGATCCGCGACGAACTGAAGATCTACAACAACGACATCCTCAACCGCCTGGTGAAGGGCGAACCGCCACCGGCCTGGACGAGGCGCCCGAACGCCAAGGACGACCTCCGGGCACGGGCCAGGGAACTACGCCTCCAGGGCTGGACCTACGACCGGATCGAGGCGGAGCTCGGGTGCTCGAAGAGCTCGATCTCCTTGTGGGTGCGGGATCTGCCGAAGCCGGAGCGTCGTGACCCGACCGAGCAGGCGAAGCTGGCGGCGCGGAAGCGCTGGGAGCACGAACTCGCCATCCGGGACGAGGAGCGACTGCGAACCAAGCGGGCTGCGGCACAGGAGACCGCCGAACTGTCGGCCCGTGACCTGTTCATCGCCGGCGTGGCGCTCTATTGGGCCGAGGGCTCGAAGGACAAGCCCTATGACCGACGTGAGAACGTGCTCTTCGTCAACAGCGACCCAGGGGTGATTCGGCTCTACCTGGCATGGCTGGACCTGCTGGGCGTGGAACGCGACCGCCTGCGGTATCGCGTCATGATCCATATGACAGCCGACGTCGAGGGTGCCGAGCGCTACTGGGGCGACGTGGTGGGCGTTGACAGCTCCACATTCCAGAAGACGACGATCAAGAAGCACAACCCGAAGACCGTCCGCAAGAACGTGGGCGAGAACTATCGGGGTTGCCTCGTGGTCCGCGTCTCCCAAGGCGCCGAGTTGTACCGTCGTATCGAGGGCTGGTGGCATGGAATGGTTTCCGGGATCACCACGTCCTTCTCCTCGGGTAAGGTCTGACGCAGCCATCCGCCATGGGGTAACTGGTAGCCCGCGGGCCTTTGAAGCCCTGTAGTGCTGGTTCGAATCCAGCTGGCGGAGCTGCGCGGTGCGGGCCCTGACAGTCACGTCAGGGCCCGCACCCATGCCCCCCGGAAAACCCCCCGGTATCCTGCGGATGACACCCCACCCCATCCACAGCCGAAGGGCATCCCGTGAGCGCCAACCGCCCGGCAGCCGTCGTCGTTCTCGCAGCGGGTGAGGGCACCCGTATGAAGTCGGCCACACCCAAGGTCCTGCACGAGCTCTGCGGTCGCAGTCTCGTCGGGCACGTGCTCGCCGCCGCGGGCGAGCTGGACCCCGAGCACCTGGTCGTGGTGGTCGGTCACGCGCGGGAGAAGGTCACCGCGCACCTGGGCGAGATCGCGCCCGGCGTCCGCACCGCCGTGCAGGCCGAGCAGAACGGCACGGGGCACGCCGTGCGGATGGGCCTGGAGGAGCTGGGCGGGTCGGTCGACGGGACGGTCGTGGTCGTGTGCGGGGACACTCCCCTGCTGACCGGCGCGACGCTGCGGGCGCTCGCCGGGACGCACTCCGCGGACGGCAACGCGGTCACCGTGCTGACCGCCGAGGTGCCGGACGCGACCGGCTACGGCCGGATCGTGCGGGACGACGCCACGGGTGCCGTCACGGCGATCGTGGAGCACAAGGACGCGACGGACGCGCAGCGGTCGATCCGGGAGATCAACTCGGGTGTGTTCGCGTTCGACGGTCAGCTGCTGGCCGACGCGCTGAAGAAGGTGCGGACGGACAACAGCCAGGGCGAGGAGTACCTGACGGACGTGCTCGGGATCCTGCGTGAGGCGGGGCACCGGGTGGGGGCGTCGGTGGCCGGTGACCACCGTGAGATCGCCGGGATCAACAACCGGGTGCAGCTGTCCGAGGCCCGCCGGATCCTGAACGACCGGCTGCTGACCGAGGCGATGCTGGCGGGGGTGACCGTCATCGACCCGGCGACGACGTTCGTCGACGTGACCGTGACGTTCGAGCAGGACGCCGTCGTCCACCCGGGCACGCAGCTGCACGGCGCGACGCATCTGGGTGAGGGCGCGGAGGTCGGGCCCAACTGCCGGCTGACCGACACCCGGGTGGGTGCGGGCGCGCGGGTGGACAACACGGTGGCCGTGGGTGCCGAGGTGGGGGCGGACGCGACGGTGGGTCCGTACGCGTATCTGCGTCCGGGGACGCGGCTGGGCGCGAAGGGCAAGATCGGGACGTACGTGGAGACGAAGAACGCCTCGATCGGTGAGGGCACGAAGGTGCCCCATCTGTCGTACGTCGGTGACGCGACGATCGGTGAGCACACGAACATCGGTGCCGCCAGCGTGTTCGTGAACTACGACGGGCAGGAGAAGCACCACACGACCATCGGCTCGCATTGCCGTACG
This sequence comes from Streptomyces sp. NPDC017943, assembly GCF_044328425.1. Taxonomy (NCBI): domain Bacteria; kingdom Bacillati; phylum Actinomycetota; class Actinomycetes; order Kitasatosporales; family Streptomycetaceae; genus Streptomyces; species Streptomyces sp. NPDC017943. The sequence goes on along the minus strand of NZ_JBIRHH010000008.1, from coordinate 348,141 downwards.
GGCTCGGACAACATGTTTGTGGCGCCTGTCACGGTGGGGGACGGTGCGTACACCGCTGCGGGGTCCGTGATCACGAAGGATGTGCCGGCGGGTTCGCTGGCCGTGGCCCGTGGTCAGCAGCGGAATATCGAGGGTTGGGTGGCTCGCAAGCGTCCGGGGAGCGCGGCCGCGAAGGCGGCGGAGGCGGCTTCCCGGGGGTCGGCCGAGGAGGGCTGACCGGAAACCGTTGCCTGAAACACGGCGTACGGTGATAAGTGCACACCCGCACCCCCACCAGCTGAGACGGCCTCCGGCAAGCCGGCTGCGAGGTCTCTCGACACCCAGCTGCGACACCTCTGAGGAGACAGTGCTGTGACCGGGATCAAGACGACCGGCGAGAAGAAGTTGATGTTCTTCTCCGGCCGCGCCCACCCCGAGCTTGCCGAGGAGGTCGCCCAGCAGTTGGGTGTCGGGGTCGTCCCGACGAAGGCCTTCGACTTCGCGAACGGCGAGATCTATGTGCGGTATCAGGAGTCGGCGCGTGGTGCCGACTGCTTCCTGATCCAGAGCCACACGGCTCCGATCAACAAGTGGATCATGGAGCAGTTGATCATGATCGACGCGCTGAAGCGTGCGTCGGCCCGCTCCATCACGGTCATCGTGCCGTTCTACGGTTACGCGCGGCAGGACAAGAAGCACCGCGGGCGTGAACCGATCTCGGCGCGTCTGATCGCGGACATGATGAAGACCGCGGGTGCGGACCGGATCCTGACCGTGGATCTGCACACGGACCAGATCCAGGGCTTCTTCGACGGTCCGGTGGACCACCTGTTCGCGCTGCCGCTGCTGGCGGACTACGTGGGCCGGAAGGTGGACCGGGAGAAGCTGACGGTGGTGTCCCCGGACGCGGGCCGTGTGCGGGTGGCGGACCGCTGGTGCGACCGGCTGGGCGCGCCGCTGGCGATCGTGCACAAGCGCCGGGACAAGGACGTCGCGAACCAGGTCACGGTCCACGAGGTCGTGGGTGAGGTGAAGGGCCGCGTGTGCGTCCTGGTGGACGACATGATCGACACCGGTGGGACGATCTGTGCCGCGGCGGACGCGCTGTTCGCGCACGGTGCGGAGGACGTGATCGTGACGGCGACGCACGGTGTGCTGTCGGGTCCGGCGGCGGACCGGCTGAAGAACTCGCGGGTGAGCGAGTTCGTGTTCACGAACACGCTGCCGACGCCGGGTGAGCTGAGCGGTGACATGGACAAGATCTCGGTGCTGTCGATCGCGCCGACGATCGCCAGGGCGGTGCGTGAGGTGTTCGAGGACGGTTCGGTGACGAGCCTGTTCGACGAGCAGTAGAGATCGTTTTGGAGGCGGCCTTCCTGGCCGAGTAGACTGCTGCAGTTGCTCGGCGAGGGAGGCCGTTCCCGTTTGTTGGCGGGATGCGGCGGTCCGTTATCGACGCGCTCTTCGTAGCAGGCCGTTCGTGGCCGGGTGACCACGTTCGTCGACTGACTATGAGGAGTGATCATGTCCGAGGTGAAGATCGCCGCCGAGACGCGCACCGAGTTCGGCAAGGGTGCTGCGCGCCGTATCCGTCGTGAGGACAAGGTTCCCGGCGTGCTGTACGGGCACGGTTCGGACCCGCTGCACCTGACCCTGCCGGGTCACGCGCTGCTGCTGGCGCTGCGTACGCCGAACGTGCTGATCGCGCTGGACATCGACGGCAAGACCAACGAGCTGGCGATCCCGAAGTCCGTGCAGCGCGACCCGCTGAAGGGCTTCCTGGAGCACGTGGACCTGCTGCTGGTCAAGCGTGGCGAGAAGGTCACGGTGGAGATCCCGGTGCAGGCCGAGGGTGAGCTGGCTCCGGGCGGCAACCTGCTGGAGCACGTGCTGAACGCGCTTCCGGTCGAGGCCGAGGCCACGCACATCCCCGAGGCCGTGACGGTGTCGGTGGAGGGTCTGGAGGCCGGTGCCTCGATCCTGGCCAAGGACATCGAGCTGCCCAAGGGCGTCACGCTGGCCGTCGAGGAGGACGCCGTCGTCCTTCAGGTCCTGGCCGCGCAGGCCGAGGAGGCTCCGGAGGGCGAGGAGGCCGCTGAGGAAGAGGCCGCCGAGGCCTGATCCTCAGCGTCGTCGTGTGGTCGGCCGCTGTTCCCGTGCGGGGCAGCGGCCGACGCGTATGAAGGAGACAGGGACGTGACGACCGATGCGGCCGCGCCGTGGCTGATCGTGGGGTTGGGCAATCCGGGGCCGGAGTACGCGGGGAACCGGCACAACGTGGGCTTCATGGTGGCCGATCTGCTGGCCGGGCGGATCGGGGGGAGGTTCAAGCGGGCCGGGAAGGCGCAGGCGCAGGTGGTCGAGGGCCGGATCGGGCCGCCGGGGCCGGCGGGCCGGCGGGTGGTGCTGGCGAAGCCGATGTCGTACATGAACCTGTCGGGCGGGCCGGTGAACGCGTTGCGGGACTTCTACAAGGTGCCGGTGGCGCATGTGGTGGCGGTCCATGACGAGTTGGACATCGACTACGGGGTGCTGCGGCTGAAGCTCGGGGGCGGGGACAACGGGCACAACGGGCTGAAGTCGATGACGAAGGCGTTCGGTGCGGACTATCACCGGGTGCGGTTCGGGATCGGGCGGCCGCCGGGGCGGATGCAGGTGGCGGATTTCGTGCTGAAGGACTTCTCGTCCGCGGAGCGCAAGGAGCTGGACTACTTCGTGGACCGGGCGGCGGACGCGGTGGAGTGTCTGGTGCTGGACGGTCTGGAGCGGGCGCAGAGTACGTACAACTCCTGACTTGTCACCCGGCGAGGTTGACGGGTTGTTCAGGCATGGCCAATGATCCCGGCCATGCCTGCCCACGCCACGCCCTCCCGTCCGGTGTCGGCCGTCGCGCTGCGGTTCGGGCGGTTCGCCGCGATGGGGGCGCTGGCGGTGCTGATCCTGGTGGCGGGCGTGTGGGCGTCGTGGGGGACGGCGCAGCACGTGATGCTGACGAAGGGCCGGGAGCGGGGCACGGTCGAGGTGACGCGGTGCGGGACGGACTCGTGCCAGGGCCGGTACACGCCGGTGTCGGCGGGGTCGCAGCCGCGGTCGCGGGTGGTGCTGGAGAAGTCGGTCGCGGTGGAGCCGGGCCGGACGTACATGGTGGTGCTGAAGCCGGGCGGTGAGGCCGCGGTGCGTTCGGGTCCGGCGGGGGTGCTGTACGCGTGGATCCCGCTGGGTGGTGCGCTGTTGCTGGCGTCGGTGGTGGTGGCGGGGGGTCTGCTGCGGTCGCGGGCGGCGTGGGTGCTGGCGCTGTCGGGGGTGGCGTTGCTGACGGCGGCTTTCGTGACCGTCTGAGGGGCCGCCGGTGTTCGTCGTGCGCCGGATGCGGCCGTGCCCCCGGGCCCTTGCGGGTCCGGGGGCACGGTTGTGTGCGGGTGCGGGTCAGCCGGTGTTGCGCAGGCCCGCGGCCACGCCGTTGACGGTGAGGAGCAGGGCGCGGGCGAGCAGCGGGTCGGGCTCCTCGCCGGCGGCGGCCGCCTCGCGCTGCCGCTTGAGCAGGGCGACCTGGAGGTAGGAGATGGGGTCGAGGTAGGCGTCGCGGATGGTGAAGGTCTGCTTCAGTACGGGCGCGGCGTCGAGGAGTTCGTTCTCGCCGGTGACGCGGAGCACTTCGCGGACGGTCAGTTCGTGTTCGGCCTTGATGGTGTCGAAGACGTGCTTGAGCTCGTCGGGCACGAGGGTGTCGACGTAGTGCTGGGCGATCCGCAGGTCGGTCTTGGCGAGGGTCATCTCGACGTTGGAGATGAAGTTGCGGAAGAAGTGCCACTGCTGGTGCATCTCGTCGAGGACGGTGTCGAGGCCGGCCTCGCGCAGGGCCTTGAGGCCGGAGCCGACGCCGAACCAGCCGGGGACGATCTGCCGGGACTGGGTCCAGCCGAACACCCAGGGGATGGCGCGCAGGCCGTCGAGGGAGACGCCGGAGCCGGGGCGGCGGGAGGGCCGGGAGCCCAGGTGCAGGTCGGCGAGCTGGTCCACGGGTGTCGACGCGAGGAAGTAGGTCGGCAGGTCGGGGTCCTCGACGAGGTTGCGGTAGGCGGCGTGGGCGGCGTCGGAGACGACGTCCATGGCGGCGTCCCAGCGGGCGAGTGCCTCGGTGGACTGGCGGGGCGCGGTGTGCAGGGCGGAGGCCTGGAGGGTGGCGGCGACGGTCAGTTCGAGGTTCTCGCGGGCCAGGGACGGGATGAGGTACTTGTCGGAGATGACCTCGCCCTGTTCGGTGACCTTGATCTCGCCTTCGAGGGTGCCCCAGGGCTGGGCGAGGATGGCGTCGTGGGTGGGGCCGCCGCCGCGGCCGACGGTGCCGCCGCGGCCGTGGAAGAGGCGCAGGCGGACGCCGTAGCGGTGGGCCACGTCGCGCAGGCGGCGCTGGGCGCGGTGGATCTCCCACTGGCTGGTGGTGATGCCGCCGAACTTGGAGGAGTCGGAGTAGCCGAGCATGACCTCCTGGACGTCGCCCCGCAGCGCGACGAGGCGCCGGTAGGACGGGTCGGAGAGCATGTCCTCGAGGATGGTGTCGGCGGCCTTGAGCTCGTCGGTGGTCTCCAGCAGCGGCACGATGCCGATCTTGGCCCAGCCCGCGTGGAGGTCGAGGAGGCCGGCCTCGCGGGCGAGGACGGCGGCGGCGAAGACGTCGTCGGCGCCCTGGCACATGGAGATGATGTAGGACTCGATGACCTCGGGTCCGAAGACCTCCAGGGCCTTGCGCACGGTCTGGAAGACGCCGAGCGTCTTCTCGCCGGCGGCGTCGACGGGTGCGGGGGTGGGGGCGAGGGGCCTGCGGGAGCGCAGTTCCTTGGCGAGGAGCTTGGCGCGGTAGTCGCGGGGCATGTCGGCGTAGCGCCAGGATTCCTCGCCGAGCCGGTCGAAGAGCTGGCCGAGGGCGTGGTGGTGGGCGTCGGCGTGTTCGCGGACGTCCATGGTGGCGAGCTGGAGGCCGAAGGCGGCGAGGGTGCGGATGGTGCGGGCGAGGCGGCCGTCGGCGAAGAGGCCGCCGCGGTGGGCGCGCAGGGACTCCTGGATGATCCGCAGGTCGGCGAGGAGTTCGCCAGTGCCGAGGTAGTCGCGTCCGTCGACGTGGGGGGTGCCGTCGGCGAGGCGCTTCTTGGTGTTCTCCAGCTTCTGCCGGATGCAGGTGGCCTTGAGCCGGTAGGGCTCCTCGGCGTTGAGGCGCTTGTAGCGGGGGCTGATCTCGGGGAGGTTGTCGAGGTCGGCGTGGAGGGAGGTGAGCAGTTCCTCGGTGGCGCCGGCGTAGCGGATGGAGTTGGACAGGAAGCCGCGGAGCTCGTCGATGGTCTCCAGGGCGTCGTTGATGCCGTGCTCGTGCTGGAGGATGAGGACGTCCCAGGTCACCTGGGGGGTCACGTTGGGGTTGCCGTCGCGGTCGCCGCCGATCCAGGTGCCGAAGGTGAGGGGGCGGGTGTCGTCGGGGAGCTTGACGCCGGCGCGCTCCAGTTCGGCGGTGAGGTCCTCCAGGACGTCGCCGACGGCGCCGGCGTGGAGTTCGTCGAGGTAGTAGACGGCGTTGCGGGCCTCGTCGGCGGGCTCGGGGCGGACGACGCGCAGTTCGTCGGTCTGCCAGACGAGGTCGATGTTCTCGGCGAGCCGGGTGTCGAGGCGGCGGCGGTCGGACTCGATGACCGGGGTCTCCAGGAGCGCGGCGATGCGCCGGAGCTTGTTGAGGACGGACCGGCGGGCGGCCTCGGTGGGGTGTGCGGTGAACACGGGGCGGACGTTGAGGTTGCGGACCGTCTCGCGCAGGTGTTCGGGGTCGGCGTCCTTGAGGCGGTCGGCGGTGCGGGCGAGGAGTCCGCCCTCGGCGGCGCGGCGGGCGCGCAGCTCGCGGCCGCGGTGGACCTGCTCGGTGACGTTGGCCAGGTGGAAGTAGGTGGAGAAGGCGCGGACCAGCTTGGCCGCGGTGTCGAGTTCGGTGCCGCGCAGCAGCTCGGCGGCGGCCTCACCGTCCTCGCGGGTCAGTCGGCGTACCTTCTCGACGAGGTCCAGCAGCTCGGGGCCCTCCTGCCGGACGAGGGTCTCCCCGAGGAGGTCGCCCAGGCGGCGGATGTCGGCACGCAGCTCACTGCTCGTCGTGGTCTGGTCGTCGGCACTGCTCACAGGTGCGGCTCCTTGCAGTGTTGAAGCTCGTCTGGGAGGGGAACCCGGACGGCGTCTCGCGCGGCGGGCGCCGCTTACGGGGCGGGGCGTCCGGGAAGAAATCAGAGCGGACCGCGCTGTCCGACCGACTCAAGGATAGGTGTCGACCGGGACGCGCAGGCCGTCGGGCCCTTGCCGCGGAGCACCGCACTGCCATACTTACGATGCCGTAGGTTACGGAACCGTAGGGAGCACGGCACGGATTCCCGTGGCCCGGCCACACCATCTCCCTCCACATACCCCCCAGGGGACGCGTATGACCAGTAGTTCCGATGTGATCGAGGACGCCGCGAAGGCACCCGGTCGGTCCAGCGACGCCGCAGCCTCCGCCACGCTGGGTGGCGAGAAGAAGCGGTCCATCGAGCAGCTCGCCCTGCTTGTCTTCATCATCGTCCCGTTCGTCGCGCTGCTGGCGGCCGTGCCGCTGGCGTGGGGTTGGGGAGTGAGCTGGCTGGACCTCGGTCTGCTGGTCTTCTTCTACTTCCTGGGGTGCCACGGCATCACGATCGGGTTCCACCGCCACTTCACGCACGGCTCCTTCAAGGCCAAGCGCCCGTTGAAGATCGCTCTGGCGATCGCGGGGTCCATGGCGGTCGAGGGGCCCTTGGTGCGCTGGGTGGCCGACCACCGCAAGCACCACAAGTTCTCCGACGCCGAGGGCGACCCGCATTCGCCGTGGCGGTTCGGCGAGACGCTGCCGGCCCTGATGAAGGGCCTGTGGTGGGCGCACATCGGCTGGATGTTCGACGAGGAGCAGACGCCGCAGGAGAAGTACGCCCCGGACCTGGTCAAGGACAAGACGCTCCGCACCATCTCGCGCCAGTTCGTGCTGTGGACGGTGGTGTCGCTGGGGCTGCCGGCGCTGATCGGCGGTCTGGTGACGATGTCCTGGTGGGGCGCGTTCACGGCGTTCTTCTGGGGTTCGCTCGTGCGGGTGGCGCTGCTGCACCATGTGACCTGGTCGATCAACTCGATCTGCCACGCGGTGGGCAAGCGGCCGTTCAAGTCGCGTGACCGCTCGGGCAACGTGTGGTGGCTGGCGATCCTGTCGTGCGGCGAGTCCTGGCACAACCTGCACCACGCCGACCCGACGTCCGCGCGCCACGGCGTGATGCGCGGGCAGGTGGACTCCTCCGCCCGGCTGATCCGCTGGTTCGAGCTGGCGGGCTGGGCGTACGACGTGCGCTGGCCGTCACGCTCGCGTATCGATTCGCGCCGTACCGGCGGGGAAGGCGGCTCCCGGCGCGGGAAGGAACCCGCCGAGGCGGCATGATGGTCGCTGTGGCGACCGACTCGAGCAGCAATCCCAGCAATGACAAGCCGCGGCGAGTGCGTCGCACCCGTATGACCGGTGCCGAGCGCCGTCAGCAGCTGCTGGAGATCGGTCGCACGCTCTTCGCCGCGAAGGGCTTCGAGGGCACCTCGGTGGAGGAGATCGCGGCGAAGGCCGGGGTCTCCAAGCCGGTGGTGTACGAGCACTTCGGCGGCAAGGAGGGCCTGTACGCGGTGGTCGTGGACCGTGAGATGCGGTGCCTGCTGGACATGGTCACCGGCTCGCTGACCGCCGGTCACCCCCGCGAACTGTGCGAACAGGCGGCGTTCGCGCTGCTGGACTACATCGAGGAGTACACGGACGGGTTCCGCATCCTGGTCCGTGACTCGCCCATCCCCCAGTCGACGGGGTCGTTCGCGTCGCTCATCTCGGACATCGCCACCCAGGTGGAGGACATCCTGGGCCGCGAGTTCAAGAGCCGCGGCTTCGACCCGAAGCTGGCCCCGCTGTACGCCCAGGCCCTGGTCGGGATGGTCGCGCTGACGGGTCAGTGGTGGCTGGACGTGCGCAAGCCGAGGAAGGCCGAGGTGGCCGCGCACCTGGTGAACCTGGCCTGGCACGGCCTGGACGGCCTGGAGGCCAAGCCCCACCTGATAGGCCGCCGCAAGGCCTGACCGCGCCGGCCGGCCGGCCCCGGCCGTCAGTCCCCCCTGCGTGCCACGGCGAAGACGCGGCGGAAGGGGAACACGGTGCCGTGCGGGCCGGGCGGGTAGGCCGCGCGCAGGGCTGTGCGGTACTCGGCGACGAACGCCTCGCGCGCCGCGGGGTCGTCGCCGAGGGCGGTGAGGACGGGCCGCAGCCCGGTCCCCTCGACCCAGTCGAGGACCGGGTCCGGCCCGTGCAGCAGGTGGAGGTACGTCGTCTCCCACACGTCGGCCGCGCAGCCGAGCGCGGTCAGCCGCTCGTGGTAGGCCGCCGGGGAGAGCACGGCGTCGGCGTGGCGCAGGACGCCCTCGAGCCGGTCGCGCCAGCGGGGCGAGACGGCGAGGGCGCGCATGAGGCGATGGCTGGGGGCGTCGAAGTTGCCGGGCACCTGGAAGGCGAGGGTGCCGCCGGGCTTCAGCGCGGCCGTCCAGTCCGCGAACCGTTCGGCGTGTCCGGGCACCCATTGCAGGGTGGCGTTGCTGACGATCAGGTCGTGCGGCTCGCCGGGTGTCCAGGTGCGGGCGTCGGCGGGGGCGAAGTCCAGCCGGCCGCCGCCCGCGGTGGGCCCCTCGTGGTCCACGTGGGCCCGGTCGAGCATCTCGGCGGAGTTGTCGTAGCCGGTGATCCGCGCGGTGGGCCAGCGGCCGGCGAGCAGGGTGGTGACGTTGCCCGGGCCGCAGCCGAGGTCGGCGATGCGGGGGCGGTCCGGCGGCTGCGTGGGCAGGTCGGGGACGCGGGCCAGGAGATCGGCGAAGGGGCGGGCGCGGTGCCCGGCGTGCCGCAGGTACCGGTCGGGGTCCCAGGTGGGGGTGTCCGCGGGCATGGGTCCTCCAGGTGTCCGGCCGGTGTCCCCGGGTGCGGACGCTCGGCGCCTGCACCCAGCGTGATCCCGCAAGTCTCTTGATGTCAAGAAGATCGACGTCAAGAGACTCTACGTCGACACAACCACTACACTGATCGTCATGGAGGACGAGGTCGATCGGCTGGTCGCAGCGTGGCGCCGGGAGCGCCCGGACCTCGACGTGGAACCGCTCGAGGTGCTCAGCCGCGTCAGCAGGCTGGCCAGGCACCTGGACCGGGCCCGGCGCCTGGCCTTCTCGGAGCACAACCTGGAGCCGTGGGAGTTCGACGTGCTGACGGCGCTGCGCCGGGCGGGCACGCCGTACCAGCTCTCGCCGGGGCAGCTCCTCACCCAGACCCTGGTCACCTCGGGCACGATGACCAACCGCATCGACCGGCTGGCGAAGAAGGGCCTGGTGGAGCGCCTCCCGGACCCCAGCGACCGGCGGGGCGTGCTGGTGCGGCTGACGGACGAGGGCCGGGACCGCGCGGACCAGGCCCTGTCCGGACTGCTGGACCAGGAGCGGGCGATCCTGGCGGAGCTCTCCAGCGGCCAGCGCGGTGAGCTGGCCGGTCTGCTACGCCAGTTGACCGCCCCGTTCGACAACATCCCCGGCTAGGTCGGCCGGTCCCACCCCGGCCCGCCGGGCGAGGGCCACGGCGGCGAGCGTGGAGTGCACGCCGAGTTTGCCCAGCACGTTCTGCATATGGGTCCGCACGGTGTGCGGCGACAGGTACAGGCGCTCGGCGACGGCCTTGCGCCCCAGCCCCGCCACCATGCACCGCAGCACCTCGCGCTCCCGCGGCGTGAGCGACTCCACGAGCCGCTCGCTCTCGGTGCGGTGCTTGCGGGCGGCGGTCAGTTCGCGCAACACCCCGGTCAGCAGGGCGGGCGGCAGATGCGTCTCGTCGCGCAGCACCCCGCGGATGACCGTGAGCAGCCGGGACAGCGAGCAGTCCTTGGCGACCCAGCCGCAGGCCCCTGCCTGCAGGGCGAGCGCGGCCCGCCGCGGGTCGTCCTTCTCGGCGAGCACGACGATCCGTACGTTCGGCTGCGCGGTGCGCACCCCGGTGACCAGGGAGATCCCGTCGACCAGCCCGTCCTCGTTGCCCTCCTGCACCGGCACGGCCGGGCGGGCGCCCGGGACCTTGCCGCCCAGGTCGGCGTCGACGAGAGCCACATCGAAGCGGCGCCCCTCGGCGACCGCCCGCTCCAGGCTGCGCAGGGCGGCCGGGCCGCTGCCCGCCGCGGACACCTCGACGTCGGGCTCGGCGGCCAGGGCCGCGGCGAGCGACTCGGCGAAGATGCGGTGGTCGTCGACGACCAGGACTCGGATGCGAACCACGTAACCCCCTTCCCCGATGCTCCCGAGGAGCAGGGGATCCCCATCGTCGGAAGACGACACCGCGCGGGCACGACGCCGGAGTGCGGTGACCGGCCGCGTCCGTGCTCGTCCGCAGCCGCACCGGGTCGCCGCAGCCGCACGGCCGCCGCCGTGCAGGAACCGCCACCCCCACCCCGGGCGCCGTACCCGGCTGTCTCGCCCCCTGAGCGGCACCGGCCCCCACCGGTGCTGTTCATCAGAGTACGGACGGGTGCCCGGAGCGGAAGGTTATTTGCAGAACTGACTGTCCGACGCGTTTATGGTGTGCCGCATGTTCCGTCTTGAGACAGAAGTCGACAAGGACCGACGTGATCTGCTCCGTACCCGGTTGCGGGACTCCAACACGACCGCCTCGGCGATCCTGCGCTCGCTGCGCGGAACGCCCGGCGAGCGGGACGTCCCCTTGCATGTGTGGGCTGTGAACGAGACGGACGGCGATCTCGCCGGCGGGCTCGTCGGCTACACCTGGGCGACCTGGCTGCACGTGACGCACCTGTGGGTCGACGACCGCCACCGCGGCGCGGGCCTGGGCAGCCGCCTGCTCGCCCGCGCGGAGGACATCGCGCTCTCGCAGCGCTCCTGCCGCTTCTCCCGCCTGGAGACCTGGGACTTCCAGGCCCCCCGCTTCTACGAGAAGCAGGGGTACCGGGTGGCGTGCACCGTGCCGGACTACCCGCCCGGCGTCACGGAGTACTTGCTGACGAAAACGCTTCGGTGAGGCTCAGGCCAGCCGGCGGGCACCGGCCGACGGCACCGCTTCGAAGACCCGGGGCGCGGTGAAGCCCGCCGCCGCGAAGGCCTCCGTCACCGCCTTGCCGATCGCGTCGACGTCCGCCTCCTCCGCCAGGACGATCGCCGAGCCGCCGAAGCCGCCGCCGGTCATGCGGGCGCCCAGCGCGCCGGCCGCCAGGGACGCCTCGACGACCAGGTCCAGCTCCGGGCAGGAGATGCGGAAGTCGTCCCGCAGGGAGGCGTGGCCCTCGACCAGGACGGGCCCGATGCCGCGGGTCTCGCCCGCCTCGAGCAGGGAGACCACGCGCTCCACCCGCCGGTCCTCGGTGACCACGTGCCGGACCAGGCGGCGGACCTCCTCCTCGTCGCCGAGGCGGTCCAGGGCCGCGTCCAGGTCGTGGTAGGCGATGTCGCGCAGGGCGTCGACGCCCAGCAGGGCCGCCCCCTTCTCGCAGCCCGCGCGGCGCTTGCCGTACTCGCCCTCGCTGTGGGAGTGCTTGACCTGCGTGTCGACGACCAGCAGGCGCAGGCCCTCGGCCGCCAGGTCGAAGGGGATCTGCTGCTGGGAGAGGTCCCGCGTGTCGAGGAACAGGGCGTGGCCCTGCGTGCAGCAGGCCGACGCCGTCTGGTCCATGATGCCGACGGGCGCGCCCACGTAGACGTTCTCCGCGCGCTGGCACAGGCGGGCCAGCTGCCAGCCGCGCAGGCCCAGGTCGAACAGGTCGTTCAGGGCCAGCGCGACCACGACCTCCAGGGCCGCCGAGGAGGACAGCCCGGCGCCCGAGGGGACCGTGGAGGCCAGGTGGACGTCCGCGCCGGTGACCGCGTGGCCGGCCTCCCGCAGGGCCCAGACCACGCCGGCCGGGTACGCCGTCCAGTCCTTGTCGGACTCGGGTGCCAGTGCGTCCAGGCGCAGTTCGGCGACGCCGGAGTCCACGTCGGCGGAGTGCAGGCGCAGCACGCCGTCGTCGCGGCGGGAGACGGCCGCGACCGCCGTGTGCGGCAGGGCGAACGGCATGACGAAGCCGTCGTTGTAGTCGGTGTGCTCGCCGATGAGGTTCACGCGGCCCGGAGCCGCCCAGACCCCCTGCGGCCCCGTGCCGTACAGCTCGGTGAACCGTTCGGCGACCGTGCCGGCGACAGCCTCGCTCATGCCCTGCTCCCTGACCTTCTCGTAGCTACTGCTTGCCGTGCCGCCGGGCGAAGTCCCACGCGTCGGCGACGATGCCCGCGAGATCCGCGCGGGACGGGTTCCAGCCCAGCTTCTCGCGGGCCGTGGCGGCGGACGCCACCAGGACCGCCGGGTCGCCGCCGCGGCGGGGGGCGACGACCTCGGGGATCGGGTGGCCGGTGACCCGGCGGACGGTGTCGATGACCTCGCGGACGGAGAAGCCGCTGCCGTTGCCGAGGTTGCAGATCAGGTGCTCGCCGGGGGTGGCGGCCCTCAGCGCCAGCAGGTGGGCCTCGGCCAGGTCTGCGACGTGGATGTAGTCGCGCACGCAGGTGCCGTCCGGCGTCGGGTAGTCCTCGCCGAAGACGGAGATCGCCTCGCGCCGGCCCTGCGCCACCTGGAGGACCAGCGGGATCAGATGGGACTCGGGGTCGTGGCGCTCGCCGAACTGCCCGTAGGCGCCCGCCACGTTGAAGTAGCGCAGGGAGACCGCGCCCAGGCCGTGCGCCGCCGCCTCGCCGGTGATCATGTGGTCGACCGCGAGCTTCGAGGCGCCGTAGGGGTTGGTGGGCCGGGTGGGGGCGGACTCGACGATCGGGACCTGCTCCGGTTCGCCGTAGGTGGCGGCCGTGGAGGAGAAGACCAGCGTGCGCACGCCCGTCTCGCGCATGGCGCCGAGCAGGGCCATGGTGCCGCCGACGTTGTTGTCCCAGTACTTCTCCGGCTTCACGACCGACTCGCCGACCTGGGAGGAGGCGGCGAAGTGCAGGACGCCGTCGAAGGAGGAGTCCAGCCATTTGGCGGCGTCGCGGATGTCGCCCTCGACGAAGGAGGCCCCGGCCGGGACGCCTTCGCGGAAGCCGGTGGAGAGGTCGTCGAGGACGACGACCTCGTGGCCGGCCTCCAGCAGGTGCTGGGCGACCACACCGCCGACGTATCCCGCGCCGCCCGTCACCAGGTACTTCCCGCTCATGAACTCGCTACCTCTCGCAGTCGCTCGGCCGCGCGCTCCGGCGGCACGTCGTTGATGAACACGTTCATGCCGGACTCGGAACCCGCGAGAAACTTCAGCTTGCCGGAAGTGCGGCGGATGGTGAAAAGCTCGAGGTGCAGTGCGAAGTCCTCGCGCACGACCCCGTCGAACTCCTCCAGCGCGCCGAACGGTGCCTGGTGCCAGGCCGCGATGTACGGCGTCGGCGGCTCGCCCTCACCGAAGATCCGGTCGAAGCGCCTCAACAGTTCCAGGTAGACCTGGGGGAATTCTGTGCGCGCGGCCTCGTCCAGGGCGAGCAGGTCGGGCACCCGCCGCTTGGGGTACAGGTGGACCTCGTAGGGCCAGTGCGCCGCGTACGGCACGAAGGCCACCCAGTGCTCGCCCTCCAGGACGACCCGCTCCCCGGCGAGTTCGCGCCGCACGACGGCGTCGAAGAGGTTCTCCCCGCCCGTCGCCTCCTTGTGGGCCGCGGCCGAACGGAGCATCAGCGCGGTGCGCGGGGTGGTGAAGGGGTAGGCGTAGATCTGCCCGTGCGGGTGCTGGAGCGTCACGCCGATCTCGGCGCCCCGGTTCTCGAAGCAGAACACCTGCTCTACGGCGGGCAGATGGGACAGCTCCGCGGTGCGGTCGGTCCAGGCTTCCAGCACCAGGCGCACCTGCTCCTCGTCGAGGTCGGCGAAGGAGGCGTCGTGGTCGGAGGTGAAGCAGACGACCTCGCAGCGGCCCGAGTCGCCGGCGAGGGAGGGGAAGCGGTTCTCGAAGACGGCGACGTCGTAGGAGGAGTCGGGGATCTCGCTGAGCCGGTCGCCCTCGGAGGGGCACAGGGGGCACTCGTCGGCCGGCGGGTGGTAGGTGCGGCCCTGGCGGTGCGAGGCGACGGCGACCGCGTCGCCGAGCAGAGGGTCGCGGCGGATCTCCGACGTGGTGACCGTGCGGTCCAGGGGGCGGCGGTCGACCGCGTCCCGGACGGTGTCGTCCCGCAGGTCGTAGTAGAGGAGCTCGCGGCCGTCGGCCAGCCGGGTCGAGGTCTTCTTCACGCCGGACTCCCTCATCCTGCTCACTCGGCTTCACACTCAGCCTTCAAACACGGCCTTCAAGCACAGCCTTCAAACATAACCCAACATATTGAAACACAACTCACCACAGCGGGTCAACATCACAATCAAACAAAGAGCACCACCCGACGTGTTCAATGACGGAACGCGGAGAAGTGGACTTCCGCCAGGTATCGGTTCGCGCAACGAAGCGAGGGCTCATGCATCCCCCCCTGTATCTGTCGGCCGAGTATCTGTCGGCCGAGCTGCGGCTCCCCACCAACTGGCTCGACTACACGATCCTCGGCATCTACTTCGTCGTGGTCCTCGGCATCGGCTTCGCCGCGCGCCGGTCGGTGAAGACCAGCCTGGACTTCTTCCTGTCGGGCCGCTCCCTGCCCGCCTGGGTCACCGGGCTGGCGTTCATCGCCGCCAACCTGGGGGCCACCGAGATCCTCGGCATGGCCGCCAACAGCGCCCAGTACGGCGTCTACACCACGCACTGGTACTGGATCGGCGCCATCCCGGCCATGGTCTTCCTGGGCCTGGTGATGATGCCCTTCTACTACGGCTCCAAGGTGCGCTCGGTCCCCGAGTTCCTGCTGCTGCGCTTCGACAAGGCGGCGCACCTGCTCAGTTCGATCCTGTTCGCCTTCGCGGCCATCCTCATCGCCGGCGTCAACCTGTACGCCCTGGCGATCGTCGTGGAGGCACTGCTGGGCTGGCCGGAGTGGGTGGCGATCGTCGTCGCCGGATTCTTCGTGCTGGCGTACATCACGCTCGGCGGCCTGTCCTCGGCGATCTACAACGAGGTCCTGCAGTTCTTCGTCATCCTGGCCGCGCTCATCCCCATCACCGTGCTCGGGCTGAAGAGCGTCGGCGGCTGGGACGGGCTGTCGGACTCCCTCACCGAGTCCCGCGGCGCCGACTTCATGACGTCCTGGGGCGGCACCGGCATCGGCAGCGACAACCCGCTGGGCGCCAACTGGCTGACCATCGTCCTCGGGCTCGGCTTCGTGCTCTCCTTCGGCTACTGGACGACGAACTTCGCCGAGGTGCAGCGCGCCCTGTC
Organism: Streptomyces sp. NPDC017943; assembly: GCF_044328425.1. Lineage (NCBI taxonomy): Bacteria > Bacillati > Actinomycetota > Actinomycetes > Kitasatosporales > Streptomycetaceae > Streptomyces > Streptomyces sp. NPDC017943. Next base: position 332,761 of record NZ_JBIRHH010000008.1, on the reverse strand, counting down.
CGCCAAGAACCTCTCCGCCGCCCAGCGCACCCCGCTGATCGCCGCGTTCCCCAAGATCTTCATCGTGTTCCTGGTGATGATCCCGGGCCTGGTCGCCGCGGTCCTGGTGCCGAAGATCGGTACGGCGGACTCCGATCTGCAGTACAACGACGCCATCCCCTACCTGATGGAGCAGTTGCTGCCCAACGGCGTGCTGGGCATCGCCGTGACCGGTCTGCTCGCGGCGTTCATGGCGGGCATGGCGGCCAACGTGTCGTCGTTCAACACGGTGTTCACGACCGACATCTGGGCCAAGTACATCGTCCGGGGCCGCGAGGACGAGTACTACGTGCGCTTCGGCCGGCTCATCACCGCGGTCGGCGTCCTGGCGTCCATCGGCACGGCGTTCCTGGCCCGGTCCTTCTCGAACATCATGGCCTACCTCCAGACGCTGTTCTCCTTCTTCAACGTGCCGATGTTCGTGGTGTTCATCATCGGCATGTTCTGGAGGCGGGCATCGGTCAAGTCCGGCTTCTGGGGGCTGCTGGCGGGCACCACGGCGGCGATGGTCAACTACTTCGTCCTCTACAAGCAGGACGTCATCGACATCCCCTCCGACCAGGGGGCCAACTTCGTCTCGGCGATCGCGGGATTCGTCGCGGGCGCGGTCGTGATGGTGGCGGTGTCGCTGTTCACCAGGCCCAAGCCGGCGGCGGAACTCCAGGGCCTGGTCTACGGCACGACCTCTCCCGGCATGTCCGAGCCGCCGGCGCCCGGGGACGAGGCGTGGTACCGCAGGCCGGCGCTGCTGGGCTGGGGCGCGGTGATCCTGGCCGCGGCCTGCTACATCCCGTTCTCGTTCTGACGGGTCACGCTGTTTCGAGGGAGGATTGACAGATGTCCGAGTTCTACTCCGAGAAGGACGTGCAGCGGGAAGTCACCGAGCTGCAGGGCAAATCGGCGACGGCCGCCCGGCTGTTCGACATCCGCCGCATCATCGGCGGGCTGTTCGTGCTGTACGGCGTGATCGTCATGATCGCCGGCTTCACGGCGTCCGACGCCGACATCGACAAGGCGGAGGGCGTCAACATCAACCTCTGGACGGGCCTGGGCATGCTCCTGCTGGGCCTGTTCTTCCTGGTCTGGCTGAAGCTCCGGCCGGCGGCCCCGCCCCCGCCGGACGTCACACCCGACCAGGAGCCGCGGGACTGAGGCTCCCGCGACGACCGGCGCCCGGTCCCCGACCGGGCGCCGAGGCCGGCCGGTACGCCTCACGACGTCCGGTGGAGCTGCCCCACCAGGGCGGCGTGCGGCGTGTCACGGCTCCTGGTGCGGCGGGCCCGGCAGTGGGGTCGCTCGGTCCAGGAGGCCTGTGCGGGCTGCCAGGGCCGCTGCCTCCAGGCGGGAGCCGACGCCGAGTTTCATCAGGACCCGCTGGACGTGCGTGCGGGCCGTGGAGGGGGCGATGCCCATGCCCGCCGCGATCAGGCGCGTGTCCTCGCCGTCCGCGACGCGGACCAGCACCTCGACCTCGCGGGGCGTGAGCATCGACAGCAGCCGCTGCCCCTCGTCGTCCGGCTGGGCGGCGGGGTTCAGCAGCTCGGCGAACGCCCCCTGGAGCAGCTGCGGCGCCACGGCCGCCTCCCCCGCCCGGGCCTTCATGATCGCCCGCTCGACGCCCTCGATGCGCTCGTCGTGCCGGACGTAGCCCGACGCCCCCGCGGCGAAGGCCGCCGCGATGCCGCGCGGGTTCGGGACCGGTCCCAGCACCAGGACCGCGACCTGCGGCCGCTCCTGCTTGATCCGTACCACCGGGTCGAAGACGCCCGGCTCCGCCGGCGCGGCCGTGCCCAGCAGGCACACCTCCGGCGCCCGGGTGATCACCAGCTCCGCCGCCCCCGCGGCCGGCGCCGCCGCGGCCAGCACCCGGTGCCCCCGCAGCTTCAGCGCCGAGGCCAGCGCCTCGGCCAGCAGACGGTGGTCGTCGACCACCATGAGCCGCACTCCCATCGAGCAACCCCCCAGTCACCCCGGTCCCCCTGATGGAAGCCCCCCGGCTCCCCCGCTTCATGCCCCCGGAAGCTACACGCTTGTTCGACGCCGCGCTCCCCCTACCGGCGATAATCGCCCCGGATCGAGGAAATTCCTCGCATACGAGGTTGACCGGCCCAAACGCGAACGGTCCCGCCCCTGAACAGGGACGGGACCGCTGTGGCCACCGCTCGGTCGGAAACCGACCGGACGCCGATCAGCTCGTACCGAAACCGACCGCGAGGTACTCCTCGTTGCCCGACGTGGACCGCTTGCTCGCGTACACCCGGGACATGAACAGGTGCCCGTCGGCGTAGAGGTACTCGGAGTAGTCCGGGGACATCCGGCTCTCCACGTCCCGCACCTGCTCGGTCGTCGGGTTCTCCAGCAGCTTGGTCTGCTTGAAGCTGCCGCCGTCGATGCTGACGACCTGCCCGCCCTTGTCGTACGGCGGGCGCTTGTACGCGATCACGTTGCCGCCGTCCATGCGCAGCGGCGAGATCGTGTAGCCCTCGCCGGCGTCGGCCCGCTGGCCGGTCTGCTTACCGGTGGTGAGGTCGAAGGCGACGATCTCGTTGGTCTGGCTGTACTTGCCGGTGCCGTCGTGCTCCTCGGTCGGCAGGTACAGCCGGTTCGGGCCGACGGCGATGCCGGTGCAGTACTCGATGCGCGTGATGCCCTCGCAGCGGGCCGCGAACTGCTCGCCCGGCGCGGCGATGCGCGTGCGCAGCTTGCCGGTCTTGTTGTCGATGGAGAAGAAGTCGGAGATGCCGCTGCCGTCACCCGCGGAGTCGCCGACGTCGGCGGCCACGACGAGCGGGTCGGTCGACACCACGCTCGCGTACTCGATGTCCTCGGCCATCTTGTACTCGGAGACCACCTTCCCGGACTTCGGGTCGATGGTCTGGATGTGCAGCTGCCGCGCCCCGTACGACCCGCACTTGCGCACCGCGACGAGCCTCTCGCCGCCGCCGTACCCGGCGTCGTAGCAGGAGTCGCTCGTCTTGGGGCTCCACAGGAGCTTGCCGGAGGTGTCGAACGCGGCGCCGCCGCTGGTGCTGCCGACGGCCACGGTCTGTCCGCTGATCGTGACGTTGTTGAAGCTGATCGGGTCACCGCCCGTGTCGACCGTCTTGGTCCACAGCTTCTTGCCCCCGTCGAGATCGATCAGGGCGATCTGGCTGCACCCGTGCGAGGGCTGGGCCTTGGTGGGCATGGCCGGCTGGTAGAGGATCGCCGTCTTGCCGTCGTCGGTGGCGTGGCGGCTGGCCTGGCACACCGGGCCGGGCAGCGGAACGGTCCACAGCTCGGTGCCCTTGTCGCGGTCGTAGCCGACGATCTTGGCGATGCCGCTCTTGACGTACGCCTTGTCGGTGAGCCACGAGCCGGAGACGACGACGGTGCTGTCGTTCTTCACCTCGGGCGCCGGGACCTGGAAGAGGACCTTGGCGGTGGGGTCGGCCGGGGCCTTCTCCTCGCCGCCGGAGGCCCCGCCCTTGCCGTCGTCGGAGCCGCCGGTGCCACCGCTGGAGCTGGCGGTGTCGTCCTTCTTGCCGTCGCCGTCACCGGACTTGGCGTACCAGACGCCGCCGCCGATGATCAGCGCGATCGCGACGACCGCGGCGACGATGATGGCCACCTGCGCGTTGAACCCACCGCCGCCCTGCCGGCCGGCCTGCGGCTGCTGCGGCATGGCCCCCTGCGGGTAGCCGTAGCCGGGCTGCCCGTACGGCACCGTCGGAGGCTGCCCGTACCCGGGCTGCCCGTACGGGCCCGGCTGCTGGCCCGGGTAGCCGTAGCCCGGCTGCGGCTGCGGCGGCTGGGGCGCGCCCTGCGGGTAGCCGTAGCCCGGCTGCGGCGGGGCCGCGGGAGGCGTCTGCGGGGCCGTGGGGGGCGTCTGGGGAGCCGTGGGGGGCGTCTGCGGCGTCTGCGGCGTCTGCGGGTAGCCGTAGCCCGGTTCCGGGGCCTTGTTCAGGTTCGGGCCGCCGGGGGGCGGCGGGGTCTGCGGGGGCTGGTCCTGGGGCGGGCCGAACCCGCCTCCCTGCGGGGGCTGCTGGGGCGGCGGAGGGGGCGGCTGGGTCATGACGTGAGTACCTCGGGGAAGGGGACGGACGGCGACGGGGGGACAAGCGGTCCGGGAGGGCGGAGAGTCACTTGCCGTAGGCGAGCATCAACTTCTCCTTGGAGTCGTCGTTCCCGCTCAGCCGGGTGGTGGAGAGGTAGAAGCGCCCGTCGACCCAGTCGATGTCCTTGGAGAAGAAGCCCTTCTCGATGTCCGCGGCGCCCTGCGGGTTGCGCAGCAGCTCGACCGGCTTGTGGCCGGCGCCGCCGGTCGGGATGGAGACGACCTGGCCGCCCCCGTCGTAGGAGGGCTCCACGTAGGCGATGAGCTTGCCGTCCTCGACCTTCATCGGGACCATCGACTCCTCGGCCGGGGACTTCACCCGCCACTTCTCCTTGCCGTTCGCCAGGTTGATCGCGACGATCTCGTTGGCGCCGGTGGTCGCCTTGGTCGGCAGGTAGAGCGTGTCGTCGTCGGCGGCGACGCCCTCGCAGCCCTGGAGTTCCCGCGCGAGGATGGCCCAGCCGCACTCGGGGGCGAAGTCCTCGTCGAAGCCGACCTGGGAGCGGAACTTGCCGCCGGAGGTGAAGGTGGAGATGTTCCAGGCCTTCTTGTCCTCGTTGGTGCTGTAGATCACCAGCGGGTTCATCGAGTAGGCGCGCGCGACCCGCCAGCCCTTGTCGAACTTCTGCGTCCAGCGGACCTTGCCGGTCCTCGGGTCGAGTTCCTGCACCTCGTCGTGCTGGTTGTTCCCGCCCGCACCGCAGGAGGAGACGGCGACGAGCCTCTCGCCGCCGGCGAACGCGGCCGGGAAGCAGGTGTCGCCGTAACGCTTCTTGTCGAAGAGCTTCTTGCCGCTGGTGACGTCGTACGCCGTGCCCGACTGGGAGCGGCCCACCATCAGCGTCTTTCCGGTGACGGTCAGCTCCACGGACAGGGTGGAGTCGAACAGGGCGCCGTCGGCGACCTTCTGCGTCCAGCCCTTCTTGCCCGTGTCGAGGTCGATCTCCTGGAGCTGGTTGCACTTGGCGCGGTCGCTGCTGCCGCTCATGTACGCCACGACGATCTTGTCGTCGGCCGTCTTCTGCGGGGTCGTCGCGCAGATCTTCTGCGGGAAGGTGACGGTGTCCCAGGCGGGCTTGCCGTCGGCCACGCCGAACGCGAGGAGCTGCTTGTAGGCGGCCTTCACGGCGGTCTTGTCCGTGATCCACATGCCGGGGGCCTCGGCGCCGGAACCGGGCGCGTCGGGCGCCTCCTTGTACCAGAGGACCTTGGCCTCGCCGGCCTTGCGGCCCTCGTTGAGGTTGTCGGGGTCCTCGCCGCCGTCGCCGTCGCCGTCACCGGGGTTGACCGGTGCGGAGGAGCCGCCCTTGGGGTCGTCGCTGCCCTGCGCGACCGGCTTCTTGTCCCCCTTGTCGTCTCCCGTCGCGGTGACGGCCCACACGGTGCCGCCGACCACGAGCAGCGCGGCGACGGCCGCGCCGATGACGGCGGCGGGCTTGCCCTTGAAGGGGCCGCGCGAGCCGCCGGGGGGCGGGGTGCCGGGCCCGCCGGGGTAACCCGGCTGCTGCGGGTAGCCGTAACCGGGCTGCCCGTACGGCCCCGGCTGCTGCGGCTGCCCGTACGGCCCCGGCTGCTGCGGCTGGCCGTAGGGTCCGGGGGCGTAAGGGCCCGGCTGCTGCGGCTGCCCGTACGGCCCGGGCTGCTGCGGGGGCTGCTGGGGGTAGCCGTAGCCGGGCTGCGGCGGTGTCTGGGGCGGGCCCTGGGGTGGCGGCGGGGTCGGTGCCCCGAAGCCACCGCCCTGCGGCGGCGGGTCCTGCGGTGCTCCGAAGCCACCCTGCGGCGGCTGACTGGGCGGCTGAGACATCAGTCGCTCCCCCCGTTTCACTGATTTTTCGCCACGCCCTGAGGCACCGGAGCGCTCAGAGTCGTTCCATAAAGTTCTAAGACGGCTCTTTCTATCACCCCGTTCCGACAAGCGAACGGGCCGTCCCATCCCCTGTTCCCAAGGGAGGACCGGCCCGTGATGCCCTCGTTACGCGCCTTCACGCGCCCTTCACGCGTCTTCGGCGAGTTCCAGCCAGCGCATCTCCAGCTCCTCGCGCTGACCGGCCAACTCGCGCAGCTCGGCGTCCAGTTCGGCCACCTTCGCGAAGTCCGTGGCGTTCTCGGCGATCCGGGCGTGGAGCTTGGTCTCCTTCTCGGAGACCTTGTCGAGCTGCCGCTCGATCTTCTGCAGCTCCTTCTTGGCCGCGCGCTGGTCGGCGGCGCTCCTCTCCGGGGCGGCGGTCTGCTGCGCGGCGGCGGGGGCCGCGGCGGCCGCGGCCTCCTCCATGCGCCGGCGCCGCTCAAGGTACTCGTCGATGCCGCGCGGCAGCATCCGCAGGGCGCCGTCCCCGAGCAGCGCGAACACCCGGTCGGTGGTGCGCTCGACGAAGAACCGGTCGTGGGAGATGACGATCATCGAACCGGGCCAGCCGTCGAGGACGTCCTCCAGCTGGTTCAGCGTCTCGATGTCGAGGTCGTTGGTGGGCTCGTCGAGGAAGAGGACGTTGGGCTCGTCCATGAGCAGCCGCAGCAGCTGGAGCCTGCGGCGCTCACCGCCGGACAGGTCGCCGACCGGCGTCCACTGCTTCTCCTTGGAGAAGCCGAACGTCTCGCACAGCTGACCGGCGGTCATCTCCCGGCCCTTGCCGAGGTCGACGCGCTCGCGCACCTGCTGCACGGCCTCCAGCACGCGTGTGGCGGGGTCGAGTTCGGCGACCTCCTGGGAGAGGTAGGCGAGCTTGACGGTCTTGCCGACGCGGATGTGCCCGCCCGCGGGCTGGGCCTCCCCCTCCGTCCGGGCCGCCTGGGCCATGGCCCGCAGCAGGGAGGTCTTGCCCGCGCCGTTGACCCCGACGAGGCCGATCCGGTCGCCGGGGCCGAGCTGCCAGGTGACGTGCTTGAGCAGGACCTTGGGGCCGGCCTGGACGGTGATGTCCTCCAGGTCGAACACGGTCTTGCCGAGCCGGGTGGAGGCGAACTTCATCAGCTCGCTGCTGTCGCGGGGCGGCGGGACGTCCTTGATCAGCTCGTTGGCGGCCTCGACGCGGAAGCGGGGCTTGGACGTGCGGGCGGGGGCGCCGCGGCGCAGCCAGGCCAGCTCCTTGCGGACCAGGTTCTGGCGCTTGACCTCCTCGGTGGCGGCGATGCGCTCGCGCTCGGCCCGGGCGAAGACGTAGTCGGAGTAGCCGCCCTCGTACTCGTAGACCGCGCCGCGCTGGACGTCCCACATGCGGGTGCAGACCTGGTCCAGGAACCAGCGGTCGTGGGTGACGCAGACGAGGGCGGAGCGCCGGGTCTGAAGGTGCCGGGCGAGCCAGGCGATGCCCTCGACGTCGAGGTGGTTGGTGGGCTCGTCCAGGACGAGCAGGTCCTGCTCCTCGATGAGGAGCTTGGCGAGGGCGATGCGACGGCGCTCGCCGCCGGAGAGCGGGCCGATGACGGTGTCCAGGCCCTTGGGGAAGCCGGGCAGGTCCAGTCCGCCGAACAGGCCGGTCAGCACGTCCCGGACCTTGGCGTCGCCGGCCCACTCGTGGTCGGCCATGTCGCCGATGACCTCGTGGCGGACGGTGGCCTCGGGGTCGAGGGAGTCGTGCTGGGTCAGCACGCCCAGCCGCAGCCCGCCCGAGTGGGTGACGCGTCCGGTGTCGGCCTCCTCCTGCTTGGCGAGCATGCGGATGAGGGTGGTCTTGCCGTCGCCGTTGCGCCCGACGACACCGATGCGCTCCCCTTCGGAGACGCCGAGGGAGACGCCGTCGAGCAGGGCACGGGTGCCGTACACCTTGCTGACGTTCTCGACATTGACCAGGTTGACGGCCATTACTCTCCTGCCAAGGGGGATGGATCGACCCTCAAGGGTAGTCCGGCACGGGGGTGCTCCGGCGGGGCGTCCGCGCGCCTGCCGGGCGCCGGCCGCCGCGCGCGCTCAGCGGCCCGTGAGCGTCGCCCCCGGAACCGGTCCTGCTGCCGTCCTGGCCGTGCGGCAGGTGCCGGAGGAGACGAGGGCCTGCGCCACCGCCGCCGCCGAGTCCGGGTCGCGGACCAGGAAGGCCGTGGTCGGGCCGGAGCCCGAGACCAGGGCGGCCAGGGCGCCCGCGGCGCGGCCCGTGGCGAGGGTGCCGGCGAGTTCCGGGAAGAGGGAGAGGGCCGCGGGCTGGAGGTCGTTGGAGACGGCCGCGGCGAGCGCGTCCGGGTCGCCCTTGGCCAGGGCGGCGAGGAGTTCCGGTGCGGCGACGGGCTCGGGGATGTCCGTGCCCTCGCCCAGCCGGTCGAACTCCCGGAAGACGGCCGGGGTCGACAGGCCGCGCTCCGCCATGGCGAAGACCCAGTGGAAGGAGCCGCCGACCTCCAGGGGCGTCAGCCGCTCGCCCCGTCCGACGCCGAGGGCGGCCCCGCCGACCAGGCTGAACGGCACGTCGCTGCCCAGCTCGGCGCAGATGTCGAGCAGTTCCTCGCGGGAGGCGCCCGTGCCCCAGAGCGCGTCGCAGGCGAGCAGCGCGCCGGCGCCGTCCGCGCTGCCGCCCGCCATGCCGCCGGCGACGGGGATGTCCTTGGCGATGTGGACGTGGACGTCGGGGCTGCGGCCGTACCGCTCGGCCAGCGCGATCGCCGCCCGGGCCGCCAGGTTCGTGCGGTCCAGGGGCACCTGGTCGGCGTCGGGGCCCTCGCAGGTGACGCGGAGTTCCGCGGCCGGGGCGACGGTGATCTCGTCGTGGAGGCCGACGGCGAGGAACACGTTGGCCAGGTCGTGGAAGCCGTCGGGGCGGGCGGCGCCGACCGCCAGCTGGACGTTGACCTTGGCGGGGACGCGGACCGTGACGCTCACGCGGACTCCTCCGGCCGGACGGGGGCCGCCTTGTGCTCGGCGATCCGCGCGAACTCCTCCACCGTCAGGGACTCGCCCCGGGCCTGCGGCGAGACGCCGGCGGCGACGAGGGCCTCCTCGGCGGCGGCCGCGGAGCCCGCCCAGCCGGCCAGCGCGGCCCGCAGCGTCTTGCGGCGCTGGGCGAAGGCCGCGTCCACCACGGCGAAGACCTCCGCCTTGGACGCCGTGGTCTTCAGGGGTTCGGTCCGGCGGACCAGGGAGACCAGGCCGCTGTCCACGTTCGGCGCGGGCCAGAAGACGTTCCGGCCGATGGCGCCGGCGCGCTTGACCTGCGCGTACCAGTTGGCCTTGACCGAGGGGACGCCGTAGACCTTCGAGCCGGGGGCGGCGGCGAGCCGGTCGGCGACCTCCGCCTGGACCATGACCAGGGTGCGCTCGATGGTCGGGAAGGTGTCCAGCATGTGCAGCAGCACCGGGACGGCCACGTTGTAGGGCAGGTTGGCGACCAGCGCGGTCGGGGCGGGCCCCGGCAGGTCGGTGACGTGCATGGCGTCGGAGTGCACGAGGGCGAACCGGTCGGCGCGCTCGGGCATGCGGGCCGTGACGGTGGCGGGCAGCGCGGCGGCGAGCACGTCGTCGATCTCGACGGCCGTGACCCGGTCGGCGGCCTCCAGCAGTGCCAGGGTGAGCGACCCGAGCCCCGGGCCGACCTCGACGACCACGTCGTCGGGGCGGACCTGTGCGGTGCGGACGATGCGGCGGACGGTGTTCGCGTCGATCACGAAGTTCTGTCCGCGCTGTTTGGTGGGGCGTACGCCGAGGGCTGCCGCGAGTTCTCGGACGTCGGCGGGGCCGAGCAGGGCGTCGGGGGCGGGGCTGGTCACGGGGACAAGGGTACGGGGAGGGGTGCGGGGGGTCGCGCACCCGGCCGCCGGGCCCGCTACTGGTGCAGCCGCCCGCCGCAGTGCGGCCAGGGGCTCGCGCCCCGGCGCACGTACAGCTTCTTGGCCCGGTAGGTCTGCTCCGCCGCCGGGGCGTCCTGGGGGCGGCCCCGGCCGCCGAGCTTGTGCCAGGTGTGGGTGTCGAACTGGTACAGGCCGCCGTAGGTGCCCGAGGGGTCGACGGCGTCCGGCCGGCCGCCGGACTCGCAGGCGGCCAGGCCCTGCCAGTTCAGGTGGTCGGCGCCCCGCACCGACTCCGGGCGGGGTCTGGTGCCCACCTTCACCTCCTGCGGGCGCGGCGCGCGCACCACTTCGGAGGTCAGCCGGCGCGGTGTCTGGCGGACGCCGTTGACCGTGCGCACGGCGTAGGTGATCCGGCGCAGGCCCGGCTCGCCGGGACTCGCGACGACCTCGGTGCCCCGGAACAGGGTCGGGTCGTCGGTGCGCCGCACCTGGAAGGGGATGGCCTCCTCGCGGATCTCCCGGCCTCCGGTGATGCGCAGGACGGTGACGGTCTGCCCGTCGCGCGGGAAGCTCGTCTGCGCGACCGAGGTGGTGTCCTGGCCGCGCAGGGTGATCCCGGCCTGCTCGACGGCCTCCCGGACGGTCGCCGCGTTGGTGCGGACGGTGCGGGCGCGGCCGTCGGCCATGATCGTCACGGTGCGCTCGGTGCGGACGTCCAGGGTGAGTCCGGCGTGCCCGATCGGCCGGGAGCGCGAGGTGGACACGTACGCGCCCTCCTGCCGTACGCCCAGCTGGCGCAGGACACCGGCGACCGTGCGGGCCGTCGTCCACACCTCGCGCCGGTGGCCGTCGAGGGTGAGCCGCACCGGGCGGGCGTGGAGCACGGACACCTCGTCGCCGTTGCCGAGGCCGGCGCCGTGCCCGGGGGTCACCACGTCGTGGGCGCCGACTTCCACGCCCTCCTCGGCGAGCAGCTCGGTGACGTCGTCGGCGAAGGTGTGCAGCGTGCGCTCCTGGCCGTCGACGCTCAGCTCGATCGCCTTGTCCTCGGCGACGAACGCCGTGGTGCCGCCCGCCAGGAAGGCCACGACCAGGGCCTGCGGGAGCAGGCGCAGCACGGAGCTGTCGGGGCGTTCGACGAGGCGGGTGCGGCGCCGGCGCGGGGATCTGCGGTGCGAGCCGGTGCGCGAGGCGGCTCGCGATCCGGCGCGCACCCCCGCGTCGCCGTCCGGGTCGTCACGCTCCGTGCACGCGGGCGGGAGGTCGCCGGCCGGTGCGCCCTGGCGGGGCAGACCGGGCAGGGTCGGGCCCTCGTAGGCGGGGCGGTAGGTGTCCGCGTAGGCCGGCCGGTAGGGGTCCGCGTGGGCGGGCGTGCCGTACGCGAGGGTCTCGGCGCTGTGCAGATCGGCGGGCGGCACGGCGAGGCCGCCGTACGCCGCCTCGGCGTAGGCCGGGCCGTACGTCTGGTACGTGTCGTACTGCGGGCTGCTCACGCCGACAGGCTCCAGGGGCCGGGGGGAGTCCAGAGGGGTCCGGATCGGGCCCCCAGAACCTAGCGGAGCGCTCGTCACTCTCCAAAGCGACGCGACTACGCACAGTCGTGCGGGAGAGGCCGAGGGGTCAGTACCCGAACGCGCGCGCGGTGTTCGCGCCGAGCGCGGTGGCCAGCGTGTCCTCGTCGGTGCCGCGCACCTCGGCCAGGGCGCGCACGGTGATCGGCACGAGGTAGGGGGCGTTGGGCCGACCCCGGTAGGGCACGGGCGTGAGGAAGGGCGCGTCGGTCTCCACCAGCAGCAGCTCCAGCGGGGCCACCGCCACGGCGTCGCGCAGGTTCTGGGCGTTCTTGAAGGTGACGTTGCCGGCGAAGGACATGAAGTAGCCCGCGGCCGCGCAGATCTCCGCCATCTCGGCGTCGCCGGAGTAGCAGTGGAAGACGGTCCGCTCGGGGGCGCCCTCCTCCTTCAGCACCCGCAGCACGTCGGCGTGGGCCTCGCGGTCGTGGATGACGAGGGCCTTGCCGTGCCGCTTGGCGATCTCGATGTGGGCGCGGAAGGACCGCTCCTGCGCGTCCTTGCCCTCGGGCCCGGTGCGGAAGTAGTCGAGTCCGGTCTCGCCGACGCCCTTGACCTGCGGGAACGCGGCCAGCCGGTCGATCTCGGCGAGGGCCTCGTCCAGGGCCGCCGGGCCGCCCGGTGCGCGGGCGCCCTGCCGGGACCAGCCGTCGGGGTCGCCGTGGACGATCCGGGGCGCCTCGTTCGGGTGCAGCGCGACCGTGGCGTGGACGGCGTCGTGCGCGGCGGCCGTCTCGGCGGCCCAGCGCGAGCCCGCGAGGTCGCAGCCGACCTGCACGACCGTCGTCACTCCGACCGACGCGGCCTTCGCCAGGGCCTCCTCGACCGTGCCGGACTGCATGTCCAGGTGGGTGTGGGAGTCGGCGACCGGTACCCGCAGGGGGTCCGGCAGCGGGGGCGCGGTGTGCTTGTCGGGGTCGTTGGCAGGCATGCCCCGATCCTACGGAAGGGCGACGCCCTCCCCCGCGGGGGAGGAGGCGGGGAGGGCGTCGACGGCAAGGGGAGCCGGACGGGTCAGCTCGCCTTGCGCTGGAAGGGGTGCAGCAGGTCGGACAGGTGCCAGTGGTGCTGCACCCGCGGGGTCCGGGCGGCCGCGGCCTCCGGGACGGGTGCCTCGACGGGTCCGGCGGGCGGCGGCACCCGGCGGGAGCCGTACGCGGCGTCCCGGGCCGACGCGACCCGTCCGGGCCGCATGATCCGCACGACGTGCCCGTCGCAGTTGTGGCAGGCGGGCCTGCTCAGCGGGGAGGGCACGACCCGGCCGTCGGCCACGTAGAGCACGAACTCGTGCCCGGTGGCGTCCGTGTGGTGCTCTATCTCGTACGACTGCTCCCAACCGTGCCCGCAGCGCATGCAGGCGAAGGAGTAGGACTCGTTGACGACGGCACTCGCACCGGCGCGAAGCCCGGTCCGCCCTGCGATCTCACTCATGCCGGCTCCTGTTCCGCTGTGGCGTGGGAACGGTTGCGTCCCCGCACCCCAGTGGACTCCCCGGCCGGGCGGACGGCAGCAGACCTGTCGACGAATTGGCCCCGATTTGGGCGGCCCTTGTCCCAGGGGCAGATCACCTTTGCCCACCCATGGGGCGCACGCTCAAACGACAAGCGCCCTGCTCACAGGCGTGTGCGGGAGTCAGCCGGCGTTCTTCGCGGCGACCACGGCGTCGAAGACGACCCTCTTGGGCACTCCGGCCTCCTGGGCCACGGCGGCGATCGCCTCCTTGCGGCGCTCCCCCGCCTCCTCGCGCGTGCGCACCCGCCGCACGAACTCCTCGGGCCCCACGTCCTCGGGTCCCTTCTCGGGCGCGCCCTCGACCACCACGGTGATCTCGCCGCGCACCCCGTCGGCGGCCCACTCGGCGAGTTCGCCCAGACCGCCGCGCCGGATCTCCTCGTAGGTCTTGGTCAGCTCCCGGCACACCGCGGCCCGCCGCCCGGCGCCGAACACCTCCGCCATCGCCGCCAGCGTGTCGTCCAGCCGGTGCGGGGCCTCGAAGTACACGAGGGTGCGCCGCTCGTCCGCCACCTCCCGCAGCCGCCCGAGCCGCTCCCCCGCTTTGCGGGGCAGGAAGCCCTCGAAGCAGAACCGGTCCACGGGCAGCCCCGACAGCGCCAGTGCCGTGAGCACGGCGGACGGCCCGGGCACGGCCGTCACCCGCACGTCCCGCTCGACGGCGGCGGCGACCAGCCGGTAGCCCGGATCGGACACGGACGGCATGCCGGCGTCCGTGACGAGCAGCACCCGCGCCCCGCCCACCAGTTCCTCGACCAGTTCGGGCGTGCGCGCGGCCTCGTTGCCCTCGAAGTAGGACACCACCCGCCCCCTGGGCGTGACGCCGAGCGCCTGGGTCAGCCGGCGCAGCCGCCGCGTGTCCTCGGCGGCGACGACGTCGGCCCCGGCCAGTTCCTCGGCGAGCCGGGGCGGGGCGTCCGCGATGTCGCCGATGGGGGTGCCTGCGAGTACGAGGGTTCCGGTCACGCCCCCATCCTCCCAGGGGCGGAGGATGCGGACGCATACCGGTCATGGACGGGACTCACACAGCACGGTTCCCTACGATGGCGCGGTGACCAGTACCGCGTCCTCCACGGACACCCGGCAGGGCCAGGCGCCGCTCGAGCAGCGGCCGCCCTGGCAGCAGCGGCTGCGCCGCTTCGGCTACCAGGGGCAGCCCGGCAGCGACGCCGGTGACGTCCGGGACCGGCTGGTGCCGCCGTACACCGAGCCCTCCCCGCGGCTGTGGGGGGCGCTCGGCGTGCCGCACGCCCTCGCGGGGCGGCTGGTGCGCTGGTCGGGCTGGATCGGGCCGCTGCTGGTGACGCTGCTGGCGGGGGTCCTGCGGTTCTGGAACCTGGGCAGCCCCCGGGCGGTGATATTCGACGAGACGTACTACGCCAAGGACGCCTGGGCGCTCGTCCACCGCGGCTTCGAGGTGAACTGGGCGAAGAACGCCAACGACCTGGTCCTGTCGTCGGGCGGGAACGTGAAGCTCCCGACCGACGCGGCGTACGTCGTGCACCCGCCGGTCGGCAAGTACGTCATCGGGCTGGGCGAGCTGATGTTCGGCTTCGACCCGTTCGGCTGGCGGTTCATGACGGCCCTGCTCGGCACGCTGTCGGTGCTGCTGCTGTGCCGGATCGGCCGGCGCCTGTTCCGCTCGACGTTCCTGGGCTGTCTGGCCGGTGCGCTGATGGCGCTGGACGGGCTGCACTTCGTGATGAGCCGCACGGCGCTGCTCGACGGTGTGCTGATGTTCTTCGTGCTGGCCGCGTTCGGCTGTCTGCTGGTCGACCGGGACCGGGCCCGCGCGCGGCTGGCCGCGGCGCTGCCCGTGGACGCCGACGGCCGGGTCCGGCCCGACCGGTACACGGCCGAGACGGCCCGTCTGGGGTGGCGGCCCTGGCGCTGGGGGGCGGGCCTGATGCTGGGTCTGGCCATCGGCACCAAGTGGAACGGCCTGTACATCCTGGCGGCGTTCTGCGTGATGGCGGTGCTGTGGGACGTCGCCGCGCGCCGCGTCGCCGGTGCCCGGCACCCGTACACGGCGGCCCTGAAGCGGGACACTGGCCTGGCGTTCGTCGCCACCGTGCCGGTCGCCCTGCTGACCTACCTCGCCTCCTGGACCGGCTGGTTCCTGTCCGCCACCGACGGTTCCGGCGGCTACTTCCGCAACTGGGCGGCGACCGACGGCAAGGGCGGCAGCTGGACGTTCCTGCCCGACTGGCTGCGCAGCCTGTGGCACTACGAGCACCAGGTGTACGAGTTCCACGTGGGGCTGTCCTCGCCGCACACGTACCAGTCCAACCCGTGGAGCTGGCTGGTCCTGGGCCGCCCGGTGTCGTACTTCTACGAGTCGCCGGCCCCCGGCAAGGCCGGCTGCCCCGCCGACGCCGGCGAGAAGTGCGCCCGCGAGGTGCTGGCCCTGGGCACGCCGCTGCTGTGGTGGGTGGCCTGCTTCGCGGTGCTGTACGTGCTGTGGCGCTGGTTCTTCCGCCGCGACTGGCGCGCCGGGGCCATCGCCTGCGGCATCGCGGCGGGGTACCTGCCCTGGTTCATGTACCAGGAGCGCACGATCTTCTTCTTCTACGCCGTCGTGTTCCTGCCGTTCCTGTGCCTGGCGGTGGCGATGCTGCTCGGGGCGATCGTCGGGCCGCCCCGTTCCGGCGACACCCGCCGGGTCGTCGGCGCGACGGCCGCGGGCGTCCTGGTCCTGCTGATCGCCTGGAACTTCATCTACTTCTGGCCGATCTACACCGGTCAGGCCGTCCCGATCGACGACTGGCGCTCGCGGATGTGGCTGGACACGTGGGTGTGAACGGTGTTCGGTCAAAAATCGAAACTCCGGTACCACCAGTAACCGCTTGCGCATAGAGTGCCCCCGATCGAGCTTCTGAACGCGTTCAAACGGTCGCGTGCGGCTCAACGGGGAGGGGCGCCCAATGGGCAAGGGGGTCAAGGCCGCCGTCATAGGCGGGGTGTTCGCGGTGATGGTGGGCGGGGCCGGCTACGGCGCCTACAACATCCTCGGGGCGCTGGACGGCGACGGCATCGGCGGGGTCGCCGCCGAGAAGAAGTCGGGGCCGCCCGACGAGGACGAGGTCGAGGAGACCACGGACGCGTTCTTCAGCGCCTGGGAGAAGGGCGAGAGCGTCCGGGCCGCGTCGTACACGAACAACGACGCGGACGCCGGCCGGGTGCTGAGCGCCTTCGCCGACGACGCGCACATCACCGCCGTGCGCGTCACCCCCGGCCCGGCGAAGGGCACCACCGTGCCGTACACGGTCAAGGCGAAGGTGTCCTACGGCGGGAAGTCCGCGCCGCTGACCTACCGCAGCGAGCTGAAGGTGGTGCGCGGCGTGACCACCGGGCGGGCGCTGGTCGACTGGCAGCCCTCGGTCGTGCACCCGCGGCTGAGGAAGGACGACACCCTGGTCACCGGGCAGTCGGCCGACCCGCCGGTCGAGGCCCTCGGACGGGACGGGTCGAAGCTGACGAAGGAGAAGTACCCCTCCCTCGGACCGGTGCTGGACGCCCTGCGCGAGAAGTACGGCGAGAAGGCCGGCGGCTCGCCCGGCGTCGAGCTGGTCGTGCGGCACGCCGGCGGGAGCGCTCCCGACACCCCGCTGCTCACCCTCGCCAAGGGCAGGCCGGGCCGGCTCACCACGACGATCAGCCCCACCGCGCAGGCCGCTGCCGAGAGGGCGGTCAAGCGGTTCGCCCAGTCGTCGGTGGTCGCCGTCAAGCCCAGCACCGGCGAGGTCCTGGCCGTCGCCAACAACCGCGCCGACGGCTTCAACGCGGCCTTCCAGGGCCAGGCCGCCCCCGGCTCCACCATGAAGATCATCACCGCAGCCATGCTCATCGACAACGGCGTGACCTCGATGAACGGCCCGGCGCCCTGCCCCGACACGGCGACGTGGCAGAGCCAGACGTTCAAGAACCTGACGGGCATGAAGCCGAACGAGGACGCCACGCTGGCCGACAGCTTCCTGCGCTCCTGCAACACCGCCTTCGTCAAGCTCATCGACGAGAAACCGCTGACGGACGCCTCGCTGAGCCAGGAGGCCGAGCGGCGCTTCGGGCTCGGACGGGACGACTGGAAGACCGGCATCGCCTCCTTCGACGGCAGGGTTCCCGCCGTCGAGGGCCCGGACCGGGCCGCCGGGGCCATCGGCCAGGGCCAGGTGCAGATGAGCCCGCTGAACATGGCCTCGGTCACGGCGACCGCGATCACCGGCGCCTTCCGCCAGCCCTACCTCGTCCCGCCCGGCCTGGACGACCGCCGGCTGGCCCGGGCGGAGGGCCTGAGGGCGGGCACCGCCGCGCAGCTGAAGCAGATGATGCGGCTGACCGCGACGCAGGGCACCGCGCGGGAGGCCATGAGCGGGCTCGGCGGCGACATCGGCGCCAAGACCGGCTCCGCCGAGGTCGAGGGCAGCGCCCGCTCCAACAGCTGGTTCACCGGTTTCCGGGGCGACGTCGCGGCCGCGGCCATGACCGAGCAGGGCGGCCACGGCGGCGACGCGGCCGGGCCGATTGTCGCAGCCGTGCTACGAACAGGAGGCTGATCCCGCCTCCACCCGACGGGACTCTAGGGTGGGGGCCGGCGTTGGGACAGCCGAGGGCGGCGGGGGGCCCAGGGGACTTGCGGAGGAACGAACAGCAGTGGGCAACAGAAGGCGCGTCGCCGAGCGACGGAAGACGAACCCCGCGGTGATCGGCTCGGTGCTCGCCGTCGTCGTCGGCGGAGCCGGGTTCGGCGCCTACGCGCTGTTCGGCGGCGACACCGCGGCCGACAGCGGGTCACGCGCGGTGTCGGACGAGAAGCCCGAGGTCAGGACGGGCCCGCTGGCCCGCACCGAGGTCACCGCCGCCGCCCGCGCCTTCCTCGGCGCCTGGCAGTCCGGCGAGGTCGCGCGGGCCGCCGCCGCCACCGACGACACCGCCGCGGCGAAGGCCCTGCTCACCGGCTACAGCAAGGACGCCCACATCAAGGACGTCACCCTGACCCCGGGCCGGCCCAGCGGCGCCGAGGTGCCGTTCGCCGTCAAGGGCACCGTCTCCCACAAGGGCACCGACAAGCCGCTGGCCTACGACAGCGCGCTGACCGTCGTACGCCGCGCCGGTGACGGCAAGCCCGTGGTCGACTGGCACGCGACGGTCGTCCACCCGGACCTGAAGGACGGCGACCGGCTGGTCACCGGCGAGGCGGGCACGCCCCCGGTGAAGGCGCTGGACCGCGACGGCGGCGAACTCACCACCGCGAAGTACGCCTCCATCGGCCCGCTCCTGGACGGCCTGCGCGAGAAGTACGGCAAGGAGGCCGGCGGCACGGCCGGCATCGAGCTGCGCGTCGTGCGCGGGAAGGCCGCCAAGGGCAAGGACCTGTCCGACAAGACGCTGGTGGAGCTGAGCGAGGGCACCCCGGGCACGGTCAGGACGACCCTCGACCCCGGTCTCCAGGCGGCGGCCGAGCGGCAGGTCGCCCGCAAGGCCCGGTCGTCGGTGGCCGTGCTGCGGGTGTCGACGGGTGAGATCCTGGCCGCCGCGAACGCCTCCCGGGGCTTCAACACCGCCCTCCAGGGCTCCCTGGCGCCCGGGTCGACGATGAAGGTCGTCACCTCCTCGCTGCTGATCGAGAAGGGCCTGGCGTCGGCCGACAAGAAGCACCCGTGCCCCAAGTACTTCACCTACGGGCACTGGAAGTTCCAGAACGACGACAAGTTCGAGATCAAGGGCGGCACCTTCAAGGCGAGCTTCGCCCGCTCCTGCAACACGGCCTTCATCAGCCAGGCGCCGAAGCTGAAGAACGACGACCTCACCAAGCAGGCCCAGCAGGTGTTCGGTCTGGGGCTGGGCAACTGGGCGATCGGGGTGCCGTCCTTCGACGGTGCGGTGCCGGTGCAGTCGGCCGCGCAGATGGGGGCGTCGCTGATCGGCCAGGGCGGGGTGCGGATGAACCCGCTGAACATGGCGTCGGTGTCGGCGACCGTGAAGGCCGGCACCTTCCACCAGCCCTACCTGGTCTCCCCGGACGTCGACGGGCGCGAGCTCGCCACCGCGTCCCGCACGATGTCGGCGAAAACCCTGTCGCAGCTGCGCGAGCTGATGTCGTACACGGCCCGGTACGGCACGGCCGCCGAGGCGATGGCCGGGGTCGGCGGCGACACGGGCGCCAAGACGGGATCGGCCGAGGTCGACGGGCAGAGGAAGCCGAACGGCTGGTTCACGGCCTACCGGGGCGACCTCGCCGCGGCGGGTGTGGTCCAGCAGGGCGGGCACGGCGGATCCACGGCCGGGCCCATCGTGGCGGCGCTGCTGAAGGCCGGCGGCTGAGGCCGCAGGGTCAGTGGGTGACGGGTTCGGCGGCGGCCGTGTAGGTCCGCCGCAGGAACCGCAGCAGCGTCGGCCGCTCGAACTGCACCACCGACACGCCCTGGGCGGAGTGGAACTCGACGATCGTCTGCACCCGGCCGCAGGGCCAGACCCGCACCTCACCGCTGCCCGCCGGGCTGCGCAGCCCCTCCTCCAGCAGGCGGCGGTCGAACCGCCACTCGCGCCCGCCGGCGCCGGGCAGCCGCACGGTGACGCAGCGGGGATCGCCGTCGGGGTCGTACCGAAGACTGACCGGGACCGCCTGGAGTTCGTCGATCAGGGGCACCGCCGTCTCCGTGATGATGTGGGCTCGCGCGTACTGCTCGACTACGGACATCGGACAGCCCTTTCACCGTGCGCCACCGTCGTGGAGGATGTGCAGCCACCACCTCTCCAATGTCCCATATTTTCCGGTTTTCACCCTTTGAGGATGCACATCTCACGGATGAGATAAAACGAGCGGCACGCTCTTGCACATCGTTCGCATCAAGCCACATCATCGAACAGTGCACGTACCTGACGGATTCATCGACGCCCCCACCTCCGCCGCCACCGGTGTGCTCGCCGCGGCGGCCATCGCCGTGAGCCTGCGCGGCGCCCGCCGCGAACTCGACGAGCGCACGGCCCCGCTGGCCGGCCTGGTCGCGGCGTTCATCTTCGCGGTGCAGATGCTGAACTTCCCCGTCGCGGCGGGCACCAGCGGGCATCTGCTCGGCGGGGCCCTCGCCGCGATACTCGTCGGCCCCTTCACCGGGGTCCTGTGCGTGTCCGTCGTCCTGCTGATGCAGGGCATCCTGTTCGCGGACGGCGGGCTGACCGCGCTGGGCGTGAACATCACCAACATGGCGATCGTCACGGTGGTCGTGGCCTACGCCGTCTTCCGCGGCCTGGTGAAGGTGCTGCCCCGCACGCGCCGGACGGTGACCGCCGCCTCCTTCGTCGCCGCCCTGCTGTCCGTGCCGGCCGCCGCGCTGGTCTTCACGCTGATGTACGCCGTCGGCGGTACCACGGACGTCTCGATCGGCAAGGTCGCCACCGCCATGATCGGCGTGCACCTGCTCATCGGCATCGGCGAGGCCGTCATCACCGCGCTGACCGTCGGCGCCGTCGTCGCCGTGCGCCCGGACCTGGTGTACGGGGCGCGGGGCCTCACGCGGAAGTTGAAGCTGCGGGTGAACGGCGAGCTGGTCGACGCGCCGCAGGCCGCGCCCGAACCCGTCGCCGCCCGGTCCTCCCACCGCACGGTGTGGGCCGCCGGCCTGGTCACCTCGCTGGTCCTCGCCGGGTTCGTCAGCTTCTACGCCTCCGCGAACCCCGACGGCCTGGAGAAGGTCGCCGGCGACAACGGCATCGACGAGAAGACCGAGGAACACGCGGCGGCCGACTCCCCGCTCGCCGACTACGGCGTCAAGGACGTCGACGACGCCCGCCTGTCCGGGGGGCTGGCCGGCGTCATCGGCGTGGGGGTCACGGTCGTCGCGGGCAGCACCGTCTTCTGGGCCGTCCGCCGCCGTCGGAACGGTGACACGTCTCCGTCCGACACCGTGAACGCGACGGGCGACGGGGACTCGGCGGACGCCTCGGCCGGCTCCCGCACCCCTGGCGTCTGACGTGGGAGCGGGACACGCGCACAAGCTGTACCGGCACGGGCACTCGCCCGTGCACGGTCTGCCGCCGCACACCAAACTCGCCGCCGTCTTCGCCTTCGTGGTCGTCGTGGTGACGACCCCGCGCGAGGCGATGTGGGCGTTCGGGCTGTACGCGGTGCTGCTGGGGGCGGTGGCGTACGCGGCGCGTGTGCCCGCGGGCTTCCTGCTGCGCCGGCTGCTGATCGAGGTGCCGTTCGTCGCGTTCGCGGTGCTCATGCCGTTCGTGGCGGAGGGCGAGCGGGTCGACGTCCTCGGCCTGTCCCTGAGCGTGAACGGCCTGTGGGGCGCCTGGAACGTGCTGGCCAAGGGCACGCTCGGCGTCGCCGCCTCGGTGCTGCTGGCCGCCACCACCGAACTGCGCGAACTCCTCCTGGGGCTCCAGCGCCTGAGGCTCCCGCCGCTGCTGGTGCAGATCGCGTCGTTCATGATCCGCTACGGCGACGTCATCACGGACGAGATGCGGCGCATGCGCATCGCCCGGGAGTCCCGCGGCTTCGAGGCCAGGGGCGTGCGGCACTGGGGGGTGCTCGCCAAGTCGGCGGGCGCGCTGTTCATCCGGTCCTACGAGCGCGGTGAGCGGGTGCACCTGGCGATGGTCAGCCGCGGGTACGCCGGTTCCATGCCGGTCATCGACGAGGTGACCGCGTCCCGGGCGCAGTGGCGTCACGCCCTGGCCCTCCCGGGCGCGGCCCTCGTCGTCTGTCTGCTGGGATGGACCCTGTGACTGCTTCCCTCGAGGTCTCGGGCCTCGCCTTCGCCTACCCCGACGGGCACCAGGCCCTCTTCGGCGTCGACTTCTCGATCGAGCGCGGCGAGCGGGTCGCGCTGCTCGGGCCGAACGGCGCCGGCAAGACGACCCTGGTGCTGCACCTCAACGGCATCCTGAGCGGCGGGACCGGCGCGGTGCGGGTGGCCGGGCTGCCCGTGGACAAGCGGCACATGGCCGAGGTGCGGCGCCGGGTGGGCATCGTCTTCCAGGACCCGGACGACCAGCTGTTCATGCCGACCGTGCGCGAGGACGTCGCGTTCGGGCCGGCGGCCGCCGGGCTGAAGGGGCCGGAGCTGGAGCGCCGCGTGGACCGGGCGCTGGAGCGGGTCGGCATGCGGGAGTTCAAGGACCGGCCCCCGCACCACCTCTCCTTCGGCCAGCGCCGCCGGGTGGCGGTGGCGACCGTGCTGGCGATGGAGCCGGAGATCCTCGTCCTCGACGAGCCGTCTTCCAATCTGGACCCGGCCTCGCGCCGCGAGCTGGCCGACATCCTGCGCTCGCTCGACGTGACGGTGCTGATGGTGACCCACGACCTGCCGTACGCCCTGGAGCTGTGCCCCCGCGCCCTGGTGCTCAGCGACGGGGTGATCGTGGCGGACGGCCCGACGGGCGGGCTGCTCTCCGACGCCGAGCTGATGCGGGCGCACCGGCTGGAGCTGCCGTTCGGGTTCGATCCGCGTTCCGTGCCGGCCGCCCCGGCCCGTCCGTGACAATGGGCGCGTGACCGACGAGGAGACCGAGCGCCCACCGCTGCTGGACGAGCAGCTGTGCTTCGCGCTGTACGCCGCGCAGCGGGCCGTGACGGCCGCGTACCGCCCGCTCCTCGACGACCTCGGCCTGACCTATCCGCAGTACCTGGTGCTGCTGGTGCTGTGGGAGCGCGGGGAGGCCCCGGTGAAGGAGCTGGCCGGGGCCCTGCGCCTGGACTACGGGACCGTCTCGCCGCTGCTGAAGCGGCTGGAGGCGGCGGGCCTGGTGCGGCGGGAGCGCTCCGCGCGCGACGAGCGGTCGGTGCTGGTGGCGCCGACGGGGCGCGGGGAGGAGCTGCGGGAGCGGGCGGGGCGGGTGCCCGGCGCGCTGCTCGCGGCGACGGGGCTCGGCGAGGCGGAGGTGGTGCGGCTGCGCGAGGAGCTGTGGCACCTGACCGCGCGGGCGGGGTCGGCGGCGGACCGGAGCCTGTGATCCCGAACGCGACCCGGGGGAACATCGACGTGACCGTCCTGCTTGGGTGAGAGGGAGACAGCGCCACCGCAGCGGGATCGAGGAGTGACGGACGTGGACGTGCACGGCACTGTGGCCGAGGGCTTCGAGCCGGTGAGGGAGGCGTTCGTCCGGAACTTCGACGCGCTCGGGGACCGGGGCGCGGCCGTCGCGGTGTACCGGCACGGACAGCGGGTCGTCGACCTGTGGGGCGGCACGAAGGACGTCGACGGCACCGAGCCGTGGCAGCGGGACACCGCCCAGGTCGTGCGCTCGGCGACGAAGGGCGTGGCCGCCGCCGTGCTCCTGCTGCTGCACCAGCGCGGGCAGCTGGACCTGGACGCGCCGGTGGGCCGGTACTGGCCGGAGTTCAAGGCGCGGGGCAAGGAGGGCGTGCTGGTGCGGCACGTGCTGAACCACCGGGCGGGTCTGCCCGTCCTGGACCGGCCGCTCAGCCCGCAGGAGGCCCTCGACCCGCTGAAGGGCCCGCAGGCGGTCGCCGCCCAGGCCCCCGTCTGGGAGCCCGGGACCGACCACGGCTACCACGCGCTGACCTACGGCTGGCTGGTCGACGAGATCGTGCGGCGGGTGACCGGGCAGTCGGCCGGCGAGTGGCTCGCGGCCCAGGTCACCGGCCCGCTGGAGCTGGACCTCTGGCTGGGCCTGCCCCCCTCGCGGGCCGGCCGGGCCGGGCGGGTGGGCCGGGTCGAGGGCGCCGAGCCGGCCGGGGGCCTGCGGGCCCGCCCCAAGCCCTCGGTGACCCGGGCCTACGAGGACCCGGAGTCCCTGACCCGGCGGGCCTTCGCCGCCATCACCCCGTTCCCGGAGCAGAACGACCCGGCCTACCTCGCGGCGGCCCTGCCCGCCACGAACGCCGTCGCCACGGCGGACGGACTGGCCCGCTTCTACGCCGCACTGATCGGCGACACGGCCGGTTCCGCCCGGCTGTTCACGCCGGAGACGGTGGAGCTGGCCCGGGCCGAGGAGTCCGCGGGCCCCGACCGGGTCCTGGTGGTCGGCACCCGCTTCGGCCTCGGCTACATGCTGCACGGCAGCGCCTCGCCGCTGCTCACGCCGGGGTCCTTCGGCCATCCGGGCCGCGGCGGCGCGCTGGGCCTGGCCGACCCGGAGACCGGCATCGCGTTCGGCTACGTCACCAACGGCCTGCGCACGTCGGTGACGGCCGACCCGCGCGCGCAGAGCCTGCTGCGGGCGGTGCGCGGGGCGCTGGACCTGCCGTGAGGGCGCCGGGGGGCGCCACCGGCTAGACGTGGATCGGGTGGGAGGTCCGCCCGGACGCCTGGTCGATCTCCTCGTGGGCCTTGGTCAGCAACTGCATGGCGAGTTCGTTGAGCGCCCGGGCCGCGGCGATCTCCTCGCCGATCCGGGGCTGATTGGCGTCGGAGCGGTGCCGGTTCGCGTGCCCGTGCGCCCGTACCTCGGTGCCGTCGGGCAGGCGGACCATCGCGGCGGCCCTCGTGCGCTGGTCGTCCTCCATGAACTCCATCTCGACGTGCCATCCGACTGCGGTGTGCATCATGCGGATCACCTCCGGAGCGCTTGCTTCCAGGGTGCTCCCGCCAGGTGCCGCAGCGCATCCCACCGGCCCTATCCGGCGTGCAGCATCAGCCCGATCCCGACGACGAGCAGCCCGGCCGCCGCGATCCTGGGCGCCCCGAACCGCTCCTTGAAGAACACCGCGCCGATGGCCGCCCCGACGATGATCGACGATTCGCGCAACGCCGCGACGGGCGCGAGCGCGGCCCGGGTCTGGGCCCACAGCACCAGGGCGTAGGCGGCGACCGACAGGGCCGCCCCGGCCAGTCCGATCCAGGCGAAGGGCCGCAGGATGTGGGCGGTCCCGCCGCGCCAGTGGCAGAGCGCGTACGCCGGGATGACCAGGCCCTGCACGGCCATCAGCCAGGCGATGTACCCCAGGGGCGAGCCGGAGGCGCGCACGCCGAGCCCGTCGACGACCGTGTACGCGGCGATCGCCAGCCCGGTCGCCAGGGCCGCCCCGATGGCCGCCCAGTCGGGCCGGCGGCCGCGCAGCCCCCACAGGGCCACCCCGGTCAGCCCGGCGCAGGACAGGGCCACGCCCGCGGCGGCCCACCCGTCGGGCACCTCGTGGGCGAAGAGGGCGGCCAGGACCGTCACGACCAGGGGCGCGGTGCCGCGGGCGATCGGATAGGCCTGCCCGAAGTCGCCCAGCCGGAAGGACGTCATCAGCAGGGCGTAGTAGGCGATGTGGAGGGCGGCCGAGCCCAGCAGGTACGGCCAGGCGCCGGGTGCGGGCTGGGGTACGAAGGGCGTCATCGCCAGCCCGATGAGCAGTCCGCCGCCCGAGATCAGGGTGAAGCCGGCCAGCTTGTCGGTGATGTGGTGGGCGAGGGCGTTCCAGCCGGCGTGGGTGACCGCGGCCAGCAGGACGGCGGAGGTGACCAGGGGGGTCACGGGGCGGTGCGCTCGCGGACGTCCACGAGGGTGGCGCGGGCGTGGGTGACCAGGTCGCCGGGGGCGATCGGGAAGACGGTGTGCGGTGTCCCGGCCGCGGCCCAGACGAGGTCGTGCTCCAGCAGGGACCGGTCGGCGAGCACCCGCGTCCTGGTCCGGTGGCCGAAGGGCGGCACCCCGCCGATGGCGTACCCGGTGGTCTCGCGCACGACCTCCGCCTTGGCGCGGGTGACCTTGCCGGCGCCCAGTTCCTCGCGCACGAGGTCGAGGTCCACGCGGGAGGCGCCGTCCATGAGGACCAGCACGGGTTCCCGGTCCGCGGCGAAGATCAGCGACTTGCAGATCTGGCTCAGCTCGCAGCCGACCGCGGCGGCGGCCTCGGCGGCGGTGCGGGTGGCGTCCGGGAAGCGTCGGACCCGGCCCACGAGGTGGTCGAGTCCGAGGTTCCGCAGGGCCTCGGCGAAACGGGGGTGCGCTCCGGAGCTGTCGGCGTCAGTGGCGGCTGTCGTCGTCATGCGGAGCACGCTATCGGTGCGTGTAGGGCACACGCGAGGCCGTTTCAGCTGGTGGAGTCCTCCGGGCGCACATCGGCGAACTCCCACGCGGTCCCGACCGGGTAGGTGGTGCCGGACAGTCCGGAGACCGCCACGAGAAGGGTGCCGATGCGCAGAAACCCGGGTCAGGCCGGCTGTCACTCGGTGACGTACGCGAGGAACGACTCCCACGTGGCGGAGGCGATCGTCACGTGGGGGGTCCCCGGGGTCTTGGAGTCCCGGACGTGGATCACGGCGGGGGTGTGGGCGACCTCGACGCAGTCGTTTATGTCACTGCTGCTGCTGTAGCTGCTCTTGAACCAGTGGAGTTCCGGGACACTCATAGTTCTCCTAGCTGCCGCTCGATGAAGGCCAGCGACTCCCTCGGCGTGAGAGCCTGCGCCCGGATCATTCCATAGCGCATCTCAAGGATGCGGAGATCCCGAGCACTTGAGACCGGGCGGCCGTTGAACGCACCTTCAGAACGTCCGATGGCCGTGCCGTCGGCGAACTTCAGTACCTCGATCAAGCCCTGGACTCCCGCGTGCTCCTCACGGTCGGTCGGCATGACCTGGAGCACGACGTTCCTCAACTGCCCGACTTTCAAGAGGTGTTCCAGCTGTCGACGCAGGACCATCCTCCCACCGTGAGGGCGCTCCAGCGTCACCTGCTCCTGGACGAAACTGAGCATGGGAGCGGGCTCCCGCTCGAAGACCGACTTGCGGGCCACACGCGCGGCCACGCCCCGCTCGACCTCGCTCGGCGCGTACGCGGGCTGGTGCATCTCGAACAACGCCCTCGCATACTCCGGCGTCTGCAAGAGCCCGTGGATGTTGTGGTGGCTGTAGAGCAGCATCTCCACCGCCCGCCCCTCCAGCTCCGCCAGCTCCCGCACCTTCTTCGGGTACCGGGCCCGCTCCATGTCCTTCGCGAACGCCCTCAGATGCCCCTGGGCGTTCAGCACCCGGTCCGCCCTGTCCAGGTACTCCGGCCGGGGAATGCGCGTTCCCCGTTCCATCTTGCGGATCATGTCCTCGCCGTAGCCGAGCATCTCGCCCAGCTCGGCGACCCGCAGTCCCGCCGCCTCCCGGCACACCTTCAGCAGCTTCCCCACCGCCTGGACCAACGGCTCGATCTCGTCGCCCGGCTCTACGTCCCAGCCGGCCTCGTCGACAGCCTCGTTCATGCCCCACCTCCATCGCGCAGCCGTACCCGTACAACGACCGGGACAGCCGGGACAGCACGAGACAAGCTCGGGACTTCCGGCGGCGACCTGCTCCCCCACACCGCCGGTGAGGGCGCACCGTTCCTCGGTGCGCCCTCACCGGCCGGTCTCTCACGCGTCGTCAGACGCGGACCAGTTCCCGGTCGCCGTCGTCGTCGCCGGAGGCGGCGCGCAGGCCCTCGCCCTCCACGTCGACGTTGGGCAGGGCCCGGTCCAGCCACGTGGGCAGCCACCAGGCCCGGCGGCCGAGGAGCGCCAGGACCGCCGGGACGATGGCCATGCGGACGACGAACGCGTCGAACAGCACGGCGATCGCGAGGCCGAAGCCGATCATCTTGACCATCGACTCGGAGGAGCCGATGAAGCCGGCGAACACGGCCATCATGATCACGGCGGCGGCGGTGACGACCCGGGCGCCGTGGCGGAAGCCGGTGACCACGGCCTGGGCCGGCTTCTCGCCGTGGACGTAGGCCTCCCGCATGCGGGTCACGAGGAACACCTCGTAGTCCATGGCCAGACCGAAGACCACGCCGACCATGAAGATCGGCATCATCGACATGACCGGGCCCGTCTGCTCCACGCCCATCAGGCCCGACAGCCAGCCCCACTGGAAGACCGCGACGACCGCGCCGAGGGCCGCCAGCACCGACAGCAGGAAGCCGAGGGCCGCCTTGAGCGGGACGAGGATGGAGCGGAACACCACGATGAGCAGCAGGAACGCCAGGCCGACCACCAGGACCAGGTAGGGCACCAGGGCGTCGTTGAGCTTCTGGCTGACGTCGATGTTCATGGCCGTGCTGCCGGTGACCAGCACGTTCGCGTCCGTGTCGGCCTGGATGCCGGCGCCCGCGTCGCGGATGCCGTGCACCAGGTTCTCCGTGGACGGCGAGGACGGCTGGGAGCCGGGGATCACGGTGATGGTGGCGGTGTCGCCGGCCTTGTTGGGCGCGGGCGGCGTCACCGTCACCACGTCCTTCAGGCCCTTGATCTCGTCGCCGACCGCGGTGAAGGCGGCCTTGGGGTCGTCGCTGCCCTTGGCGTCGACCACGACCATCAGCGGGCCGTTGAAGCCCGGCCCGAAGCCCTCGGACAGCAGGTCGTAGGCGCGCCGCTGGGTGGTCGAGGTGGGCTGGGACCCGTCGTCGGGCAGACCCAGCTCCAGGTCGGCCGCCGGGACGGCCGCCGCGCCGAGGCCGACGACACCGAGCAGCAGGACGGCGAGGGGACGGCGGACGACGAAGCTCGCCCAGCGCGTGCCCAGGTTGGGCCGGGCGGGCTCGTCCGCACCGCCGGAGTGGCCGCGCTTCTTGGCCCGGCCCGCCAGCCTGCCCTTCTCCCCCATCGGCTTGACCCTGCGGCCCGCGTAGCCGAGCAGCGCCGGGACCATGGTCAGGGCGATCAGCACGGCGATGGCCACCGTGCCGGCCGCCGCGACGCCCATCTTGGTGAGCATCGGGATGTTGACCACGGCGAGGCCCACCAGGGCGATCACCACGGTGAGGCCGGCGAAGACCACCGCGGAGCCGGCCGTGCCGACGGCCCGGCCCGCCGCCTCCTCGCGCTCGCGGCCCTCGGCCAGTTCGGCGCGGTAGCGGGAGACGATGAACAGGGCGTAGTCGATGCCGACCGCGAGGCCGATCATCATGGCGAGGATGGAGGTGGTCGAGCCCAGGTCCAGGGCGCTGGCCAGCGCGGTGATGGTGGACACGCCGATGCCGACACCGATGAGCGCCGTCAGCAGCGGCAGGCCGGCCGCGACGAGCGAGCCGAAGGTGATGACCAGGACGACGGCGGCGACCGCGATGCCGATGACCTCGCTGGAGCCGGTGTGCGGCACCGCCTGGAGCGCGTCACCGCCGATCTCGACGGTCAGCCCGGCCTGGCGGGCGTGCTGCGCGCTGTCCTCCAGGGCGTCCTTGGCGGCGTCGTCCAGCTCCATGCCGGAGACCTTGTAGGACACCTGCGCGTAGGCGATCGTGCCGTCCTTGCTGACGGCCTTGGCCCGGTAGGGGTCGGTGACGGCGGCGACCTCGGAACCGTCGGACAGTTCCTCGACGGTGTCCTGGACGGTCGCCTTGTTGCCGGGGTCGGTCATCTTCTCGCCGCCGGGCGCCTTGAAGACGACCCGGGCGGTGGCGCCGTCGGCACTGGTGCCGGGGAAGCGCTGCTCCAGCAGGTCGAAGGCCTTCTGGGCCTCGGTGCCGGGGATGGAGAACGAGCTGTTGCCCGCGGTGGGGGCACTGGCCGCGCCGGCCCCGGCGAGGGCCAGCAGTGCCACCCATATCAGGGCGACGAGGTGCCGCCGCCGGAACGAGAGCCGGCCGAGTTTGTAGAGGAAAGTGGCCACGAGGGCGTACTCCCGGTCAGGTCGTGGGTCTTCAGGGCAGGGGGGACCAGCCCGACGACGTGAGCGGTGGACGTCAGGTGGAGGGCTAGCTGGGGACTAGTCGGTGGTGGGGACGCCGAGGGCGGGGAGGACCACGGCGTCGATGTACGAGATGAGGAAGGCCTGGGTGGGCGGCTGGTCGTCGATCAGCGTGCGGGTGGCGAACGCGCCCACCAGCATGTGCACGATGTAGTCCAGCGCCGGGCGGCCGGCCTGGATCTCGCCGCGGTCGACGGCCCGCTGCACCACCCGGTGGAACTCCTCCATCTCGGGTTCGATGAGCAGTTCCTTGAACGCCTGGAGGAGATCCGGGTTGCCGTGCACCGCCATGAACAGGCCCCGCATCAGCGCGGCGTTCTGCTGCATGGCGCAGTCGTCCTCCCGTGCCGTGAGGGCGTGCAGGTCGCCCCGCAGGGATCCGGTGTCGACGTCGGCGGTGCCGCCCGGTTTGTTGTGCCGGATCGCCTTCGCCACCAGCTCCGGCTTGCCGCCCCACTGGCGGTAGAGCGTGGCCTTGCTGGACCGGGTGCGGGCGGCCACGGCGTCCATGGTGAGGGCGTCGTAACCGACCTCGCGGAGCAGGTCGAGCACGGCCGTGTACAGCTCGGCCTCGCGCTCGGGGGTGATCCGGCTGCGTCGCGCGGCGGCGACCTCGGCCATCGTGCTCACCTTCCTGCTCCGGAACGACACGGTTTCGTACACCACGAAGGTACCCCAGGGCTTAAGGAAACGAAACCGTTTCGTACGTGTCGTGGGTCACGGTGCCGTACTTGTCACGACTTGCTGGTCGCCATACCCGGGCAAAGCATGGTCGAGTGACCTATCTGCGTCTGCCGCACCTCCATGACGACGTGCTCTGCTTCGTGGCCGAGGACGACCTCTGGCTCGCCCCCCTCGACGGCTCCGGGCGCGCCCGGCGGCTCACCGTGGACCGCACCAAGGTGGGCCACCCGCGCTTCTCGCCCGACGGCCGCCACCTCGCGTTCACGAGCTGGCGCACCCTGGTACCCGAGGTCCACCTCGCCCCGGTGGACGGCGGCCCGGCCCGGCAGGTCAGCCACTGGGGCAGCGCCGACACCCGGGTCTGCGGCTGGACCCCGGACGGCGACATCCTGGCCGTGGCCTCGCACGGCGAGCCCTTCTCGTTCTTCACCTGGGCCTACAAGCTCTCCCCCGAGGGCGACCCGGGCCGCAAACTGCCCTGGGGCCCGGTCTCCGACATCCAGGTCGCCGACCTCGCGGGAGAGCGCAGGTCGCTGCTGCTCACCGGCACCCCGCCGCACGAACCGGCCTCGTGGAAGCGCTACCGCGGCGGGGCGACTGGCCGGCTGTGGCTGCACGGCGAGCGGCTCCTCGACGGCCTCGACGGCCATCTGCACTCCCCCATGCTCGTCGGCGGCCGGATCGCCTTCCTCTCCGACCACGAGGGCGTCGGCAACCTCTACTCCTGCGCCCACGACGGCTCCGACCTGCGCCGCCACACCGACCACGACTCCTTCTACGCCCGCCACGCGTCCAGCGACGGCACCCGCGTGGTGTACCAGTGCGCGGGCGACCTGTGGCTGGTGGACGACCTGGCGCCGGACGCCGTGCCGCGCCGGCTGGACGTCCGGCTGGGCGGACCGCGCGCCGGGCGGCGCCCCTACCAGGTGGCGGCCTCCCAGCACCTCGACGGGATCGCGGTCGACGAGACCGGGCGCGCCTGCGCGGTCGTCGTACGCGGCAGCCTGTACTGGCTCACCCACCGCGACGGCCCCGCCCGCGCCCTCGCCGACACCCCCGGCGTGCGGGTGCGGCTGCCGGAGATGCTCGGCGGCAGCGGCCGGGTGGCGTACGTGACCGACGCCGGCGGCGAGGACGCCGTCGAGATCGCCTTCCTGCCCCGGGCCAGCGGTGCCCGGACACCCAGGCGGCTGGCGCAGGGCGCGCTGGGGCGGGTGCGGGAACTGGTCGCGGACCCCGAGGGCGAGCGGCTCGCGGTCGCCGCGCACGACGGCCGGCTGCTGCTGGTGGACGTGGGCGAGGACGCCGCCGGCGAGGTCACCGAGCTGACCAGGTCGGACAACGGCCCCGTGCGCGACCTGGCGTTCTCCCCGGACGGGGCGTGGCTGACCTGGTCGCACCCGGGCATCGGCCGGACCCTGCGGCAGATCAGACTCGCCAGGATCGCCGACGGGTTCGTCACCGACGTCACCAACGGCCGCTTCGAGGACGAGAACCCGGTCTTCACCCGCGACGGCCGCTACCTCGCCTTCCTCTCCTGGCGCGGCTTCGACCCCGTCTACGACGTGCACACCGGCGACCTGTCCTTCCCCCTGGGCTGCCGCCCCTACCTGGTGCCGCTGTCCTCCGCGACGCCCTCCCCGTTCGCGGTGAACCCCGAGGGACGCCCGGCCGCCGGGGGCCTGGACCCCGTCGAGGACGACGGCAACGGCGAGAACGGGGCCGTGACCGTGGAGGTCGAGGGCCTGGAGAGCCGGGTCACCCCCTTCCCGGTGGCCGCCTCCAAGTACTCGGCGCTGCACCCGGTGGCGGGCGGCGGCCTGGTGTGGCTGCGCTGGCCGATCTCCGGCGCGCTCGGCGAGACCTTCGCCAACCCGGACGACACCACCGGCCGGCCCACCCTGGAGCACTTCACCCTCACCAAGGGCCGCAGGTCCGAACTCGCCCAACACCTGGACGGGTTCGCCGTCAGCGGCGACGGCACCCGGCTGGTGATCGTCGACGAGGGCGACCTGCGCGCCGTCCCGTCCCACGAACCGGGCGACTCCGACTCGACGGTGTGGATCGACGCACGCCGCATCCTGCACACCGTCGACCCCGGGGCGGAATGGCGGCAGGCGTACGAGGAGGCCGGACGGCTGATCCGGGCCTACTTCTGGGACCCCGGCATGTGCGGTATCGACTGGGACGGGGTGCTGGACCAGTACCGCCCGCTGGTCGAACGGGTCGCGTCCCCGGACGAGTTCGCGGACCTGCTGCGCGAGGTGCTGGGCGAACTCGGCACGTCCCACGCCTACGTGACGGCCGCCCGGCGCAACGAGGGCCCGCCGCACTACCAGCGCCGCCAGGGCCTGCTGGGCGCGAACCTCGTGTGCCGCGACGGCGGCTGGACCGTCAAGCGGATCCTGCCCGGCGACTCCTCCGACTCCAAGGCCCGCTCCCCGCTCGCCGGAACCGGCATCCGCGAGGGCGCGGTCCTCACCCACGTCGACGGCCGCCCGGTGGACCCCGGCACGGGCCCCTACCCGCTGCTGGCCGGAGCCGGCGGGACGACCGTGGAACTGACCTTCACCCCCGCCGGGGGCACGGGAGCGCCCCGCCGCGTCGCCGTGGTCCCGCTGACCGACGAACGGCCGCTGCGCTACCAGGACTGGGTGGCCAAACGCCGCGAAGTGGTCCGCGAGTTGAGCGGCGGCCGCTGCGGCTACCTGCACATCCCCGACATGGGCGGCTCCGGCTGGGCGCAGTTCAACCGCGACCTGCGCATGGAGGTATCCCGGCCCGCCCTGATCGTGGACGTGCGCGGCAACGCCGGCGGCCACATCAGCGAGCTGGTCGTCGAGACGCTGAGCCGGACCGTCCTGGGCTGGGACCTGACCCGGGACGCCCAGCCCGTCTCGTACACCTCCAACGCGCCCCGCGGCCCGGTGGTGGCCCTGGCCGACGAGGCGACCTCCTCCGACGGCGACATGATCACCGCCGCGTTCAAGCTGCTCGGGCTGGGACCCGTGGTGGGCCAGCGCACCTGGGGCGGAGTGGTCGGCATGACCGGCCGGCACGCCCTGGGCGACGGCACCGTGATCACCGTGCCGATGAACGCGGCCTGGTTCGACGCCTACGGCTGGTCCGTGGAGAACAAGGGCGTCGCCCCCGACATCGACGTCCTGCGCACCCCGCTGGACTGGGCCGAGGGACGGCACGCCCAGCTCACCGACGCCGTCGAACTCGCCCTGCGCCTGCTGGAGACCGACCCGCCCGCGACCCCGCCGACGTACCGCGACGTGCCCGACCGCTCCCGCCCGAAGCTGCCGCCCCGCTCCTGACACCGGCACGGGAAAGGGGCGCCCCGCACAGGGGCGCCCCAGTCCGCTCAGCACGCAACGTCAGGCGTCGAAGTCCTGGTCGAAGCGGTCCTCCTGCTCGCGCTCACGCTCACGGTCACGCTGCGGCTGCGAGGGGTCCATGTCCTCGTCACGCCGACGGCCGCGGCCCTGCATCTGCTCGCGAGCCTGGTCCGCCTTCTGACGGGCCTGGTTCTGCCACTGCTCGGACTTCTCCTGGAACTGGTCCTTCATACCCATGTGGGTTCACTCCCGTTGGGGGTGAGGGGATCTGGCTCGATCAGATTCACACGGGCCGTGACGCTGCGCATGTCGATCACTCACGGAGCGTGGTGCGCCGCTGCTCGTCGGCCGCGCCACCGGCCCCCACCAGGCCCGTGCGCATGCCCGTCAGCCGGTCGGCGAAGCGCCGCATCTCCCGCTGCCCCACCGTCCCGATGACCGCCGGCAGGTAACCGCGCACCCCCTGCATCCCCCGCAGCCACCACTGCCCGTAGACGTGGCCCGACCGGCGCTCGATCCCCGCCACCAGCCGGTCCACCGCCGGACCGAGCGGATAGGTCTTGTTGGACGGCCAGGGCAGCCGCTGCCTCAACTCCCGCATCACGTCGTCCTGGTCGGCCCCGCGCACCATGTCCGTGTCCGTCCACGACAGATACCCCACACCGACCCCCACGCCCCGGTACCCGACCTCGGCCCGCAGACTGTGCGCGTACGCCTCCACGCCCGACTTGGACGCGCAGTACGCGGTCATCATCGGCGCCGGGGTGATGGCGGCCAGGGACGCGATCTGCAACAGATAGCCCCGGCTCTCCAGCAGCGCGGGCAAGAAGGCCCGTGCGGTCACCGCCGAGCCGATCAGATTCACCTCGATCACCCGCCGCCACGACTCCGGGTCGGAGTCGGCGAACGGACCGCCGGTCGCCACACCGGCGTTGGCCACGACGATGTCCACCCGGCCGAAGCGCTCCTTGACCGCCGCGGCGACCCGCGCCATCTCCTCGTGGTCGGTGACGTCGGCGTGCCAGTGGTCGCTGTCGCTGTGCAGCCGCGCCGAGACCTGCTTGAGCGCGTCCGGCTCCAGCCCGACCAGGGCGACCTTCACGCCCCGCGCGGAGAGCTTGCGGGCGAGCAACTCCCCCACGCCGCGCGCCGCTCCGGTCACCACGGCGACCTTGCCCTCGAGGCTGACCCTGCTCATGCGCTCTCCTCGGATTCGACCTGGATGTGGGTGGTGACGAGCTCGCGTATCGCCCCGGTGACCTGCTCGGGCGCCTCGATGGGCGCCATGTGGCCGATGCCGGGCAGTTCGGTGATCCCGGTGCACACCGGCAGCGCCTCGCACAGCGCCCGGGCCTGCGACGGCGGCGTCAGCCGGTCCGCCGTCCCGACGACGACCGCCGTCGGGACCCGCAACTCCCGCACGCCGTAATCGAGATCGAGCAGGTCGAGCACCTGCGACCAGGTGTGGCGGACCGTGCGGGGGCAGGCGTGCACGATGCGGGCGCACGCCTCGACCATGTGCGGCGCCGAAGCCGGCCCCATCGTCCCGTACTTGAGGATCCGGCGGGCCAGGGGCGTCACCGGCCCGAGCGGGGCACGCGAGCCGAGGATCCGCCGGGTCAGCCAGGTGCGCAGCCGCCCGGGCCGCAGGGGCACGACGGTGGAGGCCGCCACCAGCTGCGAACTGCCCGTGCTGCACAGCAGGACGGCGGCCGCGTGGGCGCGGAAGCCGGCCCGGGCGGCGGCCGCCATGACGGTCATGCCGCCCATGGAGTGCCCCGCGATCACGGCCTGCTCCCCGGGCGCCAGAGTGGCTTCGAGGACGGCTTCCAGGTCGTCGGCGAGCGCGTCGGTGCTGCATGCCCGGCTCGCCGGGCTGCGGCCGTGGCCGCGCTGGTCGTAGGCGATGACCCGGTGGTCGGCGGCCAGGTCGCGGATCTGCGCCGCCCAGAAGGCCGTGGAGCAGGTCCAGCCGTGGGCGAGGACCACCGCCGGGGCGCCCTCGGGCCCGTGGACCTCCACGTGCAGCCGGGCGCCGTCGGCGGAGACGGCGGTCAGCTCACGCGCCGGGGCGGGCGGGGCGTAGGGCCCGGAGTCGACGTGGAGGAGACGGCTCACGCGTCCACCCCCGCCTTCGTCGCGTCACGCTTCTCGCCCCGGCCGGCCGCGGGCGGCCGCAGCACGTCGTACTCGGCGAGGTCCACGCGCCGCGTCGCACGCCGGAACTCGGCCGTCGTCCCGGGCCAGATGGTGGTGTTGCGGCCGCTCGCGTCGAGGTACCAGCTGGTGCAGCCGCCGGTGTTCCACACCGTCCGCCTCATGCGTTCCTGCACGCGGTGGTTCCACCCCCGCACGGCCTCGGGCCGCGCGTCGAGGGCGACCCGGCCGCCCAGCACGTCCAGCTGGCGCACGAAGTCGGCCAGGTAGTTCAGCTGGGACTCGATCATGAGGATCATCGAGGAGTTCCCCAGGCCCGTGTTGGGCCCGATGATCGTCATCCAGTTCGGGAAGCCGGCCGCCGAGGCGCCGCGCAGGGCCTCCATGCCGCCCTGCCACGTCTCGGCCAGCGTCCGCCCGTCGGCGCCCACGACCCGGTCGGCGATGGGCATGTCGGTGACGTGGAAGCCGGTGCCGAAGACGATCGCGTCCACCTCGGCCTCACTGCCGTCGGCGGCGACCAGGGTGGAGCCGCGCACCTCGGCCAGACCGCTCGCCACGACGTCCACATTGGGCCGCGCGAGGGCCGGGTAGTACGCGCTGGACAGCAGGATCCGCTTGCAGCCGATGCGGTAGTCCGGCGTGAGCTTCGCCCGCAGCGCCGGGTCCTTGATCGCCCGGGCCATGTTCCGCTTGGCGAGCTGCTCGACGAAGCCCAGCTCGTTCGGGCGCTTGGTGAACGCCTGCACCTGCAGCTCCCGGATGCCCCACAGCAGTCCGCGGCGCAGCTGCGAGGTGAAGGGCAGCTGCCGGTGCAGCCACCGCTCGGCGCCGCTGACGGCCCGGTCCATCCGGGGCATCACCCACGGCGGGGTGCGCTGGAAGAGGGTGAGCCGGGAGACCTCCGGCTGGATCGACGGCACGATCTGGATGGCCGAGGCGCCGGTGCCCACCATGGCGACGCGCTTGCCGCGCAGGTCGTAGTCGTGGTCCCAGCGGGCGGAGTGGAACACCTTGCCGGGGAAGGACTCCAGGCCCGGGACGTCCGGGACCTTCGGGTCCGACAGCGGCCCGGTGGCCGACACGACCAGGTCGGCGGACAGGCTCCCGCTGCTCGTGTCGATGTCCCAGCACAGCCGCTCGCCGTCCCAGGCCATCCGCTTCACCTCCGAGTCGAAGCGGATGTGCGGCCGCAGCCGGAAGGTGTCCGCCACATGCTCCAGATAGGCGCGGATGTGCTCCTGGCCGGAGAAGGTGCGCGGCCAGTCGGGGTTGGGCGCGAAGGAGAACGAGTACAGGTGCGAGGGCACGTCGCAGGCGCAACCCGGGTAGCTGTTGTCCCGCCAGGTGCCGCCGACGCTGCTCGCCCGCTCCAGCACGACGAAGTCGGTGATCCCCTCCCGGCGCAGCCGCACGGCGGCCCCCAGCCCGCCGAACCCGGATCCGATCACCGCGACCCGTACGTGCTCGCGTTCACGCTCGCCCATGCCGACACCTCCACACACCACGAGAACCATGCCAGTGAACACTGGCGCAATGGGAGCGTAGGACAGGAACGTACCGATGGGTAGGGGGCAGGACGAGGAAGTTACCGGCGGTACGCCTTAAGGTGCCCAGGTGGCCGAGAAGCGTGAATACCGCATGGAAGAGCTGGCCCGCCTCGCCGGGATCACGGTGCGCACCCTGCGCTTCTACCGCGAACGCAAGCTGATCCCGCCACCACGCCGCGAGGGCCGCATCGCCTGGTACGACGACGACCACCTGGCCCGGTTGCGCACCATCACCGCCCTGCTGGAGCGCGGCCACACCCTCAGCGGCATCGCCGAACTGGCCGAGGCCTTCGACCACGGCCGGGACGTCGGCGACCTCCTCGGCGTCGGCCCGCCCACCGAGGAGGAACCGGTCCACCTCACCCCCGAGGAACTGGCCGACCACTTCGCCGGCGAGGCCACCCCCGAGAACCTCGCGGCCGCGATGGACCTCGGCTACCTCGGCACCGACGGCGGCGAGATCGTGCACATCAGCCGCCGCCTGCTGGACGTCTCCTCGGCCCTGGTCCGCGAGGGCATCCCGCTCGCGGAGGTCCTGGCCGCCGCCAAGGAGGTCCGCACCCACACCGACGCCCTGGCCGACCTCTTCACGGCCCTGGTCCTCCGCCACGCGACCCACCAGGACCTCCCCCGCCTGCGCCCCCTGGCCCGCAGCGTGGTGGAAGCGGAACTGTCCCTGGCACTGGACCGGCGGATGCGCGCGGGAGACTCCTAGGGCCGGACCGGTCTAGCGGTCGTAGACGACGGTCACGGGGGCGTGGTCGGACCACCGCTCGGCGTGCGTGGCGGCGCGCTCCACGAACCCCTTGACGGCCCGCTCGGCGAGCCCCGGGGTGGAGATGTGGTAGTCGATGCGCCAACCTGTGTCGTTGTCGAAGGCCCGCCCCCGGTAGGACCACCACGAGTACGGGCCCTCCGTGTCCGGGTGGAGGGCGCGGACCACGTCGGTGTAGCCGCCGTCCGCCGGGTCGAAGACCCTGGTCAGCCAGGCGCGCTCCTCGGGCAGGAAGCCGGAGGACTTCTGGTTGCCGCGCCAGTTCTTCAGGTCGGCCCTCTCGTGGGCGATGTTCCAGTCGCCGCAGACCAGCACCTCGCGCCCCTCGGCGGCGGCCCGTTGCCGCAGCTCCTTCAGGTGGGGGAGGAACTCGCCCATGAAGCGCTCCTTCTCGTCCTGCCGCTCCGTGCCGACCTCGCCGGAGGGCAGGTACAGCGAGGCGACGGTGACGCCCGGCAGGTCCGCCTCCACGTACCGGCCGCTGCCGTCGAACTCGGCGGAGCCGAAACCGATCCGCACCCGGTCGGGTGCGCGGCGGCTGTAGAGGGACACCCCGGCACGGCCCTTCGCGGCGGCCGGCGCGTGCACGACGTGCCAGCCCTCGGGCGCCCGGACGTGTTCGGGCAGCTGCTCCGGTTCGGCCCGCACCTCCTGGAGGCACAGCACGTCGGCCGCGGTCCCGGCGAGCCACTCCACGAAGCCCTTCTTCGCGGCGGCCCGCAGCCCGTTCACATTCACAGAGGTCACAGTCAGCACCCCGGCACGATACCGGCACCCTGGACTGCGTCCAGTTCCGGATCGCATACCGTATCCGTCATGGACATACGCCGGGTCTCCTTCGACCACCCCGACGCCATGAAGCTCAGCGACCAGGTCCAGGCCGAGTACGCCGTCCGCTACGGGGACGACGGCGACGCCACCCCCATGGCCGCCGCCGACTTCGACCCGCCGAACGGCACCTACCTGGTCGCCTACGACGCGGACGGCACACCGGTCGCCTCGGGCGGCTGGCGCACCCAGGACGCCAACGGCGAGGGCAACCTCGACGGCGACGCCGAGCTCAAGCGGATGTACGTGATCGAGCAGATGCGCGGCCGTGGCCTGGCCCGCCGCATCCTGGCCGCGCTGGAGGAGGACGCCCGGGCGGCGGGCCGCCGGCGCATGGTCCTGGAGACCGGCACCAAGCAGCCCGAGGCCATCGCCCTGTACACGTCCAGCGGCTACGCGCCCTGCGGGAAGTTCGGCTACTACCGTCATCACGAGGCGAGCCGCTGCTTCGCCAAGGACCTGCGGGCGGGCGGCTGACGGGCGCTCAGCAGATGTGGCTGCTGTGGCCCGTGTCACCCGGCGCGGGCCGCCGCCGGCCACCGGCTCGGCCGAGCGGGCCCTGAACATACGTCAGAGCCCGGTCGGTTTCCCGACCGGGCTCTGAGCTGCGTGGACCTGAGGGGATTTGAACCCCTGGCCCCCTCGATGCGAACGAGGTGCGCTACCGGACTGCGCCACAGGCCCTTGCAACGAGTGAAACTTTAGCACCCCGATCGGCCTGCTTGGAAATCCGTTCCGAAGGGGCGGCCACCTGCGGGTTCGCGGGCTACTCGTTGGCCGCCCGGGGGCGCTCGCCGTCCTCGTACTGGTCGAACAGGGGCGTGCGTCCGCGCTCCCGGGCCCGTCGGGCGGAGGCCGCGCGGCGTGCGTCGCTGCGCCCGTCGTCGTCGGCCGGCTCCTGGGGGCGGGGGTCCGCCGCGGCCGGCTCGGCGGGCGCGCTCTCGTGCTCGGCGTCCGGCGCGACCGCGCTGGAGCGGGCCGAGCTCCAGGTGTCGGGGGCGCCGAGGTCGACGTCGCTGGTGGCCCGCGGGGCGACCGGGGCGGTCACGTACGTCGGCAGGGGCACCGGCACCGGCTCCCAGCTGTCGCCACCCTGGCCGGGCCGCCGCTGCCGTTCGCGCTGCTGGTCGACCCACTCGGCGTGGTCGGTCTGCTCGACGAGGGCGCGCCGGTCGGCCGCGAGGGCGGACAGCCCGGGGTCGGAGACCGGCTCGGGCCCCTCCTCCGGCTCGGCGGCCGCCTCGTCGGCCGCCAGGCGCCTGCGGGGCTGGCGCTGCCGCTCGCGCAGCCGCTGGGCCGCGACCTCGGCCATGCGGCGGTCCATCTGGTAGGCGAACCGCCGGCGCTCCTGGGAGCGCAGGTAGGCGATGTACACGCTGAGCATGACCGCGGGCACGCCGGGAGCCCACAGGAACGCGAGTCCGCCGACGGCCGCGACGATCGCGCCGAGGGTGAAGGCGAGGAAGAGCATGATCGTGGTGCGCCGGCGGCGCGCGAGGACCTTCGAGCGCCGGGCCCGCGCTGCGGCCGCCTCGGCCTGCGGCGAGGGGCGCCGGGCGGCGGGGACGGACGCGCGGTCGCGGGTGCGGTCGCGGCCGGCCGGGTCCGGTGCCGGGTGGGCCGGCTGGTCGGGGGCGGGCGACGGTACGGGCACCTGGGTGTGCGGGCGGGTCTTGGACACGGCGAAGGCCCGGACGTCCACCGACTCGGTGGCGGCGTCCAGGTCGCCGGCGTCCTGCTCCCCCTCCTCGGTGGAGCGCGCCCGCAGGTCCTTGGCGTACCGGCGCTCCATGGCCGCCTTTCCGGACAGGAGCCGGATGGCGGTGCTGAAGCGTTCCGTCGGACGGGCCTCGTTCAGCTCGTCCTGCCTACGGAGCCACATCGGCACCAAGTAGGCGGCCCAGGCCCCGACAATGACTGCGTAGATGAGGCCGCTGCTGCTCACGCCTCACACCGTAGAGGGGTTTGCGTGAGGCCATCTGCCAATTGAGCCGGTGTGTCGCACGATCTGGCTGATATTTCGAACTTTTCTTGTGACCGATGCGATCAGCAGACCGCTCGGGCCGGGAATTCATGACCGCGAGACGGTCATCCGGCGATCAATTTCGAACACGCATTCAATTTCCGGGGTGGTGGCGCATTCCCGGATTACTCTGCGCGCGCGCCCGGTGCCAGCGCCTGAGCAGCCCGTCCGGCACTTCCTCCGCGGTGAGCGCGAAGACGAGATGGTCGCGCCAGGCGCCGTCGATGTGCAGATAACGCGGCCGCAGCCCCTCCTCGCGGAATCCGAGTTTCTCCACCACCCGGCGGCTCGGCCCGTTCTCCGGGCGAATGCAGACCTCGATGCGGTGCAGTCCGACCGTGCGGAAACAGTGGTCCGTCACGAGGGCGACGGCCGTGGGCATCACGCCGCGCCCGGCCACCGCCTCGTCCACCCAGTAGCCGATGTGCCCCGAGCACA
Source organism: Streptomyces sp. NPDC017943 (assembly GCF_044328425.1). Classification (NCBI taxonomy): domain Bacteria; kingdom Bacillati; phylum Actinomycetota; class Actinomycetes; order Kitasatosporales; family Streptomycetaceae; genus Streptomyces; species Streptomyces sp. NPDC017943. Next base: position 291,417 of record NZ_JBIRHH010000008.1, on the reverse strand, counting down.
TCGAGCCCCAGGTGATCCCGGCGACCGTCAGCTGCCCGACCAGCTGCCCCTGGTACTCGATGACGAAGGGCAGCATCCGGCCCGCGTTCGCCTCCGACCGCAGGTGGCGCACCATCTGGCGGAAGGTCGGCCGGTGCGTCAGGGGCCCGCCCGGCGTGGGCGGCGGGATCGTCGCCTCCCAGGGGCGCAGCCAGTCGCGGTTGCGCCGGTTGACGTCGCGCCACGCCCGCTGGTCGCGCAGCTTTATGGGCCTGAGGACGATGTCGCCGTCCACCAGCTCGGCGGGCCAGGATGGGCGGTTCAGCTCGCACCCCCACTGCCGGGTCTCGGGTGGTCGCCGCCGCGCAGCTGCTCGACGGCGTGGACGAGCAGCGGCTCCAGGACGGTGAGGCCGTCCTTCACACCGCCGCTGGATCCGGGCAGGTTGACGATCAGGGTGCTCCCGGCCACTCCGGCCAGACCGCGGGACAGGGCCGCGGTCGGCACCTTCTCCCGGCCGAACGCCCGGACCGCCTCGGCGATGCCGGGCACCTCGTGGTGGATCACCCGGCGGGTGGCCTCGGGGGTGCGGTCGGTGGGCGAGATGCCCGTGCCGCCGGTGGTGACGATCACGTCGTAGCCGGCGTCGACCCCGGCGCGCAGGGCCGCCTCGACGGGGTCGCCGTCGGGGACGACCTGGGGGCCGTCGACGGCGAAGCCGAAGCGCTTCAGGCCGTCGGCGATGAGCGGACCGCCCTTGTCCTCGTAGACGCCGGCGGCGGCCCGGTTCGAGGCGGTGACGACCAGCGCGCGGTACGGGTCCGGCAGCGCGTCACCGGTCGGCGCGTCGTGTGTCATGCCCGGCTCCAGTCGCCCGACTTGCCGCCCGTCTTCTCCTCCACTCGCACGTCCGTGATGACCGCTCCCTTGTCGACCGCCTTGACCATGTCGATCACGGTGAGCGCGGCGACGGAGACCGCGGTGAGGGCCTCCATCTCGACGCCCGTGCGGTCCGTCGTCTTCACGGTGGCCAGGATCTCCACGGCGTCGTCCGCGACCGACAGGTCCAGTTTCACACCGGACACCGACAACGGGTGGCAGAGCGGGATGAGGTCGGGGGTGCGTTTGGCGCCCATGATCCCGGCGATCCGCGCGGTCGCGAGGGCGTCGCCCTTGGGGACGCCCTCGCCGCGCAGCAGTTCGATCACGCGGGGCGAGACCAGGACGCGTCCGCTGGCGCGCGCGGTGCGCGCGGTGACGTCCTTGTCCGAGACGTCGACCATGCGGGCCGCGCCCGCCTCGTCGATGTGCGTCAGCCGGTCCTGTGCGGGGCCGTCCCGCCTGGGTGGGTCCTGCGTGCTCATGCTGTGTGGCGCTCCCGGTCCGGGCCCGTCGCGGTGCGGCGCGGGGCCTGCTGTGCGCGACACGGTACCCCCAACCAGGGGCTATCGGCCGAGCAGGACCACCTCGACCTCGGTGCCCGGCTCGACGGACTCGGTGTCCTCGGGGACGACGATGAGGGCGTCCGCGTGGGCGAGGGCGGCGACCAGGTGGGACCCGGCCCCGCCGACGGGGGTGACACGGCTGCCGGAGCAGGTGGCGCGCAGGAACTGCCGGCGGCCCTTCGGCGAGGTCAGCGCCTTGTCCGCGACGAGCGTGGCCCGGGTCGTGGGGCGGTGCACGTCGTCCAGGCCCATGAGGGTGCGGATGGCCGGGCGGACGAACAGCTCGAAGGAGACGTACGAGGACACCGGGTTGCCGGGCAGGGCCAGCAGCGGGGTGTGGTCGGGGCCGATGGAGCCGAAGCCCTGGGGTTTGCCGGGCTGCATGGCGAGCTTGCGGAACTCCACGCCGCTGCCGGGCTCGTCCTCGTCACCGACGTGGGCCAGGGCCTCCTTGACGACGTCGTAGGCGCCGACGCTGACGCCGCCCGTGGTGACCACCAGGTCGGCGCGGACCAGCTGGTCCTCGATGGTGGAGCGCAGGGTCTCGGCGTCGTCGGCGACGGCGCCCACGCGGTAGGCGATGGCCCCGGCGTCCCGGGCGGCCGCGGTGAGGGCGAAGCTGTTGGAGTCGTAGATCTGACCCGTGCGCAGTTCCGTGTCGGGCTGGACGAGTTCGCTGCCGGTGGAGAGCACCACCACGCGCGGGCGGGGGCGTACGCGGACGGTGCCGCGGCCGATCGCGGCGAGCAGGGCGATCTGCGGCGGGCCGAGGATCGTGCCCGCCTGGAGGGCGCGGTCGCCGGCCTTCACGTCGCTGCCCTTCGCGCGCACGTGCGCGCGGGGTCCGGCCGGGCGGTGGACCTGCACCTGCCCGGTGGCGCCCTCGGGGGCGAGGCTGCGGGCGCGCATGCCGTGCACCGGGCCCTCGCCGAGCCCGCCGTCGGTCCACTCCACGGGCACGACGGTCTCGGCGCCGGGCGGCAGCGGGGCGCCGGTCATGATGCGGGCGGCCTGGCCGGGCCCCACGTGGAGAGGGTCGGCCTGGCCCGCGGCCACGTCCCCGACGACCTCCAGGGAGGCCGGGAACTCCTCGCTCGCGCCCGCCACGTCCGCGACCCGCACCGCGTAGCCGTCCATCGAGCTGTTGTCGAAGGGCGGCAGCGACACGGGCACCGTGACGTCCTCGACGAGGACGCAGCCCTGGGCGTCGAGCAGGTGCAGCTCGATGGGTTCCAGGGGCCGGACGGTGGCGAGGATGTCCTCCAGGTGCTCGTCCACCGACCACAGGTGGCCGGAGCCGGCGTGGTCGTGGCCGGTGACGCGGGGCGCGGCGCTGCTCAACGTGCTACATCTCCTCGGCTACGTAACTGCGAAGCCAGGTCCGGAACTCCGGGCCCAGGTCTTCACGTTCGCACGCGAGGCGGACAATGGCACGCAGGTAGTCGCCGCGGTCGCCGGTGTCATAGCGGCGGCCCTTGAAGACGACGCCGTGCACCGGGCCGCCGATCTTCTCGTCCTCGGCGAGCTGCTGGAGGGCGTCGGTCAGCTGGATCTCGCCGCCGCGGCCGGGCTCAGTGCGGCGCAGGACCTCGAAGATGTTCGGGTCCAGGACGTAGCGGCCGATGATCGCGTAGTTGGAGGGCGCGTCGGCCGGGTCGGGCTTCTCGACCAAGCCGCCGACCTTGACGACGTCGCTGTCCTCGGTGGTCTCCACGGCCGCGCAGCCGTAGAGGTGGATCTGCTCCGGGGCGACCTCCATGAGGGCGACGACGCTGCCGCCGCGCTGCTCCTGGACCTCGACCATGCGCTGGAGGAGGGGGTCGCGGGGGTCGATCAGGTCGTCGCCGAGGAGGACGGCGAAGGGCTCGTCGCCGACGTGCGGGGCGGCGCACAGGACGGCGTGGCCGAGGCCCCTGGGGTCGCCCTGGCGCACGTAGTGCATCGTCGCGAGGTCGCTGGACTCCTGGACCTTGGCGAGGCGGTTCTCGTCACCCTTCTTCAGCAGGGCCGATTCCAGCTCGTAGTTGCGGTCGAAGTGGTCCTCGAGGGGGCGCTTGTTGCGGCCCGTCACCATGAGGACGTCATCGAGACCCGCCGCGACGGCCTCCTCGACCACGTACTGGATCGCCGGCTTGTCGACGACCGGCAGCATCTCCTTCGGGGTGGCCTTGGTGGCCGGCAGAAACCGGGTGCCGAGGCCTGCCGCGGGGATGACAGCCTTGCTGATCCGAGGGTGGGACTGTGTCATGTCCGACACCCTAGCCGCTGCATTGTGCTGGAATCTGCTGCTCCGATGCATTGGTACTCATATGAGCTGATTGCGACGGTAAGGGAGCAACTATTGAGTCACTTCGCACGTCCGGGCGAGGCTAGCAAGCGCACCTTGAGGCGCGGACTAATTCAGATGAGAAGCAGGTTGACAGCGGATGACCTGCGGGAAACGGCGGCCGCGCTGGCCGGGCGAGCGCTGGGGCTGCCGGAGTTGGCCCACGCCGGAACGGTCGCGGCGTACGTCTCGGTGGGGAGTGAACCGGGCACGCTCACGCTCCTCGACGCTCTGTGCGCCCGGGGCGTGCGCGTGCTGCTGCCGGTGCTGCTGCCGGACAACGACCTCGACTGGGGCGTGTACGAGGGCGAGGCCTCACTGGTGCGCGTCCGGCACGGCGGCCGGATGGCCCTGTACGAGCCGGCGGGCGAGCGCCTCGGGCCGGACGCCGTGACGGGGGCGGACGCCGTCCTGCTGCCGGGGCTCGCGGTCGACACCCGGGGGATGCGGCTGGGGCGCGGCGGAGGCTCCTACGACCGGGTGCTGGCACGGCTGGAGCGCGCGGGTGCGCATCCCGCCCTGGTGGTGCTGCTGTACGACGACGAGGTCGTCGGGCGCGTCCCGGAGGAGCCGCACGACCGTCCGGTGCACGCGGCGGTGACACCGTCGGGGGTACGGCGGTTCGGCCGGCCGTCCTGACGGCGAACGGCCCTCCACGCACGCGTGGAGGGCCGTCGCCGTGCCGCCGGTGCCAGCCGCTCAGGGCTTGAGCACGAGCTTGTCGGTCGTGCTGCCGTCCACCGCCCGGTCCGAGAAGGACCACGGCAGCAGTTCGCCGTCGGCCCACTTGTCCGTCTGGTCGACGTAGTGGGCGCTGTAGGCGTGCCCGGAGGCGCCGGTGAGGTTGATCCAGCGGGACTTGTCGAGGTCGCCGAGGTTCACCACCATCCGCATGGACGGCACCCACACCACCCCGTAGCCGCCGGCGGCGTTCCAGCCGGTGGCGTTGACCGTGGCCTCGCCGCCGCCGAGCTCCCAGGGACCGCGGTTGAGGGCCTGGCGGACGAAGCCGGGCCCGGCCGTGCCGAGGGTCTGGTTCTTCAGGAACAGGCGGTGCAGCCGGCCCCAGCTCCAGGAGTCGATGTCCTTGCCGAGCTTGGCGGTCAGCTCCCAGCGGGCGTCGACCATGGCCCGCTTGAGCAGCTGGTCGCGGTTGACGGCACCGTCGCGGGTGCCCACCTCGGGCGTCCTCCACCAGTCGCTGTCCGGCTGGCTCATCAGCGTGCGGACCACCTCGTACCAGCGGTCGCCGCCGTCGGGCTGGGCCCGGTCGGGGTCGCGGCGGCCGCACTCGCGGACCTCCCCGGCCTCGTCGGCGGGGCCGGTGGTGTTGACCGGCTTGACCCACAGGCACTGGCCCTTGGCGCGCAGCTCCTTGGGCAGCTTGTTGCCGAAGGCGAGCTTGAGGACGTTGCGCCAGACGGCGTTGAAGTACGCGGCGGCGGCCGAGTCGGCGTCCTGGGTGTAGTCCCAGCCCTCCAGCAGCTTCTGCGCCTGGCGGACGTCCTTGTTCTCCGGGTCGATCTTCAGCAGCGTGGGCACCAGCAGCCGGGCGATCTCGCTGCTGTTGTCCAGCTGCATCTGCCGCATGTCGTCGGTGGAGACCTTGCCGCCGTCCTTGATCTTCGACTGGATCAGGTCGGTGATCCGCTGGCTGCGCGCGCCGTAGCCCCAGTCCGTGGTGAGGGTGTGGGGGTACTTGTCCTCGTCGATCACGGCCTGGTTGGCGGTGACGATGTAGCCGCGCTCGGGGTTGTACTCGTAGGGCAGCGCGTCCTGCGGGAGGTAGCCGGTCCAGCGGTAGTCGGGGTCCCAGCCGGGTGCGGGGACGGAACCGTCGTGGTCCTTCGCGCGCGTGGGGATCTTCCCGGGCAGGGTGTAGCCGATGTTGTCCTCGGTGTCGGCGTAGACCAGGTTCTGCGAGGGGACCTCGAACAGGGTCGCGGCCTTGCGGAAGCCGGTCCAGTCCTTCGCCCTGCCCATGGCGAAGACGGCGTCCATGGTCCGGCCCGGCTGCAGGGCGGTCCAGCGCAGCGCGACGCCGTAGCCGTCGCCCCGGTCGGGTGCGGCGGTGTCGACGGTGGCCTTGCGGCCGACCGTCACGAGTTCCTCGTCGCGGTCGGACAGCAGGGGCCCGTTGTTGGTCTCGCGGACGACGATCTTCTTGGGCGTCCCGCCGGCGACCTTGATGGTCTCCTCGCGCGTGGTGAATGGCTTGATCTTGCCGTCGTACTGGTAGCCGTCGCCGGTGATCTTCTCCAGGTAGAGGTCCGTGACGTCGACGCCGGAGTTGGTCATGCCCCAGGCGATGTCCTGGTTGTGGCCGATGATCACGCCGGGCATCCCGGCGAAGGTGTAGCCGCTGACGTCGTACTGGCAGGCGCTGGAGACGCTGCGGCAGTGCAGGCCCATCTGGTACCAGACGGAGGGCAGCGAGGGCGACAGGTGCGGGTCGTTGGCCAGCAGCGGCTTGCCGGTGATGGTGTGGTCCCCGCGCACGACCCAGGAGTTGGAGCCGATGCCGTCCCCGTTCACGCCGACGGCCGGGGGCAGGTCGTCCAGCACCCGGGTGAGGCCGGTGAGCTGGCTCTCCACGCCCGAGGTGCCGGACGGGCCGGACGTCCCGGCGGAGCCACCCGGGGTGCCCGACGCGCCCGAAGTGCCCGAACTGCCCGACGTGCCCGAGCCGGTGCCGCCGGTCCCGTTCGCGCCGGGCGTCCCGGAGGTGCCGGAGGTGCCGGAGGTCCCGGAACTCCCGGCCGTTCCGCCGGTGCCGGACGAGTCGCCCTGGGTGAAGGTGCCCGTCAGCGCGTCGACCTGGCCCTCCTGCACGATCGCCTTGTTCCGGCTGTACGGGTACTGCGGGTACAGGTCGGCGATCTGCTTCGGTCCCAGGCGGCTGGTGAGCAGGGCGCGGTCGATCTCGTCCTGCATGTTGCCGCGCAGGTCCCAGGCCATCGCCTTCAGCCAGGAGATCGAGTCGACCGGGCTCCACTTGTGCGGCTTGTAGTCGTTGGTGAAGCCCAGCGCCGCGTACTCCAGGGAGATGTCCTCGCCGTCCTTGCCCTGGAGGTAGGCGTTGACGCCCTCGGCGTAGGCCTGGAGGTACTTCTTCGTGGACGCCGACAGCTTGGTCTCGTACTCGCGCCGGGCGACGCGGTCCCAGCCGAGGGTGCGCAGGAACTCGTCGTTGTCGACCTGGCTCTTGCCGAACATCTCCGAGAGCCGGCCGGCGGCCATGTGGCGGCGCACGTCCATCTCGTAGAACCGGTCCTGCGCCTGGACGTAGCCCTGCGCCATGAACAGGTCGGCGTCGGAGGAGGCGTAGATCTGCGGGATGCCGTAGCCGTCCCGTTTGACCTCGACCGGGCCCGACAGGCCCTTGAGCGTGAGGGTGCCCGTGGTCTGCGGGAAGGAGGCCCGGACCGTGCTGATGGTCCAGTACGCGCCGAAGGCGACGCCCCCGAGGAGGGCCAGCACCAGGACGAGCACGAGGAGACGGGCCTTGCGCCCCTTTCTCCTGCCGGACTTGCCGGGCTGCTGACCCGTGGAGGCGGTGGTGTCGGTGGGCATCGCTGTCCTTGCTGTCCTAACGCGAGCGGCAGGTTCGGCTGTGCTTTTAACTGAGCGCTGGAGCAACGATAGGCGCAGGGCCTTGCGCCCCTTGACGCGGAGTCGGGAACCGGCACGGACGGACGTTCGATCTTGCCTTCTCGAGTGTCAAGAAATCGTCAAGAGTTAGGTAAGGTAACGAAGTAGTTGGCGCGATGCGCCACTGCGTCATGTGCGATGTACGTGAGCCCACGCGCGCGTGCGTGCGGGCCAGGGAAGGATTCGGCCGCTGACTGTCCATCACCTCAACCAGCTCCTGCTCGTCTGCTCGCTCGTCCTGCTCGTCGCCGTCGCAGCGGTACGGATCTCCTCGCGCAGCGGGCTCCCCAGCCTGCTCGTGTACCTGGGGATCGGCGTCGCCATGGGCCAGGACGGCGTGGGTGACATCCACTTCGACAACGCCGAGCTGACCCAGGTCATCGGGTACGCGGCCCTGGTCGTGATCCTGGCCGAGGGCGGCCTGGGCACGAAGTGGAAGGAGATCGAGCCGGTGATGCCGGCCGCCACGGCACTGGCGCTGGCCGGTGTCGCGGTGAGCGTCGGGGTCACGGCGTCGGCCGCGCACTACCTGGTCGGGCTGGAGTGGCGGCAGGCGCTGATCATCGGGGCGGTGGTCTCCTCGACCGACGCGGCCGCCGTGTTCTCCGTGCTGCGCAAGATCCCCCTCCCCGCGCGCGTGAAGGGCACGCTCGAGGCGGAGTCCGGCTTCAACGACGCCCCCGTGGTCATCCTCGTGGTGTCCCTGTCCACCGCCGGGCCGGTCGAGCACTGGTACGTGCTGCTGGGCGAGATCCTGCTGGAACTGGCGATCGGCGCGGCCATCGGCCTCGCGGTGGGCTGGCTCGGCTCCTGGGGGCTCAGGCACGTGGCGCTGCCCGCGTCCGGCCTCTACCCCATCGCCGTCATGGCCATCGCCGTCGTGGCGTACGCGGCGGGCGCGCTGGCCCACGGCAGCGGCTTCCTCGCGGTCTACCTGGCCGCGATGGTGATGGGCAACGCGCGGCTGCCGCACTGGCCGGCCACGCGCGGCTTCGCCGACGGGCTCGGCTGGCTGGCGCAGATCGGCATGTTCGTGATGCTCGGCCTGCTCGTCACCCCGCACGAACTGGGCGACGACATCGTGCCCGCGCTGGTCATCGGGCTGGTCCTGACGATGGTGGCGCGGCCGCTGGGGGTGTTCGCCTGCCTGACCCCGTTCCGGGTGCCCTGGCGGGAGTCGGCGCTGATGTCCTGGGCGGGCCTGCGCGGGGCGGTGCCCATCATCCTGGCGACCATCCCGATGGTGAAGGGCGTCACCGGAAGCGACCGGATCTTCAACATCGTCTTCGTCCTGGTCGTCGTCTACACCCTGGTCCAGGGCCCCACGCTGCCCTGGCTGGGCCGCACACTGCGCCTCGGGGAGGACGCGGAGGCCGCGGACCTCGGCATCGAGTCGGCCCCCCTGGGGCGGCTGCACGGGCACCTGCTGTCCGTGGCGATCCCCGCGGGGTCGAAGATGCACGGCGTGGAGGTGGCCGAACTGCGGCTGCCGCACGGTGCCGCCGTGACGCTCGTGGTGCGCGGGGGCGAGTCGTTCGTCCCGCTGCCGACGACGATCCTGCAGCGGGGAGACGAGCTCCTGGTGGTCGCCACGGACCCGGTGCGGGACGCGGCCGAGAACCGGCTGCGGGCCGTGGGCCACGGGGGCAAGCTCGCCGGATGGCTGGGCACGGGCGGACCGAAGCCCTGAGGGCGCTTTGCCCCTTTTGGCCTTTTGGTATTGCAGGGCGGGCGCCCCATGGTGCTCGCTTTCACAGGCCGGGCAGCCCTTGATCCCTGTAAGATGAAGGCGTACCCAGATCGAACCAACTCTGCCTGACGCAGAGCTGGCGCGACCGTATGGCGGTCGGGACACCCCTCCTCACCGGGCCCCGGCATCTACCGCAGTTCCGCGCAAGAGGACAGCTCTCGGCGAGGCCCACGACGGGGCCGGCGCTACCAGGCGGCAGAAAGGCACGGGCCGTGGAGTCCACGGTCACCTCGGAGAAGTCGAAGAACTCGACGGCTTCCGCCCGCCCGGGATACGGCCGGCTGCTGCGCACCCGCGGCGCCTGGACGTTCCTGCTCCCCGGCTTCGCGGCACGGCAGCCGTTCGCGATGCTCACCCTCTCCATCGTCCTGCTCGTGCAGCACACCACCGGCTCCTACGGCGCGGCGGGCGCCGTCGCGGCCGCCACCGGCGTCTCCATGGCGCTGTTCGCGCCCTACAGCGGCCGCCTCGCCGACCGCTACGGGCAGCGCACGGTGCTGGTCCCCGGGGTCCTGCTGCACGCCGTGTCCGGGCTGACGCTGACCGCGCTGGCCCTGATGGACGCACCCCTGTGGGCGGTCTTCGCGGCCGCCGTGCCGACCGGCGCCTCGGTCCCGCAGATCGGGCCCATGGTGCGGGCCCGCTGGGGCGTGAAGCTCAAGGACTCGCCCCTGATGTCCACCGCGGCCGCCTTCGAGTCGGTCACGGACGAGCTGACCTTCGTCCTCGGACCGCTGCTGGCCACCGCCCTGTGCACCGCCGTCGACCCGGCCGCGGGCCTGGTCGCGGAAGCCTCCCTCACCCTGGTCGGCGGCCTGCTGTTCGCCGCGCAGAAGAGCACCCAGCCGTCGGTCTCCGGCAGCGGCCACGCACGCGTGGAGCACGTCTCCGCCCTGCGGGTGCCCGGGGTGCGGGTGCTGATCGTGACGTTCCTGGGCATCGGCACCGTCTTCGGCGGCATGCAGGTCTCGCTGGCCGCGTTCACCGAGTCGATCGGCGAACCGGGTCTGAACGGCGTCCTGTACGGCGTCTTCGCCGCGGGCAACATGCTCTCCGGCCTGGTGTGCGGCGCGATCGCCTGGAAGGTGGCACCGCAGCGGCGCCTGGTCGTCGGCTACACCGCGCTCGCGCTGACCGCGTCGGGCCTGTGGGCCGCCCACTCGGTGCTGGTCCTCGCCGGTCTCGGGCTGCTGGTCGGCGTGTGCATCGCGCCCGCCCTGATCACCGGCTACACCCTGGTCGAGAGCCTCGTCCCGGCCGGTGCCCGCACGGAGGCCTTCACCTGGCTGACCGGCGCGGTGGCACTCGGCCAGGCCGCAGCCGTCACGGTCGCCGGGCAGCTGGAGGACCGCCTGTGGGACGGCGCCGGTTTCCTGGTGCCGATGGGCGGCACGGTCCTGGCCCTGCTGACCCTCTTGTCCCTGCGTTCCCGGCTGTCCGCACGGGGTCCGGGGCGGACCGTGGCACGTGGCGTGGGTCACCGCGTGCCGGTGGCAGTGGACTGAGCGGCCGGAATACGTCACTATGGAGCGTCGTTAGCACTCATCGAGTGAGAGTGCCAGGAGGAAGACAGTGCCCACCTACCAGTACCAGTGCACCGAGTGCGGCGAGGGCCTCGAGGCGGTGCAGAAGTTCACCGATGACGCTCTGACCGAGTGCCCCACCTGCAAGGGTCGCCTGAAGAAGGTGTTCTCGGCGGTCGGCATCGTCTTCAAGGGCTCCGGCTTCTACCGCAACGACAGCCGCGGCTCCTCGTCGAGCAGCTCCCCGGCCGCGTCGAAGTCGTCGAGCTCCTCGTCGTCGTCCTCGGACTCCGGCTCGTCGAGCTCCGGCTCCGGCTCGTCGTCGAGCGGCTCGTCGTCGAGCACGAGCAGCTCGGCCGGCAGCAGCACCACCGCCGCGTAGGGCCTGCCCCGCACCGCACTTCCTTACGGGACCCTGTCGCCCCCGGGCGACGGGGTCCTCGGTGTTTCCGCGTGCGGTTAGGGTGCGGGCATGGCAAACAAGGCGAAGGCGACGGGTGCGGTGGGCTCCGCGGACTCCGCGGATGCGGCGGTGGGCTCTGCGGCGGCGGGCGCAGGTGCGGGCGCGGACATCGGGGTCATCGGCGGCTCCGGGTTCTACTCCTTCCTCGACGATGTGACCGAGGTCCGGGTCGACACCCCGTACGGGCCTCCCAGCGACTCGCTCTTCCTCGGCGAGGTCGCCGGCCGCCGGGTCGCCTTCCTGCCCCGGCACGGGCGGGGCCACCACCTGCCGCCCCACCGGATCAACTACCGCGCCAACCTGTGGGCCCTGCGGTCGGTCGGTGTGCGCCAGGTCCTCGCCCCGTGCGCGGTGGGCGGCCTGCGCCCCGAGTACGGGCCGGGCACACTGCTGGTGCCCGACCAGCTCGTCGACCGCACCAAGGCCCGCGCCAACTCCTACTTCGACGGGCTGCCGCTGCCCGACGGGTCGGTGCCGAACGTGGTCCACGTGTCACTGGCCGACCCCTACTGCCCCACCGGGCGGACCGTCGCGCTGAAGGCGGCACGCGGCCGGGACTGGGAGCCGGTGGACGGCGGCACGCTGGTCGTGGTCGAGGGACCGCGCTTCTCCACCCGCGCGGAGTCGCTGTGGCACCAGGCGCAGGGCTGGTCCGTGGTGGGCATGACCGGCCACCCCGAGGCGGCACTCGCCCGCGAGCTGGAGCTCTGCTACACGTCCCTGACGCTGGTGACCGACCTCGACGCGGGCGCGGAGACCGGGGAGGGCGTCTCGCACGACGAGGTGTTGCGGGTGTTCTCGGCGAACGTGGACCGGCTGCGCGGGGTGCTGTTCGACGCGGTGGCCGGGCTGCCGGCGAACGGCGAGCGGGACTGCCTGTGCGTGGGGGCGCTGGGTGGGATGGATCCGGGGATCGTGTTGCCGTAGTCGGGGTGCCGGGGCCGGGGTCCGGGGTCGGGGTGCCGGGGCCGGGGTCTGGGGTCGGGGTGCCGGGGCCGGGGATGAGAGGACAAGGGCAACGGCCGGGGCGAGAGGGCAACGGCCGGGCGGGAGGGCAGCGGCCGGGCGGGGCGGAAGTTGTCGTTCCGGTGAGGGAGTTGTCCACAGGTCCGCGGTGCGTCCACAGGCCTCAGCGGGCGGCCGTGCGGAGCCTCATCGTGGGGAGCGCAAGCCGGTCCCTCGTCGCAGGTGGTGGTTCCCGTGTCCCTCGCCCAGTCGTTGTCCGTCCCTCCGCCCGTCCGCCCGTCCGGGTCGCCCGGAGCCCTTGCGCCTTCGTCGATCCCCGCCGCCGTTCCTCCCCGGCCCGGCGGGTTGTCCCCCCGGCCGCCCGCCGTTCCCGCCTGGGCCGCTGCCGCGGCGGGGCCGCCGGAGGCGCAGGTGCCCGCCACGCGCGAGGTGCCGCGCTTCGATCCCGTGCGGGTGCGCGGGGGCCGGTGCCTGCCCGGCCGGCTCGGGCGGCAGCGGCGGGTGGCCCTCGCGGCCGGGCTCGCCGTCGTCGCGACCGCGTTCGCCGTGGCGGGCCCGCGTGACGCGGACGGGGCCCGCGGCCATCCCCGGGCCGAGCCTCCCGCGCACGACGCGTCGCTCTCCGGCGGGCCTGCCGCCCCGGCGCGTCCGCCCGCGGAGCGGGTGACGGCGCCCGTCCGCATCGCCGACGCGGCCACCGTGCGGCTGCTGCGTCCCGGCGACCGGGTCGACGTCATCGCCGCCGAGGAGACCACCGGGGGCGGTGAAGCCCGGGTGGTCGCCCGCGGGGTCAGGGTGACGAAGGTTCCCGAGCCCCTGGAGGACACTCCGGACGCCGGGGCGCTGGTCGTGCTCTCGGTACCGCGGGAGACCGCCGCCCGCCTGGCCGGGGCGAGCGCCGCCGGACGGTTGGCGGTGACCCTGTGGTGAGGTCCGCCGCGGCGTCCGCGGAGCTCTCGTGCACGGTCTGGTCGAGTCCCGTGTCCGGTCCCTCGTCAGAGGGACCCGGGTGCGCTGTTCGGCCCAGCGTTGACGTAGGTTGCGGAGCGTTTTGTTCCACAGGCTGCGCGTGCGAGAAGAGGCCCCGAGGTGAGCGAGAAGAAGGATCCGAGCGTCTGGCAGGGCTTCAAGACCTTCCTGATGCGCGGGAACGTCGTCGATCTGGCGGTCGCGGTCGTGATCGGTGCCGCGTTCACCAACATCGTCAACGCGGTGGTGAAGGGGATCATCAACCCGGTCGTCGGGGCCATCGGCACCAAGAACCTCGACCACTACAGCTCGTGCCTGAGCACGTCGTGCGACGGCGACCAGGGCATCCAGATCCTGTGGGGCTCGGTCCTGGGCGCCACGCTCAGCTTCGTGATCACCGCGGCGGTCGTCTACTTCCTGATGGTTCTGCCCATGGCCAAGTTCCTGGCCCGGCAGGAGGCCCGCCGCAAGGCGAAGGAGGGCACGCAGGAGGTCCTCGAGGTGACCGAGCTGGAGGTGCTGAAGGAGATCCGCGACGCGCTGGTCGCCCAGCGCGGCGCCGGGCACGACCGGCCGTAGGAGCGCGGCGGGTCGTAGCGGCGCGGGCGGCGGCCCGGCTGCTTCACAGGTGGTGGGGCGGCTTCTCGTCGAGGAAGCGGCGGAGGTCGGCCGCGGCGCCCCCGGAGTCGGTGCGGTCGCCCCAGCCGCGGTCGGTGTCGTCGGAGGACTGCTGGTCCAGCGGGTCGTCGAAGACCAGCGCGGGCCTGGGCTCGCGCGGCTCGGCCTCGGGGCGCTCGGGCTCGGAAGCGGACGCGGACTCGGGGGCGGTACTCATGCGTCCAGGGTACGGTCGCGGAGAAAATCCCCCCGCCTTCTGCTGTGCTGGGAATCATGACCTCCAGCACCGCTCCCCCGCCCGCCCCCTCCGACGGCCCAGGTGGCTCAGGCGCCCCGGACCGCCGCGGTCCCCTGCGCAGGCTCCGAGCGCGCGACCGCGAGGAGGCGCACCGGGCCGCCTCACCGCTGGAGCTCTTCTTCGACCTGTGCTTCGTGGTGGCCGTCGCGCAGGCGGGCATCCAGCTCGTGCACGCGGTCGCCGAGGGGCACGCGGGCGAGGGGATCCTCGACTACGCGATGGTGTTCTTCGCCCTGTGGTGGGCGTGGATGAACTTCACCTGGTTCGCCTCCGCCTACGACAACGACGACGTCCTGTACCGGGTCGTCACCCTGGTGCAGATCGCCGGCGTGCTGGTCCTGGCGGCCGGGGTGTCGCGGGCCTTCGAGGAGCACGACTACCTCCTGGTATGGCTGGGCTACGCCATCATGCGGCTGGCGCTGGTGTCGCAGTGGCTCCGGGTGGCCCGGGCCAGCGAGGGCCCGGAGCGTGCGACGGCCCTGCGGTACGCGGGCGGTGTGCTGCTGTGCCAGGTCGGCTGGCTGGGGCTGCTGTTCCTGCCGGGGGACGTCCGGCCGTGGTGGTTCCTGGTGATGGCGCTGCTGGAGATGTCCGTGCCACCCATCGCGGAGAGGCACCGCTCCACGTCCTGGCACCCGCACCACATCGCGGAGCGATACGGGCTGTTCACCATCATCGTGCTGGGCGAGACGATCGCCGCGGCCACGGTCGCCGTGAAGTCCGGTGTCGACGAGAACGACGCGCTGGGCGAGCTCCTCCCGATCGCCGCGGGCGGGCTGCTCATCATCTTCGCCGCGTGGTGGGTGTACTTCGCGGTGCCCATCCACGGCCATCTGCGCTCCAACCGGCAGGCGTTCCTCTGGGGCTACGGCCACTACCTGGTCCTCGCCTCGGCGGCCGCGATCGGGGCCGGCCTGGAGGTGGCGGTGGAGCACACGGTCGGCGAGGCGCACATCTCCACGCTGTCGGCGTCGGCGGCCGTGACGCTGCCGACGGCCCTGTACCTGCTCACCCTGTGGGCCTTGCACTCGCGGTACTTCAAGCGGGGCATCGGCCAGCAGATGGTGCTGCCGACGACGGCCCTGCTCGTCATCTGCTGCACGTTCCTGGGTGACTGGGCGGTACTGGCCGCGGGCCTGGTCTGCGCGCTGTCGGTGGTGGCGGGGGAGGCCCTGGCCACGCGCCGGACCGCCGGGAGGAGCGGGGCGGCGCCCCGGACGGTCTGACGGCGGCACCGGCGCACCGGCCGGCGTCTGCACGAGACTGTCCGTCATGACAGTTGACGCTCTGACGGATGTCGCCGGTCTGCGGGTGGGGCATGCGACGCGTGCCGGTGACGGTTGGCTCACGGGCACCACGGTCGTGCTCGCCCCGGAGGGCGGGGCCGTGGCCGCCGTGGACGTGCGGGGCGGTGGTCCCGGCACCAAGGAGACGGACGCGCTGGACCCGCGCAACGTGGTCCGCACGGTCGAGGCGATCGTGCTGACCGGGGGCAGCGCCTACGGGCTGGACGCCGCGTCGGGGGTGATGGCCTGGCTGGAGGAACGGGGGCGAGGGGTCCGCGTCGGGGCGGATCCGGCGCACGTGGTGCCGGTGGTGCCGGCCGCCTGTGTCTTCGATCTGGGCCGGGGCGGCGACTTCCGCGCCCGGCCGGACGCGGCGACGGGCCGGGCCGCCGTCGAGGCCGCGGCGGCGAGCGAACCCGGTGCTCCCGTGGCGCAGGGGTGTGTGGGTGCCGGTACGGGCGCGGTGACGGGGGTGGTGAAGGGCGGCGTGGGCAGCGCGAGCACGGTGCTCGACAGCGGCGTGACGGTGGCGGCGCTGGTGGTGGCGAACGCGGCGGGATCGGTGGTGGATCCGGAGACGGGGGTGCTGTACGGGGAGTTGTTCCAGGGGCGCGTGGCCTACCCCGCGGCCGAGGTGCACGCGGCGGCGGTGCGGCGGCTGGCCGAGACGGCGGCGCGCAGTGCTCCTCCTCCGCTGAACACCACGCTCGCGGTGGTGGCCACGGACGCCGGCCTGACCAAGGCGCAGGCGCAGAAGCTGGCGGGCACCGCGCACGACGGGATCGCCCGGGCCGTGCGGCCGGTGCACCTGCTCAACGACGGGGACACGGTGTTCGCGCTGGCGACGGGCGAGCGCTCCCTGGACGCGGCGGACCCGCTCGCCCTGAACGAGATCCTCGCCGCCGGGGCGGACGTGGTGACCCGGGCGATCGTGCGGGCGGTGCGGGCCGCCGAACCGGTGGACGGGCCGGGCGGGGCGTGGCCGTCGTACGGGGAGCTGTACGGGGAGTCGCACGGGGAGTCGCACGGGGAGCGCTGAACCGGGGTGGCCGGGCACGGCGGCTGCGCCCGGGGGCCGGACTTTTGTCGCGGTTCTGTCACGTGATGGCCTTCACCGCGCACGGGCGGAACCCGGTCCGCGGCCCGGGCCCTCTTCCCTGGCGTACCGGAGCGGATCACGCACATCACTTGACCTGGGAGCAGCCCGTGACAACGCCGAACATTTCAGCGCGGCGCACTCTGGGGGCCTGTGCCGCCCTGGTGGTCGGCGCCCTCACGCTCACCGCCTGCGGCGGCAGCGCCACCGCCAAGGACGACGAGAAGGGCGGCGGGAACGACGCGAAGACGTCGGTGGCGAAGATCGCCATCTCGGCGAAGGACGGTTCGACCGGCGCGTCCATCAACAAGACCGGGGTGAAGGTCAGCGGCGGCAAGCTGACCGAGGTGAAGATGACGGTCGCGGACAGCGGTGCGGCGGTCACGGGTTCGCTCTCCGCCGACGGCAAGGTGTGGAAGCCGAAGGAGCAGCTGGAGCGCGGGACCAAGTACCGGATATCGGCGACCGCCAAGGACGGGGACGGCAGGACGGCCGCGGCCAACTCCATCTTCACGACGGTGTCGACCTCGAACAGCTTCATCGGGACGTACACGCCGGACGACGGCACCACGGTGGGCGTGGGCATGCCGGTGTCGTTCACCTTCGACAAGGCGATCACGGACCGCAAGGCCGTGCAGTCGCACATCTCGGTCACCTCCAGCAGCGGGCAGAAGGTGGTGGGGCACTGGTTCAACGGCCAGCGGCTCGACTTCCGGCCCGAGGAGTACTGGAAGGCCGGCTCCAAGGTCACCATGGACATCGACCTGGACGGGATCGAGGGCGCCAACGGCGTCTACGGGGTGCAGAAGAAGACGGTCACCTTCACCATCGGGCGTTCCCAGGTCTCCACGGTCGACGCGAACACGCAGACCATGACGGTCGTCCGGGACGGCAAGACGCTCAAGTCGGTCCCCATCTCGACCGGCGACGCGCAGCACACCACGTACAACGGGCAGATGGTGATCTCCGAGAAGTTCACCCAGACCCGCATGAACAGCCGGACGGTCGGGATGGGCGGCGAGTACGACATCCCGGACGTGCCGCACGCGATGCGGTTGACGACGTCGGGCACGTTCCTCCACGGGAACTACTGGTACAACAAGGGCAACCCGCCCTTCGGTCGCCAGGGCACCAGCCACGGCTGTGTGGGACTCGCCGATGTGCGGGGCGCCGGCGGCGACACCCCCGCCAAGTGGTTCTACGACAACTCCCTGATCGGGGACGTGGTGATCGTGAAGAACTCCCCCGACAAGACGGTGGCGCCGGACAACGGGCTCAACGGCTGGAACATGGCGTGGAGCCAGTGGGTCGCGGGCAGCGCCTCCTGACCGGGCGGAGGACCGCCCTGACCGGGTGAACGACCGCCCCGACTGGGGTTCTTGACGCATCGGCCGGGCCGCGCGGGAACTTTTCGCGCGGCCCGTGCGTTTTCCCGGACGTACGTTTTCTCGGTTCCCGGACATGATGTCCGACCGAGGGGCTACGGTATGCACCCACAAGGTGACATGCAGCAACGCCGGGAGAAACCTTGAGCGTTCCGTACGAGACGGCAGCGTACGAAGGCCATGACTCGCCCGAGTCTCCGGAGGAGCACCTCGCGCGGCTCCTCGGCCGCGCCCTCAACTCCTTCGAGTTGCCGGACGAGACGATAAGGCTGCTCGACTGCGCGCTGGCGCACGACGGCTCGCTGCACTCCGCCCACCACAGCGAGGGCCTGCACCGCGAGACGTACCGGCACACCTGGCTGCTGGCCGACGGGTGCGCGCTCACCCTGTGGGAGCTGGTGCACAACACGGTGCCGGGCGGCGAGCCGCAGCACGAGGTGTACGCCGACGAGGAGGAGCTGCGCGCCGCGACGGCGCGGCTGGCGCTGCCGCCGGAGACCCCGGACTTCGAACTGCCGGTGACGGTCCAGCTGTCGGCGGTCGCCGCGCCGCGGCACGCGTACGCCGGGGAGGGCTCGGCGGACCACGCGCGCCGTTTACTGCGCCGGGCGGAGAACCCGGACCGGCCGGGCGCGGACGTGGCGGCCCTCCTGGCCACGGCGTCCGGCCACCAGATCACCCAGGCCTTCGGCCGCCCCAGCCGGGCGGGCCGGGCGGTCCTGTCCTTCACGCTGTACGAGCACGCGTTCCTGCTGCGCGACGGCGAGGAGGTCTCCCTCTGGGAGGTCGAGCACACGGCGACGCCGGACGGGCGGCACATGTGCGAGGTGTACGCCGACGAGGAGGCGGCGCGTGCGGCGATGGAGCGCCGCGCGGACCAGTTCTCCTGGTCGGACGGGGAGTTGGCGGGCCGGGAGCTGACGGGTCGGCAGGTGACGGACCGGGGGCTGACGGACCGGCCCTCCGGCTCGGACCGCCTGTCCTAGACGGTTCGGCCGCCGAGGCGGCGGACCAGTTCGGAGAAGGCGTCCCGCTCCTCGCGGGTCAGTTCCACGGACTCCGACCGGTGCCCCGTCTGCCGCTGCTGCGGGAGAGCGGGGAGAGGCCGGCCTTCGGGCCATCGGGAGACGTGCTCGGGCATGCCGCCCAGTGAACACCACGGCCCGGGACTGCGGTCCCGGGCCGTGATTTTCGTGATCTATCTCGCAGGTGGCATGAACCGTTCAGACAGCCCGAATGGGGCGAAGACCGGTCGGGGCCATGGCACCTGCTCTCATGCCGCGACCGACTCCTTCTTCTCCGCGGCCGTCTTCGCGGCCGTCTCCGCCGCGGCCGGGACGGCGGAGTCCTCGCCGGTGGCCGTCGCGGCGCCGGGGGCGGATGCGCGCAGACTCTTCAGGACGATCACCAGGGTGGTGGTGACACAGACGCCCGCGGCGATGGCGACCAGGTAGAGCAGCGGGTTGCCGATCAGCGGGACCACGAAGATGCCGCCGTGCGGGGCGCGCAGGGTGGCGCCGAAAGCCATCGACAGGGCGCCGGTGACCGCGCCGCCCGCCATGGACGCGGGGATGACGCGCAGCGGGTCGGCCGCGGCGAACGGGATCGCGCCCTCGGAGATGAACGAGGCACCCAGCACCCAGGCGGCCTTGCCGTTCTCACGCTCGGTCCGGGTGAAGAGCGTGCCCCGCACGGTCGTCGCCAGGGCCATGGCCAGCGGCGGGACCATGCCGGCCGCCATCACCGCGGCCATGATCTTCATGGCCGCGTCGCCGGGACCGGCGACGGCGATCCCGGCGGTGGCGAAGGTGTAGGCGACCTTGTTGACGGGGCCGCCCAGGTCGAAGCACATCATCAGGCCGAGGAGCATGCCGAGCAGGATCGCGTTGGACCCGGACAGGCCGTTCAGCCAGTCGGTCATGCCCTTCTGGGCCTCGGCGATGGGCTTGCCGATGACGACGAACATCAGGAACCCGACGATCGCCGAGGAGATCAGCGGGATCACCACCACCGGCATGATGCCGCGCAGCGCGGCGGGGACCCGCACCCGCTGGATCGCCAGCACCACGCCGCCGCCGATCAGACCGGCCGCGAGACCGCCGAGGAACCCGGCGTTGATGGTGAGGGCGATCGAGCCGCCGACGAACCCGGGCACGAGGCCGGGCCGGTCGGCCATGCCGTAGGCGATGTAGCCGGCCAGGACCGGGACGAGGAAGCCGAAGGCGACGCCGCCGATCTGGAAGAGCAGGGCCCCCCAGCTGTCGGCCTGCGTCCAGAGGAAGTGGTCCATGACGGACGGGGCCTTGTCGACCTTGTAGCCGCCGAGCGCGAAGCCGAGGGCGATCAGCAGACCGCCCGCCGCGACGAACGGGACCATGTAACTGACGCCGGACATCAGCCACTTGCGCAACTTGGTGCCGTAGCCCTCGTGCGAGTCGCCCGCGCGCTCGACCGGGGTGGCCGGGGCGGAGCCGGCGGTGACCTCGCCGCGGGCGGCCTTCTCGCGGACCTCGGCGATGAGTTCGGCGGGACGGTTGATGCCCGCCTTCACACCGACATCGACGGTCGGCTTGCCGGCGAAGCGTTCCTTCTCCCGCACGGGCACGTCGTGGGCGAAGATCACGGCGTCCGCCGCGGCGACGACCGCGGGGTCGAGCCGCGTGAAACCGGCCGAGCCCTGCGGCTCGACGGTGAGTTCGACGCCCGCCTCGCGGCCGGCGTTCTCCAGCGCCTCGGCGGCCATGTAGGTGTGGGCGATGCCGGTGGGGCAGGAGGTGACCGCGACGATCCGGAACGCGGGCTCCCCGGCCCGGCCGGACGCCTCGACGTCTCCCGGCGCCTCGGGTTGTCCCGGTGCCTCGGGCTGTTCCGGCGCCTCGGTCCGGCTGTCCGCCTCGGTCCCGCTGTCCGCCCCGTCCCTTCGGTCCGCCCCGGCCCCGGCGGGCGCTCCGGCGCCGGCTGTGACCGTGGCGGCGGTGGGAGAGGCCGCTCCCGCCGCCGCCACGGAGTCGGGGGAAGCCGCCCCGGCGGGCGGCACCGGCTCGTCGCCGCGGATGAGGGCGGCCGCGGCGGCCGGGTCGCCCACACCGCGCAGCGCGTCGGTGAACTCGCTGTTCATCAACTGCCGGGCCAGGGACGACAGGATCGTCAGGTGGGCGTCGTCGGCACCGGCGGGCGCGGCGATCAGGAAGATCAGGTCGGCGGGACCGTCGGCGGCGCCGAAGTCGACGCCCCGGGCGCTGCGCCCGAAGGCCAGGGTCGGCTCGGTGACGTGCGCGCTGCGGCAGTGCGGGATGCCGATCCCACCGTCGAGGCCGGTCGGCATCTGGGCCTCGCGGGCGGCCACGTCGGCGAGGAAGCCGTCCAGGTCGGTCACCCGGCCCAGGGCCACCATGCGCTCGGCGAGGGCGCGCGCCGCCGCCTCCTTCGTGTCGGCGGACAGGTCGAGGTCGACCAGCTCCGCCGTGATCATGTCGCTCATCGCGGGCTCCTTAGCACGCGTATCGCCCGGTGGGAGGGATGGGCGGGGAGGGGACGGGGTCGGGGTCGGGGACGCGGTGCGGGGTGAGAGGGGAGGGCGGGGACGCGGTGGAGGGTGAGGGGGACGGGTGCGGGAGGTGGCGGGGCGGCCCGCCGCTCCCGTAGGCGCGCCTGCGGCCGGCCGTACGTCATGACACCGGCTCCCGCAGCGGGCGGTCGGCGGGGACCTCCGGTGTGACCGTCACCGCGGCCGGGTCCAGGTCGGCCGGCGTCGGCATGACGCTGCCGGGCAGCCGGACGGCGGCGGCGCCGTGCGCGACGGCGGAGGCCAGGGCCTCGGGGCCGTTGCCACCGGCGATGAGGAAACCGGCGAGGGAGGAGTCGCCGGCGCCGACGTTGCTGCGGACGGACTCGACGCGGGCGCTGCCGAACCATGTGCCCCGTTCTGACACGAGCAGCTGCCCGTCGGCGCCCAGACTGGCCAGGACGGCCCGGGCGCCCCGCTCGCGCAGTTCCTCCGCGGCCTTCAGGGCGTCCCCGACGGTGGCCAGGGGACGGCCCACCGCCCCGGACAGTTCCTCGGCGTTGGGCTTGACCACGTCGGGCCGCTCGCGCAGGGCCGCGAGGAGGGCGGGCCCGGAGGTGTCCAGGGCGATCCGGACCCCGGCGGCGTGGCTGCGGGCGACCAGGTCGGCGTACCAGGAGGGGGCGAGGCCGCGCGGGAGGCTGCCGCAGCAGGCGATCCAGGCGGCGTCGCGGGACTGCCGCCGCACGGTCTCCAGCAGCAGTTCCGTCTCGGCGTCGGACAGTTCGGGACCAGGCGCGTTGATCTTCGTCAGGACGCCGTCGGACTCCGCGAGGGCGATGTTGGAGCGGGTGGCCCCGGCCACGGGGACCGGGGCGACTTCGATGCCCTGCTGGTCGAGCAGCTCCGCGACGAGCGCTCCGGGGGCGCCGCCCAGGGGCAGGACCGCCACCGTGCGCCGCCCGGCCGCGGCGACCGCCCGCGAGACGTTCACGCCCTTGCCCCCGGGGTCCACCCGTTCGCCCGTGGCGCGGACGACCTCGCCGCGGTCGAGGGACGGCACCTCGTAGGTGCGGTCCAGGGACGGGTTGGGGGTGACGGTGAGGATCATGCGCGCACCGCTTCCGTGCCGCCGCGCTCGATCGCGACGACGTCCTCGGTGCTCAGCCCGCTGTCGGTGATCAGCAGATCGACGTCGCTCAGGTCGCCGAACCGGGCGAAGTGCTCCTGGCCGTGCTTGGAGGAGTCGGCGAGCAGCACCACCCGGCGGGCGGCGGCCACGGCCGCGCGCTTCACGGCGGCCTCGGCGAGGTCGGGGGTGGTCAGCCCGTGGTCGGCGGAGAAGCCGTTGGCGGCCACGAACAGCACGTCGGCGCGGATCTCCGCGTACGCCCGCAGCGCCCAGGCGTCGACGGCGGCACGGGTGCGGTGCCGTACGCGGCCGCCGACGAGGTGCAGCTGGATGCCGGGGTGGTCGGCGAGGCGGGCGGCGATGGGCAGGCTGTGGGTGACGACGGTGAGGGAGGCCTCCAGCGGCAGGGCGGCCGCCAGGCGGGCCACGGTCGTGCCGGCGTCGAGGATCACCGTGCCCTCGGCGGGCAGTTCCGCGAGGGCCGCCTTGGCGATGCGGTCCTTCTCGTCGGCGGCGGTGGTCTCCCGCTCGGCGAGGTCCGGCTCGAAGTCCAGCCGTCCGGCCGGGATGGCACCCCCGTGCACGCGGCGGACCAGCCCGGCGCGGTCGAGGGCCTTCAGGTCCCGGCGGATCGTCTCCGCCGTCACCTGGAACTCCTCGGCCAGCGACACGACGTCCACCCGGCCGCCGTCACGGGCGAGCCGGAGAATCTCCTGCTGCCGCTCCGGTGCGTACATGCCCGTTCGCCTCCACCTCATGCCCGAACGTGTGGTTTCAGCGGGAGGCTACGCCGTGATGTCCGCGAAGTAAACAGGTTCGGACGCACTTCGGACTCAGTCGGGCACGAGCGGAACGCGAACACATGAACATATGACGGACCTACGAGCGCATGCCGGACCTACGAACGGACGCGGGCACACGAACGGACCCGGCACCTAGCGGTGCCGGGTCCGTGACCGGGTCCGAGCGGTGCCGGGGTCCGTGGCCGGGTCCGTCGCCGAGGCCGTCGCCGAGCCTGCTGCCCGGTCCGTCGTCCCCTCGCCCCCGTCGTCCCGTGCTCAGACCAGCGCGGCCTTTTCGCCCTCCCGGACGGCGTGACCGTCCTCGTCCGCCGTCTCAGGCTCGTCCGCCGTCTCGGGCTGTCCGCCCTCGATGTGCTGGGCGGGCCGCTTCGGCAGCGCGAACATCAGCAGGAAGATGGCGCCCATGACGCCGGCGACCCAGCCCAGCGCATGCTGGAAGGCGTCGACGAAGGCCGGCCCCACCTGCGCCGGGCGGAGGTGGTCGGCGATGGTGCCGAAGAAGACGACCGAGACCAGTCCCAGCCCCAGCGCGTTGCCCATCTGCTGCACCGTGCTGATCAGCCCCGACGCCGAGCCCGCGTGCTCGCGCGGCACCTCGGAGAGGATCGCGTCGGTGAGCGGGGCGACGATCAGGCCCATGCCGGCGCCCATGACGACCAGCGGCAGGGCCATCTGCCAGGGCGTGACGGCCAGACCGTAGTGCCCGGCCTCCCAGAGGTACAGGAGCACTCCCACGCCCATCACCAGGGCGCCCGCCTGAAGCACCTTGCGTCCGAACACCGGCACCAGCTTCTGCACCGAGACACCCGCGGCCACCGACACCGCGATCGAGAACGGCACTCCGGTCAGCCCGGCCTTCAGCGGGCTCCAGCCCAGCCCGAACTGCATGTAGAGGGTCCACACCAGGAAGAACACGCCGAGCGCGATGCCGAAGACGGTCTGCACGGCGATACCGGCCGCGAAGCTCTTGACCTGGAACAGCGACAGCTCCACCAGCGGCGAGCCGTCCCGCCGTGCCTTGCGCCTCTCGTACACCACCAGCGCCGCCAGGACGAGGACCGAGCCGGCCATCGAGACGTACCCCCACGCCGGCCAGCCCAGCTCGCGGCCCCGGATCAGCGGGTAGAGCAGCATCAGCAGGCCCAGCGTCACCAGCGCGACGCCCACCAGGTCCAGCTTCAGGGCGCGGGGCGCCTTGGACTCGGTGATGAAGCGGCCGCCGAGGACCAGGGCGGCGACGCCCACGGGCAGGTTGATCAGGAAGATGGCGCGCCAGCCCCACCCGAACAGGTCCCACTCGGTGAGCAGCGCGCCGAGCAGCGGCCCGGAGACGGCACCGAGGCCGACGACCGCGCCGAACAGCCCGAACACCTTGCCGCGCTCGTGCGCCGGGAAGGTCGCGTGCACGATCGACAGCACCTGCGGCACCATCAGCGCCGCCATCGCACCCTGCAGGAAGCGGGAGGCGACCAGCATGTCCGGGTTCACCGCGAGACCGCAGAGCGCGGAGGCGACGGTGAAGCCGCCGATGCCCAGCAGGAAGATCCGCTTGCGTCCGTGGATGTCGCCGAGCCGCCCGCCGGTGATCAGCCCCGCGGCGAAGGCGAGGGCGTACCCGGCGGTGATCCACTGGATCTCGCTGAACGACGCCCCCTCCTCGCGCTGGATCGACGGGATGGCGATGTTGACGATCGTGACGTCGACGAGGTCCATGAAGGCCGCGGTCATCACGATGGCGAGGGCGAACCAGCGGCGGCGGTCGCCCCCGCCGGCCGGGCCGGCCGGGCCGGCCGCACTGCCGAGGGTGGTGTCGGTGGAGTTCATACCGTGAAGGTAGGGGGCCTATAGGTCAGGTCATGTCCTAGTGGTACGGCATCCTCGGGAACATGACGACGGACACCCCGGCCCGGCTGCTGACGCTCCTCTCCCTCCTCCAGACGCCCCGCGAATGGCCCGGCGGCGAGCTCGCCGAGCGGTTGCGGGTCTCGCGGCGCACGGTCCGGCGGGACATCGACCGGCTGCGCGAGCTCGGCTATCCCGTGCAGGCCACGAAGGGCTCCGACGGCGGCTACCGGCTGGTCGCCGGGAAGGCGATGCCGCCGCTGGTGCTCGACGACGAGGAGGCCGTCGCCATCGCGGTCGGGCTGCGCGCCGGGGCCGGGCACGCGGTCGAGGGCCTGGACGAGGCGTCGGTACGGGCCCTGGCGAAGCTGGAACAGGT
Source organism: Streptomyces sp. NPDC017943 (assembly GCF_044328425.1). Taxonomy (NCBI): domain Bacteria; kingdom Bacillati; phylum Actinomycetota; class Actinomycetes; order Kitasatosporales; family Streptomycetaceae; genus Streptomyces; species Streptomyces sp. NPDC017943. The sequence goes on along the minus strand of NZ_JBIRHH010000008.1, from coordinate 266,001 downwards.
ACTGCCGGGCCGCCTGCGCCACCGCGTGACGACCCTCCAGGCCGCCACCACTCCCCTGACCAGCGGGGACGGACCCAGCATCGCGCCCGAGACCCTGACCGTCATGGCCTCGACGGCGGCCGGGCACGAGCGCCTGCGGTTCGCCTACCGGGCGGCGGACGGCACCGAGTCCCGCCGGCTGACGGAGCCGTACCGGCTGGTGTCCACCGGCCGCCGCTGGTACCTGGTGGCCTACGACATCGACCGGGACGACTGGCGCACGTTCCGCGTGGACCGGGTGAGCGAGCCGTTCGCCACCGGCGCCCGGTTCGTCCCGCGCGAGCTGCCCACGGGGGACGCGGCGGAGTACCTGCGGCGGTCCATGCAACGGCAGCAGCGGACCTACGAGTTCGAGGTCGACTTCGCCGCCCCCGCCGAGTACGTCGCCGCCCGCGTGCCGCACTGGCTCGGCCGACCCGAGCCACTGGACGACGGCAGGTGCCGGCTGCGCGGGTCCGTCGGGGACGCGGTGCAGTGGATGGCGTTCCGGCTGGCGATGCTGGAGTGCGACTTCGTGGTGCACAGCCCGGCGGAACTCGTCACGGCCGTGCGGGAGTTGGGGGCGCGGTTGAGCAGGGCGGCGGAGGGCGGGGTCCCCCGGCCGGGGGTGTGAACCGGAGGCGCCGGAGCCGGGAGGGGGAGGCCCGGGCCCGCGCGCCTCAGCCCGCCCAGGGGAAGTCGCGCAGCGCCGCGAGGTTGCGCAGGGCGAGCTCCGCCGGTCCGCCCGGGCCCTCCACCGGACCTTCGCCCTCGGCCCAGTCCTCCATCGCGGTCCGCACGGCGGCGCTGGCCACGGCAGCGGCGAACCGCAGGTCAGCCCCGGGGGCAACGTTGTCCAGGGACGCCTCACCGGCCCCGGCGACACGTGTCAGTCGTTCCTCCAGCACCTCGGCCAGCAGCCGTTCCGACGCCTGGCAGACCTCCGCCCACACCCTGCGCAGGGACGGGTTGGCGTCGGCCAGGCGCAGCAGTGCGCGGACCCACTCCCAGGAGGCCGTGGAGACACCGCCCCCGGGGGTGAGGGTGTGGCGCGCGCCCTCCTCCAGGGCCCGGAGCAGCCCGACGCCGGCCGGGGCGGCGCGTACGGCCTCCGCCCAGCGCCGGGACCCTGCCGCGTAGAGCGGGGCGACGGCCTCCTCCTTGGTGGCGAAGTACCGGTAGAAGGTGCGCGGGGCGATGCCGGCGGCCTGGGCGATGTCCTCGGCGCGGGTGGCGCGCAGGCCGTGCCGTACGAAGAGGCCGGCCGCCGCCCGGGCGATCTCCATGCGCGTCTCTGCCTTCCGCCGCTCGGTCAGCGAGTGCGGAGGCGGGCTGGGGGTGGTGCTGCTCACGCCCGGCAGGCTATGCCCATGTGACACAATCTGCCATCTGGCGGGCCACCCCGTGGTTCAGGTACGGGGTGCCCCGCCCCCCAGCAGGCCCTTCCGACCACGTCGGAGGCCGCGGGGCGGGCCGCAGAAAGCGAGCCGGGCCCCGGCGTCCGGGGGGAGGGACGCCGAAGCCCGGCTGGGGAACGTCCCGGCGCCGGGGGGAGTGCGACGGGACGTGGTGTGCGGGGATCGAGGACCGCGCCCCGATCCGAACTGGTGGACCCAGAAGTCTTGTTCCCTGCGTCCGGGGATTGAAGCGGCGTTACAACGCCATGTTTGCGCGGTCTTTCGCCACCCGGCGTACGCGGTGCCCCCCGGGCGCCTCCGGTGCGTCGCCCACGGGTCGTGGGGACGGGCCGGGCGCCCGGACGCTCACCGTGCGGCGGGGGTCAGGCCGCCGCGTCGAAGCCGGTGCTGCGGGCCAGCTTCTTCAGCTCCAGCAGCGCGTGCTTCTCGATCTGGCGGATGCGCTCGCGGGTCAGGCCGTGCTCCTTGCCGACCTCGGTCAGCGTGCGCTCCCGGCCGTCCTCGATGCCGTAACGCATCTTGATGATGGACGCCGTGCGCTGGTCGAGACGGCCGATGAGGTCGTCGAGCTCCTCGCTGCGCAGCAGCGTGAGCACCGACTGCTCGGGCGACACCGCCGAGGTGTCCTCCAGGAGGTCGCCGAACTGGGTCTCGCCCTCGTCGTCCACCGACATGTTCAGCGAGACCGGGTCGCGGGCCCAGTCCAGCACGTCGGTCACGCGCTCGGGCGTGGAACCGAGCTCGGCGGCGATCTCCGCGGGCTCCGGGTCCCGGCCGTGCTCGCGGTTGAACTCGCGCTGCACACGGCGGATCCGGCCCAACTCCTCCACCAGGTGGACGGGCAGGCGGATCGTGCGGGACTGGTCGGCTATCGAGCGGGTGATCGCCTGGCGGATCCACCACGTGGCGTACGTGGAGAACTTGAAGCCCTTGCGGTAGTCGAACTTCTCGACCGCGCGGACCAGGCCGGCGTTGCCCTCCTGGATCAGGTCCAGCAGCGGCAGGCCGCTGCGGGGGTAGCGGCGGGCGACGGCGACGACCAGACGCAGGTTGGAGCGGATGAAGATGTCCTTGGCCCGCTCCGCGTCCGCGACCAGCGCCTCGAGCTCCTCGCGGCTGGCGTCCGTCTTCGTCTCCTCGAATCCGTCGAGGACCTGCCGTGCGAACACACCCGCTTCGATGACCTGGGACAGCTCGACTTCCTTGGCGGCGTCGAGCAGCGGTGTGCGCGCGATCTCGTCGAGGTACATGCCGACCAGGTCGCGATCGGCGATCTCGCCGCCATGGGCGCGAACACTGCTTGCCGCGTTCGCCGTCTCGCCGGTGGCGGACTGACGACGGGCGACGGCACGGGTTGCCATGCGTGCTCCCTTGCGAATTGAGGTCAGCGGGTGGTCCTTCGGACGCGGACTCCGTCTCGGGGACCCTTTCCGGACTCTCCTCGGGTGCCCTGCATCCGATGGAAACAACGACTGGAATCAGGACAGAATTCCCAACCCGGCGCTCGATTTTTCTGATCATGCAGTATCCTGCCCGGCCACAGGAGGAGGAACGGTGTTCACCGAGCGTGCAGAGGTGCAGGTCAGGCCGGGAGTCGAGGATGACCTCGAGGCCCTCACGGCCCTCTACCACCACTACGTGCGTGAGACGGCGATCACGTTCGACACGGTGATCTTCACCCCTCCGGAGCGCCGCTCGTGGCTGCTCTCCCACCCTGAAGACGGGCCGCACCGCCTGAGGGTTGCCATGGAGCCGCGGACCGGGCGCATCCTGGGCTACGCGACGTCCGGCCCGTTCCGCGCGAAGCCCGCGTACGCGACCTCGGTCGAGACGACGGCGTACGTCGCCCCCGACGCCGGCGGGCGCGGCATCGGCTCCCTGCTCCACAAGGCCCTCTTCGCCGCGCCGGCGGGCGAGGACCTGCACCGGGCCTACGCCGGTGTCGCGCTGCCGAACGAGGCGTCCGTCCGGCTGCACGAGCGCTTCGGGTTCCAGCACGTCGGCACGTACCGCGAGGTGGGCCGCACGTTCGGCCGGTACTGGGACGTGGCCTGGTACGAGAAGCCGCTGTAGCGGCGCCATACCGAGGCGCCGGGGCCACACCGAGGCGCCGGGGTCTCATCCAGGGTGGCGGGGCCTCACCGAGGCGCCGGGGTCACACCGAGGCGCCGGGGGGGCCGGGTCAGCCGAACTGCACCGACCGCTTCGCCAGGCCCATCCAGAACCCGTCGATCACCGACTCGTGCGCGTCCAGCTCACCGGCGGCGTCCGCCGCGCCCATGGTCACGAACAGCGGGGCGAAGTGCTCGGTGCGCGGGTGGGCCAGCGTCCCGGCCGGCGACTTGCGGGTGAAGTCCAGCAGCGCGTCCACGTCCCGGCTCTCCAGGGCCCGCCGGCCCCAGTCGTCGAACTCCGCCGACCAGGCCGGGATGCCGCCCTGCCGGAGCGCCGCGAGGTTGTGGGTGAAGAAGCCGGAGCCGACGATCAGGACCCCCTCGTCGCGCAGCGGGGCGAGGCGGCGGCCGATCTCCATGAGCCGGACCGGGTCCAGCGTCGGCATGGACACCTGAAGCACCGGGATGTCGGCCTCCGGGTACATCTCGACCAGCGGGACGTAGGCGCCGTGGTCGAGGCCGCGGTCGGGGACGTCCTGGACGGGGGTGCCGGGGGCGCGCAGCAGCTTGCGTACGGACTCGGCGAGCTGCGGTGCGCCGGGGGCGGCGTAGGTCACCTCGTAGTAGTGCTGCGGGAAGCCCCAGAAGTCGTAGACGAGGGGGACGGTGTCGGTCGCGCCGAGGGCGAGCGGGGCCTCCTCCCAGTGGGCGGAGACGACGAGGATCGCCCGCGGGCGCGGCAGGCGGGCGGACCAGGCGGCCAGTTCGCCGGGCCAGACCGGGTCGTCGGCCAGGGGCGGGGCACCGTGACTGAGGTAGAGAGCGGGCATGCGCTCCCCGATGGCGGCGGACATGCTGCGGCTCCTTCCGGGGACCTGTTACTTGAAAACTGTAAGACACACTTGTTTAAAGTTCAAGGAGAGTCCGCGTACAGTGGAGCACATGAAGGCACCCGCATCCGCACCGTCGCCGGGCTCCGCCGCGGAGCCCCTGGAACCGCGCTGGCTCACCGACGAGGAGCAGCGCGTGTGGCGGTCGTTCATGGAGGGCGTCACCCTCCTCGACGACCATCTCGACCGTCAGCTCCAGCGCGACGCGGGCATGCCGCACGTCTACTACGGCCTGCTGGTCAAGCTCGGCGAGTCACCGCGGCGGCGGCTGCGGATGACCGAGTTGGCGAGACTGGCGAAGATCACCCGCTCCCGCCTCTCGCACGCGATCGCGCGTCTGGAGAAGAGCGGCTGGGTGCGGCGCGAGGACTGCCCCGACGACAAGCGCGGCCAGTTCGCCGTCCTCACCGAGGAGGGCTACGAGGTGCTGCGGCAGACCGCGCCGGGCCATGTCGAGGCCGTACGCCAGGCGGTCTTCGACCGGCTCTCCCCGCAACAGCAGAAGTCCCTCGGCGAGATCATGCGGATCATCGCCGAGGGACTCCAGCCGGCCGAAGCGGGTGCGGACCTGCCCTGGCTCCGCTGAGCCGGAGCAGGTCCGGATTGCCGCGGGTACGAGGCGTCCCCTTCCCCGTACCCGCGAAACGGCCCGAAGGTGGGCGCCGCCGTCAGTGGGCGACGACCGGGATCTGCACCTCGTCCGCCGCGCCCTCGCCGGCACCGGTCGCCGGGGTCATGTTCGGACGGCCGGCGTTGACGAGCGTCAGGGCGATCGCGGCGGCCACCACCAGGATGCCGACCGCGAACCAGATGGCGCTGGTGTAGCCCTGCACCTGGCCCTCCAGCTGGACCAGCTGCTGCTGGGACCGGCTGGTCGCGCCGACGATGTGGTCGGCGATGTACGAGGTGGTCGCCGAGGCGGCGATGGTGTTCAGCAGGGCCGTGCCGATCGCGCCGCCCACCTGCTGCGAGGTGTTGACCATCGCGGAGGCGACACCGGCGTCCCGCGGCTCGACGCCCTGGGTCGCCAGCGACATGGCCGGCATGAACGCCGTGCCCATGCCGAGGCCGAGCAGCAGCATCGCCGGCAGCAGCAGGGCCGCGTACGAGGAGCCGATCTCCAGCTGGGTCAGCAGCAGCATGCCGAGCGCGGCGACCAGGAAGCCGGGGCCCATCAGCAGGCGCGGGGCGACCCGGGTCATCAGGCGGGTGCCGATCTGCGTCGAGCCCGTGATCATGCCCGCGATCATCGGCAGGAACGCGAACCCGGTCTTGACCGGCGAGTAGCCCTTCACGATCTGCAGGTAGTAGGTCAGGAAGAGGAACAGGCCGAACATCGCGATGATCGCGAGACCGAGGGAGAGGTAGATGCCCCCGCGGTTGCGCTCGGTGACCACGCGCAGCGGCAGCAGCGGGGCCTTGACCTTGGACTCGACGACCACGAAGGCCAGCAGCAGCACGGCCGAGGCGACGAACATGCCCACGGTCACGGCGTCGCTCCAGCCGTCGGACTCGGCGCGGGTGAAGCCGTAGACCAGGGCGACCAGGCCGAGGGTGGACAGGACCACGCCGGGGATGTCGAGCGGGGAGCGGTTGCGGCCGCCCTTGGGCTCACGGATGACGAAGTAGGCACCGGCCGCGGCGACGACGGCGAACGGGATGTTCACGAAGAACGTCCAGCGCCAGTCCAGGTACTCGGTGAGGAAACCGCCGAGGATCAGGCCGACGGCACCGCCACCACCGGCGATGGCGCCGTAGATGCCGAACGCCTTGGCGCGCTCCTTGGCGTCGGTGAACATCACGGCGAGCAGGGAGAGCGCGGCGGGCGCGAGCAGGGCGCCGAAGACACCCTGGAGGGCGCGGGCGCCGAACATCATCGCCTCGTTGGTCGCGGCGCCGCCGAGCGCGGAGGCCGCGGCGAAGCCGCCCAGTCCGACCACGAAGGCCTTCTTGCGGCCCCACAGGTCGGCTATCCGGCCGCCGAAGAGCAGCAGACCGCCGAAGGCGAGGGCGTAGGCCGTGACGACCCACTGCCGGTTGCCGTCGGAGATGCCGAGGTCCTGCTGGGCGGAGGGCAGGGCGATGTTCACGATGGTGGCGTCCAGGACGACCATCAGCTGGGCGAGCGCGATGAAGACGAGCGCCTTCCATCGACCGGGATCCGGTTCGTCCGGTACGGCCGGGGTGACGCGGGCCTTGGAGGCTGTTTCAGACATGGGGGTACCCACTTCGGGACTTCGTGACGGAAAAGTGCGACGAAAGGTGACGGCTCGCCCGGTGCGGCGGCCGCTGGGACTGTCGCCTGGTCTACAGACGGGTGGAAAGGGCGGAACTAATCGGTCAGGGGCGGCGCAGGTCCTCCAGGGTGGCGGCGGTGCCCGGCAGGACGGAACGGGCGGGAGCCCGCAGCCCGTCCAGGAACAGCTGGAGATGACGGTGGACGAAACGGTCGGCGCGGAAGCAGTCCGTACCGGCCGGGGGCCTGCTGAGCTGGGCCACGCCGATCATGACGTCCCCGACGTCCACGTCGGAGCGCAGCTGACCGGCCTCCCGGGCCCGGTTCATGACCTCCTCGATCTGCCGCTCGACGCGCTCGCGCGCGGCCTCCAGGTCCGGGTGGTGCTGGTCGAACGTGCTGGAGACCATCGGGCAGAGCGCGCTGATCCGCTCGTCCGCGGCGGCGTGCACGAAGCGCTCCAGCGCCTCGAACGCGTCGCCGGTCTCGGCGAGCGCGGACTCGGCCGCCGCGATCGTGCGGTCCATGACGGAGCAGACGACCTCGCGGACGAGGGCGTCGCGGTCGGGGAAGTGGCGGTACACCGTGGCGTTGCCGACGCCGGCCCGGCGGGCGATCTCGTCGAGCGGCACCTCGGGGCCGTGCTCGACGAACATCTCCCGGGCGGCGGTGACGATCCGCTCCCGGTTGCGCAGGGCGTCGGCACGGGGCCGGGGCGCCTTGCGCTGTGCGGGGGTGGCGGTCTGCACGGTGCCCTCCTGTGGCAAGGGGTTGATGATCCGGGGAGAGGCTCCCCGTTTCAGTCGGACACCTGGCTAAACGGGGAGTGGGTCCCCGGTATTTCCCGAACGCGGGAACTTTATATGTGACCTGGGTCACATTCCTCGGAGATGGGCGGAGGGGGCCGCACAGCCGGAGCGATGGACCGACAGGGCCGAGTACCCGGGAGCCCTCCCCCGCAAGCCGACGTCCGCCGACGATCCGGGCTACTCGCGGGAAACCCACGATCGGTCTCGTCCAGCGGGCGACCCCGCACCCGGCGCCGCAGGGTGAGCGCAAGGGTGCAGCCGGAGACGGGAGGCTGCCGTGGCGCGGGAGGTCCCTTGCAGGTCCCTGGCACGCAGCCACAGCCGCAGCCGCGGCCCCGGCGCCCCCGGACGAGCAACGCGGGGCCGCCCGGCCACCGCATACGCCGACGCGGCGGCGAGGACGACGGCGAACAGGTCGGCGGCGGCATATCCCGGCGGGGGGAGAGCAGCGGGCACGCGCCCCGAGGCACCGGCACGGGCGGCCACGGCACGGGTGGCAACGACGAGGGCGGTCCCGGCACCGGCGGTCCCGGCAGGGGCGGTCCCGGCAGGGGCGGCCCTGGCAGGGGCGGTCCCGGCACGGGTGGCCCTGGCAGGGGCGGTCCCGGCACGGGTGGCCACGACAAGGGCGGCCACGACGACGGGAGTCCCGGCAAAGGCGGCCACGACGAAGGCGGTCACGGCAAGGGCGGCCACGACGAAGGCGGTCACGGCAGGGGCGGCCACGGCACGGGCGGCCACGGCAGGGGCGGCCACGGCACGGGCGGCCACGACGACGGGAGTCCCGGCAAGGGCGGCCACGACGACGGGAGTCCCGGCAAGGGCGGCCACGACGAAGGCGGTCCCGAACCGCTCGCCCGCTGCCGCCGCCGCATACCCCGGCGGCGCCTGGCCGCGCTGGCCTGCGTCACCGCACTGACCTTCACGGTGAGCACGTCGGCCGGATCGGGGCGCTTGGCCCCCGACGCCATGACGGCGGGAGCGGCCCCGACCACCCTGTCCCGCACGCCCGCGCACACCCCCTGCCTGATCCGCCCGGCCCGCGAGGTCCAGATGTCCGAGGGCATCCCGACGTCGGCCGGTTACGCCCGCTCCACCGGCACCGTGCGCGCCCTCACGCTGATGATCGACTTCTCGGACGCCCCCGGCGAGGGCCGGGCCCTGGACCGCTACCGGGAGTTCTTCCCGCAGACCACGGAGTGGTTCCGCACCAGTTCCTACGGCCGCCTCGACTACCGCCCCGAGACCCCGATATCCGACTGGCTGCGGATGCCGAAGTCCTTCCACGACTACGGCATAGAGCGCGGGGCCCCCTTCGAGCCCGGCTACCGCGCGCTGGTCCAGGACCTCGTCGCCGCGGCCGACCCGCAGGTGGACTTCGGCCGCTACGACCTGCTGAACGTCCTGGTCACTCCCAACGCGGGCCCCTCCGCCCTGGACACCGTCCTGTCCGTCACGTTCGCCGGCAACACCGAGGCCCCCCAGGCCGACGGGGTTCCCGTCGCCAACGCCTCGTTCGTCTACTCGCGCCAGGACGACGGATCGGGCTCCTACGACCGCACCGGCTACCGCGTGCTCCCCCACGAGAACGGCCATGTCTTCGGCCTGCCCGACCTCTACACCGCCGAGGGCGGGGGCGCGGTCGGCCACTGGGACATCATGAGCGAGGACTGGGGGGCCAACAACGACTTCCTCGGCTGGCACAAGTGGAAGCTGGGCTGGCTGGACGCGTCCCAGGTGCACTGCGCGGCCGCCGCCGGCACGACGGAGTTCACCCTCACGCCCCTCTCGCAGGCGGGCGGCCCCAAGCTGATCTTCCTCCCCGTCGACGGCAGGACCGGCTACGCCGTGGAGGTCCGCACGCGCGCCGGCAACGACGAGGCGGTGTGCCGGCCGGGCGTGCTGATCTACGAGGTCGACGCGGAGGTCGACACGGGCATGGGCCCGGTCACGGTCCACGACGCCCGCCGCGACAGCGGCGGCTGCGTCCGCTCCCCGAATGTCCACGCCGAGCTGTCCGACGCGCCGTACACCCCCGGCGAGACGTTCCGCGACGCGCGAAGCGGGGTGGAGGTGCAGGTCACCGGGGAGGGCCCGGAGGGCGGTTACCGGGTCAGGGTGACGCGGGGCGCCCGCACGGGCACGGGAAGCCCACCGGGCGTGGCAAGGGGCACCGCCCCCCTTCTCTCCCCCGCCCCGACCCCCCACCGTCCCGACCCGCATCCGGTACGCTGACGCCTGTGGTCTTCCGGACCACACGACTGCCTTCGTAGCTCAGGGGATAGAGCACCGCTCTCCTAAAGCGGGTGTCGCAGGTTCGAATCCTGCCGGGGGCACCAGCCAAAAGGCCCCGGACCGATCATGGTCTGGGGCCTTTTGCATCCACTTCTGACATCAGCGCGGGCTTTGGACCGGCCCGGCGAGGTCTGGGAAGTCTGCCCAGTTCCGGGGCTGTTCCGCTGACATCAACGGGCCCGGACAGCGGCATACAGCAGCGCCCATGCGCGGCCACCGGACCAGCCGACGACGAGCCCAGGTACGGGCGTAGATCGAACTCCTAAAGCGGGTGTCGCAGGCAGGGATGCGCACCCGCTCTTGAGCGGGTGCAGGTTCGAATCCTGCAGGGGCATCAGACAGAAGGCCCACGTACGACTTTCGTAGGTGGGCCTTTGACGTCCACGCCTGACTTCATTGCGGGCGGTCACTCGCGGATGCGGCGTGTCCTGGACGACGTGCCCTATGGGTCAGGGCCTGGCCTAGATGCCTCCTAGCGTTCTACCTGCCCGGCGGAACACGAATCACGGAAGGCAGCCATCATGAGCGGGACCACGACTGTCAACGAACCGGCCAACGGCGACTCGGCCTCCACCGGCGAGCGCGCCGATCTGCTGGAGTCCCTGGCCAAGCATCGGCACTTCTTGCGCTTCACCACCCGTGACCTCACCGACGAGCAGGCCGGGCGCCGGAGCACCGCCAGCCAGCTGTGCCTAGGTGGCCTGATCAAACATGTGACTGCTGTCGAGTGGGCCTGGGCGCGGTTCATCGTGGACGGCCCGTCGGCGATGCCCGACTTCACCACCATGACCGAGGCGGACTGGGCCCGACGGGCCGACGAGTTCCAGATGCTGCCCGGCGAGACGCTGGACGGTGTGCTCCTCGCCTACGCTGACGCGGCCCGCCGAACCGACGAACTGGTCGCCAGCCTCTCCGACTTGAACGCCACACAGCCGCTGCCGAAGGCCCCGTGGTCCGAGCCGGGTGCACGATGGTCGGCTCGCCGGGTAGTGATGCACATCATCACCGAGACCGCTCAGCACGCCGGCCACGCCGACATCATCCGCGAGTCCCTGGACGGCGCCAAGACCATGGGGTAGTCGGCCGCACGACAGGGTGCAGCCCTCCCTCTAAGGGGGCGCGGTCCGCCGGTGACTGCGCAAAGGCCTTTGCCGCGTGCTCCGCCGGTCCGGAACGTCGGCGGAGCGGCTGGCATCCCGATCCCGTTAAGGCAGAAACACGATGAGAGCTGCCGAGTAGAGGGCGACACTCAGGGTCGCGGTATAGGCCTCGTACATTCTGACACCTTTTTGATCCTCATTCCTGAGCGCGTGCGCCGTGCGCTGCACGCCGACGAAGATGCCTCCCATGGCAAGCAGAAGACCGCTGCCCACAAGCGCGTTGACACTTGTCGAAGTGGGGGCGAAGTGGCCCAGGAATGTTCGCGCTGCCATGGCCAGCAGGATGGGGATCGCCCCGAAGACGGCCAGGCGCTGTGCCTGCTTGTAGGCGCTTTCCTGATCCTGGATCCACTGCTTCGCAAGCCACGCCGGGCGCACGCTCGGATCGCGAGGGCCCGTGCGGTAGCAGTCGCCCACGGTGAAGGACGTGAAGTAGGCACCAGCCAGCCCACCCACCCCGGTGATGATCGAGAACAGCGTCCGCGCCGTCGGCAGATAGATCGCTGCCAGCACTTCGAAGGCTGCAAGAACAGAGACGATCGATACGACGACCGCCACGGCTATGCACATCACCGCGGGTGGAAGGTTGGCCGTTTCGTCCCGTTCGGCGCCTATCGCAGCCAGGCCGATCGAACCGGTGAGGCTCGCGATGATGGCGATGACGAGCAACCCCGTCGCCATCGTGACCAGGAGTCCTTTGCCAGGAGGTGTGCTGGTGAACAGAACCGTAACCGTGGGAACCGCGAGAGCCCCGAACGCGCCCACGATCGGAGCGTACGTAGCTGCTCCACGCCGCACGTCGTAGTGGCCGTCGGCTTCCGAAAGAGTGGGCGCCATAGAATGACTTTTCCTCATAGAGCGGTTTCCATACCTTGGCAAAGCCAACTGACTTGTCCTGTCCAGGTGTTGCTTCAGTCAGCCTTGGCCTCGGCGGCACGGCTTCGTCGAGTGCTGGTGCGGCCCTCGCCTTCGCGTCGATCCCGGCCATGAGGGATAGCCACACCCCCCTTACCCCGTCGTGATCGTTCGAGAAGGGGAGGGTCGATGAAGGGCTCTGAGCTTGAAGAGTTCCGGGAGTTCGTGGCGATGCGGTCCACCGCGTTGCTGCGGCTCGCGGTGCTGTTGACCGGAGGGGACCGGCATGCTGCCGAGGATTTGCTGCAGATCGCGCTGATGAAGGTGTACGGGCGGTGGGCGCGCATCGAGCAGCACGAGGCGTACGTCCGGCAGGTCATGTACCGCCAGCAGGTCAACCGCTGGCGGCTCCGCAGGCATCGCGCCGAGACGACGGTGCCCGTGCTGCCCGATGTCGCGACGGACGCCGACGCCGACGCGGGCTCCGAGGTGCGGATCGCCCTGTGGGCGGCGCTCGGGCGTCTGAGCAAGCGGCAGCGGGCCGTTGTCGTGCTGCGGTACTTCGAGGACCTCCCCGAGGGCGAGGTCGCGGCGCTGCTGGGGTGCCCGGTCGGGACGGTGCGCAGCACGGCGCACCGGTCGCTCGCCAAACTCCGCGCCCTGGTGCCGGAACTCGGTCCCGATGGGCCCGGGCAGCAAGTGCAGTCCGGGCAGCCCGGGCAGTCCGGGCCGCAGGTGCAGTCGCTCAGCTACACGCCGAAGGAGGTCCGGGGATGACCACGGAGCAGGTGGAGGCGAAGGTCCGGGAGACGCTGCACGCGGTCGACCTGGACGGGGTGCGGGCGCCCGGCGATCTGGTCGAGCGGGTGGTGCGGCGGCGCGGCCGGCGGCGCTTCTCGCAGGCCGCGGGAGCGACGGTCGCCGTCGTCGCGATCGCGGCCGGGGCGGTGTTCGGGCTGGGGGACGGTGGCGCGGGCGGGCATGAACGGCCCGCGCGCCCGGCTGCCACGCGTCCGGCGACTCCCCCCGACGGCTGGAAGCCCTGGCAGGGGGAGATCCGGGGAGCGGGTGAGCGGGGCTGTCTGGTCGACGGTGGCGCGCTGTACTGCGCCGGGTCGCGGTACGACGTGGCGAAGTTCGACGCCGGCACCGGGAAGCGGCAGTGGACCGTCGCCGTCAACCGCGAGGGCGGCGGGATCGATCACCCCTTCGCGGCGCGCGACGGGGTCGTCTACGCCTACCGGAATCACACCGCGGAGAACCTGCCGGACGGCGACTACGCGGGCGGCACCGATCTCATGGCCGTGGACGGCGGGAGCGGTGAGGTGCTGTGGAAGGCCGAGATGCCCCAGGACGACCGGACGGGGCAGGCCGCCCTGCTCATCGACGGCGCGGTGCTGGCCAACACACCGACCATCCGGACCATGTCGGCCCTGGATCCGCACACCGGCGCGGAGAAGTGGCGGTTCAGCTGGGCCAAGGGGACGGTGTGCGAGCGGGCCGCGGTGAGCGGGGTGCCCCATCTGCTGTGCACGCGGGACACCGAGGAGCCCCATGACACGGACGTCCTCCGGCTCGATCCGGCGACGGGACGCGCCACGAAGGTGACGACCCTGGACGGCAGGGCGGATCTCGTCGGTACCTCGGGGGGCCGGATGGTGCTGCTCGCGTCGAAGGGCGGGGCCGGGAAGAACCTGCGGCTGATCACCGTCAGCGGGTCCGGGAAGCAGACCTCGTGGCCCTACCGGGTGGGGCCGCTCGCGGCGCTGGAGGTCGCCGGTGACCGCGTGGTCTCACTGTCGCGGCAGGGCGCAGCCTCGGTCTTCTCCCTGTCCGCGGGCAGGAGCCTGTGGACGCGCCCCGCGGGTGTCGAGGTGCCGGGACCGGACGCGTTCGCACAGGCCGTGTCCCCCGTGGTGTCGGAGCGGCAGGGTGTCGTGTACTTCGCCGACGACACCGGGAACCTCTCCGCGCTGGATCTGCTGACGGGTGAGCGGGTGTGGCGCGGCCACGCCGACATCGGCACGCCGGGGTCGGGTTCGGCCGGCTCACCTCAACTCCTGCTCCACGAGGACGCGCTGATCGTCCGGAACGGTCCGCGGACCGTGTCGCTGCTGCCGCGGACCGGGGGCTGACGGGAGGGACCCCCACAGGACCGACGCGCACGCGAGGCCCCTCGATCGCCTTGAGGATCTCGGTGCGCGCTATGTCCGCGAGTGCCATGCGGGAACCCTAGCGGGCTGGTTGGGGGGCGTACCTGAGTACGCGTGCTCATGACCGTGGCGGGGTGGGCGGTGAGGCTGGGGGCATGAGGACACGGGGAATGGTTGCTGCCGGAGCTGCGGTCGTGGGTCTGGTTCCTGTTGCTGCTTGGGGGTTGACGGGGCGGCAGGACTACGCGGGGTTGCCTGCCGGTGAGCTCGACTACGCGTTCCAGCCCTGGGGGGTGGGGGACGGGGTGGCCGCGGTCGTCGGGGGAATCGCCCTGGTGGGGGTCGCGGCCGGTGCGGTGGTGCTGATGCGGGGTGCTCGGCGGGGTGTGCTGGATCCGCGCTGGTGGAGTGTCGTCGGGCCGCTCGTGGTCGTCGGGCTCATGGCCGGAGTGGGGTGGCGGGTGCTGACGGCGGGGGTCGTCGGGGCGAACATCGGGGCCGGGTTGCTCCTCGTCCTCGGTGCGCCTGTCGCCGCCGGGTTGGTGGTGTGGGCCGTGGCGCGGGGCGTGTGGCTGATCGCCGGGCGGCGCGGGGGTGGCGTCGCGTCGCCGGGGGTGTAGCGCGGCGTGTGGGTGAGGGCCGGGGGGGCTCGGGTGTGTGCGGTTGTGCGGCGCGGTGGGGGCTGGTCGCGCAGTTCCCCGCGCCCCTGAGTCGGTGTCGTACGCGGCGCTCCACCCTCCCGGCCCCCTGCCCATGCGCAGTTCCCCGCGCCCCTGAGTCGGTGTCGCTCACGGCGTTCCATCGTCCCGGCCCCTGCCCGTGCGCAGTTCCCCGCGCCCCTGAGTCGGTGTCGCTCGCGGCGTTCCATCGTCCCGGCCCCTCTGCCCATGCGCAGTTCCCCGCGCCCCTGGGTGGGCGTCGTTCGCGGCGTTTCCTCGTCACGGCCCCCACGCCGGCAGTCGGGTCTGTCACCCGTCCGGGGTGGTCCGAGGGAACCCGTCTGCTCTTCCGTTGGATAATCACGGCATGTCCGACCCCGACGACGTCCCCGAGCCCTGTCTTCGGCTCGTCGGTGACGTGCTGGCTGTCGGGGAGGCGTACGGGCTCGTCCTGGCCGGGGGGTACGGGATGGTCGCCCACGGGCTCGCCGCGCGCGGTGGTCCGGAAGTGGGGCTCGCCACCGAGCATCCCGCCGGGATGGACGAGATCGCCGGTGCCGTACGGACCGGGCTCGTGGCGCGCGGCTGGCTCGTGCGGACGCTGGAGGGCGATCCGCTGGCCGCCGGTTTCCTCGCGACGGACGCGGCGACCGGGCGGGAGTGCGGGGTCTCCCTGCGCAAGGAAGTGCTCTGGCGCCCTCCCGTGCCCACCGGACTGGGACCGGCGCTGTCGCTGGAGGACCTCGTCGGCATCCGGGTGCGCGACCTGGCCGATCAGGGACTCGCCCGCGACCTCGTGCACGTCCACGCCGTCTCCTCCCGCTGGAGCCATCCCGAGCTCGAGGAGCTCGCCCGCCGGCACGCCCCGGACTCCTTCGACCTGACCGACCTCCAGGCCCGGCTCACCGGCACGGACTGGCTCGACGACCGGGCCTTCGTCGCCGAGGGTGTCGAGCCCGGGAGCGTCGCCGGGCTGCGGCGCTGGGCCCAGGAGTGGGCCGACGACATCGCCGAACGCCTCATCGAGGGGGAGGCCCCCGACGACGGCGGCGCGGAGGGCGGTGCCCCCGGGGACCGGTTCGGCGACCGGCCGTGACGGCGCCCGGTCGCCGAACCGGTCCTGTCCGACCGATCCTGTCCGACCGATCCTGTCCGCCCGGTCCCGTCCGACCGGTCCCGTCCGACCGGTCCCGTCCGACCGGCCCTCTCAGCCGGGCACCGCTACCGCCCCGCACCGCTACCACCCCGCCCCGCCACCGCCCGGCACCGCCACCGGCCGCCGCCGTACCCGTCCGTCCGCCGCCATGAGCAGCAGCGTCACGGCCGCCGAGGCCGCGGCCATCGCGGTCATCGCCCCGGCGGGGGAGGTCAGTTGGGCCACCGAGCCGGCCAGTGCCGCCGCCACGCCCTGCATCGTGAGCATGCCGGCGGAGTGCAGCCCGAGCGCGTGGCCCGTCATGTCGTCGGGGGTCAGTTCCACCAGGCGTTCCTGCTGGACGAGGCTCGCGCCGAAGCCGGCCGAGGCCAGGGTGACCGCGGCGGCCGCCAGGGGCAGGGGCGGCAGCAGCAGGAACGGCACGTACGGCAGGGCCAGGAGCAGCAGGAGGGGGAAGCCGAGGCGCCGGCGCAGGGCCGGCGGCAGCAGGCGGCCCACCAGGACGTCCCCGGCCAGCATGCCGAGCGCGGCGCAGGCGAACAGCGTGCCGGCGGCCTCCGGCGCGTAGGAGACGTACAGGGACTCGCAGCCCACGACGAGGCCGTTGGGGATCCACAGGGCGAGGTAGACCTGGCGGCGCGGCGGGGACGACCACAGCAGGGCGTTGGCCCGCCAGGTGGCCCGCACCGAGGGGCGGCCCGTGGTCCGGGGCGGGCGGACGGTCAGGCCGAGGCGGAGGGTCGCGGCCGCCGCGAGGTACAGGCCGGCGGCCACCAGCAGGGACGCCCTCGGGGACAGCAGGGCCACGAGGGTGCCGCCGGTGGCGTACCCGGCGATCTGCATGACGCCGCTCATCATGTTGAACACCGACCGGCCGAGCAGGTAGCCGTCCTTGGTGAGGATCTCGTTCAGCAGGCCCCAGCGCACTCCCCCGCCGACGGACTCCGCCAGTCCTCTGGCCAGGACGATCGCGAACAGCGCCGCGACGGACAGCCCCGGCAGGGCCAGGGCCGCCGTGGCGGCGGCGAACAGCAGGGCCAGGGAGGTCAGGGCGGCGCGCGGGGGCAGGCGGTCGGCGGCGGAGAGCAGGAACGTCGCGCCCAGCACCTGCACCAGCGACGAACCGAACATGCTCACCGCGGACAGCAGGGGCGATCCGGTGGCGCGGTACACCAGGGTGCCCAGGGCGAGTCCGGCCATGGTCTGGGCGACGGTCTGCGCCGACGCGGCGACGAAGAAGGGGGTGAACTCAGGGGTGCGGAACAGTTCGCGGTAACTGCGCATGCCCGGAGTCTCCGGGCGGCCCACGGGGCGGGGTTACTGTTTCGCGCACACGCGAAACGTCGAGGACATGGCCGGGAGGGCGCCCGTGGGCTGGTGGCAGATCAACGCCGACACCCTGGCCGGCAGCCGGTTCGTGATCTCCCCGTTCGCCGAGGTCTTCGCGAGCCTGCGCCTGCTGCACGGGGCGCGGGCCGCGCACCCCGGTGAGCGCGGCTGGCTCGACGCCCATCTGCCGGCCTACCGCGCGCGCCTGACGCGGGACCCGGTGACCGCGCGGCTCGTCGGGGCCGGTATCGGGACGGAGTGGACGGCCGACTTCCTGGCCCCCACGCCCTGCGACGGCGAGACCTTCGAGCAGGCGGTGGCGCGGGTGCGGGCGGCCTGCCCGCGGGCGGCCCGCACCGATCTGACGGTGTCCCTGCGCGGCCCGGTGCCCCCCGTCCTGGACCGGGACGATCTGCCCGCGCGGGCCGCGGATCTGCTCACGTACGTCTGGGAGACGGCCGTGCGCCCGTACTGGCCGCACCGCCGGCGGATCCTCCAGGCCGATGTGGTGGCCCGGACCGCCCAGGTCAGCAGGGGCGGCTGGGCGTCCGCCCTGGACACCTTGCGGCCGGGCACGCGCTGGCTCGGCGAGAACCGGCTCCAGGTCAACGCCCACGAGTACCCGCCGCGTGAGATCTCCGGCGCGGAGCTGGTGTTCGTGCCGATCACCGTCCAGCGCGTCGGCTGGGTGTCGTGGGAAGGCACGGACCGCTACGCGCTGGTCTACCCATGCGCCGGGGCGCTCGCCGACCCCGGGGGCAGACCCGTGCCCGCGAGTCTCGGCGCGCTGCTCGGCACCGCCCGCGCCGGGGTGCTGATCCGGCTCGCCTCGCCGCTGAGCACCAGCCAGCTGGTGGCGGTGACCGGGCAGGGGCTCGGCTCGGTCGGTCGGCATCTGCGGGTGCTGCTGGACGCGGGGCTGGTGGAGCGGACGCGGGCGGGCCGGTCGGTGCTGTACGCGCGGACCGCGGCCGGGCAGACCCTGGTGGAGGCCCAGAACCGGGACCGTCACCGGCCGGAGCTAGGGTCTGCTCCATGACGACTTCCCCTGCTTCTTCCTCCGCTTCCTCCCCTCTCGACGTCGAGATCGGCGCCCTCCAGGGCGGCTCGGCCGACCTGTCCCAGTACGCGGGCCGTGCGGTGCTCGTGGTGAACGTGGCCTCCAAGTGCGGTCTGACCCCGCAGTACGCCGGACTGGAGCGGCTGCAGGAGCGGTACGCCGGGCGCGGCTTCACCGTCCTCGGTGTGCCCTGCAACCAGTTCCTCGGGCAGGAGCCCGGCAACTCCGAGGAGATCGCCGAGTTCTGCTCGGCGACGTACGGGGTGACCTTCCCGATGACGGAGAAGGTCGAGGTCAACGGCGACGGGCGGCACCCGCTGTACGAGCGCCTGACCGGCTTCGCCGACGCCGAGGGGCACAGCGGGGACATCCGCTGGAACTTCGAGAAGTTCCTCGTCGGCCGGGACGGGCAGGTCGTGGCCCGCTTCTCGCCGCAGACGGAACCGGAGTCGCCGGAGCTGGTCGCGGCCGTCGAGGCCCAGCTGTCCTGACGCCCGCGGTGCCGCCCGGGCGGCGCCAACCGCCCGGTGCCGCTCGTGCGGTGCCTCCCGCCCGGTGGTGATCGCCCGGTGGTGATCGCCCGGTGCCGGCCGGGCCGCTTGACCTTGCCCCTGGGTCAGGCCGCAGCGTCCTCCTCGTCGGGCGGAACGGCCGCCCGATGACGGAGGATGCGGTCGTGGACGTACCGGACGGGGAGCTGCTGACCATCGGCGCGTTCGCCGCGCGGGCCCGGCTGTCGCCCAAGGCCCTGCGGCTGTACGACCGGCTGGGCCTGCTGTCCCCGGCGCACGTGGACGAGGTCACCGGCTACCGCTACTACCGGGCCGGGCAGGTCGAACGGGCCCGGCTGGTGGCGATGCTCCGGCAGCTGGACATGCCGCTCGCCCGGATCGCCGAGGTGCTCGCGACGGGCGGTGGCCCCGCGGCGGCGGACCTGCTCGGTGCGTACTGGGCGGACGTCGAGGCGCGACGCGCCGGTCAGCGGACGCTCGCCGCGTACCTCCGTGGACGGCTGTCGGGAAGGAGTCCCGGTATGGACGGGAAGTTCGCGGTGGAGACGGTGGACGTGCCGGCCCAGGTGGTGATCACCGAGAAGCGGCACACGCTGGCGGACGAGCTGCCGGCGTGGATCGGCGCGGCGCTGGGCCGCCTGGAGGAGGCGGCCCGGGAGTGCGGGGGCGTGGCGGGCGTGCCGTACGTCGCCTACCACGCCGAGGTGTCCATGGAGAGCGACGGCCCGGCCGAGGCGTGCGTACCGGTCGCCGACGAGGCGGCCGCCCGCCGGTGGGCCGAGCGGCACGGGCGGACCTGGGAGACGGCGGTACGGGTGGAGCCGGCCGGGCGGCTGGCGTACACCAGGATCACCAAGGCGCAGGTGGCGCACCCGCAGATCCTGGCCGCCTTCGAGGCGGTCGAGGAGTGGATCGCGGCGCGGGGACTCGCCCCGGCCGGTCCGTGCCGGGAGCTGTACTTCGCGGACTGGACGGCGGCAGGGCCAGAGGACCTGGTGTGCGACGTGGCGTTCCCGGTGCGCTGAGGGATCTCCGGTTCTCCGGACTTCCCGTCGCCCTCGGGCACAAGCGGAGCCCTCTCGGCTAGGACGGCGATACTGGTCGAGAGGGCCCGATCGGTGGTGCTTGTGCTGTTGTCGTGCCGCGGCTCAGGCCTTGACCGACGCCACGAAGGCGCTCCACGCGTCGGCGGGGAACGCCAGCTTGGGGCCCTCGGGGATCTTGGTGTCCCCGAGCTCCAGGGCCTCTTCGACGGTCGACCTGACCATCACGCAGGCGCCGTTGTTGTTGGTGTAGGAGGACGTCGTCCACGTTTCCGTGGCGCCCAGACGAATAGCCATGATCGCTCCGTAGCCAGTTGCGTTTACGCCAACCCGTGCTGGTGGTTGGCGTGATCGACGCTACTCGCCCGCCTCATCGTTCGGCGCAGCCATTCACTCGACCGGATGGCATATTCCAGTGGAGACTTCCAGTCGGCCGTGTCAGAGGTGTAGCATCCGGCGGCCCGTCCGGCGGACGGTCGTCCTCCGGTGCCGCTCAGCGCGCGTAGTCCTTGGCCAGACGCTCGATGAGCTGCCGGGACTGGTCCACGTTCAGGGCCTGGGCGCGCAGGTGCTCGTACATCACCGTGTACTTCTGCACGTCGAGCGGCTTCTCCAGGTACAGGTCGCTGGTGACGCCCTCGATGTAGACGACGCTGGAGTCGGCCGCGTCGGCGAACTCCAGGATGGAGTACTGGCCGTTGATGCCCGCGTGGGCGCCGACCTCGAACGGCAGGACCTGCACGGTGATGTGGGGCAGCTGCGACATCTCGATGAGGTGCTCCAGCTGTTCGCGCATCACCGGGCGGCTGCCGACGACCCGGTGCAGGGACGCCTCGTCCAGCACCACCCACAGCCGCAGCGGCTCCGTCTCGGCGGTGATACGTCCCTGCCGGCGCAGCCGGACCTCGACGCGCTTGTCGTGGTCCGCGTCCGACGCCTCGGGCGACCCGCCCCGGATGATGGCCTCGGCGTACGCGCGGGTCTGCAACAGGCCCGTGATGATCTGGGGTTCGTAGACCCTGAGCGACTCGGCGTCCGTCTCCAGGCCGATGTAGACGCTGTACGGGATGTCGCCGAACGCGTGCCACCAGCCCTGCTGGCGCGAGTCCTTGGCCATCTGCATCAGCGACTCGACGATCCGCTGGTCCTCGACCTCGTAGACCCCGCACAGATCGCGCACGTCGCGCTGGCTGATGCTGCGCCGCCCGTTCTCCAGCCGGCTGATCTTCGACTGGGACACCAGCAGCCGCTCGGCGACCTCTTCGGCCGTCATGCCCTTGAGCTCCCGGAGCCTGCGGAGCTCCTGGCCGAGCCGGCGCCTCCTGACGGTGGGATTGACATTGGACGCCACGGGACGTGCACCTCCGGCTGCGTGCCTCTACTTTGCGTATCTGCTGTTGAGCAGACTGCCACCAAGGTGCTCGCCACCGCTGGGAAACGGTGGATGTGCGACGGGTACACGCCAGTCCGACGCGCCACGGCACGCCCGAGCGGGGTGGCGAGAGCGCCGGCTCTCGCCACCCCGCTCGGACAGCGGCTCCCGTGACCGGGCTCGTGGGGTCCCGTGAGGTGTTCCGGTCGTCGGGCGGTTCGGGTCGCGGACGGTCAGTGGACCGCGGCGCGCGCCATGCTTCCGTGGCGCGGCTGCATCGGAACACCCCGGGCCGGTTCCGGTGCGGGCCCGGGTCCGCCGGCGGCCTGGCGGCCGGGCGGGGCCGGGTTGCGGCGCGGCTGTGCCCCCACGCCGTTCTGGACGTCCATCACGGCGTGCGCGACGAGGCCGCCCATGGGGTCGTGCCTGATCAGGTCCCTGAGCCGGGAGCGAGAGGAGCGTCCCTCGTTGCCCGGGTACAGGTGCTTGCCCAGTCCGACCGCGTGGGCCAGCGCGGCGAGCGCCGCGGTCCGCGGGTCCGGCGGTACGCCGGTGCGGATCGCGGAGTCCAGCCGGGCCCTGATCTCCCGGCTGATCTCGGTGTCCGTCGCCTGGTAGCGAGTCGTCGGCAGCACTCCGCACATCTGGCCCGCCACGGCATGCACCATGCCGCACCGCTCCAGATGCGAGAGGTAGGTCTGACGGAGCCCCAGTCGGGGTCCGCCGATCCAGTGGACGGCACGCACGGGAGCGCCACGCCTTCGCAGCAACTCCAACGCGCAGTCCAGTGTCGGATCTCCGGTCGGCCGTGGTGCCACCACGGCGATACGATCCCCGTCCGGGGCTATCCGTCCGGCCAGCGCCAGCTCCACTAGCTGTGCTCCGGCCAGACCCAGGTCGAGCGACTGCGGCTGTGCAGTGGTACCCGTGGCCGGGTCCAACGCCAGCAGCAGAAGCTCCTCCGGAAGTGTTCTGCGGCTCCTGCCCATCCATGCCTCCCCGCGTGGATGAAAGACAGGGTGACCCCTCTCACATTGGTCTGTCGAGGGTGCGTGACCGGTTCGTAGTGGAACCAGTAGGTATGTCGTTCTCGTCTACCGGATGGATCTGGTCCGCGCACAGGACACTGGTACATGGTTCGGACAGCGCCGGTGTGCGGGGTCAGGGCGGCGGTAGAGGTTCGGTACGCGTTCGCGGGTGGTGCGGCGCGAGGAGGAGGCATCGGTGGCGGGCGAGTCCCCCGACAGGTCGAAGCAGCGCGAGTCGTCGGCAGAACCGACGTCGGGGAGCGCGGGTCCGGTTCCCGGGGCCAGGAGCGAGTCCGCCGATCCGCGGCTCGCGGTGGCCCGGGACGCGAAGAGTTCGAAGACTTCCTCCGCGGGGCGCGGTGGCGTCGACACGGCGACGCGCGTCCTGTCCGTCCCCGCGGACGGGGACGCGAAGGCCGCGTCCGCCGAGGCGGAGCCGGAGCGTACGGACGCCGAGCCGGACGCGACCGACACGACCGGCACGACTGACGCGGCCGACACGACCGCGAGCGCCGAGCAGGCCGGGAGCGACGCCGGCACGCGGGAGGCGGAGCGCGCCGAGGGCGACTCGGGGGCGGACGCCGAGCCGGGTGACACCCGGGGTGGCGGCGCCGGTGACGAGGACGCCGCGTCGGCCGAGGCTTCCGGCGAGGGAAGCGACGACGCCGGTGCCGCCGGGCGGGACGAGGACGCCTCCGACCGTGACGGGCGGCTCAGGGAGGCCGTCGCCGCGTGGGTGGCCACGGCCGACCAGGACGGCGAGGACGGCGAGCCCGACCGGAAGCCGGGGTCCGACGACGCACGGGGCGACGAGGACGGTGAGCCGGAGGCGGACCGTTCCGCCGGGTCCGCCACCGAGGCCCCCGCCGCGAAGGGGGACGCGGCCTCGGACGCCACCGCCGACGCCGACACCACCGCCGACGAGGACCCTGCCGACGCCACGGACGCCGGTCGGACCGGCAAGGGCCGCGACGGTGACGAGCCCGCCGCTCCCCACGTCGACCGGCCGACCGCCGTCTTCCGGACCGACGGCAAGCCCGTCGCCGGGGGCACCCAAGGCACGGCCTCCAAGGACACGGGCAAGGCCGACACCAAGGACACCGGCAAGGCCGACACCAAGGACACCACCGAGGGCGACGGCGGCGACAGCGACGGGAAGTCCGCGAAGCCCGCCGCGCCCCACGTCGACCGGCCGACCGCCGTCTTCCGGACCGACGGCAAGCCCGTCGCCGGGGGCACCCAAGGCACGGCCTCCAAGGACACGGGCAAGGCC